>NZ_CM182078.1:0-1374046 GCF_059418045.1 Candidatus Pelagibacter sp. PS_06
ATGAATAAATCTACAAATATTAACAATTTAAACAGTTTTAAATCAGAAAATTTTGATTGGCATTTAGTTCAATCAGAAATGAAAAATAAACTTGGCCTTGATATTTATGAAAGTTGGCTTAAAAAAATTACTTTTGTAGATGAATTTAACAACTATTTGTTATTGTCTGTACCAACAAGATTTATTAGAGACTGGATTACATCTAGATATTTGGATCAAATTTTACAGATTATCCGTTTATATAAAAAAGATATTATCAGAATTGAATTTAAGATTGATGATAAAAACACAAATCAAAATTTAGAAAATACAAAAGTCATTGAGAATATACCTGATAGAAGTGAAAATATTTCATTTATAAAAGACTCTTATCTTCAATATAACCGAATTGATCCAAATAAAAGATTTGATAATTTTATAACAGGTACAAGTAACAAGCTTGCTTATGAAGCATCACTAAAAGTTTCAGAAAATATATCTCATTATAATCCACTTTATATCTATGGTGGTGTTGGAATGGGTAAAACTCATCTATTAAATTCAATTGGAATTGAGCTCAAAAAAAATAACAAGGTAATGTTTATATCTGCTGAGCGTTTTATGTATCAATTTGTAAAATCTATCAAAGCTAATGATATGGTTAAATTTAAAGAATATTTTAGGAATACAGATATTTTATTAATCGATGACATTCAGTTTATAAGTGGGAAAGAAGCGATGCAGGAAGAATTTTTTCATACATTTAATGCATTATTAGATAAAGGTTCACAAATAATTGTATCAGCTGATAGGGCTCCCAATAAATTATCTAGAATTCAAGATAGAATTAAATCTAGATTTTCAGGCGGTTTAGTGGTTGATATTCAAAAACCTGATCTTGAGCTTAGACAAAAAATTGTTGAAAATAAAACTGAAGAATTAAATAATCTATATGTAGACCAACTACATGTATCAAAAGAAATACAAGATTTTATAAGCGCTGAAATTACAGCTAGTGTTAGAGAGTTGGTGGGGGCAATCAATAGGGTGGTTTCATTCTCTAGAATTTACAATAAAGTTCCAAATTTGGCTGAAACTAAGGTCGTTTTAAAAGATTTATTAAATTTAGCTGAAAACAAAGTAACAATAGATTTGATCCAAACTACAGTTTGTAAGTTTTTCAAAATCAGTAAAAATGAAATGTTGTCTTCAAGAAGATCCAGATATTTAGTTAGACCTAGACAAACTGCTATATATTTAACCAAAATTCTAACATCTAAATCTTTACCTGAAATTGGAAGAGAGTTTTCTAATAGAGATCACACAACTATAATTCACTCAGTTAAAACTATTGAGAAAATTAAAGAAAAAGACCCCGAAATGGTAGATAATATAAATAAACTTAAAAATCAGATATTATATAATAATAAGGATAATGAAATTTAACGTAAATCAACAAGATCTTCAGCAAGCACTCAATTATTGTCAAGGTGTAATTGAAAAAAGAAGCACTCTTCCAATACTGTCTAATATCTTATTAGATGCAAGTAATTCCAAATTAACAATAACAGCTACAGATTTAGACTTAATATTTATTCACCAACTAAATAATGTTGAAGTTATAGATGAAGGAAGAACAACCACAACTTCATCAATTATGTATGATATTATTCGAAAATTTTCATCGGGCAAAAAAATAAATTTGTCTTTGACAGATATAAGTAAATTACAAGTTGAGTCTGAAAAATCTATTTTTAATTTAAATTGTATTAGTGCAACAGAGTTTCCACTTACAGATGAAAATTTTAATCAAAATGAATTTGTAATTAAATCTAAGCAACTTTTAAAATTATTAAATAAATGTAAATTTTCAGTTTCTAATGATGAAACAAGACATTATTTAAGTGGAATTTATTTTCATCAGACCGAGATCGAGGATAAAAATCATTTAACAGCTGTAGCCACTGATAGTCATCGAATGTCTATTTCAAAAATAAGATTAGATCAAAAAATTGATTTTGAACCAATCATATTGCCTAAAAAAACTATTTTTCAATTATGCTCTTTATTAGAAAATTATGATGGAGAAGTTAAAGTATCTAATATCAAATCAAAAATTAAATTTGAATTAAATAACAGTATTTTAATATCAAAACTTATTGATGGTAAATTTCCTAATTATATTCAAGTAATCCCAAAAAATAATCAAAAAAAATTAGAAATAGATTTAAAATTGTTTTTAAATTCAGTTGATAGAGTTGCTTCCGTTTCTTTAGACAAAAAAGATGGGGTTAAATTTAATTTATCAAAAGATACATTAGATCTCTCAGTTAACAATACTAATAGTGGTGATGGTAAAGAGACATTAAATGTGAAATTTGACCACGATTTAGAAATAAGCTTTAATTCAAGATACTTAATTGATGTTGCTTCACAATTAGATGGACAAAAAGTTGAGATATTTTTTAATGACACAGGTTCTCCAGCCTTAATTAAAGATCCAGGAGATTTTGATAGTATATTTGTAGTGATGCCGATGAAAGGCTAATTTAATAAATCAAGTTCTTTATAAATATTATTTTCTAAAATTTTAATAAATTCTTTTTTAGAATGACCAGCTATTATAGGTTGCAAGATTGAAATAGTTATTATTTGATTAATATTCTTTTGACCTTTTTTGGGCCAAACATAACCAGAGTTTATTGCAACTGGTTGACAACATATCTTTAACTCTTCGTAAATTCTTGACGCGCCTTTTTTAAAAGGAGGTCTTTCATTTGGTAAAACTCTTGTGCCCTGTGGAAAGATTATTAAAGGCCTATCAGATTCTTTAATTATTTTTGATATATCCTCAAAAAACCCCAAGTTATCTTTGGTAACTTTATTTCTTTTAATTGATATTGATCCAATTTTCTTTAAATACCACCCAAAAATTGGAATTAAAAGTAGTTCTTTCTTTAAAATAAAAACCGGTGAATTAAATATAGTTTGAAGATAAAAAGTTTCAAACATGGATTGATGTGATGCTGCAATAAAGAACTTCTCATTATTTAAAATATTTTCTTTTCCCTTAATTATAATTTTAGTGGATAAAAAAAACTTTAAACAAAAACTAGTCCAATAACCCATTAGTTTTCCACCAAATAACACTATTTTTTGAGGAAGGAAAAATGCAGGTAAAAAGATTAATGAAATAATTATTATTCCAGTAAAAAAGAAAATTGAAAATATAAAGTTTCTAATCATTGTTATCAAAAGCTACATCAAGTCTTTGTGCTTTTGTCTTTTTTTAATAACTTTAATTTTTGATCCTTTTATCAATAGCTCTGTTGGTTTAGGTCTTAAATTATAATTTGAACTTAGTGACATTCCATATGCACCAACATCACACATTACAATAATGTCTTTTTCTTTTAATTTTTGAAATTTGTACAATGATGTAAACTTGTCTGTGCTTTCACAGATAGGACCAACAAATTCATATATTTTTTTTGAAATTTGATTTGTTTTAATTGAAGGTAACGTTTTGTGATGAGCTCCATATAGGGCTGGTCTCATCAAATCATTCATAGCTGCATCCAATATAATAAAATCTTTTTTATCGTTTTCTTTAATGTAAATAACTTTAGAAATTAAAAAACCAATATTTCCAACTATAGACCTTCCTGGCTCAAAAATTATTTTTGAGTTATGTTTTTTTAAAAACTTTTTTATAGCAATATTGTATTTATTGTAATTAAGTTTTTTACTATTATCTTCATAGGAAATTCCCATCCCTCCACCTAAGTCAATAAATTTAAATTCATGTTTAGATTTTATAATTATTTTATCTAATACATTAAGCATTTTTTCATAGGGTTTGTGGTCTAATATTTGGCTTCCAATATGAACGCTTAAACATTCTAAACTAATATTTTGAGAGTTTTTGCAATAGTTTACTAGTTCTAAAAATATTTTTTCATTCACACCAAATTTATTTTCCTTTTTGCCAGTTGAAATTTGACTTAGGGTTTTTGCGTCTGTATTGGGATTAAGTCTGATACCAATTTGTACTTTCTTCTTTTTTATTCTAGCTATTCTATCAATTTCTTTTATTTCACTTTTAGATTCTGCATTTATTAATAATATTTTTTTATCAATTGCATAACTTATTTCATTTGATGTTTTGCCTACACCTGAAAAGACAATTTTTTTTGGGTCAATGCCAGCCTTAAGAGCCATCATAAGTTCACCCACAGATACAACATCTGCCCCTAAGCCAAATTTTTGAATCTCATTAATTAAATTTACATTTGTATTAGATTTAATTGCAAAACAAATTAAGGGTGAAAAGGATTTAAAATTCTTTTTAAAATTATTGATATTTTTTTTTAACTCAAAATAAGAGTAACAATAAGATGGGGTACCAAATTTTTTAGCAATATCCTCTATTTTTACTTTATCAATTGTTAGTTTTTTTTTGATGTATTTCATTAAGCCTTATTTTTAAGGAGTATTATCTTTTCAACTTTTTGCTCTGGCTCTTTGTATTCAGGATCTCCTTTTTTTCCACAAGAAGCTAGCAAACAACAAACTAGAAAAATAAAGGTAATTTTTTTATTCATTTTTGTTTCTTATATTTCATTATCATTTTTTTGATATTATCAAAAGCTGTTCCTCCATAAGATTTTTTGGAATTTACAGAATTCTTTAAATCAAACACTTTTAAAACGTCGCTAGTTAATTTTGGTTCAATTTTTTTCAATTCTTCTAAACTTAGTTCATTGAGCTTCTTTTTCTTTTTTTCAGCTAAATTAACAACAGAGGCTGTTTTTTGATAAGCTTTTCTAAAAGACATCGAGTGATTCTTGACAAGATAGTCAGCCAAATCTGTTGCAGTAATATAGCCATAGTTTGCAAGCTCAATCATTTTTTTTTTATTAGGACTAGAATTTTTTAATATTTCATCAAAAATTTTAAGACAGTTGATTAAAGTATCATTAGATTTAAATACAATTTCTTTGTCGTCCTGAAGGTCTTTAAAGTAAGATAATGGAAGCCCTTTCAAAATTGTAAGCATTGAAAATAAATTTCCATAACTACTTCCAGATTTTCCTCTCAAATATTCCAATAAATCAGGGTTTTTCTTTTGAGGCATTATTGATGAGCCTGTAACAATTTTGTCTGAGAGATTGATTAGATTGAAACCGTCTGAACTCCAGATAATAAGTTCTTCTGCAATTCTTGATATATGCATTGAACAAACAGAGACACTATATAAAAAATCTAAAACAAAATCTCTATCAGAGACAGTATCAATTGAATTGTTTGTTGGTTTTTTAAATCCAAGTTTTTTACTAGTATAATTTCTATCTATATTAAAAGAAGTTCCAGTAAGTGCAGCTACACCCAAAGGATTTTCATCTAAACTATCTAAATTATTTTCAAATCTTTTTTTGTCTCTACTAAACATTTCAATATAAGCCATTAAATAATGAGCAAAAGAAATAGCTTGTGCATTTTTAAGGTGCGTAAAACCAGGCATAATAGTATCTATATTTTTTTCTGCTAATTTTAATGTACTTTTAATTACTTTATCTAAATTAAGATTTATTTCTTTAGTTGAAGATTTTATCCAAATTTTAAAGTCTGTAATTACCTGATCATTTCTAGATCTTGCTGTGTGAACATAACCTGCTTCTTCACCAATTATTTGGAAAAGTCTTTTTTCTATGTTCATATGAATATCTTCATATTTTTTATTGAACTCAAATTTTTTATTTGAAATTTCTTTTTCTACCTTTGTAAGACCATAAATAATTTTATTTTTAATTTTAAAAGATATTATTTTTTGTTTGAACAACATCTCTACATGAGCAATAGAGCCTTGAATATCTTCTTTATAAAGTCGTTTATCTATATCAATTGAATTACCAACTTTTTGAAATAAAGATGATGCCTTTTTTTTTATACGAGTATTCCAGATTGCTTGGTTGTTTTTATTTTTTGCCATGATATTTAATTATAACTATTTAACATGAGATTTTTAATATTATTTATTTTTTTGACAACTAGTGTCTTTGCTAATGATGTATCTGAAATAAAAAATATTGTCATTCATAAAGAACTAAAAATCTATGATAATGTAATTTTTTTAGATAAAAATGATAAAAAAATTAATATCAAAGAATTTAATGGAAATTTACTTTTATTAAATTTTTGGGCGACCTGGTGTGCGCCATGTAAAGAGGAGATGCCATCATTAGACAGACTTCAAGTAAATCAAAATTTGAGTAATTTAAAAATTTTTGCAATCAATATGTCTCAAGAAAGTAAACAAAAAGTTGATAGTTTTTTTGAAGATTTGAATATTAAAAACTTTGACCCATATTTTGATGCACCGATAACTCTAGCAAAAACATTTTCTTTGCGTGGAGTTCCAACTTCAATTCTCATAGATAAAGATGGAAAAGAGTTTGCAAGAATTATGGGCTCAATAGATTTTAACGATCAAATATTTATAAATTGGTTAAAAACTTATAATTAGTTTTTAAAAAAATAAGCAAACCCTATTAAAACTATTATTGCTACAAATTGTAGAAGAACTCTTAGTTGCATTAGTTTATTGGAATATTTTTTGCTGGTTTCTCCTCCTTTAAAAAGAGTCCCAATTCCTAAAATTAAAACAATTCCTACTGCTAACAAAAGAACTATAGAAAGGACTTTAACAAATATTCCTGAAATCATGTAAATACTGTAGATTGTTTTAGAAAAATAAAAACTATAATTAATTAACTATGACATTTTGCCTAGATTCAATAATAATTAAGCCTGAAGAAGGAACAGAAATAAAGCATGCTATTATTTTGCTTCATGGGTATGGGGGTGATGGGAAAGATATAAGTATGTTAACCTTAAACTGGAAAAGGCATATGCCAAATACAGTTTTTATTTGTCCTAATGGACATGAGACTTGCCCTATTAATCCATCAGGGTTTCAATGGTTTGATCTTACCAAAGATGATACTGATTATATACTTGAACAATCAATTAGGGCTGAGGAAAAAATTAAATTATTTATTAATGAGATCAAGCAAGAATTTAACCTAAAAAATAATCAGATATGTTTATCAGGTTTTAGCCAAGGCTGTATGATGTCATTAAATGTCGGATTAACATCTGAAGAAAAATTTTTATGTATTGTGGGATTTTCTGGAAAAATAATTAATCAAAATAATTTAAAAACAAGAATTAAAAATTCTACTGATACTTTATTGATTCATGGTGACGCAGATCAAGTTGTACCCTCAACATATCTTTTAGAAGCAAAAGATTTTTTAATTAGAAATAATGTTGATGTTAAAACACTTTTGATAAAAAATTGTGATCATCATATTCCTATGCAAGCTTCAAGTACAGCTCTTAATTATATTTTAAAAAAAAATTAACATTTCTTATTATTGATAAAATTGTTTAAGTAAGTTAAAAATGTTTAATGAATAATTTTATTGAACAAAATGTTTCATTAGAAAAGTGTCCCGCGTTAGTTCTTAATGCTGATTATAGACCATTAAGTTATTATCCTTTATCTTTATGGTCATGGCAGGATACAGTAAAATCAGTTTTTTTAGATAGAGTGATAATTGTAAGCAATTATAACAGAGTTATAAGAAGTCCCTCGTTTGATATGCAATTACCAAGTGTTATCGCATTGAAAGATTATATAATTCCACAAACAAGGCCTAGTTTTACAAGATTCAATGTTTTTTTGAGAGACAAGTTTTCTTGCCAATATTGTGGAAGTGGTGAGGAACTAACTTTTGATCATTTGTTGCCTAGATCAAAAGGCGGTGAAACTAATTGGGATAATGTTGTGACGGCATGCTCTTCGTGCAATGTAAAAAAGGGTGGTAAATTATTAAAAAACTCAGATATGAAGCTCAATCAATATCCTTATCGTCCCTCAACTGAAGATCTCCATAAAAATGGTAAAAATTTTCCACCTAATTATTTACATAAAAGCTGGATGGATTATTTATACTGGGATGTTGAGTTAGAAGCTTAGATTTTTTCAGAGATATTTATTGCAATTTTTGAACCTGTCTTAATAATTTTGTCTAATAAAAAGTAAGGACCTTTTTTTGTGGCACCTTCATTGTAAGCTATATCTTTATGATCTATTTCATCTTGTCTAAATTTTGTAATCTTCTTTTTTAAGTCTTTTTCACTAACATCAAGTTGATTAATTTGATTTAAATAATGTTTGTCTATAACCTCTTCAACAGAAGCGGTACATAACATAGCAGCTTTTTTTCCCAATAATGTAGAGCCAAACCCTAGGCCAACACCAAGTAAATCCCATAATGGTAAAAATTTTGTTGGTTGAATATTTCTTTTTTTAATTTCATTTTCAAAAAATTCACAATGCTCCTTTTCATGCTCTTTCATATCTTCAATAGTTTTTTTAAGATTTTCATCTTTTACAAAAGTATTTAAAGCTAATAGTTGTCCTTCATAAATCTTGATAGCTCCTCGCTCTCCAGCATGGTCAACTCTTATAAATTCTTCAACTTTTTTTTTATTAATTTTTGTCATAATTAAAATAAATTTTTCCAGCACTAAATGTAATTAGTATAGATATTAAAATATTGTAGCTTGTAAGTGATAATCCAAACATTTTAAATGTTACATCTTTGCAGCTAACACTTTTTTCTTGTAATTGTTTTAAAATTTCTTCTTTTGAAAATAAATTTGATCCACTTTTTAGGTCACAAACTAACGACTCTTGAATTAAACCTTGTTCAATACCTAAGTGATATAGTGATAATACAGTGCCAAACAGAAATAAAATTGTTAAAAAAAGTATAAAAAATTTTTCAAATTCAATAAATTTATAATTTAGTAAAATTACAATTATTGCTAAAAAATATGGAATTCTTTCTAATGTACAAAGATTACAAGGTTGGTGGCCAAGAATATATTCTATAAAGAATGCAGATATTAATGCAATAATACTGATTAAAAGAATAAGCTTTAATAATAAATTTTTTTTGTTTTTAACCATTAAATTTTAAAACTAAATATACAAATATGAATATTATAACTATAAAAATTCCTATAGCAGTAAACCATTTTGATCCATGTTTGTTCATATATTCAGTAAATAATTCTCCAAATTTATAGGATAAAAATGCAACAATAAAAAATCTAAGGCTTCTTGAAATTAAACTAACAATGATAAAAACTGGCAGATTAAAAGCGATTAAGCCACTTGCTATAGTGAAAGCTTTATAGGGCAAAGGTGTGAAGCCTGCTAAAAAAAGAATACTTAACCAAGCAATAAAGCCATTTCCTTCTGACATATTTAGTTTTAAATTTTTAACTTTATCTTCATAATTATAAAATTCGATAACATGCATTGCAAAATCAGAAAACAGGTAGCCAATTAAATATCCTAAAATACCTCCTAAAACTGAAAATATAGATGCTATTAAAAATATTTTTATAAACTCTTTTTTTTTAGCAATTACCATTGGAATGATCATTGCATCTGGTGGTATTGGAAAAAATGAACTTTCAATAAATGATACAAGACCTAAATAGAAATTTGAACTTTTATGCGCAGCTAGATTTAAACATTTTTTGTAAAGTGTTTGAAACATTTTTTGGTTTTAATATAAATTAAGTTCTTATACTATTTAAATATAACTAATTAAATATAATGGGCGAATGGCGGAACTGGTAGACGCGCACGACTCAAAATCGTGTTTCGCAAGAAGTGAGAGTTCGATTCTCTCTTCGCCCACCATAAAAATGTGAATTTAGATAAATTAAACAACTTAATAGAATTGTTTTCTCATCAAGCACAAAAGCAAAATAAAGAAAGCATTTTTTTACAATGGTTAAATCCAAATAATAAAAAATCATATACATGGGAGGAAACACAAAAAAATATTTTAAAATTATCAAAAATTATTAGAGAAAATATAAAAGAAGGCGACAGGTGTCTTTTAGTTTCAGAAAACAGACCAGAATGGTTTGTTTCAGATATGGCAATAATGTTATCAGGTGGAATTGCCGTACCTGCTTACACCACATATACAGAGGATAATTATAAATATTTAATTGAAGATTGTGAACCTAGCTTAATTATAGTCTCGAACAATGAGCTGTTAAAAAAATTAAATAATACAATTAATCAAAAAAGATTTATTAAAAAAGTCATAACATTAGATGAAGTTAATAACGTAATTCATGATTTAGATATAATTAACAAAGATAAATATCTTGATTTTAATCTCATATTAAAAAATGATTTATTAGATGAAGATAAAATTCAAAATAAAAAATTAAAAAGAACTTCTCCTGCTTGTATAATTTATACATCTGGAACCGGAGGAAATCCTAAAGGAGTAATCTTAAGTCATGGTGGAATTTTAAATAATCTTGTAGGAGCATGTGAAATTATGAAGCCATTGTTTAGCTCTAGACCTGTATTTTTGACTTGGCTTCCTTTATCCCATTCCTATGAACATTGTGTGCAATTTGCCCAGATAGCTGTAGGGGCAAAGGTATTTTATGCAGAAAAAATAGAAAAACTTTTAGAAAATATATCTGAAGCAAAACCAACAATTATGACAGCTGTTCCAAGATTTTATCAAAATCTTTACAACAAAATAAATATCAATTTAAAAAAACAAACTGGTTTTAAAGCAAAACTAATAGAAGAAACTCTACGGCTCGGTAAGAAAAAATTATTAAATCAAAAAATGAATTTTTCTGAAAAATTACTCAATTTGATAGTTGAAACATTAGTTCGAAAAAAAATAAAAAAACAGTTTGGAGGAAATTTAAAAGCTTTTGTTTCTGGTGGAGGTGCACTGGATCAAGAAATAGGGGAATTTTTGAATTCTGTTGGACTACCTACTTTACAGGGATATGGTTTAACTGAAACATCTCCAGTTGTAAGTTGTAACCCAATACACAAGATAAAAGTAGAAACTGTTGGTCCGCCTTTTAAAGGTAACCAAGTTAAAATAGCTGAAGATGGTGAAATTTTAGTTAAAGGTGAAAATGTAATGTTGGGATATTGGAACAAAAAAGAAGAGACTGACAAAGTGATTGTTAATGGGTGGCTTCAGACAGGAGACATTGGAGAAATAGACCCCGAGGATGGTTATTTAAAAATTACTGATAGAAAAAAAGATATCATCGTGAGTGCTGGTGGTGATAATATTTCACCAGCCAAAATTGAAAATATGATTATCAATGAACCTGAAATAGATCAATGTATGGTTTATGGTGATAAAAAAAATTATTTGGTAGCTTTAATAGTTCCTAATAAAGATTTTTTATACGAAAAAGAAAAAATTAATAATTTAATTGAAAAAATAAATAAAAAGTTAACTTTATTAGAAAAAATAAAAAAAATTCAATTAATAGATGAAAATTTTTCTATAGAAAATGGTTTAATGACACCAACAATGAAAGTAAAAAGAAAAAAAGTTACAGAAAAATATAAAAATCAATTAGAAGAACTTTATTAACTTGTATTTAGAAATTTGATTATTATCCGCATAAACATTAACTTAATTAATAAAAAAAATTTTATAATAAAATAAAAATTAAAAAAAATTTTTTATAAATTTACTTTTTAATTAAAGAATTGACATAACTTACATAAAAAAATAAAAATATATTAATAGCGAATCAACTTGATTCGTTTAACTTAACTAGGGAGCTAAAGATGCCTAAGAAAAGAAAAAAAGCTGCTAAAAAAACTAAGAAAAAAGCAGTAAAGAAAACTAAGAAAAAAGCTAAAAAAGCTAAAAAAGCTAAAAAAAGAAAAAGATAGTAACTTACTAATCTTTACTAAAAACGCTTCTCATTACAAATCGTATGAGAGGCGTTTTTTTTATTCGTCTAAATTTTCGTCTGAATCAGCAATGGGTTCTTCAACAGGCAATTCTGTTGTACTCGATTTTGGAGCAGAAGCTACTGGTTGAGCTTGCCCACCTAAATTTCTTTTTAAAGCTTTATCAAGTTTCTTTTGTGTGTCTTCTAGAGATACGTTTAAAACTATTTGAAACTCAGATAAAATTCTTTCATAAGCTTTTTCAAATAATTGTCTTTCACTATAAGATTGATCAACCATGAGATCATCACCTTTATTTAAATCTCTTACCACTTCAGCCAACTCGTAAATTTTACCAGAAGAAATTTTTGCTTCGTATTCTTGTGCTCTTCTGCTCCACATAGATCTTTTTATTTTTGGCTTACTTTTTAAAATAGAAATACATTTATTCACTTGATTGATTGTTGCTAATGGTCTTAAATGAGATTGTTTATTCACCGGAACCATGCCATTTGCTTTATCTTTTTCAAACTTGATAACATAAGTTTCAACATCTATTCCACCTATATTAATTTTTTTAAACTCAGTAATCTGACCAACACCATGTTTTGGGTAAACAACATGATCTTTAATTTTATACTCTCTTTTTTCAGTTTCTTGTTTTTTAACTTTTTTAATCTCAGGTTTTGCTTCGTTACTTTTAGAAATTCTTAAATTATCAACTTTTGTATCCTCTTTTGATTCAGAGACTTTTATAGTTTTTTTTAACTTAATTGGTTTTGGAGTAATTTTTTTTGTTACTTTTTTTGTTTTTTTAGCAACAACCTTTTTAGTTTTCTTAATTTTGTCTTTGGTTGCTTTTTTTGTTTTAACAACTTTTTTAACAGAAACTTTTTTCTTCACTTTTTTTTCAGGTTTAGCTTTAAAGATTTTCTTTAAAATATTTTTCGTACTTATTTTGCTCATTCTTAAATTTTTCATGATCCGTTGGAGGATCTTTTTTTTCACTAATATTTGGCCAGATTTCAGAATATTTTTTGTTGATTTCTAACCACTGTTCACTACCAGGTTCAGTATCAGCTCTAATGGCATCTACTGGGCATTCAGGTTCACAAACGCCACAATCTATACACTCATCCGGTTTAATTACAAGCATATTTTTGCCTTCATAAAAACAATCCACTGGACAAACATCAACGCAGTCAGTCAATTTACATTTAATGCATTTATCATTAACTATATAAGTCATTGTTGTTTTTCTTTTTTAATTCTATCCTTAATAACCCCCATCGTTGAGCTGTCAATGTAAAGTAAACCTGCTAAACGTCTCATTAAATTTGTTTCATA
This sequence comes from Candidatus Pelagibacter sp. PS_06, assembly GCF_059418045.1. Taxonomy (NCBI): domain Bacteria; kingdom Pseudomonadati; phylum Pseudomonadota; class Alphaproteobacteria; order Candidatus Pelagibacterales; family Candidatus Pelagibacteraceae; genus Candidatus Pelagibacter; species Candidatus Pelagibacter sp. PS_06. The sequence continues at coordinate 13,160 of NZ_CM182078.1, forward strand.
GATATCAGCTTCATTATTTGAATAAATAATAGACCACAGAGCTTCTATAATTTTAATTTTTTCATTTTCAGGTAAATTTTTTACCTCTCTTGTAAAATCTAAAATTTGATTTGAATTTTCTTCTATTGACTTTGCATCTCTTATGATTTGAGGTACATTTTCCTTATTAGTACCCAACTCTAAAAGAGTTTTTTTAATAATTTCTTCCTCGTTTTCAGTATAGTTTTCATCAATTTTAGCAGCATGAATTAAAAGTGCACACACTTTAACTAAAAAAATTTTTTTAGTTTCAATAGAGTCTTTATTAAAAAACATAAAATTTAACTAAGATTTAAATTTTTTAAAATTTTAAATGGATTTTCACTTGAAACTTTTCTCTCTGAGTGTTTTTTAAATTTTTTCACTGGATTATATTTGAAATAAGTTTCATCATTTTTATCAAATATTTTATAATTCATTTTTTGTAAAAGGTTTTTAAAATTATCTTTGCTACAACCCAATAAATTTAGCATTTCTGGTATAATTTTAATTTCTTTATTTTCTTTTGAATTTGGTGAATTTATAATTAGCATGAATAATCTTTCTAAGATGTCAATCCTTACAAAAAGATTGTCAAATTTTTCAAATCCACATAAAAGCATAAAATTTTTATTTCTGTTATCTGAGTCATCCAAAAAATTTAATCCAAATGTAGGTAGCTTAATATTATAATATTTCTGATGAAAATTTTTCCATAATAATGTTCTTAATGATACTGCTTCTGGTTTAATTAGCTGATACAAAAACACATGATATCTCCCAAATTTTACACCTAATTCTCTTAAAATTTTTCTCTCATTTTGCCCAAGAGATTTTAGATATTCAGACACTTGCTCTCTTTTTAACACACCGTTATTTTCATAAAGTTGATATGCTAAAGCTTTGATTGATGAATTTTTATCTTTAAGATTTTTTAGATCAACCAAGCTTTTAAGAACTATGTTAATTTTATCTTGTATCCATTTGCTAACATACTCACTTAACCTCTGTTTTTGAATAGGCTCAATAATATCATCAATTATTAATTCAAAACTTGGATTTAAATAATCATGACCAGTAGATAATTTAGCAATAGGATAATCGTTCCAATAAATTTTGAAATCGTTATTTAATTCAATTAACCCTGTATCAATAATAGTTTGAATTCTTTTTTCTAGCTCTGGCCCAATAGTTTGTCTCGCTGCTTTTTTTAATGACTTGATATCTGTTTCTAAAGCACCTTTTTTTAAATCTAGTGCCAATTTAAGTCCATTTATTTTACCAATAAATTGTTCGTCTATCAGTACATCATTATTTTCAAGTATTTTTGTTTTGAATTCCATATCCTGTTTTAAGCCTCTTGCTAGAACACTTGCTCTTTTATCAATAAAGGTTTTGGTAAGTTCTTCATGAAGTCTGTCTGAAAGTCTATCTTCTAAATGTTTTGTTTTTTCAATCCAATAGTCTTGATTTTCTGTCCAATTATTTTTATTTGAAACATAAGACCAAGTTCTAACATTTGCAATTCTATTTGATAAAGAATCAACATTTCCTTCTAATTTATCAAGTTTTATCAGCTGTAATCTCATAAATTCATCTGTAATTTGTTGTTTTCCACTACTTAAATATTTAAAAACATTTCCAATGACTTCATAGTGATTTCCATATGTTTTTTTTACAAAATCGGGTATCTGACAACATTCCCATAAAAGGCTGAGTAATTTTTTATCAAAATCTAAATTTATAAGACTTTTATCTTTTAAAAAATATTTAAGAGCTTTTTCATCTTCGCATTCATGAATTTTACGCAACCATCCCATCTGCGGTTTTTCCTCCAAAGACTTAATCAAACTCAAGGGATTATTAAAATTCAAATTTGAGTTTCTCCAAAATAAAGTTCTAATTTCCTCAAATTTGTGGCTTTCTATTAACTCTACATCTTCGGCTGTAATATCTTTACAATCACCTGTGATACCAAAACTTCCATCATTTAAATATCTTCCAGCTCTACCAGCTATTTGTCCTATTTCAGATAAGTTTAATTTTCTCAATTTTCTTCCGTCGAATTTTTTAAGATTAGAGAAAAAAACATAATCTAAGTCCATATTAATACCCATTCCAATAGCATCAGTTGCCACTAAAAAATCAACATCGCCTGATTGATAAAGTTCTACTTGAGCATTTCTTGTCTTTGGGCTCAATGAACCCATCACAATCGCTGCTCCACCTTTTTGTCTTCTTATTAACTCTGCTATTGCATAAACTTCTTCTGCTGAAAAAGCTATTATTGCTGTTTTTCTATTTATTCTTGAAATTTTTTTATGACCTGCATATGTTAATTTTGATAATCTTTCCCTATTTATAAACTCAATATCACCGTCTAATTTTGAAATTATATTTTTAATAGTACTTGAGCCCATAAGCATGGTGAGTTTTTCACCCCTTATGTTTAAAAGTCTATCTGTAAAAATATGACCTCTTTCATGATCTGCACACATTTGAATTTCATCAACACCAACAAAATCTAAATGTTTATCAATTGGCATAGACTCAACAGTACACACGAAGTATTTAGCATTGGTTGGAATAATTTTTTCCTCACCTGTTATTAAGGCAACTTTATCTGTACTAATTTTTGCTATTACTTTGTCGTAAACTTCTCTAGCTAACAATCTTAAAGGAAAACCTATCATACCTGACTCAAATGAAAGCATTGTCTCTATGGCAAGGTGGGTTTTGCCAGTATTTGTAGGTCCGAGGACAGCAGTAATTTTGTATTTTGTCATTTCTACCTTTGGTGTACTTTTTTTTTTACCTACCAGATATTGTTGGTGCTAAAGAACAAAAATAGACTAAAACATGACCGAATCGGAAGGTAAAAAGTTCTCATTTTGCTATTAACTTTTCTTAGATTAGCATAATTAAGATTAATTCTATAATAGTAATTTTACAAAATAATAATGCTTAAAAATTTAGTTAAAGGTTTAAAACCTTCATCAACTTTACTGATTAACGAAACTTCTCGAAGATTGGAAGAGCAAGGAAAAAAAATATATAAATTTGGTTTTGGACAATCTCCATTTAAAGTTCCTGAAGACGTAGTGAAAGAGCTTAAAGATAATGCACACCAAAATAAATATTTGCCAATGCAAGGTCTTTCAGAATTAAGAAATGCAGTCGCAAATCATACATCAAAAAAAAAGAGTTATGACTATAAATCTGAAAATGTGATTATTGGACCTGGCTCGAAAGAATTAATGTTTTTATTGCATGTTATATTTGACGGTGAAATTATCTTACCTGCGCCTAGTTGGGTTTCATATGCTCCCCAAGCAATATTAGGAAGGAATAAAATACAAATACTACAAACCAAAAGAGAAAATAATTGGTTTCCAACAGCTTTAGAAATTGAAGAAATTATCTTAAAAGATAAAAATAAAAATTATTTATTATTCTTAAATTCACCAAACAATCCATCTGGTCAAATTTGTGAAAACTTAAAGGAAATAGCAAATATTGCTGAAAAGTATAATCTAATTATTTTGTCAGATGAAATATATTCAGAGTTAAGTTTTAAAGATAATTATAAATCTATATCTAATTTTTGTCCTGAAAAAACAATTATTAGCACTGGATTAAGTAAATGGTGTGGAGCTGGAGGATGGAGATTGGGTTATTTTTTAGTACCAGACTCATTAATTGAAATTAAGGATATGATTAATGTGTTAGCAAGTGAAACTTTTTCTGCTGTTAGTGCACCTATTCAATATGCAGCAATAAAAGCGTATGAAAATGATCATTCAAACTATATCAATAAATCTAGAAATATATTATGTGCAGTTGGTAATTATGTTTATGAAAACTTAAAATCAAATAAAATTTTAATTAATAAACCTCAAGGAGGATTTTATTTAATGCCAGAGTTTTTAAATAAAAAATTTAATTCATCATCAGAAATGTGTGACAGTATACTGAATGATACAGGTGTTGCTCTGCTACCAGGAACTGATTTTGGCTTTAATCCAAGCCAAATGTTAGCAAGATTAAGCTTCACTGATTTTGATGGCCAAGAATTTATGAGCAAAATTGAAGATAATCAAAAAATTGATAATGATCTTATTGCAAACTTTGCGCCTAAAATTATAGAAGGTGTTGATAAGTTAAAAAAATGGTCTGAATCCATATAAAATCTCACTATACATACCCAATTAATAACTGTTAATATTAACATATATAAATAACGTATAGAGGGAGAAAAAATGAAAAAAATAATTACATCTCTATCAAGTGCTTTACTGATATTAGCTGCATCTTTGTCTTTAACAGGTGTTGCAAAATCAGCAGAGTTCTTCACGATAGGAACAGGTGGACCTACTGGAGTATATTTCCAAACAGGTAACGCTATTTGCAAAATGTTACACAAATCAGCAATCAGTGCTGAGCATGGAAGAAAAAAAGGTTCTGCCAAAGCATATAGATGCACAGCACCGTCAACTGGTGGATCAAACTATAATATTGGTCAAATTGCAGCTGAAGAATTTCAATTTGGTGTTGCACAATCTGACTGGCAATATCATGCAGTTAATGGAACTAGCAAATGGAAAGGAAAACAGTTTAGTGGATTAAGAGCTGTATTTTCAGTACATAATGAACCCTTTCAAATCTGGGCAAGAAAAAAAGCAAAAATTAAAGATTTTGCTGGTTTAAAAGGAAAAGTAGTAAACATTGGTAACCCTGGCTCAGGTCAAAGAGGAACCATGGAAGAACTTATGAAAGCAATGGGTGTAGATAATAGTTATTTTAAATCTACTACTGAACTTACTTCATCAGAGCAAGTAAAGGCTTTGTGTGATGGTAAAATTGATGCTTTTGGATATTCAGTTGGTTTTCCTAATGGAGCCATGGAACAAGCTGCCACTTGTGCTGCTAAAGCCTCACCAATCAACTTAACAGGACCTGAAGTTCAAGGTTTAATAGATGGTGCTGATTATTATGCACAAGCTGTAATTCCCAAAGGTACTTATACAAAACAGAAAAAAGATGCGACTACATTTGGTGTAAAAGCTACTGTAGTAACAAGTGCATATGTTTCTGACGATTTAGTATATCAAGTAGTAAAAGCTGTTTTTGAAAATTTTGATGATTTTAAAAAACAACATCCTGCTTTTGGATTTTTGGAAAAGAAAAACATGATTAAAGATGGTTTATCTGCGCCGCTACATCCAGGTGCTATTAAATACTACAAAGAAGCTGGATTAATGTAATCCAATATATTAATTAGATTAAAAGGCCTGATTTTAAATCGGGCCTTTTTTTTATAATAAGGTATCATCTCTTCTATGAGTCAGAGCATTAATAAAGAAGTTAAAGATAAAATTAATGAGGATTTGTCTCCCACAAAAAATCTTACAGGTCTACACTTAAAGATTGTTGCATCAATCGCAATTATTTGGTCGTTATTTCAGCTTTGGTACGCATCTCCATTTCCTTTTATCTTTAATTTTGGAATGTTTAAAGGATTACCAGCTAGAGCAATTCATCTAGGTTTTGCATTAACTTTAGTATTTTTAATTTATCCAATCTCTAAAGGAAAAAAAATTTCTATATTTGATATCTTGATTAGTTTTATCGGTGCTTTTTCATGTTTTTATATTTATTTTTTTTATGATCAATTGGTAGATAGAGGTGGAGTTCTCTTAAATATTTTAATAGGAGATAGTTTTGAGCTGCCAATAGAATTAATTATAGGAAGTCTCGGTATTCTAATTTTGCTTGAAGCTACAAGAAGAGCAATAGGTCTGCCATTAGTAATTATCGCTATTTGTTTTTTATTATTTTCATATTTTGGAAGATATGCACCAGAAATAATTTCCCATGGTGGACTTTCACTTAATAGACTGGTTGGTTTTCAATGGTTGGATCAAGAGGCCATATTTGGAATTCCAATAGGAGTTTCTGTCGATTTTATTTTTTTATTTGTATTATTTGGTGCACTTTTAGAAACAGCAGGTGGTGGAAAATATTTTTTAGATTTAGCTTTTGCGATGGTTGGCAAAATGAGAGGAGGACCAGCAAAAGCCGCAATTCTTGGTTCAGGAATGACTGGTTTAATTTCAGGATCTTCAATTGCAAACACTGTTACGACAGGAACGTTTACTATTCCAATTATGAAAAAAACTGGATTTTCAAAGGAAAAAGCAGGAGCAATAGAAGTTTCATCTTCTGTTAATGGTCAGATTATGCCACCAGTTATGGGTGCTGCAGCGTTTGTTATGGCAAGCTTTATAGGAGTTACATACTTTGAAGTTGTAAAGCATGCTTTTTTGCCAGCAATAATCTCTTACATCGCACTTTTTTACATATCTCATCTTGAAGCTCTAAAATTAAACCTCAAAGGAATGGATGATGCTGATGTTCCAAACTTAAAAAGAACATTTTTATCAGGACTTCATTTTTTAATTCCGATTTTTGTATTAATTTATATGTTAGTTTTCTTAAGGTTTACCGCATCTTATTCTATCTTTTATGCAACCGTTTCTTTGATTTTAGTTAATTTAACTTACTTACTTATCAAAAATTCATTTTCTAAAGAGGCTCTCAAAATATGGTTTAATCAAACTATTGTTGGATTTGAAAAAGGTGCTTTAAACATGGTTGGAGTTGGAATTGCCATAGCAACAGCTGGAATAATAGTTGGCGCCGTTGGGTCAACGGGATTAAGTACAAATTTAATAATAGTTATAGAGTCTATTGCCAAAGATAATGTCACAATATTATTATTTTTGACAATAATATTATGCTTGTTATTAGGAATGGGGTTGCCAACTACCGCAAATTACGTAGTTGTTGCATCATTAATGGCAACGGTTTTGGTAGATGTTGGTAATGCCTCGGGATTTATTTTTCCATTGATAGCAGTTCATTTATTTGTTTTTTACTTTGGATTAATGGCTGATGTCACACCACCGGTTGGGCTTGCTTCATATGCAGCAGCAGCTATTTCGGGAGGTGATCCGCTTAAAACAGGACTACAAGCTTTTTGGTATAGTTTAAGAACAGGTATTCTTCCAATTGTTTTTTTATTCAACCATGAACTACTTTTAATTGGGATTGAAAATATTTGGCATGCATTAGTTGTAATAATAACTTCTTTATCAGGAATATTGGTGTTTACATCAGCAACTCAAGGTTGGTTTATCAATAAATTAAAATGGTATGAGATTATTATTTTTTTGATAATATCTATTTCATTACTCTCTCCTGAGTTTGTTCTTAATAAATTTTATCCAAAATATAATTACCAAGATATTAGTAAAATTAATTTAGTTGTTTTAGATCCAAAAAAAGAAGTACGTTTTAAAATCACCAGACCTAGCCCCTATGGCGAAAGGTATAAGTTATTTGTGATTGATAGAAAAACTTTTGAAGAAGAGTATGACCTAGAAGATTATGGAATTAGTCTAGTAAAAGAAAAAAATAAGATTGTTGTTGATAATTTAAAATGGAATGGACTAGCCAAGAAAAGTGGCTTTGAAATGGGAGATTATATTAGTGAATTAAAGGTAGAAAATTCAAATAGACCTAACAAAATCGTTGTTTATCCAATTGCAATTTTATTGTTATTAATTTTTGGTTATTTGAATTATATAAGAAAAGAATAATTAACCACCAGGCCCTAAATTTGAGGGTTTAACCTTTAAAATTTTCCAGACACCTGAAGCAGAGGTAATAATTTTGTTGTTACATCTCAATTCACAAAATAAAAATATAAGAGTGTTTGTTTTTTTTAATATTTTTGCAAATCCAATAATTTCATCACCTACCTTAGAGGCTCCAATAAATTTCAAATCTAACGAAATAGTAACACATGGTGAATTATCACTAGCTCTATGAGCAGCAGTCCCTGCCCCAGCATCGATTAACGCTGATAAATAACCGCCATGAGTTATGTTGGCAGCATTTAAATGATTTTCACTAATTATTGATTTAAATTCATATTCAGTTTCAGATACCGTTCTAAATAAAACACCTCCATTGTGTTTCATAAATCCAGGTTTAATACTTATTTGCTCAAATTTATTGCTCATAATTTTTTATAATACAAAAGTTAAGATTAATAAAATTATTAAAACAATTATAAAAAAATATATAACTGATTTTTGTAACGAAGCCTTTATAAGCCAATCCAACATTTTAATTTCCTTTTTGGTGGACCGCCCAGAACTCGAATCTGGAATCTCCCGGTTCGTAGCCGAGCGCCTTATCCAATTTGGCCAGCGGTCCTAATTTAATAATTATCTCTATATATCAAAGTTTTTGATGTAATTTAACTTATAAAATATTATGTTGAATAATTAATGAGCAAAAAATTAGATGATGTTGTAATTACATCTGCTTTAAGAACACCAATTGGAACTTACAAAGGTTCTTTAAAAGATTTGAGTGCTGATAAATTAGGTGCACTAGCAATTAAAGAGGCTGTACATAAATCAAATCTGAAATCTGAGGAAATTGATGAAGTAATTATGGGTCACGTTCTAACCTCAGGACTTGGTCAAAACCCAGCAAGACAAGCTTCAATTCATGCTGGTATCCCAGTATCGAAACCAGCACATATTGTAAATCAAGTATGTGGATCAGGTTTAAGATCTATAGTTTCAGGATTTCAGTCAATTAAATTAGAGGCAAATAAGATTATAGTGTCAGGTGGTCAAGAGAATATGTCAAGAGCACCTCACTCATTGTTTTATAGAGAAAATAAAAAATTAGATGAGTCTAAATTAATAGATACAATGATCAATGACGGCTTAACAGACTCCTTTAATTATTATCACATGGGTGTAACAGCAGAAAATGTTGCAGAAAAATTTGAAATTTCTAGAGATGAACAAGATGACTTTGCATTAAATTCCCAAAAAAAAACACAAGATGCCTTAGAAAGAAAAAAGTTTCAAGATGAAATAATTAAATTACAGATAAATAAAGAAAAAGAAAATTTGATTTTTGAAAAAGACGAACATCCCAGAAATAATTTAAACATAAATGACTTAAAAAAATTAAAAACTGTTTTTAAAGAAAATGGAACTGTTACTCCTGGAAATTCCTCAGGTATAAATGATGGTGCAGCTGCAACAGTATTGATGACAAGAAAAAAAGCCGAACATAAATCTATAGAACCATTAGTTAAAATAGTTTCATGGGCATCATGTGGTGTGGAACCATCTTTGATGGGCTTAGGACCCATACCAACAGTTCAAGAGGCCCTAAATAAAGCTGGATGGAATATTGATGATGTTGATTTATTTGAAATAAATGAAGCCTTTGCAGCTCAAAGTATAGCAGTAATAAAAGAACTAAAAATTCCCAAAGAAATAGTTAATGTTAATGGTGGAGCAATTGCCCTAGGCCATCCAATTGGTGCATCAGGAACAAGAATACTTGTTACGTTAATACACGAAATGATAAAGCAAAATAAAAGCAAAGGTTGTGCTGCATTGTGCATTGGAGGTGGTATGGGAATCGCTATGTGTGTTGAGAGAAACTAAATATTCAATTTTTGTACAATTTTTTTACAGAATCTCTTAAAAAAAGCAAATAACGTGTCAAAATAAACTTAATTATAATATTAATAGGTATATAAAACACTCTAAAATAATGAGTGAAAAATTACTTGTCCCAGATATTGGAGACTTCGAGGAAGTTGAAGTTATAGAAGTTCTTACAAAACAAGGCGATCAATTAAACATTAATGATCCAGTAATTACGATTGAAAGTGATAAATCAAGCGTTGAAATCCCTTCAACTATAGCCGGAAAGATTGAAAAAGTTGAAGTCAAAGTTGGAGATAAAGTTTCAAAAGGAGATGTCATTTTAAATATTGTTTCTTCAAGAGAAAACAAAAAAGACAATCCAATTCCAAAAGATACTGAAAGTATAATTGAACAAGCAGAAGCAGTTTTGGCAGAGAAAAAAGACGAAGTTAAAGTTGTTCAGCAACCAACTCAAAGGAAAGAACAATCAACTATTCAGGTAACCAACGGTAAAGATACAGATCCTTTAGAAACACTAGATTGGCTGGAGTCTTTATCAGCTGTTATCTCAAAAGATGGGAATCAAAGAGCTCATTTTTTAATTAAAGAATTAATCAATAAAGCTTATCGTGAGGGTGCAAATATTCCTTATACTCAAAATACCCCTTATATAAATACGATTCCTCCTGAAGCAGAAGTTAAATCAAATGGAGATCAAAATATTGAGAGAAGAATTAGATCTTTGATTAGATGGAATGCAGCTGCAATGGTAGTTAGAGCAAATAAAAAATTTCCAGAACTAGGTGGACATATAGGTACATTTGCTTCTGCTGCAACTCTATACGATGTTGGCATGAATCATTTTTGGCGAGCAAAAAATAATAAATTTGGTGGTGATTTAGTTTATTTTCAAGGCCACAGTGCTCCAGGGATGTATGCTAGAGCATTCTTAGAGGGCAGGTTGAATGAAAAACAATTAGATAGTTTTAGACAAGAAGTAAATCAAGGTGGACTTTCTTCGTATCCACATCCGTGGTTGATGCCTAAGTTTTGGCAATTTCCGACTGTTTCAATGGGCCTAGGTCCTATGCTTGCAATTTATCAGGCAAGATACATGAAATATTTAATTAACAGAGGTCTTATTAAAGATGAGGGTCGAAAAGTTTGGGCATTTTTAGGTGATGGAGAAATGGATGAGCCTGAATCTATGGGCGCTATTGGACTAGCAGCAAGAGAGAAGCTAGATAATTTAATATTTGTAGTGAATTGTAATCTCCAAAGACTTGATGGACCTGTAAGAGGAAATGGAAAAATTATTCAAGAATTAGAAGGTAGTTTCCGTGGAGCAGGCTGGAATGTAATTAAAGTAATTTGGGGTTCATATTGGGACTCACTGATATCAAATGATAAAACAGGTCATTTAATTAAAATTATGAACGAAACAGTTGATGGTGAATACCAAGCAATGAAAGCTAGAGATGGAGCTTATGTAAGAGAAAAGTTTTTTGGTAAATATCCTGAAACACAAGAATTAGTATCAAGCTTATCAGACAAAGATATTTGGAGGTTAAATAGAGGAGGTCATGATCCTCACAAGGTGTATGCAGCATATGATAAGGCTTCAAAAAACCAAGGAAGCCCCACTGTTATTATAGCAAAAACTATCAAGGGATATGGAATGGGTAAGACAGGTGAAAGTGTAAATACAACCCACCAAACAAAAAAATTAGATGTTGATGATTTGTTATACTATAGAGATCGATTTGATGTTCCATTAACAGATGAGCAAGTTAGAAATATAGAATATTTCAAACCTGATGAAAAATCTCCTGAAATTAAATATTTAAAAGAAAGAAGATTAAATTTAGGTGGCTATTTACCTGAAAGAACAACTTATGCAAAACCAATTAAAGCACCATCAAAAGATATTTTTGATTTTATGAAAGTTTCAACTGGTGAAAAAGAGATGTCAACAACCATGGCAATGGTTAGGATGTTTACAAATTTGTTAAGAGACAAAAATATTTCACCTAGGTTAGTTCCAATAATTCCTGATGAAGCAAGAACATTTGGAATGGAAGGCTTTTTTCAAAAAATTGGAATATATGCCCATGAGGGTCAGAAATATGAGCCTGAAGATTCTGCACAATTAAGTTCTTACCGTGAAGATAAAAGTGGTCAAGTGTTAGAAGAAGGAATTAATGAAGCTGGTGCAATGTCATCTTGGATTGCGGCTGCTACAGCATATACAAATCATGATATAGAGATGATTCCTATTTATATTTTTTATTCTATGTTTGGTTTTCAAAGAATTGGTGATCTTGCATGGGCAGCAGGAGATAGTCAAGCAAGAGGTTTTTTAATAGGAGCTACAGCAGGACGAACCACTTTAGCAGGAGAAGGGCTACAACACCAAGATGGACATAGCCACTTAATAGCATCGACTATACCTAATTGTGTAACTTATGATCCAACTTTTCATTACGAGCTAGCTGTTATTTTTAGAGAGGGCCTAAGAAGAATGCATGAAAAAAAAGAAAATGTCTTTTACTATATTACTACGATGAACGAAAACTATACTCATCCTGAAATGCCAAAAGATATTAATTGTGAAGAGGGTATTCTTAAAGGGATGTATAAGATTAAAGAATTTAATAAGTTTAAGAAGACAAAAATTCAGCTGTTAGGATCAGGTACTATCCTTCGAGAAATGTTGGCAGCAGCAGAAGTTCTTCAAAATGAATATCAAATTGATAGTGAAATTTGGAGCGTTACAAGTTTTAACGAGTTAAGAAAAGAAGGAATGGAAGTTGAAAGATACAATCTTTTAAACCCAGATAAAGAACAAAAAACTTCATTTGTTGAAAAATGTTTAGGTAAATCTGAAGGCCCAATATTGGCTGCATCAGATTATATGAGAATGAATTCAGATCAAATAAGACCTTATACCAATAAAAGTTTTTACTCTTTAGGAACAGATGGTTTTGGTAGAAGTGATACTAGAAAAAATTTAAGGAAGTTCTTTGAGGTAGATAAAGAACATTTAGTTGCTTATAGTTTGAGTGTTTTAGCAAAAGAGCAGTTAATAGCTTCAAAACATGCAAAAGAAGCAATAAAGAAATATAATATTGATGGTGAAAAACCAATGCCCACTAAATTATAATGTCAGAAACTGAGATTAAAGTACCAAATATTGGAGATTTCAAAGATGTTGAGGTAATAGAAGTTTTGGTTTCTGAAGGTCAAACACTTCAAAAAAATGATCCAGTGATAACAATCGAAAGTGATAAATCCAGTGTAGAAATTCCATCAAACTTTGAGGGTAAAATTAAGTCTTTAATAACAAAAGTAGGAGATAAAGTTTCAGAAGGCGATTTAATACTGATTATAGAAGGTAAATCAGAAACAGAAAAAAGAGACGAAGAAAAACCAAATACTGAAAAAGAGTTTAAAAAAATTAAAGTTATAAAACAAGAAATAGAAGAAACTTCTATTAAACAAGTTAAATCTTCATCCCAAGAGGTACCATCTGCAAGCCCAAAAGCCAGAAAATTTGCTAGGGAACTCGGAGTAGATATTGCTCAAGTTGAGGGAACTGAAAAAGATGGAAGAGTTATAGAGGATGATATCAAAAAATTTGTTTTATCTAAGCCAAAAATTATTAATGAAACTAAAGATGATAAGAAAAATAAAATTACAAATGAATTTGAACATTCAGATTTCGGAGAAATTGAAATTAAAGATATTCCAAGAGTAAAAAAATTATCCTCAAATTATTTAATTAATTCATGGACAACAATACCTCATGTTACAAACCATGATGAAGCAGATGTAACAGAAATGGAAAACTTTAGAAGTTCTCTGACTGATATTTACACAGGGGAAAAGATTAAAATTACCCCTTTAGCATTTATAATTAAAGCATTAGTTGCGTCTTTAAAAAAATTTCCAAGTTTTAATTCTTCTATAGATGAAATTAAAAATGGAAAAATGATATTAAAAAAATATTTTCATATTGGAATTGCTGTTGATACACCTAATGGGTTAATGGTTCCTAAAATTAGAAATGCTAATAATAAAAAAATTTCACTACTTAGTAAAGAATTGAAAGAAGTAAGCGAACTTTGTAGAAATCTAAAAATTGATAAAAAGGAATTATTTGGTGGTTCTATGACTATCACTAGCTTAGGTGGAATAGGAGGATCATTTTTTACTCCAATTATAAATTTTCCAGAAGTTGCAATTTTAGGAATAGGCAAATCACAGAAAAAACAAATATTCATTAATGGAAAATTTCAAACAAGAACAATGTTACCTATATCTTTGTCCTATGATCATAGAATTATTGATGGAGCAGAAGCCGCAAGATTTAATAATGATCTTAAAGAAAATCTAGGTAAAAATTTTGCTTATAAGTTAGCTGTTTAATATAAGTTATGTCAAAAACTATCTCTTTACTAAGTGCTTTGCTGTGTACTTTTATTTGGGGCACAACTTTTATTGCTCAAGATACTGGTATGGACAACATAGGTCCATTCACATTTAATGCTGTAAGATTTTTCATAGGGTTTTTGGCTATCACACCCTTAGTTTTGTTATTTGAAATAAAAAAGTTTAAATCAGAGTTTAAATCGGACACTAAAACTTTCATTCATCTTTCGTTTTTAATTGGATTATCTTTATTTTTAGGCTCAGCATTACAACAAGTCGCTCTTTTATATACAGATGTTGCGAATGCTGCTTTTTTTACGATTTTTTATGTTCCACTCGTACCAATTATAATTTTTTTGTTTAATCGAACAGCAATTCATTGGAGTGTTTGGCCATCTGTAGTTTTGTGTTTAATTGGAGGGTATTTATTAACAAATTTTTATGATGCAACAGTAAGGCTTGGGGACAGTTTAGTAATTCTTGGGGCTTTATTTTGGAGCACTCATATAATTTTTACAGGAATAATTGTAAAAAAATATGATCTTCCCCTAACACTTGGTGCGTTACAAACCTTAATTGTCGCTTTATTTTCTTTTGTAATAGCACTTATTTTTGAAGAATTTATTTATATTGAAATTATGAAGGAAATAAATTCTATTTTGTATGCTGGTATTTTATCTGGAGGGTTTGCTTTTGTATTACAAATTTATGCTCAAAAAAGTATAACCCCTGCTCCTGCAGCAATAATTTTTTCATTAGAGGGAGTATTTGCAACTATCGCGGCATGGTATATCTTAAATCAGATTTTAGATATTAATAATTTACTTGGATGCCTATTTATTTTATTTGGTGTTTTATTATCTCAATTGTTACCATTGGTAAAAAAAAATATTCTTAATAAATTATAATAAATAAAATTATTGCTATTAATATTCTATAAATAACAAATGCATTCATTGAAAATTTATTTATATAAATTAGAAAAAACTTTACTGTCATAAATGAAAAAATAAATGATGCAACAATTGCAATTATTACTAAATAATTAAATTCAATTGATTGGGAAAACACATCTTTTAATCCTAAAAAACTTGCACCTCCTAAAGCTGGAATAGATAGTAAAAATGATATTTTGCTCGAGTCTAATCTGTTAAATTTTAATATTCTTGCAGCTGTAATAGTTATACCTGCCCTACTCACACCTGGTACCAATGAAAGAATCTGGAATAAACTTATAAACATAATCGACTGAAGATTTAAATTTGAAGAAATTTTTTTATTAAAGTTACTTCTATCTGCAATATATAATACAATTCCAAAAATTAGAGTTGTCCAAGCTATTATCTTAATATTTCTGAGTTCATAAATAATGCCAGTTGAATACAACACGTATCCAACAACTATCAATGGTATTGATCCAATAATAATAAGGCTTAAAAGTCTTTTATTGTTTTTAATATCCAATAAGTCCGTTTTAAAAAAATAGACAATTGCAAACAAGGAACCTAAATGAAGACTTATATCTATTAATAATGAACTTGATTTAAATTCATATAAACTTGAAACTAAAATTAGGTGTGCCGATGAACTTATTGGCAAAAACTCTGATATACCTTGAATAGCCGAAAGTATTAAAACTTCTATAATGTTCTGTAACATTTTATCTAACTAGCTTAAAAAATATTTATTTAAAACAATTCGATTTAAGCATATTAGCTATGCAATTTATAAAAATGCCACAATTATCAAACCTATAATACTAAATAAGGTCATAATAACTGACCTATTTTTAGCTTTATTTAATAAAAGTAAGATATAATTTGCGATATATAATAAAAATTATGACTGATAAAATGCTTAAATTTGTAAAAATAGGTCAACAAACTCCACCTAAAAGAGAGATAAATGTTAGAAAAAAAGATTTTAATGAGATTTATGATGAATTTATCAGTGAAAAAGCAAGAGAGCAATCTAGTAGATGTTCCCAGTGTGGTGTTCCTTTTTGCCAGGTTCATTGTCCATTAAGTAATAATATTCCCGATTGGTTAAAGCTGACTGCAGAGGGAAGGCTTAAAGAGGCTTATGAATTATCTCAAAGCACAAATAATATGCCAGAAGTTTGTGGAAGAATATGTCCACAAGATAGATTGTGTGAAGGAAATTGTGTTATTGAACAATCTGGCCATGGAACAGTAACTATTGGATCAATGGAGAAATACATCACTGATAATGCTTGGGAACAAGGTTGGGTAAAACCTATAAATGTTTCTAATGAAAAAAATGAAAGTATTGGAATAATTGGTGCTGGTCCGGCTGGTCTAGCTACAGCTGAGGAATTGAGAAAAAGTGGATATAAAATCACTGTTTACGATAGATATGATAGAGCTGGTGGATTATTGATTTATGGAATACCAAATTTTAAACTTGAAAAAGAAGTTGTTGAGAGAAGAACCAAACTTTTAAAGGACGGGGGAATTGAATTTATCCAAAATTTTGAAGTAGGAAAAGATGCAAATTTGGAACAACTAAGAAAAAAACATGATGCAATTTTAATTGCAACCGGAGTTTACAAGGCTCGAGAAGTAGAGCTTCCAGGTAATGATTTAAATAATATTTTTCCTGCAATGGATTTTTTAACTGCATCAAATAAAAAAGGATTAGGTGATAAGGTAGAATTATTTGATAAAGGAATTTTAAATGCAGAAGGAAAAGATATTGTTGTAATTGGTGGTGGTGATACAGCAATGGACTGTGTAAGAACATCAATTAGACAAAAAGCAAAATCTGTCAAATGTATATATAGACGGGATAAAGAGAATATGCCTGGATCAGCAAGAGAGGTGGCTAATGCTGAAGAGGAAGGTGTTGAATTTGTTTGGCTATCAAGTCCTAAAGAATTTAAGGGTATTAACAAAGTTGAAAAATTAATTGTTGACCAGATAAAATTAGGTGAACCAGACGAAAGTGGAAGAAGAAAACCTGAGGTTCAACAAGATTCAAGTTTTGAGGTCAAAGCTGATATGATTATAAAAGCCCTGGGTTTTGATCCCGAAGATTTGCCAACTTTATTTGATACAAACGAACTTCAAGTAACAAAATGGGGAACAATAAAAACAGATTTTGACACAATGGAAACAAATTTGAGTGGAGTTTTTGCGGCAGGTGACATAGTTAGAGGCGCGTCCTTAGTTGTTTGGGCAATAAAAGATGGAAGAGATGCTGCTGCTTCAATTAAAAAGTACTTAGAAAATAAGCAATTAAAACAGTCAAAAGTGGCTTAATGAAAAATTATCAAAAAAACTTAAAAATATTAAAGAAAAACCATGTTTATTCTGAAGATATGGAGCACGATGCTTGTGGTGTTGGTCTAATTGCGTCTACAGAAGGAAAAAAATCACGTAAAGTTGTTGAGTACGGAATTGAAGCTTTAAAAGCAGTTTGGCATAGAGGAGCTGTTGATGCTGATGGAAAAACAGGTGATGGTGCAGGAATACATGTGGAAATACCAAAAGATTTTTTTATAGAAAAAATAGAAGTAACAGGTCATACCCACGATAATTCAGAAATATGTGTTGGAATGATTTTCTTGCCGAGAAATGATTATGCGGCACAGGAAAGCTGTAAAACAATAATTGAGAGTGAATTAACAAAAAATGATTTTAGTATATATGGTTGGAGACAAGTTCCGGTAAACCCAAAGGTCTTAGGTGAAAAAGCATTTCAGACAATGCCTGAAATTATTCAAGTACTTTTTAAATCAAATAACCCAGAATTATTAAACAAAGATCTTGAAAGAAAGATTTATGAAACAAGAAGAATAATTGAAAATAAAGCTTTTCAGATTTCTTTAAATAATTTTTATATTTGCTCGCTTAGCTCGAAATCAATTATTTATAAGGGGATGTTTTTAGCAGAGGCTATTTCAGAATTTTTTTTGGATTTAAAGGATGAAAGATTTGTATCAAGATATGCAATTTTTCATCAAAGATTTTCCACTAACACAGCGCCAAGTTGGAATTTGGCTCAACCTTTTAGAGCAATTGCTCATAATGGAGAAATTAATACATATCGTGGTAATAAAAATTGGATGAAGGTTCATGAACAAGAGATGAATAGCCCACTATTTGACAACATTGAAAATTTAAAACCTGTAATTCAACAAGGTGCATCCGACTCAGCTGCATTAGACAATGTTTTTGAATTATTAAATATTTCAGGACAGCCAGCACCTTTAGCAAAATTAATGCTAGTGCCTGATGCTTGGTCTAAAAAAAATAAAACTTTGTCTAAAGATCATCAACAATTATTTAATTTTCTAAATAGTACTATGGAACCCTGGGATGGGCCTGCAGCTATTGCTGGAACAGATAATGAGTGGGTAATTGCTGCAAATGATAGAAATGGATTAAGACCATTGAGATATGCAATCACTAAAGATAACTTATTATTTGCAGGTTCAGAAACAGGAATGATTGAACTTAATGAGAAGAAAATTTTAACGAAGGGAAGATTAGGCCCAGGAGAAATAATTGGAGTTAGAATTGAAAAAGGAAAAGTATTTACTAATAGTAAAATCAAAGATTATTTAGCAAAAGAATATAAACACTTTAACTCTCAAATTATTGATTTAGATGAAAAAATTACTATTTCTGGTGAAAAACAATCATTTTCTGGCGATGAATTAAGAAGACGACAATATACCTTTGGAATGAGCTTAGAAGACTTAGAGCTTATTTTGCACCCGATGGCTGAGGATGCAAAAGAGGCAATAGGTTCTATGGGTGATGATACCCCGCTTGCAGTATTGTCAGACAAATACAGACCTCTTTATCATTTCTTTAGACAAAATTTTAGTCAAGTAACAAATCCTCCAATTGATTCATTAAGAGAAAACAAGGTTATGAGTCTAAAAACAAGGTTTGGAAATTTGGGTAATATTCTAGATTTTGATAATTTAACTAAGCAAAATATTTATGTCTTAAATAGTCCAATTTTATCAAACTCTCAATTTGATAAATTTATTAATTTTTTTGGTAAAAATTCATTAGTTATAGATTGTACTTTTTCTAAAGATCAGTCTTTATTTAAGTCAATAAAACAAGTCCAAAAAGATGCGGAAATTGCTGTTAGACAGGGTGTTACTCAATTAATTTTGAGTGATAAAGGATTATCAGAAACCAATTTGCCTATTCCTATGCTTTTATGTGTAGGTGCAATCAATTCGTTTTTAATAGAAAAAAAATTAAGAGGATATGTTTCGATAAACGTTCAATCTGGAGAAGCTTTAGATACACACTCATTTGCTACTTTAATTGGTGTAGGAGCAACTACAGTAAACCCATACCTTGCTTTTGATAGCTTGTATCAAAGACACGAAAAAAAACTTTTCGGAAAATTTAGTTTTGACGAATGTGTGGAAAGATACATTAAATCAGTAAATGCTGGTCTATTAAAAATCATGTCTAAAATGGGAATTTCTGTTTTGAGCTCATATAGAGGTGGATGCAATTTTGAAACTGTTGGATTAAGTAGAACAATTGTTGCTGATTATTTTCCGGGTGTAGTATCTAAAATTTCTGGAATTGGATTAACAGGAATAGAAAAAAAAATTAGGTCTATTCATAAAGAAGCATTTGAAAGTTCTGAAACTATTTTACCAATAGGTGGAATATATAGATATCGTAAAAACGGAGAGACACATCAATACCAAGGAAAATTAATTCATTTATTACAAAGTGCTGTAGGATCTAACTCCTATGAAGCATACAAAAGATATGCTGATGGAATATATAATTTACCACCAATAAATTTGAGGGATTTAATTGATTTCAGGTCAAAAAAATTGAAAGGACCAATAGACATCTCTGAAGTTGAGCCGATACAAAATATACTTAAAAGATTTGGAAGTGGGAGCATGTCACATGGAGCGCTCTCAAAAGAAGCTCACGAAACTCTTGCTACTGGAATGAACAGAATTAAAGGTGCTTCTTGTAGTGGTGAGGGTGGAGAGGATGAGAGTAGATTTAAAGTTCTAGAAAATGGAGACAGTGCAAATTCTAGAGTAAAACAAATAGCTTCAGCCAGATTTGGTGTAACTGTTAATTACTTAAATAATTGCAATGAAATTGAAATTAAAATTGCTCAAGGAGCAAAACCAGGAGAAGGTGGACAATTACCAGGATTTAAAGTTACAGACGAGATTGCAAAACTAAGGCATTCAACACCTGGGGTTACTTTGATATCACCTCCACCACATCACGATATTTATTCAATAGAAGATCTTGCTCAACTTATATATGATTTGAAACAAATAAATCCTAAAGCAAGGATTGGGGTTAAACTTGTTGCATCATCGGGTGTAGGAACAATCGCAGCTGGCGTTGCTAAAGCAAAAGCAGACATTATATTAATTTCAGGACATAATGGTGGTACTGGTGCAACACCACAAACAAGTGTTAAGTATGTTGGTATACCATGGGAAATGGGCTTAACAGAAGCTAATCAAGTTTTAACTTTAAACAATCTTAGACATAAAGTTACTCTTAGAACTGATGGTGGTATCAAAACAGGAAGAGATGTCGTTATTGCGGCAATGATGGGAGCTGAAGAATATGGAGTGGCGACCACGGCTTTAGTTGCGATGGGCTGCATCATGGTTAGGCAATGTCACTCAAATACTTGTCCAGTTGGTGTTTGTACTCAAGATGATAAACTTAGAGAAAAATTTACAGGTACTCCAGATAAAGTTGTTAATTTATTCACTTTTATAGCGTCTGAAGTAAGAGAAATTTTATCAAAAATAGGTTTTAAATCATTAAACGATATTATTGGAAGAACAGATCTTTTAATGCAGGTTAGCAAAGCTTCACCAAATCTTGATGATTTAGATTTAAACCCACTTTTTGTACAAGCAGATAATGGTAACAATAAAAGATATTGTGAAAACCAGGAAATAAATCATGTACCAGATACACTCGATCAAGAAATTTGGCCAGAAATTGAAAAAACTTTAGATAGTTCTGAAAAAATAGAGAATGAATATGTAATTAAAAATACCAACAGAGCTGTTGGAACCAGAATATCTCATCACCTTTATAAAAAATATGGATATGAAAAACTTAAAGAAAATTTTTTAGTATTAAATTTTAAAGGATCGGCAGGACAGTCATTTGGTGCCTTTTCAGCAAAAGGCTTAAAACTAGTTCTTAAAGGTGATGCCAATGATTATGTGGGCAAAGGTTTATCAGGCGCTACAATTGCAATCAAATTATCTGATGAAAGTAATCTTATTTCAAATGAAAATACTATTATTGGTAATACTGTTTTATATGGCGCAACTTCTGGAAAATTATTTGCAGCTGGACAGGCGGGAGAAAGATTTGCAGTTCGAAATTCTGGAGCAACTACTGTAATTGAAGGATGTGACTCAAATGGTTGCGAATACATGACAGGAGGAACTGTTGTAATCCTGGGCGATGTCGGTGATAATTTTGCAGCGGGGATGACAGGAGGAATTGCATTTATCTATGACAAATCAAGAGAATTTGAAAAAAAAGTTAACAATGAATCTGTTGTATGGCAAAATGTAGAAACTGATTATTGGAAAAAATTTCTTAAAGATTTAATCAAAGAACATTTTGAAGAAACTAGGTCTAATTTATCAAAAATGTTAATTGAAAATTATGACGAAGAGTTAAAGAATTTTGTTCAAGTTTGTCCAAAAGAAATGTTAGATAAATTAAGTAATCCAATTAGCAACAAATCAGTTATTAAAGAAGTTAGTTAAATAATTAGTTTAAGCTCTTTTATTATTATTTTAAGCCATTTCTGACTTGATAAACTATGATCGCCATTATTAATAATAACTAATTTTTTTTTTGCTTTTTGAAATATTTTTAAAACTTTTCTTGAATAAGAAACAGGCACTACTTCATCTTTTTGACCATGAATCATGGTAACATTTATATTGGAAATTATTTTTTTGTTTAAAACTTTATTCTTTCTTCCATCTTTTATTAATTGAAGAGTAATTGGGTATTCATAATTGCCATGTTTTAATTGCAAAATTCCTTTTTGAATAGTTTCAGACTTCATTTTTTTTGTGAATTTTTTCCACATTAAATTTTCTAAAAATTCTGGTGCTGGACCAATACCCAAAAAGCCTTTTATTTGATTTTTAAATATTTGAAATTGTTTTAGGGCTAACCATGCCCCCATACTTGAGCCAACGATAGTAAAGTAATCCTTTTTAACAAATTTTTTAATAAGAATTGTAGTTTCATTACTCCATTTTGTAATATTACCATTTACAAATTTACCTGATGATTTTCCATGTCCAGAATATTCAAGTGCTAAAAAACTTAATTTATTTTTTTTAGCAAATTTTAAAAAAGTATTTGGTTTTTTTCCCTCTAAATTAGACATAAAGCCATGTAAAAAAACAATAAAAGGAGCACCCTTGTTAATGTTGCAAATAAATCTTATTTTCTTAGTTTTTGAGACATTGTGATATCTGAAGTGAGTCATAATCGTTTATATGTTTAATCTAATATTATATAATCATATCAAATGTCATCTAATTTAAAAGTTTTACAAGTTATTCCAAAATTAGGTTATGGAGGAGCAGAAACTGGCTGCTATGACATTGCTCATTATTTACCGGAAAATGATTGTGGATCATTCATTGTAACTAGTGGAGGAGAACTCCTTAAATTTATTGATAAAAAAAAAGTAAAAATAATAAAACTTCCTGTTCATAGTAAAAATCCACTCATTATATTTATTAATTTTTTAGTTTTAGTTGTCATTATACTTATTAAAAATATTTCAATTGTGCATGCCAGAAGTAGAGCTCCTGCTTGGGCATGTTTGTTTGCAGCTAAAGTTACTGGCAGAAAATTTGTTACTACCTTTCATGGAACCTATAATTTTAATAATAAAATAAAAAAATTTTATAATTCTGTAATGGTTAGGTCTGATTTAATTATAGCAGGATCTAATTTTATTTTTTCTCATATCAAAGAAAATTATACAAAATATCTTAATACTAAAAAAAAACTTTTAGTTATTTTTAGGGGAATTAATGTTGATTATTTTGATCCAACCACCAAATTAGATAGTGATGAAAAAAAACTATTAAAAAAATGGCAAATAGAAAAAGATAAAAAGATAATTCTTTTACCTGGGAGACTTACGGGGTGGAAAGGACAAGAAGTTCTTATAGAAGCTATTAATTTAGTAAATATTGAACTTGGATATGAGGCTTTTTATGCCGTAATACTTGGAAGTGATCAAGGTAGAGATTTATATAAAAAAAAACTTATCAGACTTACAGAACAACATAGATTAAATAATCAGATAAAATTTATCGATCATTGTAATGATATGGCTTTAGCTTACAAAGTTTCTGATATTGTGATTTCAGCATCAATTGAGCCTGAGGCTTTTGGAAGAGTTGCTGTTGAAGCTCAATCGATGGAAAAGCCAATAATTGCAAGTGATATTGGCGGATCTAATGAAACTGTAATTGATGAAAAAACAGGTTTTTTATTCGAGTCTAACAATGCAAAATCATTATGTAAAAAAATTTTAAAAGTACTTTCCATGGATGAAGCAACATTACAATCGATGGGTAAAGAAGGAAGAAAAAATATAATTCAAAAATTTAATGTTGAAAAAATGTGTTTTTCTACTTATTCAGAGTATAAAAGAATATTAAATTAATGCCTATAATTACATTACCAGATGGAAATAATTTAACATTTCCAGACAAAGTTACAGGTCTAGATGTAGCTGAAAAAATTAGTAAGTCACTTGCCAAACAAGCAATGGTTATAAGTGTTGATGGTAATTTAAAAGATTTAGATTTCTTAATTGAAAAAGATTGTGCTATTAAAATTTTTACTTCAAAAAATCCTGAGGGATTAGAAACTATAAGGCACGATACAGCACATATTTTAGCAATGGCTGTACAAGAATTGTTTCCAGGAACACAAGTTACTATTGGGCCAGTTATTGAAAATGGCTTTTATTATGATTTTGCAAGAAAAGAACCTTTTACTGAAGATGACCTTGAAAAAATTGAAAATAAGATGAAAGAAATTGTTGATAGAAATGAGATCACAAAAAGAGAAGTTTGGGAGAGAAATAAAGCTATTTCACATTTTAAAGAAAAAGGAGAAATTTATAAAGCAGAATTAATTGAAGCAATCCCTGAAAATGAAGATGTGTCTATCTATTTTCATGGTGAGTGGCATGACCTATGCAGAGGACCACATCTTTCTTCAACAGGTAAAATTGGAAAGTTTTTTAAGCTTACAAAAGTTTCAGGAGCTTATTGGAGAGGTGATTCTAATAATGAAATGTTACAAAGAATATATGGTACAAGCTGGGCAACTCAAAAAGATCTAGATGAATATTTAAAAAGAATAGAAGAAGCTGAAAAAAGAGATCATCGAAAACTTGGAAAAGAAATGGATTTATTTCATTTTAGAGAGGAAAGTCCAGGCTCAGTATTCTGGCATGAAAAAGGCTGGGCTTTATTTCAAAAATTGATTAATTATATGAGAGGCAGACAAGATGCTGCTGGTTACAAAGAAGTAAATACACCAGAGATATTAGATAGACAGTTGTGGGAAAAATCTGGTCATTGGGAAAAATATGGTGAAAATATGTATACTTCAGAAACTCCAGACGAAAAAGTATTTGCGATTAAACCTATGAATTGTCCCGGTCACATTCAGGTATTCAACCAAGGTTTAAAAAGTTATAGAGACCTTCCTTTACGTATAACTGAATTTGGAAAAGTACATCGTTATGAACCATCTGGAGCACTCCATGGTTTACTAAGAGTGAGAGCATTCACACAAGACGATGCTCATATATTTTGTTCAGAGGATCAAATTACAAGTGAATGCTTAGAAGTGACTAATTTAATTTTAGATATTTATAAAGATTTAGGTTTTGAAAATGTAATTTTAAAATATGCTGATAGACCAGACGTAAGAGTGGGTGAAGATGAAGTTTGGGATAAAGCAGAAGCTTCATTGCTTGAAGCAGTTAAAGCATCTAAGTTAGAATATAGTATTAATAAGGGTGAGGGTGCATTTTATGGTCCAAAAATTGAATTTGTATTAAGAGATGCAATTGGTAGAGATTGGCAGTGCGGAACTTTGCAAGTTGATTTGAATTTACCAGGAAGATTGGATGCTTCTTATGTTGATAAAGATGGAACTAAAAAAGTACCCGTAATGCTTCATCGTGCGTTATTTGGTTCTTTAGAAAGATTTATAGGAATTCTTATAGAAAATTATGCTGGCAAATTTCCTTTTTGGATTTCTCCATTACAAACTGTTGTAATACCAATATCTGAAGAATTTGATGATTATGCAATTGAGGTATCAAAAAAAATTAAACAAGCAGGCATAAGTTCAAATGTTGATTTAAAAAAACATAATTTAAATTACAAAATAAGAGATCATTCATTAGCAAAAATACCTCTTTTATTAATTTGTGGTAAAAAAGAAGTTGACTCTAACTCGGTAACGATTAGAAGATTAGACTCTAACAAACAAGAAAATATGGATTTAAATTTATTCTTAAAAACTTTCTCTGCTTTAAACAAAGCATCCTCAAACTAAGTGGCAGATTTTAAACAAAATTACTTTCAAAGAAGAACAAAAGACAGAGGTCCTAGGTCTAATAATAGAATCTCGTCTCCTGATGTTCAGGTTATTGCAAGTGATGGTGAAAATCTAGGTGTGATGAACACCAATGAAGCAATCTCAATGGCAAAAAATCAGGGATTAGATTTAATAGAGATAGCAGCTAATGCAAACCCACCTGTTTGTAAAATTATGGATATGGGTAAGTTTAAATATGATGCTCAAAAGAAAGCAAATATTGCAAAGAAAAAACAAAAGATTGTTTTGCTTAAAGAAATTAAAATGAGACCTGTTACAGAAACTCATGATTATGATTTTAAGGTTAAAAATGCAAAAAAATTTATAGCCAAAGGAGATAAAGTAAAATTTACTGTAAGATTTAAAGGTCGTGAATTACAACATTCTCATTTAGGAAAAGAATTGATGGATAAGATCAAAGAGGACATGAAGGATATTGGCAAGGTAGAATTGCATCCTAAGTTTGATGGTAAGCAAATGATCATGGTAATTCAGCCTTTATAGGCCTTAATATAGGTTGTAAATTTATATCAATCTTTGTATAAGACCGCAGAATTATGCCAAAATTAAAAACAAAAAGCTCAGCAAAAAAAAGGTTTAAGATATCTGCAAAAGGTAAAGTTTTGACTGCCCAAGCTGGTAAAAGACACGGCATGATTAAAAGAACAAATTCTCAAATAAGAAAATTAAGAGGCACAACAACAATGTCTAAACAAGATAGCAAAATTGTTAAATCGTACATGCCCTACAGTTTAAGAGGTTAATAATGGCAAGAGTAAAAAGAGGCGTAACTAGTAAAGCAAAACATAAAAAAGTTTTAAAAGCTGTCAAAGGTCAGTGGGGCAGAAGAAAAAACACTATCAGAGTCGCTAAGCAAGCAATGGAAAAAGCCATGCAGTATGCTTACAGAGATAGAAGAAATAAAAAAAGAGATTTTAAATCTTTGTGGATACAAAGAATTAATGCTGGTGTTAGAGCTGAAGGCATAACTTATTCTAAGTTCATTAATGGACTTAGCAAATGTGGCATTACAATAGATAGAAAAATACTTGCAGAAATAGCTTACGATAGCCCTGAAGCCTTTAAAACTATTGTTCAAAAAGCACAATCTGCTTTAAATTAATCTTCACTATTGTTTTTCGCAGGTGAAGAAATAATCTCTTAAAATGTCAGATATTAAAAAAATTAAAAATGAATATCTCGCAAAGCTAAACGAGCACTTAGATTTAAATTTAATTAATCAAATAAAAACAGATTTATTTGGCAAAAATGGTCTGATCAGTAATAAATTTAAACAGCTTGGAAAAATTCCAGAAGAAGAAAAAAAAAAATTTGCATCAGATTTAAATATTACGAAAGATGAATTACAAAATTTAATTGCCTCTAAAATTGAGGAGATTGAAACAAAAGAGATTAATCAAAAATTAGAAAAAGAAAAAATTGATATCACATTGCCTGAGCGTCCAGTTTCTCAAGGTAAGATACATCCTGTTTCACAAGTAATCGATGAGATCTCTTCTATTTTTTCAGAAATAGGCTTTAGTATTGAAGAAGGACCAGATGTTGAAAATGAATATAATAATTTTACAGCACTAAACACTCCCGACAATCATCCTGCAAGAGATATGCATGATACTTTTTATTTAGATGAAAAAAAAGAGCTGTTATTAAGAACTCATACTTCGCCAGTTCAAATTAGAACTATGTTAAACGACAAACCTCCTTTTAAAATAATTGCACCTGGCAGAACTTATAGATCTGATAGTGATCAAACTCATGCACCAATGTTTCATCAAGTAGAGGGTCTACATATAGATAAAAATATTAATATGGGGCACCTAAAAGGATGTTTGAATTATTTCATTAAAGAGTTTTTTGAAGTTGATAAGATAAAAATGAGATTTAGACCCAGCCATTTTCCTTTTACAGAACCATCAGCTGAAGTAGATATTGGTTATGAAGTAAAAGATGGAAAAATAATTATTGGTGAGGGAGACAAATGGTTGGAAATTTTAGGCTGTGGAATGGTTCATCCAAACGTACTTAAAAATGTAAATGTTAATCCAGATGAGTTTCAAGGATATGCATTTGGAATCGGAATAGATAGATTGGCTATGCTTAAGTATGGAATTAATGATTTAAGAGCCTTTTTTGATTGTGATTATAGATGGTTAAACCAGTTTGGATTCGACCCAATTGATGTACCTTCAAGTTACAGAGGTTTAAGCAGATGAAGATTACTACTGATTGGCTAAAAGATCATTTAGAGACTGAATTTAATGAAAATCAGATAATAGATAAACTTACCGATGTTGGTTTAGAAGTTGAAAGTGTTGAAAAACAATCTGATGAACTTGATAGTTTTGTAGTTGCAAAAATCATTAAAGCAGAGAAACATCCTAACGCAGACAGACTAAGAGTTTGTGATGTAGATATTGGATCTGGAAAACCTGTAAAAGTTGTATGTGGAGCTCCTAATGCTAAAGATGGTTTAATTACAATTTATGCTCCGCCTGGTGCGATTGTTCCAAAAAATCAAATGAAACTAGTAGTAAGTAAAATTCGAGGTGTTACCTCATATGGAATGCTCTGTTCAGAGTCAGAATTAAACTTATCAGATGAAAGTGATGGAATTACTGAACTTTCATTAGATAAATTTGAAAACAAAATTGGAAAAAGTTATTTTCCAAAAAAAAATTCTAATGTGATCGATATATCTATTACTCCTAATCGAGCAGATTGTTTGGGTATACGGGGTATAGCTAGGGATCTGGCTGCTGCTGGCTCAGGGACTTTAAAAAATTCAAAAGTAAGCAAACTTTTACAAGAAGGAAAACATACAGTTAATGTTAAAATTGAAGATGAGGAAGAACAGGCTTGTACAGTATTTGGTAGTTGTTTAATTACAGGAGTTAAAAATATTGAGAGTCCAGAGTGGCTTAAAGAAAAAATCATTTCTATAGGTCAAAAACCAATTTCAGCTATCGTAGATATAACTAATTATGTAATGTTTGATTTAAATAGACCATTACATGCTTATGATGTTGGCAAAATTGACAAAGGAATAGTTGTTAGAAACTCAAAAAAAAATGAGACCTTTAAAGCTTTAGATAATAAGGATTATAAACTTCAAGATGGAATGTGTGTAATATCTGATGCCTCAGGTGTATTAGGATTAGGAGGAATAATTGGTGGAACCAGGTCAGGAACTGAATTAGATACAAAAAATGTATTAATTGAGTCAGCATACTTTTCTCCAAGATCGATTAGAAAATCATCAAAAATTTTGAATATAGATACAGATGCTAAATTTAGATTTGAAAGAGGAATTGACCCGTTGTCAATTGAGCAAGGATTAGAAAAAGCTGCAAGCTTAATTCAAGAAGTTTGCGGGGGCAAAATAAGTCAATTTGACGTTCAAAAAATCAAAGATTATAAAAAACAATCATTAAAATTCGATCCTTCTTTATTTGAGAAAGTAACAGGTATTGCGATTGAAAATTCAGAAATTGAAAAAATTTTAATTAAACTTGGTTTTGAAGTTAAAAAAATTGAAAAATTATTCGAATTAAAAATTCCAACTTGGCGACCAGATATTTCTCAGTCAATAGATGTTGTGGAAGAGTTAGTTAGGATTAAGGGTTATGATAAAATCAAGATGATAGAACCTAAAAAAGTTAGAGAAAAACCAACATTAAATAAAAAACAAAGATTGTTTCATTTTTTGCAAAGAGCTATTGCCTCAAAAGGTTATTTGGAAGCTATCACTTGGTCTTTTACTGACAGCAAAATCAACCAATTGTTTATTGAAAAGAATAAAGAAATTAAAATAATTAATCCAATAAGTTCCGATTTAGATGTTTTGAGAAGCTCAATTTTTTCTAATTTGATAATCCATTTAAATAAAAATTTAGATAGAGGATTTAAAGATTTATCAATATTTGAAATAGGCCCTGCATTTCTTGGTGAAAAACCAGGAGAGCAACAAACAGTAGTTGGTGGATTAAAATCTGGAAAATTTTCTAGACAAAATTGGTTAGAAAAAGAGAGACTAGTAGATGCTTATGATGTTAAAAGTGATGTGGTTCAAAGCTTAACGGAAGCAGGATATGATAAGGATAAATTGTATTATGATACAGAAACACCAAATTATTATCATCCTGGAAAATCAGGCAGGGTGTTTCTAAATAAGGGTAAAGAAAAAGTCGTAGCTTTTTTTGGTGATATCCACCCAAGTATTCTTAAAAAACTAGACCTTAAGGTTGAAGCATTGGTGGGTTTTGAAATTTTTTTAGATAACATCAAGCAACCAAAAAAATCGCTTAAAGATCAAAAAACAAATTATAAATTTTCTGATTTCCAAAAATCTGAGAGAGATTTTGCATTTATCTTAGATAAAGGGTTTCCTGTTCAAGAACTCATAGAGGTTATCTCGAATGTTGATAAAAATTTGATTAAATCAGTTAAAGTTTTTGATGTTTACGAAGGTAAAAATATTCCAGAAAATAAAAAATCAATTGCTTTAAATATAACCATACAGTCTCCTGAAAAAACTTTATCAGAAGATGATTTAAATAAAATTAATCAACTAATTATCTCTACCGTAGAGTCAAAAATAGACGCTAAAATTAGATCGTAGTAATGACAAGCATTGATCATATTAGAAATTTTGCAATTATTGCACATATTGATCATGGAAAATCAACAATAGCAGATAGAATTATTCATAGCTGTGGTGGACTGACTGAAAGAGAAATGAAGGCACAGGTTTTAGATTCGATGGATATAGAGCGTGAAAGAGGTATTACAATCAAAGCTCAGACAGTAAAGCTTAATTACAAAGCTAAAGATGGTAAAAATTATATCTTAAATATTATTGATACCCCGGGTCATGTAGATTTTAGTTATGAGGTTAGTAGATCTCTTTATGCTTGTGAAGGCTCAATTTTAATAGTTGATAGCACTCAAGGGGTAGAAGCCCAAACACTTGCAAATGTGTATCAAGCTTTAGATATAGATCATGAAATAGTACCAGTTTTAAATAAAGTAGATCTTCCAGCATCAGATTTAGATAGAACAAAGAAACAAATAGAGGAAGTAATAGGTATAGATACAGAGAGCGCAATTCCTTGTTCAGGTAAAACAGGAGAGGGTATTGATGATATTTTAGAACAAATTATTTCAGCATTACCTGGACCTAAAGGTGAAAGTTTAGGAGATTTAAAATGTTTATTAGTTGATAGCTGGTACGATACTTACTTAGGAGTTGTAATTCTAGTCAGAGTTATTGATGGTAAAATTTCAAAAAATATGAAAATTAAAATGATGTCAACCAATCAAGAATATATTGTTGAAAAAGTAGGTGTATTTACGCCAAAAGCTACGGATATCAATGGATTAAATGCTGGAGAAATAGGTTTTATAACAACTGGAATAAAAGTTTTATCAGAAACAAAAGTTGGTGACACAATATGTGATGCTACAAAACCTTTAACAGAAGCGCTTCCTGGTTTTAAACCTAGTAAGCCTGTAGTTTTTTGTGGATTATTTCCAGTAGATAGTTCTGAATATCAAAAATTAAAAGATGGTTTAGCCAAACTACAATTGAATGATGCAAGTTTTTCATTTGAGCCTGAGTCTTCTTCAGCATTAGGACTAGGTTTTAGATGTGGGTTTTTAGGATTGCTTCATTTAGAAATTGTTACGGAAAGATTAGAAAGAGAATTTGATGTTAACTTATTAACAACAACTCCAGGGGTAGTATATAAAGTTTATATGAATAGTGGAGATATAATAGATCTCCATAATCCTTCAAGTTTACCGGATCCAACTTTGATTAAGTTAATTGAAGAACCTTGGATAAAGGCAACAATAATTACCCCAGATGAATATTTGGGCTCAATTATGAAAATGTGTCAGGATAAAAGAGGAATACAAACCAATTTAAGTTATTCAGGAAATAGAGCTGTTGTAAATTATGAACTACCGTTAAATGAAGTAGTTTTTGATTTTAATGATCGTTTAAAATCTATGACTAGTGGATATGCTAGTTTTGATTATGAAATTATTGAACATAGAGAAGGAGATTTAGTAAAACTTGGAATTTTAGTTAATGCTGAGCCAGTAGATGCTTTAGCAATGATGATTCACAAAGATTTTGCCCAAAGAACTGGAAGGGAAGTTTGTGAAAAACTAAAAGATTTAATACCAAGACATAATTTTATGATACCTGTTCAAGCAGCAATTGGGGGAAAGATAATAGCTAGAGAAACTATTAAAGGTTTTAAAAAAGATGTTTTAACCAAAATTCATGGTGGTGGAGCTACAGACCGAAAAAGAAAACTTCTTGAAAAGCAAAAAAAGGGTAAGGCTAGATCAAAACAATTTGGAAGAGTAGAAATTCCCCAGGAGGCATTTATTGGTGTTCTCAAGATTTCAAAAGAAAAATAATTGGAGAGGTGGCCGAGTGGTTGAAGGCGCACGCTTGGAAAGCGTGTAAAGGAGCAATCCTTTCATGGGTTCGAATCCCATTCTCTCCGCCATTAAATAAGCCTTAATTTGCAGTCCTAATTAGTCTTTTTTTACTTAATTTAGTGAATATAAATCAGCATTTTTTATAAATAATGTTATAATTTTTTTTTCCAAAAATTTAAAAAATGACAAATAAAAATACATATCAAGCAGATTCCATTAAAGTTTTAAAAGGTCTTGAAGCGGTTAGAAAAAGACCAGGAATGTATATCGGTGATACAGATGATGGAACTGGTTTGCATCATATGGTTTATGAAGTTGTTGATAACTCTATAGACGAGGCTTTAGCAGGCCATTGTAAAAATATTAATGTAAAAATTAATTCAAATGGAACTATCACAGTTAATGATGATGGTAGAGGAATTCCTGTTGATATGCACAAAGGAGAAAAAAAATCAGCAGCAGAAGTTATCATGACACAACTACATGCGGGTGGTAAATTTGATCACGACTCATACAAAGTTTCAGGTGGACTTCATGGGGTTGGAGTTTCGGTTGTTAATGCTTTGTCAGAGTCACTACAGTTAGAGATAAGTAGAGACGGAAAAAAACATTTTATAGAATTTAAAAATGGTGAAGCAAAAGCACCATTGAAAGTTATTGGAAAATCTAAAGAAAATGGAACTCAGATAACATTTTTGCCATCAAAAGAAATTTTTTCTTCTACAAAATTTAGTGCAAACATTCTCATAAAAAGAATGAGAGAGTTAGCATTTTTGAATAAAGGTATTAAAATAATTTTTACCGATGCTAGTTTAAAAAAAGAGAAAGTATCTGAATTTAAATTTGATGGTGGTGTACTTGAGTTTGTAGATTTTCTAGATGAGAAAAGAGAAAAACTACAAAATAAAAATGGTAATGATTTATTTAAAAAACCAATTTATATAGAAGGAAAAAAAGATAATATCGAACTTGAGTGTTCTTTAAAGTGGAACGGAAGTTATGCTGAGGATATTTTCCCTTATACTAATAATATTTACCAAAAAGATGGTGGTACTCATTTATTGGGCTTTAGAAGTGCGTTAACTAGAGTTGTTAACAAATATGCTAATGAACACAATTTACTCAAGAAAAATAAATTAGCAATTTCAGGAGATGATATTAAAGAAGGATTAACTTGTGTGCTTTCTACTAAAATTCCTGATCCTAAATTTTCATCTCAAACAAAAGACAAACTAGTTTCATCAGAAGTAAGGATGATTGTAGAAACTGTAGTGAATGAAAAATTATCTATATGGTTTGATCAAAATCCGTCAGTTGCTAGAATAATTTTAGCAAAAGTTATTCAAGCTGCAATGGCGAGAGATGTAGCTAGAAAAGCGCGAGAAAATGTAAGAAGAAAAGGTGCCTTGGAATTAAGTGGTCTTCCTGGAAAACTGGCTGATTGCCAAATAGGAAAACAAGATGGTACAGAGTTGTTTATTGTAGAGGGTGACTCAGCGGGTGGTTCAGCTAAACAAGGTAGAAATAGATCCAATCAAGCTGTTTTACCTTTAAGAGGTAAAATTTTGAATACTTATGTTGAGGATTTAGCAGCTAAAAAAAATGGCAATGGTGATAATTCAGAACAACAAAGAACTAAAGCTTTGTCAAAAATGATATCATCCAATGAAATAGTTACTTTAATAAATGCATTAGGTTTAGATCCAAAGGTTCATGAAATAGATTTAAAAGATCTTAGATATGGAAAGATTATTATTATGACAGATGCTGATGTAGATGGATCCCACATCAGAGCTCTTCTGTTAACTTTTTTTAATAATAAACCATTCAATAAATTGATTGAAAATGGACATGTATATTTGGCCCAACCTCCATTATTTAAAATAAATAAAGGAACAAAAGGAATATATATTAAAGATGAAAAAGAATTAGAAGATTATATTGTTAATAACAGTAAAGAGTTAAAAAAATTAAAAAGAGGATCTAAAGAATTTATAAAAGAATTAGATCTAGAAAAATCAAAAATGAATATTCAAAGGTTTAAGGGATTAGGAGAGATGAACCCAGAAGAGTTGTGGAGTACAACACTCGACCCTGAAACAAGAAATCTATTACAAGTACAGTATTCAAAAGATCTAAAGAAAGATCAAAGTCTAATACACACTTTAATGGGAAATGATGTTGCTCTGAGAAAAGATTTTATAATTTCTAACGCGATTAATGTACAAAATCTTGATATTTAATAATGAAGTTCTTTGAAACTTCAAAATACCATTTTTTTAAAAAATCAACTTATATAAGTTTAAGATGGATTGGTATTATTGGACAATTAATA
Organism: Candidatus Pelagibacter sp. PS_06; assembly: GCF_059418045.1. NCBI lineage: Bacteria > Pseudomonadati > Pseudomonadota > Alphaproteobacteria > Candidatus Pelagibacterales > Candidatus Pelagibacteraceae > Candidatus Pelagibacter > Candidatus Pelagibacter sp. PS_06. The sequence continues at coordinate 47,629 of NZ_CM182078.1, forward strand.
TCAGTTAACTTTGTCTATTTTTTTTTAAATTTTGATTTTAATTTTATTGTTTGTAATTTGATAATATTTTTGGGAATTCTAAGTAATCTATTTTTAATCTTCATATACAAAAAAACACAATTATCGGATCGTTCAGCTTTTATCTTTTTAGTCATAGATATTTTGCAACTAGGTGCTCTGCTTTATTTAACAGGAGGAGTAGCCAATCCATTTAGTATTTTTTTATTAATTCCAAGCATTTTTTCTTCATCAAATCTAAGTTTTAAAACTAATTCTTTGTTAGTATTGCTTACGGTGTTCATAATTTTTGTACTTACATTTTATTCATTAGAACTACCGTCTCCAATTAGTGATCATTTTCATGTCAGTGCATACTATTTTTACTCAATTCCAATAGCTTTGATAATTGCTTTAATTTTTTTAAATTATTTAGCAATGTCATTTGGAACACAATCCAGATTAAGAAGAGAGGCATTAGCAAAAATGGAAGAAGTGATGGCTACTGAACATGAGCTTTTATCTTTAGGAGGTCAGGCAGCTGCAGCAGCTCATTCACTAGGAACCCCTTTGTCTACAATTAAGATTATTGCACATGATCTGGAGAAACAATTTAAAAACCAAGATGATATTAAAAAAGATATAGAGTTGCTGTCTAGTCAGGTAGAAAGATGTAATGAAATTTTAAAACGATTAACCTTAAATCCTGTAGAAGAAGACGATTTTATTGATAAAGATCTTTCAATGAAAGATTACTTAAGTGAAATTATATCTTCATTTAAAGAGATTAGTCAAAAAAGGTTTGTTTTTAATCATGATCAATTTTCAAATCTAAAAAAAATAACAAAATCTATAGAAATTGTATATGGCCTAAGAAATTTTATTGGAAATGCAAATAAATTTTCAAAAGAGGCAATTTATATAAATTTAAAAAGTGATAGTGAAATAACAGAAATTATTATTGAGGATGATGGCAATGGCTATCCAAAAGATGTTCTATCAAAAATTGGAGAACCCTATTTGAGGTCAAAAGATCTGACTGAAAAATCGAAAGCAGGTTTAGGATTAGGTTTATTTATTGGAAAAACACTTTTAGAAAAAAATTTTGCCTCAATAAATTGTAGAAACTCAAAAACTAGAAGAGGTGCAGAAGTGATTATTAAATGGAGTAATAAAGATTTATTTAATATTTAATGAAATTTTTTTTTCGTTTCAAATAAAGAACTTAGTTGAGATATCATAACATCTCCTAATTCATTTACATCTGTAATTTTTATTGCCTTGTCATAATATCTTGATACATCGTGACCAATACCAATTGCCAAAACTTCAATTTCAGTTTTGGTTTCAATAAATTTGACCATTTTTTTAAGATGTTTCTCTAAAAAATCTCCTGAATTTACTGAAAGAGTTGAGTCATCTACTGGAGCACCATCAGAAATTACCATCATAATTTTTCTTTCTTCTTTTCTCTTCTTGATTCTATTGTAAGCCCAAGAAATAGCTTCTCCATCAATGTTCTCTTTTAAGAGACCTTCTTTCAACATTAGTCCTAAATTATTTTTAGCTTGTCTCCAGTGAGTGTCAGCTCCTTTGTAAATTATATGTCTTAAATCATTTAACCTTCCAGGAGTTTTAGGTTTTAATTTTTTATTCCAAAGCTCTCTACTTTGTCCACCCTTCCAATTTTTTGTAGTAAATCCTAAAATCTCAACCTTAACTGAGCATCTCTCTAAAGTTCTAGACAATATATCTGCACATATTGCAGCTATTGTAATAGGTCTTCCTCTCATCGATCCAGAATTATCAATTAATAAAGTTACTATTGTATCTTTAAAATCCAAATCTTTTTCTTTTTTAAATGATAGTGAATTATAAGGGTCCATAATAATTCTTGGTAACTTTGAGCTATCAAGTAACCCTTCCTCTAAATCAAAATCCCATGCTCTATTTTGTTTTGCTAACAACTGTCTTTGCAGTTTATTTGCAAGTTTAGTTATTACATCTTGAAATCCTACCAGCTGCTGGTCTAAGGTTCTACGAAGTTTTGCTGCTTCATCTGCATTCTCTAATTTCTCTGCTTTTGTTATTTCATCATATTGAGTTGTAAAAACTTTGTAATCTAAATTAATACTATCAAGAGTTTTTTGAACAATTTGTTCTGAGCTCTTTTCATCTGACTCAGTATCTGAAAGTTGTTCATCTAGATTAAATTCATCAACATTATAATCAGCATCTAGACTGGCTTGAGTTTCCTGATCATTATTCTCATCTTTATTATCTTCTTTATCTTTGTCTTGATCATCATTTGAAGGATTATCTTGCTCTTGATCTTGATTCTCCTCTTTTTTTTCTTCATCCTCTTCACTTTGAAAAATATCCATTTCTTCAAGAATTTGAGAAAATCTTGAGCTATAGTTCTCTTGATTTTCTATATTATCTTCCAAAAATTTTTTGTGTTTTTCTACTGATTGTTCAAAGTCTTTTTCCCAAAAATTTAACATTTTTGTTGTCAATGGATTTAATTTTATTTGATGAAAGTTTTTTAGCATATATAGTTCGAAGGCTTCTGTTACAGGCACATCTTCCTTTGTTTTTAATTGATCTTTTCTTTTGGTATTAATTATATGAGAATAATTTTGATGAAAATTTTTTTCAATTCCTTTAAGCATTTTGCCACCTAATACTTCATACCTTATTTTTTCTGCTATATTGTATAGAGATCTGGAGGATGTATTAGATGGTAGATTTTTTCTATAAATAGTATCACTGGAAAATTTTTTTTTTAAAGCGGAAGAGTCAGTTTCAGCACGTAATTTAATGAAATCACTTGGTTTAGTTAGATTATCAATTTCAATTAAATTTAAATCTTTTTTCTTATCATTTTCTGATGATTTATCTTTAAAATCAAAATCATCTGAAATTACTTTTGCTGTTGAAGTTAATGCAATTCTAAATTTTTCTTTTAAACTAGCTATCCTATCACTCATTTAAATCTGAATATTCATCAACGACTCAGGAAGTTCTTCACCAAAGCATCTTTGATAATATTCTGCGATAGTATTTTTTTCAATTTCATCACACTTATTAAGGAAAGTTACTCTGAAAGCGTAACCTGTATCTTTAAAAATCTCTGAGTTTTCAGCCCAATGCATTACAGTTCTTGGACTCATAACTGTTGAAATGTCACCTGCAATAAATCCTTTTCTTGTCAAAGAAGCTACTTTTATCATGTTAGCAACTTTTTCTTTACCTTTTGCATTATTTAGATTTTTATTTTTTGCTAAAACTATATCCAATTCTCTTTCAAGGCCCAGATAGTTGAGCGTTGTTACAATATTCCATCTATCCATTTGACCCTGGTTTATCTGTTGAGTACCATGATAAAGACCTGTGGTATCACCTAATCCAACAGTATTAGATGTAGCAAACAATCTAAAAAATTTATTTTGTTTGATAACTTTATTTTTATCTAGAAGAGTAAAATTACCTTCTGCTTCCAAAACTCTCTGAATTACAAACATGACATCTGGTCTACCAGCATCATACTCATCAAAAACAAGAGCAACTGGATTTTGTATGGACCAAGGCAAAATACCCTCGTTGAATTGTGTAACCTGCTTTCCATCTTTAAGAACTATTGCATCTTTTCCTATTAAATCTATTCTACTAACGTGGCTATCTAAATTTACACGAATACATGGCCAGTTCAACCTAGCAGCGATTTGCTCTATATGAGTTGATTTTCCTGTACCATGATACCCTTGAACCAACACTCTTTTGTTGTAGGCAAACCCAGAAATAATTGCCATTGTTGTGTCTCTATCAAATTTGTAACTTTTGTCTATTTCAGGAACGTACTCATTTTTTTTTGAAAAGGCATCCACTTCCATTTCTGAGTCGATCCCGAAAGTTTGTTTTAATGAAACTTTTATATCAGGTTGAATATTAAGATTTGGTGTCAATTTTATCTCTATAAGTATTTTTAAGCTGCGTATAAGCTAAAGTTATTAATTTAAGTTTTTCTTCATATTTTTTGTTACCAGCATTTATATCTGGGTGATATTTTTTAACAAGTAATTTGAACTTATCTTGGACTTTTACCCACTTCAATCCCACAGAAATTCCCAATATACCAAAGGCTTTAATATCTTTGTGATTAAATTTAAATTGACGCATATGATCATAGTCACCATTAATTTTATCTTTATCTAATTCATCTCTTAAGGTGTTATTCCAAAGAACTTTAAAGAAATTATCAGAGGAGCTGAAGCTTTGAGTGGGTTTATGCCAAATCATATCTGATTTTAAGAAATCTAAAACTTGATCATCATTCATTCCTGAAAAATAATTCCAATTTTTATTAAACTCTTTTACGTGTTCAAGACAAAGCATTCTATATTTTTTACTGTTATCTTTTTCAACAGGCGCTCTGTAATCACCAATTTCATTACAATTATTCCAGTCGCAAATATTTTTCATGATGTATAATAGATTTAGTATATGGATATAAATGAGTTAATTGCAATTGTAAAAAAGAAACTTGCTGATCAAATTGATATTGGAAGTATCAAAATAGAAGATAAGTCTTTTCTTCATAAAAATCATTCTGGAAATCAAGAAGGCAGGTATCATTTAAAAATTACTTTAATTTCAAGTGAATTGAAGGCCTTGAGTCGAATTGAAAGTAATAAAAAAATCTATAAAATTTTGGATAAAGAGTTGAAAGAGTACATTCACTCAATACAAATATTAATTTCTTAATTCACTTTTTAGAAACTTAGACAAATCATTTTTTTTATATTCTTTATTAATAATTGGCTGTCCTATTTTTTTAAGTAAAACTAAATTGATTTTATTTGAATTATTTTTTTTATCCTTAGCCATAAAAGATAATATTTTATTTAAATCTCTAATTTTAAAAAATTTTTTTATTTTTGATGGCAAATTTGCCTTTGAAATATGCATTAAGATTGAATGACAGTCTTTTTTTTGAATCAAACTATTTTTTAAGCTAAAATTTAATGCACTTTTCATACCAAGTATTACAGCTTCACCATGGTTAAGTTTTTTTGAATAACCTAAAGAAGCCTCATAGGCATGTGCAAATGTATGACCAAAATTTAGTATTTTTCTTAGCCCTTGTTCTTTTTCATCTTTTTCCACAACATCTTTTTTTATTTTACAACTTTCATATATAGCTTTTTCAACAAATGGAGACGAAAGTTTTAAAATTTTATCATTGTTTTTATCTAAAAAATTATAAAAACTTTTATTAGCTATTAAAGAATGTTTTAAAATTTCACCATATCCACAAATTAATTCTCTTTTTGGTAATGTTTTTAAAAATTGAACATCAGATATAACTAAGTTTGGTTGATAAAAACTTCCGATTAAGTTTTTTCCATATTTAGAGTTTACCCCTGTTTTTCCACCAATCGATGAGTCGACCTGAGATAATAAAGTAGTTGGAATATTGATAAATTTTAATCCTCTTTTAAATAGACTTGCTGCAAAACCACTTATATCACCCGTAATTCCTCCACCGATAGATATAACACAATCTTCTCTTGAAAAATTTTTGTCTAGTAAGATGTCTAAGATTTTATTTACACTACCAAAATTCTTGTTCATTTCATTAGCTTTAAAAAAATGAACATAAATTTTTCTTGTATGCAGAGACTTTTTTATCTTAGAAATAAATTGTTTAGAGATATTTTTATCAATAATGAGCAAACATTGTTTGAAATCAATTGAGTTTTCTTTGAAAATTTTTGATACATTGGCCACTAAATTAGAACCAATAATAATTGAATATTTCTTAGTTTTGGTATTAATTTTTAGTTTAGTGAGCTTCATAATTATTTAAAACTTTTTTAACAATTTCACTTTTAGACATTTTATCACATTTAATTTCATATAATGCTTTAGAATAAATGTTAGACCGTTTTTTTATTAAATCAATCAATTCATTTTCTGTTGAATTGAAAGCGAGAGGTCTTTTTTTGCTATTTTTAATTCTTTCTAATAATATTTCATCATTCCAGTTTAGCCAAAAAGAAATATGGTTTTTGAGAATTTCTTTTCTAATAACCTTGTTCACAAAAGCCCCTCCACCAAGAGATACTACAATTGAATTTGTTTTTAGTACTCTAAGAGTTATTTTTTCTTCATATTTTCTGAAATAATCTTCACCTTTTGTTTCAAACATTTTTGATATCGATATACCTAATTCTTTTTCAATCTCCTTATCTACGTCTATGAATTCAACTTTTAATTTTTTTGCAACTAGTGAACCAATAGAACTCTTTCCAGATCCCATCATCCCTAAAAAAACAAGATTTTCTTTTGATTTCATAAGTTTCTTTATTGAAAAAACACAAATATGTCTTAATTTGAAATTAATTAAAACTATATGCAATTCAATCAAAATACAAGTTCAGGCAAAGCCAATATCATTGCAATAGTTATTAAAATTGTGATTAGTCTTGTAGTTATTTTGGGAGTTGCTTTTTTTATAAGTAAGGTTGATTTTCCAGCTCCAAAAAAAGAAATAGAAAAAATTATTCCAAATGAAAATTTTAAAATTGTTAAATAAGAAAAATTTATCAATTATAATTATTTCTCTATTGTTACCCTTGTTTTCAATTGCAGAAGAAAAACCTGTAGATATTTGGAATATAGATAAGCAAGAAACAGAGACTATTTCAGAAGAAAACTTATCATCAGAAAATCCTGAAAAAAAATTTCAAAGTAATATTTACAAAATGCAAGTTGATAAAAATCAAGACTCTATAATGCTGGATAGTGATTTAACTTCCAAAACAATAAAAATAGCAGGCTTGTATGATCCAAAAGATTATGGCTTAAGTATAGACATGTGGACAAATTCTGATGGCTCAACATTAAAGAAGCTTTTTAAAAATATTGATAGGTATGATCTTTCAAAAGACGCTTCTGAAATTTTAAATATTTCATTATTAACAAATGCTTATTATCCAGATCAAAATATTACAGATAAAGAGTTTATTGAATTCAAGACAAGATGGCTTATTAAAAATTCTGATTTAGAATTGATTGAAGAATATCTTATTAAGAATCAAATTTCGAACCAACATCCAGAGCTCATGAAATATATGGTTGATAGATATTTATCTAAATCAGATGTTAAGAAGTCATGTGAGATCTTTTCTAGAATTAAAGAACCTCTAGAAAATGAGTATTTATCAAGATTTAATTTATACTGTTTAATTAATTATGGAAAAAATGAGGAAGCTCAATTAATTTTAGACTTAAAAAAAGAACTAGGTTTTGAAAATGAATATTATGAAAATAAGATTAACTATTTATTTGGATATTTAGATGAAGCGAGTAAGGATGTTTCAGAAAATTCTATTTTAGACTTTCATTTAGCTCATCGAACAAATCCAGAATTTGCATATGAGCCAAATGAAGATACTCCTAAGCTAATATGGAAGTATTTATCATCATCCAACTTATTATATAAAATTCAAGATGTAGAAATTACAGACATAGAAAAAATCTCAACCATTGAAAGAGCTACACATGATAAAAATTATTCAGAAGAAAAATTATTTGAATTTTACCTAAGATTTCAATTTAATATAAATCAGTTTTTAAATACAAAAGAGTCTTATAAATCTCTTTCTTCTATCGAGGGCAAAGCATTAGTATATCAAAGGTTACTTTTATCAGAAGAGCCAAAACTAAAACTACAACTAATAAAAATTTTAAAAGATATTTTTGAGTCTGAGGGTATTGGAAATGCTTTTGATGAAGAGCTTAAAAGATTGTTAAAAGAGATTGATGAGGTAGATATCCCTTCAAATTTTACTACTTTTTATAAACAATACATATCAAATGATAAAATCATTAATAAAAAAATCAAATACAACAACAAAGTATTACACCAATCTAAATTGATAAATTACTTTAATGGAGATTATGCAAAATCAAAAATTGAAGAAGATTTAAATAAGTTTTTGAAAAAGATAAAAAAAGATAAAAAATACTCTCTATCCAAAAAAGATATAATTTTTCTTGAGGCTTTAAAATCAGATGGAATTGAAATTTCAAAAAAATATAAAAATTTATATAAAATTAATAAATCAGAGATGCCTTCAGATATTCAAAAAATGATTGATAATGAAGAAATTGGGGCAGCATTACTCAGAATTATAGAAGTTATTGGACCAGAAAAAATTGAAGATATAGATGATGATACAGTTTATTTTATAATTAATACTCTTAACCAATTAAATACTGATTTAATTAGGAATAAACTTTTGTTAAAAATTCTTCCTTTAAAAGTCTAGAAATTATAATAAAATAATCTGTAATGACTGTGAAAACTATAATAACCGAACCAAATAAAATACTTAGACAGATTTCAAAACCTGTTGATAATGTTGGTAAAGAAGAACAAGATCTAATGAATGATATGTTGGAAACAATGTATGATGCCAATGGCATAGGTCTTGCAGCAATTCAAATAGGTATCCCAAAAAGAATTATTGTAATGGATATAGCTAAAGATGAAAAAAAAGAACCTAGATATTTTGTCAATCCAGTTATTGTAAATAAAGATCCAATTAAAAAAACACATGAAGAAGGGTGCTTATCTGTGCCAGAACAATTTGCAGAAATAGATAGACCTAGTAAATGTGAGGTAGAATATCTTGATTATAATGGGAAAAAACAATTGTTAAAAGCCGAAGGTTTGCTTGCAACTTGTATTCAACATGAAATGGATCATTTAGAGGGAATATTATTTATTGATTATTTATCAAAATTAAAAAAATCTATGATTATAAAAAAGCTATCTAAATTAAAATCGAATACTGCAGTTATTTAATTGATGGCAAACAAGATAGTTTTCATGGGTACCCCAATGTTTGCTGTGCCTATTTTAAAATCATTGTATCAAAATGGTTATCCAATATCAGACGTATATACACAACCTCCTCAAAAATCACAACGTGGACAAAAAATTAATAAATCACCCATACAAGGGATTGCCGAAACGTTAAGTTTACAATTCAGAATTCCAAAATATTTAAAAGATAATAGCGAAGAATATGATTACTTTAAAAGTATAGAGGCTGATCTGGCAATAGTTGTTGCTTATGGACAAATCATTCCTAAAGAATTTTTAAGTTTAACTAAAAAAGGATTTATTAATATCCATGCATCTATTTTGCCTAAATGGAGAGGTGCAGCACCCATACAAAGATCAATAATGAATCTTGATAAAGAAACTGGAGTGAGTGTTATGAAGATAGCAGAACAACTTGATACAGGCCCAGTCTGCAATACTTATAAAATAAATTTAGAAAATGATTTAAATGCTAGCGATGTAGCTGAAAAATTATCTTTAATTGCAGCTGAAAAAATACTGAATAACGTTGATAATATTTTAGAAGATAAAATAAAATTTATTGATCAAGATCATTCAAAAGCAACATACGCATTAAAAATTCAAAAAGCGGAAGGTGAAATTAACTGGAATGATGAAGCAAAAATGATTATAGGAAAAATAAATGGTTTATACCCTGTGCCAGGTGCTTTCTTTATATATAACGGCGAAAGATACAAAATTTTAAAAGCAGAAATTGGTAAAGGAATTGGAAAGCCAGGAGAAATTGTTTCTGATTACTTAGAGGTTGTTTGTGGTGATAAGGAAACAATAAAGATTAAAGAGATCCAAAGACAAGGAAAAAAGCCTCAAAATATTGGTGAATTTATGCTTGGTTCGCAAATAAAAAAAGGTGCAGTTATATAAATGCCCAGGTATCAATTACTTATTGAATATGTAGGTACACATTTTAGAGGGTGGCAAATTCAAAAAAAAGGATCGACTATTCAAGGACTTATTCAAGAAAAACTCACAAAACTTCTAAAAGAAAAAATAATTTTAAATGGCTCAGGTAGAACGGATACAGGTGTCCATGCAATTGAGCAGTCTGGTCATTTTGATATTAAAAATGAGATCATAGATTTAACAAAGTTTTTAAAATCAATTAATCATTTTTTAAATGATAAGGGTGTGGCTATTAAAAAAATAAGAAAAAGAAGTAATAAATTCCATTCAAGATTTTCTGCAAAACAAAGGATTTATAAATATATAATCTTTAATCAGATAAGTGCTCCTGTAATTGAAAAAAAGAGAGGATGGCACGTAAGAAAACAATTGGACTTAGATTTGATTAAAAAAGGAGCTAAGAAATTAGTTGGGACAAACGATTATTCTACTTTTAGATCTTCAAGTTGCCATGCAAAAAGTCCTATTAAAACAATCAAATCAGTAAAAATTAAATCATCAAAAAATAAAATAGAAATAGAATTTAAGTCACAATCTTTTTTACAACAACAGGTCAGATCTATGGTGGGTTGTTTAAAATATTTAGGTGAAAAAAAATGGGATTTAAAAAAATTTAATAAAGTTTTTAAATCAAAAAAAAGAGTTCTTTGTGCTCCACCAGCTCCACCTGAAGGTCTTTTTTTAACGAGAGTTATTTATTAATTTATCTTTGTTTTTCATTGCAAATTTTTTATTAATTCGCCATCTTGACTCTGCTCTTACTATATACCCACAACAATTTTTAGATTTACATTTACACGGAAATTGTTTGTAATTTTCATCATAACCGAAACCGTAATCACAAGTAAGTTCTTCACCTTTTTTAATATCTCGTATTGCTTTCACCCATAATTTTAAACCTTTGCCATCATAGTCACAATTATTACTACATGAATGATTTATTAATCTTGCAGTATTCCATGAAAAATCACCATCAAGGTCATATTTTTTATTGACCGTAAATAAATATATAGGTTTGCTATTATCGTACTTATCAGACTCTTCTGTTTGTTTTTTCGTGATCAATTTACCTAAATAATCTATTATTTTTGTACCTTCTTTAATATCTTTAGTAGCGTATAGACCTCTACCTTTTTTATCGATGTCTGACTTTTTAATTCTATAAGGTTTCATACAAGTTTTTTAGAGTTTATATTTGAATTATCAATTAAATTCTATCAAAGCATCCACATGTCTTTTAGTGCTATCTTGAAGAGCTTTTAGGTCATAACCACCTTCAAGAATTGAAACTACTTTACCATTACACATTGATTTAGAAATTTCTAATGTCCTTTTTGTTAAATGATAAAAATCTTCTGAACTTAACTTTAGCTGCGCTAATGGATCATCAATATGGGCATCAAAACCCGCAGAAAATAATAAAAATTCAGGTTTAAACTCTTTCAATTTTTTTAAAACATTTTCATATGCGTTTAAGTATTCTTCAGCAGTTGTGCCAGCTTCAAGTGGTATATTTAAAATATTATTAAATTTACCCGTTTCCTTTTCAGAACCAGATCCAGGATAGTAAGGATATTGATGTGTTGAAATATATAACACTTTTTTATTATCATAAAAAATATCTTGAGTACCATTTCCGTGATGAACGTCAAAATCAATAATTGCAACTTTATTATAATTATATTTTTCAATTAGATAGTTAGCACCAACTGCAACATTGTTATATATACAAAATCCCATTGCCTTATCCTTTTCTGCATGATGCCCAGGTGGTCTTACTGCACAAAAAGCATTTTTAAATTCTTTCTGCTGAACACCATCTATAGCTGTAATTATTGATCCCACCGCATCTTTTGTTGCCTCTTTACTTCCGGGCGAGACAACCGTGTCTCCATCAAGAAAAGCTAAGCCATTTTCTGGAAATGATTTACTTACAAGATCAATATATTCAGAAGAATGTGTGTTAATTAAAAAAGATTGATCAAATTTTACTGGTTTTTTCCAAAATAATTTTTGGTTATTAATTTTTTTAAAGTTATCAATAATAGCTGTAACCCTATCTATTTTTTCTGGATGTCCTTCGCCTGTATTATGATTTTGATAAGTATCAGAGGTAACTAGAGCTGTTTTCACTTAAAATAATTTTGTAAAATATTTGAGTAAATCAAAGTAAGTTTTTTTAAGTCTGACAATGAAACTGCCTCATCTACTTTATGCATTGTTTTACCAACTAAACCAAATTCTAAACATGGAGCTATTTTTCTAATAAATCTTGCATCAGAAGTACCGCCAGTTGTTGACAATTGAGGTTTAATTTTTGTAATTTTTTTAATGATATCTCTAATCATAAAAGTTGTATTATTTGGTTTTGTAAGAAACGCCTCCCCAGAAACACTATAATCAATTTTATATTTTGATTTATTTTTATTACTTATTTTTTTTATAATTCTATCAATTTTCTTTTTTATTGAACTTGAAGTGTGTTTATTGTTAAATCGAATATTGAATTTAGCATTAGCCAAGCCTGGAATTACGTTATCTGCAGAATTATCAATATCTATTTTAGTAATTTCAAGATTTGTAGGTTGAAAATCTTTTGTGCCATTATCAAATTTAATCTCTTTTAATTCCTTTAAAATTTGTACCAGTGCTGTGGAAGGATTATTTGCTCTTTGAGGATATGCTACATGACCTTGAACACCTATAATTGAAAGTCTACCATTCATACTTCCTCTTCGACCAATTTTAATCATTTCACCTAATTTATTTGGATTAGTAGGTTCACCTACTAAGCAAAAATCTATTTTTTCTTTTTTCTTTCTTAAGTAATCAACTACTTTTTTGGTCCCATTGATTGCTGCTCCTTCTTCATCTCCTGTAATTAAAAGACTAATAGAGCCATTAAATTTTCTTTTATTTCCAACAAAATTACTTACTGCCGAAACAAATGCAGCAATCGAGCTTTTCATATCATTAGCACCTCTTCCAATTAGATGTCCTTTTTTAACAGAGGGTTTAAATGGGTTTACTGTCCATTCTTTTAAATTTCCAGCAGGCACAACATCTAGATGACCTGCGTAACAAAAATTTGGACCTTGATTACCAAGTCTTGCGTAAAGATTTTTTACTGGTTTGCTATTCTTGTCTTTAAACTCTAAAATTTTAGTTTTAAATCCAAGTTTTTTAAGTTTCTTTTCTAAGAATTTCATTATTCCAGCATCAATAGGCGTCACAGATGGGAATTTAATTAGCTCCTTAGCTAATTGAAGTTCATTAATTGAGGTCATAATTAATCTATTCTCTTAGAAGATCATTAACTGAAGTCTTAGATCTTGTTTTTTCATCAACTTGTTTAATAATAACTGCACAATAAAGAGATGGGGCAGAGGCATTATTTTTATCAGGTAATGATCCAGGAACAACTACTGAATAAGGAGGAATTTTCCCATAAGTTATTTCTCCAGTTTGTCTATTCACTATTTTTGTAGATTGACCTATGTACATTCCCATACTTAGAACAGATCCTTCGCCAACGATAACACCTTCAACAACTTCTGACATTGCTCCGATAAAACAATTATCTTCAATAACAGTTGGTAATGCTTGAGCAGGTTCTAATACTCCACCAATTCCACTTCCAGCTGAGATATGGCAATTCTTTCCTATTTGACAACAGCTACCAGCACGACTGAAGGTGTCCATCATAGTACCCTCGTCGATATAAGCTCCGATATTAACATAACATGGCATTAGTACTGCATTTTTTCCTACAAAAGATCCTTTTCTTACTGGAGAGTTTGGTACCATTCTAAATCCAGCCTTCTCATGATCTTCTTTTGTCCAACCTGCTGTTTTACCTTTTAATAAATGTGCTTTGTCATACCAGCTACTATAAGGGCCATTTAAATTTTCCATTGGGTAAATTCTAAAGCTAAGCATAATAGCTTTTTTAATGTGTTGATGAGTAACCCACTCCCCATTAATTTTTTCTGCAACTCTAACTTTACCACTATCTAAATCAGCAATCATTTGATTGATTGTATCTTTCAAGCCTTGTTCAGAGTTTTGGTTTACATTATCTCTATTTTCCCACGCATCATTTATTATTTTTTGGATATCACTCATATTTTTTATTTAGATAGTTAATTTAATTATTTTTTAATATATTAATTTCTTGAAGAAAAGAAGGCAAGTTCTTAATCTTGTAATCTATGTATGGTTTGTTCGAATCTTTTTTAGCAAAAGCCTCTTCATTTTCTAACCAACAAGTTTTCATTCCTAAATTCTTAGCCTGCTCTAAATTGTGAGCAATATCCTCAATTAAAATTGATTGATTTGGGTCTAAATCAAATTTTTTGATCAATTTTTGATATGGATCTAAGTGTGGTTTTGGAACATAATTTGCATCTGTGATATCAAAGGCTCCATCAAATAATCCATCAATACCAAGTTGTTTTGTAACGTTTTCAACATGGGCATGTGATCCATTAGTAAAAATAATTTTCTTTTCTTTTATCTTAATAAGCTCTTCTCTTAAAATTTTGTCCTTAGGCAACCAACTTATGTCAATATCATGTACAAATTCTAAAAATTCTTGTGGATCTATGTTGTCATGGTTCATTAAACCAGAGAGCGTTGTTCCATATTCATAAAAATATTTTTTTTGTATTTCTTTTGCTTTTACAAGATCAACATTAAATTTTTCAGAGATAAAAGAAGACATCTTTTTATCTACTTCAGAAAAGACCTGAGTTTGACCACTATAAAGAGTGTTATCAAGGTCAAATATCCAATATTTTATATCAATTAAATCTTTCATTGTCTTATTAGGGTTCCTGATCCTTTGTCAGACAATAGTTCAAAAAGAATAGAATGGTTTTTTCGACCATCAATAATTACAACACCTTTCACGCCATTGCTTGCAACGTCCAAACAATTATTAATTTTGGGGATCATTCCTCCAGTAATGGTTTCATTATCGATTAATTGTTTAATTGAAGTTGAATTAATTTCAGGAATTAGTTTTTGATTATTATCTAGTACACCTTCGACATCACTCATAATAATTAATCTTCTTGCTTCAATTTTTTTTGCAATCGAACCAGCTGCTGTGTCTGCATTTATATTATAAGTTTGGTAATTTTCATCTAAGCCCAATGGTGCAATTACTGGAACTTTTTTATCATTAACAATTTTATCTATAATAGCTTTGTCAATTTTAGTTGGTGATCCTACAAATCCTAATTCATCATTTTCTCTGACCACACTAATGATATTATTTTTTTTAGAGTTAATTGAATCACTATTGCATGATTGTTTTTTAAGGGCCTCAACTATTTCTTGATTAAATTCTATTAAAACTTTCTCGACTACTCCAATTGTTTCTTTTCCTGTAATCCGAAGTCCTTTTATAAATTCACTATTAATTCCTAATTCATTTAATTTGTTACTTATTCTTTTGCCTCCACCATGAACAATTATAGGAATGAAACCTAACTTATTTAATGTTGTAATATCTTTTATAAAAATATTGAATAAGTTTTGATCGACTAAAACACTTCCACCACACTTAATAACAATGTATTCATCATTATACTTCTCAAGATACTTTTTTACTTCATCAATTGAGGGACCATCAGATGGTAGGATTTTTTTTAACTCTTCTTCTTTGACTTCGAACATTAAGTGGTTGTTTTAATAGTAGTTCTTTTCATAATGAATACTTGTTGCGCCATTGTTAAAATATTATTAACAGTCCAGTAAATTACTAATCCTGCAGGGAATGGTGCCAGTATTACTGTTAGGAAAAGTGGAAAGAACATAAATATTTTTGCCTGCATGGGATCTGTTGGAGCAGGATTAAGTTTTTGCTGAATAAACATTGATACACCCATTGCAATAGGCCAAGCGCCAATCATTAAAAATGAAGGAACATCATAAGGCAATAAGCCAAATAAATTGAAGAGTGATGTAGGATCTCTTTCGGATAAATCTTGTATCCATCCAAAAAATGGCATTTGTCTCATTTCAATTGTTACAAATAATACTTTATATAATGCAAAAAATACTGGAATTTGAACTAGTATAGGTAAACAGCCGGACATAGGATTTACTTTTTCTTTTTTATATAGTGCCATCATTTCTTGCTGTAATTTCATTTTATCATCTTTATGTAGATCTTTAAGTCTCACCATTTCAGGTTGGAGAGCTTTCATTTTTGCCATGCTTCTAAATGAAAAGTTTGCAAGTGGGAAGAAAGCAAGCCGAATACAAATCGTTATTGCAATGATTGCGAGACCATAGTTTCCAAGTAATTTAAAAAAGTAATCTATCCCATAAAATAAAGGTTTAGTGATAAAATATAAAAAACCCCAATCAATTGCTAAATCAAATTTATCTATATTTAAAGATTCTGCATAACCATCAATTACATCTACTCTTTTTGCTGCAACAATTATTTGCATTGTATCCTCTATGCTAGAATTTCCTTTTAGTTCAAGAGGCTCAGTTCCTACAAAATTTGCTCTAAATTTATCTTTGTAGTCAAACGTAGTTTTAAATTCTTTACCACTTGGGGGTATTAATGAAGTGATCCAAAATTTATCAGAAATTCCAAGCCATCCTTTTTGTGAGGTTTTTGAAAATTTTTCTTCTTGTATATCATCATAATCTTCCTCAATCAGCTCATCATCTAAGGTTGCCAAAAGTCCCTCATGAAGGATATAAAAATTTGATATATCAGGAATTTGCTTTCTAATAATTTGTCCATACGAGTAGAAATCATACTCTTTGTTTGTAGAATTGATTACTTTTTGTTTAACTGAGAATAAAAATTTATCATCTAAGGTTATCTCTTTTTCAAAAGTAATTCCCTGATTATTAGTCCAGGATAATTTAATAGGAGATTGGTTGGTTAGTTTATTATTTCCTGATACAGACCATACTGAATTCGAATTTGGAATATCAATATTTTTATCTGTAGTTATAAATCCACTTTCTATTAAGTACCCATCTTTAGTATTTCTTGGTGATAAAAGCTTAACTTTCTCATCACTTTCTAAAGCGATATTATATTCTTTAAAAGTTAAGTCATCGATTGCAGCACCTTTTAAAGAAATTGAACCAACTATATTTTGGTTTTCGAATTGAATTCTTTTACTTTGGTTTAAAGCCTCTTCTCTTGTTATCTCAGTTACTGTTTCTTTTTGGTCTAAACTTGGCGCATCTGTATTTTGCTCAGTTTTATTTTTCTCTGCCAATTGTTCCTTAGTAATTGGTGGTGGGGCAAAAAATAGCGAATACAGAATAATTACAGCTGCCGATAAAGAAATAGCTGCAATTACATTTTTAGTATCCATTATTTTTTTGCTTTCATTTCTTTTTTAATTGGATCAAAACCATCTCCACCTCCTAAAAACTTTATTGGATGGCAGGATAAAATTCTTTTCAAACTCATGAAACCTCCTTTAATTATACCAAATTCTTTTAAAGCCTCGATACTGTATTCTGAACAAGTTGGTAAATATCTGCATGATTGACCAAGTAGTGGACTAATTAGGAATTTGTAACCTTTTATAAATTTAATTAAAATATTTGTGAAAATGTTCATTATTTAATTTTTTCTAAATCCTGAAATAGAGTTTCTTTTATATTTTTGTACTCATTGTTTAACATAGTTGACTTAGCAATAACAAGATATGAATAGTTAAATTTTAATGTTACTTTTTTAACTGCTTCATTAACAATATTTCTTAATCTACGTTTAATTTTATTTCTTTTTACCGCATTACCAATTTTCTTTTTAGTGACAAAACTAATATTAAGTTTGTTGTCATCTTTGTTAGCTAGTTTGCCAAAAAAAATTGTAACGTATTTGTTAGAAATTTTTTTTTGTTTTAATAGATTTTTGAATTCTTCGTTTTTTGAAAGAGCAAGTATTTTGCTTTTCATTTATCTAGACTGATACAGTTAACGATTTTCTTCCTCTTGCTCTTCTTCTAGCTAAAAGTTTTTGTCCACCCTTAGTCTTCATTTTTGATCTAAAACCATGTTTTCTGGCTCGTTTAACGTTAGATGGCTGATATGTTCGCTTCATAAAATGTGGTTAAAATTTATTAATTTTCGCCCTTTATAGTAACTAAATATATAAATAGCAAATAGAAGATTATAAAATTAACATAGTATTTAATGGAAAAAGCTAAAAAAATTAAATTATTTATAGGATTATTTTATCTAACAGCTATTTGCTTATTTCTATATTTTTTCTTTTCAAAATTTAGCCTTCAGGAATTAACTTCTTATGATTTTATTAGAGAAAATAGATCATATTTTTTTGAACTTAAAAATTCTAATTTATTTTTGTTATCAATAATCTTTTTGGGACTTACAATTTTATGGGTATTCCCATTTTTAGGATTTGGATCACCTGTTGCACTGATGGGTGGATTTATTTTTGGAAAATGGGTCGGAACAATTCTTGTTGTTCTAGGATTAAGCATTGGTGCAACTTTTATATATTTATTTGGCAATTATTTTTTAAAAGAATTTATAAGAGAAAAATTTTTAAATAAATTCATAAATCTTGAACAAAAATTTAAAAAATCAGAATTTATTTATTTATTAATTTATCGTTTTATAGGAGGAATACCTTGGCAGTTAAGTTGTCTTTTGCCGACACTTTTTAATGTAAAAGTAAATAATTTTTTCTTTGCAACATTGATTGGAATTATACCTCAAATTTTCTTAGCTGTTTCTATTGGTAGCGGTTTAGAAAAAGTTATTGATCAAAATTCAGAAGTTCCCAGAATAACAGATATTATTTTTTCAGCAGATATCTATTTACCCATCCTAGCTTTTTTTGGATTAATTATATTATCAATTTTTTTAAGAAAACTTTTCTACAAAAATTAATTATGGTGCTCCCACCCTGTACTGACCAGGGAATTAGTCATTACCAATGACTTGATATGCCATTTATCTATAGGAGCTTATTAACAAAATAATATTTATTGATAATAAAGCATTTTTTTCAAAATATTGCCTTAATTTTTTGATGAATTTGCTTTATATCTATTTGAGGAAAATTTTATGGGAATTCATTACGATTATAAATCCACTAAAGGAAATAAGCTTATGGAGAAGCAAGCTAAAAGAGAAAAGAAGCTTGCAGAAAAAAAAGCAAAACGTTTAGCTAAAGAGGGACCCAAAGAAGAAGAGGTAAAGCCTAAAACGTTAGATGCCTCTAAGCCTATCACTTTAGATTTTCTCACTAACCCAGATAAAGAATGAATTCTAAAGAAAAAAATGAGCGTCTAAGCTTAGCTCTTAGAAAAAACCTAAAAAAAAGAAAACTTTTTCAAAAGAAAACAAAAAAGAAAACTAAATAATGTCAGTATTATCAGATAAGTGGATAAGAAAGATGTCCAAAGAAGAAGACATGATTTCTCCTTTTGAAGAAAAACAAGTCAGAGGAAATAGTATTTCTTATGGACTATCATCATTTGGTTATGATGCTAGAGTTTCTGATGAGTTTAAGATTTTTACTAATGTAAATTCAGAAATCGTAGATCCAAAAAATTTTAAACCAACAAACTTTGTTACAAAAAATGTATCAGAATGTATTATTCCACCAAATTCATTCGTTTTAGCAAGAACAGTTGAAAAATTCAAAATTCCAGACGATGTGTTGGTTATTTGTTTAGGAAAATCTACATATGCAAGGTGTGGAATTATTGTAAATGTTACGCCTTTAGAACCAGGTTGGGAAGGTTATGTAACACTAGAATTTTCTAACACCACACCTTTGCCCGCGAAAATATATGCTAATGAAGGTGTTGCGCAATTTATTTTTTTAAAGGGAAATGAGAAACCAGAAGTAACATATGCTGATCGTAACGGAAAGTATATGGGCCAAACTGGGGTAACGTTACCCAAAGTTTAACTATGCAAAAACTCGAAGTTTTTGGGGCAAATAAGCTCAAAGGACAAATAAAAATATCAGGTTCAAAAAATGCATCTCTTCCAATTTTAGCAGCAACTTTATTATCAAGAAAAAAAATTTACTTAAAAAATTTACCCAGAGTAAAAGATATTGAGACGATGGTTAGTTTATTGCAATCGTTAGGGTCTAAAATTAACTTTAATAAAAATAATCTAATTATTGATAATAAAAAACAAATAAAAAGTTTTGCCTCTTATAGCTTGGTTAAAACTATGAGGGCAGGAATTTTAGTGCTTGGGCCTTTACTTGCAAAATTGGGTAAAGCTAAAGTATCCTTACCTGGCGGTTGTGCGATAGGTACTAGACCTGTTGATATACATTTGGACGCTTTATCAAAGTTAGGAGTTAAATATAAAATTGTCCAAGGATATGTACATGCCACAGCCCCTAAGGGATTAATTGGTAGTAAAATTCGATTTCCAAAAATATCAGTAGGTGCTACTGAAAATTTAATAATTGCAGCAAGTTTTGCAAAAGGTACTACCGTTTTAAGTAACTGTGCAATTGAGCCTGAAATAAAAGATTTGGTAAATTTTTTGATAAGCATGGGGTGTAATATCAAATGGGTTAGTAAGCGTTCAGTTAAAATTGAAGGGATATTAGAAGTTAAAGAAACTATATATCCAATAATGTTTGATAGAATAGAGGCTGGAACTTATTTAGTTGCTGCGGCTGTAACAGAGGGAAATTTAAAGATAAAAAATATTATTCCCAAAACTATTCAAGCAGAAATAGATATTTTAAAAAAAATAGGTGCAAAAATCAGAGTTAAAAAAGATGAGATTCATATTATAGGAAATAAAAAGATTAAAAGTATGAATATCAAGACAGCACCATATCCGGGTTTCCCAACTGATTTACAGGCTCAAATGATGGTATTATTATGCAAAGCTAACAAACAATCGGTAATTAAAGAGGATATTTTTGAAAACAGGTTTATGCATGTTGCTGAGTTAAATCGAATGGGTGCTAAAATCTCAACAGATGGCAGAAAGGCAAAAGTTACTGGTAACATTAATTTTGAAGCAGCTGAATTGATGGCAACAGATTTAAGAGCTTCTGTATCATTAATTCTGGCAGCTTTAACTGCTAAAGGGAAATCAGTGATTAATAGAATTTACCATCTTGATCGTGGATATGAAAACTTAGAAAAGAAATTAAAAAAAGTTGGAGCAAAAATTAGAAGAGTGAATTAATGGATAAGAAATATTTAGCAAAAATTATAGCTTCAGATAATGAAGGTTTACAAATGATTTCAGCATGTACTGCTGGAGCAAAGATTAAAGTTTCAGACATAAAATATCTAGCAGAAAATAAAGTTTTTTTATTATCAATTGAGAGAACCAAAATTGAAACTGATCAGGAAGATAAGAAAATTAACAGCATTTGTAGGTTTGATTGTGTAGATAAAGTTAAATCTAAAAATATAGATCAAAAAAATGAAGATTTAGTTTTAGAATTAATAGCAATAGATTATTTAAAAAATAATGAAGATTACGAAATTAATTTAATTTTTAGCAATAATGCCCACATTGCTTTGACTACCGAAACAATTGAAGTAAGACTAGAGGATCAAAGTGAGATTAAAGACTAATGAAAATATTAAATAGTAATAATAAAAATTTTGATAAAAAATTAGATAGTTTGCTTTTACAAAGAAAGAAAAAAGTACAATCAAATTCAGTTTCGGTTTTAAGTATTATTAAAGATGTCAGAAAAACTGGAGATAAAGCTTTAGTAAAATATGAAAAGAAATTTAATCAAAACACTATAATTGTTCCTTCCCAAAAACAGATTGCTAATTCAATAAAATCACTAGATAAAAAAGTGAAGCAAGCAATTGATATTGCTTACAATAGAATTTATAAATTTCACTCACTTCAAAAATTTAAAAATATATCTTACGTTGATAAATATAAAAATAAACTTCAGTATAAATATATACCTCTAGAATCTGTTGCAATTTATGTACCTGGTTCAACAGCTTCATATCCATCCAGTGTTTTAATGAATGCAATTCCAGCAATTGTTGCAGGAGTTAAAAGAGTTGTGATGATTAATCCTGGATTTAAAGGAAAACAAAATTCAGCAGTATTATATGCAGCACGTAAGTGTAAAATTAAAGAGATTTATTCAATTGGTGGCCCTTCAGCGATTGCAGCTGTAGCTTATGGAACAAAGAAAATAAATAAAGTTAATAAAATAGTAGGCCCTGGAAATGCTTATGTTGCTGCTGCTAAAAAAGAAGTTTTTGGTGATGTTGGAATTGAAGGAATGACAGCAGGCCCTTCAGAAGTAACTATTGTCTGTGATAAATTTTCAAATCCAGAATGGGTTGCAAGTGATTTAATAGGACAAGCAGAACATGATAATCTTGCACAATGTATTTTAATTTCAAAAGATAAATCTTTAATAGATAAAGTTCAAAATGAAATTGTTAAACAATTAAAGGAAATTTCAAGATCTTCTATTGCAAGAAAAAGCTTATCAAGTAATGGAATTTTAATGCATATTAGTTCAGATAAGAAAATAATTGAGGTTGTGAATAAAATAGCACCTGAGCATTTGGAGCTAAATGTTAAAAATTATAATTCATTTGTACCAAAAATTAAAAGTTCGGGATCTGTTTGCTTAGGAAAATATGCTGTTATGGCAATGACCGACTATAATGTTGGATCTAACCACATATTACCAACAAATGGTTCAGCAAAATATTCAAGTGGAGTAAGTGTAAATGAATTTTATAAACGGATTTCCTATATAAACTTATCTAAAAAGGGTATTGAAAGTCTTGGTCCTTCAGTTATAACACTTGCAAATTACGAAGGATTAGCAGGACACGCTCAATCTGTAAAAAAAAGAATTAGGAGAAAATAAAATTGTCTAAACAAGATTTGCTTGAATTTAAAGGAAAGGTCATGGACTTACTTCCAAATGCAATGTTTAGAGTTAAGCTAGAGAATGGGCATACTGTTACTGCTCATACGGCTGGTAAGTTGAGAAAAAACAGAATTAGAGTATTGCAAGGCGATAACGTGACAGTTGAGATGACACCTTATGACCTTACAAAAGGTAGAATAATCTTTAGAGGTTAATTTTTGCCTCGGTAGCTCAGGAGTAGAGCAGAGCCCTGAAAAGGCTTGTGTCGGAGGTGCGAATCCTTCCCGAGGCACCATCACTAACTTTTCATCTTGAAATAATTAAAAAATCAAATTAGCTTTATGTAATAATAAACAACATAAAGACTGAGAAATAAGATGAGTACACTAACTGGTAAAATTAAATGGTATAATGGTAAAAAAGGCTATGGTTTCATCGAAAGAGATGACAAGGAAAAAGATGCCTTTGTCCATGCGTCAGCTGTTAAAGAAGCTGGTATGAGATATCTAAATGAAGGTGATAAATTAGAGTTTTCATTAGAGGATGGTCCAAAAGGTCCTTCTGCTGTTAATCTAAAAAAAATAGACTAATTCTCAAATATTTTAAAGGGCGTTAAATCTATAAATAGATTTATGTCCTTTTTATTTTTACTTGAATAATGACAATTATTGTCTAAAAGACTGCCCATGATTATAAATATTACATACAGAAAGACCTCAAGAAGCACTCATAGAATCTGTTTCCATAGCCTGTAGGCTATTTATTTATAATATAATTTTAAATCCACACAAAAATAATATAAAAACAAGGAATGCCTGGGTGGTGTAACGGTTAGCACGAAAGTTTGTGGAACTTTAAGTTTGAGTTCGATTCTCAGCCCGGGTACCAAAAAATGAATAAAGAAAATAAATTAGTACCTGTATTACCTTCAGGTTTTGAAGATCGTTGGGATAAAAAGCTTCTTCTCAAAAAAAAGCTATTAAAAGCAATTGAGAATAATTTTATTAAGTTTGGAGCAGAGGCTCTTGAAACCCCTTCGTTTGAAATTAGTGAAAATATAGGATCTTTTCTTGCAGAAGACGATAGTAATCCTATGTCTGATGTATTCTCATTTCAAGATGGTGAAAAAAGCATTACACTTCGATACGATTTATCCAGTCCATTAGCAAGATTTGTTGCTCAAAACAATCAAGAGCTACCTTCAATATTTAAAAGATATGCAATTCAAAATGTATTTCGTAACGAAAAAGCCGGAAATGGTCGTTACAGAGAATTTATGCAAGCCGACTTTGATATCGTTGGAAATGTTAATCCTGCTCAAGCGAACGCTGAACTTTGTAATTTAATTTCAAGTACGTTGTCAGATTGTGGATTAAACAAAGATCAATTCACTATCAATGTAAGTAATAGAAAAATAGTTCAAGGATTAATTAATGAATTAAAAATTTCTGAAGAAAAACAAATTAAGGTTATTCGAGCGATTGATAAATTAGATAAGCCTGGATTTGGTTTAAAAGGAGTTGAAGACCTTCTTAAAAAAGAAAGAAAAGATCAAAGTGGTGCTATTACTAAAGGAGCTGATCTATCCGATGATCAAGCTGCACAAATATTAAATTTTTTAAAGATTAAAGACTTAAAACAATTGAAAGAAACTTTAAAAAATCCTTTATCTCAAGAAGGAATAAGTGAGCTTGAGGATGTTTTTGAGGTATTGGGATATGGATCAAATTTAAATCAAGTTAAGACTAATTTTACAATTGTTAGAGGTCTTGCTTATTATTCAGACTTTATTGTAGAGACTAATTTAAATTTCAAAGTCACCAATAACAAAGGAAAAGAAGTAGATATTGGAAGTATATGTTCAGGTGGAGCTTATGCGAAATTGATTTCTAGATTTAGAGGTGTTGATATTCCAGGAACAGGAATAAGCTTTGGTGTAGATAGATTATTGTTTGCTTTAATGCAATTAGATCAAATTGAAGTTGAAGATCAAAAACCAGTTTTAGTTTGTGTCATGGATCAAAAATATTTGAAAAATTATTATGAATTAGTGGATCAATTAAGAGATAGTAATATTAACGCTGAAGTTTTTTTGAACACTAAAAAAAACCTAGGCAAACAACTTGATTTAGCAAATAAACGTCAGTTAACGGTTGCTGTTATTTGCGGAGAAAATGAATTTAACGATAACACAGTTACTATTAAAAACCTTAAAGGCGTTAAGGGTGAAAATAATCAAACAATTCCAAAAGCTGATTTAATTAATGAAATCAAAAAACTTATCTGAAAATATCCTTAGATCGGTCAAATCTAAAGGATTTAGGTATATTGATTTACCTTCAGTAATTGAAGCCAACCATATTGTTCAAAGATCAGGTGAAAACTTTAGAAAATTTATATTTTCTTTTATTGATCAAAACGGAAGTGAGCTTTGTCTTAGACCTGACTTAACTATTGTCTCATGTCTTAGATATTTAGAGAACAATTTAAAAGGAAAAGAAAAAATTTTTTATAGTGGTCAGGCTTACCGAAAGTCACAAAATAAAAAAGACTCTATTATTAGAGACCAAGTTGGATTTGAAATCATTGGATCAAAAGATGAAAAGAATGATGATAAAGAAATTATCAATACCTCTTTAAAATCACTTCAAAATATTAAATATACATCAGGCACACTAACCATTGGAAATGTTGAAATCTTTAATTTGTTAATTTCAAAACTAGATATTCCAAAACGTTGGAAGTTAAGATTATCAAGACATTTTTGGAGAGAGAAATATTTTAATGATTTATTAAAAAGATTAGAGACTAATTCAGATGTAGATCCAACTATCGTTGAGATTGATAAAAAACGATATTTTAAAATGTTAAAAGAAGATCTATCTAAAATTATAGCAGGAAGATCAATTAATGAAATTTTAAAAAGATTTGATAATAAAATTAGAGATCCAAGAGGAGCAAAAAAAGGTGAAAATGTATCAAAGATTATTAAGGAGTTTTTAAAAATTAAATACCCAATTAATAAAGCTGCAAGTGAACTAAATAAGTTTTTTAAAAAGAATAAGATTAATTTAATAGTTGATCAGAAATATTTTCCAATCTCTGAAAATAAAATTTCAAAATTAAATGTTATATTCTCAGCTTCATTTGGAAGACAATTAGAATATTACACAGGCATGGTATTTAAAATTGATATCAAGTTTAAATCAAAAAACAGAAACATAATTAATGGCGGAAGATATGATAAATTAATTTCAGATCTTGGGGCCAAAAATCAAGTAGCCGCAGTTGGAGCTGCTTTAAACTTAAATTACTAATGACAAAAGATATGATTAATATTGGAATTCCAAGCAAAGGTAGACTTAGAAAAGATATTTTAAAAATATTTAAAAAAAATAAACTAAACTTGGTATCTGAACGAGGTGAAAGAGACTTATTAGGCTCTATTAAACAATTAAAAAATGTTAAAGTTTTATATCTCCATGCAAGAGAAATAGTTGAAAGACTTGGAGATGGCTCATTAGACCTTGGTTTTTCTGGATATGATTTATTAAAAGAGAGTGAAGTAAATATTCAAAATAAAATCAATGTATCTAAAAGATATGATTTTGGAAAAGCAACTTTAGTTGTTGCAATTCCTGACCCTTGGATAGATGTTCAAACAGTTGCAGATTTAGAGGAAATTGCATTTGAGTTTAAAGATAAAAAGAAAAAAAGATTAAGAGTTGCAACCAAATATCCAAATTTAACCAGAGAATTTTTATTTTCAAAAGGGGTTACTCAATTTAAATTAGTAAGCTCTCTTGGAGCCACGGAGGCTTATCCTTTCACAGGATCTAGTGAAATTATCACTGATATAACTTCAACTGGCGAGACTTTAAAAGCTAACAATCTTCGTGTTTTAAAGGATGGAGAAATATTAAAATCAGAGGCGTGTTTAATGATATCAAGATCATCTTTAAAAAAACCTGAAGTTAAAAAATTAGTTAAACTACTTTCTAAGAATTAAATCTTTCCAGTAAATTAGAATAATCTTAATAATATCAAGGTTTCTGGCAACAGCATAAATTGTGATTACCACTCCTATGACAAATATAATTTTTAATATTAAGAATAATTCCATGAGATAAGTTTTTAATAATTAAATATATTAATCATATTTTTACTATAAAATAAATTATTAGAATCATGGATATAATTTTAGTTGTTTTATTAGTGTTATTGGTAGGAATTGCTTCGTCAATTCTTTATCTAAATCTAAAATCTAAACCAAAGGATGATAATGAAAATAAGGAAGCCGAGGAGATTGCTAGCTTAAAGACTGAAATACAGAATTTAAAAGATACTTTGAATAATACTATCAATACGTCACTTGGTTCAATGTCGACTTCATTTAACAATTTATCTACTGGAGTTACTAAAGACATGACAGAGGCCTTAACCAAAGTAGACGAAAAAGTTGGAAATTTTAACCAACAAGTACAATTATTAAATCAAAGCCAAGAGGGGATCACTAAGATTTTAGCGGGAGTTAAAAAATATGGAACCCTTGCGGAGTTTAGCTTAGATGCTTTAATCAAGGATTTACTACCTGCCTCACAATTCATGACTAATGTTAAGATGAAGGAAGATACCGGTGAAAATGTTGAATTTGCAATCAAACTTCAAGGAGATGTTTTAGTTCCTGTGGATAGCCATTTTCCAGTAGAAAAATTTAAAGCAATTACCGATGGTCATGACGCGCAAGACAAAAAAGCTGTTGCAGATGCTAGAACAAAATTAGCCACTGCTTTTAAAGCTAAAGCTAAAAGTGTTAATGAAAAATATATTGTACCACCAAAAACTACAGATTTTGCAATTGTGTATGCACCAACAGAAAGTTTATATAAAGAATTAACTGAATACCAAGATCCAAGTACTAAAGAGCTATTAACTCAAGAATTAATGAAAAAACATAAGGTTGTAATCTGTGGCCCTAATACTCTTTCAGCTTACTTGCAATCTCTTCACATGGGTTTTCAATCTTTGAAAGTTCAAAAAGGTGCTACCGAAATTTATAATCACTTAAAAACAATAACATCAAGATTTGGGAAACATTTTGAAAATATAGTTTCTCTTAGAAAAAAATTAGAAGAGGCCATGTCTGTCGTAGATAAGTTTGGAACAGACGCAAGATCAATTACTAGAACACTTGAAAGTATTAAAGATCCTGAACAACTTGAAAAAGCAGTCCAAACAGAAAATGTAGAAAAATTTATTGATCGTTCAAAACAAGCAAATAATTAATTTCTTTTTTTCTAAAATAGCGAATATAAGAAATCACATGGAGTGGAATAATAAATATATTTATCCAAAATCAACTAGATCAATAGTAGATGGCTCGAGGCATTACTCTGTAAATGAAGAACGCTTGCCATCGGTTACAACAATATTAAAAGCAACTGAGTCTGAGGAAAAAAAAGCATCTCTTCAAGCTTGGAAGCAAAGAGTGGGTCAAAAGCAAGCTGAAATTATCACACGTGAAGCAAGCAGTAGAGGAAGCTCAATGCATGAATATTTGGAAAAATTTTTACTGGGTAAGTTAAATTTAGATTTACTGGGGGACAATACTAGAGAACGAATGATGGCTGATCAGATTATTGAAAATGGTTTAAGAAATAAATTGGATGAGATTTGGGGTTGTGAGGCAACATTATATTATCCAGGAAAATATGCAGGAGCCGCAGACTGTGTGGGCGTCTATGAAAATAA
This sequence comes from Candidatus Pelagibacter sp. PS_06, assembly GCF_059418045.1. Lineage (NCBI taxonomy): Bacteria > Pseudomonadati > Pseudomonadota > Alphaproteobacteria > Candidatus Pelagibacterales > Candidatus Pelagibacteraceae > Candidatus Pelagibacter > Candidatus Pelagibacter sp. PS_06. The sequence goes on from NZ_CM182078.1 coordinate 76,098, forward strand.
AGAAACCATAATTGATTTTAAACAAAGTAATAAGCCAAAAAAAGATGAATGGATTGATGATTATTATTTGCAATGTAGTGCTTATGCTTTAGCTCATAACACTGTACATGGATCTAATATTACCCAAGCTGTTATTTTGCTTTGCACAAAAGACAATATGTTTCAAAGGTTTTTAATAGATGGTGACAGATTAAAAGATTATCAAAATAAATTTTTAGAAAAAGTTGAACAATTTTATGCACAAAGGAGAGCAAATTGAATTACGTAGTATGGGATATTGAAACAGACTCTGCACAAACAGATTGGGCAACTATTATTGAAATAGGTGGAATATTATTAGACGAAAACTTCAAAGAATTAGAGCGTTTTCAAGCAAGATGTAGACTACCTCAGGATAGAGTTCCAAGTGCTACTGCACTTTGTATTAATAAATCTAATGTAGATTTATTAACTAAGGGTAATTTAAGTCACTACGAAATGTTAACCCAAGTTGAGCAAAAATTTAGAGAATGGTCACCTGCAACATTTCTAGGTTATTCAAGTATTAATTTTGATGATGAGGTAATTAGAAAAGAATTTTTTAAATCTTTAAGAAAGCCTTATTTGACAAATACTGAGGGTAATGTTCGTCATGATGCTTTAAATATAGTTAGAGCAGCATTTGCAATCGATGATGATGTTTTAAAGACAGAATTAAATCCCAAGGGAAATAAGTCAATGAAGCTAGAGTCTTTAGCGAGGTTAAATGGATTTGAATCTGCTGGAGCTCACTCTGCATTATTTGATACAGAGCTTACCGTTAAAGTTTTAGATTTAATTAAACAAAAACAACCAACACTTTGGCAAGAATATTTTAAAACAAGTAGCAAAGTAATTGTTGAGAACATGGTTAAGCAAGAAAAAATATTTACATTAAATGAGTATTTTTATGGAACAAGTCGATTGTATTTATGTGCACCACTTCACCCTAATGCTTGCATGCATCCAGTTTATAAATGGGGTCAAGCAGTAGATCTTAGAGTTGATATTGAGGCCATTCAAAAATTAAACTATGAAGATTTAAAAAAAGAGATGAAAAAATCTCCTAAGTTTTTAAGAACTATTAGATCAAATAAAGCTCCAATAATTTTAGATTCAAGTTTTGGAACGAAAGTAGAGCCTTATAGTAAACTTGATCCAAATTTGATTAAAAAAAGAGCAGAATTAGTCAAATCTAATGAAAAGTTTTCACAAGATATTTGTAATATTTTAAGAGAAGCTGCTGAAGAGAAAATGGAAACCTCTTCACAAGAAGATATAGAGCCAGAAGAGTCTATTTATTCTGGAGGATTTACCTCTGCTAAAGATCAAGCTTTATTTCCTAAATTTCATACAGTGGATTGGAAAGAAAAGTTTGCACTATTAGATAAATTTGAAGATGAAAGATTGGTTACTTTTGGTCATGGATTGATATTTAATGAGGCACCTGAAATTCTACCAAAAGAAATTCATAAAAAAATAAAACGACGTATAGCTTCAAGAATATTGAGTACTAATAAGGAGAAATGGTGGACAATTTCTGCTTTTTATTCAGAGTGTGATGAGATTAGAGAAAATGAAGATAAGTTGTTTTCATTTAAAACTGTAGATGAAAAGCTTAAATTTCTTGATGGAATTAATGATTATGTGATGAATCTAGAGCAAAAGTATTCAGACGCATAATTTAATAAATCAAAAAAATCTATTTTTGCCCATTGAATAATCAATTGAATCAATTATATCAGTAATATGCTTAATGATTTTAAAGACGACGATTTTGATAGTAAAATAAAAAACGAAGATATTTCAGTTATCCAGTTCAGTGCTGCTTGGTGTGGACCATGTAAGGCTCTTGTTCCTGTAATGACTAAGCTTTCAGACGAATATAAAGATAAAGCTGGTTTCTATTACGCAGACATCGAAGATGGTGGAATTAATACTGGAAGTGCTGCAGGAATTAGAGGTGTGCCGACAGTTATTATCTACAAAAAAGGTGTTGAAGTAGATAGAAAAGTTGGTGGAGTTCCTGAAAGCCACATGAAAGAGTTTTTAGATAAAAATATCTAATTTAAATTCAATACTTCCCCAGCAAGATAAAGTGATCCAGTAATTAGGATAATATCGTTTTCCTTGACCGGAATTGACCTAATAGCTTCCTCTACACTCTCTTTGTATTCGATATTTTTGAAGCTATTTAGCTTATCTTTAAGCTCTTTTCCTTTAATGGAGTTTGGTTGATTAGGAATATCTATGGTGGTCAAGGTTTTGACATCCTTAAAATAACTCATGTATTCATTATGATCTTTATTAGACATCATTCCTAAGATGATATGTTTGTTACAATTTAAACTTTCTAAGTATTCATTTAATACTTTTGCTCCTAAAGGATTATGAGAACCATCAACAAAAAGTTGGTGATCTTTTGCAAGTTCTTTAAGTTTACCTGATTTAATTTCCTGTAATCTTGCAATACTATTTATTTTAGTAATTCCTTGTTGAATGTGTTCATCTTTTATATAAAAATCTTTTATAGTTCTTAACGTTGCAATAGCAGTTGAGATGTTTTCTAATTGAAATTGTCCTTTAACATTTGGTATTGGTAACTTTATTCCATTTAATTGATCTTCATAATAAAAGAAATCATTTTCTTTTATTGTAAAACTGTAATCTTCATTATGAAAAAATTTATTTGAGCTGTTACTTGATATTGTTTTTTTAATACTTTCTGTAATTTGTTTAGAACTTTGTTTTGCAACTATAATATTTGAATTTAAAAGAGTTGAAGTTTTCTCATAGATAATTTTTTCAACAGTTTGCTCATTTTTAGGTAACCAATCTAAATGATCAAGTCCGATGGAAGTTACAATACTGGCTAGATTATTTTTAAGTATATTGGTCGCGTCAAACCTATGGAATAAACCAGTTTCTATCAAATTTATATTATCTGGATATTTTGCTGCTTTTAAGAAAAATGCTGCAGTTAATATTTCAAAAAAAGTAATTGGATTATTTTCATTAGCTGCTTCAATTTCTTCAAGTAAATTAGCTAACTCCTCATCACTAAGTTCCTCATTATTAAAAACAAATCTTTCGTTAATCTTTTTTATGTGTGGACTTGTGTAAATATTACATTTGATTTTTGCTTCTTTTAAAATTGCAAACATCGCTTGAATTGTTGAATATTTTGCATTAGTTCCAACAACTGAAATTGCTTTAATTTTGTCTTGAGGGTTTCCTAATCTTTGACAGAGATTTTGAATACGATCCAAACTTAGATCTATTTCTTTAGGATGCAGCTCTTGTAAGCGACTGACTATCTTCTGAAGTTTCATTTTGCTCAGAACTTATAACAGAATTTTGCTTTAACAATATTGATAATAAAGTTCCTATTTTTGATACAAGATCTTTACGTTCAACAATTAAATCAACGAAACCTGTTTTTTCAACATATTCACTTTTCTGAAATCCATCAGGTAATTCCTCTTTAACAGTTCCTTGAATAACTCTAGCGCCAGCGAATGCAATTAATGCGCCAGGTTCTGCGATATGAATATCTCCCAACATTGCATAAGAAGCTGTAATACCACCAGCAGTTGGATCTGTAATGCAAACTAGATAAGGTAAACCATTTTTCTTTAATTCATTGATTGCAAGGGTTGTTCTAGTCATTTGAGATAATGAAATTAAACTTTCCATCATTCTCATTCCGCCCCCAGCACTAATACATAAAAAAGGTGTTCTATTTTCTATCGCATGCTGAATTCCATATAAAAAAGCTTCTCCTTCAGCAGCAGCCATCGAAGCACCTAGAAAATCAAAGTCTGATGCAACAGCTGTAATTTTTATATTATTGATAGTTCCACAAGCAACCATCATTCCACATTCCATTCCTGTTTTTTTACGAGCAGCTTTTAATCTATCTTTATATGACTTTGAGTCCGTCCAATTTAATGGATCATCTTTTGGAATTGGAGTTTTAAATACTTCATAGTTATTTTTACCAAATAAAATATCAAATCTTTGGCTCGGTTTAATTCGGTGATGCTTGTTACAATCTGGGCAAACCCATAAGTTTTGTTCTAAATCTTTTTTAAGAATTGGACCTCTACAACAACTTGTCCAATCACTTTTTGCGATATCTTCTTTTGAAGCTCGTTCGTGAAAAGCAGTTTTAATCTTTTCACTTGCTTTTATTATTTTCGTAATCCAATTCATTTAATTTTATTTTTTAATCTCTTTACGATATTAGTAACATTTGTGACAAGATTTTGTCTCTTTTTAATAGAGCTTGAAATTTCTTTACAAATTGCACTTCCAACTACTAATCCATCGGCTTTTTTTAGAGATTTTATTGTTTTTTCAGTAATTCCGAATCCAATAACAATATTTTTAGATTTATTTAGATTTTTGATATTACTGTATCTTTCAAGTATTTTTTTAGGTGAAACTTTAAGCTTTCCTCCAGTAGTTGACAACATACTAATGTAATAAACCATATCATGTGAGTCTTTGATAATTTTTTTTAATCTTACAGGGGATGTTGTTGGAGAAACTAATTGGATAAAGTTAACTCCTTTTTTTTTACATTTAGCAGCAAATTTTTTATTCTCTGGATAAGGTAGATCAACTACTATTAAACCATCAACTTTTACATTCTTACATTTATCTAAAAATTTGTTTTCATTATATTGAAAGATCATATTGTAGTAACCCATCAAAATAATTGGTTTAGTTTTTTTTGATTTTTTAAAATCTTTAGCTATTGAAAAAACATCATTGATTTTAATCCCATTTTTAATTGCACGGTATGCACTAGTTTGAATTTGGCCACCATCTGCAATTGGAGTATTATGAGGAAAACCTAGTTCACAGATATCTGCATAATTAGATATTGATTTAAGAATTTCTAGTGACTTCTTTTTAGTGTTATCACCTGCAACAGTATAGGTAAGTAGGGCAGGTCTATTCTCACTTTTTGCATTTTGAAACGCTTGACTTAATAATGAAGCCATTATTTTTTACCTAATCTTTCTCTCAAAATATCTCTGTCTTTTTTTGCATCCCCACATGAATTAACAATAATAATTGTATCTTTACTTAATTTAGGTGCAATTTTAATAGCTTCTGCAAATGCATGACTAGGTTCTAAACTTGGATTTAAATTTTCATATTTTGTAACCATTACATGTGCATTAAGAGCATCTTCATCTGTTGCATAAGTGTATCTTGCTCTTTTAGTATCTTTTAAAAAACAATGAATAGGACTCACACCTGGATAATCTAATCCAGCACTAATCGACTCTGTATCATTGATTTGTCCTTCACTATTTTGACAAAGATAAGATGCTGCTCCATGTAAAATTCCAATTTTAGCATTTCGACTTAATGGTGCTGCATGAAGTTTTGATTTTTTAGGCCCACCAGCTTCAACACCAATTAATTCAATTTGGTTTCTATCATAATCAATAAATTCACTCCAAAAACCATAAGCAGAGCTTCCTCCACCAACACAGTTAATTAGTTTAATTTTATTTGGAATTTTTTTGAATTCTGATTTTAATTGTACTTTTAATTCTCTAGAGATTTGTGCGGTACTCCAACCACAAATTTTAACAAATATATTAGGTCCCACTGTACTTCCAACACACATATGAGTATTATCACAATTAGACACCCAGTATCTCATACATTCACTAACAGCATCAACTAAAGTTTGACTACCTGAGTACACCGGAACTATCTCGGCTCCATTTTTTCTCATTGCATCACAGTTAGGTTTTTGTCTCTTTATATCTTTTGCCCCCATGAATATTTTACATTTAAGGCCAAATTTTTTAGCAGCCATACTAAGCATTTTTCCTGCATAACCTGCTCCTGTATCGCCAACAATATATTTTTTGCCCATTGCTTTACAAATAAGAGCATGGACAGTTGCATTGTATATCTTATGTGCACCTCCATTAGCCTCAGCAACAACCTTTGCCCAAATTTGAGCACCACCTAAATGGTTTGTAAGATTATCAAGCTTTACGAATGAAGTAGGGGTTCCGATATAGTTTTTGAAATAAAAATCTCTTCTTTTTAAAAATTTTTTATCTTTTCTTAATTTTTTGAATTCGTTTGTTAAATCTTCTACAGGTTTTTTTAAAGTCTCAGGAATAAAGCTTCCTCCAAATTTACCACCCCAAAAACCATACTGATCGTGTTGATCAATTAAAGGAATTCCTTTTTTAAGTTTCATTTTTTACCTGCTCTACCTTGTTTAAAAATATATCAATTTTGGATTTATCTTTTACCCCAGAAGTCTCAAGACCCCCAGATATATCTATAATATCTGCTATTTTTTTATAATTTTCAAGATTATCATTCACTTGAATATTTCCTGCTATCATTAATGGTTTGTTAATCTTTATTTTTTCAATAAGTGAGTGATCAAAAGCCATACTTTTTTCATAGCCTTTACTATCAAATAAATAAATGTCAGTTACCTCAGAAAATAATTGATATTTTTCAACATCCTTTTCATCTTTTATAGTTAAAGCAGTAATAATTTTTTTATTATACTTTTGTTTAATTTCTTTTATTTCATTAGGCGCACAGTCATAAATTTGATAATAATCAAAAGGAAGATGTTTAATTTTTTCTAAAATATCTCCATCAGGTTTTACAAGAACTGCTACAAAATTAGATTTCTTTTTATCTAATGTTAATATTTTGTTTAGCTTTTTAACCCCAACATATCTTGAGCTTTTTTTATAATTACAAATGAAACCAATAAATAGAGGTGGGTGAGGGTGATTGATTATAAAATCAAGAGTATCAAGATCTGAAATCCCACAGATTTTAGATCCATTGATCATTTATTTAAGTGATCAATTAATCTTTGAGTATTTTTTTTTATATTTCCTTTTATTAACGATCTTCCCATTACAATTCCTGATACTTTATTCTTAAAAGCATCATTAGGGGTCATTACTCTTGATTGATCGTTAACATTATCTCCAGGCAATCTTATTCCAGGCGTTACAATAAATAGGTTTTTATATTTTTTTCTAACCATTTTAGCCTCTTGTGCAGAACAAACTATACCATCACATCCTGATTTTTTTATCAATCCAGCTTGTTTTAATACTAATTGCTCCACAGATTTTGTATGTCCTATTTCTTTAAGTGATCTATTATTTAAACTTGTTAAGATTGTAACAGCAAGCACTTTTAAATTTTTATTAATTGATTTAGCTTTCTTTTTAATAGCTTTTAACATCCCAAGGCCTCCATTTGCATGGACAGTTATATATTTACATTTTTTAAGATCTTTTAAACTGTCTAGGGCAGATAATGCTGTTTGTGGAATATCATTTATTTTTAAATCTAACCAAAAGTCTTTTTTAAAATTTTCTAAAAACTTTCTTCCATTTTTAGAGTAAAAAAATTGTAAGCCAAATTTTGGAACAACTTTAAGTTTATTGGTCTGTGTTTGTTTTATGATTTTTTTTATTTCACTTAAATTAGAAGTATCGCAAGCAACAAAAATATTTTTATGTTTCATTGTTTAATTTTTTAAACAAGTCTTTTGACATTTTAAAGTGAATTGTTTTCTTTTCTGGTGTGTTTACTTTCTCGCCAGTTTTAGGGTTTCTTGAGATACGAGCTTTTTGGATATTTGTTGAAAATACTCCGAAACCCCTTAGTTCAACTCGATCACCTCTTTTAAGAGCACGTTTAATTTCACTTAAAATTATATTGGTAAATTTTTCTAGGTCTTTTTTTAGAAAATTAGGATAGTTTTCGGATAGTTGTTTTAAAAGCTTTGATTTTACAATAGCCAATTTAAATCTTCTGGTTACTCTTTATCTTCTTCTTTTTTCTTTAAATCCTCAGAAAGTGATGAGAACGGCAAGTTCTTACCAGAACCTTCAGATCCATATTTATCTAAAGCTTCTTTTTTCTCAATTTCTTCTAACAGTTTGATGCTTAAAACTACTTTTCTCTTATCTATTTGAATTTCTTTTATAGCAACATCAACTTTTTCACCACCAGTCCATCTTGATGGTCGGGCATCTGGTGCATTGATGGCAATTTCTGATTTTTTTATTTGGAAGTCCATTTCACAATTCTCAGGTCTAACTGTCAAACCTTTGTTATCAGTAGAAATTACTTTCACGGTAATTGTTTGATTTTTTTCTTTATCATTAAAATAATCAAAAGGATCTGCTTGAGTCTGTCTTAAACCAACTCTAATTTTTTGTTCAGAAGCTTTTACCTCTAAAACCTTAACTTTAATTTTATCACCTTTTTTATACTTTTCTAATTCCTCTTCACCATTGTTAAGATAAGTTAAATCATTGCAGTGTAAAAATGCATCAACATCTAAGTCTTCAACTTTTACAAATATCGAGTATTCATTTTTATTCACAACTTCACCTTCAACAATTGTTCCAACAGGATATTTAGTTTCAAATGTTTCAAATGGATTGTCTTGAGTTAATCTATGTGAAATCGCAACACGTCTTTTCTCTTTATCAATTTCAGTGATTACACAGTCGATCTCATCTCCAACTTTAAACATTTTCTTAGCTGAAATATTTTTCTTAGTCCAACTTAACTCGCTTGAGTGAAGTAATGTTGTAAGTCCCGGTTCTAATTCACAGAATGCACCAAAGTCCATTAGCTTAACAACTTTGACTTTATAAATTTTATTTAACTCATAGTTTTCAATATGCTCAAAAGGATCTGGAGATAGTTGTTTTACAGAACAACCAACTTGTAGTTTTTCTTTATCTACAGTGATTACTTTCAAATCGTGTTTTTCACCAATGTTAAAAACTTCATCCGGATGATTAACTCTTGAATAAGAAATTTCTTGTAAGTGAACTAAAACATCTAACTCACCATTAACATTAAAGAAACATCCAAAAGAACTATAACCTTTAACTTCAGCACCCTTAATAATATCTCCAACTTTATATTTTTCGATAATTTTTGCTTTATCTTCTTTTTTAAATGATGAGATTATTTCTCTTCTTGAAACACAAGCATTACCTCTAACTTTGTCTAATTTGATTAAAGCAAATTTTTGAGGCTCATTCATTAAATGACTAATATCCTTTAATGGCTTATCACTAATTTGTGATCCAGGTAAAAACATTAGAGAACCAGTATCAATATGTTCAACGATACATCCACCTTTACATTTTGACGTAATTTTACCCATGATTGGTTCATTTTTATCATATGCTTCAACTAGCTTGTCCCAACCTTTAATTTTTTGAGCTTTGCTAGCAGAAACTAGCACTTCACCATGCTTATCTTCAATTTTTTCTAATAATACTGGAATAGTTTCACCAACTTTAATTTTGTCAGCTAGACCCATACTTTTTAGTTCATTTACATCAAGAACTGGTTCACTTTTTAAACCTTCAACAAATAAGAAGACAAATTTTTCAGTAATTTTATTAATTTTACCTTCTATGATTTTACCTTCTTCAATTTGAATTTTAGAGAGTTGGCTATTAAGTAATTTTTCGAATTCTTGTGATGCTGGATTTGAAAGGTCTTTGTATATTTCCATTAAGTATTAATTTTCCTGTCTATAATTTTTTTTAATTTTAAAAAACACGCTCTTTTAGTAAGTTTCGATGTATTTAGCAACACTGAATCTTTAGTTTTCTTTAAGGGCGATATTTTGCGATTATAGTCGCTTTTATCACGTTTTTGAATACTTTTTAGTACGTCTTGAAAGGAAATTTTCTTCTTAAGACTTTTTAGCTCTTTATATCTTCTAAAGGCTCTTGTTTTTACATTTGCTGTAATGAAAAATTTAAAATCAGCATCTGGCACGATATTGTAAGTTATATCTCTTCCATCAAGACACGATCCTTTATATTTTTTTGGAGGATTGTAAGCAAAATTTAATTGAAAAGAATGAACAAGTTTTCTTGTACTTTTCACTTTTGATATAATTGATGCTTCTGTTCCAACTTCATCTGATAACAAAGCTTTATTTGCAAGATCTTTTACTTTGAGAGTTTTAATTTTAGATTTGATAAAGCTATGATTAAATTTTTTAGGAAATTTAATTTTTAGGTAGGCAATCATTCTATAAATTTTTCCAGTGTCTAAATAAAAAAGATTGTAATGTTTAGATATTGCTTTTGCTAATGTTCCTGCTCCTGCAGCAGCAGGAGAGTCGATTGCAATTTTAATAATATTTTTTCTTTTAATCATAATCTTTTTAAATAATTTATTATATTCAAGAACGTAGGAAATGAAGTTTTAATAGAGTCTCTATCATGAATATTCCATGTTCCTCCAAAAACTGAGGCTGCAATTACACTTGTCATGAAAACTCGATGATCTTTAAGATAATTCTTAATAATAATTTTTTTATTAATTTTTAATTTAGGATTACCATATATCTTTATTGAGTTATCAGTTGTAATTGTTTTAATTCCCATTTTGCTCAAAATTTTCGCACCCCATTTTAATCTAGGGCTTTCTTTCTGGTTAAGCTCACCAATATCTTTAAAGTAAGAAACTCCACTTGCTTTAGCAGCAACCAAAAAAATTATTAGAAATTCATCAATGGCACCACTATTTAATTTGGATGGACAATTAATTGCTTTAAGTTTTTTTGTGCTAATAATTGAAATATCAGCTACGAGTTCACCCTTATATTTTTTTTTATTTTTAAATTGGATGTTAACCCCCATCTTTTTTAAAATAGTTATTATACCAATTCTAGATGGATTAATGTTTATGTTTTTAATTAATAATTTTGAATTATTTGATAGTGCAGTTAAAACAATAAAAAAGGCAGCGGAACTTATATCTGAAGGTATTTTGTAATTTAAAGGTTTTATTTTTTTTATTTTTTCAACTTCTATTAGATCATAATTTTTCTTCTTTTTAACTTTTAGAGGAAGCATTAGATACTTGCACAAAAGCTCGGTGTGATTTCTGCTTGGTTTGGCTTTAATAAAAGTTTTACCCTCTGTTTTCAAACCTGCTAAAATAATACTACTTTTTACTTGAGCCGAACCTTTGTTCTCTAAATAATTAACTGGCAAAGGTCTCTCGTTTCCTTTTATTGTTAAGGGCAATCCTTTATTTGTTAGTTTTATATCTGCACCAAATTTTTTTAAAGGCTCTGCAATTCTATTAAAATCTCTTTTAGACAAACTTTTGTCACCAATAATTTTTATTTTATGAGGCGTATCAATCAGTAGACCCATAATTAATCTTCCTAAAGTGCCAGAATTTTCTGAATTAATTATTATATCTTTTTTATACTTGTAGCCACTTGGTCCATTACCAATGATTGTGCAATAATTTTTTTCAAATTTTACCTTAGCACCTAGTTTTTTTACTGCGTTGATTGCAGCCAGAACATCTTCAGATAGAAGTAAATTATATGCTTTAGATTTACCTTTTGCGATTGAAGAAAATAAAACCCATCTAATACTTAAGCTTTTATCACCAGAAACAGTTATACTTTTACTAAAGTTTTTAATCGTATTCTTTACAGTGATGTGATTTGGCATAAAGTTTATTTATAATTAAATGAGTCACCAAAATAAGCACTCTTAGCATCAATATTATTCACTAATTCTTGGGGCGAACCTTCTGCCACTATTTTACAGTTGCTTAGTATCATTGCTTTATCAACACAAGCCAATAAGTCCCTTGCTTGGTGGTCACATATGCATATTGTAATATTAGACTCTTTTTGCAAATTAACGATAATTTCTTGCAACATTTTAATTGTCAAAACATCAAGTGCCGCAAAACATTCATCCAAAAGGAGAACTTTTGGGTCACTTAGTAATGATAAAGCAATAACTAATTTTTTCTTTTGTCCCCCTGACAAAAATTTAGCCTTAACATTTTTTAAATTTTCTAATTCAAATTTTGAAATAAGAGAATTTATTTTATAATCTTCATTTCCTTTATCATTTATTACAATTTCAGCGATTGCTTTTAAATTTTGATATAATGTTAGATCATTAAAATAACCACCATATTGGGGAACATAACCTATGTGAAATTTTTTCGTTCTCAAATAAATTGGGTAATCTAAAACATCTGTATTATTTAATTTAATTTTTCCACTATTTGGTTGAATAAGACCAGTTATTAAGTTGAAAATAGTACTTTTTCCAACTCCATTTGGTCCAAGCATCCCAAATATTTGACCTTCATTAATTTTAAAATTTATATTATCTAAAATTAATCTACTTCCATATGAAAGGTTTATATTTTCAAAAGAAATAATTGGGCTAGGCTTTTTGTGAGATTTAATTCTAAATTTTTTTATTAATCCCATCTTACTCCATATTCTTTATATTAACTTTTTTTTTTGAATCATACATATAAATTTTTGTATTTTTTGTTTTGATATCAAATTCAAGTACATCAGCTTTCATTGTGTTCTCTAAATTTTTGTAAACAACATTTCTTGAAATAATTAGCAAATTATCCAACATTGAAAAATCTAAATAATCACCTGTTATTATATTGTCAACATAATCTATTTTCACATTTTTCGAAAAAATGGTATCATAATTAATCGTGTTATATTTGCCATAATTGGAGGTAATTACAATTAATTCAGAATTTTTAGCTAATTTGATATTAGCTGTGACATCAGTTAGAAAAATAATATCACTATTATTTAAATCAATTTCACCCTCTTTGGCTACAAGAATATATTCGTTACCTCTTAAATCTCTTGATGTATAATTTATATCTTTAATTATATTAGAGTTGTAAATAACTTCTTCCTCAATAGCAGTCTTAGTATTAGCTGGATCAGTTGTATTTGTTGTATCTGTTGTATCTGTTGTATTTGTTATAACTGATAATAAATCATTACTTTTTTTAAAATATTGTGAATAAATAAACCAGGTAAATATTATTAAAATTAAAATTAATAATATTTTAAAAAGATTTCTTTTTTTCATCAATCAATATTTGATTGCAAAATATTATGTATATGAAGAACACCTACTGTTAAAAACTTATTTTTTTTATCATGTACACAAAGCGAGGTAATTTTTTCTTCATTCATTAGTGCCAAAGCTTTTGCTGCTAGAGATTGTTTATCTATGCTAATTGGGTTTTTTGTCATTATTTTTGCAACACTCATCTCATTTAAATTTTGTTTTTTTTCATTGTAACGTCTAATTTGACCATCAGTAATTACACCAATAGTTTTTTTTTGTTTATTTTGAACAATTAAAACTCCTAATTTTTTATTACTTAATATTTTGATGGCACTCTTCATATTTAAATTCTCTTTTACAAAAGGAATTTTGTTTCCCGTTAACATTATATCTTCAACAGTTTTTAATTGAGCTCCAAGATTGCCAGCAGGATGTATTTTTTTAAAATCAAATTTACCAAATTTTTTATACTGCATAGTCGATATTGCTAATGCATCTCCTAAAGCTAGCTGAGCCGTAGTACTTGAAGTTGGTACGATACCACCTGACTCTTTTACCTCAGGAATTATAAGCTTAATATCTGATGCTTTGTATAAAATAGATTCTCTTTTTGACATAATTCCAATCAGCATAATTTTATTTCTGTTTGCATATTGAATTATATTTTTAAGCTCACTAGTTTTACCTGAGTAGCTTATTAAAATTAAAATATCTTTTTTTGAAATACTTCCTAAATCACCATGAGACGAGTCACTTGCAGATAAATTGAAAGATGGTGTGCCGACAGAAGATAAAGTTGCAGATATTTTGGCTGCTATTAACCCACTTTTGCCCACACCACACAAAATTACTTTAGATTTACATTTTGCAATTTCGACTACAGCTTTATTAAATGAATTATCAATTTTTTTTTTTAATTTTTGTAATGCTTTAATTTCAAGATCAATTACTTTTTTTGCTAAGGGTATAAATTTTTTAGTCATTAATGGGACCAGATATCATCTTTAAATAATGCTAAGTCTAAGTTTACTCTAGTTTTCAAAAATTTTAAGCAATCCTTATAAAGATCTATTCTATTTTCTCTTTCTAATATTTTATTTAGTTCATTATGAATTTTGTGCAGGTACATTACATCATTGGCACAATATTTTAATTGTGCTGAAGAAAGTTCCCCACCAAAATCTGAACTTTGAAACTGTTTGCTTATATCAATATTAATAAATTCTTTAATTAATGTTTTTAATGAGTGGCTATCTGAGTATGATCTTGCTAATTTTGATGCAATTTTAGTATCAAGAATATTATTAGTGTCTGTTTTTAAATAGTATTTGATATGAGCCATGTCTGCTCTTCCATAATGAAATATTTTTGTAGTATTTTCATCTGCAAGTAATTTTGTTAAATTTGGAGCATTGTAATTCTTTCTATCAAATTGAATTATATGAGCGTCAGAATTTCCTGAAGATATCTGGATTAAGCAAAGAGGATCTCGTCTGACATTCAGACCCATAAATTCACCATCAACAGCTATTAGATTGCCTAAATCTAAATCTTCTGGTAAATCATTTTTGTGAAGTTGAATATTATTACTCATTTCTAAACATATATAATGGAATTCAAATGAAAGCAAAAAATTGTCTAATTTTTGGTGGCAGCGGTCAAATTGGTCGAAACTTAATTAGGAAGCTAACAAAAAATAACTATAGAGTAACTGTTGTTACAAGAAATATTCATCAAAAGAGCTATATAATTAAAACTCAGGCTAATGCAGGTTATATTGATGTAGTAGAGGCCAATATTTTTGATGAAAATAAAATTAGAAATCTTTTTAAAAAAGCAGATATTTGCATAAATTTAATTGGAATTTTATATGAAAAAAAAAATGGCAATACATTTAAAAATATTCACTCTGTTTTACCTTCATTGTTAGCTAAACTCTGTAAAGAATATAATCTTAAGCATTTTATTCATTTATCAGCTTTGGGAATAAATGATGCAACAGACTCCGATTACGCAAAAAGTAAATTAGAGGGAGAAAGCAATGTGTTAAAAAATTTCCCATTAGCTACAATCCTAAGACCATCAGTTGTGTATTCTGTAGATGATAACTTTACTACAAACTTTATGACTTTACTAAATAGATTGCCAGCTTTTCCAATTTATTATGAAGGAAAGACAAAATTTACACCAATTCATTGTTCTGATTTAACAGATACCATCTATCATGTTATTTCAAAAAATATTTATTCAAAAATAATAGAATGCACTGGTCCAGAAATTATAACTTTTAAAGAGCTTCTAGAAAAATTACAGATATTAATTGGTAAAAAAAGAATTTTGTTACCTTTCCCTTTGCCAATTGCTGAATTGACAGCAAGATTTTTTGAGATGCTACCAACCCCACTACTTACAAGAGATCAATTGAGATTACTAAAATACGACAATGTTTCATCTGGAAAATATAAAACCAATTCTGATATAGGAGTACCTAGTGTTAGGTTATTTGATCAGGAAGTTAAAAAATATTGTTACATGTGGAGAGAAGGTGGGCAATTTTCAACTGAAAAATATATAGCAAATAAAGATTTAGAAAATATAAAGAATTAGTTTTAGGCAGACTTTATTTTTTTCTCAATAAATTCAGGCACTTCATCTTTATCTGTAGCTTCTTCTTTT
Source organism: Candidatus Pelagibacter sp. PS_06 (assembly GCF_059418045.1). NCBI lineage: Bacteria > Pseudomonadati > Pseudomonadota > Alphaproteobacteria > Candidatus Pelagibacterales > Candidatus Pelagibacteraceae > Candidatus Pelagibacter > Candidatus Pelagibacter sp. PS_06. The sequence continues at coordinate 91,736 of NZ_CM182078.1, forward strand.
TTACCTTTAGGTTGATAAGCATACAAAAGGTGAAGCTTACAATAAGAAAAATCTTTTAATGAAGATCTGCCACAAAAATAAAATGACTTTTCATCTGGATGACCAATTGGCCATTTACATGAGCTTTCATCTAATTCTTCTAACTGCTTAGGATTCTCTGGCTCAAAGTCTTTTTCAATAATTAAGGATTTAAATTTACTTTTTCTTCCTCTTTTGTTTTTAATATTTTTTTCCTCTAAAGAATTTTCAAAATTTTGATTTGAAGTTGCTGCTCTTGTTTTAATTTTTGCTGAAAGGTTTAATCTGTGTGCTTTACCAATTACTGCATTTCTGCTTATGCCACCTATGATCTCAGCAATTTGGCTTGCAGTATTTCCTTTGCCCCAAAGTTCTTTTAGTTTATTTACTTTCTCTTCGTTCCAGCTCATATCAATATGTTGTATTATAGTTTATAAAAATAACAATATACTGATACTACAATAAATTAAACAAGCAAAATCTCAAAGTTATCAACAAAAAATAAATTAGAATTGGTTTACAGATATTTTCAATCATAACTTGTATCTAATAATTAAAATTTATAAAAACTGATTAAAATTATGAGCTATTTAGCAAAAAATTATAATAGAAAAAAAATTTCATTTAAATATGGAAAGGGAAGCTTTTTATATTCAACTAATGGAAAAAAATATTTAGATTTTGTTCAAGGTATAGCTGTAAATTCTTTAGGACACGCACATCCAAAATTGGTTAATGCTGTAAATAAACAATCAAAAAAACTTTGGCACGTTTCAAATGCATTTCAAATTCCAGAAGGAGAAATTTTAGCTAAAAAACTCGCTAAAAAAACTTTTGCTGATTTTGTTATGTTTCAAAATAGTGGTGCAGAAGCAACAGAGGCAGCAATAAAAGCCGCGAGAAGATATTTCTATTCAATTGGAAAACCAAAAAAAAATAGAATCTTATGTGTTAAAAATAGTTTCCATGGAAGAACCCTAGCAGCAATATATGCAAGTGGTTCAAAAAAAATGACAGAAGGATTTGGGCCCAGAGTAAATGGTTTTGATCATTTTGAATTTGGTAACCATAAATCTTTAAAAAAGAAAATTACAAAAAATACAGCAGCCATAATGGTTGAAACCATCATGGGCGAGGGAGGTATTAAAGTAATCCCAGATTGGTGCTTAAGAGAGCTTAGAAAAATTTGTAATAAAAAAAATATTCTATTAATATTAGATGAAGTTCAATGTGGAATAGGAAGATCAGGTGATTTTTTTGCTTTTGAAAAATCTAAGGTAAAACCTGATATTGTCCCAATTGCAAAAGGTATTGGGGGTGGATTTCCAGTAGGAGCAGTTTTAATGAATAAAAAAGTTGCTTCTGGAATGACAGCTGGAACTCATGGATCTACTTTTGGTGGCAATCCATTAGCCATGACTGTTGGCAATTCAGTAATGGATATAATTTCAAATAAGAAATTTTTAAAAAATGTTAAGTACGTCTCAGAATATTTTTTGTCGAATCTTAATAAAATTCAAAATGAATATCCTAATATTATTAAAGAAATAAGAGGTAGAGGTTTACTGATTGGAATACAGCTAAAAATAGATCAGACAAAATTTATAAAAAAACTTATGGATAATAATTTACTAACAATAAGAGCTGCTGAAAATGTTGTTAGAATTTTGCCACCACTTAATGTAAAAAAGAGTGAAATAAACCAATCTCTTAAAATAATAAAAAAAGTTTGTTTAGAATTAAATTAAAATGAATCATTTTATAAATTTGAAAGATATACCAGCTAAAGATCTTAGAAAAATTATTGTTGATGCTAAAAAAAGAAAAAACCTTAGAAAAAAGTTAAACACTTTAGAGGTTGATAGAGGGTCTCCATTAAAAGGTAAAATGCTCATCCAAATGTTTGAAAAAGCAAGTTCTAGAACTAGAATAAGCTTTTATTTAGCAATCAAGCAGCTTGGGGGAGGAACCTTAACTCTCAGATCAAATGAATTACATCTTGGTCAAGGCGGTGAAAGTATATCGGATACAGCTAAAATACTGTCAACTTATGGTGATGGTTTTATGCTAAGAACAGATAGTGATAAAAAGATAGAGGATTTTAGGAATTTTTTATCAATTCCAATAATTAATGGCTTAAGTCCATCTTCACATCCAACTCAAGTTTTATCTGATGTTTTCACTGCCGAAGAGATTAAAAAAAAACCAATTTCAAAATTAAATATTTGCTGGATTGGGGACTCAAATAATGTTTTGGACAGTTTAATAGCAGCATCTGTTAAATTTTCATTTAAACTTACCATAGGTTGTCCTAAGAATTTTGAACCAGGCAAAGAAGTTAGAACATGGGTAAAGAAAAATAATAAAAAAATATTTATTTATAATGATCCGAAAAAAGCGGTCATAGGAGCTGATGTTATATTTTCAGACAAAGTTATTTCTCTAAATGATAAAGTGAATAAAAAGAAAAAAATTGAACAATTTAAAAAATTTAAGATAGATAAAAAATTAATGAATTATGCAAAAAAAGATTGTATTTTTCTCCACTGTTTACCTCGTGGATCTGAAGTAAGTGATGAGGTTTTTTTAGGAAAAAAATCTCACGTTTGGCAACAAGCTCTTAATAGAGTTCATGTTCAAAAAAGTATTTTATTATATTGTTTTGGGAAATTAAGGTAGTGTTATAGGATTATCTGAATTTTGATTTAAGTATTTTATAACAGAAGCTCTATCTTTTTCTTTTCTTAATCCAGCAAATGCCATTTTTGTTCCTTTAACCCATTTAGCAGGTTTAATTAAGTAACCGTTTAGTTCTTCAAGAGTCCATTCTTTATCAAATGATGCTAAAGCTTTAGAATATTTATAATCTGCGACTGCTCCAGTTTTTCTTCCAACAACATTATATAAAGCAGGACCAATATTATTTTTTCCACCTTTAACAATTGAGTGACAAGCAGCACATTTTTTAAAAACTTTTTCACCTAAAGTGATATCTCCCATCGCCATCAACGCAGCTATATCAACTTTTTCCTCTACAGCTTTTTTCGTTGTTGATGAAACTGTTGTAACTTGTTCTACTTCAATCGCATATCCTGGTGTTTTGGGTTTTTCCACATGAAATATGATATTTGATAATTTACCAATACCAATTATTAAAAGCGCAACCATTAATACAGCAGCTACTATTTTATTAATCTCAAAAGAATCCATTTTTCTAAATATTATGTTGGAACATATATCACGATAAATTAAAAAATTAATAAAATTTAATGTATAAATTTGCCTCTATTTATATTTAATAGGTATAATATTTATTCAAATACTAATGAAAACATTAACTATAATACCCTCTAGATTGTCAGCAACTAGGTTGCCTGGTAAGCCTTTATTAAGAATAAATGATTTATCAATTATATCTCACGTATTTAGAAGGGCTCAGGAGGCAAATATCGGCAATGTTGTTGTTGCGGCCGAGGATCAAGAAATAGTAGATGATGTTGTTAAAAATGGAGGCAGAGCCATTTTAACAAGCAAAAACCATAAAACAGGAACTGATAGAATTTATGAGGCATTGCAAAAACTAGAGTTGATGGGTGTAGATTTAATAATGAATCTACAAGGTGACGAGCCAGCAATTAATATTGAAGACATTAAAAGTCTAAATAAAAAAATGGTTAGCAATCAATCTAAAATGGGCACACTCGCAGCTAAAATCAAAGATATCAAAGACTTGAATAATGAAAATATTGTTAAAGTTATAGCTAACAAAAATTTAAACAATGAAGAATTTCCTAAAGCTAATAATTTTTTAAGAAGATCAAAAGAAATAGCCAATATTTACCATCATATAGGAATTTATTGTTATTCAGCCGAAACATTAAAAAAATTTGTTAGACTAAATCAATCAAAAAACGAAATTGAAAATAGATTAGAACAGTTGCGGGCATTAGATAACAATATTGATATAAATGTTGCGCTTGCAAGCTCTTCTCCAATTGGCGTCGATACAAAAGAAGATTATCTAGCCTTAAAAAAAATTATGGAATATAAAGATTAATGGCAAAAATTTATTTTCAAGGCACATTTGGTGCATATTCTCATTTAGCTGCATTATCAGTTGACCCAGATGCAGAAATAACACCGTGTAAAACATTTGATGATTGTTTTAATAAGGCAAGCTTAGAACCAGATTGTAAAATAATTATTCCAGAGTCAAATAGAATTACAGGAAATATTGGTATTGAATATTTAATATTCAAACATAGACTAAATATTTACAAAGAGCATTTTCAAAAAATAGAACACAATTTATTAGGTCAACCTGGTGCAAAACTTAACAATATAAAAGAAGTGTATTCTCATGCGCAAGGTTTATCTCAATGTTCAAAATTTATAAAAGAAAATAATATAGAAGAACATATTAGAGCAGATACAGCAGGATCTGCAGAAATGATTTCAAAAGCAAAAGATGTTAAACAAGCTGCGATAGCATCTTCTCTAAGTGCTAAAATTTACGGACTAGACATTGTTAAAAAAAATATTGAAAATGAAAGTGGCAATTTAACAAGATTTTTAGTAATGGGAAAAAATATTTCTCAGCCTGAATTTGGAGAGAGCAAATATATTACTTCTTTTTTATTTAAACTTAAAAGCAAGCCTGCTGCCCTTTATCAATCTTTAGGTGGATTTGCGATTAATGGTGTGAACTTAACAAAATTGCAAAGTTATCCAGAAAAAAATACGTTCGATTCATTCTTTTTTTTATGTGATTTAGATGGCCATATAGAAGATCCTAAAGTACAAAAATCTCTAGAGGAGCTGGGGCTTCATTGTGAAGATTTTCACGTCTTAGGTGTTTTTGAAGCTGATAAGTTAAGAGACAAAAAAAAATAATCTTTTCTTGTAGAATAGAAAATATAACTGCTATAATAGTTTTGGAGGCTAGAGGTGGATGCTGCTTAAACCCGACCAGATCCTAACGGAAGCAGTCGTAGAGACAGTTATTCAGGTTCTAGTCTCCTTTAAATAAATAAAATGAACAATAATTCTAAAGTATTAGCATTAAAGTATAGGCCCAAAACTTTTGATGATCTTATTGGTCAAGAAGTAGTGGCTGAAACTATAACAAATTCAATCAAGGCAGACAAAATCCCTAATGCTTATCTTTTTACTGGAATAAGAGGAATTGGTAAAACTACAACTGCTAGAATTGTTGCTAAAGGACTTAATTGTTCAAATGGTATAGAAAATTTATGCAAAGAAGATCTGTGCGATAATTGTAAATCTATAGCAGACTCTAGTCATATTGATGTGCTTGAGATGGATGCAGCCAGCAAAACTGGTGTAGATGATGTAAGAGATCTAATTGAATTTTCTAGATACGGTCCGACTTCAGCAAAATATAAGATTTTTATAATTGATGAAGTCCACATGTTAAGTAAGCAAGCATTTAATGCTTTGCTAAAAACACTTGAGGAGCCACCAGAATATTTAAAATTTATTTTTGCAACTACAGAAATTAAAAAAATACCTATAACTGTGGTTTCAAGGTGCCAAAGATTTGATTTGTCTAGAATTAAATCATCAGAACTATTTGATTTCATCAAAGATATAAAAGAAAAAGAAAACGGTAAAGTATCTGATGAAGCTTTAAAATTAATTGTAAAAATATCAGAAGGATCTGTAAGAGATGCACTATCTTTATTGGATAGAGCCTTACTAAGCTTAGATGAAAAAATAGAATTAGATCTAAATGCAGCCCAAAAAATTTTTGGATATTTTGATAAGTCACAATTAATTAATTTATTTGAATTAATATTGAGAGGAGAAGAGGATAAAGTAATTAATATTTATAGAAAAATATATGATCAAGGCGTTGAACCAAAAGTATTTGTGAATGATTTTTTAGAAATACTTTACTATTTTAAAAATATTAATTCTTTATCTTTGGAGGGTACAAATTTTTCACTTAATGATGAAGAGTTTACAAAAATTAAAGAAATTTCAAATCAGGTAGATTCTGAAGTTTTAATATTATTTTGGCAGTTTGCAATATCCTCACTTGCTGAATTAGATATTGTCTCAAACCAGCATCTGTCAATTGAAATGTTCTTAATAAGATTAATGCACCTAAGTTCAATTAAATTAAATAAAAATTTAGATCAAGAAGTAAGGAATGATAATTTAGATGGTCAAACACATAATAAAGAAAATGAGCAAATGTTTGAGGATAATTCAAAAACTATTAACCAAATAAAAAATATAGCTCAAGAGGAAAAGCAGAAACCAGAAGCTAAACTTGAGATAAAAACCATAGATAAAAATTTGATAAATTCATTTGATGAACTTCTTGATATTTGTACTCAAAAAAAAGAAATTAAATTAAAATATGAATTAGAAAAAAATGTAAACCTTGTAAAATTTGAAAAAAATAGAATTGAAATTTCCTTTAATGATAATTTGGATAAAGATTTTGTAAAAGATCTTTCCTCAAAACTTTATGAATGGACTGATGAAAGATGGATTATTACTTTTAGTAAATCTAAAGGTGAGATGTCAGTTAAAGAAAAACAAAAAAATAAAAAAAATGAATTAATTAACGAAGTTAAAGGTTTGAAAATTTATAAGAAAGTAATGGAAAAATTTCCTGACGCAGAACTTATAGATGTTAAGTTGAATGAAAAAAAAGAGGATAAAAATGACTGATTTTACAAAGATTTTAGATAAAGCTAAGGAACTAGAGGCTAAAATGAAAGAAAGCCAAGAAAAAATTAAAGAGATTAAAGCTGAGGGAGTTTCAGGTTCTAATTCAGTTAAAATTACTCTTGATGGTGAAGGTGAAATGCAAAAAATTGAATTATCTGATGAAATTATTAAAGAGGATAAAACAATAATTGAGGACTTAATAGTTGCTGCTCATAATAGTGCAAAATCACAATTGAAATCAAAGACGACCGAGGAGATTTCGAAAGCCACAGGAGGTTTTGGAATTCCTGGTTTCAAATGGCCATTATAACTAATGCAAAATATTAGTGAGATTGAAGAATTAATTAAATTGATTTCAAAGCTTCCAGGTCTAGGGCCTAAGTCAGCTAAAAGAATAGTTCTTAAACTTATTAATAATCGAGATGAATTAGTAAAACCTATGGCAAGTACGTTAGCTCAAGTTTATAAAAATGTAACAAGGTGTAATGCATGTGGTTCATTAAAATCTAATTTAAATGGGTGCGTGAATTGTGAAAGTTTAAAAGAAAAATTTACAAAAATTTGTGTTGTTGAGGATATTGCTGATCAATGGTCAATTGAAAACTCAAATATCTTTCAAGGGTACTTTCATATTTTAGGAGGAACCATTTCTTCTGTAGGTCAAAGAAAGGAAGATCTTTTAATTAATTCTTTAGTTGAAAGAGTAAATAGAGAAAAAATAGAAGAAGTTATACTTGCAACAAGTGCAACTGTTGAAGGGCAAACTACGGCTTACTATATTCAAGATAGTTTAAAAAATACTAATGCTAGAGTAACTAAATTAGCACAAGGATTACCTGTAGGTGGTGAGATCGAAAGTTTAGATGATGGAACACTATTTTCAGCTTTTAAAAATAGATCTAATCTAAATTCTAGTTCAGATTAAGTTTCTTTTTTAATCTGTTTTGATGTAATAATGGTTCAGTATAGCCAGAGGGTTGTTCTTTACCTTTAAAAATTAAATCACATGCAGTTTTAAAAGCTAAAGATCGATCAAAGTCATCACTCATTTTAACATATTTGGGAGCACTTTTATTTTGATTATCTACAATTTTTGCCATTTCCTTCATAATATCTGTAACTTGAATTTTAGTAGTGATACCGTGATGTATCCAATTAGCAATATGTTGTGATGAGATTCTTAGCGTTGCTCTATCTTCCATCAACCCAATATTATTAATATCTGGGACTTTAGAACATCCTACACCTTGATCAATCCACCTAACTACATAACCCAGTAATGTTTGTGCTGAATTTGATATTTCATTATTAATGTCTTCTACTGACCAATTTGGTCTGTTTGCAACAGGTATAGTTAAAAGGTCGTCTAGTTTTGCCTTTTCTCTTTTTGTAATATTTTTTTGTTCATCAAAAATATTTATTTCGTGATAATGTAATGAGTGCAAAGCAGCGGCAGTTGGGGACGGAACCCAAGCACAATTAGCTCCTGCTTTTAAATGTCCTGTCTTTTGTTCCATCATATCTTTCATTTTATCTGGCATTGCCCACATTCCTTTTCCAATTTGTGCTTTTCCTGATAACCCACATCTTAATCCAACATCAACATTGTTATTTTCATATGCCAAAATCCACTTTGAGGATTTCATATCTCCCTTCTTGATCATTGGTCCAGCTTCCATTGAAGTGTGCATTTCGTCACCTGTTCTGTCTAAAAACCCAGTATTTATGAAGAAAACTCTGTTTTTTAGAGTTCTGATACATTCTTTTAAATTTGATGATGTTCTTCTCTCTTCATCCATAATTCCTATTTTGCAAGTGTATTTTTTTAGACCTAATACATCCTCGACTTTAGAAAAAATTAAATCTGTAAATTCAGTTTCATCTGGTCCATGCATTTTTGGTTTAACTATATAGATTGATCCTGCTCTAGAATTTGTTTTGTTTTTTAAATCATGGATTGCTGCAGTTACTGTAATAAATGCATCCATAATACCTTCAGGTACTTCGTTACCATTAGATAAAATAATCGAGGGATTTGTCATTAAATGACCTACGTTTCTAACTAATAATAAACTTCTTCCATGTAATTTAAGTCCTTTTCCATCTTTTGAAATATAGCTTCTATTAGGATTAAGTTTTCTTTCAAATAATTTTCCATCTTTTTCGAATTGTGTTTTAAGATTGCCTTTCATCAAACCAAGCCAGTTTCTATAACAGATAACTTTATCTTCTGCATCCACCGCTGCTACACTATCTTCGTTATCACAAATTGTTGATACAGCAGCTTCTAAAATTATATCACTAATCCCAGCATGATCTTGTTGAGCACTAAACGCTCTTGGATCTCTTAAGATTTCAATATGTAAATTATTATTTTTTAATATAATTGCAGAAGGGTTGTCAGCCTCACCTCTATGACCAATAAATTTTTGTTCTTCAGCTAGATCAAATATATCAACACCTTTAAGAGTTTTTAGTTTACCATCTTTGACAGCTATACTTGTAATTTTATGCCAACTAAGATTTTGAAGTGGAAAATATTTGTCTAAAAAATCCCTTGAATATTTAATTACCATCTCTCCTCTCAAAGGATCGTACCTTTCCGATACACTGTCTTCAGATTGTTCTATGACATCAGTTCCATATAGACTATCGTATAAACTCATCCATCTTGCGTTTGCTGCATTAAGAGCATAACGTGCATTCATAATTGGTACGACTAGTTGAGGTCCAGCTATTTTAGTTATTTCATCATCTACATTTTCTGTTTCTATTAAAAAATCCGCACCTTCCTCTTTTAAATATCCAATTTCGTACAAAAATTTTTTATATTCATCTAGTTTAAATTCATTACCTTTATTTTTAATATGCCAATCATTAATTTTTTTTTGTAAAGTTTCTCTTATGTCAATTAGTTCTTTATTCTTAGGCTCAAGTTCGTTGACAGTTTTTTCAAACCCTAACCAAAATTGATCTGTCGAAACACCTGTATCTGTTAGCAGCTCTTCATTAACAAAATTTAATAAGCTTTCCGAAACTTTAAGAGTATGAATATTTATATATTTATCTGGCATAGCACTTTTTTTACCCCATCTGTATTTTTGCCTGAGAGTTTTGCTCCTTCGGCGGAAATTAATCTCTTTCCAGAGTGTTATGCTTTGATCGGTCCTTTTGCCTGAGAGTTTCCGGGGTGGTTGCTCCTTCGGCGCTAAAATATTGTTAGTCTCTCCCGATTAGAAATTTGTATAGTTTAAATATTTGAAGTCAATTAATAACGCTAAAATTTATTCAAAATTAACATTTTATTGCCTTTTTTATAATTTAAGTTTCTATTATAAACATTTCATGAAAAATTATCTTAATTTTGAAACAGATATTAAAAATTTAGAGACTGAGTTAGAGAAATTAAAAGACCCATACAATCAAGATGGTCTTTCAGAGGTAGATACTCAAAAAATTTCTAGTACACAAGCCGAACTTGATGAAAAATTAAGAGATATTTACTCTAACCTTGACCCTTGGCAAACTACCATGGTTGCTCGTCATGAGGATAGACCAAAATCAAAGTTTTTTATTGATAATTTGTTTGATGATTTTATTTCTTTATCAGGAGATCGTTTTTACGGTGAGGATAAATCTGTTTTAACAGGATTTGCTAAATTTAATGACAGTTCAGTTTTAGTAATAGGTCAAGAAAAAGGTGAAAATTTAGAAACTAGAATTGAAAGAAATTTTGGAATGATGAGACCTGAAGGATATCGTAAAACAATTCGATTAATGAACTTGGCTAATAAATTTAATATTCCGATAATATCATTTATTGATACACCAGGAGCCTATCCAGGAGTTGGAGCGGAGGAGAGAGGTCAAGCAGAAGCTATTGCCAAATCAATAGAGTGCTGCATGGAACTGAGTGTACCAACTTTAGCAATTATTATCGGTGAAGGAGGGTCAGGAGGAGCAATTGCTTTGGCTTCATCAAATAAAGTTATTATGTTAGAAAATGCAATTTATTCTGTAATTTCCCCAGAGGGATGCGCAACTATTTTGTGGAGAGATCCTAAAAAAATGCTTGATGCCGCAAAAGCAATGAAACTTTCATCAAAAGATTTATTAGATTTGAAAGTTATTGATGAGATAATTCCAGAGCCATTAGGTGGCGCTCACAGAGATAAAGATCAAATGCTAGAAGGTTTAAGGGTCTCTATATCAAAAAATTTAAACTATTTTAAAGATTTATCATCTGAAGAAATAATGAATGAAAGAAAAAATAAGTTTTTAAAAATTGGAAGAAATCAAGGATTTATCAGTAACTCTGATGATTTAAGCACCCTAACAATCAAGAATAACAATTTTGATAAAATTTTTAAATCAAAAAAAATTTTAATAGGTGCAACAATTATAGGTTTAGTTTTATTGTTTGTTGCGTTTAGTTTTTTTTAAATTTTATAAAGCACCACAGCAATGCTTAAATTTTTTACCAGATCCACATGAACAAGGTTCATTTCTACCAATTTTTTTTCCATTTTTAATTTGATCTACTATTGATTTTTTGTTTTCTTCTTGTTGCTCTGTAACAACTTTTAAATTCATTAGAATAGTCACAAAATCTAATTTTAATTTATCAAGGAGATTAGAAAATAAATCAAAGGCTTCCTTTTTATACTCAACTAAAGGATCTCGTTGTCCATAAGACCGAAGTCCAATCACTTGTCTTAATTGTTCTAGATATTGAATATGAGATTTCCAATTAAGATCTATCGATTGTAAAAAAATTCTTTTTTCAATTTCTTTTGCATGATCTTCACCTAAAACTTTTACTCTTTCTTCTCTTGTTTCTGAAAATTTATTGATAATTTTTTCCTTTAGTTCACTATCTTTTACAGAAATTAATTCTTTTAACTCTGAATCATCAAAACTTTTACCAACAATTTGTCTTAGACGATTACTAAATTCATTACTCTTAGGGTTTGACAAATTTTGAATTTTCAGTTTGATTATATCTTCAATTATTTCCTTTAAAAATTCATCAGAATAATCAAATATGCTTTGACTATTCATTGCATTTTTTCGTTGAGAAAACACGACATGTCTTTGATCATTTAAAACATTATCAAATTTTATTAAGTTTTTTCTTATATCAAAGTTTCTAGCTTCAACTTTTTGTTGTGCTCTTTCCAAAGCTTTATTGATCCATGGGTGATCTATACTTTCTCCATCTTTAAGTCCCAATTTTTCTAGCATTTTATTCATAGATTCTGATCCAAAAATTCTCATAAGATCGTCTTCAAGGCTTACATAAAAGATGGAGCTACCTTCATCACCTTGTCTCCCAGCTCTACCTCTTGCTTGATTATCAACTCTTCTCGACTCCATTCTTTCGGTTCCAACTACAAATAAACCACCTAATGATTTTATTTTGTTTTTATCTTGTTTTAGTTGAGTCTCGTTGATAGATCCTTTTTTACCACCTAGCTGAATATCTACTCCTCTTCCAGAAATACTTGTTGTTATAATTACCGATTTTTCTTTACCTGCATTAGCTATTATATCTGCTTCATTTTCATGATTTTTAGCATTTAACACAACATGTTTAATATTTTTTTTCTTTAACAAAGTTGAATAAATTTCTGACTTGTTAATGCTCGATGTAAAAATCAAAATAGGTTGACCAGCATTATGACGTTCGACAATGTTTTCAACGATTGAGACATTTTTTTCATTCTCAGTTCTAAAAATTTGATCATTGTAATCTTTTCTAATCATTTCATTATTAGTAGGAATAATCACAACAGTTAAACTATAAATTTCAAAAAATTCTTCAGCTTCAGTCGCTGCAGTACCGGTACAACCAGATATTTTTTTATAAAGTTTAAAATAATTTTGATATGTTATCGACGCCAAGGTTTGATTTTCTGCTTGAATATTTATTCGTTCTTTTGCCTCTAATGCCTGATGTAAACCATCACCAAATCTTCTACCTTCCAGTATTCTACCTGTCAGTTCATCAATAATTTTTAAGCTTTCATCTCTAACAATATAATCTTTACCTTTTTCAAATAAATGATTAGCACGCAGTGCTTGATTGACATGATGAACTAAATGTAAATTTTCTGGATCATAAAAGTTATTATTTTTTAAAATACCAGCATTAGAAAAAATTCTTTCTACATTATTAATTCCATTATTAGTTAAAAGAATACTTCTTTCTTTTTCATCTATTTCATAATCTTTATCATTCAATTGTCTTACTAGTTTATCAATAGCAAGATACTGGGCTGTTTTATCTTCAGCTGAACCTGATATGACTAATGGAGTTCTGGCTTCATCAATAAGACATGAGTCTATTTCGTCAACTATAGAAAATGAATGTTCTCTTTGAACCATTTCGTTTTCAGAAAATTTCATATTATCTCTTAGGTAATCAAACCCAAGTTCACTATTTGTTGCATAGGTGATATCACAATTATAATTTCTCTTTCTTTCATTATCATCTTGATCGTTATTGATGTAGCCTGATGTTAAACCTAAAAAGTTATAGATTTGCCCCATTTCAATCGAGTCTCTTTTTGCCAGATAATCATTCACCGTAACAATATGAACACCTTTTTCAGTTAAAGCATTTAAATATGCAGCTAGAGAAATTGTAAGAGTTTTTCCTTCCCCAGTTCTCATTTCAGCAATTTTCCCTTCATGAAGAACAACTCCTCCTATTATCTGAACATCAAAGTGTCTTTCATTTCTAGTTCTTTGCGAGGCCTCTCTTACCAATGCAAATGCCTGTGGCAAAAGTTCATCCAGGGTTTTTCCTTGCTTGATTTTTTCTTTATATTCTTGAGTTTTTTTTGGAAAATCTAAGTCATCAAGTTTTTTAAATTCATTCTCAAGTGAATTTATTGTTTTTACAATTTTACCAATTCGATCCAACTCTTTTTGATTGCTAGATTTAATAAGTTTTGTAATTAGATTTAATGGATTAAACATGAGTATTTGATTTATTCTTTACTTATATTGTTTAATATATGAATTAAATAATTATTTTAAACACTATGGGAATTAATTTATCAAACTTTTTATCTTCAAAATCAAAAAATGCAAGAATGATTGATTTTCAAGACCTCGATCATGTTGATGGTCTGTCTATTTCTGTTGTAAGTGCAAATTTGTATAATGATAATAGAGACGACTTATCTATGTTTTATTTTAGAGACGGAGCAAATTATGCCTCAGTATATACGCGGTCAAAAATAATATCTGAGAACATAAAATGGAATCTAAATCAAAACAGTAAAAGAATTTATTCTCTTCTAGTTAATACACGGAATGCTAACGCTTTTACAGGCAAACAAGGATATGAAAGCTTAAAGAAATTATCAGAAACTATTTCATCTGAGTTAACTAAAAAACAAGAGCTAGATGAGGATATTTCAAAAAAAATTACACCAAAAGATATAATGTTTGGTTGCACAGGAACTATAGGGGAACCCTATCCCTATGAAAAAATTTCACATCATATTCCAATTTTAATAAATAAAATTAAATATACACAAAATAAATTTATTTGGATGAAAGCTGCACTTAGTATTATGACAACTGATACTAAGCCAAAGTTAGCAATGGAAGAATGTACAATTGGAAATAAAAAAATTAAGATTTATGGAATAGCAAAAGGCTCAGGTATGATCCATCCTAATATGGCTACCACACTAGCTTATATTTTCACCGATGCAAAACTGTCTAACAATATTTTAAACAAGTTACTTAAAAAAAATATAACCACAACTTTTAACGCCATAACGTGTGATGGGGATACAAGTACTAATGATATGGCAACTATTTTTGCAACTTGTAAAGCAGATAACATTCAAATTAACAATATAAATGATAAAAAAATAAAAAATTTTGATAAAGCTTTAAATAGTGTTTTATTAAATTTAGCAAAAAGAGTGGTTTTAGATGGAGAAGGATCTTCAAAGTTTGTCACAGTTAATGTTAAAAAGTGTAAATCAGAAATAGAGGCAAAGCAGATTGCTCTTTCAATTGCCAATTCCCCATTAGTTAAAACTGCGATTGCTGGTGAAGACCCTAACTGGGGCAGAATACTTATGGCAATAGGTAAAGCAGGACCAAAAATAAATTTGAAAAAACTTTTAATTAAATTTGGAAATATAAAAATTGTACAAGATGGAAAATTATATCAAGGTTATGATGAATCAAGAACTTCTGAGTATATGAAAAATGAAAATATTGATCTTCAAATTGAAATCTTTACTGGAAAGAAAAGTTTTACTGTGTACACGATGGATTTTACAAAGAAATACATTGATATTAATGCGGATTACAGAAGCTAGTTGTGTTGAGGCTTTTAAAATAATTATTTATTCTAAAAATGATCAAATATAAATTAGTATGTAAAAATTGTGAAACTAATTTTGATAGTTGGTTTGCCTCATCTAAAGAATTTGAAAAATTAAAAAAAAAACAACTTTTATTCTGCCATATTTGTAATTCTGCAAAGGTAGACAAAACACTTATGGCACCAAGTGTAAGGAATAATAAAATAAATATAAATAATGATTTGCAATTAGATAAATATGAAAATGTGAAAAAAACTATTAGATGTTATCAAAAATTTATCAAAGAAAATTTTAAGTTTGTTGGTGAAAATTTTGCTTATGAAGCCCGATCTATACACTATAGTCCAAAAAAAAAATCCAAAGGTATCTATGGAAATGCTACCAAAAAAGATCTTAAGGAACTTAAGGAAGAAGGCATTGATACTCAGATGATAGCATGGGTGGGTGACAAGGATAATTAGAGTTTGATAGATTTTACAATATAGTTAATTGAAGTATCTGAAGAAACATTCCATTCATCTTTAATTATATTAAAATTCATCCCATCTAACTTTTCTAACTTCAAATTATTTTTGGTTAAAATTTTTTTAAGAACTTCTGGTTTCACAAATTTTTCCCAATCATGAGTTCCTATTGGAAGCCACCTTAGAACATATTCCGCACCAATTATTGCAAACACATATGATTTTAATGTTTTATTGAGAGTTGCTACAAACATTAGACCATTTTTTTTAAGAAGTTTGGAGCACGAATTCATAAAAAAATTAATATCTTCAACATGTTCAATAATTTCCATATTCAAAATGACATCGAATTTCTTTTGAATTTTTAATTTTTCAGGTGATGAACACAAGTAATTAATCTTAAGATTATTTTTTTTTGCATGTAACTTTGCAATGCTAATATTTTTATTTGATGCATCAATTCCAGTTACATTTGCACCCAATCTTGTCATTGGTTCAGAAAGAAGTCCACCTCCACATCCTATATCTAATATATTGATTTTATCTAGAGGCTTTTTTTTAGTTTTTAGTTTAAAACTATTGATAATATTTTCTTTTATATATTTAATTCTAATTGGGTTAAATTTATGAAGTGGCTTAAATTTTCCACTTGGATCCCACCATTCAGCTGCCATTTTTGAAAATTTTTCAATTTCTTTTTTATTTACACTGCTCATAATAGATAATTAGTTGACATAACAATTAAGATGTATTTTATCAATTGTTTATTAAATTATAATAAATAAATCTGATCAATGAAAACCGTTGTTTTAAAGTTTGGTGGAACTTCTGTAGGAAGTATCGATAGAATTAAAAAAGTATGTAAAATCATATCTTCTTATAAAAAGAAGAAAAATAAAGTAGTAGTGATTTCCTCTGCTATGAGTGGTGTTACTAACGAACTAGTAAATAAATCTAGATTAATTAGTAATAATTTTGATCAAGCAGAATATGACACTTTATTATCTACAGGGGAGCAAGTTTCCTGTGCTTTAATAGCTGGAAGATTAAATCATATTGGATTTAAATCTAGATCTTGGTTATCTTGGCAGATACCAATTATTACCGAAGGTCCTTACTCAGCAGCAAGAATTAATAGAGTGGTTTCAAAAGAAGTGCTTAACTATCTCAAAAGTGGAGGTATCCCTGTAATCACAGGTTTTCAAGGAATAAATAAAAATTATAGGTTAACAACTATTGGCAGAAGTGGCTCAGATGCTACGGCAATTATGTTAGCTAAATTTATTAATGCAGATGAGTGTATTATTTTCACTGATGTAGATGGTGTTTATACAACTGATCCTCGCCAGTACAAAAATGCTAAAAAAATTAAAAAAATATTTTATGATGAAATGTTAGAAATGGCATCTTTAGGTTCAAAAGTTATGCAGCCAACTTCTGTACAAGATGCAAAATTGAATAAAATAGATATACAAGTTAAATCTTCATTTGTTTCAAAGCCTGGAACGTTAATCACAAATTCATCTAAAGCCTTCAGTGATCAAATCATAACTGGAATTTCATCAACAAAAAATGACGCAAAAATTACAATTGAAGGAGTTAAAGATAGACCAGGAGTTGCAGCGTCTATTTTTAAACCTTTGTCTCAAAATTTAATAAATGTTGATATGGTTGTTCAAAATATTTCACTCAATGGTAAAGAAACAGATCTTACATTTACAATTAAGTCTGATGATTTAAAAAAAACAGAAAAATTCATAAAACAGAATAAAAAAATATCTTATAAAAAATTATCTTTTGATAAAGATGTATCTAAAGTTTCAATTATTGGAGTTGGCATGATAACAACTCCTGGAATTACTTATCGAATGTTTCAAGCTTTAGCTTCAAAAAAGATAAACATCTTGGTAATATCTACATCTGAAATTAAAATTTCAGTTTTAGTTGCTACCAATCAAGTGAAAAAAGCTATAGCTGTATTGCATAAAGAATTTAAATTGGACTAAATTTTATGAGCCTCAGGCCCTTTAGAAACATTAATCGAAAAAAAACCAAAGTAATAAATGTTGGTGATGTAAAAGTTGGTGGGGACAATCCGATTTCAGTTCAGTCAATGACAAATACTTTAACAACTGATGTTAGAGCAACAATCAATCAAATAAATGCAATTCATGAAGAAGGTGCAGACATTGTAAGAGTTTCATGCCCAGATGAGGAGTCTACAAAAGCATTAAAAGAAATAACACAAAATGTGAAATTGCCAGTCATTGCTGATATTCATTTTCATTATAAAAGAGCAATTGAGGCTGCTGAAAATGGAGCAAAATGTTTAAGAATAAACCCAGGTAATATTGGTGAAAAGCAGAAAATTTATGACGTATTAAGTGCTGCCAAAAATAATGATTGTTCAATAAGGATAGGGGTTAATGCAGGGTCACTTGAAAAAGATATTCTTGAAAAATATAAAGAGCCTTGTCCAGAAGCTTTAGTAGAGAGCGCTTTAAGAAATATTAAAATTTTAGAAGATCAAAATTTTTTTAACTTCAAAGTTAGCGTAAAGTCATCAGATGTGTTTTTATCAATAGCAGCTTACCGGGAACTTTCTAAAGCAATGGATTACCCATTACATCTTGGAATAACAGAAGCTGGCAGTTTTGTTTCAGGAAGCATTAAATCATCAATTGGGCTTGGGGCATTACTTTTAGATGGAATTGGGGACACTATCAGAATATCACTTTCAGATGATCCGGTAAAAGAGATAAAAATTGGTAATGAGATTTTAAAGTCATTAGGATTAAGAAACAGAGGAGTTAAAATTATATCCTGCCCTTCATGTGCAAGACAAGCTTTTCAAGTAATTGATACTGTTAAAATTTTAGAGGAAAAATTATCACATATTAAAACTCCAGTTACATTGTCAATAATTGGATGTGTAGTGAACGGCCCTGGTGAAGCATCAATGACAGATGTGGGTATTACAGGTGGTGGAAAAGGTAACAATATGCTTTATCTTTCTGGTGTTCAGACTAAAAAAGTCTTAACAAATGAAATAATTGATAAGGTTGTAACTGAAGTTGAAAAAAAAGCTTTAGAGTTAGAAAAAAAATAATGATACCAAAAAATACAATTGAAGAACTTATACTGAGGCATTCAACTTTAGAAAAAGATCTATCTTCTGGTGAAATTGATAAAAAGCTATTTGCAGAAAAATCAAAAGAGTATTCTGATGTTAACGAAATCATTGAAAATGCTAGAAAATATTTATCACACGAAGATAATAAAAAAGATTTAGAAAAAATTTTAAATGATGGTTCTGCAGATAAAGAATTAAAAGATATGGCTGAACTTGAATTGTCAGATTTAAAGACTGAATTTGAAATAAATGAAAAAAAGTTAAAATTATTTTTACTTCCAAAAGATGAGGCAGATAAAAAAAATGCAATCATAGAAATTAGAGCAGGAACTGGTGGATTAGAAGCAAGTTTATTTGCTTCAGATCTTTTTAAGATGTACGAAAAAGTTAGCCATAAAAAGAAATGGATATTAGAATTAATTTCAATTTCCAGGAGTGATGCTGGAGGGTTAAAAGAGGTTATAGCATCAATAAAAGGAGCCAATATTTATTCAACTTTAAAATATGAAAGTGGAGTTCATAGAGTTCAAAGAGTACCAGATACTGAGACACAAGGGAGAGTTCATACTTCAGCTGCAACAGTAGCAGTATTGCCTGAAGCAGAGGAGGTTGATTTAAAAATAAATGAATCTGATTTAAGGATAGATGTTTTTAGAGCAGGTGGGCCAGGAGGACAGTCAGTAAATACAACTGATAGTGCAGTTAGAATTACCCATATTCCAACAGGATTATCAGTTTCACAACAAGATGAAAAATCTCAACATAAAAATAAAGCAAAAGGCATGAAAATTTTAAGGTCAAGGTTATATGAATTAGAAAGATCAAGAATTGACCGAGAAAGGTCTCAAGATAGAAAAACAAAAATAGGAACAGGGGATAGGTCTGAAAGAATTAGAACTTATAATTTTCCACAAGGAAGAGTGACAGATCATAGAATTAATTTAACACTTCATAGATTAGAAGAATTTTTAGAGGGAGAAGCTTTTGATGAAATGATTGAATCATTAACATTGCAAGCACAAGAAGAGAGTTTAAGCAGTTTAAATTAAATGAATATTCAGTCAGCGGTTATTGAAGGAACTAAGGTTTTAAAAGATAAATCTATTCCATCAGCTCAACTCGACACAGAAATTTTAATGGCTAAAGCTTTAGATAAAAATCGTGAATATATAATTTTAAATCAAGATAAAGTTTTAAATTTTGAAAATTTAGAATATTTTAAAAAACTGGTTAAAGAACGAGCTACAAGAAAACCAATAGCCTATCTTTTAAATAAAAAGTTTTTTTGGAAAAGTGAATTTTATGTGAATAATAATACCTTAATACCACGTCCTGATACAGAAATTATAATAGAACAAATTTTAAAGGTTACCAAGAATAAGAATTATTTAAAAATTCTTGATATTGGAGTTGGCTCAGGGTGTATTCTCTTGAGTATTCTAAAAGAAAGAAAAAATTTTTATGGTTCAGGAGTAGATATTAGTAAAAATTCACTAGAAATATCAAAATTAAATGCAAAAAAGCTATTTGTGGATGAAAGAGTAAAATTTTATAAATCAGATGTTGACAAATTTAATCAAGGCAAATATGATTTGGTTGTTTCTAATCCCCCTTATATTAAAAACAGCGATTTAAAATATTTGGAGAGTGATGTTCTAAAGTTTGAGCCCAAATTAGCTCTAGATGGTGGATTAGATGGTTTATCAGTAATCAGAAAAGTAATTAAAAAATCATCTGAACTGTTAAAAAAAAACGGAAAATTTATTTTAGAGATTGGTTTTGATCAAAAAAGTAAAGTTATTAAATTATTAAACAACAAAGGTTTTTATATAAACAGTACAGTTAGAGATCTTGCAAATAATGATCGTTGCATTGTCAGTACTAAAATTTAACTAATTAAATATATGGTAACATTTAGAAACAATAATAACGTTAGAAGAAATAATTTCAGAAGAAACGACAGAAATTTTAAAAGTAATGGAGATAGACCAAAATTTGGATCAAATTATTCAAACAACGATAACTTTAAAAGAAAAGCTCCTGGTAGAAATAACCATAATGCTCCAAAATTAATAGAAAAATATAATGATTTAGCAAGAGAGGCCTCTTCTAATGGAGACAAGATATTATCTGAAAATTATCTTCAACATGCAGATCACTTTACAAGAATTTTGAATGAACAAGAAAATTATAAAAGAGTAAAATTTGCAGAGAATAAATCTACAGAAAGCAACTCAGAAATACAGGAAGCATCTGATAAATCTGAAGAAGTAAAAAATGAAAATAAGCATGTTGTGGCAGAGATTAAGCCCAAATCTCAAAAAACAACTGATTCAAATTAGTTTAACCCAATAATTTTTTCTGATTTTAGAACATCTAGTTTTATTTTATTAGTTTCAAATAGTTCTCTATTTTTTCCTTTTAAAATTTTACCTGACGGGAGTTTTAATTTTTGAGAATTCACTTTTTTTCCGTTTACAATAACTTCATAGTGCAAATGAGGTCCCGTTGATTTTCCAGTCGAACCAACATATCCAATAGTTTGACCCTGTTTAACTCTCACACCTTTTTTAATCCCTCGTGAAAATTTAGACATGTGAGCATAGACAGTTTCATATGTTGAATTATGTTTTATTTTTACACAATTTCCACCACCTCCACACCAACCAGCTTTTTTAACTGTACCATTTCCAGAAGCCATAATTGGAGTACCCTTTGGTGCAGCAAAATCAGTTCCTCTATGCATTTTATTAAATCCGTCTATGGGATGTTTTCTCATCCCAAAGGAGGAAGATAGTCTTGCACCGTTGATAGGTGTTTTCATTAATGCTTTTTGTACACTCTTTCCATTTTTATTATAATGACCTTCAATATTTTTTTTATCAAAATAATATAATGAGTTATCTTGACCACTTATTTTAAGGTTTGCAAAAAGAATTTCTCCTGTTTCAATTATTTTATCATTTTTATCAATGAAGATTTCATACATTATTTGAAATTTATCTTCTTTTCTAATATCTCTTTGAAAGTCTACTTGAAAACCATAAATTCTTGCAAATTCAATTATTGTGTTTGGTGGAATATTTTCATCTGTGGCTGCTTTGTATAGGCTTTGTAAAATTATATTTTCTTTGTAAATAATTTTTTTTTCTAATTTAACAGTTAATATTTCTTCATTAAACTCTGTGCTTTCCCTAGTTTTTGATAAGATAATTTTTTCGGTATTTGAAATTTGAAAAATAAATTCCGTTATCTTATTATTTGTTTGATCTATGGTGATTTGAATTTTTTGATTAGTATTCAACTTATTAATATTAGTTTTTTTCAAAAGATTTTTTTTAATGGAAACTATTTGCTCTTTATCTATTAAATAACTATTGAGTATTTTATCAAATGTTTCACCAGATTTTATTTTGTGGTTATATTTTTTGTATTTAGGCTTTAAGTTATTTACAATTTCTTTAAGAGTTTTTTTTAGATAAATATTATTTATAAAGTTATTATGTTTTTTATTTTTTAAACTCGTCTGATAGCTAGAAAAAATTGCAAATATTACTGCTAAAATAATTAAAGAGATTAATATTAATATTTTAGAGTTATTAAAAAATAATGATTTAATTTTTTTTAGCATTAAATAATGTTTTGAATTGAATTATTAGTTTAGCAGTAATAAAAAATCAAAAAAAACCCAATAATATCGTCAATTTTTTGAGTTTTTTTTATTCTTAAATGCTTGATTTCCTTTTATTTTAGCCTATAAGCGTCACACTTTCTCACGAAAATTATTGTTAATACAATAGATTAGTGTGGATTATTGGGCTTTTTAGACCCAATTAGCTATTTAAAAAGTAAAAATTTAAGAAGAGAAGTGTGGACGGTTAAGGTTACCAAAATTTGTCGTACACACTTCAACATTATATAAATTTTATTCTTAGAATTTATATAGAAGCTAGTGTGCGCCGTTTTTAAACTTGAGAGTTTGATCATGGCTCAGAACGTACGCTGGCGGCACGCCTAACACATGCAAGTCGAACGAAGTAGCAATACTTAGTGGCAGACGGGTGAGTAACATGTAGGTATCTGCCCTTTGGCCTGGAATAACACGAGGAAACTTGTGCTAATACCGGATAAGTCTTTACGGAGAAAGCTTTATGCACCATTGGATGAGCCTGCACTTGATTAGTTTGTTGGTGGGGTAATGGCCTACCAAGACTGTGATCAATAGCTGATTTGAGAGGATGATCAGCCACATTGGGACTGAGACACGGCCCAAACTCCTACGGGAGGCAGCAGTGGGGAATCTTGCACAATGGAGGAAACTCTGATGCAGCGATGCCGCGTGAGTGAAGAAGGCCCTTGGGTTGTAAAGCTCTTTCGTCGGGGAAGAAAATGACTGTACCCGAATAAGAAGGTCCGGCTAACTTCGTGCCAGCAGCCGCGGTAATACGAAGGGACCTAGCGTAGTTCGGAATTACTGGGCTTAAAGAGTTCGTAGGTGGTTGAAAAAGTTAGTGGTGAAATCCCAGAGCTTAACTCTGGAACTGCCATTAAAACTTTTCAGCTAGAGTATGATAGAGGAAAGCAGAATTTCTAGTGTAGAGGTGAAATTCGTAGATATTAGAAAGAATACCAATTGCGAAGGCAGCTTTCTGGATCATTACTGACACTGAGGAACGAAAGCATGGGTAGCGAAGAGGATTAGATACCCTCGTAGTCCATGCCGTAAACGATGTGTGTTAGACGTTGGAAATTTATTTTCAGTGTCGCAGGGAAACCGATAAACACACCGCCTGGGGAGTACGACCGCAAGGTTAAAACTCAAATGAATTGACGGGGACCCGCACAAGTAGTGGAGCATGTGGTTTAATTCGAAGATACGCGCAGAACCTTACCAACACTTGACATGTTCGTCGCGACTCTAAGAGATTAGAGTTTTCGGTTCGGCCGGACGAAACACAGGTGCTGCATGGCTGTCGTCAGCTCGTGTCGTGAGATGTTGGGTTAAGTCCCGCAACGAGCGCAACCCTCACTTTTAGTTGCCATCATTAAGTTGGGCACTCTGAAAGAACTGCCAGTGATAAGCTGGAGGAAGGTGGGGATGACGTCAAGTCCTCATGGCCCTTACGTGTTGGGCTACACACGTGCTACAATGGTATCTACAACAGGAAGCAAGACTGCGAAGTTAAGCAAATCCCTAAAAGATACCTCAGTTCGGATTGCACTCTGCAACTCGAGTGCATGAAGCTGGAATTACTAGTAATCGTGGATCAGCGTGCCACGGTGAATGCGTTCCCGGGTCTTGTACACACCGCCCGTCACACCATGGGAGTTGGTTCTACCTTAAGGCAAGGTTTTAAACCCTTGACCACGGTATAGTCAGCGACTGGGGTGAAGTCGTAACAAGGTAGCCGTAGGGGAACCTGCGGCTGGATTACCTCCTTTCTAAGGATGAATGAAAGTAAAATTTCATTCTAAATAATATACATCGGTAATGTTGACCGTCCTCATTTCTCTTCTTAAAGTAATGTTTCCTTCTTGTAGGGCCGGTAGCTCAGTTGGTTAGAGCACACCCTTGATAAGGGTGGGGTCGAAAGTTCGAGTCTTTCTCGGCCCACCATACTTAACTGGGGGATTAGCTCAGCTGGGAGAGCGCCTGATTTGCATTCAGGAGGTCAGCGGTTCGATCCCGCTATCCTCCACCAGGAAACATTTAGTTATAAAAACTGTAAATAAATTTAATAATTAATATCAATATCTATATCCGAACATTAGTAATGTTATTAGCTAATGTTCAAAATAAAAATTTGATCACAACATAGATAAATTTTTCTGTAAAAAGAATTTTTTTCTGTGCATAAATCAAGCGTTTAAGGGCGTGTAGTGGATGCCTTGGCACTGAAAGCCGATGAAGGACGTGATATACTGCGATAAGTTTCGGGGAGCTGTATGTAAGTTTTGATCCGAAAATTTCCGAATGGGGAAACCCACCACTTTATGTGGTACTTTAAACTGAATACATAGGTTTAAAGAGACAACCTGGAGAACTGAAACATCTAAGTAACCAGAGGAAAAGAAATCAATTGAGATTCCGTTAGTAGTGGCGAGCGAACGCGGACTAGGCCAGTAGTTTTGTTAAAAAAATTTGAATAGTTTGGAAATGCTAACCATAGAGGGTGATAGTCCCGTATGAGTAATGTTTAACAAAATTCTTGAGTAAAGCGGGACACGTGAAATCCTGCTCGAATATAGGGGGACCACCCTCTAAGCCTAAATACTCTTCAGTGACCGATAGTGAACTAGTACCGTGAGGGAAAGGTGAAAAGAACCCCTATTAGGGGAGTGAAATAGAACCTGAAACTGCATGCCTACAATCAGTCGAAGCTCTTTTTAGAGTGACGGCGTACCTTTTGTATAATGGGTCAGTGACTTAATTTATTAAGCAAGCTTAAGCCATCTAGGTGTAGGCGCAGCGAAAGCAAGTCTTAATAGGGCGATTAGTTTAATGAATTAGACCCGAAAACGAATGAGCTTACCATGAGCAGGTTGAAAGTTGGGTAACACCAACCGGAGGACCGAACCAGTTGACGTTGAAAAGTCTTTGGATGACTTGTGGTAAGGGGTGAAAGGCCAACCAAATTCGTAGATAGCTGGTTTTCCGCGAAAACTATTTAGGTAGTGCGTTGAATAAATAGATGTTTAGAGGTAGAGCACTAAATGGGCTAGGGGGAAGAGATTCTTACCAAACCTAATAAAACTCCGAATGCTAGACATTGTTCTTCAACAGACAGACTGTGGGTGCTAAGGTCCATGGTCGAGAGGGAAAGAGCCCAGACCACCAGATAAGGTCCCCAAATTATGATTAAGTGTGAAAGGATGTGGAAATTCCTTAACAGCCGGGAGGTTGGCTTAGAAGCAGCCATCCTTTAAAGATAGCGTAACAGCTCACCGGTCTAATAGAGTTTCTGCGCCGAAGATGTAACGGGGCTAAAATCATATACCGAATCTGTGGGTTTATAAAACTTTCGAGTTTTATAAGCGGTAGCGGAACGTTCTGTAAGCCTGTGAAGGGATACCCGTGAGGGATCCTGGAGGTATCAGAAGTGCGAATGCTGACATAAGTAACGATAAAAGAAGTGAAAAACTTCTTCGCCGAAAATCCAAGGGTTTCTGCGCAAGGTTAATCCGCGCAGAGTTAGTCGGCACCTAAGGCGAGGGCGAAAGCCGTAGTCGATGGAAATAAGGTTAATATTCCTTAACCAGATGGTAGTGACGGATCTTGTAAGTTGTGAGTTCTTAATGGATTGAGCTTGCCGCGAAAAGGTTCCAAGAAATAGCTCCATCATTAGACCGTACCCTAAACCGACACAGGTGGATTAATAGAGTATATTTAGGCGCTTGAGAGAATGATGTTGAAGGAACTCGGCAAAATGCTTCCGTAACTTCGGGATAAGGAAGACCTGTTTTTAGGCAACTAGAGATGGGTGGCACAAGCCAGGGAGAAGCGACTGTTTATCAAAAACACAGGGCTCTGCTAACACGTAAGTGGATGTATAGGGTCTGACGCCTGCCCGGTGCTGGAAGGTTAATGCGGTTGGTGCAAGCTAACTTCTGAAGCCCCAGTAAACGGCGGCCGTAACTATAACGGTCCTAAGGTAGCGAAATTCCTTGTCGGGTAAGTTCCGACCTGCATGAATGGCGTAACGATTTCTCCGCTGTCTCCAACATCAACTCAGTGAAATTGAATTCTCCGTGAAGATGCGGAGTTCGCGTAGTTAGACGGAAAGACCCCGTGCACCTTTACTGCAACTTTACATTGGTATTAGGAAAAACATATTTAGTATAGGAGGGAGACATTGAAGCAAAGGCGTCAGCTTTTGTGGAGTCACCAGTGAAATACCTCTTTTGTTTTTCTTGGTATCTAACTGATTGCCGTCATCCGGCATCAAGACATTGTATGGTGGGTAGTTTGACTGGGGCGGTCGCCTCCCAAATAGTAACGGAGGCGTGCGAAGGTAGGCTCAGAACGGTCAGAAATCGTTCGTAGAGTGCAATGGCATAAGCCTGCCTGACTGTGAGACTGACAAGTCGAGCAGAGACGAAAGTCGGTCATAGTGATCCGGTGGTTCTGAGTGGAAGGGCCATCGCTCAACGGATAAAAGGTACGCCGGGGATAACAGGCTGATACTGCCCAAGAGCTCATATCGACGGCAGTGTTTGGCACCTCGATGTCGGCTCATCACATCCTGGGGCTGGAGCAGGTCCCAAGGGTTTGGCTGTTCGCCAATTAAAGTGGTACGTGAGCTGGGTTCAGAACGTCGTGAGACAGTTCGGTCCCTATCTGCTATGCGTGTAGAAGAATTGAGAGGAGTTGACCCTAGTACGAGAGGACCGGGTTGAACATACCACTGGTGGACCGGTTGTAGCGCCAGCTGCAGTGCCGGGTAGCTAAGTATGGAAGAGATAACTGCTGAAAGCATCTAAGCGGGAAACTCACCTCAAAACTAGTTCTTCCTATAGAGCCGTGGTAGACCACCACGTTGATAGGCTGGATGTGGAAGCGCAGTAATGCGTGCAGCTGACCAGTACTAATAGCTCAATTGGCTTGATTTATGCACTGAAAAAAATTTTATTTCAACTTAGATAAAACATGTAAGAATAAAAATTTATTAAAGCAATTATTGCTACTTACATCAATAAATTGATTATATTAATATTAAAGTTATTATTAAAAAAGTTTTGTAAATTAAATAACTTTTATGAAAAAAGCATTAATAACTGGCATCACAGGACAAGATGGCTCCTACCTTGCGGAATTTTTACTGGCTAAAAATTACGAAGTTCATGGAATTAAGAGACGTGCGTCTTTAATTAATACTGGTAGAATAGATCATTTATATCAAGAGCCTCATGAAATTAATCGAAACTTTATTTTGCATCATGGTGACCTTACAGATTCAACTTCGTTGATTAGAATAATTCAAGAAGTTCAGCCTGATGAAATTTATAATTTAGCAGCACAAAGTCATGTAGCTGTTTCTTTTGAGGAACCAGAGTATACGGCAAACTCTGATGCAATAGGAGCCCTTAGAATTTTAGAGGCTATTCGAATCCTCAAATTAGAAAAAAAAATTAGATATTATCAAGCCTCTACCTCAGAACTTTATGGCTCAACAAAAGAAACTCCACAAAATGAAAATACACCTTTTTATCCCAGAAGCCCCTATAGTGTAGCAAAACTTTATGCGTACTGGATAACTATAAACTATAGAGAAGCTTATGGTATTTATGCTTGTAATGGAATTTTATTTAATCACGAAAGTCCTGTTAGAGGAGAAACATTTGTTACAAGAAAAATTACAAGAGCTTTGGCAAGAATAAAAATAGGAACTCAAAAAATTTTACATCTTGGAAACCTTAATGCATTGAGAGATTGGGGACATGCTAAAGACTATGTTGAAGCCCAGTGGCTAATGCTTCAACAAGAAAATCCCGAAGACTTTGTCATTGCAACAGGCAAGCAATATTCAGTAAAAGATTTTATAAATTTAGCTTCAAAATATTTAGATATGAAAATTGAATGGAATGGAAAAAACTTAAAAGAAGTAGGAACATTTGAAGGAAATGAAATTATAAAAATTGACCCAAGATATTTTAGACCCACAGAGGTCGAAACTTTATTGGGTGATGGTAGTAAGGCTAAAGAAAAATTAAACTGGTCTCCTAAAATATCGTTTGATCAAATGGTTAAAGAAATGGTCGATAATGATTTGCGATTAGCGAAAAATGAAAAACTTATTAATTAAATAAAGTTTAAAAATTTATTAAATAACAATGTCTAAACAAAAAATATTTATAGCAGGCCACAATGGCATGGTTGGTTCTGCTTTAGTTCGATTGCTAAAAGATCAAGATGTTGAGGTAGTCACAAAAGATAAAAAAGAACTTGATTTATTAAACCAGGGCAATGTTGAAAATTTTTTTAAAAATGAAAAAATTGATCAAGTGTACTTAGCAGCTGCAAAAGTTGGTGGCATTCATGCAAATAATACATATCCTGCAGAATTTATTTATCAAAATTTAATGGTTCAAAGCAATGTAATCCATAGCGCTTTTTTAAATGGAGTAAAAAAATTGTTATTTTTAGGATCAAGTTGTATTTATCCAAAAAATATCGATCAACCCATGAAAGAAGAACAATTATTAACTGGTCAATTAGAAAAAACTAATGAACCTTATGCCATTGCAAAAATAGCAGGAATTAAAATGTGTGAAAGTTATAACCGTCAATATGGAAAAAGTCATAACATCGATTATAGATGTATAATGCCAACAAATCTTTATGGTCCAGGCGATAATTATCATCCTGATAATAGCCATGTAATTCCAGGTCTTATTTATCGATTTCATAAGGCAAAAATAAATAATTTAGCGAATGTTATTATATGGGGTTCGGGTAAACCTAAACGAGAGTTTTTATATGTCGACGATATGGTTGAAGCTTCAATTCATTTAATGAATATAGATAAAAAAATATATGATAAACATACCTTACCTATGCTTAACCATATCAATGTTGGAAGCAGTAAAGATTTGACCATAAAGGAACTTGCTGAAACTATAAAAAAAGTTGTAAATTTTAAAGGAAAAATTAAATTTGATCATACTAAACTTGATGGTGTTTCAAGAAAACTTTTAGACAGCCAGCGAATATACAATCTTGGTTTTAAGCCTAAAACAAGTTTGTTAGAGGGATTAGCTAAAACCTATAAAGAATTTATTTGAACAGAATGAAATCATTAAAAAAATTATTGTCTTTACTAAGTTATCAAGAAAAAAAAAATGCAATTTTTTTGCTTTTTATTGTTGTTATAATGGCATTATTGGATATGATTGGAGTAGCTTCCATCTTACCCTTTATAGCAGTTCTCACAAATCCAAGCCTTATTGAGACAAATATTTTTTTAAATTATTTGTTTAAAGCTTCAGATATTTTTGGAGTAAAAAATGATCAACAGTTTATATTTGCATTAGGAGTTCTTGTATTTATATTATTAATTGTTTCACTTACTTTTAAAGCTATTGTTGCTTATATCCAGGTTCAATTTATACAATTGCGAGAATATAGTATTGGTAAACAAATATTTGAAAGATCTTTAAATCAACCTTATAGTTGGTTTTTATCTCGTCACAGTGCTGATTTTGGAAAAACTATTTTATCAGAAGTTCAACAAATAATGAATAACGGTATAAAACCATTTATAGATTTAATTAGCAAGAGTGTGGCAGCAATAGCAATCATAACACTATTAATAATAGTTGATCCAAAACTTGCACTGATTGTCGGTCTAACGCTGACTGTTTCGTATGGACTAGTTTATATTTTTGTTCGAAAATTTCTTAAATATATTGGAGAGAAAAGTTTAAAAAATAATAAGTTAAGATTTAAAGCAGTTAGTGAAGCTTTTGGAGCCATAAAGGAAATAAAAATTGGAGGATTAGAGAATAAATACGTTGTTAATTTCTCAAACTCTGCAAAAATTTTTGCTAAAAGCCAAGCTGCTTCAATTATTACAAGTCAAATTCCTCGTTTCGTTTTAGAGGCTATTGCGTTTGGGGGTATTTTACTTATCATGCTTTATATCATATCTGCGACAGGTAATTTTAATAAAGCTTTACCAGTCATTAGCCTATATGTTTTTGCGGGATATCGCATAATGCCAGCTCTGCAACAAATTTATGGATCTTTTACTAAAATTACTTTTGTGGGACCTTCTCTTGATAAGATATATGACGATCTCAAAAATTTAAGATCTAGAAGCAAATATGAAAATCAATCAGTTATGCCTTTAAGCAAAACAATTGTTTTAAAAGATATTCATTACAATTATCCTCATTCCTCATTGTCAGCTTTAAAAGATATAAATATGAAAATTACAGCAAAAACAATTGTTGGAATAGTTGGCACTACTGGTAGTGGTAAAACTACGATTGCTGATATTATTTTGGGTCTTCTTCAAGCTCAAAAAGGTACTTTAGAGGTTGATGGAAAAATTATAACAGAAGAAAATTTAAGATCTTGGCAGCAATCAATTGGTTATGTTCCGCAACATATCTATTTATCAGATGCTAGTGTTGCTTCTAACATTGCTTTTGGAGTGTTACCAGAAAACATAGATCAAAAAAATATTATTAAAGCTGCTAAAACTGCAAATTTACATAATTTTATTGTTAATGAATTGCCTAAACAATATGAAACTAAAATTGGAGAACGTGGGGTTAGACTGTCAGGTGGACAGCGACAACGTATAGGAATTGCACGTGCTTTATATAGAAATCCAAAAATCCTAATTTTAGATGAGGCAACAAGTGCATTAGATAATGAAACTGAACAAGCAGTAATGGATGCAGTAAATAATCTGGTTGAAGATATAACTATTATAATAATTGCTCATCGTTTAAACACAGTTAAATTTTGTGATACTATTTTTAAACTTGAAAACGGTAAAGTTGTAGAACAAGGAAAATTTAGTGATATAATTAGCATACGTAATAAAGATAATCAGATAATTTAAAAATTAATAATTTATGAAAGCAATTATTCTAGCAGGTGGATATGGAACTCGGTTATCTGAAGAAACAGATCTAAAACCAAAACCGTTGGTAGAGATTGGAGGCAAACCTATTCTTTGGCATATAATGAAAATTTATTCAGCACATGGAATAAATGAGTTCATTATTTGTTGTGGTTACAAAGGTTATTTAATCAAACAATATTTTCAAAATTATTTTTTACATCAATCAAATGTTACTTTTCAATTAAAAGACAATAGATTGGATATTGATAGAAATAATGCTGAGCCTTGGAAAGTTTCTCTGGTTGATACTGGAGAAAAAACTATGACAGGTGGTCGTTTAAAGAGAGTTCGAGATTATGTTAAAGGAGACAAAGCATTTTGTTTTACATATGGTGATGGAGTTAGCGACATTAATATTTCTGATTTAATTAAATTTCATTTAAAACACGGAAAGTTAGCGACAGTTACAGCAACCCGTCCACCTGGACGATATGGTGCTATAAAGTTTGGAATTAACGATTTAGTAGACAGTTTTCAAGAAAAACCAGATGGAGACGGAAGTTGGATTAATGGAGGTTTTTTTGTTTTAAATCCTGATGTTATTGACTATATCAAAGATGATAAAACATCTTGGGAGTCTGACCCTTTGAATATTCTTGCTGAAAAAAACGAATTATGTGCATTTAAACATAATGGATTTTGGCAACCAATGGACACTTTAAGAGAAAAAAAAATACTCAATAATTTATGGGATAATGGTAAAGCTCCATGGAAAAAATGGTAACTTAATGTAACTGAAAATTTTATGAAAAATATTGATATTAAAATAAATAAAAATGTAATGAAAGTATTCATAACTGGCAACATGGGTTACGTTGGTTCAACCTTAACCAAATATTTAAAAAAAACATATCCAGAAATTCAGTTGATTGGATATGATACAGGTTTTTTTGGACACTTATTAACTGGCACTGATTTTATTCCTGAAAAGACAATTACTACTCAATACTTTGGAGATGTCAGAGATATTAGTCAATCAATGCTTAATGGGGTAGATGCGATTGTTCATCTTGCTGGGGTTTCAAATGACCCAATTGGTAAGGAATTTGAGGATGTAACTCAAGATATAAATAGACATGCCAGTATAAGATTAGCAAAATTAGCAATTAAAAATGGTGTAAAAAATTTTGTGTTTGCATCTAGTTGCTCAATGTATGGTCAAGCACAAGGTGCTGCAAAAAAAGAAAGCGACAAAACAAACCCTTTGACTGCCTATGCACACTCAAAGATAGGTACTGAAGAGGATATAAAAAATATAAAACTAGGTGATATGAATTTTACTAGTTTACGATTTGCTACAGCATGTGGATGGTCTGATAGGCTTCGTTTAGATTTAGTTCTTAATGACTTTGTAGCATGTGCAATTTCTTCAGGTAAAATTACAGTTCTAAGTGATGGAACCCCTTGGCGCCCATTAATTGATGTTGAAGATATGTCCAGAGCAATCGCTTGGGCAATAACAAGGAAAAAAAATAATGGAGGACAATATTTAGCAATTAACGCAGGAAAAAGCTCTAGCAATTATCAAGTAAAGGAGATTGCTGAAACCGTTGTTTCAATAATTCCAAAAACAAAAATTTCAATTAATAAAGATGCTTTACCAGATAAAAGATCCTATTCTGTAGATTTTTCAATGTTTGAAAAATTAGCACCAGATTTTCAACCAATTATTTCTCTTGAAAAATCAATTAATCGGTTAAAAGAGGGTTTGTTAAAATTAAATTTTAATGATAAAGAATTTCGTAAT
This sequence comes from Candidatus Pelagibacter sp. PS_06, assembly GCF_059418045.1. Taxonomy (NCBI): domain Bacteria; kingdom Pseudomonadati; phylum Pseudomonadota; class Alphaproteobacteria; order Candidatus Pelagibacterales; family Candidatus Pelagibacteraceae; genus Candidatus Pelagibacter; species Candidatus Pelagibacter sp. PS_06. The sequence continues at coordinate 124,795 of NZ_CM182078.1, forward strand.
TCTTCTTTAATAAGGCTTAATATTTTGCGAAATTACTTAAAAAATAACATGGTAGACAAAAATCTACGCTGGAAAGTTTAAATTTAGTTTTTTAAAAAATATTTATGAAATTTGATTCTACAATCTTAAAAGGTAATTTTTTAATTAATTTAGAAAAGAAAGAGGATGACAGAGGATTTTTTGCTCGGTATTTTTGTGAAAAAGAATTTATGGATCAAGGATTGAATACCAAGTGGGTTCAAATTAATACTTCTGCAAGCAAACAATTAGGAACACTTAGGGGTTTGCACTATCAAAAAGAACCAAGTGCAGAAATTAAATTAGTTAGATGTTTAAAAGGAGCTATATGGGATGTTGTTGTAGACTTACGTAAAGACTCTGAGACATATGGAAAATGGTTTGGTGCAGAACTATCTGATGAAAATCGGACAATGATGTATGTTCCAAAAGGTTTTGCTCATGGTTTTGTTTCTCTTCAGTCAAATACAGAAATATTATATTTAGTATCTGAGTTTTATACACCGAATTTGGAAGGTACTTTGATGTGGAATGATGAAACCGTCGATATTAATTGGCCAATAATACCCAAAATTATTTCAGATAAAGATAAAAATGGTAATATTTTAAATAAAATCTCACCAATAAAATTAAAAGATAATGAGTAATAAATTTTTGATTACTGGTGCTACAGGATTTGTTGGAAGGCAGGTTCTCTCAAAGTTATTGGAAAAAAAAAAGGAAGTACGCATAATTGTTAGAAATGATAAAAAAAGTTTTTTAGATGATATAGATTCTAGAATAGAAATAGTTACAACTAACGATCTATTTGAAGAGAGTGTTGATTGGTGGAATGAGCAATGCAAAAATATTGATACAATTATACACCTTGCTTGGTATTCTGAGCCTGGAAAATATTTATTATCCTCAAAAAATACAGAATGTTTAAAAGGATCATTGAATTTAGCTAAAGGTGCGATTAATTCAGGTGTGAAACGTTTTGTAGGTATTGGCACTTGTTTTGAGTACGATCTTGATGTAGGTCGTTTATCCGTAGATACGCCATTAAAACCATCATCTCCATATGCAGCGGCTAAAGCTGGGTTATACACATTTTTATCTCAATTGCTTTCTACAAAATCCATAGAATTTACTTGGTGTAGACTATTTTATATTTATGGAGAAGGTGAGGATGATAGAAGACTTGTTCCTTATATTCATAAACAGCTTTCGAAAGGTTTGGTAGCGGAATTATCCAGTGGAAAACAAGTTCGAGATTTTTTAAATGTATCAATAGTTGGACAAATAATTACAGAAATAGCTCTAAGTGGAAAACAAGGCCCAATTAATATTTGTTCAGGAGTCCCCATTACAGTTAGGCAATTAGCTGAGCAAATAGCTGATGAGTATGGTCATCGTGATTTACTAAGATTTGGAGCAAGACCAGATAATTTAACCGATCCAATAGTTGTTTTAGGTGTCCCAAATTATTAGATTAAGTAAATTTTCAAAAAAAATTTTTTTACAAAAAAATTTATTGAAATTTACTAATTATATCTTTAATTGAAGCTTTTGTTTTAGATCTAAAACTATTTTGCTCTAGATTTATTATATTTTTAAACTTTTCAAATTTATTTATTTCATTAGAGTAATTATCAAGTGAACTTCTAATTGCCTCGATAGCTGTTTTTTGAAAATTAAAATTGTTAGTATTTATTTTAAAGTTTTCAGGTATTGGAAAATCAATCTCATTTATTCCAGCACCTCTTTTTCCAATTATTATAATATTGTCTAATAATACGGCCTCTCTTGGAATTCTATCTTTTCCAGGAAATCTTCCAAAATCTATATATATTTTTGATATTTTCATTAATTCAATTATCTCATTGTTACTCATATTCTTAAGCGGAATAAATTTATATTTACATTGATCTATAATTTTTTTTGTAAAACGAAACCCCTTTCTTGGATTATAAATTATTATGTTTTGTTTGTTTGAATGTTTGATGTCTACATTAAAATAATCATCTCTTGTATAATCACCAATAAAATAGCTTGAAATTCCTTTCTTCTTTAAAAATAAACTAGAATATTCACTTTGTGACAAGTGATAGCAATTATTTAGCTTATTAACTGAAAGTCTTTTTTTAAAAGTTTTTAAATATCTTAAAATTTTAAAAAAAGGATTATAATCTTTTAAACCAAGATAGTTATCAACTGAAAGCCAGTAAATAACTTTGACACCTTTAGATATCTTATCATAAAAATATTTTATAGCGGTTTCTGGTACAATATGGATTGTTTTTGGGTTATCAAAATAATCAGATTTTTTTACATTATAAATTTTAAACTTTTTAGGTATATCACAACCAGAGTCATTAAAATAACAGACATAAGTCTCAAAATCTTCACTGAGTGCGTCACACAATTGATGTAAGGCTTCACTACCACCAGTAAAAACATTCGACGGTATATGAATTAAAATTTTCATGATATAATATTAATCTTAAATTATACTAACAGTATATTATATTTAATTAAAAAAAAATAAAAATATGAGTAAAATTATTCAGTCTTACAAAGATCCAGATGGATTTGTTTTCTCTTATGAGAATAAAATTTTTAGATGCATAAAATCAAATTCTTATGACGAATATTTAAAAATATTTCAAAGCGATTTTTTTAAGAAACTTCTCTTTGAAAAAAAAATTAATAATTTTAAATTGATTAAAAATAATTTTCATAAAATTTATAAAGATATAAGTGAAAAAGATAAAATAGTTATACATAGAAAAATTGATTTTTATTCAAATCCCTTTGATTGGTCCTTTGACCAACTAAAAGATGCCGCTCAATTTCATCTAGATTTAGAAATTGATTTACTCTCAAATGGTTATTGTCTCAAAGATGCTTCTGCAAAAAATATTATTTTTTATAAAAACAGACCTGTTTTTATAGATATTTTATCTCTTAAAAAATATGAGGATGGAAATTATTGGCTTGGGCAAATGCAATTTTATCAAGAGTTTTTAAACCCCCTTATATTAAAATCATATTTATCTGTAGATTATAACAATTGGTATAAAGAAAATTTTTATGGAATTTTTACGAAAGATTTAAATAGGTTGCTCAATATTTTTCATAAATTTAAACCCTCAATATTTCTACACGTAACATTGCCCTCTTTTTTAAAAAACAAAGCAATATTAAATAAAAAATTAGCCCCCCAAAAAAATTTTTCAAAAGAAAAATATATATACATTCTTAGATCTTTAAAAAAAATTATTAAAAATTTAAGCATAAAAGAAAAACAAAAAGGTGAATGGTCTAGTTACGATGAATTTTTACCCTATGATGAAACAGATTTTATTAACAAGAAAGAAACGATAAGAACTTTTTTACAAAATCCTTTATTTAAAAACATTATTGACCTTGGATGTAATGATGGAACATTTTTATTTTTATCTTCAAATAAGAAAAATCTAATAGGGTGTGATATAGATCACGAATGTATTAATAATTGCTATAAAAAATCTTTAGGAGTTTCGTCAAATAATGTTTTTTTTGTAAAGAATTTAGCTAAAGAAATTATTAATAATAATAAACTTTTTTCAAGAAAATTAGACGCTTGTCTATCTCTAGCTATAGTTCATCATTTAAGAGTTACAGAGAACATACCACTTGAAAAAATTTTAAATTTCATTTTTTCAATTGCAGATGAAGGAATAATTGAGTTTATTGAAAAAAAAGATGAAAAATTTCAATTACTTTTAGATGGGAAAGCAGATGTGTATATTGATTATTCATTAAAAAACTTGATTTCTATTTGTAATCAAAAAAATTTCAAAATTTTATCTATTTTAGAAATAAAACAAAACAAAAGATTTTTAATACATTATAAATTAAATGGTAAAATCTATAATTAAATGATAAGAACAATAATGAAATTACTTCTACTTTTTTTTATTTTTTATCCACAAAATGCTTTTGCGTATATTGATCCAGGTACTGGTGGAATAATTATTCAAGCAATCATAGGTGCTCTTGCAACGATTTCAATATTTTTTTCAAAAATTAAAATTAAAATTAAGGAATTTTTTCTTAAATTTAAAAAAAAAATAAATAATTTGTGGTAAGATTAAATTATTTTAAAGAGTTAATTATAATTTTTGGTTTTGCATTTTTACCTATAATAATCCATCTTAATGGATTTAATTTTGGTCAATATTCAAAACAAGATTTAATTGAAATATTTCTAACTCATTCTTTTATATTAATAATTATATTTACACTTAGTTCTTTTATTTTTTTTTTTACAAAAAAAAAATTAGTTTTTACTAATTTTTTAATAACAAATTTTGTAATTTTCTTTTTTTTATTTTTTTATGAAAATTTAAAGAATAGTAAAGTAACCATAATAAGTAATATCACAAATATCCCATTAGATTATTTTGTATTGCTATTTTTTTTTATTTTATATTTATTTATTTTTTTCTTTTTAAAAAATTTTAAAAGGAAAACTAATAACTTTTTTTTATTTTTTTTGTTGATAAATTTTATTTATGGATTTTATAATTTTAATGTTTTAAGTTATTATAATAAAAATACGAAGCAAAATACTAATTCGTTTAATTTAAACGAAATAATTACTCCAGAAATCTCTAAGTCAGCAAATGTATATATGATAATACTGGATGGAATGATGAATTTAGAAAAAGCTGAAAGCGAAAATATAATTAAATCAAGTAAGCAATTTCATAATAAACTTATAGAAAATGATTATATTTATAATAAATTTTTTAAATCGAATTATAACGCAACTCAGGTCTCTATAAAATCATTACTTTATAGTGATTATATATTAACTGAAAAATCAGAGATATCTTTAGATAGAAAAAAATATTTTCCACATTTTATGAATAATGAAGAAAATAATTTTTATCAAATTGTAAATAATTTAAATCTGAATTTATTTTGGATAGGAAATGAGTGGGGATTTTGTGATCAAAAACAAACTAAATATTTTAATATATGTAAGTATCAATTTAAAGCTAATGCTAACAAACAATTGCATAAATATTTATTAAAAATAAAAAAACTCTATGAGAATCACTTATTTAAAAAATTCTTTGATAATTACTTATCAAAAAATACATCTTTTGTTAGTGCCTATAACTTTTTAAAACGCCCTGATGATTTTAAAAATAGAACTAATTTAACCTTAAAAAAAAATTTTTACTTAATACATGTCATGAAACCACATGATCCATTTAATCTTGATGAAAATTGTAATGAAATTACCAATGAAACAATTTCAGTGAATAATGGACATTTTGATAATACAAAAAAAAACTATTCTCATAATTATTCATGTGTTTTTAATACTTTCATAGATTGGGATAATAGTATTTCCTTAAATAAAGATAAAGATATAGTTATTGTACTTGGTGATCATGGGTGGAGCTTTAAAAATAAAAAAAATAATAATGAATTAAATTTATATATAAACGATCTAGTTAATAATGTTTTTTATGCTCATAAAGTTCCAAAAAGATGTAAGACGATTAAACAACCAAATTCTCATGTGAATGTCATGAGATTTATTTTCAAATGTTTAGAGGCATCTAGCCAAAATTATCTTGATGATATTCAATATTATGTAAAAACAGAAGTAGGAAAGTATTATTCAAGAGCATTTAGGATAAAAAAATAATCTCATCTTATTTAAGTAAACTTAATTGACTATCAGTTTATTAAGATTTTTTTTTAGAAACTCTTTTACCTTAGAAAGAGCAGAACCAACTGCCTGGTCCATATTCAAATATTGATATCTACCTAGCCTACCAATAGGTATAATATTCATTTTTTTAGCCTGCTCCTGATATCTTGAGTTTAATTCGCTAGTTAATTCATTGACAATTGGATAATATCTATGATTTTTGCCTAGCTTAAATTCTTCAGGATACTCAGCAATATATATTGGCTGATTAGTTTGTTTTTTAATAAGTCCGTATTTTGTTATTCTTGTAAAATCAAATTCATTAGGAAAATTGTTTGTTATAGTATTTTCATGTCGATCTAAGTTTAATTCAGGAGATATTTTTTTAAACTTAAGAGACCTATAAGATAACTCACCGTGTTCAAAATCAAAAAATTCATCAATTGGTGAAGACAAAAAAATATAATCATACTTATCATAAATATCTTTTTTTGATATATTTTTATTAAGCATCAAGTTAATATTTTTATGATTAGCAATATTTTTGAGCATATTAAGATAACCGTTTTCGGGAATTCCTTGATATTTGTCAGTAAAGTATCTACTATCATAACTTAAATTAACAGGTACTCGAGCAAGAACAGTTGGATTAATATCTTCAATAGGAATCCCCCATTGCTTTTCTGAGTAGCCCTTGAATATATTTTGGAAAATAAACTTACCTAAAAACTTTATATCAATATCTTCAGCATCTAACATTTTTGCAATGTTAATATTTTGTCCAAATCCATATAAATTAATTAATTTTTCTCGAAAAAATTTTGCTTTTTCGACTCCAAATAAAATTTCAATAGATTCAAAATTGAAAGGTATTGGCACAGATTTTCCCATCACAAAACCTCGTACATGATGAAAATATGGGGCAAATTTTGTAAAACGATTTACAAATTTCCATATCTCCTCTGAATTTGTATGAAATATATGTGGACCGTGAAGATGAACAAGAGTGCCATCAATCGTGTGTTCTAATAGATTTCCACCTATTTGATTTTCTTTTTCAAATATGTCCACACTATAGGAATTTTCTGCTAAAATTCTAGCTGTTGTTAATCCTGAAATACCAGCACCAGTGATACAAATTTTCATATTTCATAAGACATATTTTTTTTTTGGTTTATTGTCTAGAAAAAATAATATTTAATTAAAGAATGTTGCAAATAGCTGATATTTTATAAATTTTTATATAATCTAGGATAGTAAAAAGTGCTCTTAAATAAATTGAAAATATCCATAATCAATATGTCAGTAAAATTATTTACATTAATTTTACCAAAAATAGAAAGAGAAGATTTAATTAAAATTGGAAGACAAAACAATACAATTTGTATTGTTGAGGACGAATATGAAACTACAATTCAAGAGCCAGATCAATTTTTGGCAAAAAGAAGATTTAAAAATTCTTATGGTGTTAAAAAAACTGATTGTTTTTTTGGAATAAAAATTAATGATATAAGATTAATTGGCCCGTTTGGGATTCCTTTTACAAGATACGGGCAGGTTATACTAGAGCCCATTTCTAAAAGATGGCTAAGTAGAGCGCTATTAATCACAGTTCTTCAAATTGGTATACTACGTTTTTTAAAACAATATTTTTTAGCTATATTTCCAAGGTTTGATGAAAAAAAAAATTTTTTAAAAATTGCAGCACATTTAATATGTCGAGGAATGAAAAAAGATATTTTTTCTAAAAAATCTTCTGAGCCAGAACCAGTGTTTGGTCATTGGTTAGGTGAACAAATACCTCAACTTCGAGGAATTGAAGGAATATTTTCAAAATTTAATATATCGTGCCCTTTAATAATAAATCAAAATCCAAAAGAATGGCAAATAGAGTCATTAAAACTTATGGGATATAAAAAAGATGATTTATTTATTTTCAAAAAAGATGGATTAAGAGTAGGTGAAATTATAATTTCTTCGTTAAGAAACTTACATTCCAGAAATATGGAATTTGATCCAAAAGCCAGAAGGTGGGCTAGAAAAAGATTACAATCAAATTTTATCAATTTAGATTTAAATAATCATAATCATAAAAATATATGTTTGTTTCGCCAAAATGAAAAGAATAGAAGAATATCTAATTATGGTTCGGTTAAAGAAAATATTGTTAAAAATCAATATTTTGAAACACCCTTGATAAATCTTAATTTATTAGAAAGTGCAAAAAACTTTTATTTAGCAGAGAATTTCCTTGCCACTTTTGGTAGTGGAATATTACGTTTAATGTTTATTCAACGACCAAAAAAATTGATAGAAATTTTTTCTCTAAATGAAGAGGATAAAGATGTTTTTTTTTTATTGGCTAATGAATTTGATGTAAAATATGAATGCGTCCTGGCCACAACAACATCAAATAAATTTAATTTTTCTAGTAAAGATATAAAAAATAGATATGAGGTTAAAGAACCTAAAAATCCAGAATGGAATGTTTCTATTGATGAGTTGGATAAATGTCTTTCCTAGAATAGTTTTTTTTAAATTTCAAATCTTTATTTTCTTTTAATCCATATCCATTAATACTTTATTTATATTTAATCTTGTGACTATCATTTATTATTTTCCTGATATAACTAATCAACCTATAAAAAATTTAAACTGTAATAAATATTTTTTTAGATATTCGAATTGTTAATCAAAAGTTAAAAAAACAAATTTATAACATCCAAGTAAATTTAATAATTAAACTAAATTAATTTAGTAGTATATTTATATTTATTGATATAAGTTATTCGAAATGAAAAAAAAAAAATTGATTTTGAGGTTGATATTTTAGAATTTATTTTTTTTATATTAAATAGAAGATATCAAATTATTTTAGTTACACTTATTGGCACTTTTATTTTTGTAACTATAAGTTTAACTTTTTTTAAAAGTGAACTTAGAAAACAAGACAAAATAATTGTTAGAAGTCCATCATTTAAAATATATTCTGATTATGATTTTTTAGCTATCTACAAACATAATGATTTAAAATTAGTAAAATTTCATCAGTCTCTACTTGATGATAAAATTACGACACTTCATTTTTTAGAAGATTTTATAAATGATTTAACTAAAAATAAAGAATACAAAAAATTTTTATTTGATAAAAATTTAGATCCCAAAACTTATCGGCCCGAAGTATTTATAACTGCTGGTAAAACTAAATATATCGAAAAACATTCATTTATCATAGATTATCCAATTTATTTTAACGGTAAAAAGTTTTTAATAGATTATTATAACTATGTAAAATTAGAAACCTCAAAAGAAATGGAGAGTATAATTAGACATTACATAGAAAAAACAATTTATGATTTGAATTTTGAATTCGACGTTTTAGATGAAACAATTAAAAAATATCTAAAAAAAGATGATTCCCCAAAAATTGAAAAGCTTTATTATAATGAATATTATAATGCTTTATACTCAATAACAAAAGTTGAACAAAAAATAAAATTAGCTATGGAGTTGCTTGATGAAATTAATAATGAGAAATTTAATTATGACTCTTTTATTTCATCTATAAATTTAAAAAACGATATTCAAATCATAGAAGAAAATAAAATAAATAAAAGAATTTTTTTACTTAAAATGATAGCTTTTGGCCTAATTTTAAGTGTATTAATTTATATTTTTTATATGTTAATTGTGTATTTGATCCAAATTCAAAATTATAAAAGTAATTTATTTAAATAAAAATTGTCTAATTTATACATAAAAAGTAAATACTTTAATTAAGCCTTAAATTACTATAATTAATCATTACATAATAAATTCAAATTAAAAAATCAATAATATGAATTTTTACTCAAAAAAACCAAAATTGCTTGATTGTACTTTACGTGACGGAGGTTATTACAATTCTTGGGACTTTTCACATTCATTAATTAATAAATATTTAAGTGCAATGAGGGCTGCAAAAATTGATATAGTTGAGATTGGTTTTAGGTTTTTAAAAAATGAGGGATTTAAGGGTCCTTGTGCATTTACAACAGATGAGTATATTGAAGATTTAGTTATTCCAGAGTCTCTAACTATTGGTGTTATGATAAATGGCTCTGATCTTTATACCGATTTAGGTTGGAAAGACGCGATTAATAAACTTTTTCCAAGAGATTCAAAAGACTCACCCGTTAGCTTAGTTCGTTTAGCTTGTCACTTTCATGAAATACCCAACGCAATTAATGCATCAAATTTATTAAAAAAAAAAGGATACATAGTAGGCATAAATTTAATGCAGATTGCTGATAAAAGTATTAAGGAATTAGAGAAACTTACTAAAGCAATAAATAAATCTCAAATAGATGTTTTGTATTTTGCAGATAGTATGGGCAGCATGAATAAAGATGATACATCTCGTGTAATTAAATCAATTAAAAAAAACTGGAATGGTAATATAGGAATACACACTCATGACAATATGGGACAAGCTCTTACAAATACACTTCACGCACATTCCATGGGTGTTAATTGGCTAGACTCTACTATAACAGGAATGGGCCGAGGTCCTGGTAATGCAAGAACTGAGGAGCTAGTTATTGAATTAGAATCAATTTATGATACCAAAATAAATTTTGTACCCCTCATGTCTATAATAGAAAATTATTTTGCACCATTAAAAATAAAATTAGGCTGGGGAACAAATCCATATTATTACTTATCAGGAAAATATGGTATTCATCCTACTTACATCCAAGTCATGTTAAGTGATAAACGTTATGATGAAGAAGATATTATTGGAGTAATAAATTATCTTCGTAAAGAGGGAGGTAAAAAATTTGATTTAAACAATCTTGATTTAGCTTCACAGTTTTATTATGGAAAACCTGGAGGTAATTGGGCACCTATTTCAATGATTAATGGTCGCGATGTTTTAATTTTAGGAGCAGGGCAAGGTATAGCTTCACATCGTAAATCACTTGAGAGTTATATAAAACAAAAAAAACCTTTGGTTATTGCTTTAAATGTTAATAACACAATAGACCTAAATTTAATTGATCTAAATATTGCATGCCATCCTGTTAGACTATTGGCAGATGCTGAGACTCACTCAATTTTACCTCAACCTTTAATTACTCCAGCATCAATGCTTCCAGAAAAGTTGAAAAAAGAGCTTGGTAAAAAAAAACTTCTAGATTTTGGAATTAAAATTTCCTCTGATTTATTTGAATTTTTCGACAAAAGCTGTGTAATTCCTAATTCTCTTGTTCTTTCCTATGCATTAGCTGTTTGTGTAAGTGGTAAAATGAAAAGAATTTTATTGGCAGGTTTTGATGGTTATCCGAATGGTGACCCAAGAAATGATGAGGTAGAAAAAATATTACGTGATTTTTCTAAAACTGGATATAAAAATTCACTTATTTCAATTACACCAACTCGTTTTAAAGGTTTATCTAGTCAAAGTTTGTATGCTCTCTAAATATATGCGCTCTTGTATTATAATTCCTGCACGATATTCATCCTCTAGATTTCCCGGCAAGCCATTAGTGCCACTTAACGGAAAATCGATGATTTTATGGGTTGCAGAACTTTCTGCTAGAGCAGTTGGAAAACCAAATGTTTATGTGGCAACTGAAGATAGTCGTATAGCTGATGAAGTTAAAAAAGCTGAATTTCAAGCATTAATTACAAGTAAGGATGCATTGACAGGAACTGATCGACTAGCAGAAGCAGCACAACAAATTGATTATGATATTTATTTAAATGTACAAGGAGATGAACCTTTAGTTGATCCAAAAGATATAATTAAAATCAGAGATACTAAAATATCTCGAATGGATCAAGTAATAAATGGTTTTTGCTGGATTTCGGACTCAGAAGACCCGCACAATCTAAACATCCCTAAAGTTATTACAAATGAAAAAAACGAGCTTATTTATATTTCAAGATTAGCATTACCTGGTTTTAAAGAAAAAAAATTTTCTCCTAATTCATATAAAAAACAAGTTTGCATTTATGCTTTTACGAAAAATGAGTTAGACTTGTTTAGAAAATTCGGTCGCAAAAGTATAATAGAACAATCTGAAGATATTGAAATATTAAGATTTTTAGAATTAGACAAAACTGTATTTATGGTAGAAACCAAACCTGGTAGTCTAGCAATAGATGTTACAGAGGATATTCAAAAAGTTGAAGAGAAATTAAAATGTATAAAATGAAATAAATAATTTAAACATTAATATCAGCTTTGAAAGTGAAAGAGTTATTTTACATAATAGGTTAAAAATAATACTTATAAGTTTTGATTAAACTATAATAATAATTTATAAAGAATTTTTAAAAAAAGAAAATTAACAGTCATTTGAGATTGAATTGAACACAAAAAAAATTAAATTAGCCGTTATAGGCTTAGGATATGTTGGATTGCCTTTAGCAGTAGAATTTGCAAAAAAACGATCAGTCATTGGTTTTGATATAAAATTAGAGAGAATAAAAGAATTAAAGAATGGTATTGATAAAACTTTAGAGCTAGAAAGGAAAGAAATAACACAAGCCAAAAAATTATTTTTAACTAATGACGAAAGGGATTTAAAATCTGCTAATTGCTACATAGTTACCGTTCCCACACCTATAAATAAAAAAAAAAAACCAGATCTAACACCTTTAATTAATGCAAGTAAAATTATTGGAAAAGTATTGAAAAAAAAAGATATTGTTATTTATGAGTCGACTGTTTTTCCAGGATGCACTGAGGATAAATGTGTTCCAATTTTAGAAAGATATTCAAAATTAAGATATAATAAAGATTTTTATTGTGGGTATAGTCCAGAAAGAAACAACCCAGGAGATAAAAAAAATAAAATCTATAATATTAAAAAAATTACCTCAGGATCAAACAAAAATGCTGCATCAATAGTAGATAATTTGTATAGAGAAATAATTAAAGTTGGCACCTACAAATCTCCTAGTATTAAAATAGCAGAAGCAGCAAAAGTGATAGAAAATACTCAACGTGATATAAATATAGCTTTTATGAATGAACTTTCGATCATTTTTGATAAAATGAATATAGATTTTAATGAAGTGCTTAATGCTGCGAAAAGTAAGTGGAATTTTCTTCCTTTTCGTCCAGGTTTGGTTGGAGGTCATTGTATTGGAATTGATCCTTATTACTTAATACATAGAGCACAAACAGTAGGTCAAAACCCTAAGCTTATTTCTAGCGCAAGAAGAATTAATGATAAAATGGGAGATTATATTGCATCAAAATTTCTTAAAAAATTGAATGAAAAGTCTATATTAGTAAAAAATTCCAAAATTTTGATCTTAGGACTCACTTTTAAAGAAAATTGTACTGATTTGAGAAATTCTGGAATTAAAAATGTTATAATCAATTTAATTGCACACAAATGTAAACTGGATCTTTATGATCCGTGGGTTTCAAAAATTGAAGTACAAAAAATCTATGGAGTAAAGCCAGTGAAAAGATTTGTTTTAGGAAAGTACGATGGGATTATAATTGGTGTTGCACACGATTATTTTAAAAAAATGGGAATTAAATATATAAAAAGTTTAGGTAAGAAAAATAGTCTTGTTTTTGATGTTAAGTCTATATTTCCAAAAAATTTATCAGATTTAACATTATAAATATGCTAAATATTATTTAATGAAAATAAATTTTACTTTTTAATTTGTTAAATTTCTAAATGAAAAAAATTAAAATTGGTTTTTTATTGAATAATTTAAATGTTGATTTTTATACCTTAGAATTAATTCGACATGTGAAAAAAAGTAAGTTTTATTTTGATCCAGTAATAATTCATGGTTACAAAAAAAAAAATCTTTTTTTGATAAGATAAAATGGATAAGTAAATTTGGATTAATAAAAAGTATAGACAGAGTAATTATTATTTTAATTTTAAGATTAATAAAATTATTAGAAATTTTTAATACAAAAAAAAAATATCCAAATTATACAAAACAATTTAACCTTAAGACTAAACTAGATTTTAGAGAAATTATTATTGATGGAAAATGGTCAAAAAGTAGACTTTATTTAGAATTCGATAAAAAAGATATCGATATCTTATCTAAAGAAAATTTTGATTGCATTATCAGGTGTGGAAGCGGAATTTTAAAAGGTAAAATTTTAAATTTACCAAAATTTGGAATTATATCTTTTCATCATGGTGACAATAGAGTTAATAGAGGCGGCCCCAGTGGTTTTTGGGAAGTAATTAAAAATGAACCAACCTCTGGTTTTATAATACAAAGATTGACCAATAAGCTCGATGGTGGCGATGTATTATTTAGAGGAAATATAATGACAGCAAGCAATTTTACTTTGAATCATGCGCAATTGTTAGAAAAATCTAATTTTTTTTTTATTAAAGTTCTTGATAAAATTGCTTTAAAAGGCAAATTAGAATTTGAAAAAAAATCAACTAATTATAGCAAAGTTATACTTAAAATTGATAACAGTTTAATTTTAATTAAGTATTTATTTAAAGTTCTTTTTCCAATAATTACAAAAAAATTTATCAAAAAATTTTTCAAAAATACCACTATGGTATGGAGCGTGGCTTATAAAAAAAATATGAAAAATGAAAATATTTTAATAAATTCTAAGCAAATACAAAAATTTAAAGAAATAGCTAATCCAAATAATAGATTTTTAGCCGACCCTTTTATATTTAATTTTGAAAAAAAGGATATTATTTTTGTTGAGGATTATTCATTTAAAAAAAATAAGGGAAGTATTTCAGCAATTGAAATAACAGGAGATAAAGAGAAATTCTTTAATGATATACTTGAAGAAAATTTTCACTTATCTTTTCCATTCATATTTCAAAACAATAATGATGTTTATATGATACCTGAGACTTCAATGATTAATGAGATAAGAATTTATAAATGTGTAAAATTTCCTACTAATTGGAAATTGGAAAAGATTTTGATGAAAAATGTTTCTGCTGCTGACACAATTCTAATAAAAAAAAATTCGACTTGGTATATGCTAACTAATATTTGTAGCTCTAATATAGGTGACCATCAGTCAGAATTACACATTTTTTACTCTGATAATTTTTTATCACAAAATTGGAAACCAATACAACAAGGTAATCCAGTTATATTTGATTCAGATAAAGCAAGAAATGGAGGCATATTTTATATTAATGATAAGTTGTATCGTGTAAACCAAATTCATGGAAAAGCTCAGTATGGAAAGTCTTTTGGTATAAATGAAATAATTAATTTAACTAAAAATAGTTTTATTGAAAAAAGAGTAAAAAATATTAACCCTAATTTTAAAAAAAAAATTATTGGCACACATCATTTCAGCTCTAATTTAGCTTATTCGGTGATTGACTATGCAAAAAAAATATAAATATAAAATGAATTTTAATTATCAATTAGTTCATTCAAAAAAACAAAATTTAATCTTGTTAATTTCTGAATTTTTTTTATTGATATATGAACTAATTGTATGCTTACCATTATCAATAAAGCTAAAATTTAAATTAAAAAATATTAAAGAAAAAAGATTATTTATATTAGGAAATGGTCCCAGCCTTACTAAAGATTTAAATAAAATTAAAAATAATTCTCAAATATTTGCAGTAAATACTTATTTATCAAAAAAATATTTTAAAACTCACAAACCTGATTTTTTATGTTGTATTGACTCTATGTTTTGGGCAAACTATGACAGGTTAAGCTCGACTGTAAAAATACCTGTTAAAAAAACCTTTAAAGAATTAAATAAAGTTGATTGGAAAATGAAAGTCTTTATTCCAAATAGAGCAGAAAAAACATTTAAGTATAGGATTAAAAATAAAAAAATTGAAATAATAGTTATTCCATCTTTATCATATGATTTTGAATGCTCATATTATCTTAAATTATTAAGTTATCTTGAATTACCACCTCCAAAAATCAACGTTGTAGTTACTGCTATATATATTGGAATAATTACTCAAATAAAGAATATTCAACTATTAGGGACCGATATGGATAGGATTTATTCTTTTAAAGTAGATAAATTCACAAATAAAAGTTACATGGATTATGTTCATTTTTCAAAAAAAAAACAAGGAATAATAAAGTTTAAAAATAAATTTAAAGATAGAAAACAAACTTCAATTTATATTAAACTTAAAAGAGAGGCATCAGCTTTTAAATGGTTTGGATATGTTTCAATGTTAAGTAAAAAAAAAAAATTTTTTTAAGAAATAAAAGCTCAAATTCTTTAGTAGACTCTATCGATAGATAAAATGATTATAGTCAATATTGAATGTTAATTTTACTTATGGTAATTTAAATTTTATTCTTTTAAAAACCATTGTAAAAAAATATTAACTGGTAACAATACTTTGATTATTAAAAACTTTTTCTTTGATATTCTTAAAAATCTACTCAGTAGATATGATTTAATTATTGTTAAAAAAAATATTATTGATTTTAACAAGAACTTTAATTTGTCAAAATTAAAGTTGAGTAATCAAAATATTGTTAAAAATTTTAAAATTAGCAATTTAATTACTACAGCAGGTAAGCGATTAGGTTCATTTGAAGACCCATACTATTTTGCTTTAAAAAAATCATTACCAATTAAAAATAAAAAAAGTTTTACTATTTCATTTGTAAAAAAAATAAAATTTATAGTAAAATCACCAAGGACTGCAAGTGAGGCCATAAAGTTAATTAAGTCAAAAAAATTATCGTTATACCCTGAATGGGCTCTTGTTTTACCATGGGAAGATATATCAATTGAAGAAAATTATAACACTTACATGAATATTTTTTTTTCAAAAAGAAAAAAGTTAAAAAAGCTTGGCAAATATATTAGAAAAAAAGAAAGAGACAAAATAATTTACCACAATTTAGCTTGGGAGTCTCATGCAGAACAGTATTATAATTTATATAATAAAATGATTAAAAAAGGATTTAAGAAAATAAATTATATACCTGCATATCTGTTCAGATACAAAAATCAATTTCGTTTTTCACTAGCAGATGATGGAAATCATAGAATTAGAACGGCATATGTACTCGGATTTAAAAGCATACCTTTAAAAATATTAAAAATTGTTGATTTAGAAAATCTAAATAATTGGTTAAATGTAAAGAATGGACTCTATACTCGAAAAGAGGCAAAAAAAATTTTTATTAATTATTTTAACTACAAAGGTAGTGGTTCGTATGTTTAATTCTTTAATAAGTTTTATTAACGAAAAATTTATTATTTTTTTAAGATCTGTTTTAGGAAAATTCGGTATTATTATAGGTTTTTCTTCTGATGGTGAAGATAGTATTTTGCACAAGTGGCTTGGTGAAATTAAGGATGGATTTTATATTGATATGGGATCTTATAAACCTCTTTATTTGTCAAACACATATGGATTTTATTTGAAAGGCTGGAGTGGCATATGTATAGACCCAACACCAGGATTAGAATTTAAATATTCATTACTAAGATCAAGAGATTTGTTCATAAATTTAGCTGTACATAACGATGATAGGTTAGAAAATATCTCATTTTTTACGTATAAAAAAAATCCAGACTTAAATACTTTTTCCAAAGAAAGAGTTGATATTCAAAAAAAATTGTATGGCAAATATCCTACAGATATTATTAAAGTTGACCGTTTAAAGATTCAAAACTTAAAAAAACTAATTAAAAATAAAAAAATACATTATTTAAACGTTGATATTGAAGGAGAAGATTTTCATGCAATTCAATCAATATTGAACGAAAAAATTTACCCATGGTGCATTAGTATAGAGGAATTGGGATACTCATTAGAAAATTTAGACAAAAGTAAAGTAAAAAAATATTTAAGTAAAAAAGGCTATATTTTAGTCTCAAGAACATTCTATACGTCAATTTATTTAAGGAAAAGTATTCTTAAAAAATTACCTTCTAAGTATGTTAAAGAAATCAAACACGCTAAAAATATATGAAAGTAATTCATCTGAGTACCTCAGATAGTGGTGGGGCAGGTCGAGCAGCTTTAAGAATTCACAATTCTTTACTTAAAAACAATATAGACTCAGAAATGTGGGTTAATATTTCTAATTCTAATGAAAAAAATATAAAATCTCCAAAAGGAAAATTTAGAAAAACGTTAGCTTTTTCAAGACGCTATGCTGGAAAATTATTTAAATTAATTTATAATACAAAAAATCCAATTCTACACTCTCCAGCCATTCTTTCTTCGTCATGGGTAAAAAAAATTAATAATAGTAACGCTAATATTGTAAATTTACATTGGGTGCAACATGAGATGTTGTCAATTGCAGATATTTCAAAAATTAAAAAACCTTTAGTATGGACTTTGCATGATATGTGGGCTTTTTGTGGAGCTGAACATGTTTCATGGGATAATAGATGGCAGGATGGATATTTGAAAAATAATAGACCATCTCATGAAAAAGGTTTTGATATTAATAGATGGAGCTGGAGAAGAAAGGTACAATATTGGAAAAACTCATTTCAAATAATAACTCCAAGTAATTGGTTAACCGAATGCGTAAAAAAAAGTAAATTAATGAGTGATTGGCCATCTTCAACAATACCAAATTCTATAAATTTAGATTTTTGGTGCACTAAAAATAAAGTTTTAGCAAGAAATGAATTAAATTTATCAAAAAATGACATAGCTATAGCTTTTGGTACATCAAGAGCAAGTCAAGAATATCACAAGGGTTTTGATTTATTTTATCAAGCTTTAAAAAAAATTAAATTACAAAAGAAAATAAATTTAAAATTGATTGTATTTGGAGATACAAAAGTAGGTAAAAATATATTGGGTTTTCCAACTAAATTTTTAGGATATCTGAATGATTTTGAATTAAAAAATTTATATAATGCAGTAGATGCTGTAGTTGTGCCTTCAAGACAAGAGTCGTTTGGACAAATTGCATGTGAAGCTAGTGCTTGCGAAACACCTGTAATTGCCTTTGACACAAGTGGATTGAGAGATATAATTCAACATCTTGAAACAGGTTATCTTGCAAAAAAATTTGATACAGATGACTTAGCTGATGGAATAGAATGGGTTTTAAAAAATAAAGATATTAAAAATTTTGGTAAAAAAGCAAGACAGCATATAAAGAATAATTTTGAAAGTAGCATAGTTGTAAAAAAGTATTTAGATATTTATGAAAGTTATTTATTAACCAGATATAAAATATAAAATTCTTTAAGATGATAAATGTTATTATTCCAGTCTATAATAGAATTAACTCCACACTTGAATGTATAAGTTCTTTGAAGAAGCAAGATTGTGTGAATGACTTAAAATTATTTGTTATTAACGATGGATCTACTGATGATACAAATAATATAATTAATAAAAATTATCCAGACATAAATATATATAATGGATCGGGATCTCTATTTTGGGGAGGTGGCGTAAATTTTGGAATTTCAAAAGTTTTACAAATTTGCACTAAAGGAGATTGGATATTATTAGTAAATAATGATGTGGTGTTAAAATCTGATGCAATATCGAAACTTGTTAATGAGTCGAATAAATATAACCGGAAATGCATATCAGGAGCCATATCTGTTTCGAATGAAGATAAAGAAACAGTTGTAAAATCTGGTTCAATAGTTAAAAGTTGGTTTTTTAATGTTACGTCTCACAAATTTATTAATAAAAATATAAGAAATATTAAAAATATAATACCTGTTGAAGTAGATTTTTTGACAGGTAGATGTTTGCTTCATCCTGTCGAATTATTTGAGTTAGCTGGAAATTATGACTCAAAAAATTTTTTGCATTATGGTGCAGATGATGAATTTTCTATGAGAATTAAAAAATATGGATATTCATCAATACTTTGTCCATCAAGCATTGTTTATTTGAAAGAAAATCAACCAATTAAATTTAAAAAAGAATCTTATTATAGAAAATTATTATTTTATCTTTTTGATATAAAATCTAGCGCTAATATAATTAATAAATTTAATTTAACTTTAAAAGTAGTACCTTTATATGCAAAAGTAACTTTTTTTCTTGTTGGTGTATTAAAATCTTTAATAATTTGTTTAAAAAAAAATGTCTAATAAAAAATTTTTTTTGTCAAGATCTCTAATTATTATATTTTTAATTTCTTTCATACTAGCTTTTTTAAAAGGTAGCGGTTTATACGGATTTGGTAATGATTTTTATGTTATTTATCACGAAAGTAATTTAAACTTTGGAAGTTTATTTAATAGATTAGGGTGGATTATATCAACATTTACAATAAATAATTTTCATTTAGGGGTACATTTAACTTCATTTATTTTGGCCATAAGTTTTGGGTTTTTAATGAGGTCAATTTTTATATTACAAAAATTAGACAACTTATATTTTTTTATTTTTATATTTATTGTTGGATTTCATACTTGGCCAATTATTATGTCAACCTCAAATGCTATGAGACAAGGGCTTTGCATGTCTATGATTTTTTTAGGTATTGCATTTTATTTAGATAAAAAAATATTTTTTTCCTTTATTTTCTTTTTTATATCATTATTCATGCATAAAAGTGGCCCTTTTATATTTGTTATCTTTATTTTTTCTCATTTCGTTAGGCTTTTTATGATGAGTCAAAAAAAATATAATAATTTATTTTTTATTTTTTTTGGTATTCTAATTTTTTTAGTATGTTTATTTTTAATATATAAATTTGAAGATGGCGGAAGAAATAGTAGAATTATTTTTAAAGATTATAGATTTCATTTTTTAACATTAGGTTTTTTATATATTGTAATATTTCACTATAAAAACTTTTTTTTCAAACAGAATATGATGAATTTGTTTGTTTATTACTATTTTTTTGGCACTTTAGCTGTGATTGTATCAACTTTAAACTATGAATACGAAAGATTACAAATGATGATTTTGATACCATTAATTTTTTCTTATGGTTTACTTTTTAATATAAGATCATCTTATATTTATTATGTTGTTACATTCTCAATTTTGTTAACACTAACTATTTATAATGGAATGTATGAGTCATTTTATTAATAAATATTGATCTTAAAAAAGCATGATTATTTTTATTATCAAAATATTTTATGGCATTTATTAAATTATGGTTTTTAATCGTTTAATTCTTTTAACTCCATATCACGGTACAAGAGAAGTTTTAGAAAAAACTATAGAGTCTGTTATTTCACAGCTAGACAAAAAAGATATATGGATAATAGTGTTAGATAATCAAAATTTTAGTAAACTTATAAATAAAAAAAAATATGATCAATTAATTTTTTTAAAAAATTCTGGTCTAAGAGGTGCTGGGAATTGCAGAAATCTAGGATTGGATTATATTGCTGAAAATTTAGATGGAAATTTTTTACTTTTACCTTTTGATGGTGATGATATTATTGAGGATAACGGAGTTAATTTAATCAAACAAACAATGATTAATTCTAGTCATGATGTAATTTCATTTGCACACAAAAAATTATGGCCAAATGGAACTAGTAGAGTCATTGGTTATGATGGGGTTTTTAATATTAAAGATCTATTAAAAAGATACCTTACTCCTTGTGGATCAACGGTAGTCAAAATAAATGACCCAAAAATTCTTAAATCTTTTAGATTTGGATCCCGTTTTAGAGTAAATGATGCATTATTTTTTTATCAAGTTGTAAAATATTTTGGGAAATTTAAATGTTCACCTAAAGTTGTCTTAAATTATAAAGTAGGTAATACAAAATCATTGTCCGGAAAAAAATTATTTATGATTTATTATAAATATTTGTCTTTACGAGATTTTGGATTAAGTAGCTATCAAACTATTTATTATACTTTATGTCATATAATTAATGGTATTAGAAGATATTATTTCAAACAATCTATTTAGCAAAAGAACAATTAATATAAATTATCTATTTTCATCAGAATCCTCAACTTATGGACACGCTCACACAGTATATTTCTTTAATGATTTTAAAAAGTTTAGTGTCGAAAGTTTGTTTATACCAGTTTAAGTAATAGATTAAATGAATCTAAAAAAATACAATATATTTAGATTTAAATGATTAAATTTTTAATAGCTAATTGAATATCAAGCTCTTTCAAAATTTAATAGAAAGTTATGAAAAAGGATATAAGTCAAGATATTTTATTTCTAAATAAGTATTTTCTTAAAAACAAAAACATTAAAAATGAAAATATTAAAATTATTAAAGAAAAAAATGGACTTATATAGTAGAACGCAATGTATCCAATTATAAATAAAAAAATATTTAATATAAATATAATTAAATCTGTTGATAAAGGTGATTTTACAAATCTTAATAACTTATAATGAAGATGATCTAAGCCTGCTTTAAATAAATTTGTTTTTTTTTCAAATCTCATTATATTTATTGATAAGAATTCAAATACAAAAATTGAAACAGACCAGGCTAGTAAAATTGGATGAATATTTGTGTTATTTGCTAAAAATATTAATAAAAAAGACAAAATAAAACCCAACATAAGACTACCACTATCCCCAAAAAATAATTTTGGTAGTTTTAAGAAAGAGAAATTAAAAAATAAAAAAATTATTATAGGAAGAGCTATTACTATTAAGAATTGTTTTATTTTTTGATCTGGGACAATAAAGTATAAGATACAAAGTGTAGATAAAGTTGAAAATCCTAAACACCCATCGATACCATCAAAATAATTGAATGAATTAATCAAAAATAAAACACATAAAAGAGTAAACACTTTAGAAAATGAATGTAAATCTAGAGTAAAAGAATTATATTCACCAATATTATTTAAAGTTAAATTTTCTATGAATATTAGATAAAAAACAGGTAAGATTTGTAAGCTTAATTTACCACCAGTATTTAAATGGTATTTATCATCAATAAATCCCACAATAGAAATTATAATTGAGGTGGATATTAATAAGTTTAGTTGAAGATTAAACGTTGAAAATATTTTGAGAGAAATTAAATAAATTATAGCAACCAATAATCCACCAGTGTATACAGTTGGTTTACTGTGAATTTTTCTTTTATTTGGAATATCTAATAATTTTAAATAATATGAAAGTTTTGTTCCAGCGTATAAAACAAAAAAAATGATTAATAAGTAAATTATAAAAATGTTATTCATAAATTATTTTTTTCATTTTTTTAAAATATTTCACAAAATTGGATAAATTATAATATAATTTAACAATGATATTTAATTCCATACAAGAAAGATATTTTTTTTACAATATACCTTCTATTTGTTTCTGTTTTTTGCCATTTTTTCTAATCACTGGCCCTTTTTTAAGTGATTTGGCTGTTTCTATTATAACTTTGTCATATTTAGCATACTGTTTAAAAAAAAAAAATTTTTCCGAATTTAAAAAAAAATACTTTTATTTTTTTTTGTTATTTTGGAGTTATTTGATTTTAAATAGTTTGGTAGTTAATATAAATTATGACTCAATAAAGATTTCATTATTTTTTTTTAGATATGGGGTTTTTGTAATTGCAATTACTGCATATCTAAATTTTGATGACTCATTCTTAGAATATTTTTTTTATTGTCTATTTTTTTGTTTTTTAATTTTGATTATAGATGGTTATTTTCAGTACTTTGATGCAGGAGGTGAAAATATTTTTGGATTTTCATCAGGCAGCCATGGACGAGTGAGTAGCTTTTTTGGGAAAGAGCTAATTTTAGGAAGCTATTTAACAAGGTTGTGGCCATTATTTTTTGCTCTTTCTATTATTTTTCTCAAAAAAAGAGATATCCAATTTTTTATTATGGTTGCAATATTTATTTTGTCTGAAGCGTTGATATTTTTATCTGGTGAAAGAGTTGCATTTTTTTTTATTAATTTTACAGCAGTTTTTATAATTTTTTTTTCAAATAAATTGTATAAGATAAGATTTATTACTTTAGCTATAAGTATGGTAATAATTATTTCTATAAGTTATTTTTCCCCTACAGCGAAAGAAAGAATAGTAGATAAAACTTTAAGTCAATTGAATTTAAGTAGTGTTAATTTCAATAATCAGGAAAATATAAAAAAAAAAAATAATAAAATTTATATTTTTTCGGATGAACATAATCAACATTACATATCTGCATATAAAATGTTTTTAGATAATAAAGTTATGGGAGTAGGAGTAAAAAATTTTAGAAATTTTTGTGGAATAGAAAAATATAAAAGTGATAAATCATGCTCAACTCATCCTCACAATATTTATTTACAAATACTAACTGAAACAGGCATTATAGGCTTTTTATTTATAATGTTTGTGTTTTTTTATTTTATCTATTTTATTATTAAGCATTTGATTTATAAAATAAATAACAAATTTCTTTTTACAGATTTTCAGATCTGTTTGTTATCTGGAATTCTAATATTTATTTGGCCTTTAGTGCCAACAGGGAATGTATTTAATAATTGGTTAACTATAATTATGATTATATATATGCCATTACTAATTTGGAGTAAAACAAAGTTCAATATAGATTAACCAAATAGAAATATTAATGAAGATTTGTGAAATCAAGTTTTAAAAAAATTGACAAAAATTTTTGGAAATAATCATTTAAAAGATTGATAGTAAAATAATTTTCTTGTTATTTTAATATTTTCAAAATTTATCCAATAGATTTAAGGGTAATTTATCTGTTTTGTGCTAATTTATATTAAATGATAAAAGATTTTAATACTTTACACTAAATTTTTATTAAGTATAAGTCTTTTGCCTGGTAATTATTGCGAAAGTGTAATACCCGATCCCATTCCGAACTCGGAAGTCAAGCCTTTCAGCGCCAATGGTACTTTGTCTTAAGACATGGAAGAGTAGGACATTGCCAGGCTAATCTAAAATGAAAAATCTTATAATTGTAACTGGTGGTGCAGGATTTGTTGGATCTAGATTAATCAAATCACTTTTAAAAAAATCAAATAAAAAAATTATTAGTCTTGATAATTACTCTTCCGGAAATAAAAGAAATCATATCGTAGATAAACGAGTTAAGTATTTAAAAGGCGAAACAATTGATATCTCCAAACATTTAGAAAATTTAAAAAAACAAATTCATTCAGTTTTTCACTTTGGAGAATTTGCAAGAATTTATCAAAGTTTCAAAAAATTTGAAGAATGCTTTAAGTCTAATTCTCTAGGCTCTAATGCTGTTTTTAAGTTTTGTCTTGATCACAATATAAAACTTATTTATTCAGCTACTTCAGCATCACTTGGGAATAAGGGGAATGATAAAAACTTATCTCCTTATGCTTTTACCAAATCAAAAAATTTAGAACTATTAGAAAATTTTAGAAAATGGTTTAATTTTAAATTTGAGGTTATTTATTTTTATAATGTGTATGGGCCTGGTCAAATTAAACAAGGTGACATGGCAACAGTTGTTGGAATTTTTGAAGATCAATATGAAAAAAATAAACCATTAACAATTGTAAGACCTGGAACCCAAACGAGAAGATTTACTCATATTGATGACACTGTAAATATCTGTATTGAGGCTTGGAAAAAAAATAAATGTTTTCACTATAGCATAAGTCACAAAAAAGCTTATTCTATCAAAGATCTTGCCAAGATGTTTAGAACTAAAACAATTTATTTAAAACCTAGATTAGGTGAGCGATATGCTTCAACATTAACAAAAATATCTAATAATCGTAAAATAATTAATAAATATGGAAAAATAGATTTGAAAGATTATGTAACTTCGTTTATTAAAGGTGTAATTTATGAAAATTAAAAGTTCATTAAAATCTATTAAAAAAAGAGATCTTAATTCTAAGTTAGTTAGAAGAAGAGGTCGTGTGTACGTTATCAATAAAACTAATCCAAAATTTAAAGCAAGACAGAAGTAATTTTTATGGATAATGAAAACCATAAAAATACCTGGAACAATTTTACCAAATTTGTGTTGTGGGGAACTGTCGCGGTTATTGGTGTTTTAGTTTTAATGGCAATATTCTTACTGTAAGATCAATGTATGAAAATTGCTTCTATTTTAGAAAATCAAAAAATTGAAAAAAGAATAGCAATTACTCCTGAGATTGCAAAAAAATATATATCTCTTGGCTTTGAAGTTTTATTAGCTAAAAATTATGGAAGTCATCTTGGGATTAAAGATGAAGAGTATAAAGAATTAGGCGTATCAATTTCACAAGATGAAAAAGAAATCATATCTAGTACAGATATTATTGTTCAGTTAGGTTTATTAAGTGATGATAAAAATTCTTTATTAAAAGAAAACCAAACGTTTATTGGAGTTCTAAACCCATATGATAATAAAGATAAAATAGATTATTTAGTTAAAAAAAAAATCAATACTTTTTCACTTGAATTACTTCCAAGAATAACAAGAGCTCAGTCTATGGATATATTATCCTCCCAAGCAAACCTTGCAGGTTATAAAGCAGTTGTGGAGTCTTTTGCTCATTTTGAAAAAGCAATACCAATGATGATGACTGCAGCAGGAACAATACCAGCTGCAAAAGTATTAGTTGTTGGAGCAGGAGTTGCTGGATTACAAGCAATTGCAACTGCAAAACGAATGGGTGCAATTGTTTTTGCAACAGATGTTAGAATGGCCTCAAAAGAACAGGTTGAAAGTTTAGGGGGAAAATTTTTAACAGTTGAAGGAGCTGAAAATTTAGAAACCGAAGGTGGCTATGCAAAAGAGGCATCAGAAGATTTTAAAAAGAAACAAGAAGAATTATTATCAGAGACATTAAAAAAAATTGATATTGTAATTTGTACAGCTTTAATTCCAGGAAAAAAAGCACCAGTAATCATTAAAGAAAGTATGATTCATAATATGAGCTCAGGTTCGATAATTTATGATCTAGCTGCTATTCAAGGTGGAAATACAGCACACACTAAAGTTGATGAAATTGTAGATACTAATGGTGTTAAAATAATGGGAGAAAGTAATATATTAAATAAACTTCCAACTTCTGCATCAAATTTATATGCAAAAAATGTATTTAATTTTGTGTCAAATTTATATGATAAAGAAAATAAGAAAATTAATATAAATTTAGAAGATGAGATAATTGAAAAAACTTTAATAAAATAAAATTATGGAAATAGATCCTTTTATATTCAGGTTAAGCATTTTTATCCTTTCAATTTTCATTGGATATTACGTGGTTTGGAGCGTTACTCCATCACTTCACACACCTTTAATGTCAGTTACAAATGCGATTTCATCAGTAATTATTGTTGGTGCAATTATTGCAGCTTTATCAGGTAATGAAGGAGTAGTTTTCACATCTTCAAGTATTTATGGTTTTTTAGCAATTGTTCTTGCAGCAGTTAATATCTTTGGTGGATTTTTGGTTACTCAAAGAATGCTCGCAATGTACAAAAAAAAGAAAAAGGATAGATAATTGATGTCTGCGAATCTTTCAGCAACTTTATATTTAGTATCAGGTGTATTATTTATCTTAGCCTTAAGAGGGCTGTCTTCTCCTGAAACATCAAGACAAGGAAATTTATTTGGAATAATTGGAATGTTGATAGCTGTGACTGTAACATTTCTATCTGTTGGCAATTTTAGTTCTGGATTTATTTATGTGCTTATATTTTTAGCAATCGGTGGAAGCATTGGTGCATTTATAGCTTACCGTATACCAATGACTGCAATGCCTGAATTGGTTGCTGGATTTCATAGTTTGGTTGGTCTAGCAGCAGTGTTTGTTGCAATTTCAGCTTTCATAAATCCTGAAGCTTTTGGACTGGGCACTCCTGAAAATATAAAACTTGCAAGTTTAATTGAGATGGCAATAGGAGCAGCAGTTGGTGCAATTACTTTTTCGGGTTCAGTAATTGCTTTTTTAAAACTTCAAGGGATAATGTCGGGTGCGCCTATTACTTTTAAAGGTCAGCATGCATTAAATGCTTTACTCTTTGTTTCAATTATAGTTTTAACATTTTATCTTTGCTCAACCCAGTCGGCTAATTTATTTTGGATTTTAATTGCAGTTTCGTTTCTAATAGGTTTTTTAATCATTATTCCAATCGGTGGTGCAGATATGCCAGTAGTAATTTCAATGCTAAACTCTTATTCTGGTTGGGCAGCAGTGGGAATTGGTTTTACTCTAGAAAACACTGCACTAATAATTACAGGAGCATTGGTTGGATCATCTGGTGCAATTTTATCTTATATAATGTGCAAAGGAATGAACAGATCATTCTTCAATGTTATCTTAGGAGGATTTGGTGCAACAGTACAATCAAGTTCATCACAAAGTAAAGAACAAAGACCAGTTAAAAGTGGAAATGCAGATGATGCAGCTTTTTTAATGAAAAATGCTTCATCAGTAATTATTGTTCCAGGTTATGGTATGGCTGTTGCTCAAGCACAGCATGCTTTAAGAGAAATGGTTGATACGCTAAAAAAAAATGACATTAAAGTTTCTTACGCCATTCATCCTGTTGCAGGGCGAATGCCAGGACATATGAACGTATTATTAGCTGAGGCTAATGTTCCTTATGATGAGGTATTTGAATTAGAAGAGATTAATAATGATTTTGCAAATGCTGATGTTGCTTTTGTAATAGGTGCCAACGATGTAACAAATCCTGTTGCAAAAACAGACCCTCAAAGCCCGATCTATGGCATGCCAGTTCTTGATGTTGAAAAATGTAAGTCAGTTTTATTTGTAAAAAGAAGTTTATCTCCTGGTTATGCTGGAATTGATAATGATTTATTTTATAAAGAAAATACTTTGATGTTATTTGCAGATGCAAAAAAAATGACAGAGGATATTACTAAGAATTTATAGGTATAAATTTGAATACTAAAATATTTTGTGACATTGCTGAATTAGATCAAATTAAAAAATTTAATAAAAAAAAAATTGTTAAAGGATTTACAACTAATCCAAGCTTGATGAGAAAAGCTGGAGCAAAAGATTATAAATCTTATTCAAAAAAAATTCTTAAAATTTGTAGCAATAAACCAGTTTCCCTTGAAGTATTTGCTGATGATTACAAACAAATGAAAATTCAAGCAATGAAAATTAATACTTGGGGGGAAAATGTGTATGTGAAAGTGCCAGTTTCTAATTCTAAAGGTAGATTCATGGGTCAAATAATTAATGAGTTAAATAATCAAAATATAAAACTCAACATAACAGCTGTTTATAATGCTAAACAAACTGAAAAGATTTTAAAGCAAATTAATAAAAAGACAAAAGTAATTATTTCTATTTTCGCAGGAAGAGCAGGGGACACTGGTAAAGATCCAGTTCCCGAATTTATTAAGAGTATTAAGTTAGCAAAGAGATTTAAAAATGTTGAAATATTATGGGCAAGTGTTCGTGAGCCTTATAATTATTTACAGGCAAAACAACTTGGATGTCATATTATAACAATTCCACCAGCGATTATTGAAAAAATAGAAAATTTTGGTAAATCATATAATCAACTAACTATAGAGACAGTAAAAGCTTTTTTACAGGATAGTAAAAAATCTAAGTTTAAAATTTAAAAATTCATTATGAATGATTTTGTAAAAAAAGTTCAATCACAGGGTATTGTAAACAAAAATAATTGGTTAAGTCCCGATGATATACAAATAATTGAAAATTTAATTAAAAAATTAAAACCACTCAAAGGGGACGAAAAAAGTACTTATGCTATAAATATAAAAATGGTGATTAAAAAAATTTTTAAAATGAACTTTTCTAATATATTCAAATCACTTTACTTTATACGATTATCAAAAAAATTAAGATTAAAAGATATAGCCCAAGAAATTCTTAAATCAAAAGCCAGACTTATAAGAATCGATCATTTTTGGAGTCCTCAATCTGACGATCCTGTAATTCAGTGGCATGTAGATAATGCTTATTCTGGAAGGAAAGATGTTAAAGTATTTAATGAGCCGGATAAACAGGCGATAAAATTTTTTTTTTATTTAACTGATGTTTCCTCAGATAATGGATGTTTGTCCTATATACCCTATAGTCATAAAATAGCTTATGCTCTTAAAGAAGGCATATATAAAGGGGATATTCAATATCAAACTTATTGGACACTTTCTGATTTTAGAAAGATAATTTTAAAGGAGAAAAATTATAACTATATAAAAAAAAAAGTTGATAACAAAATTTTAAAAGAATTTTTAAATACTTCGGAAAATATTTTATATGGAAAAATAGATGAACACTTATTTGATCATCATATTAAAAGAGGTGGTGCTGTAATATTTGATGAAGCAGGCGTTCACAAAGGTTCTAAAACAAAATTGAATGATAGAATGGTTTTAAGATTTTTTTATCAAAGAGTTTGATTTTAAATTTTAAAATAATTTGTTATTAAAATCATTGAAATTTCACCTGTAATTTTTAAAAAAAATCATAAAATTTATAAAGTCTTGTGATGGTTAAACATAGAAACTATTAGAGTATTTATAGCTAATAGGAACTAATTTATATCTATAATTATTTAAGGCAAGAGAATTTCTTTTCCCAATTAATTGCACTTTTTATTATCTTATTGATATTATTATATTTAGGTTTCCAATTAAATAGTTTTTTAATTTTTTTGGTATTGGCAAAAACTTGAGCAATATCACCATGTCTTCTTTTTTTATATTTTATAGATAAATTCTTTTTATTTTTTTTGAAAATATTTACCAATTCCAGTACAGAGTAACCTTTTCCATATCCACAATTTACAATAAATGATTTCTGAATTTTTTTTAAATAATTCATTCCAATTATGTGAATATTGGCAATATCATTCACGTGCATATAGTCTCTTATACATGTACCATCTTTAGTAGAATAATCTTTTCCATAAATACTTATAACTGGATTTTTTTTTAATGATTGAATAGCTAAATTTTTTATAAGGTGTCCATGAGATTTTTCAATTTCTCCAATTTTTCCTGAGTCACTTGCTCCAGCAACGTTAAAATATCTGAGTATACCATACACATAATTAAATTTTTTTGAGTATTTCTTAACTAATTTCTCGCCCTCACATTTTGTGTAAGCGTAGTAGCCTTGGGGTCTTAATTTTCTAGACTCACTGACACTTCCTTCTACATTTCCATAAACTGAACAGGACGATGAAAAGATAAAATTTTTAACTGATGAATTTTTACAGGCAAGTAATAAATTTTTAGTACCTTGAATGTTATTCTTTTTATATTTTAATTTATATTTTTCAGCTTCACTTACATTTAAATATGCCGCTAAGTGAAAAATTGTTATTATTTTGTATTTATCTAAAATTAATCTTAAATTTTTTTTATTTTTAATATCACTTTTTATAAAAATAGCTTTTTTGTTAATTAATTTTTTATGACCTGTCTCTAGATTATCAACAATTATTACATCATTTTTTTTTTTAATTAATTGTTCAGCTATATGGCTTCCGATATAGCCAGCACCACCTGTGATTAAAATACTCATTTTAAAATTATTATATTAAACATGTATAAAAAGCAAAAAGTAAGCTATTTAAGATTTTAAACAATCAGGATCAGATTAATTTGGTTGCGGGGGACGGATTTGAACCGCCGACCTTCAGGTTATGAGCCTGACGAGCTACCAGACTGCTCCACCCCGCGGTATACTTAAATTCTGTTTTTGAGTTTGTTTAACTTTTTAACTCTTTTTATGTTTTCTTGTAAAATTCTTTTTTTCTTCTCAGAGGGTTTTTCGTAAGTATTTTTTAGTTTAATAACTTTAAAAAAACCATCACGTTGTAGTTTTCTTTTAAGAACTCTGAGTGCTTGTTCAATATTATTGTCTTTAACTTCTATTTTCATAAATTTTTTTAATTGTGTGTAATTATCACTATAAATTTTTGATGTCTATTAAATTTAGTCAATGTTTGAAATTTCTTTTGCTTGTTTTGCTTTTTCTTTTTCTTTTTTTTCTCTTTTTATTCTTCTCTCAGCTTTTTCTAGTGCCTCTATCAGATCTTTTTGGCTAAATAAGTTTAATGCAACAGGGTCTTTAGGATTTAAATTATTATAGTTCCAGTAGCTTTTGTTTCTTATGGAGGTTACTGAATTTTTGGTTACACCAACCAATTTTGCTATTTGTGAGTCTTTAAGCATATTATGTTGTCTAATCAACCATAAAGCTGAGTCGGGCTTATCTTGTCTCTTAGATAGAGGTACATATTTTTTAGTTTTCTTTTCAGAGTTAGATATTTCAATATCAGTACTCTTAATAAGTAGAGGTCTATTTTCATCTTTTGATGATAATTCAATTTCATCTCTAGAAAGTTGACCTGAAATTATTGGATTATAAGCTTTAATTCCTTTTGCAACCTCGCCATCAGCAATTCCTTGTATCTCAACTTCATGCAAGTTACAAAAGTTTGCAATCTGTTTAAAAGTAAGCGTTGTATTTTCGACCAACCACACAGCTGTCGCCATCGGCATCAAAGGTGCATTTGACATTTAATTCTTTTTTTCTGATTTAAAGTTTTGAAATTTTTTATTAAATTTACTTATTCTACCTTTATCCATTAACTTTTGTTTTCCACCTGTCCATGCAGAATGAGATTTTGGATCAATTTCTAATTTAAGTAAATCACCTTCAGCACCCCAAGTTGATTTTGTTTCAAATTGAGTTCCATCAGTCATTTCGACTTTAATTGTGTGGTAGTTTGGGTGTATATCTTTTTTCATATCGAGACTTATAGCAAAAGAATTTTATAACACAATTAAAAGTTAACAAGATTTTCCAACATTTTGTCATTAATTGCTGCACTTGAAGCCTTGATATCAATCTTATTTACATCAAATTTGTCAATATCGTTCACTATGCCGCCTGCTTCATTTATCATCAAAGTTCCTGCAGCCACATCCCATAGATTAATCTTGTTCTGAAAGTATCCATCAAGCCTACCAGAAGCTACGTAAGCTAAATCTAATGCAGCAGACCCGCTACATCTCATATTTAAATTACTAAATTTTACACCTTCATTATTGCTTGAAAACAAACATTCTTCCAAAGAATTTTTGTTTGAAACTCTTAATCTCTGATTATTTAAAAAAGCACCTTTATTTTTTTCAGCAAAAAACATCTCATCTTTAATTGGATCAAATATTAAACCACTTAATAATTCTTCTTTTGACTTAAGAGCAATAGAAATTGCAAAGTGAGGTATACCATGAAGAAAATTAGTCGTTCCATCAATTGGGTCAATTATCCAAGTATTTTCTTTGTCTTTATTTTTAATAGCACCAGTTTCTTCAGTTAAAAAAGAATAATTTTTTTTTGTTTTCGACAACTCTTCAATTAATATTTTTTCAACATGTTTGTCTGTTTTGGTTACAAAATCACGAGGTCCTTTTTTTGATACTTGTAACTTTTCAATTTCTCCAAAATCTCTTATTATTGATTTAGACGCTTTTTCAGCAGCTTTAATCATAATGTTGAGATTTGCAGATATAGAGATCATAGAATTATATTTTTTTGATGTATTCGAGTGTTCTAGTATCAATAATTACTTCATCACCCGACTCTATAAATGGGGGTACTTGAATATTCAAACTATTATCAAGAGTAGCAGGTTTATAAGATGAAGAAACTGTTTGTCCTTTAAGAGCAACATCTGTCGTTTCAATTTTACAATTTACTTGATTTGGAAGTTCAACTGAAATTGGACTATCATTATAAAAACTTACTGAGACTTCAAGGTTTTCAGTCATTAACTTTCCTTTTTCTCCAACAATTTCTTTTTTAATTTCAATTTGGTCAAATGTTTTAGGGTTCATAAAAATATAATTCGCCTCATCATCATATAAATAGTTAAAATCTGTTTCCTCTAGAGATGCTTTTTCAACAGTTTCGCTAGATCTAAATCTCTCATTTAATTTTGTATTTTTGCCCACACTTTTCATTTCTACTTGGGCAAATGCTCCACCTTTACCTGGTTTCACATGTTGAGTTTTTAGGACTTGCCATAAATCATTTTTGTACTCTAAAAGCATTCCTACTCTTATTTCTCCTGCATTAATTTTCATTTCAGTTTTTTTATACTTTCTATGGGTTTATAATTTTTATTATTCCAAACGTAGCCTGAGATAGCTAATAAATTAGCATTGTTCAATAACAGTTTTTTATAATTATTAAAATTTATTCCACCAATAGCAACTATTGGTACTTTGGTTAACTTTTTTGCTTTATTTAAAATTTTAGTAGTAGCCTTAAATTTTACTTTTTTTGTTGTAGTAGAAAAAAAAGCCCCAAAGGCAATATAGTTTGCTTTTTCTTTGATGGCAGTTTTAGCCAATTTGATAGAGTTGTGACAGGTAACTCCAATAATTTTATTTCCTATAATTTTTCTTGCATTTTTTATATCCATATCCTTTTGACCCAAATGACAACCATCAGAATTTAGCTTTTTTGAAAGTATTGGGTCATCATTTACTAAAAATTTAGTACTATTTTTTTTACAAATTTGTTGAATTTTTTTTCCAATTAAAACTTTTTCCTTAAAGGAGTATTTTTTAAGTCTCATTTGAAAGAACTCAACTTTTCCAGTTTCAAGAATTTCTTCTAAATCTTTGTAGAATTGAGGGTATATTTTATTCGGCGAAATAAGATAAATAAATTTTTTTTTACTTATTTTCAAGTTCACTTGACCATTTTCCTTGAGCTGCCATAGTATTCATTCTTGCTCTATGATTAAAAACATTTTGGGTTCCTTCAATATTCTTAATATCTTTTGACCAGAATTTTAAAGCGCTTTGCTGAAGAGCTCTTCCATATGAATAGGTCATTATAAAATCAGTATCATTACTTTTATTAATTAGGTTTAAATTGTCTGTTGCTTCGATTTCTGATTGGCCACCTGATAAAAAAGCAATTCCAGGAACTTCTTTTGGAACAGATTTTTTTAAGCATTCAAGTGTTTTAGAAGCAACTTCTTCATTGGCGATTTTGTTTTTTGACTTATTACCAGCTAGAATCATATTTGGTTTTAAGATTATTCCTGTCAGGTCAATTTTGTGAACAATAAGTTCCTCAAAACATTTTTGAATTACTTCAGATGTTTTAATTAAACAGTCTTCTGCCGAGTGTTCGCCATCCATTAAGACTTCAGGCTCAACAATTGGAACCATCTCACACTCTTGGACTAGTGCAGAATATCTTGCAAGTGCATGAGCATTTGAATTGATTGCAAGTTTACTTGGATATTTTTCACCAATACTGTAAACACCTCTCCACTTTGTAAATCTTGCTCCAAGCTCATAATATTTTTTTAGTCTTTCTCTTAGTCCATCTAAGCCCTCAGTAACTTTTTCATCTGATGAATTTGCTAGATCTTTTGCACCTGTATCTACTTTAATTCCTGGAACAGCTCCCATTTTTGAAATCAAAGTAGGGATTGCTTTTCCACCACTTGATCTTTGATTGATTGTTTCATCATACAAAATAACACCACCAATACAATCTCTCATACTGTCCGCTGTAAGAAGTGTTTCTCTAAAAAGAAGTCTATTTTCTGGTGATGACTGAATATTTACTGACTCTAATCTTTTAGTCATAGTTCCATTGCTCTCGTCTGCAGCAAGTATACCTTTGCCGTTTGAAAGAATTTTTAAAGCAATTTTATTAAGTTCTGACATTTAATTTAGAGCTCTTATACCAGGAAGCTCTTTACCTTCAAGATATTCCAAGAAGGCTCCACCAGCAGTTGAAATAAAATTAAAATCATTTAATGCATTTAAATTATTTAATAATGAAACTGTATCTCCACCTCCGGCAACAGAATAAATTTTATTAGATTTATTATTTTCAATTATTTTCTTAGCAATTTCAACACTACCATTAGCAAAACTTGGATTTTCAAAATATCCTGCAGGCCCATTCCATAAAATTGTATTACTTTCATCAATAATATTATTAATCATGTTTATAGTTTTTGGACCAATATCTAAAATCATTTCATCTGATAAAATCTCATTCAACTCTTTTATTTGAGGCTTTCCATTTAAATCTTTCCCAACAACAATATCTTTAGGATATGTTATTTTACAATTATTTGTTTCTGAAAGTGAAAAAATTTCTTTAATAATTAGGTCAGAGTTTTCTTCTTGTATTGATTTTCCAATATTGTTACCCAAATATTTAATAATATTATTAGCCATTCCACCTACAATTATAATGTTGTCAAATTTAGGAATTAAATTTTTAATTATATTAATTTTAGTAGAGGCTTTTGAGCCTCCTATTATACAGGTTATAGGTTTTTTAATTTCGGAAGTAATTTTCTTTAAAGCGTTAACTT
Source organism: Candidatus Pelagibacter sp. PS_06 (assembly GCF_059418045.1). NCBI lineage: Bacteria > Pseudomonadati > Pseudomonadota > Alphaproteobacteria > Candidatus Pelagibacterales > Candidatus Pelagibacteraceae > Candidatus Pelagibacter > Candidatus Pelagibacter sp. PS_06. The sequence continues at coordinate 160,752 of NZ_CM182078.1, forward strand.
CCAAATCAAGTTGTAATCCAGAAAAAGAAGGTAAAAATTTTGTTATCTCATGAATTGATGCATGTGCTCTGTGAGAGCAAGAAAAAGCATCGTTAACATAAATGTCAGCTAAGGTTGCAAGTTGTTTAGCAAATTTTGGATTATTTTTTTCTTCCTCAGGATAAAATCTTATATTTTCTAACATGACTATTTTTTCATTGTTATCGTTAAATAAATCTTCTGAATTTATCTTGTTAACTTCTTTAGAAATGAGTTTTATATTATGACTTAATTTTACCTCTAAATCTTTACATATTGGCCTAAGTGAAAGTTCATTTACAACTTTTCCTTTTGGTCTTCCAACGTGAGAAATAATTATAATTTTTGCGTTTTGAGAAATTAAAAAATTTAAAGTGGGTAAAATTTTATCAATCCTTGTTGTGTCGGTTATCTTACCATCAAGCAAAGGAACGTTTAAATCTAATCTTAATAATATTTTTTTATTATTAAGATTCTCTTCATCTTTTATACTTTTCATTAAGAGATGTTGTGGACATATTCTGCTATGTCACACATTCTATTTGAAAATCCCCATTCATTGTCATACCAAGCTGAAATTTTTCCCATATTTTTACCTACCACGCTGGTGAGTGATGAATCAACAATTGCTGATGATGAATTATGATTAAAATCAACAGATACCAATTTTTCAAATGTAATTTCTAATATTTTTTTAGACTGGTTTTTTGAAACTTCTTTAAAGGCATCGTTAATTTTTTCTATACTTATTTCTTTTTTAGTACAAAAAACTAATTCAATGAGTGATACATTGGGAGTTGGAACTCTCATCGCAACACCTTCTAATTTACCTTTTAAAGATGGAATTATTTCTCCAATAGTTTTTGAAGCTCCTGTTGATGTAGGGACAATTGATTGGCTTGCCGATCTTGCTCTTCTTGGATCTTTATGAGAATTATCTAAAATCCTTTGATCACTTGTAAAAGCATGAATTGTGGTCATAAAACCTTTTTCAATTTCAAAATTCTTATGAAGTACGTTTGCAACTGGCGCTAAACAATTTGTAGTACAAGATGCAGCGGAAATTATTTGATCATTTTTTGTTAGCTTTTCTTCATTAACACCAAAAACAATAGTTTTATCTGCATTTTTACATGGAGCAGAGACTATAACTTTTTTTGCACCATTATTAATATGTGCCAATAATTTTTCTTTCGAATTAAATTTTCCAGTACATTCGAAAATGTAATCAACACCAAATTTTTTCCAATTGATATCTTCAATTTTTGATTCTTGAGAGAAAGTAATTTTATCTTTATTTATAATTAAATGGTTTTCGTCGTAATCAAGATCTGCATCAAATTTTCCATGAACAGAGTCGTATTTAATTAACGTACAACTTGCTTCAGAATTAGATCTATTATTAATATGTTTTATTTTAATATCTTTATTTTGGCTTTCTATAATTGACCTGATAACCATTCGGCCAATTCTTCCCATACCGTTGATTCCAACATTTATAGTCATATTTTTTTTCTAACTTTTTTTTTGATTTGCTAGCAATATTTGCTGCTGTTAAACCAAAGTGTTTATAAATTTCTTTATAAGGTGCACTTTTTCCAAATGTATCAATTCCAAAAGACAGCCCATCTTTGCCTATATATTTTTTCCAACAATCTGTTGATGCTGCTTCTATAGAAATTATTTCTTTTGTCTCATTAATTATTTTTTGTTTGTATGAATTTGATTGGGAGTCAAAAAGATCTTGGCAAGGCATAGATACTACTTTTGAATATATCTTATCTTTGGCTAATTTATGACTAGTCTCTATTGCTAAATTAACCTCCGAACCACTTGCAAGTATTGTTAAATGAATTTTTTTATTCGTTCTTAAAACCTCATATGCTCCAAGAGAACATTTGTTAACGTTTGAAATTCGTTTTCTTATTGGATCAAGATTTTGTCTGGTCAAAGACAAAACACTTGGTGTCTTTGAGCTTTTTAATGCATGTTCCCAGCATTCTATAGTTTCCATTCTATCTGCAGGTCTAAAAACATTTAGATTTGGAATAGAACGCAAGCCTGACAATTGTTCTATTGGTTGATGGGTTGGACCATCTTCTCCAAGACCAATAGAGTCATGTGTCATGACATAAATAACCCTTTGCTCCATTAAAGCAGATAATCTTATTGATGGTTTGCAATAATCTGAAAATATTAAAAATGTTCCTCCGTATGGAATAAAACTACTATGAAGAGCAAGTCCATTCATTATCCCACTCATTGCATGCTCTCTAACCCCATAATGAATGTAATTTCCATTAAATTCACCAGTCTTAACTATTTTATGATGTTTGGTTTTAGTGTTATTCGATCCTGCTAAATCTGCGGAGCCTCCAATTAAATTATTAGCAACACTTGTCAACGAATTCAAAGTAAGTTCTGAGGATTTTCTGGTTGCTAAACTTTTAAGCTCTTTAATTGCCTTTTGTTTTTCAGTTTGTAAAGTTTTTGTAAAATTATTTTTTAGTAAATTATTTATTATGACTTTTTTCTTTTTATAAATTTTGCTCCAATTATTCTCAAGTTTTTGACCTTTTTTACCAATTTTTTTCCATTCATTTAAAATTTTATTTGGAATTTCAAAAGGTTTATGTCCCCAATTTAACGCTTTTCTTACTAGTTCAATTTCATCTAAACCCAAGGGACTTCCATGAGACGACGATTTGCCTGATTTGTTTGGAGATCCATAACCAATTTTAGTTTTACAAGAAATAACGGTTGGTTTTTTTGCATTTTGAACTTTTTTTAAAGCCCTTAAAATTTCTTGCTCGTTATGACCATTTATAAGAATATAATCCCATCCATAACTTTCAAATCTTTTTTTAAAGTTATCTGAAACAGCTAAACTTGTTGGCCCATCAATTGATATTGAGTTGTTATCAAAAAGCATCACTAAATTTTTAAGTTTTAAATGTCCAGCTAAACTCATTGCTTCATGACTTATCCCTTCCATTAAGCATCCGTCTCCTGCAAGAACATAAGTTTTGTGATTTATAATTTCTTTACCTAATTTTTTTTTTAAAATTTCTTCTGCAATTGCAAAACCAACAGCGTTTGCAATTCCTTGACCAAGAGGCCCTGTTGTGGTTTCAATTCCAGTTTTAGGATGATACTCTGGGTGACCTGCACAAATTGAATTGAGTTGTCTAAATTTTTTTATACTATTAAGTGAAATACTCTTATATCCAGTAAGATATAATAGAGAGTAAAGTAACATTGAACCATGGCCTGCAGAAAGAACAAATCTATCTCTATTTAGCCAATCTGGATTGTTTGGGTTAAATTTTAAAAAATTCTTAAATAGAACGGTAGCAACATCTGCCATACCCATTGGCATACCAGGGTGACCAGAATTCGCTTTTTGCACAGCATCAATTGAAAGAAATCTGATGCAATTTGCCAAATCATTATGTAGTTTGCTCAAAATTATCCTGACTAGACTAAGAAGATTCTATTTAATAATATAAATATATATATATGAATTCTATGATCGAAAAAGAAAAAAAATTAAATGAAGCTTTATCAGAGCTAAAAAATTTAGATTTAAGCAACCCTGATTTAAAAAATAATATCAATAATTTAAATTCTCAAAAAACTCAATTAGAAATTGAAAAATCTGAATTAGAGGATAAATACAAATCTCTTTTAGAGGTACACACAAATCTAACAAAAAAACTTGAAGAAATTCAAAATAAAGAAAAATTGGAGCAAAAAAAACAAATAGAGTTTTCTGAAAAAATTGATGAATTAAATCAAGAAACAGATACTTTATTAGAAGAAATAGATAAATGGCAAATGTAAGTATCAAATTTAATAATAAAGAGTTTTTGCTATCATGTGAAGACGGTCAAGAGGAGCATCTTGAAGAATTATTAATCCAAATTAATCAAAAATTTAATGATCTTAAAAATAATCTTGGAAATTTAGGGGAAAATAAACTTCTTTTGATTACAGCAGTTAAGATTATGGATGAGTACTATGAGACTAAAAAAAAAGTTGATCAAAAGAAAAATGAATTAAAGGATCTTTCAAATAAATTTAGAGAATTAAAATCACTTATTTATGATTACAGAGATAAAAAAGAGGAAGAAATTCAAGAGATAAATATTAATCATTTAAATTTTAAAAATGAAATCGAGACTAATCATAAAAAATATGAAAAATTAATTGATGATGCTGCAGATGAAATATCTAATTTTATTGAAAAAGCTAAATTAGATAATGTTTCTCAATAAATTTCTGTGAGTAAATCCCAAATAAGAAATAAAACTTTTAAAATCAGAAAAAAACTATTTGATAAAGATTTAAAAATTGATTCAGATAAATTTATTTCTTTTTTAAAAAAAAATAGATTAAATCTAAAAAATTTTGGTGGTTATTATCCATCAAATTATGAAATAGATGATTTAGCTATTTTAGATTTGTTAGAAAAAAAAAATTTTAATGTATCACTACCAATTATAAAAAAAGATAATCAAATGAACTTTTACAGATGGTCAAGAAGCGATCCATTAAGAGTGAATAAATTTGGCATACCCGAACCCGTCTCATCGAAAATTTTTTATCCAGATATTTTATTAGTTCCATTGGTAGCCTATGATAATAATTTAAATAGATTGGGTTATGGAGGTGGTTATTATGATCGGTATATTGAAAAACTCGAAAAAACTAAAAAAATTATAAAAATTGGTCTAGCATTTTCTTTTCAAAAAATCTTATCTATACCAATTGATCAATATGATAAAAGATTAGATTTTATAATTACAGAAAAAAAAATTTTAAGATGAGAATATTATTTTTAGGTGATGTTGTTGGAATTTCAGGTTGTTCAAAATTAATGAACAATCTTTTGAATGAAATAAAATTAAAAAAAATAGATTTTGTAATTGTTAATGGTGAAAATGCAGCTGCTCAGGGTGTGGGTTTAACTAAAGAAATATGTAATGATTTTTTTAATTGTGGTGTCGATGTTATTACCACTGGTAATCATGTGTGGGACCAAAAAGAAATAATGGAGTTCATAGATAAAGAGGAAAAATTATTACGTCCCAAAAACCTTTTTGAGCCAGCGCCAGGTAAGGGATTCAATATTTATGAAACTAAAGACAAAATTAAAATTGGAGTATTAAATTTAATGGGCAATGTCTTTATGAAAAAATGTGATGATGTTTTTGAGATTGCAGAAAAATTTATGAAACAATATAAGTTAAAGCAAGATTATGATTTATTAGTAGTTGATTTTCATGGAGAAATAACAAGTGAAAAAAATGCAATAGGGCATTTTTTTGATGGTAAAGCTTCGTTAGTAGTCGGAACACATACGCATATCCCAACTAATGATGCAAGGATTTTAGCAGGTGGCACAGGCTATCAAACAGATGCTGGTATGTGTGGAGATTATAATTCTATTATTGGTATGAACACAGAAAATTCACTGAATAGATTTTTAAAAAAGAATTCAGTAAAACATTTTCCTGCAATTGGTGATGCTACTTTGTGTGGTGTTATTGTTGATTGTGATATAGAAACTGGATTAGCAAATAGTATTGAAAGTTATATTCGTGGAGGTCAGTTAAAAAATACTTAAAAAAGATTATGTCAGGTCATTCAAAGTGGGCAAGTATTAAGCACTCAAAGGGAAAAGCAGATAAGCAGAGATCTAAAATTTTTTCAAAATTATCTAAGGAGATAAGTGTAGCTGCAAAACTTGGCGATAAAGACCCAGCAATGAACCCAAGATTGAGGTCTGCTATTCAGGCAGCAAGATCCGCTAATATGCCTAAAGACAATATAGAAAGAGCAATAGATAAATCTTCTGCTGCAACAGGTGTTAATTTTGAAAATCTTAGATACGAAGGATTTGGCCCAGATAAAATCGCAGTAATTGTTGAAACCTTGACAGATAATAAAAATAGAACTGCATCAAATATAAGAACTATATTTCAAAAAAGTGGTGGTAGCTTAGGAACCCAAGGATCTGCATCACATAATTTTAATCAATTAGGTATTATTAAAATTGGTAAACAAGAAATTTCTGATGAAAAAATTTTTGAACTTGCAATTGAATCTGGTGCTGATGAATGTATTTCTCATGATGAATTTCATGAAGTCCAATGTCCTATGAGCGATATATACATCGTAAAAAAAAAATTAGAGTCAATTGTAGCAAATTTTATTTCAACCGAGATAGAATGGGTTGCACTTAATAGTGCCAATGTTAATAAAGATAGGCATGAAACTGTAATTGAATTTTTAGAGACATTGGAAGATGATGATGATGTACAGAATGTTTTTTCAAACGCAAACTTTGAAAATAATTAATGCTTATAATTGGAATTGACCCAGGTATTTCAGGATCAATATGTTTTTTTCAAAATGGAAAAATTATGGATGTGGTGGAAATGCCAACCATGGCTGAAGGTAAAAAAAATAAAAAACAAGTTAATGGTTCGCAAATTTTTAATGAAATATCGCTTAGAATTAAAAAATTAGATAAAAATGACATAAAAGTAGTTATAGAACAGGTATCAGCGATGCCAGGTCAGGGTGTAACTAGTATGTTTAACTTTGGTCAATCATTCGGAATTTTAAAAGGGATATGTTCCGCAATGCAACTACCCATGTACTTTGTAAGACCTGCAAAATGGAAAAAATATTTTAATCTTATAAATTCAGAGAAAGATGCAAGTAGAACTAAGGCAATTGAGATTTTTCCTTATTTTTCAGGTCATTTATCACGAAAAAAAGACTCTAATAAAGCTGACGCTATTTTAATAGCGAGTTTTTATTATGAAACTTATAAAATTGAAGAATAGAAAAAAAATACAAGACAAATTCATGACACATTTAAGTGTGAAATGTTAAATATGGAAGCTGATATCGCATCACAAGCAGTAGGATTGGGTACTAATACTGACTTTTCATTAATGAGCTTATTTTTAAGAGCAGACATAATAGTTAAATCAGTAATTATTATTTTGATAGTTTGCTCAATTTATTCATGGGCAGTAATTATTGATAAGTTTAGATTATTTAAGAAAATAAACAAATCATCAGATGATTTTGAGCAAAAATTTTGGGACTCTAAATCAGCAGAAACATTTTATAATAGTTTACCAGCAAAAGTTGATGATCCCATGGCAATTGTGTTTAAAGATACAATGGAAACTTTACTCAAAAAAAAATTCAAAAGTAATTTAAGTGAAAAAATGAGTACTTTTCTGGAGGTTGGAATTGAAAAACAGATGTCTAAAATTGAAAAAGGTTTCACTTTTTTAGCAACAGTTGGTTCTACAGCACCTTTTATTGGTTTATTCGGAACAGTTTGGGGCATAATGAACTCATTCCAATCTATTGCAATTTCAAGAAACACAAGTCTAGCAATCGTTGCCCCAGGGATAGCTGAAGCACTATTTGCTACTGCATTAGGATTGTTAGCTGCAATTCCAGCGGTAGTTGCTTACAATAAATTTAACACAGACTCTCAAAAGTATTCTCAAAAGTTAGAAAATTTTTCAAAAAGATTCTTAACTATAATTTAAATGGCATTTAAATTAAACCGTTTATCAAAAGAACCTATGAGCGAGATTAATGTTACCCCGTTTGTTGATGTAATGTTAGTTTTGTTAATTATTTTTATGGTAACAGCACCATTACTAACAGTAGGTGTACAAGTTGATCTTCCAGAAACGTCTGCTGATTCTCTTCCAGAAGAAGCTGAACCATTAACACTTTCAATTAATGCAAAAGGTGAAATTTTTATTCAAGAAGCAAAAGTAGAGTATGACAACATTATTGCTAAAGTTTTAGCAGTTTCTAAAAATAGAACAGATACAAGAATTTATGTAAGAGGTGACAAAACAATAAACTATGGAAGAGTATTAGAAATAATGGGGTTATTATCTGGATCAGGTTTTACTAAAGTTGCATTAATATCCGAGCCTTACAAACAAAGGTAACTTTTATGAATAGAAGTATAATCATATCTTCTGTTTTTCATGTGGGTTTAATTTTTATAACTGCAATGAGTTTGCCATTTTTAGCTAAAAAACCATTAGAAATACCACCTATTGTATCTGTAGAATTAATTCAAATTACTGAAAAGACAAATATTCCATTTGCTCCTAAAGCAAAAAAAATAATTGAGAAAGTAAAAGAAAAAGAGAAAAAATTAGTATCAGAACAAGCGCCACCGAAGAAAGTAAAAAAAAACAAAACAAAAACTGTCGTTTCAGTTGATAAAAATGAAAAAATTGACAGTAAAACACCAGAAGCAATTCCATTACCTGAAAAAACTGTAAAAAAAATTGAAACAAAAAAAGAAAGTAAACAAAATCCTGATAAATTGGATGAAGAAGTTAAACAAGTTTCGGAATTTGAAAAAAAAGAATTTGTTGATTTAGATAATATTGCTAAATTAATTGATAAGGCAAAAGAAGATACAGCAGAAGTAATTAAAAAAAATAACGACATCACTCAAAATCAAGATAAGAGTATTGTAACTTCTGGACTGACTTTAAGTGAAGAAGATGCTTTAAAAGCTCAAATTTTTGGGTGCTGGAGTATTCCTCTTGGACTACCCTATAATGAAGATTTATTGGTAAGAATTAAACTAATGCTTGAACCAGATGGGTCAGTATCAAAAACTGAAATTTTAGATCACGCTAGAATGAATAAGCCTGGTCAAAGCTTTTACAAAGTGTTAGCCGAAAGTGCATTGAGAGCTGTAAAATTATGCCAACCTTTAAGAGTCCCAACAACAGGCTATGAAAGATGGAAAGAATTACAATTAAATTTTGATGCAAGAGAGATGTTAGAAGGTTAAGATGAGCAAATGAAAAAAAAATTAATACTTTTATTTTTAATGAGTTTACTACCACTTAAAGCTTTTGCTTTAATAGAGGTTGATATTACTAGAGGAAATTTAAATCCACTTCCATTAGCAGTTTCACCTTTGTCAATTGATGATAAATCAAAAAAAAGTTTTGAAAAAATTCTTAAAAAAGAAAATATTGGATCTGAAATTTCTACTATAGTTGAAAATAATTTAAGGACATCTGGTCTGTTTAATCCACTGAGTAAAGAAGCATTTTTACAAGCTCCAGATATTGCAAATTTAAAACCTAGATTTGAAGATTGGAATTTAATTAAAGCCCAAGCACTCATAACTGGCAAAGTGACATATGTTGATGAAAAGTTAAGAGTTGAGTTTAGGTTATGGGATGTTTTGGCAGCTAAAGAGATGATGGCATTAGCATTTACTACGGTGCCAAGTAACTGGAGAAGAGTAGGGCATATTATATCAGATAAAGTTTATGAGAGACTGTCAGGAGAAAAAGGATACTTTGATACAAGGATAATTTATATTGCAGAAGAAGGTCCAAAAACACAAAGAAAGAAAAGATTAGCAATCATGGATCAGGATGGTGCAAATAATAAATTTCTTACACTTGGAAACGAACTTGTACTAACCCCAAGATTTAATCCCACTAGTCAAATGGTTACATATTTGTCGTATTTTAAAAATTTACCAAGAGTTTATTTATTAGATATTGAAACTGGAACCCAAGAAGTTGTTGGTGATTTTCCTGGAATGACCTTTGCCCCAAGATTTTCTCCTGATGGTAAAAAAATAATAATGAGTTTTGCTAGAGATGGAAAATCAGACATATATACCATGGATTTAGAAAATCGATTGGTAGAAAAAATTACAAATCATCCATCCATTGATACCTCACCATCTTATTCTCCAAATGGAAGATTCATTGCGTTTAATTCTGATAGAAGTGGGTACCAGCAAATATATATAATGAAAAGTGATGGTAGCAATGTCAAAAGAATTTCATTTGGAAATGGTATTTACGGAACACCAGTATGGTCACCTAGAGGTGATTTAATAGCTTTTACCAAATTACATAAAGGAAAATTTTACATTGGGGTGATGAGGACAGATGGCAAAGGTGAAAGATTGTTGACAGAAAACTACTACCAGGAAGCACCATCTTGGTCTCCTAATGGAAGGGTTTTAATTTTTTATAGAGAAACAAAAACTAACGCAAAAGGCGAAGGGTTTTCTGCTAAGTTATGGTCAATAGATTTAACTGGCTATAATGAACGATTAGTTGAAACTCAGACTGATGCATCTGACCCATCATGGTCATCTTTATTGAGTAATTAGTCAAAAAAACTTGATTTTTTAACTTGAAACCTCTAATTAGTTGTGAATAATTTAGAAATTGAAATTAGCAGCAAGGAGCAATTTAATGATATTGAGTAAAATTTATAAAAACACACTTTTAATATTAGCAGCATGCCTGGTGTTAACTGCATGTGCAACAAAAAAAGAAGTCGCTGATATGCAAGGTCAGATGCAAAGTGATGTTTACACAGGAACTGATACGGTTGAATATTTAGCGGACGGTGTTCCAGATAGAGTTTTCTTTGCGACAAATGAAACTGTTTTAACAACAGCTTCTAGAGAGACATTAAGAGCTCAAGCAGCTTGGTTGAGAAAAAACTCTAGCATAAATGTTGTTCTTGAAGGACACGCAGATGAAAGAGGTACTAGAGAGTATAACTTAGCGCTTGGAGAGAGAAGAGCAAATTCAGCTAAAGATTACTTGATGACATATGGAATATCTTCAGACAGGATTTCAGTATTAAGTTATGGAAAAGAAAGACCAGTTGATGCAGGTTCGAACCCATTAGCTTGGTCAAAAAATAGAAGATCTGTAACTGTCAAAGCAAATTAAAGATTTTAATTTAAAGACCCTAAAACGTAAAAGTTTTAGGGTCTTTTTTTTGCCATTTTTATAATCATAAATCAAAATAATAATGAGACTTACATTTAAATTAGTAATAATAATTTTATTTAATTTAAGTTTTTCACAATATGCCTTCTCTGATAATCACAATATTTATGAAACTTTAGAAATTATTAAGAACGATCTTAAAACTCTTGAAAGAGCAGTTTATTCAGGCTCAATTGAAATTAGTTCATCATCAAATGAACAGCCAACTAATGAGCTAGATAATAATTCAGAGGACGTTCTTACAAGACATTTATTAAAATTATCTGAAGTTGAAGATCAATTTCGAGAGTTAACCAATAAATTTGAAGAAATTAATTTTAAGTTAGACAAATTATCAAATAGGCTATCAAAAATTCAAGCTGATAATCAGATAAGGTTTCAAGATATAGAGTCTGCAATAAGTTCAGGTGAAATTACAACACAACTATCCTCAAAACCAAAAACAGATACAAAAACTGAAATATTACCTGGAAGCTCTCAGCCACAAGATCTTGGCTCAATATCATACAAAGATACAGAGACATCTGAAACAACACAACAAATTCAATCTGTAGATACAACAGCGACTGTTGTGACAGAAACTTTTCAAGCTGAGGAAAAAATATTGCCACAAGACCTATCACCAAAAAAACAGTATGAATTTGCAACAAGTTTTTTAAAAGTTGGTGATTATAGTACAGCTGAAAGAGCTTTTAGAGAGTTTGTGCTTTCTAATAGTGAACATGAATTGGCAGGTAGCGCTCAATATTGGTATGCTGAAACATTTAGAATAAGACAACTTTATACTGATGCTGCATCAGCTTATCTAGAAGGATATCAAAAATATCCAAAAGGTAATAAGGCTCCAATAAATCTATTAAAACTTGGTGTGTCAATGGTCCAAATTGGAGAAAAAGACCAAGGGTGTAAGATGATAAATGGAGTAGAGTTACAATATCCCAAAGCTAACCAATCAGTAATTCAAAAAGCAAAATATGAGTCTAAAAAATTTGAATGTAACAAAGAAGACTCATAAGTTTTTATTAAATAAATTAAAAGATAAACGAACTCTTCAAATTTATAAAAAATTTAAAAATAATTTACTTATTAAAAAAAACTTTATTGTAGCTGTTTCGGGTGGTCCAGATAGCCTTGCATTATCTTTTTTAGCAAAAATTTATGCAATTCATAATTCTATTGATATTAAATACTTCATTGTTGATCATAAATTACGAAAAAATTCAACATGGGAGGCAAAATATGTTCAAAAAAAATTAAAAAATTTTTACATAAAATTAAATATTCTAACTTGGAAGGGAATAAAACCTAAAAAAAATATCCAATCAATTGCTAGAGATAAAAGATACAAGCTACTAACAGATGCAGCAAAAAAATCTAAAATTCAGAATATTTTACTTGGTCATCACTTAGATGATTTATTTGAAAATTTCTTTATAAGAATTCTAAGAGGTAGTGGTTTGCAAGGGTTAGTCTCGCTGGATAAAGAAACACAAAATAATAATATCAATTTAATCAGACCTTTAATAAGTATTGAAAAAGATGATTTGGTTTATATTAGTAAAATTGTTTTTAGATCATACATTGAAGATCCATCAAATGAAGATGATAAGTTTAAGAGAGTTAAAGTTAGAAATTTATTAAAAGAATTAAGTTTAGAGGGATTAGATAAAAATAAATTTTTTTTAACGATAAAAAATTTAAAATTTGCTAATGAAAATATAAGATTTTATACAAAAAAAAATTTAGAAGAAAATGTAACTATTTTTCAAAAAAAACAGAATGCTATTTTGAAAGAAAACTTTTTTTCTCAATCAGAAGAAGTTGTGTTTAGATCTTTTGGTGAAGTAATAAAAATTATAGGAAAAAAATATTACACTGTCAGAGGAAAAAAAATTGATAAAATCATTGATTTAGTAAAATCTAAATCCTCATTTAAAGTTACTTTAGGAGGATGTTTGATTAAAAAGGTTAATGGAACCCTTATATTGTCAAAAGAGTAATAAAATATAAATATTTAATGATATTTTGTCACTTGTTAATCTTGTAATAATTCTTATCTTAACATTATGAATTTAAAAAATCTTGCTATGTGGGGAATTATAGTCTTCTTGACTATCGGTCTATATAACATGTTTAAGAATCCACAATCTAACGTAAGAGGTGGAAATCAAATTATATTTTCAGAATTTTTAACTTCAGTAGAAAATGGAGAGGTTTTAAAAGTTGATATCCAGGGTAACAATATCAAAGGAGTTTTTTCTAATGGTAACTCTTTTTCCACATATTCTCCTAATGACCCAAACTTAATTGAAAAGCTATCAGACAAAGGAGTTAGTATTTCTGCTGCACCCCTAGATGAAAAAATGCCGTCATTGTTTGGAGTTCTATTATCTTGGTTCCCAATGTTACTATTAATTGCAGTCTGGATTTTCTTTATGAGACAAATGCAAGGTGGCAAGGGAGGTGCGATGGGATTTGGAAAGTCTAAAGCTAAGATGATGAACGAACTTAAAGGTAAAGTTACATTTAATGATGTTGCTGGTGTAGAGGAGGCAAAAGAAGAAGTAGAAGAAATTGTAGAATTTTTAAAAGATCCAAAGAAATTTAGTAGACTCGGGGGAAAAATACCAAGAGGAGCATTGTTAGTTGGGCCACCAGGTACAGGAAAAACTTTATTAGCAAGAGCAATAGCAGGTGAAGCTGGTGTTCCTTTTTTTACAATTTCAGGTTCAGATTTTGTGGAAATGTTTGTCGGAGTGGGAGCTTCAAGAGTAAGAGACATGTTTGAGCAAGGTAAAAAAAATTCACCATGCATTATTTTTATAGACGAAATAGATGCTGTCGGCAGAAGCAGGGGGGCTGGATTAGGGGGTGGAAATGATGAAAGAGAACAGACTTTAAACCAATTGTTAGTTGAGATGGATGGGTTCGAAACTAATGAAGGTGTTATCATAATTGCTGCAACTAACAGACCTGACGTTCTTGATCCAGCTTTATTAAGACCCGGTAGATTTGATAGACAGGTGGTTGTTTCAAATCCAGACATTATAGGAAGAGAAAAAATTTTAAAGGTCCATGTAAAAAAAATTAAAATGGCACCAGATGTAAATTTAAGAACTATAGCAAGAGGAACGCCTGGTTTTTCTGGTGCTGATTTAGCCAATCTAGTTAATGAATCAGCTTTATTGGCTGCAAGGAAAAATAAAAGAATCGTTACATTAATTGAGTTTGAAGAAGCTAAAGATAAGGTAATGATGGGATCTGAGAGACGTTCAATGGTGATGACTGAGGACGAAAAAAAATTAACAGCATATCATGAAGGTGGACATGCCTTAGTTTCATTTAATATGCCGAGCTACGATCCAATACACAAAGCAACAATAATTCCAAGAGGTAGAGCTTTAGGTATGGTTATGAATTTACCTGAAAGAGATAAACATGGATATTCAATAAAATACTTAAAAGCACGAATGGCAGTGTGTTTTGGTGGTAGAGTCGCAGAAGAATTAATTTTTGGAAAAGATAATATTTCTACAGGAGCGGGAGGTGGAAGTGGATCAGATATTAATCAAGCTACACAGCTTGCAAGGGCCATGGTTACAAAATATGGAATGAGTGAAGAAATGGGACCGATAGAATATGGTGAAAACCAAGAAGAAGTATTTTTAGGAAGATCAGTTACACAAACTCAATCAGTTTCTGAAGAAGTAGCTCAAAAAATTGATAAAGAAATAAGAAAATTAGTTGATGAGGGCTACAATCAGGCTACAAAAATATTAACTGAAAAAATTGACGATTTACACAAAATTGCTAAAGCTCTGATTACTTACGAAACTTTATCAGGTGAAGAAATCGAAAATATAATTAATAAAAATTTATATCCAAAAGATAAAATAGTCGAAAAACCAGAAGAAAATGATGATCAAAGCACAGCCTTAGGTGCGATGGGTTTAAAACCAAAAATAGTTCACTAAAAAAAGAAATGAGAAGATATTACACTAGAGTGTGTAATTTCTATTATGGTAATGAATCTAAATTGTTAGTTGATAGCAATAAATCTATCCCTTTAAATGGAAATAAAAATATTTCATTTGATCATATTGAAATAATATCAAGAACTTCAAAAAAAAAAATTTCTGTAAAAAAAATAAATAATTTAGCAAAATCATTTAAAAGATTAATTAAAACAGATTTAAAAAAAATTAGATCAAAGAAAAAAAATTTTTCTAATTTAAATTTTCAAAAAATTCCAAATATAATGGGTGTGTTAAATCTTACACCAGATAGTTTTTCTGATGGTGGAAAATTTAATACAAGCAATAAAGGCATAAAACATGCTTTAGAGATGTTTTATTCAGGAGCAAATATAATCGATATTGGGGGCGAGTCTACTCGCCCTGGATCAAAAGCAGTAGTTAACAAAACAGAATGGAAAAGAATAGAAAAAATAATTAAATTTATAAGTAAAAAAATTCCTATTTCATTAGATACTAGAAAATCAGAAATTATGAAAAAAGGAATTAAACATGGTATAAAAATTATTAATGATGTTTCTGGATTAGAATATGACCCAGAAACTATTAATGTTCTTAAAAAATATAAAATTCCTTTTATTTTACAGCATTCG
The DNA here is from genome assembly GCF_059418045.1 of Candidatus Pelagibacter sp. PS_06. Lineage (NCBI taxonomy): Bacteria > Pseudomonadati > Pseudomonadota > Alphaproteobacteria > Candidatus Pelagibacterales > Candidatus Pelagibacteraceae > Candidatus Pelagibacter > Candidatus Pelagibacter sp. PS_06. Next base: position 176,250 of record NZ_CM182078.1, read on the forward strand.
CAAGGAACACCTGAGAATATGCAAAATAAACCAAAATATAAAAATGAATTATTAGACATTTATGATTTTTTTGAGGAGAAGATCAATTTTTTAAAAAAAATTGGTATTAAACATAACAATATTATCATTGATCCGGGCATAGGTTTTGGAAAAAATTTGAAACATAATATCAATCTTATTAGTAATATTTCTATTTTTCATTCCCTAGGTTTTCCTGTACTTGTAGGAAATTCAAAAAAAAGATTTATAAAAGAAATTTCAGGAAACAATGATACCAAAGACAGAATTGGAGGAACTGTAGCATCTTCGATTTATCTAATGATGCAAGGTATACAAATTTTACGAATTCATGATGTAAATGAATTGCTTCAGGGTATAAAAGTCTTTAAAGAAATAACAAAACATAAATGACAAAAAAATATTTTGGAACTGATGGAATAAGAGGGGCTATTAATAGCAACAACATTAATGGAAATATGTTTTTTAAGTTTGGGTTAGCATCAGGAACATATTTCAAATCACAAAAAAAAAGAAAACAAATAGCAATTATAGCAAAAGATACTAGATTATCTGGATATACACTCGAACCAGCACTTGTTTCAGGATTAGCTTCAGCTGGAATGCATGTTTATACATTTGGTCCTATGCCAACAAATGGTTTGGCCATGTTAACTAAAACAATGAAAGCTAATATGGGTATTATGATAACTGCTTCTCATAATCCTCATAATGATAACGGTTTAAAATTATTTGGCCCGGATGGAATGAAATTATCTGACAGAATTGAAAAAAAAATTGAAAAATTAATAGATAAAAAAATTTCAAAAAATCTTTCTAGTCCTGAAAAATTAGGTAGAGTAAAAAGACTAGAAAGTGGGACAAAAGAATATTTAAAAATAATAAAAAAAAATTTTCCAAAAGAATTTAATTTAAGAGGATTAAGAATAGTTATCGATTGTGCAAATGGTGCAGGCTACAAAGCTGGACCAGAATTGTTGAAATCTTTAGGAGCAAAAGTGATCGCAATAGGCGTGAATCCAAATGGAATAAATATTAATAAAAACTGTGGCTCGACATATCCCAATAAGATTAAATTTGCGGTTAAAAAATACAAAGCTCATCTTGGTATTTCTCTAGATGGTGATGCTGATAGAATTATTATGGTTGATGAAGTGGGAAATATAATTGATGGAGATCAGATAATTGCGGCAATAGCCACAAGATGGAAAACCAAAAAGATGTTAAAAGGCGGAGTTGTAGGAACATTAATGTCTAATTATAGTTTGGAAAAATTTTTTGAAACTAATAATATAAAATTTATTAGAGCAAATGTTGGAGACAGATATGTAAAAGAAAAAATGCAAAAAAATAATTTTAACCTAGGTGGTGAACAATCTGGTCATATTATTTTAGGTAAATTTTCAACAACAGGAGACGGATTGTTGGTTGCATTAGAGGTTTTATTTGCATTAAGAAAAGGTAAAAAAGCTAGTTCTTTTTTCAATAATTTTAAAAAAACTCCTCAAATTTTAGAAAATATCTCTATTAAAGATAGATCAATAATTAAAACCCCAGATGTAAAAAAATCTATCAAAAAAGCTGAAAAATTAATGAATGGTCATGGAAGAATATTAGTGAGAGCGTCAGGCACAGAGTCAAAAATAAGAGTTATGGGTGAAAGTGAAAATAAAAAACTCTTAAACACATGTTTAAATATTATTTTAACTAAAATAAAGTGAAACCTAATTCTAAAGTATTGATTATTGCAGGATCTGACTCATCAGGTGGAGCTGGAATTCAAGCTGATATCAAAACTATTACTGCTCTCGGATCTTATGCAATGACCGCAATTACTGCTATCACGGCTCAAAATACAACTGGAGTTAAATCAATTGTTCCAATTCCAGCAAAAGAAATTTTAAATCAGATCTTATTTACAGCTAAAGATATTAAGCCTGATGCAATAAAGATTGGCATGTTACATTCTAGTAAAGTAATAGATGCAGTCATCAAATCACTTGAAAGTATTAACGTAAATAAATTAGTTATTGATCCAGTAATGGTTGCAAAGGGAGGCGCTAAATTAATAGATAATAAAGCTATTAATCTATTAAAAAAAAAATTGATAAAAAAAGCATCATTAATTACACCAAATATTCCTGAGGCTGAAATATTAACTAATACGACTATAAGACGTAATGAGGATATGATTTTTGCAGCTCACAAATTAATTGAAATTGGAGCAAACAATGTATTAATTAAAGGAGGACACCTTGCCTCAAGTACCGTCCAAGATATATTTGTTTCAAAATCAGATATAAAAATTTTTAACAGTAAGAGATATGATACTAAAAACACCCATGGAACAGGTTGTACTTTATCTAGCGCTATAACCACATTTTTATCATGTGGAAAACCCATAAATAAATCTTGTGAGCTTGGGATTAAATATGTAAATTCTGGTATCAAAACTAATCCTAAATATGGTAAAGGTCATGGCCCAATTAATCATCTACATACAATTAATTTAGAAAAAAAATTTAGGTAATGAAAAATATAGTTGTAGTTGGATCTCAGTGGGGCGACGAAGGAAAAGGTAAAATTGTAGACTGGCTTTCAGAACAAGCAGATGTAGTAATCAGATTTCAAGGAGGTCATAATGCGGGTCACACTCTAGTAATTGATGGTGTTACTTATAAATTAAGATTATTGCCATCTGGAATCGTAAGAAAAAATAAAATTTCTATTATTGGAAATGGAGTTGTAGTTGATCCATGGGCATTATTAGAAGAGATTGAAGAGATTAAATCAAAAGGGGTTGATGTAAATATCAATAATTTTATTATCTCTGAGGCTGCAAATTTAATTTTACCATTCCATAGAGAAATGGATGAAATAAGAGAAGATGCAGCGGGAAAAGGTAAAATTGGAACAACAAGAAGAGGTATTGGTCCAGCATATGAAGACAAAGTTGGAAGAAGATCTATTCGAGTAATGGATCTTAGGTCTGAAAAAAATTTAGATCAAAGATTAGAATCTGTCCTAGTTCATCATAATGCAATTAGAAAAGGACTTGGGAAAAAAATTTTTGAAAAAGAACAATTAAAATCAGACCTATTGAAAATTGCCCCTCAAATATTGCAGTTTTCGCAGCCCGTTTGGCTTAAAATTGATGAGTTTAAAAAACAACAAAAAAAAATATTATTTGAAGGTGCTCAGGGAATTTTATTAGATGTGGACCATGGTACTTATCCTTATGTAACATCTTCTAATACAGTTGCTTCTAGTGCTGCGACAGGCACAGGATGTGGTCCAAACTCAATTAATTATGTTTTGGGGATTACAAAAGCTTACACAACAAGAGTTGGAGAAGGTCCTTTTCCCACTGAATTAACAGACAATGTTGGAGAATTATTAGGTACTCGAGGAAAAGAGTTTGGAACTGTCACAAGTAGGAAAAGAAGATGTGGTTGGTTCGATGGAGTATTGGTTAGGCAAACAATAAAAATTTCAGGTATCGACGGTATCGCACTTACCAAACTTGATGTTCTCGATGAATTGGATGAAATCAAGATGTGCATTGAATATGAGCTTGATGGAAAAAAAATAGATTATTTACCCGCAGCAGTCGAAGATCAATTAAAAATAAAACCAATCTATAAAACTTTTCCTGGATGGAAAACATCTACCAATGGTATTAAAGATATGGTTGCTTTACCTGAAAATGCAAAAAAATATATTTCTGCAGTAGAAGAGTTTATAGGTGCAAAAGTTTCCAGCGTATCTACTAGTCCCGAAAGAGATGATACTATTTTAGTTGAAAATCCTTTTGATATTTAATTTACTGGTAGTAGATTTTTAGATTTTGCCATTAGTAGCATTTGCTTTTGTAATTTTTCGAACGCTTTATTCTCGATTTGTCTTACTCTTTCTCTACTAATCTTATGTTTTTTACTTAAATCTTCTAAAGTTGTTGGATTATCATTTAGTCTTCTGGAGTATAAAATTTCTTTTTCTCTTTCATTTAAAACTTTGATTGAATTTTTTAATAGATCTTTTCTCTGTTCCATTTCTTCCTGGTGTGCAAATTTTAAATCATGATCTAGTTCTTTATCAACTAACCAATCTTGCCATTCATCTCCATCTTCACCTACTTGGGCATTTAATGAAAACTCTTTACCAGAAAGTCTTCTATTCATTGAAACAACTTCATCTTTACTTACATCTAATTTATTAGCAATTTCATTTACATGCTCATCCCTTAAATCACCTTCTGATTGAGGTGCAATTTGGTTTTTTATTTTTTTAAGATTGAAAAATAATTTCTTTTGAGCTGTAGTTGTTCCTATTTTTACTAAACTCCAAGATCTTAAAATGTATTCTTGTATAGAAGCTTTGATCCACCACATAGCATATGTAGCTAATCTAAAACCTTTTTCAGGTTCGAATTTTTTAACAGCCTGCATAAGACCAACATTACCTTCAGAAATCATTTCATTTACAGGAAGTCCATATCCTTTGTAACCCATTGCAATTTTAGCCACTAACCTTAAGTGACTCGTTACTAATTTTTCAGCTGCTTTGATATTTCCTGTAGTTTTCCAATTTTTTGCCAACATATACTCTTCTTCCGCAGCTAACATTGGAAATTTTTTTATTTGTTCTAGATATGCTGATAGACCTCCTTCATTCGAAAGAGCTGGTACATTGCTATTAAAAGTTGCGTTCACAGCCATGATTATTTAATTAACTATACTAAATTTTCAATGATTTATTCGCTAGTATTTCTAAGCATTTTTAATAAATTATTCAGTTCTAGAGGCAAAATTGAGGAAAATATCATTTCCTCATTAGTTTTTGGATGAATAAATCCTAAAGTTTTTGCATGTAAGAATTGTCTATCTAATTTAGAGATTAAACTTTCTAGCCCCATATCAATATTTTTTATCTTCTTATATTTTTTTTTGTATTTATCGTCCCCAACTATACTGTTTCCCATATGAGTCATGTGAACACGAATTTGATGGGTTCTTCCAGTTTCCAATTTACACTCTACCAAACTTAATGTTGGTGTTTTATCATTTTCATAAACTTCTATAGTTTTATAATTTGTTATTGCTCGTTTTCCTTTTGAACTACTAACCTCCATAAGTTGTCTATTTTTAGAACTGCGTGTTATAAAAGTATCAATTTTTCCTTTAGAAGGTCGAAGCTTTCCCCATATTAAAAGTTGATAAACTCTTGTGATTGTGTGATCGCTGAATTGCTTAGATAAATTTTCATGAGACTCATTGTTTTTTGCAATAACCACTAAACCTGAGGTGTTTTTATCAATTCTATGAACTATTCCTGGTCTTAATTCATCTCCAATGTTTGATAGAGAATCTTTATCATAATGCATTAATGCATTAACAATTGTTTTGTCATAATTTCCAGCCCCTGGATGCATAATTATTCTAGCTGGTTTGTTGATTACTAATAGGTCTTCATCTTCATGAATTATTTCCAGTTTAAAGTCATAAGGTTTTAATGAGGCTTTGTCAGGTTTTGGGATATTAAGGCTTAATTTATCACCAGTTAAAACTTTTTTTGAAGGACTTTTAATAATTTCATCATTTAGTTTTAGTTTTTCTTTAAGGATTAAGTTTTTAATTCTAGTTCTGCTAATCAATTCTTCTCTTTTATTGATTAATACATCAACTCTTAGATTATTTTCATTTTCTTCAACTATAAAATTAATGTTTTTTTCCATAAAATGTAATATTAATACTATATGCGCTTGTAGCTCAACTGGATAGAGCGCCTGACTTCGGATCAGGAGGTTCTGGGTTCGACTCCTAGCAGGCGCGCCAACTTATTCGCCAATATTTATTAAAGTTCCTTTCTCTCTAGCTTTATCAAAAGAATAATAAAATACTGATACTGCCGCAATTAGATATGCAGCGTTCAAATAAAGAGCTTGTATAATATTTTTATAATCTACAGATTGATTAACTAAAATATTTCGTGTTTCCTCAAAAATATAAACTAATGGAAGAGCATAAGCTATTGATTGAAAAATTTCTGGTAAAGTTTCAACTGGGTAATATATACACCCAAATGGTGCTAGTAAGAACATAGTAGACCATGCAATATTTTCAAAAGATGGACCAAATCTCAACAATCCTGCAGAAACAAATAAACCTAGGGTAATTCCAAAAATATATAAACTTAAAAAAAGAAACGCTAGAGGTAAGCCTAAATCTAATAAAGAAATTCCAAACAAAGGGGAGGTCAATAGTATTGCTGGAACCAAACCGATCAAAGCTCTAATTAAAGCAGTAAAAACTAGTGATACAATAATCTCACTAATTTTCATTGGAGCAATAAATAAGTTAGTAAAATTTCTACTCCATATTTCCTCTAAAAATAGCATATTGAAACCAATGCTAGTTCTAAACAAAAAATCATATAAAATTGCACAAGAGAGAATTACTCCAACAGCACCATTATAGTAGGTGCTATGATCTGCAAAAAAGTTTGAAATAAAACCCCATAGTGTGATTTGAATAGATGGCCAATAAATTAAGTCTAAAATTCTTGGAAATGATCTTGTTATTAAATAAAAGTGTCTTAAAAAAAGACCATAAATTCTAGTTAAATTCATTTTTATTTCTTGCTAGTTCTAAAAAAACTTCTTCTAAATTTTTTCTTCCATGTTTTGCAATTAAATTGTCTGGGGTACCACTATCTACTATTGTCCCACCTTTCATCATTAAAATAGAGTTACATAGTCTCTTAACTTCGTCCATATTATGTGAAGCAAGTAATACTGATATTTTTTTTTCTTTTTTATAATTTTCTAAAAAGGTTCTAACAAAATCACCTGTTTCAGGATCCAAAGACGCAGTAGGTTCATCAAGTAAAAGCACAGAAGGATTATTAATCAATGCTTTTGCTAAACTTACTCTATTTTTTTGCCCAGAAGAAAGTTCTCCTGTAATATTGTCTAATAGTTTATTTAATCGTAATTTATTTGATAAATAGTCAATTTGTTCATTAAGGTTATTTACATTATATAATTTTCCATAGACTACCAAATTTTGCCTAACTGTAAGTTTTTTTGGCAACTCTATATATGGAGAAATAAAATTCATTTTATGAAGAAGAGAAATTTTATTTTTCTCAATGTCCATTCCATTAATTAAGACCTTGCCACTGGTCGGCTTTAATAGGCCGAGCATCATACCAATTGTAGTTGTTTTTCCACACCCATTTGGCCCTAGTAAGCCAACTATTTCATTTTCATTAATTTTAAAGTTAATATTATTTACAGCTTGTTTTGACTTATAACTTTTTGATAAATTAATAACTTCAATTGAATTTGTCATTTAATATTTTGAGGCTCTGCTTAATCTATCATTTATTGTTTTACCAATACCTTTATTTTGAATTTTTTCCACTGCAATCTTTTTATAACCATCCTTTTTAATTTTTCTTAATATTGAGTATAGATTTTTAGCAGATTGCTGAAGATTATTATTTTTACTTAAATAGTAGTAGTTTTTAAATGTAGTGTTTCTTTTTTTTATTAATACGAAAGCTTCATTTTTTTTTGGTTTTTTAGCATTTATTCTTAGTGGAATACCTGGGGAGTAATGTAAAGGAAATTGTCCAGGTGCAATTTTCTTTTTTGAATTAGTTTTAATTAAAACTTTTTTTTTTAATATATTTTCTATTTTTGAAATATCCAATCCTCCAAATCTAAGTATTGTTGGTTTACTTAAAAGATTGATAATTGTAGACTCCACACCAATTTGGCATCTACCTCCATCTAACACATACTTAATTTTTAATCCAAACTCCTCAATAACGTCAGATGCTTTAACAGAGCTTAATCTGGTTGATATATTTGCACTTGGTGCAGCTAATGGATAATCTAAAACTTTAAGTAGTTTTCTAAATAAAGGATGTTTAGGAAAACGAACAGCAAGGCTTGTTTGTTTATTAGTTACAAATTTAGAAATTTTACTGTCTTTTTTTAACTTCAGAATAAATGTTATCGGGCCAGGAGAGAAGTGATTATAAAGCTTAATAAAATTATCATCAATATGACAATCATCCTTAAGCTTACTAATATCCAAATAATGAACAATTAAAGGGTTGTTCTTAGGTCTTTTTTTTAAATTAAATATCTTTTTTACAGACATGTTTGAATAAGCGTTTCCAGCTAATCCATAGACAGTTTCAGTTGGCACAGCTACACAATGATTTTTATCTAAATAATCTTTAGCTTTTTTGATATTTGATTGAATAGATTTCATGTATTAATAATTATTATTATATGAAAGATAAAAATTTACTACCTGATAATAATACAAGTACACTTGAGGAGCTAACAGATCAGGCAAATCGAATAATAGAATCTTTAGAAAATGAAAAAGATCTAAATAATTCAGTAGAAAGCTATCAACAATTATTAAAGCTAAACAATATTATTGAAAAAAAATTTTATAAAAATTTTAGATCTATTGGTGAAGAAACAAATAAAAAAGTTAAAGAAATCATTAAAAAAAAATGAAAACTGAACTTGATAGGATTGCAAAAGATACAAACGTTTTTCTGAAGAAATTTCTTAATCAACAGAATAATTCTAAATTAATTCCAGCCATGAATTATGGCTTATTTCCTGGTGGAAAAAAAATTAGATCTAAAGTTTTAATTGATATTGGCTCATTACTATCAATAGATTATAAAACATTAATTGCTATCGGTGCTGCAGTAGAATGTATTCATGCTTATTCTCTTATTCATGATGATTTACCATGCATGGATAATGATAAAATCAGAAGAGGAAAACCATCTACACATATTAAGTTTGGTGAGTCCACAGCAGTACTTGCTGGAAATTCATTACTTACAATGGCATTTGAAATTTTAGCAAGTCCTACTTTAAAAATAAGTGAAAAAATTAGAATTAATCTGATTAAGAAATTATCTGAATGTTCAGGTCACTTAGGTATAGCGGGTGGTCAATATCTAGATTTAAGTTATGAAAAAAAAAAGATATCCAAAAACAAGATCATAGAAATGGAAATTAAAAAAACAGGAAAACTATTTAGTTTTTGCTGTGCTGTACCAGCAATTATTAAGAAAAAAAATACTAGAGAAATTAAATTTTTTGAAAATATGGGATCTGATATTGGTTTATTATTTCAAATAGCTGACGATTTAATTGATTTCAAAGGTAGCTCCAAAATAGCTGGAAAAAAAACAGGAAAAGATCAAAAAAAAGGCAAAGCTACACTAATAAGCTTACTAGGATATATGAATGCAATTAAATATTGTGATAGAATTATTTTAAAAATAAATAAGAATTTAAAAAAATATGGTTCAAATTCTAAAAATATAGAAGAGACATTGAATTATATTTTACATAGAGATAAGTAATGCAAAATCATAAATTTTTAAACAATATCAATTTTCCATCTGATTTAAGAAAACTATCAGAACATGATTTGCAAAAAGTTTCTGATGAAGTTAGAGAAGAGATGATTAGCGCAGTTTCTGAAACTGGGGGACATTTAGGTGCGGGCTTAGGAGTGGTTGAGCTAACAGTTGCTCTACATTATGTTTTTGACACTCCTAATGATAAACTAATTTGGGATGTAGGGCATCAATCTTATCCACATAAAATTTTAACTGGAAGAAAAAATAAGATTAGATCTTTAAGGCAAGGAAATGGATTATCAGGATTTACAAAAAGATCAGAAAGTGAGTACGATCCTTTTGGAGCTGCTCACAGTTCAACATCTATATCCTCAGCACTAGGAATTGCTGAAGCAAATAAATTAGCAAATAAATCCTCAAATGTAATTGCTGTAATTGGTGATGGTGCAATAAGTGCAGGCATGGCTTATGAGGCCATGAATAATGCAGGAGCATCAAAAACTAAAATGATTGTTATTTTGAATGATAACGATATGTCGATCGCAAAACCAGTAGGTGCTATGAGAACTTATCTAACAAAGTTATTTACTGGAAAAATTTATTTTAGTCTAAGAGAAACAATTAAATTGATAATGTCTTCATTCTCAAAACGGTTTAGTGACAAAGCTGGAAAGGCTGAAGATTTTTTAAGATCTGCAGTTATAGGAGGTACATTATTTAACTCTTTAGGTTTTTATTATGCAGGTCCAATAGATGGTCATGATCTAACAAGTCTTATTCCGATTCTTAAAAATGCAAGGGACCTGAAACATGAAGGTCCAATTATGATTCATATTAAAACACAAAAAGGAAAAGGCTATTCTTATGCTGAAAAAGCATCCGATCATTACCATGGTGTGTCAAAATTTAATGTAAAGACAGGTGAACAAGCTAAAAGTGGAAGTAATCTTCCAGCTTATACAAAAGTATTTGCTAATACCTTGGTTAAACATGCTCAAAAAGATAGTAAAATAGTTGGAATAACAGCTGCGATGCCTGGTGGAACAGGTATGGATATTTTTGGGAAGGAATTTCCAAAAAGAATGTTTGATGTAGGTATAGCTGAACAACACGCTGTAACTTTTTCAGCTGGTCTAGCAACAGAGGGTTATAAACCTTATGCTGCAATTTATTCTACTTTTTTACAAAGAGCTTATGACCAGGTTGTTCATGACGTGGCTATTCAAAGTTTACCTGTAAGATTTGCAATAGATAGAGCTGGCTTAGTTGGGGCAGATGGATCTACACATGCTGGTTCATTTGACATTACTTATTTATCAGCACTACCTAATTTTATTGTTATGGCTGCAAGCGATGAAGTTGAGTTAGTAAAAATGATAAACACTTCAGTTGATATTAACGACAAACCAAGTGCAATTAGATACCCACGTGGAACAGGTGTGGGTCTTGATTTGCCTTCAATCGATGAAAAAATTGAAATTGGAAAAGGAAGAATCGTTCAAGAAGGAAACCAAGTTTGTATTTTAAGTTTGGGAACAAGACTTGAAGAATGCAAATTAGCTGCAGAAGAATTAAAAAATAAAGGTGTGTCTGTAACAATTGTTGATGCAAGATTTGCAAAACCCTTAGATCAAGAACTTATCTTAAAATGTGCTAGAGAACATGAGGTTGTGATTACTATAGAAGAGGGGTCGATTGGTGGTTTTGGCTCACATGTCAAAAACTTGCTAGCTGAAAAAGGTATATTTGATAAAGGATTAAAGTTTAGAGCAATGACATTGCCAGATACATTTATTGAACAAGATAATCCAAAAAAAATGTATGATGTAGCTGGACTGAACGCATCTCAAATTTCAAAAAAAATCTTAGATGTTTTATTCACAAGGGATTCTATTAAAGTAGTAAAAAAATAAAAATAGATCTAACTACACTGAGCTTTGTTCATTAAATAATGATCTAATAAAACACAGTTCATCATAGCTTCACCGACAGGGACCGCTCTTATACCTACACATGGATCGTGTCTTCCTTTAACTGATATAGTGGTATTTTTTCCAAATTTATTAATTGTTTTTCTTGTTGTTAAAATTGATGATGTAGGTTTTACAGCAAAGGAAGCAATAATTTCTTGACCACTTGATATGCCACCCAAGATTCCTCCAGCATTATTGGAGTTAAATTTTAACTTTTTACCCTTTTGAGAAATTTCATCTGAGTTTTGTTCTCCACTTAATTGCGCTGAGTTCATGCCAGACCCAATATTAACTCCTTTAACAGCATTGATACTCATTAAACCAGAAGCAATATCAGAGTCTAACTTTGAATATATTGGAGCACCTAATCCTGGAGGTATACCTCTTGCTCTTATTTCAATTACAGCTCCACAAGAAGATCCTGATTTTCTAACATTCAATAAATATTTTTCCCAAAGTTTAATCATTGATTTATCTGGACAAAAAAATGGATTTTTAGTTATTACTTTATCGTTCCATTGATTTACATCACATCCTAATATTCCTAGTTGGGTCACAGCCCCAATAACTTTGAACTTTTTTCCTAATTTATTATGTAAAACTAATTTAGCTATTGCTCCAGCAGCAACACGAGCTGCAGTTTCCCTTGCTGAGGATCTTCCTCCACCCCTATAATCCCTAATTCCATATTTTTTAAAATAAGTTAAATCAGCATGTCCTGGTCTAAATTTATCTTTAATGTTTCCATAATCTTTTGACCTCATATCTTTGTTGTAAATTATTAGTGATATTGGAGTTCCAGTTGTCTTTCCTTCAAACACACCAGATAAAATTTGAACTTTATCGTCTTCTTTACGCTGAGTTGTAAATTTTGATTGTCCAGGTTTTCTTTTATCTAGTTCAATTTGTATATCTTGTTCTTTAAGGCTTATGTTTGGTGGACAACCATCTACTATACAGCCTATAGCAGGACCATGGGATTCACCCCATGTTGAGAAACGAAATAGCTTTCCAAAAGTATTAAATGACATTATTTATATTGTATAGATTATTTTGTTTAAATTATGAATCAAAAAAATTCACTTGGCCTAAATAACTGTTTTTTAGATTTAGATGATCCAATTCAATTGTTTAAAGCATGGATGGATGAGGCAAATAAATCAGAACCTAATGATCCCAATGCTCTTTCTTTAGCAACTTCAGATAAAAATAATTTTCCATCAGTGAGAATGGTTTTATTAAAGGAATTTAATCAAAATGGATTTGTTTTTTATACTAATTTAAATAGTCAAAAGGGAAATGAACTTAAAGAAAATCCCAATGCCGCAATGTGTTTTCATTGGAAAAGTCTATTAAGACAAATAAGAATTAATGGCTCAGTAACTCAGGTAGAAGATAAAGTGGCTGATCAATATTATAATTCAAGAGGCTATGAAAGTAGAATTGGAGCTTGGGCATCAAAACAAAGTAAAGAGATAGAAAATAGAGAGGTGCTTATAAAATCAATTAAAGAATTTAAACAAAAATATAACGATGAAAAAAATGTTCCAAGGCCTAGTCACTGGTCAGGATGGAATTTGACTCCCACAAGTATTGAATTCTGGTTAGATGGAGACAATAGAATTCACGAAAGACTTAAATATACAATTGACGATAATGGAAATTGGATTAAATCTTTATTAAGTCCTTAAAAATTTCTAGCTAAGCTAAATGAGGTAAGGCTTTTTAAAATAGTTTTTTCTTTTGAGTCTTTAAATACTGCAAGAGAATTTGAGGCAAGATTAATGTAATGTTGAGCTTTTTGGTAACATTTATTTATAATTTTATATTTTTTTATCAAAGCAATAATTTGATTAAAATCATTTTTATCTCTTAAATCTTTTTTAAAAAGTTCGATTAATAATTTTTTTTCATTAATGTCTATATTTTGAAATAGTAAAATAATAGGTAAAGTAATCTTGCCTTCATAAAAATCTTGACCTATTTTTTTTCCAAAAAATTTTAAATCAGAATTATAGTCAAGTGTATCATCGGCAATTTGAAAAGTTAACCCAAGATTTCTCCCATAAAACTCAAGTGCAACTTTTTCTTTATTACCCACATTTGATAAAATTGCACCAACTTTTGTTGCAGCCGCAAAAAGCTCAGCTGTTTTTGCTGAAATGATCTTTAGATAAGTTTCCTCAAGCATATCAACTTCCCCTTTATGTTGAAGTTGTAAAACTTCTCCCTGAGCAATCTTTGAAGAGGTTGATGACAATAATTTTAAAACCTCTAAGTTGCCATCTTCTACCATCATTTCAAAACATCTACTTAATAAATAGTCTCCGATTAAAACTGATGAATGATTGTCCCAAACTTTATTCAAAGTTTCTTTGCCTCTTCTAATAACACCTTCATCAATTACATCATCATGCATTAGTGTTGCGCTATGAATTAATTCAACACAAGCTGCTAAATTGATATCTCTTGAACCTTTAGAGTAGCCACATAATTTTGCTGATCCTAGAGTTAAAAGAGCACGCAATCTTTTTCCACCAGTTTGAATATGATACTCAGTCATTTTTTGAACTAATTCAACTTCACTGGCTAACTTTGATTTTATCTTTTCTTCAGTAAGAACTAACTTATCTTCAACAGAATCCTTTAGTTGAAAATATGAGTCGTTTATCTGATTTTTAAGCTGAACTACAGTTCCCATAATTAAATTAAATTAATATATTTGAGTTATATATATTACTTATCAATTGACGCACCTATTTCTTCATTTATAAGTAATTAGAATATTCAATAAATAATTCTATAAGGATAAAAAATGTTCTCTTTTTTTAAAAAGAAAAAGACTGTAGCCCATATAAAACTAAATGGTGTTATAGGAAACGCTGGTAAATTTAAACAAGGAATAGATTTTGCTGGTCAAGAAGAAATTATAAAAAAGGCTTTTTCTCTTAAAAAAGCATCTTGTGTTGCAATAACAATTAATTCACCTGGAGGATCGCCAGTTCAATCACATTTAATTTATAGCTTTATAAGACGGGAAGCAAAAAACAGTAAAAAAAAAGTAATTGTGTTTGCTGAAGATGTTGCTGCATCAGGCGGATACCTAATCTCATGTGCTGGAGATGAAATTTATGCAAATTCAAGCTCAATTATTGGCTCTATAGGAGTGATCTATTCTTCATTTGGATTTACAGAATTAATTAAAAAAATTGGTGTTGAAAGAAGAGTTCACACAGCTGGTAAAAACAAAAGCACCTTAGATCCATTTTTAGAAGAAAAAAACGAAGATATAGAAAGATTAAAAAAGATTCAGCTAGATTTACATAAAGATTTTATAGATGTGGTGGAGAAAAGTAGAGGAACTAAATTAAATAAATCTGAAGTAGAACTTTTTTCTGGAGAATTTTGGTCAGGTAGTAAAGCTAAAGAACTAGGATTAATAGATGGGCTAGGTGATGCTCATCAAATTTTAAAAGAAAAATTTGGAAATGATGTTATTATTAAAAAATTTGAAAAAACTAAAGGGTGGTTAAGTCAAAAACTTTCTTCTTCTAATAATCAAGTTGATCAATTAGCCAACATTTTAGACGAAAGGTCAATCTGGCAAAGATATGGTTTCTAAAATAAAAAAACCAAAACAAAAATTTCAATCATTTCAAGATACAATTCTTAATCTTCAAAAATTCTGGAGTAAACATGGTTGCGTTATTCTACAGCCTTATGATATGGAAGTTGGGGCTGGCACTTTCCATCCAGCAACTACGCTTAGATCTTTAGGTCCAAAGCATTGGAAAGCAGCTTATGTTCAGCCATCAAGAAGACCTACGGACGGAAGGTATGGAGATAATCCAAATAGGCTGCAACACTATTATCAGTTTCAAGTTTTGATTAAACCTTCGCCAAATAATATAAAAAAATTGTATCTAAATAGTTTGTCAGTCATTGGAATTGATCATAATGAACATGATATTAGGTTTGTTGAAGACGATTGGGAAAGCCCGACACTTGGTGCTGCGGGTTTAGGTTGGGAAGTTTGGTGTGATGGTATGGAGATTACACAATTTACATACTTTCAACAAATGGCAGGATTTGAATGTAAACCTGTATCCGTTGAAATTACATACGGATTAGAAAGAATATGTATGTTTACCCAACAACAAAAGAATGTTTATGATCTTATATGGAATAATGAAGGGGTAAAATATCATGATATTTTTCATCAAGCAGAAAAAGAATTTTCTGCATATAATTTTGAACATGCAAATGTTGATAGTTTATTTAAAATGTTTGATATGATCGAACTTGAAGCTAAATCTCTTGTAGAAAAAAATATATCATTACCAGCGTACGACCAATGCCTGAAGGCAAGTCACATATTTAATATTTTAGATGCTAGAGGAGCAATTAGTGTTGCTCAAAGGGCCGGATATATTGGCAGAATTAGAGATATTACTAAAGCTGCAGCAGGTATTTGGTTAGATATTCAAAGCTAAATGTCAGAATTTTTTTTAGAATTATTTAGTGAAGAGATACCATCATCTCTTCAAAAGAGTTTAAGAGAAGATCTTTTAAATAGTTTTATTAAGGTGTTTGATGAAAAATCTATTTCATTTAAAAAAAGCTCATCATTCTCAACTCCAAATAGATTAGTCGTTTTTTTTGAGGGTTTACAAAAACAAATAACTTTGAAATCAGAGGAAATAAAAGGTCCAAGTGTAAAAGCTCCAGAAATTGCATTAGAGGGCTTTATTAGGTCAAATGACATTTCTAAAAAAGATCTTATTAAAAAAGTGATAGATAAAGGTGAATTTTATTTTTTTAAAACAAAATTAAAAAAACTCAATACTCATGATTTATTAGAAGAGTTAGTTCCATCAATATTACATAAAATTCAATGGAAAAAATCTATGAGATGGAATGATTTTAGTTTAAATTGGGGGAGACCCTTAAAATCTATTCTGGCAATTTTTGATAAAAAAAAATTAAATTTCAATTTTCATCATTTAACTTCTTCCAATTCAACATTTGTAGATAAAGAGTTTGAAGAAAAGAAAAAAATATTTATTGATTATCACGATTATAATATTTTTTTCAAAAAATTGAATATTACTATTGATCATAATCAAAGAAAAAATTTTATAGAAAAAAAGCTAAATGAGATTTCAAGTATTAAAAATATATTAATTGAAAATAACCCCAAGTTACTTGATGAAGTTGTTGATCTAACAGACCAACCAAATGTTATATTGTGTGAATTTGATAGAAAATTTCTAAACATTCCTAAAGAAATATTAATAATTACTATGCAGCATCATCAAAAATACTTCCCAACTTTTGATAAAAAAGGAAATATAACAAATGAGTTTTTAGTTGTAACTAATAAGCAGGATATCAATGGATTAATTAAACTTGGAAATGAAAGAGTTGTAGAAGCCAGGCTAAATGATGCTGAATTTTTTTGGAATAAAGATAAATCACAAAATTTGGTCAAAAGAGTTTCAATGCTTAAATCTATGAATTATTTCAAAGGACTTGGAACTTATTTTGATAAAGTTCAAAGAATGAGGAAATTAGGTGGAATGCTTTCTGATGAATTGTTAATTAGTAAAGATAAAGTTGAATTATCTGCATCCATTTGTAAAGTTGATCTAGTTTCAGAACTTGTGGGAGAATTTCCAGAACTTCAAGGTATTATGGGAGGTTATTTTGCAGAGTCGCAGGGGTTCGAAAAAGATGTTTGTAAAGCCATCAGTGAACAATACTTACCTGCTGGACTAAATTCAAAAGTACCTAAAAAACCATATAGTGTAGCTCTGTCTCTAGCTGATAAAATTGACACATTGGTAGGTTTTTTTGGAATAAATCAAAAGCCAACAAGCTCAAAAGATCCATTTGCCTTAAGAAGATTAGCCTCAGGAATAATCAAAACAATAGTTGAAAATAAAAAAGATTTTAAAATAAAAGATTTAATTAGTTATTCAGCTGGTTTGTATTTGGATCAAGGTTTTAAATTTGAAAATAAATCTCTACAAAGCGAATTAATAAATTTTTTAATGGATAGATTAAAATTTTATATGAAAGAAGAGAAAATTCGTAGTGATATTGTTCAAGCCTCTACAAGCTTTCTCAACTTAGATCAATCAGTAATTATTTTTGGTAAGGCTAAAAGTTTAAATAAGTTTATTGCTAAACCTAATGGAATAGATGTCGTTTCAAGCTTCAAGAGAGCTTCAAGTATATTGGAAAGTGAGTTAAAAGATAAAAACCTAGAATTATCAAATACAACTGATCCTGGTATTTTTAAAACTGAATTCGAGAAAAATTTATATAAAAAAATCAATGAATTAAGAAAGTACTTTCAAAATATTAATAAAGACGAGGATTTTGATCAATCCCTCAATAATTTAGCTGAGTCAAAAAAAGTAATTTTTGATTTTTTTGATAATGTCATTGTTAATGAGGAGGATGTCACAATAAAAAAAAACAGACTGGAACTAATCCAAATGTTATGTAAAACGTTCGATTATTATGTTAATTTTTCTTTAATCGATTCCCATCAATGAAAAAACTAATTTTAAATTTCAAATCTAAAGATAGTAAAAAAATTAAAAACCCTAAAAATTTTTTAGGAGGTAAGGGTGCTAATTTATCTGAAATGGGAAGAATGGGTTTGCCAGTTCCACCAGGATTTACAATTTCAACGAAAGTATGTGAACTTTTTTATAAAGATAAAAAAAAATTGAATAAAAATTTAGTTATTCAAATAAAAAAAGAATTAAAGATTATAGAAAAAGATGTAGATAAAAAATTTGGAGATTTAAAAAACCCTTTACTTCTCTCGGTAAGATCTGGAGCAAGAGTATCTATGCCAGGAATGATGGATACAATTTTAAACTTAGGTTTAAATGATAAGACCGTAAATGCCTTAGCTTTAAAAACTTCAAATGGCAGATTTGCTAAAGATAGTTATAGAAGATTTATACAAATGTACGGTAACGTGGTAATGGGAGTTGAAGGATATCATTTTGAGGAACTTATTGAAAATTATAAGCTTACAAAAGGAGTTCTCTTAGATACCGATCTAGATGAAAATGATTGGGATGGTTTGATAGTTGATTTTAAAAGAACTGTTAAAGAAAAAACAAAAAAAGATTTTCCACAAGATGTTTACCAACAATTACTCGGAGCAATAAGTGCGGTATTTTTATCGTGGGAAAGCAACAGGGCAAAAGTTTACAGAAAATTAAATCTAATCCCTGCTGAATGGGGTACAGCAGTAAATGTGCAATCAATGGTTTTTGGTAATATGGGCGAAGATTGTGCAACGGGTGTGGTGTTTACAAGAAACCCTTCAGATGGATTAAAAGAAATTTATGGTGAGTATTTAATTAATGCTCAAGGCGAAGATGTTGTGGCTGGAACTAGAACACCACAATACATAACAAAAAAAGCAAGACAACAAGCTAAAGTAAAAGCTCCATCGATGGAAGAGGTTATGCCAAATGTTTACAGACAGCTTTACAAAATTTTAAAAAAATTAGAAAAGCATTATCAAGATATGCAGGATGTCGAATTCACTGTTGAAAATAAAAAATTATGGATGCTTCAAACTAGATCTGGAAAAAGAACGGCTAAATCGGCAGTAAAGATTGCAGTTGATATGGTTAAAGAAAAATTAATTTCAAAAAAAGAAGCTGTCTTAAGAATTGACCCTAATTCATTAGACACTTTGCTTCATCCAACTTTGGATGAGCAAAGTTCAATAAATGTTATAGCAAATGGTTTGCCAGCTTCCCCGGGTGCAGCAAGTGGTAAAGTTGTTTTTACATCCGAAGAGGCTGAAAGATTGGCTGGGATGATGCAAGATACAATTTTAGTCAGAGTGGAGACGTCACCAGAAGATATTCAGGGAATGCATGCAGCTAAAGGAATTTTGACAGCAAGAGGAGGTATGACAAGTCACGCAGCTGTTGTTGCAAGAGGAATGGGAAGACCTTGTGTTTCAGGTTCTAGTGAGATTGATATTAATTACGAAGATAAATCGTTCAAAACTGCATCTTTAAAAATAAGAGAAGGTGAAGTTATAACGATTGATGGATCAACAGGCCGAATTATATCAGGAAGAGTATCAACGGTAAAACCTGAAATTTCAGGCGATTTTTCAAAATTAATGTCATGGGCAGATAGTTTTAGAAAACTAAATATTAGAACTAATTCAGAAACACCTAAAGATACAAAAACAGCTAAAGATTTTGGTGCCGAAGGTGTTGGTCTTTGTAGAACGGAGCATATGTTTTTTGATGAAGAGAGAATTTTGTCTATGCGTGAAATGATTTTATCTAAAACTAAAGAGGATAGAGCAACAGCACTCGAAAAACTTTTACCTCATCAAAAAAAAGATTTTGTAGAAATTTTTAAAATTATGAATGGCCTACCAGTTACAGTCAGGTTGTTAGACCCTCCTCTTCATGAGTTTTTACCTAGAACAAGTAAAGAAATTAATGAGGTTGCAAATGCAGTGGGACTTTCGACTAAAGAAGTTGAAACTAGAATAGACGAACTACATGAACAAAACCCAATGTTGGGACATAGAGGTTGTAGATTAGGTATTTCATTCCCAGAGATTTATGAAATGCAATGTAGAGCTATTTTTGAAGCATTAGCCGAACTTAAAAAGAAAAAGATAAAATCAGCTTTCCCAGAGATTATGATCCCTCTAGTTTCTACTGAGGTAGAAATTAAAATAATGAAAGATTTAGTGATAAATATTGCAAGTGAGGTTCAAAAACAGAATAAAATTAAAGTAGAATTTATGGTTGGAACAATGATTGAGTTACCTAGAGCGGCAATAAAAGCCAAAGAAATTGCTAAACATGCAGAGTTTTTTAGTTTTGGAACTAACGATTTAACACAAACAACATTTGGAATTAGCAGAGATGATAGTGGTAAATTTTTAAACGACTATTTAGATAATAAAATATTTTCAATTGATCCATTTGTATCTATAGACGAGGGAGTTGCAGACTTAATTGAAATTGCTGTTGAAAAGGGAAAAAATCAAAATAAAAAATTGAAACTTGGTATTTGTGGTGAGCATGGTGGAGACCCTAAGAGTATTGAGTTTTGCTCTAAAGTAGGTTTAAATTATGTTTCTTGCTCACCTTATAGAGTTCCAATTGCAAGATTAGCAGCTGCTCAGGCAGAATTAAAATATAGATAGATTTAATTTATAACTTTAAATAATTTATTTATTTATTTTTGTAAATTTTGATAAAATCAAGTTAGCTCTTTTTACAAAGAAAAGATCTTGTCCTTTGTAAATATCAAAACATGTTCTTTTATCATTTTTATTAAAACTTGCTCTATTAGTCATAATTATAAAATCAGCCTCATTAGGATGTGTTATGTTGAATTTTTTGTATTTTTTTGACAAATAATAGCGTGCAATATCAATATCACCTCCACATATAGATATATTAAATTTATTGAGTTTTTTTCCATTAATTTCTTTTGGCAATTTGTTTATTAATTCCTTCCAAGATGTATTCCAGTAATCATTCTCAAATTTATTTTTAGCTTTATCTAAGTTGATAAAATTATAATTTAAATAAGTATACTGATATGGCGAAAGATTAATAAATCTACTCAAAGATAAAGCTAATAAAAATATAAATAAGCCAGATGATATAAAGTTTATGTAACTTTTTTTGAAGTTAAGAAAAAAATAAATAATGCTGAATGCACAAATAGTGCAGAAAAAAGGAATTAAGAATAAAAACAATCTAATTCCATCATAAATTTTGACGTTCATTACAATTGTAAGAAAAACTATGAATAAGATGATAAATAAATTTAAAAATATAAATTTATAAAATTCATTTACGTAGTTTTTAAAAAAATCTTTTTTTAAAAAAATAAGAATTATTGAAATAAAAAAAAGTAATGATTGATAAATTGGCATTTTAAATAATAAAAAACTTAAAAAATAGTTTTTAGGAGTATTAGATGTCTCGTGGAAAATGCCATTTATCAAAACTAATTTTGGCCCAGCTTCCCAAAAAATTGAATTTTTTAGTGTTTCAAAAAGAATAATAAAGTTACCCTGATGCAAATGAGGCCAAGTAAGCAATATTAGAGATAAGATAATTATTAAACTAATAGCTATATCTAGGATTTTTTTTTTAAAAAATCTCCCGAACTATATTTGAATATTTTTACATAATAAAAAATTCCAAATAATATTATTGGAAATATTATTGCTAAAAAAGATATTCTGATACCACAGCCAAAACCAACAAAAAAAGAAAAAAGAATTAAATTTTTTAAATCTTTTTCTTTTGAAATATATTTATAAAAAAAATATAAAAACCATATTAGAGAAAAAAATATTATTGTATCTTTTGGGTTAATCCCCATGTGCCCAAAAAAGAACGGATTTAAGACTGTAAGTAATGAACTAAATAAGGCCAAAAGTTCATTTTTTGAAAATAATTTAACGAAACTATAAAGACCATATACGGAAAGTGCTGAAAAAATAAAATTGATAAAATGCTTAATACTGAAAAAAAAGTTCTGAAAAAAATTTGGATAAATTTTATATAATAAATAGCTTATTGAGCTACTAAGAGTGTCATATAAACCTGGATAAAATTGATTATTAGCATATTGATAATTTTGATATTCTCCAAAAGAGATCAAATAACGTAATCGACGTATTCCATTAGCGGCATGAAAAGGTTCATCCCAAGAACCTCCAATAACTAGGGAATTCCATAATCCAAAAAAAATTAAAATTGTTATTATGATTTTTAATAAAATTATAAGCTTATTTTGAAAATTTATATTCATTATAGTTTTTTAATTTCTATATTTATTGATTAGCTTTTTTGAACATTCCCTAATTTACCATAATTTATATCAGATATTACAATCATTATAGAGGGGGCGTTCTGTTGCCAGGTGCCCCAAACCCCGTCTACTTAATTAACAAAGTTAATTAGGCAGCAAGTGCGTAACTTTCGTTAGCAATTATAAATTAGCCCGTCACGGTGGAACAATCCCGAACGAAAGAATAGCCTTTAGTCATCCGTCGAATCTAGTTCACCCCCATAAGTTGTAATGGTGGAGGTGGTGGGTACTGCCCCCACGTCCGCAATGGTTATTACGAAATTCGTTTATCGTCGTAGTTGGAAAACCAACATTATTAATATAAAAGGAATTACAATAGATTCAATAACAATCATGAAATTAACAAAAGAACAGTCAGACGAAATAAAAAATCAACAAAGTCAGAGCAATCCAACAAAAAGAGTTACTGCTCCAGAGCTTGAAAAGATTCTATATGAAGCAATTCCAGCTTTAGACCATGGTTTTGTAAGAGTAATTGATTACATGGGTGATGACACATCTATAGTTCAATCAGCAAGAGTTTCTTATGGTAAAGGAACAAAACAAGTTTCAACTGATAAAGGTCTAATTAAATATTTAATGAGACATTGGCATAGCACACCATTTGAAATGTGCGAGGTAAAATATCATATCAAACTTCCTATATTTATCGCACGACAATGGATCAGACATAGAACAGCTAATGTGAATGAGTATTCTGCAAGGTATTCAATTTTAGATAAAGAGTTTTATTTACCCTCACAAGATAATTTAGCCGCTCAATCTACTAGTAACAGGCAAGGTAGAGGTGATGTTTTAGAGGGTGATCAAGCAAAAGAAGTTTTAGAACTTCTAAAAAATGATGCTGAGAGAACCTATGATAATTATGAGACAATGTTGAATGAAAGATTTGATGGTTCAACTATTGATGAAAATAAAAAAGGATTAGCAAGAGAACTTGCTAGAATGAATTTAACACTAAATACTTATACCCAGTGGTATTGGAAAACTGATTTATTAAACTTGATGAATTTTTTAAGATTAAGAGCCGATAGTCATGCCCAATATGAAATAAGAGTTTATGCAGATATCATGTTAGATACTGTTAAGAAATGGGTTCCAATAACCTATGATGCGTTCATGGATTACAGGGTTGGAGGCACTGAAGTTTCAGCAAAAGGAAAAGCAATTATACAAAAACTTATCAAAGGTGGAAACGTTGATGTAGAGAGCTCAGGACTTTCAAAGAGAGAGTGGAATGAGTTAATGATTGCTTTTGATCTTAAAGATAAGTTGATTTAATTTTATTCGCAAAATCTAAATAAATTTTAGAAATTTCGTGCTCAGGATTTGCTTCAACGATAGGTTTACCTTCATCTCCATTTTTTCCAACTTCAGGATTGATAGGAATTTCTCCTAAAAATTCTTTGTCAAATTCTTCTGCAGTTTTTCTAACACCACCCTCACCAAAAATTTTATATTTTTTGCCATCATCTCCAGTAAAATAGCTCATATTGTCTACTAAACCTAAAATTTTAACTCCAAGTTTATCAAACATTTTAATCCCTCTTTTAACATCTAATAAAGCCACTTCTTGAGGAGTGGATACAATTATTGCTCCATCCATTTTAATTTCTTGTGAAAAAGTTAATTGAGTGTCCCCAGTTCCTGGAGGCATATCAACAATAATAAAATCCAAATCTTTCCAATTAACTTTTTGAGTAAAAGTTTTGATAGCACTTGTAACCATAGGGCCACGCCAAATCATTGGAGTTTGTTGATCAGCTAAAAAACCAATGGACATGCATTGGATATCATATTTTGTAATAGGATCTAATTTTTGACCATCACTTTTTGGTTTTTCATTTATATCAAACATCTTTGGAATTGATGGACCGTAAATATCAGCATCCAATAAACCAACTTTACAACCAACTTGTTTTAAAGCTAACGCAAGATTCGTTGCAAATGTCGATTTTCCAACTCCTCCCTTCGCACTTGAAATTGCGATCGTAAATTTTGTTCCTAAGATAGGATTTTTTGTAAATTTTCTAGGCTCCAGCTTCTTTTTCATTGCGTCACTTAGTTCTGGCTTTTTGTCAGTCATATTTTCATCATTACTTGTTTTTTGTAATAAAGACACTATATACTTTGTCATATGTCAGACGATTTTAAAGGTAGAGGTGGAAGTCCATGGGGAACACCCCCAGGTGGAGGAGGAAATGGTTCAGGAAGAGGACCAACACCGCCAGACATAGATGCAATAATTAGAGATATTCAAAAAAAAATTAACAAATTTTTACCTGGTGGAAGCAAATCAGGTGGCAAACCAATTGGTTTAATTTTAATTGTTTTACTTTTTGTATGGTTAGCAAGTGGGCTATATAGAGTATTACCTGATGAACAGGGTGTAGTTTTAAGATTTGGTAAATTTATAAAAACAACTCAACCTGGTCTTAACTATCATATTCCTTTCCCAGTAGAGAGTGCTGAAACACCTAAGGTTACTAAAGTGAATAGAATGGATATTGGTTTTAGATCTGAGAGAGATAGTGGATTTTCTTCAGGCGGAAGTGTAGCAGATGTTCCTCAAGAAAGTTTAATGTTAACCGGGGATGAAAATATTGTGAACATAGATTTTTCAGTATTTTGGGTTATTAAAGATGCTGGCAAATTTTTATTTGAAATTCAAGATCCTGAAGGAACTGTAAAAGCTGCAGCAGAAACTGCAATGAGAGAAGTAATTGCTAAAAGTGATATTCAACCAATTTTAACTGAGGGAAGAGCAAAAATTGAAATTGAAACTCAAGAAATTATTCAATCAATATTAGACGAGTACAATAGTGGTATTCAAATCACCCAGGTACAAACTCAAAAAGCAGATCCACCTGATCAAGTAATTGATGCATTTAGAGATGTGCAAGCTGCAAGAGCAGATATGGAAAGATCTAAAAACGAAGCTGAAGCATATGCAAATGATGTTATCCCAAGAGCAAGAGGGGAAGCTGCAAAAATTTTACAAGCAGCAGAAGCATATAAACAAAAAGTTGTAGCATCAGCAGAAGGTGAAGCAAGTAGGTTCGTTTCAATTTTTAATGAGTACGATAAAGCAAAAGAAGTTACTCAAGAGAGAATGTATTTAGAGACAATGGAAAAAGTTTTAGCTGATATTGAAAAGGTAATTATTGAGAAAAATGCAGGATCAGGAGTAGTTCCTTATCTTCCATTACCAGAATTAGGTAAATCGAAAGCGAGCAATTAAATGAAAGTACAAAAAATATTATTACCAATAGTAGCGATATTAGGTGCTTTAGTATTCTTTTCAGTCTTTATTGTAAAAGAAGTTAATCAAGCAATTGTTCTACAGTTTGGTGATCCTAAAAAAATTATTATTGAACCAGGTATAAACTTTAAATTACCTTTTATTCAAAACGTTGTGTTTTTAGATAGTAGAATTTTAAATTTAGATACTCCACCTGCAGAGGTTATTGCATCTGACCAAAAAAGATTAATCGTAGATGCTTTTGCAAGATTTCAGATTACTGATCCTTTAAAATTTTATATTTCTGTTGGAAATGAAAGAGTTGCAAGATCAAGATTAGCAACCATCATAAACTCAAGAATTAGAAATGTATTAGGTCAACAAGAATTACAAACTTTATTATCAAAAGATAGATCTAAGCAAATGGCTTTAATTCAAGAAGGTGTGAATACAGAAGCTCAAAAGTTTGGTATTAAAATCGTTGATGTAAGAATTAAAAGAGCAGACCTTCCTCAAGCAAACAGTGATGCAATTTATAGAAGAATGCAAACTGAGAGAGAAAGAGAAGCCAAGGAATTTAGAGCACGAGGTGCTGAGATGGCAGTAACTATCACATCAACTGCAGATAAAGAAGTTTCAGTAATTTTAGCAAATGCTAATAAGGACTCAGAGATCATGAAGGGTGAAGGTGATGGTCAAAGAAATAAAATTTTTGCAGAAGCCTTTGGAAGAGATCCTGAATTCTTTGCATTTTATAGAGCAATGCAAGCATATGAAACGGCTTTAATTGGTGGAGATACATCATTAATATTGTCTCCTGATAGTCAATTTTTTAAGTTTTTTGGAAATATAAAACCTAAATCAGAATAACCTATTTTTATGAAGGAATTGATCATAGCATTTGGTCTCTTTCTTTTTATTGAAGGAATTTTGTATGCCATATTTCCATCAAAAATGAAAAGTATGTTAAAGAAATTAGAACTTGTAAATGATAGTCAATTAAGATTCGGTGGGCTAATTTTTGCAATTATAGGATTTGTAATTATTTATTATGTTAAAAGTTAGTATGAAAAAAATTAAGCTCGTAGTTTTAACATTTATTTTAGCTTTTAGTTTTTCAATTCAATCAAACTCAAAAACTGTACCAGCATCATTTGCAGATCTTGCAGAAAAACTAATGCCATCTGTAGTTAATATTTCAACTACGCAAACAGTAACTACAACTTCAAATCCATTTCCATTCACATTTCCACCAGGATCACCATTTGAAGATATGTTTAGAGAGTTTGGAACTCCTCAAGAGAGAAAATCATCAGCTCTTGGTTCAGGGTTTATCATTGATGAAAAGGGGATTGTTGTTACAAATAATCATGTTATCCAGGATGCAGAAGATATCATTGTAAGAGTGAATGGAGTTGAAGAATATAAAGCAAAAGTAATAGGTGCTGACCCTCTGTCAGATATTGCGGTGCTTCAGTTAGAAACAGACAATAAATTTACCCCAGTTCAATTTGGAGATTCTGATAAAGCTAGAATAGGAGATTGGGTGATTGCAATTGGAAATCCTTTCGGTTTAGGAGGAACAGTTACATCAGGAATTATTTCAGCAAGAAATAGATCAATTGGATTATCAAGATATGAAGATTATATACAAACTGATGCATCGATTAATTCAGGAAATTCTGGTGGCCCACTATTCGATATGAACGGTGATGTTATAGGAATTAACACAGCTATTCTTGGAAGAAATGGATCAATTGGAATTGGTTTTTCAATTCCAGCAAACAGCGCAAAAGTAGTAATTGATCAACTAATAGAATTTGGTGAAACCAAGAGAGGTTGGTTAGGAGTTAGAATTCAAGATGTTACACAAGAAATTGCAGATGTTGAAAGACTAGGAGAGCCAAGAGGAGCTTTAGTTGCAAGTGTTGCGGAAAATAGTCCGTCAGACAAAGGTGGCATAAAAGCAGGGGATATTATTCTTGAATTTAATGGAGTTAAAATAAATCAAATGAAAGAGTTGCCAGCAATTGTTGCAAAAACAAAAGTTGGAACAACAGTTAAAGTTAAAGTTTGGAGAAATAAAAAAGAATTAGTAAAAATTATTTTATTGGGAAGACTAGAGACTTCAGATGACTTTAAAGTAAGCGATAAAAAATCAAAACCTCCAAAAGATGTAATTATTGAAGATTTAAAGATTACAGTTAGAAAATTATCAAAAGAAGAAATTAAGAGCAGAAAATTACCCAATCAAACTTCAGGATTAGTAATCACCAAAGTAGGAAATACCAGTCCATTACTAAAATCAGTTGAAGCTAATAGCATCATCATTGAGGCGCAAAAAATAAAGATTAAAAATGCAAAAGATTTACAAAAAATAGTGAAGGATGTTTTAAAATCAAATCAAAAAACAATTTTACTTGCTATATATAATAATCAAAATCAAAGAAGATATATTGGTGTTAAGCTAGATTAATCATGGATTTAAAATCCAAGATTATTTTAGTTTCTGGACCAACTGCCTCAGGAAAATCAAACTTCTCAATTAAGTTAGCTAAGAAAGTAAATGGCGAGATTGTTAATGCAGATAGCATGCAGGTTTACAAAGAATTGAAAATTTTATCTGCTAGACCTAGTCCTAAAGAGTATCAAAAAATTAAACACCATCTGTATGGTTTTCATAGTGTCAAAAAAAATTTTTCGACTGGAGATTGGCTGAAAATTGCGATTAAAAAAGTTAAGGAAATAAACAAAAGAAAAAAAATACCAATTTTTGTTGGAGGAACTGGATTATATTTTAAAGCTTTAACAGATGGATTGGTAAATATTCCAAATATTCCAATTAGATATAGAAACAATATAAGAGATTTGCAAAAAAAGTTGGGACAGCAAAAATTTTATCAAAAATTGATTAAGCTTGATCCAGGCTCAAAAGAAAATATCAACCCAACAGATACCCAAAGATCAATTAGAGCTTATGAGGTAATGCATTTTACAAAAAAACCTCTTCATGATTGGTTTCAAAATACAAAATCATATTTTAATAAAGATGATTTTTTAAAAATTTATATTGATTATCCTCGTGATGAACTCATCCAAAGAATTGGTAAAAGGGTAGAAAAAATGATTAAGCTTGGAGCAGTTCAAGAAGTTAGAAAATTTGTTAAATTAAAAGTAAGAAAAGATAAGAGCGTCAATAAAGCCATCGGTATCAATGAGATAAAAGAATATCTGAAGGACAAAAAAGATATGTCGGATGTTATTGAAAAAATATCAATAAAAACTAGACAATACGCTAAAAAACAAAGCACTTGGGCACGAGGTAACATGAAGAGTTGGCTAAAATTTCACCCTCAAGACTTAAATAAATATTTAAAAAAAATTAAATAATTCATACTAAAACTTGACCAATCAGTGCAACTTCAGCTAGATTGCACAATGCCAAAATTATATACAGGAGCAGAGATAGTATTTAAATGCCTTGAAGAGCAAAAGGTAAGCCATATTTTTGGTTATCCTGGTGGAGCAGTTCTACCTATTTATGATGAACTTAAAAATCATTCTTCAGTAAAACATATTTTAGTAAGACACGAACAAGGAGCAGGTCACGCAGCAGAAGGTTACGCAAGATCTTCCGGTAAGCCTGGAGTTGTTTTGGTTACCTCAGGACCTGGTGCAACAAATGTTGTTACTGCATTAACAGATGCATACATGGACTCGGTACCATTAGTTTGTATTTCGGGACAAGTACCAACTCATTTAATTGGAACCGATGCTTTTCAAGAATGTGACACAACAGGAATTACAAGACCATGCACAAAACATAATTGGTTAGTAAAAGATATAAAAGACCTTCAAAGAATAATGCATGAAGCATTTGAAGTTGCAACTACTGGAAGACCTGGACCAGTTTTAGTTGATATTCCAAAAGATATCCAATTTGCAAAAACAAAATATGTTTCACTTAAAAAAGAAAAAAAAATAGAAACTAAAAACAAAAATAGATTTAACCAAAAAGAAATTGATCAATTAATTGAGTTAATGAACAAAGCCTCTAAACCAATTTTTTATACTGGTGGTGGTGTTGTAAATTCTGGGCCAAAAGCAAGTGAACTTTTAAGAGAATTAGTTGCTCTCACTGGTTTTCCAGTTACATCAACTCTTCAAGGATTAGGCTCTTACCCTGGTGAGGATAGTCAATTTTTAGGTATGCTTGGAATGCATGGAACTTATGAAGCTAACAATGCAATGCATGATTGTGATTTACTAATTAATATTGGTGCAAGATTTGACGATCGTATTACAGGTAAAATTGATGAGTTTTCACCTAAATCAAAAAAAGTCCATATTGATATTGACCCTTCATCTATTAATAAAATTATAAAAGTAGATTTAGCAATTGTTGGAGATGTAGCTGATGTTATTAAATCAACAACTAAAACTTTAAAGAAGAAAAATTTAAATTTAGAAAAATCAAATAAACAAAAAATTTCAAAATGGTGGCAACAAATTCAAAAGTGGAGAACTAAACAATCTTTAAACTTTGTTAATAGTGATAAAATAATTAAACCACAACATGCAGTCCAAAGACTTTATGAGTTAACAAAAAACCAAGATACTTTTATTACAACGGAGGTTGGTCAGCACCAAATGTGGGCTGCTCAACACTATAAATTTAACAAACCTAATAGATGGATGACCTCAGGAGGTCTGGGTACTATGGGTTATGGTTTGCCAGCTGCAATTGGTGTTCAGGTAGCAAATCCAAATAAATTAGTAGTTGATATTGCAGGAGAAGCTTCAATTTTAATGACTATGCAAGAGATCTCAACGGCAATTCAATACAACCTTCCAATAAAAATTTTCATTTTAAACAACCAATATATGGGGATGGTTAGACAGTGGCAGGAGTTACTTCATGAAAAAAATTATTCAGAAAGTTATTCTGAGGCCTTACCTGATTTTGTAAAATTAGCAGAAGCATATGGGTGCATTGGTATAAGAGCTGAACATCCTGATGAATTAGATGAAAAAATTGAGGAAATGATCCATGTTGATAAGCCAGTTATCTTCGATTGTCATGTTGATCAAGCAGAAAACTGTTTTCCAATGATCCCATCAGGAAAACCACATAATCAAATGTTGTTAGGTCCAAAAGACCAAGAAGAAAATAAAATTACAGGTAAGGGAAAAGCGTTAGTTTAAATGCCAAAATCTAAATCAGCATACAGCACCCCAACTAAAGTTAGTAAATTAGAAACCCACATAATTGTGGTTTGGGTTGATAATGAAGCAAGTGTTTTATCAAGAGTGGTAGGCCTTTTTTCTGGAAGAGGTTATAACATCGAGTCTCTAGCAGTAGCAGAAGTTGATCAAAAAAATAACCTTTCAAGAATCACTATCGTTACAACAGGAACCCCTGAAGTAATTGAACAAATTGTTCTTCAATTAAAAAAATTAGTGCCTGTTCATAAAGTGGGGAATTTTAAAAGAGAAGATAAAAATGTAATATTTAAAGAAATGGCACTATTTAAAGTAGTTGGAAATTCAGCTAAAATAAATAAAGTTTTAAATGCTTGTAAAAAATTCAATCCAGTTATATTAGATCAAACAAAGAAATCTGCTGTAATTCAAATTACAGCACTTAGAAGAGAAATTGATAAAATGGCAAAAAATTTAAAATCGCACGGTCTTATAAGTGTCTCAAGAACCGGAGCGGTTGCAATGACCAGAGGCGCTGAAATATTTAACTAATTAATTAAGGAGATAAAAAATGAAAATGTTTTATGAAAAAGATGCAGATGTTGAACTTATTAAAGGAAAAAAAATTGCAATTTTTGGTTATGGTAGTCAAGGACATGCCCATGCTTTAAACTTAAAAGATAGTGGAGTTAAAGAAATAGTTGTTGCTTTAAGAGAAGGATCTTCAAGCGTAGCCAAAGCTGAGTCTAAAGGTTTAAAAGTTATGAATTTATCTGATGCAGCTGCTTGGGCAGATGTAGTAATGATTTTAACTCCAGATGAATTGCAAGCTGAGATTTACAAAAACCATATTGAACAAAGAGTAAGAGAAGGAACAAGTATTGCATTTGCTCACGGACTAAATGTTCATTATGACTTAATTAAAGCAAGAAAAGATTTAGATGTATTTATGGTTGCTCCAAAAGGACCTGGTCACTTAGTTAGAAGTGAATATGAAAAAGGAGGTGGAGTTCCATGTTTGTTTGCTGTCCATCAAGATGGCTCAGGTAAAGCAAGAGATTTAGCTTTATCATATGCATCAGCAGTAGGTGGTGGAAGATCTGGAATAATTGAGACTACATTTAAAGATGAAGTTGAAACAGACTTATTTGGAGAACAAACTGTTTTATGTGGTGGCTTAGTTGAGTTGATTAAAAACGGATACGAAACTTTAACTGAAGCAGGTTACGAACCAGAGATGGCATATTTTGAAACTGTTCATGAAGTTAAATTGATTGTTGATTTAATTTATGAAGGTGGAATTGCAAATATGAACTATTCTATTTCTAATACTGCGGAGTATGGTGAATATGTTTCAGGTCCTAGAATTGTCAATAAAGAGGAAACTAAAAAAAGAATGAAAGAAGTTTTGACAGACATCCAATCAGGGAAATTTACTAAAGAGTGGATGGATGAATGTAAAAATGGTCAAAAAAACTTTCTTGCAACTAGAGCAAAATTAGCTGAGCATTCAGTGGAAAAAGTGGGTGCAGAACTTAGAGCTATGATGCCATGGATTGGTAAGAAAAAATTAGTAGATAGTGATAAAAGCTAATTTTTAATCAAAGACCCAAAACGGTAGATAATTATAACTAAAATTTAACATTTATTTTGCAATCTCTCCCATAGATTGTATTATAAATTTTTCTATTAATTATAGTTATGAGCAATAAAGATAAAGTTTTTATATTCGATACAACCATGCGCGACGGTGAGCAATCACCAGGAGCGTCTATGAGTTTGGAAGAAAAAATTCAAATTGCAAGAGTATTTGATGAATTAGGTATTGATATTATTGAAGCTGGTTTTCCAATTGCATCTCCTGGAGATTTTGAAGCTGTTTCAGAAGTAAGTAAAATTTTAAAAAATTCTATTCCAGCAGGTCTTTCTAGACACTCAGTAAAAGATATTGATAGAGCATATGAAGCATTAAAACATGCCCCAAGATTTAGAATTCATACTTTTATTTCAACAAGTCCTTTACACATGAAGCACAAACTTAATATGTCACCAGAGGATGTTTACGAGTCGATTGGAAAGCATGTTTCTTATGCAAGAAAATTTACTGATGATGTTGAGTGGTCTTGCGAAGATGGAACAAGAACAGATATGGATTATATGTGCAAAACAGTTGAGCTTGCTATTAAAAGTGGGGCAACTACAATAAATATTCCAGATACAGTTGGCTATACGATACCATCTGAGTTTACAAATATAATAGAAACATTATTTAATAAAGTTCCAAATATTGACAAAGCAATTCTATCTACACATTGTCATAATGATTTAGGACTAGCAGTTGCAAACTCATTAGCTGGTGTTCAGGCAGGTGCTAGACAAATTGAATGTACAATAAATGGTTTAGGGGAAAGAGCAGGTAATGCTGCATTAGAAGAAGTTGTAATGGCAATTAAAACAAGACCAGATTTAATGCCTTATGACACAGGAATTAATACAACACTGTTAAACAAAGCATCAAAAATTGTATCTAATGCAACTGGTTTTCCTGTTCAATATAATAAAGCAATTGTGGGTAAAAATGCTTTTGCTCACGAGGCAGGAATTCATCAAGATGGAATGTTAAAAAATCGACAAACCTATGAAATCATGACACCTGAGAGTGTTGGAGTTAAACAAACTTCTTTAGTCATGGGTAAACATTCTGGAAGACATGCATTTAAAGATAAGATGAATAGTTTAGGTTATCCTAATCTTACCGATGATGTTGTCAGTAATGCATTTGCAAAGTTTAAAGTTTTAGCAGATAAGAAAAAACATGTTTATGATGAAGACATTATAGCGTTAGTAGATGATAGCTTAATTGTTGATAATAAAGTTAATGCAATCAATTTAAAATCATTAAAGGTTTTTGCAGGTACAGGTGAACCACAAAAAGCAGAAATGACTTTAGATGTATATGGGGATATAAAACAAGCTTCAGAAACAGGTGATGGACCAGTTGATGCTATATTTAAATGTATTAAAGCTCTTTATCCACATGACGTTAATTTACAACTTTATCAAGTTCACGCGGTCACAGAGGGAACAGACGCACAGGCAACAGTGAGTGTTAAAATTGAGGAAAAAGGAAAAACAACAGTAGGTCAAGCAGCTGATACCGATACATTAGTTGCGTCAGCTAATGCTTATATTAATGCATTAAATAAAATGATTATTAAACGTGATAAAACAGCTCCAATGGAGCAAGAAAATCAAAAAGTGAGAGGTATATAAATGGGTTTATTTAGTAGAATTAAAAAAATTTGGAGTCAAGACATGGCAATTGATCTTGGAACCGCTAACACACTAGTTGTTTTAAAAGGTCAAGGAGTAGTTTTAAATGAACCCTCTGTTGTTGCAATAGTTGATCAAAACGGAAAAAAAAATGTTTTAGCTGTTGGTGATGAAGCAAAAACTATGCTGGGAAGAACTCCTGGAAACATAAGTGCAATTAGACCATTGAGAGATGGTGTGATAGCAGATTTTATTGTTACAGAAGAAATGATTAAACATTTCATTAGAAAAGTTCATAAAGGAAGTACATTTGCAAATCCTAGAATTTTGATCTGTGTTCCAACAGGTTCAACACCAGTAGAGAGAAAAGCAATTCAAGATAGTGCATTAGCTGCTGGTGCAAGAAGAGTTCAATTAATTGAAGAACCAATCGCTGCTGCTATTGGAGCAGGACTCCCAATTTCTGAAGCAACAGGTTCTATGATTATTGATATTGGAGGTGGTACTAGCGAGATTGCTGTGATGTCATTAGGAGGATTAGTTTACTCTAAATCTTTAAGAGTAGCGGGTGATGCAATGGATGAAGCAATAGTTAATTATATGCGAAAAGAATATAATTTATTAATAGGTGACAGTACTGCAGAAAAAATTAAAAAAGAAATGGGTACTGCGTTAGCAACTGGAAAAAATACTTATCCTGTTAAAGGTAGAGATCTTAGATCAGGTACTCCAAAAGAAGTAAATATTACAGAGGAAGATACTGCAGAGGCATTAAACGATATCATGAAAGAAATGATTAATGCTATTAAACAAGCTTTAGAAAACACTCCACCAGAATTATCAGCTGACTTAGTTGATATGGGATTAACCTTAACCGGTGGTGGAGCTTTATTAAAGAATATTGATAAAAGATTTTCAAAAGAAACAGGACTACCAGTTCATGTTGCGGAAGATCCATTATCTTGTGTTGCTATTGGAACTGGAAAAGCATTAGATCAAGATGAAACATTCTCTGCTATGTTATCTGAATACTAAGATCAATGGCTGTAATCAGAGATGATTTTGTAATTGCAATTAGATCAGCTTTTTTAAAAAAAAGTTATCAACAAAAATTTTCATTATTAACTCTATTATTTTTATCAGTTGTTATAATAGTATTAGGAAGCTTTAATTTTAAACCTATTCAATATGTCAAAATAGGTATTAAAGAAATTGTTTATCGTTCATCATTTATAATTTCAATTCCAGAGAATTATTTTAAAAATTTGAGTATTAAACTAAATGAACATTTAAGTCTTTATGATCAATTTAAAAAAAATGAGACTGAATTAAAAAATTTAAAAGAAAAAAAATTAAATAATGACTTTTTAATTTTAGAAAATAAAAAATTAAGAAAGCTGATTAATGAAACACTTCAGTCAGAGGATTTGTATGCAAAGGTTTTAGTTGATAAAAATAGTCCTTATTTAAAATCGATCATCTTAAACAAAGGCTCAAAAGATAATGTTAAAATTGGTATGGCAATAGTAGATAGTAGCTACTTAGTAGGTAAGATAATTGAAGTAAATTATACCAATTCAAGAGCATTATTACTGTCTGATTTAAATAGTAAAATTCCAGTTCTATTAGAACCTGTAGATATTCATGCTGTGGTGTCTGGCACTGGAAGTAATCATGGAGTGATTGAGTATACAAAAGATGATTATGATCAAAAAATAAAAAACAAACAAATTATTGTTTATACCTCTGGTTATGGAGGTTTATTTAAACCTGGTTTACCCGTGGGTAAATTGATTAATGATAATAAAACTAATAAAAATATTGTAAGTTTTTATTCTGATTTTAGACAACTAGATTATGTAAAAATTGTTTCTTATGATATTGGGAGTGGAAATTAATGTCGTCACTCAATAAAAATGATCTTATAAAATCACTATTGTTTTATCTCCCTATATTTTTTTTATTTGTATCTGTATTAAATGAAATT
Organism: Candidatus Pelagibacter sp. PS_06; assembly: GCF_059418045.1. Taxonomy (NCBI): domain Bacteria; kingdom Pseudomonadati; phylum Pseudomonadota; class Alphaproteobacteria; order Candidatus Pelagibacterales; family Candidatus Pelagibacteraceae; genus Candidatus Pelagibacter; species Candidatus Pelagibacter sp. PS_06. Next base: position 212,263 of record NZ_CM182078.1, read on the forward strand.
GATTTAAATTATCTGGAAATTGAATTTTTTTCTTTTAACTTTGTTCATATTTTAATTTTTTACTGGACATTAAAAAATCCAAGGTATTTGAGCTATGGTTCAATATTTTTAGCAGGTATAGTCAATGATGTGGTAGTTGGTTTGCCTATGGGTGTTAGTAGTTTTTGTTATCTGCTAATCTGTGCTGTTACTGCATATTTAAGAAATATAACAATTACACCAAATTTTATAAATGATTGGATATCATTATTATTTACAATTTTATTAATTAATTCAATTCAAGTTATAGGTTTAGATTTTATATTCTCAATTGAAGTTGATTATATGCAATATTTGGTAAATTCAGGGTTCACTTTTATTTTTTATCCAATATTTTTATTTCTATTTAATATCATTGAAAAAAAAATCAAAATTCAAAAAAATGATTAAAGGAAATTTTACAATAAGAAAATCAGACATCATAAACAGACGAATGTTCATCATTGGTACTGCAAAATTAATTATTTTTGGCGGATTAATTGCTCGTTTATTTTCACTTCAAATAAATGAAAATAAAAGATACTTAACATTATCTGACAAAAATAGAATAAGGGAGTGGAAACTACCTCCTACAAGAGGCAACATTACAGATTATTTTGGAAATATAATTGCAGGAAATTTAAAAGTATATCAATTACATATTATTCCCGAGCAAGTAGAAAGCTTCAATTATCTACTCTCAAGATTAAAAGTTATTTTAAATCTAAGTATAAAAAGAATTGAAAAGATTAAAAAAGAAAGAAAACAATTAAAACCTTGGGAAAGTTTAATTGTATCAGAAAATTTAACTTGGGATCAATTTTCTAAAATTAATAATTATTTATATGAATTAGCAGGGGTCAAACCTGTTATGACTATTTCCAGAGATTATCCGTTTAGTGATATTTATACTCATGTACTAGGATATGTCAGTCAACCCAATGAAGACGACATTTTGTCTAATAAAGTTATTCAAGACAAATTTGTTCCAGGAATAAAAGTTGGAAAGTTAGGACTGGAGAAAACCTTAGAAAATGACTTAATTGGTGTAAATGATATCCAAAGATATGAAGTAAACGCTTATGGCAAAAGAATTAACCAACTTGAATATCAAAAAGGTAAACAAGGTTCAAAAATAAGGATAACACTTGATACAGAAGTTCAAAAATTATCTGCTGAACTACTTGAAGGAAAAGCTGGATCAATAAGTGTGATGGATATTTATTCAGGTGAGGTGATTGCTATGTATTCTTCTCCATCCTATAACCCAAATTCATTTTTATTTGGTATAAGTAAAGATGAGTGGCAATTAATTAGAAATAATCCATTAAAGCCGTTAATTAATAAAACCCTATCTGGACTTTATTCTCCTGGATCAACCATTAAACCAATTGTTGCTTTGTCAGCTTTAGAAAATGAAATTATCGATTCTAAATTCAAAGTTCATTGCAAAGGTAAAATGGAACTATATGGCCAAACATTTCACTGCTGGAAAGAAAAAGGACATGGATATGTCAGTTTAAATAATGCTATGAAACAATCTTGTGACACTTATTTTTACGAAGTTGCAAGAAAACTTGGTGTAGATCGACTTAAAATTACTGCTGATAAATTTGGTTTAGGAAAAAAAGTTCTTGGTGAGTATTTTGAAAATGAAAAAGCAGGACAGTTTCCAGATACTAAATGGAAAATAAATAAGCTTGGTAAAGGTTGGGTGTTAGGTGAAACTTTAATTACTGGTATTGGACAAGGGTATACTCAAACAACTCCTATTCAACTTTGTTTAATGACAGCACAAATCGCAAATGGTGGTTATAAAATTCAACCTAAAATTTTAACAGACGATAATCAATTAACATCTGAACAAGTTAAAAAGGCTATGCAAGATAGTAAATCAAATGATTTTTACCAGCCATTATATGATGATCAAAAAAATATTAGAATAGTTCAAGAAGCAATGTTTAGTTCAACTAATGAATTAATGGGGACTTCTTATAGGTCCAGAATAGATGATCCAAAATATCAGTTTGCAGGCAAAACTGGAACTGCTCAAGTGAAACGTATTAGTAAAAGAGAGAGAGAACTTGATCTTAAAACTTTTCAAATACCTTACGAGGAAAGAGATCATGCTTTATATGTAGCATATGGCCCATATAGAAATCCGAGATATGCGGTAAGTATAATAGTTGAACATGGGGGCTCAGGTAGTACTGCAGCAGCACCAATGGCAACAGAATTATTTAAGCTAATAGTAGATCGACACCAATATAGAAAAAAATTACCAGATTTTAAAGAATTTAGTATTTAGATGTATCATTATAGCAGATTAAATTCAGATCAAAGTTTTTTTCAAAAAATTAAAAATTTAGATTATATTTTATTATTTTGTATCCTTGCATTATCGACATTAAGTTTTTTTATAATGTATTCTACTGATGGAGGTGAATTTCTTTATCATTCTAAAAGTCATTTAACTAAATTAGTTACTTTTTTTATTTTGATGCTAGTAATTTCTTTCTTTAATATAAAATTTTGGCATTTGTGCTCTTATTTTTTATATATAGCAATTATTCTATTACTTATTTGGGTTTCCGTTTATGGATTAAAAATATCTGGGTCACAACGATGGATTGATTTGTATTTTTTAGTTTTACAACCATCTGAATTGATGAAAATAGGAATTATTTTATGTCTGGCTAAATACTATCATCGAGTAAGCATCGAAAAAGTAAATTCATTTTTAAGTATTTCCATTGCATTATCTATAATTTTGATCCCAATATTTTTTGTACTATCTCAGCCTGATCTTGGAACGTCCATTTTAATAGTCACAAGTGGATTAATCGTATTGTGGCTGGGAGGTGTAAAAATCAAGTATTTTTTTATCTCATTTATAACTTTTTTAATTTCATTGCCTTTTATAATTACTTCTTTAGAACCTTATCAAAAGTTAAGAATTTTAACATTTTTAAACCCCGATCGAGATCCTCTAGGAGCTGGTTATCAAATTATTCAGTCTAAAATTGCAATAGGATCGGGTGGATTTTCAGGCAAAGGTTTTTTACAAGGAACGCAAAGCTATCTAGATTTTCTACCGGAAAAACATACTGATTTTATTTTTACTTTATTTTCAGAAGAGTTTGGATTTGTTGGTTCAGTTGGACTTTTATTATTATATACAATTATAATTTTAAGAATTATTCAAATAGGGTCTATCTCTAGAAGTAATTTTGCAAGACTTTTTTGTTTTGGTTTTGCATTTGCAATTTTTATCTACATTACTGTTAATTTATCTATGGTATTAGGATTACTACCAATAGTTGGCTCGCCACTTCCAATAATGTCTTATGGAGGATCCTCAATGCTTGCGACAATGATTGGTTTTGGCATTGTAATGAGTGCTAAAGTTCACAATCAACAAACTATAGCTTAAAATAATTCTAATATAAATTGTGTATAATATGTCACTTCTAAATGTCATAATTTAATCTATATAAGTTCGATATGAATAAAAATATCAAGGTTGGAATTGTTGGTGCTGGAATACAAGGGGTATCGAATGCTTTGTTTTTACAAAAAAAAGGATTTAATGTAACAATATTTGATAGAGATAATCCTGGTGCACAAGCTGCCTCTTATGGAAATGCAGGCCACTTTTCACCTTATGCCTCAGTTCCTCTAAACCGTCCTGATGTTTTAGCGGATGTACCCTCAATGTTAATGAACTCTTCAGGACCTTTAGCATTAAAATGGAATTACGTTCCAAAAATGATCCCATGGTTTTTAAAATTTATCATGAACTCAACAACAAAAAAAATGATGCACACTGCAAAAAATATGCATCAAATTTTAGATTTAGCATTGCCAGCTTATGATGAATTATTTGATGAAATTGATTTAGAAGGTTTAGTTGAAAATAAAGGAATTCTTTATATTTGGAATGATCAAGATTTAAAGAGCAGGGAGCTAGAAATTAAAATTAGAGAAGAGCTAGGTGTTGAGCAACAGTTAGTTAATAAAGCAGAAATTCATGACCTTGAACCACATATTCAACCTTTTTATCATGCAGGTGTTTATTATCCTTATGCAAGACATGCAAGAAATCCAAAAAAAATTCTTTTAAAACTTTTTGATTTATTTTTAAAAAAAGGTGGAAAATTTAACAAATTAAATATTAAAAATATTAATTTTGATGAAGAAAAACCAGTTTTTAAAACTGAAAGTCAAAGTTTCATCTTTGATAAAGCAGTAATTGCCTGCGGTGCTTTTTCAAAAAAATTAACTGATAATCTTGATGAGAGAATACCCCTTGATACCGAAAGAGGTTATCATGTTCATTTTAAAGGATGCGATCATATGTTAAATAGACCAGTAATTTTTTCTAACAGAGGCTTTGGAATAACGCCCATGGAACAGGGTTTAAGAGTAGTTGGAACTGTTGAATTTGGGGGTTTAGATAATCCACTGTCAAAGTCTAGAGTTAAAAACTTAATAAATAATGCAAAATATATGTTGGGAGATTTACCAGAGCATGAAGATGAATGGTTAGGATTTAGGCCATCTTTACCTGATTTTCTTCCAGTAATGGGTCCTTCTAAAAACCACAAAAATATTTTTTATTGTTTTGGTCACCACCACTTAGGTTGGACCTTAGGGCCTATCTCAGGAAAAATAATTTCTGGAATGATTGCTAATGAAAATACTAATCTTAATTTAAAACCTTACAGCTCACTTAGATTTTCTTAATTTTTAGAATCTAAAACTACAATAGTTAAATCATCTTTTTGTTTATATTTAGCACTCATTACATTATCGATGATTAATTTAAGTCTTTCATTGTTAGGTTTATCTTTAAATTTATTGATATAATTTTGGAAACCCTCTGAACCTAGCTCTTCACCTTGAGGATTCTTAATTTCAGTAATTCCATCTGTAAAAATGTACATCGAAGAATTTTCAAACTTTACTTTATATTCTTGATATTTTGTTTTTTTGATAATTCCTAGAGGAGGTCCGGCTTCATTAAAATTTGAAAACTCATTTTTATCATTTAAAATTATTGGTGGTTCATGGCCAGCATTTGCAAGTAATAATTCTTTAGTATTGCTATCGTAGATTCCAATTAACATTGTAACAAACATTCCTCTTGAAATTGTCTCACATATTTCATCGTTAAGTTGTATTAATAGATCTGCAGGAGAAAAATTAGTTTTGCTAAGACAACTGTATAAACTTGAAGCTTTAGACATTAATAAAGATGACTTAATTCCTTTACCTGATACATCTGCTACGCCAAATCCATATTTACCATCACCCAGGTCACTAAAATTATAAAAATCTCCTGAGATTACTTTTGCAGGAATATTTATCCCAGCTAACGGAAAAGGCTCTTTCTTATTAGAGGATAAAAGAGATTTTTGAATTTCACCTACAATCTCTACTTCTTTTTGCATTTTATTTTGCTCAATCATTTCCTGAGCCATTTTTGCATTTCTAATTGCAAGTGCGGCAGGTGTTGATAGTAACTCTAAAAGCTTTCTATCATCTTCTTTAAATAATTTATCATTAGTTTTTTTATTTAAACAATGAATAACTCCAATACAATTATTGGCCGCAATGAGAGGAGAGCATAAAACTGAAAAAGTTGTAAAATTTGTTTTATTATCAAGATCAAAATAAAACTCAGCTATTTCTCGTACATCTTTTCTAACATCCCCAACTCTAATGCATTTCTTTTGTTCTACAGCTTTTCCCATTACTCCATCTTTTAAATCGAGTTGATATTCATCTAAATGGTCTTGATTTTGTGATGCGATACATTCAAACTTTTTTGTTTTATTGTTGATTAAAAAAATATTTGCAGCTTGAGCATTCAATCTATCAATAATTAGCTTTAAAGCTGTGTTTAAGGTTTCATCTAAATCAAGAGACATTGCAAACTCTTGGTTCATTTTATTAATTATTTGCAAATCAATATTATCTTGAGACACCTCGCTGTCTTTTGATGGCTCTGGTTTATTTGTTTTAAAAAAAAGCATTTTATTAGCTAGTATTTTAACCTCTTTTTGATAAATTTATCAAACATGGAAATTATATTTTATACACCAAACTTATATATTCATTTGCATGACGCAGTAGTGATTGTTCAATTTCTAATAGATGGTTTTGTTGAATTATCAAGTCAATTTAAAATATAATTAAAAAAATTTCAGTGGATCTCATATTTATTATTGTAATTGGAGCTCTTTGGGGCAGTTTTGCTAATGTTTGTATTTATAGATTGCCTCTTGAAAAAGGAGTGGTATCTGGCAGATCTTTTTGCCCTAAATGTAAAAAACAAATTAATTGGTACGATAATATCCCAGTTTTATCTTATTTATTAATTCAAGGAAAATGCAGGAAATGTAAGAAAAAAATTTCATTTCAATATCCACTTGTAGAGACAATAAGTGCTTTTATTTTTTTGATAATTTATACCTTATATGGAATATCTTTAACCACACCGTTGTTAATTATTTTAGGCTTATCATTTCTTATAATTTTTTTTATAGATTTAAAACATTTTATAATTCCTGATAGTTTAACTTTTCCAATGATGTTTTTAGGATTTGTTAAATCATTTGATCCAAATTTAAACGACTTATTTCCTAATTATATTCATTCTCTGATTGGAGGAATTTTTGGATATGGAATTATTTGGTCAATTATATTTTTATACAAAGTAATAAGAAATAGAGAAGGAATGGGTTTAGGGGATGCGAAATTATTAGCAGTTATTGGTTTTTGGTTTGGCTGGATTTCAATACCATTTGTAATATTTATTTCTTCCGTAGTTGCACTTATAACAGTTACACCAAGTTTGATGAATAAAAGTAAAAAACTTACCTCAGAAATTCCCTTTGGTCCTTTTATTATTATAGGATGTATTGTGTATATTATTTTTATTGAACAGTTTAAGATTATGTTTTTTTAACTAGCTATAATAACTTTGGTTAAAAGTTTTCTCTCCAACTACTTCTATATTTATTAACTCCACTGCTTAACGACTCTATGACTACAAGGTCATCTTTATTTGGATTTTCTGATTTTTCTGTAATATTTGCATAAATTTTTGATCCATGAATAACTAATTTAGATAAAACACCCGTTCCAACAAAATAACATTCCTCTCCTTTATGTTTGTTTGGATTACCTGGAAACCTGCTCGAAATATTTGTTCCACATTCTGCATCAGCTGCACAAATAAATGCATCACCCGAACCACAAGATAAATTATTTTTACTACTTGGTTTATAAATTGGATAGTAGACAGTACCATCTGCAAGTGATGGTTCAGCTACAACCTTTTTTTGATCTGTTAATTTTATATACCAACCAAGATCTGCATTTTCAGGACAGTTTGCACCTGTACTATCAGATGTGGTATCTTTGCAGTTTGTTAATTTATCTGCTGTTGCTACATCATTAACATGACCAAAGAAAGGAAAGTGCGCATCTTTAATTCCAAACATTAAGTTGTCAACAGATGCGGGATTAACCATTACATCATTAAGATTTAAATAGTCTCCTGTTCCTCCATACAGCCAAAGTTTTTTATATTTTGTGCCAATTCCAGCCTCTAAAGAATGATACATGAATCTATTATTGAATAATCTACTGGCTTCAAGGTTAATTAAAGTAGTTTGATCATATAAATCAATTGGTAGAGATTTAGATGATAATGAGTCACTTGTTGGATCATAAGCATGCTCATATTCCATATTAGTTAAATTAATTTTAGTAATCTTGCCCTCTAAATCCGATAAATAGACTAAAGCACCTGTATATTCAGCTTCACCTGAATTTCTTGCGTTAATTACTACTGGTGTTGATGGTAAGGAGTTTACAATATCATTTGGAGTATCTTCTATATCTATTCTCTTTTTTACTTTTCCTGTCAACCAGTCAATTATATAAACATTAGATCCAATTTTTGGATATGGATAACCATAACCACCAGACATAACTGCAACGTACTCATCATCTAGAATATCATTATCCCCTCTGCCTTTATTTGGTATCCTAATTACTCTAGGGGATGACCATGTTTCACCTAAATATCGGTAATCAAAATCTCCTCCTCCTGCAGCTATATCACCAATTTGGATTATACTGATAGTAGAATTTGGAATTGGACTTATTTTAGATTCTCCAAGTGTATCAAAAAGATAATCTTTAGAAAAAGTAAAAATTGTATTTCCATCTAAGTTTTGTAGATTTGTACTTGCTGTAACATCTATTCCATCTGCTAGGATTGTTAGATTTGTTTTGTTAATTGTATCTCCAACTAAAGTCCATTTTTTTCCTTTGTAACAAGAAGTTGTACCTGTGCTATCACAAATATTCGTAGTACCACTTTCTTTATTGGTAATTGCATTATAAGTTTCTTTAAAATCAGCAATGGAAACTCTTTTTGAACTATATGAAAATTCAGAAATCTCTCCATTTTCTGAAGCATGAAAAATTTTTTGTGCTGCTGGATCGTTTAATACTGAATAAATATGATAAGGTTTAAATGGATTAGTGACATCCAATAAGGTAAATCCTGAACCACCTCTTCCATAAGTTACCATTAATAATGTAAACCAATCAGTTCTTTTTAAAACTGGATGATAAAAATAAGTATCATGGACGGTAATTGAACCATCGAGTAAGAATAATGGGTTTGATCCTCCACCATCATCCTGATTATAATTTGGATTTATCATCTTTGGCATTTTAGGAATTACAAGTGGTGGAACAAATCCCCACAACTCTTCTCCTGTGTCTGTTGTAAAAGCGTGCAAAATCCCATTATTAGCTGCTGCATAAATTACCTCTCTTCTTGGCGTATTATTATCAGCCCAAGCTGAATAATTATTCTTAGCTCTAAAATATGCTTCTTCATTTTTTTTTTCAGAAGATCTTCTTGCTGAAGGAACTCCAACAGTTACAAGTTGTGAATTATAAATATCTGCAATATAGGCTTTGAAGTTTCCACCACTTTTTATTTTATCTTCTACAGTTCTATACTCATCTAAATTACAATCTCCATCGTAATCAAAATAGTCTTCCCCTCTAATAAAGTTTATTAAGCCTTTATCTTCATCATTGTTTGTTCCATCTCTTACTAAAGAATTATTTTTACATCTTAATAAATTTTCACGACCAGCTGATACACTAAGCTTGCTATGATATTCTTGTATTTGATTGCCAGTTTTTTCAAATAATCCTCTAATTTCAGAAACATTGTTAACATTAAAATTATTCCAATCAGACGTATAATCCGCACCAGGTAATGCAGTCCAAATTTTTCGACTGTCTGGGTTTTTCATTTGTTTGGCTGCATTCCATTTAAAACCATCTCCGGTAGTTAATGACCCACTATACGCCTCGCCATCAGATGTTAATTCTGTCTTTATAATGGTTCCCCACCATTCTTTTGTATTTCTGTTTTGGAATTTTGCTTGATACAACTCACCTTCTGATAAGACTTCTGCTGATATAGAAGGGGCCGAAATAGCAACTGTTTGTGATATAATTTCTCTAACAATTGAATTGGTAACTGTTTTTAGATCTTCTGGTGTTTGAGCGACAAAAAATCCTTTTTCACCTCCTATTTCCGTACCACCTGCTATTGCAATTTCCTTAAATCTTTTTTCTACAGAGGCTTTACCGACAACTTCACTTCCATATCCAACTGAATAAGTCTTGATTTTTTTTGTTCTAAAAAGACTTGAAATTTTTGATTTAGCATACCTATGAGTATCATCCTTCCACTCTCCATCTCCAATAAGAATAATAGCAGTAGTTTGGCAATCCAGTTCAGAATTATGTGGATTAATTGTTGGATCAAAATAATTAAAATATTTATTTGCTAAATCAGCAAATCCTCTAGCATGTGTACCATAATGAAGAGCAAAATCTGTACTTAAAAAATTTAATATTTGCTCAGATCCCAGTGGATTAATTCCTACGGCCATATAAGCATCCTCGCTTGGATTAACTGGAGCATTAAAAATAGGCTGCCCTCGTTTATAAAAACCATTAAAACTTACTGATCCACCATTCCATAGCCCTAGTCCAAAGTTTGCTTGAGTTAAAATAGAAGAATCACTTAAGACAGATTTAATTGCATCTTTTGCACCCGTAATTCTTGAAACTCCTTTATTTCCAAAGCTTCTAACAAAACTTAAGTCATCTTTTTTAAGAACAGTTATTTCTAGTCTTTCAGAGTTAGCAACATAAATTAAATTTTGATCTGCCGCATTTCCATTTCCAATATCAATACCTCTTGGATAGTATAAATAAGGATCTTCATTTCCATTGGTATCGGTTTTATAACCTTCAGCTACACCTACAGATTTAATAAGTTTTACGGTTGAGCCGTTATCTTGATGCTTACAAATTTTATGCCTATTAAAACCTGATGTATAAATGAAACCATTACTATAAACGATGCTGTCACCTTTTCCTCTTCCACACTCAGTATCTTTCTGAGCTGAATATAAGCTAGATCCAACTGGGCAACCTGAGCTATTTAATTCATATTTATATAAGTTTCCGTTTACACCATCTTTACTAAAAAGATAATCTTTAGTTCCAATTCTAGCCACATCAATTGCGTCATCCAAACGATCCAGTGTTGATAAGGCCACACTACATTTCATCCAATTATTTGATGAAAGGTGTCCATTGAGCGTGATTACAGTCCATGATTTCTTTGTTATATATAAAAGTTTACCAGTATTTTGATTGATGCTCATTGCTCCAACACCAGTAAACATAGTGGCTGCACCTTTATTTCTCATATCTTTTGGTGCACTGGAGTCTTTAAAAGTTCCGTTTGAAGAATTTGCTTTTGCTGTAAAAAATCTATTTTCGTTTTTTTCATTTTTATTGATAGACATCAAAGCAGATGAAGAACCTGTCTTTGTATGAGATCTATCGACAACTGCATAAATGTAACCCCCATATATATCAATTGATTTAGTGTAATCTAAATTTCCTTTTTTATCATTTAAGACAATCCCATTTCTTTTTCCAAAAATACTATCAGCAGTTACCCATTTGTCCGTATAAGGATTCCAATAGTTAATTCCCATATTTGCAGTCATTGCAGAAAAATAATTACCATTAAAATTTCCAACAACATCAACAGGCGCGCCTTTCATGCTGTCACCATTTTTTGCATCTAGTCCATCCGCTGGTTCAAACATACTATTAGATTTATCGACTAAAAATAAAATATTTGCTGGAATTGAATTTCCTGATCCTGGAGGAAGTGATTTTGCTAATGCTGAATTAGTAAGTGCTAAAATTAAAAAAATAAATAATAATCGTAAATAAATCATGGTGAATTTATAAAGAATATTTATTACTTATAATCAAAAAAATTTCTAAAGAACCCAATATGATCAAATTATCTTAATTGTTAAGTTTAAATGTTTAAATTGAATTTATTTGGTTTTGAATTGTATCAACTAATTTTTTAGAATTTTTTTCATTATAATACCCGAAATATCAACCCTTCTAGTATAGTAATATAAAATTTTAATATGTAATTCTGAGTACAATTTTACTCGTATATTATTACTTGAAATTTATTATATTTGATTTTACTAAACATAAATCGAATCTATATTCTAATAGTATTAAACAATGCTCAATAATTTAATTAAACAAGTTTCAAAAATAGTTGTTGGAAATGAAAATAAAATCAAACTTACATTAGCTGCTATATTATCTGAGGGCAGTGTGCTCATTGAAGACAACCCAGGGTCAGGTAAAACTACATTTGCAAAAACAATTACATTAAATTTAGGACTAAACTTTAAGAGAATTCAATTTACTTCAGATTTATTGCCAAGTGATATTTTAGGATTTAATATTTTTAAAAATGAAGAGCTTAATTTTCAACAAGGACCAATATTTACAAATATTGTTTTAGCTGATGAATTAAACAGAGGAAGCCCAAAATCTCAAAGTGCGTTTTTAGAGGCGATGGAAGAAAAGAATATTTCAATAGATGGGCAGACTTATAAATTACCAGATCCTTTTTTTGTAATTGCTACTCAAAATCCAATGGATAGCTCAGGAACAAGCACTCTTCCAGATAGTCAGTTAGATCGATTTATGATCTCATTTTCACTTTCTGAATTAAACGATCAAGATAAGATACTAATGTTAAAAAATAATATTGATTTGGATAATATTAATTGTGAAAAGATAAATTGGAGAGAAATAAAAGATAAAAAAAATCAAGTTAATGTAAGTGATGAAATTTATAATTATGTCTTAGAAATTGAACAGACAATTCGTTCTTTAGATCAACAAATTTATATTTCCCCACGTTGTCTTAAACAAATTATTGATCTTGGAAGAGGGTGGGCAATGATTCATTCAAAAAATTATGTAACACATCAGGATATAAAAGACTTGTTACCTTACGTTCTAAAACATCGAATTAAGTTTCTAAAACAAGAAGAAAAGAAGAATTTTGTCATCAACGAAATACTTAACAAAATCAATATTAAGAAATGATAGCTTCAGCTATTAAAGGAATTTTTAATCACCAAATATTTGAAAATATCTTAAATAAAAATAGATCTAAAATTATTATTTATCCAAATTTAAATGGTCTTAGTGTTGGGGTACTAGTTTTTTTTTGTTTTTTAATATCTGTATTTTATGAAAATAACTTTGCTTTACTGTTGTCAATTATTATTTTTTTTATATTCTTTATTTCAATTTTTATCTCTAATCAAAATTTAAATCATTTGGATATTCAATGGAAAGATGAATATTTTTTAGAACAAAATAAATATGAAAAAATTTACTTACAAATTTTAAATGATACTAATGAAAAGAAATTAAATATTGATTTAGTTTATCAGGATAAAACTATTGGAAACTTTAATTTTTTAAAAAGATTTAATAAAATTTTTATACCATTTTTTAATGAAAAAAGAGGTGCATTTAAAATTCAAAGATTAAGATTAAAATCGACTTATCCATTTGGCATTATAAGAACAAAAAGATTTTTTGATAGCGAAAGTAAATTAATTGTTTTTCCTAGAATGTTAAAACCCAATCAAGATTTATTGAATGAATTTAATATAAATTTAAATGGACACACATTGGATGAGTTTGATGGAATTGAAGATTATAAAAATGGTGATGATTTTTCAAAAATCGCCTGGAAAAAATCAACTTTCAAAAATAAAAAATATATTAAAAAATTTGAGCAACCAGAGAAAGAAAAGAAATCAGTTTTAAATTTAGATTTATACCAAAGTATAGAATTTGAAACTTTATTGGGATATGTAACTTTTATTGTTCAGCACTATTATAAAAATAAGATCAATTTAACTGTTAAACACTTAGATCAAACTTTTTATCTTAATCAAAATGAAAATTCTTTAAAACAGATTTTAAAATATTTAGCAAATGTCCAGAACTAAGATTTTAGATTTAAAATATTTATCCTTTTCAATTTTATTATTATGCTTGGTATCAATTTCTGAGAATTTATCTTTAACTAATAAAATATTCTGGGCTGCATTAATAGTCATTAGTATATTTTTGTTTAATTTAAAATTTAAATATAAAAATGTTCTCACAGGTCTCTATGCATTAGGACTATTGTATCTACAATTCACTTTTGATCGGTATATTTTTTCTGAAGAATTCTTTATTCACTGCCTTGGCGTTTTACTTATCGTTAAGTATGCTGAAATAAATACTAAGAATAATGAATTATCATTTTGTCTAATTTGTATGATCATCAGTATTACAAGTCTGATTAATGGACAGGATATTTTAAGTTCGGTAATTGCACTATCTATAATTATTCTATCTGTAGTTAACTTGTATCTCATTCAACAAAAAGAAGTGATGGATTTTAATTTTAAAAATGTATTAAAATATCTAAGTTTTGGATTAACTATTTTTCCAGTTATTATCATTTTCTATTTAATCTTCCCTCGTGCAGAAATAAATTTTAGATTATTTAATCCATCAGGAAGCTCTTTAGGGATACCCGATACTATTCAATTAGGATCATTTGAAGAGTTTTCTAATTCTGATGAAAAAGTTTTCACTTTAGTTAATCAAGATTTTAAAAAGGAAGATTTATATTTTAGAGTTAAAATATTTGATTTTATGGAACCAGATAAATCATGGAGACCAACATCTGGGCTTTATTTTTATAATCAATTTAAAAATTCACTTAAAATAAAAAACTTGAATAAAATAAGTGATGCCTATGAGATAATTTTAGAACCTTATAAAAGAAGATGGATCCCATCCCTAAATAATTCTGAACCCATCTCAGATACAATCAATATATCTAACGATTTTTATAATCAAACTTTTATAAGTAAAAAGCCTATTGATCGAAAACAACAAATAAAATTTCAAAAATACAATATAAAATATGAACTCAGCGATGAGATTAAAAATTATTATATTGATCTACCTGATACCATTTCAAAAGATCTAGTTGATTGGGTCAATATAAATAAAAAAAATAAATCGAATATCCAATTTTTAGATCATATTTTAAATACTTTTGCAGATGGCACTTATTTTTATAACTTAAATCCCGAAGTAGATGCTGGTAACAACTACGCTGACTTTTTTTTAAAGTTAAAAGAGGGATATTGTGAATATTATGCAGGGACTTTTGTGCTACTTTCAAGACTTGCAAATATTCCAAGTCGAATTGTATCTGGGTATTATGGGGGAGATCTTAATACAGTTGGTGATTTTTATGAGTTTAAACAGAAAAACACTCATGCTTGGGCAGAAGTTTGGTTAGATGACAGAGGGTGGGTTAGAGTTGATCCCACTTCAGTTATACCAGCTTTAAATGTAAGAAATTCTCTAAATGATGTCTTTAATGATGAAAAAATTGAAGGTGGTTCATTATTTCCATCTAAAATTTTTAAATTAATGAGCTATTATATTGGGTATGCTGATTTTGTTTGGACAAGACACTTATTGTCCTATGATAATAATAAACGAATTTCATTTATTGAAGAAATATTTAATTTAAAATTTTCAAAAATATTTATTTGGATTTTTGCCCCTGTCTTCATATTTTTAGCCCTTAAAATTATATTTAAAATTAATAGAACAGCTATCATTAATTTATTATTTAATTTTATAGTTTGGAAAAGTAAAAAAGAAAAAAAGGTATTAAATTCAGATACTCATCAACAAATTATTAATAAATTAAAATTACATACCCAAAATAAATATGGATCATTTTTCAATTTGTATGAAAGTTTTAGATATTCAGATCAAAATATTGAATTGACAAAAATATTTAGAACTTTTATGTCATCAAAGTAAATATGAAAAAAATAATCTCAGTTTTAGTTATATTAATTCTTGCTGTTTATGTTTTGGTTGAATTTGTAGGTGATAGTATAATTAAAGGATCTCTTGAAAGTAATATTACAAATACCTTAGATAGAAAAACAACTATAGGAGATTTAAATATTAGCTATCTAAGTGGAAGTGCTGAGATAGAAGACTTAAAAATTCAAAATAAAGATTTTCCTGGTCATTTAATTTTATTAAAGAAGGCATCTGCAAAATTAAACACTTCTTCTATATTTAGCGATAAAATTGAAATTGATGAAATTTTAATTAACGGAGTAAATTTAAGTTATTATTTTATTGTTAATAATAAAATGAAAATAAATGATAATGTTAAATCTTTACAAAAAACATTAAATAAAGAAAGCTCAGCTTCTTCAAGTTCTAAAAAGTTTGTAATTAAAAATTTAAAGCTAAATAATATTATTATTTCAGCAAAATCAGAAAAATTAAATCTTGATAAAAGTATTAATTTTGAAAATTTAGAGTTTAAAAATATTGGAAACACTAAAGATAGCAAAGATTATAAAACTGTTCTTAAAGAAACTATCAATAAAGCCATGAAAGACATGAAAAATAAGGTTTTAAGAGGTAATGTGGGCAATGCATTAAATAAGGTAAAAAATATTGATCAGGATAAAATTAAAGAAAAGATCAAAAAAGAACTATTTCAAAACAAAGATAAAGTAAAAAATAAGCTTAAAAAATTACTTAATAAAAATTAAAAGTTTCCTTCTCTCCAAGAAGATCTCATTGCCTCAACATCTTCTTGAATACTATTTAATTGAACAAGGTCCGTTTTATCTTGAGTAGATTTACCTGCTATATTTGCAAATAATCTATTTCCAAAAGCAACTAATTTAGATAAGACACCACTTCCAACATATAAACATTGCTGATTTCTATTTGCGGCATCATTTGTTCCAAGACGACTTGAGTAATTGGTTCCACATTCATCATCAACAGCACACACAAAAGCTTTACCAGGATCACACTGGTTTAGTGAGGTTGTAGGTTCATAAATTGGAAAATAAGCAACACCTCTTGTAACAGTTGGTTCTGCTACAACCTTTTGACTATTTTCTAATTTGATAAACCAACCTACATCTTTTGTGACTGGACCAAATCCTCTTATTACTACCTCTTCGTTGCTATCTAACGGGCATTTAATTCCAGTACCATCATCAGTAGTATCTTGGCAGGCGAATAATGAAAGTGGAGAGTATATTTCATTTACATCTTCATAATAAGGGAAATCTTTGTCTCTAAAACCAATGAGTAAATTATCAATATTATTATTTTTAGTGGTTACTCTTTCATAATCACCTGTTCCTGCATATAGCCAAAGATTTTTAGAGGTTGTGCCTATAGCTGAGTCCATGCTATGGAACATATAACGTCCATTTGTTGAGGTTGACAAAGTTTCAAATATAACAGTACTATCATATAATTCAGTTCTTAAACCTGCTTTAGTTTCAGTCATATCGGTTAAGTTTATTTTAGTAACTTTGCCTTCAAGATCATTTACATAAACCAAAGCACCCTTATAGTTTATACCTGTTGTTTGATCAGCAGTTATCACAACTGGATTTGCTAATACAGAATTTATAATTTCATGACTCACATTCGTACCATTAACATTATCTGAAACACTTATCGCTTTATCAATACTTCCTGGTCGATCAATAAAATCATCTAAATCAACAACAAAAACCCCAGAGCCAACTGTTTTTGAAGTAGCTCCATAACCAGCACCCATGACCGCAACATATTTATCTTTATTACTTGTAACTGGCATTCTAAAAATTCTTGGGGATGACCATGTTTCACCTAATTTACTATAATCGTAATCTGCTGGTAAATTCGTACTTAGTCTTGCTATAGCATCTGAATTTATACTTATAGATAAATTTTTGTTATTTGGGTTTAGGGATGCTCCACTTGTATCTCCATTATAAGTTTGGGCAGAGCTAAATGAAATTGTAGTGCTACTTCCATTTTGAGAAACTTGGTAAGCAGTTGTGATTATTCCATCAAAAAATATTGTCATATCAGTTTTTGTTAACCCTGTAACTGGTAGTGTAAAATTTCTTCCAGTATAACAAGAAGTTGTAAGTGTGGTGTTACAAGTACTGTCCACATTATTATCTGCTTGATAATTTGCAATAATGGTATCCGCTTCATCTAAATCTAGCCAGCTATAGGTCTCATCTATGTAATCAAAGCGAGAAACAATACCTAAATGGTTCATTCTTAATACTTCATTTTGAACACTATCATTATAAATTGAATATAAATGTAAAGGTTTCTCTGGATTGGTAACATCTAAAACAGAAAATCCAGCCCCACCTCGTCCAAAAGGAACCATCATAATTGTATACCAGTTGGTACCTCCAAAATATGGGTGTTTAATATACATATCATGTACAACTGGTGATCCATCTACACCATAAATTGCACTGGAACCTCCTTTGTCTCCTAAGGCATTGTTATCGTTTAGACTTGGATTGACAATTAAAGGTAATTTTCCAATTATAAACGGAGGTATAAAGCCCCATAATTCTTGTCCAGTATTTCCATTAAATGCGTGAAGCACTCCATCGTTCGCACCTACATAAATTGTCTTAGCTCTATTCTCATTTGCATTTTTAAAAGCCTGATAATTATTTGTAGATCTAAAATATGCTTCTTCATTTTTTTTAATAAAATTAGTATTGGCACTTGGTGGCCCAACAACAACTAATTCAGAGTGATAAATATCTCCTAAATATCCATGTCTACCATTATCATCCAACCTTGGTTCGTCTAGAAAACAATCACTATCATAATCAAAATAATCTTCTCCTCTTACAAAACTAATTAATCCTTTAATATCATCTTCATTACCATCTTGAATAGATGTTCTGCTATCTCCAGAGTTACTACACCTTGCGGTCCCAACGTTTGTTGAACTGGTTGGTGCATCACTATGATAATCTCCTACCTCTATTCCTAAACTTTCAAATTGTTCGTTAATTAATATTGAATTTGCTTCAGTAAAATTATTTAAATCATCTCTATAATCCTTGGTTGGAAGAACAGTCCAAATTTTTCTACCACTTGGAAGTGGCATTTGTCTTGCTGCCTCCCATGTAAAATCATTTGCAAGTTCCCCATCATCAGTCATAGATGTTGCTGATAAAGAGCCTAGCCACTCTTTTTTTTGTCTATATTGGAATTGTGCTTGATATAAAAATCCACCTTCACCCACTTTTGCTGTAATAGCTGGTGCAGTAAATGATAGTTTATCAGCTTGGATATTCCTAATAATTTCAGTTAATCTTGCTTTAAGTACTGCAGCATTTTCTGCAACAATTGCATCACCAGTTCCACCTCTCATTGCTAACTGATTAAATTGTGCTAACCCACTAGCAGTTATTCCTGATCCGTATGCAATTGGAATTGTTTTTACAGGAGAGTTTTGTCTATTTGCAAGTTGTTGAATTTTATTAAAACCATTGTTTACACCAGATGTAAATTCTCCATCTCCAATGACGATAACATAGTTACCTTGACAATCTGAGTTAGGATCAATTGGACTTAATGTTGGATGGTTATAATATTTTTCAGCGAGTGTTGCAAAAAAGTTTGCATTGGTTCCATACATTGGTTGGGCTTGTCTTACTCTTGTGTTAATTTTACCTGCACCATTTCTGTCAGCCTTAACTTCAATACATCCTAAATTACTACAAGGATATCCTCGATCTCTAGAATTATCCCAACTTTCTAATCCAGGAAATCTGCTTGGAGGCATTCCCCATATGTTTGAATATAGTATCATATGATTCCATATAGAATGATTGTAGGGATATCTTCTTAAAAAATCATATCCATAAGTATTAATTCCTGCACTCCTAGTAACAGATCGAATTCCATACTCAAACATCGGATAGTACCATCTATACGGAATGCTAAAATCAGACCATATTCCATAACCAAAATTTACACTTGAAATTAAAGAACTATCGGTAACAATTGATTGTATAGCTTGTTTTGCACCTTCCATCCTCGACTGGGATTGAGCAAAGCCAGTTATATGTTTAAAATTTAGATTAAAATCAAAGCTTTGAACAGCTCGATTACTTTCATCTGCAACATAAATTCTTGATGAACTAGACTCTATTGCAATGTGATAGGGGTTTCGAAACCTTATACCATTTTGATTGGTTGTTGGATTGTAGTTTGCGTTAATCGATCCTGACCTTCCAACAGAAGCATCAATTGTAATTGTTGTTCCAGAAACTGAAATTTTTGTAAGATTATGGTAAATAGAATCTGTTAAAAAAAATTGATTTTCATCAGTTGGATGCCCAACGACGGACGAAGGTGTGTGAATAGGGTTAAGTGATGTTGTGTAAGTATTACTCGGCTCAGACTCAAAGCAAGTTCCTGTAGATGCAAATTTATATAATTGAACCTGTGTTCTTCTATCGAGTGAGCCTACAGCAATTAGATTTCCTGATGCATCAACATTAAAAGTAAAATTTGTGTGTGTCGACCATTGACCCAATCTTAAAATTCTATCTAGTATTGAATTACGGCTTGGAGAGCATCTTGTTGCATTAACGTTAACCGCTGTTAAGTCTTTGACATAGTAGTTTGCACCTCTATGGTTCATTAAAACCAATTGATCACCATTTAAAAACATTTGAGAGAAGATTTCATTAATTCTTTCAAGTCTCGTTAGAGAGTTATTGGTAAAATTATATCGAAATAACCTTCTGTCATTATTATCATAAGTAAAAATTTGATTATCGTAGTAGACAACTTTTTTTGCATTATTTTGTAACCTAAATCTATTCCAATCATGAGATAATACCGCTCTACTAGGATGAATATTCTCTTGAGAATTTGAAGCCTGGTTAGTCTGCCTTATTGTGTTTTGCGAGTAGACTAATATTGATCCTGTATTCGTAATTGGAGCTACTGCTTGAACATTAGAACTGTAATTAACCCCTATCTGAGTTCGATCATTCATACTTCCAGATACATCTAAAAGAATCAAAACGTTTGCAGGAACATCAGCTTCTCCACCAGTTCCAGGAGGCAATGTTTTTGAATTAATTGGATTAATAAATAAAAAATTTATAATTAAAACATTTAATAAAATTTTATAATATTTTTTCATTAATTATTCTCTTTATAATCTTGTGTCTGTATTCCGTCAGAATTTTTTGCTCGATTTAGAATTTCTGAAAAATTATAATTTGATATTTCTAATTCTTCTCTCCATAAATTTTTATCAACATTCTTTCTTAGGTAAATTACATAATTGTTTCTTTTTAAATCCCATACATGGTAACCATTATAAAATTTTGGACTTCCTCCAGTTTCAAAATTTCCAAATCTAGATTTTGCAAAATTCATTAAAACTAATTTTTCTGTTGTTCTATTTTGCTTTGGTTGATTTTCAACAAACATTAATATTGAAAGAAGTTTTTTATTAACAAAAGAATATTTTATAGTAATATTATCAAATCCTATTCCATTACAAACGTCGCTTGCTTGTAGAAAAAATTCTGCATACTTAGTGCTTTCTTCAAAAATTAAAGGTCCAAATTTTTTTTCATGTTTTTTTAAAAATTTTTTTCCAACATCAATTTCAAAGTCACAACTAGCTTCTGCATTTGAAAATTGAAACAAAGCTAAGCTTAGAAATATGACCGAAATTTTGAATAATTTTAATTTTATCATTGATGAATAATTTAAACTTTCTTTGATTTTTAAATTATTATTATCCTATATAATTATCTAGGATTAGAGATAAATTCAAATTTACTGCATAATTTGGGTTTTATTTGACCAAAATGGGGATTAACGAGGCAAAACCATTATACTTTCAAGAGGCACGATAATTTTATCATCACCAAAAATACCACAACCAAATATTCGATAGGCCATTCCATCTTTTCCAGTATCCGTTGCACCTGCTTTAATACTTTCACCAGTACCTTTAAATGGAGCTGGACCTATTTGGGTAAGAAAATATTGATATTTAAATTTACTTAACCTGTTCTGTTCCTTTGTTCTGTCTGCAGAGTCGAGATCGTGATTGATAATATTATTAGATATAAAGTCTTTGTAGCTACCTTCATGATAGACTACTTGTTTTGCAGTTGATGTGGGATTAGTTGGCGGGGGTCCTTTAACTGCTTTAAACGTTAATCGATCAACATCAGAAAAACTATTAAAACAAGAACTGACATCTGCATGAGGAGGGTTAGTTACACTTGCGTTATTTGATGGTAAACCTCTTTTAGATAAATCTCTATTTCCATCTGTTTTATAAGGCCCTTTAAATTGGTTAAGCAAATATTTTTCTCCCTCAATTAAAGCTGTTTCTGCAACATAAAAAGTTTGCTGATATTCATCACTTATATTGTTACTTTGATGATCACTAGCAGAAATTACAATTAAGGCACCTCCCATTAAAGACATCGCCATTAACAAAACTAACGATAAAACTAATGCAAAACCTTTTTCATTTTTTTTTATCATTATTAAATTCCTATGTTTCTTGTGTTAGCAGTTACTGTAATTGTATCTCTAAAATATTTATCATCTTTTGAAATATCTCTTCCAGTTGCAATTGAGGTTATAGTTCTCATCGCTTTTGATCGATAAAATGCTTTTGAGGAACGAACCACAATTGAAATATCAACTGTTTTAATATTGTATGCTTCTGAATCGGATGGAGCAGGGGATCCTGTGATAATCCTTCCATCTTCATCAAAAGGAATAAAGACTAAATCTTGCACGTAATCTAAAATTTTTTCATCCTCAAAAGTAGTATCATCACTATCAGTTGCTGGATCGCTCCAACTGCTTGATGTTGTATTCCATCTATGTTTAGATTTAAAAACGGCAAATCCTTCTATAACTGTTGCACCACCTGGAACAGTTTCATCAATAATTGTTGATTTTTTACACTCATAAGTAATTTTATATCTTGTATAACTAAATCGATCACCCTCTGTTGCACCTTTATCATATTCAATTCCACCAAAAACAATTTCAACTTTATCACAGCTTGAACCAATACCAGTTCCCTTTGTAATCTTAATTGGATTATGCGAGGTTGATGCAGGGATATCATCATTAATATATTTGTATCCTGCCATTCTGACTTCTCTTAAAATTTGTCCAACCAAATCTCTTCCAGCCTGACTAATTTTAGCTCTATCTGTAACTTGTCTATAAGTACTGTTTACAATTGAATAAGAAGTAAACATTGCAGCCATCATCAATGATGAGATTACAACTGCGATTAAAATTTCAACTAAAGTTAATCCTGCAATTGAACTAAGTTTTTTTTTCATTATTGAACTTGAAAATATAATTTTTTTGTTTTGTTTCCACCTTCTAACTTTAGCTCCATCTTTCCAATATAAATTTCATCATGTGCTTGTGCTCTTGTATAAGCGCAACCACTATGACACATTTTATACATGTTAAGTTTTTTTCTTTCAGATGTTGCATCTTTACATTTCAGAAAATTTTTTGACATTCTTGATGTCCATTTGTCCATTTTGTTTTCTACGGCATTTGTTTTTGTGTAGTTGGTTATAATGGTTGGAGAGTTAGTTCCACATTGACTGTTTGATAAAGACCATGGATTTGAAGCTAAATAATCAATAAATTTTATAGCTGAACGTTCTTGATCTTTATCTGAATATATGTCCTCAGCTACCATTCCAGCAATATAATTAGCCTTAGTTCTCTCACCTGAGACATCAATAGATCTAACCGAATATTGAACCATTTGAAATACAGCAACAAACCCAATTCCAATAATCGCTGTTGCAACCAAACCTTCAATAAGGGTGATGCCTTTTTCAGTTATTCTTTTTATTTTTTTATCTACTTCGCCAAACATTTTCTGAATAATTCCATTTATACTTTTGTATCATGCCAAATCTAGAGTAATTTACAAGATAAACAGGATGTTTGTCACTTGTATCAAATGATCTATTGACTGCGTCACATGAGTTTTCTTTTTTATAACAAATAGTTACATAGTTTGGAGTTGCCTTTTGGTCTAAATTTATATTGTTTTGAGTAAAAGCTGTCCCAGTTCTTTTAAAATATTTACCTCCTTTTGAAAAACATATTGCACCATTACCCCCGCCATCAGTTAGATGAAATAATATTATATCTTCTAAATCATAGCTTATAATTTCATCAGCTGAGCTAAATATTCCTGAGCCACAATCCATATCATCACCATTATTTAATTTATTTGAAAACTCTTCTTGCTTAATCCCATGTGCAGAAATTTTTACACCATTTTCAATTAAAACTCTGACATAGGGATAAACTCCTCTTTCAACTTGAGAAGTTGCTGATGTAAAAACAGCTGCAATTTTTTCAGAGTCAGATCTTACTTGTCTATCTACTTGCCATTTACTAAAATTTGGAAATCCAACAGCAGCAATTGCCCCTATGATTGCTAGGACAACCAACGTTTCAATTAATGTTAAACCTTTAATGTTCTGCTTTTGCTGCACTAGCATCTATCTTACCAGAAGTTACAAGATCTTGAATAGATTTTTCCATGGTAATCATTCCATCTCGAACTGCAGTTTGCATAACGCTTGGGATTTGATGGATCTTGGCTTCTCTAATTAAGTTTTGAACAGGCGCTGTACATTTCATAACTTCAAATGCACCACATCTTCCTTGACCATCTTTTGTTTTAAATAATCTTTGCGTAACTACCATCTTTAATGAGGTTGAAATTTGCGCTCTAATTTGTGCTTGTTGTTCAGGAGGAAATACATCGATAATTCTATTAATTGTACTTGGTGCTCCACTTGTGTGCAGTGTTCCAAAAACTAAGTGACCTGTTTCAGCTGCAGTTAGTGCTAAACTTACAGTCTCAAGATCTCTCATCTCTCCAACTAAAATTACATCGGGATCTTCTCTTAAAGCAGCTTTAAGTGCAGCCGCAAAAGATTGAGTTTGTTTTCCAACTTCTCTGTGAGAAATAATACTTTTATTATCTTTATGAATAAATTCTACTGGATCTTCAACAGTAATAACATTTGCAGTTCTTGTTTTATTAATTTCATTTACGATTGCTGCAAGAGTGGTTGATTTTCCTGAGCCCGTTGGGCCTGTAACTAAAACTAATCCTTTATGCATATCAATTATATCATAAAGAACTTGTGGAAGACTAAACTGATCCATATCTGGAATTTTACTTTCAACTCTTCTACAGACGCAAGCTGGTCCATTAATAGTTTTGTAAAAGTTTGCTCTAAATCTAAGTCCACTTAAATTAATTGCTGTATCAAGCTCGTGAGTTGTTTCAAATTTTTGAAGCTCTTCCTCGTTACAGTTCATTGATAATAAATCTTTTAGATCTTGGGCTGTAACAAGTGTTTCTTGTTCCATTATAATTTCACCTGTTAATCTGTAGGCTAGAGGGGATCCGGCTCTAATATGAAAATCTGATATCTTTTTATTGTCTTTGGCTAGTTGTTCTAATTTTTCAAACATTTAAAACAGATACATTATTATTTTAAAATTTGCATACAAATTATCTATTTGACCCATTTTAGACACTAATAAGCTTATAAAGAATAATGTGTTAAATTTTTTCTTTGATTTTTTTCTCTTTATTAATATTTACATTGTCTTACAACTTATAATATAATTTTTTAAAAGTTAAAATTAATGAACAATCCATTTACAAATTTATTCAAAAAAAAAACTGATAGCACACAAGATATTACACCCCAAACATCTTCTACTAATAAAAAAGAGAGTTTTTT
Organism: Candidatus Pelagibacter sp. PS_06; assembly: GCF_059418045.1. Taxonomy (NCBI): domain Bacteria; kingdom Pseudomonadati; phylum Pseudomonadota; class Alphaproteobacteria; order Candidatus Pelagibacterales; family Candidatus Pelagibacteraceae; genus Candidatus Pelagibacter; species Candidatus Pelagibacter sp. PS_06. The sequence goes on from NZ_CM182078.1 coordinate 237,501, forward strand.
TAGTAAATTTTTTAAAAATAAATTAGGTAAATCTTCTGTAAAAGGAGAAGAGGTTATTGGTGTAGATTTTTCTTCTAATGAAATTAGACTTGCACAAATAAATTCAGATAAATCAAATCAATGGATTTTACAAAAATTTTACGCTCATAAGTTTGAGGGTATCCCCGAAGACGCAAATATTTTAGACCATCAAGATAAAATTGCAGACGAATTAAAAATAGCATTACAAAAAGGAAAATTTGACACATCAAATGCAGCAATAGCCATACCAGTAACAAGTGCGATTATTAGAGTAGTAACAAGTCCTTTAATGACCGATGAAGAATTGAACAATGCTGTGAAAACAGATTCTTTATGGGAAAATTTAGTTCAACTTACAGATAACTTGGATGATTATTCTATTTTTCATCAAGTGATAAATAGAGACACCACTGGAAACACAATGGATATTCTTTTCGTTGCTTCAAAACTTGCAGATATAAATAGTTATACAGATATTGTTGAAAAAGGTGGACTAAACGCAGTTATAATTGATGTAAAATGTTTTGCATTAAAATCTGCAGTTGATCAAATTAATCAAATCTCAGGTACCATTGATGATTCAAATTTAACGGCCGTGTTAGAGTTCGGTTTAGATGAAAACTACGTGATGATTTTGTATGAAAATAATCCAATTATAACAGATATATTTATAAGAGGTCAGGATAGAAAAACTTTAGTTGAAAGTGACAATCCTGAAGAGATGGACGCACTTGTAAGAAGGTATATAACCCAAGTGAAACAAGCAGTGCAAGATTTTGAGACCAAGTATGAAAAAAGAATAAGAAATTTAAAAGTAACTTCAAATTTAGAAAATGTTGAAACTTATCTAGCTAGTTTTAGAAAAAATTTAGTGAACACGGGTTTTAATTTATTTGATCCTTTAGATGGAGTTAAAATACCAGCTCAATTGGAAGAAAGTATTAATCTAACAAATCGTTCTCACTTATCAACAGTTATAGGTTTGGCGTTTAGAAAGTTGGATGTTTTTGGTTATTTCAAATTTGTAACAGCAGTTAAAAATATTAACCTTCTTCCAAACAGAGACACAATGATGAAACAAAAAAGAGCAAAAGCTTTTTCTAATTTTGCTTTTAAGGGAATCGTTGGAATTGTATCAATAGTGTACGTTGTTTTATTTGGACTATCATTTTGGCAAATCAATTCATTAAATAGTAAGATTGCTGATTATGATCAAGTAGTTCAAAATCATGAAATGAAATCTTTAGAAGCCTCTAAGGCTGCTAAAGAACTTGGCCAACTAAAGAAAGCATTACAGTTAAGCAAATCTATTAAATCTAATAAAAAAATTAGTTTTAGAGTATTAGCGCAGATTGCATCCGCAGTGCCAAAAAGGGTTAAATTTTTAAAATTAGATTATAATGGTACCAATCAAATAATAATTGAAGGTTTGGCTTCAAATGACCAGGATATTCTTAAGTTAATCAGTAATTTAAATAATAAAAAGCTTATATCTCAAGCCTCTCTTGCAAGCATGTTGTTACCCAATTCGAACAACAGCGCTAATAACAATATGAAAGGTTTTATTATAATGTGTAAATTGGAGAAAGTTTAATGGATCTAAATAATATTACAGTTGATAGTTTAAAAGAGAAGTTTGCTGCATTTGATAGAAAAACTCTAATAAAATTTGGAATTGGAATTGGTGCAATAATTTTATTTTTAGTTATTTATTTTGCGATTTTAAAACCAATGGTGGATGAACGTAAAGCAAAGTATGCTGACAAAACTCTAAAAATTCAAGAGATACAGCAATTTGAAAATGATATTGTCTCCATTAAATCTCAAATTAAAAAAATTGAGCCCATTGTTAAAAAAAATTCAACCTTGTTTCACTCAAAAGCTGAAGTTGAGGGATTGTATGATAGTCTAAGTAGATTTGCATCAAGACATAGCTTAGTCATTTCAAAAATTACAAAAAAGAAAGCAGTGCCTGTACTTAAGCCAGGTATTGCAAAACAAGCAGAAGGACTATTAAAGCAAAACCAAATTTCATATTATCGAATACCTGTAGATTATGAAATAAGGGGTAATTTTTTAAATTATATAAAATTTAAAAGATCGGTATCTAAAGCAAAAAAAATGCTAAACTTTGATAAAGAGTTGATTAACGTTGTTCAAAACGATAAGAATGGAGCAATTACTGTAAACGGAGAATTAACCATTGTAGGATTACCAAATGAATTTTTTTAAAATCTTATTAACACTAATCTTTTTACTTTTTTCAACTGCTTCGTTCAGTGATAATCATAAAGCAGCAAGTGATGTAGCGTTAAGTGATGAAGCTAAACAAATGCTTGAAGAAATAGACGAGGATGAAGTTCCATTAAATGATCCGTTTGCTGGAAATGAAGGTTCAGCTAGTGGAGCAGCAGGTGTGAACATTTCTGAAGAAGAACAAGAAGACGAAATGAGTTTATATAAATTTAAACTTGCAGGCTTGATTTCTGGAAAAGGCAGTAGTTATATTTCATTGGTAAATTCTAGTGGAGAAGTAATTTCAGTTACACTTGGTCAGTATCTTGGAAAAATTAAACTCGTAGATTTAAGATTAAATGAAGCTATTTTTGAAAAAGATGATAAAAAATTTATCATCATAGATTTTAACAATATTATTAGAGAAGCAGATGAATATTAAATCTTTTACAAAATTATTTGGAATTATAATTTTTGGTTTAATTATCAGTGGTTGCTCTACTCAATTTCAAAATAAATATAATAAACCATTTAAACACAATACACCTTTGATTAAGGAAAATATTAAACAGAATGGTAAAGCTGAAATTCAAAAAACTTTAGAACTTGGCCCAAAACCTGCTAAGGGTAAAAAAGTTTATGGAAAGAGAAAAAAAATATCTTCAGAGGCTCAAAGAAATTACTTATTAATTCCAGATACGTTCCCACTTTTAAAACAGAGAGTTACATTTAAATTTAAGAACTTAGATTTTAAAGAAACAATGATGTTAATGGGCAAAGTTGGTGAAATTAATGTATTGGTTGGTGACGAAGTCGCAGGCTCAATAACAGCTGAATTAATTGATGTGCCTTGGGATAAAGCCTTTCAAGCACTTCTTGATATGAAGAATTTTGCTTCAGATATTGACGTAAACTCGAATCTTATAAGAGTGCATTCTCCTGATACTTTAACTTCTCAAGAAAACTACAAGTCGGACAGAGCTCAAGCTGTTAGAAGAAAAGTTGAGCTAGAAGACAGTGTTGAGCCGATTATATCTGAGATTTTCAGACTTTATTATATAACTCCTGAGCAAGCTAAAGAAACTTTAGAAGAATTATTTACTCAAAGATCTGGAGACAGCTCTTATATTCCCATTCAAGTTACACAGGAAAAAACTACAAGATCAATTATTGTAAGAGGTAAAGAGAAAGATTTAAATGTAGTTGACAAATTAATTAAAGAGATTGACGTAAGAACTAAACAAGTTTTAATTGAAGCGTTTATCGTTGAAGCTAATTCAGATTTTGAAAAAGCTCTTGGTACAAGACTAGGTGGATATTATTTAAGAGGGGGTAGAAATATTGGAGGAGTTGCTGGAGCAAGTTCAGGAAGTGCTGATGGTACGGATTTAAATTCAGTTGCTAATCTTGGTTCTGCAACAGATAGTATAACTAATTTTGCAGCAACGGGTGCAACAAGTGGAATTGGAATATTAAAAAGAACGGGTAGTGCAGTTTTAAAAGCTGAAATTACAGCATTAGAGTCTATGGGACTAGGTAAAACAATTTCAAACCCAAAAGTATTTACATTAGACAACCAATCAGCAACAGTTACGCAAGGTGAAGAAATTCCTTATCAAACAACATCTGAGGGAACAACCTCAACCTCATTTAAAGAGGCGGCATTAAAGCTTGAGGTTACACCAAGTATAATTGGTGATGGGAATGTTTTATTAAGTATAAAAGTAAATAACGATACCCCTAATAGATCTGCTGGTGGAGATGAACCACCTATAAACAAAATGGAAATTGTGACAAAATTATTGGTTGCAGATGGAGATATTGTTGTAATTGGTGGTATTAAAAAGAACGTTCAAGCTGAGAGCAAAGAACAAACCCCAGGTGTAGGAAATTTGCCAGTTATTGGAAATCTATTTAAAGGTAAAACAAGTTCTGATAACTTAGATGAATTGTTGGTGTTTATTGCTCCAAGAATTTTATAATGATAGACATTAGTAGAGAGTCAGAAATTAACTTAATAAACATCTTAATTGATCAAGACATAATTTCTGGAAAAGATTTACTTGATATAAAGAAAGCATCAGCAGATGGAGAAAAATCACAACTTGATGCAGTTTTTGAACTAAAGATTACAGACGAGGATAAAATTTTAGACCTTCTTGTAAAAGAACAGTCTTTACAAGTTGTAAGTTTAAAAGATCTAGCAGTTGCTCCAGAAATAAGATCAATTCTTCCATCGAATTACATTAGAATGAATTTTATTGCACCATTTAAAATGGAAGGCAACACTCTTCATATTGCGATCTCAGATAGTTCAAAATTAAGTCTAATGAGAAATTTAAAAACTATTACGAAAAAAAACATCGAACTTCATGCCGGTAAAGTTACCGAAATTTCAGATTTTATTCAAAAACTCTTGAAAGAGGGAGAAACTACAATTGAAGCCATCCAAAAGGCTAATAAAGAAAAAATACAAACTTTTGACTATGAGGTTGATGAAAGTGCTGAGGTATTAGATGAAACACCTGAAGAAGATATAGAAGCATTAGAAAATGAGTCTGAAGTTATAAAATTTAGTACAGCAGTTGTTGCTGAAGCTATTAAATCAGGAGTATCTGATATTCATATTGAACCTTACAGATTTAGTTCAAGAGTGAGATATAGATTGGATGGAATGTTGAAAGAACAAGAACATTTTTCAAAGTTTCTTCATTCAAATTATGGAGCAGTTGTAACCAGATTTAAAATTATGGGTAAACTTGATATTGCAGAAAGAAGGTTACCACAAGATGGAGCCATTCCTTTTAAAATTGATGGTAAAGTAATTGATCTTCGTCTTTCAATGTTGCCTACAGCAACCAATGAAAGAATTGTAATGAGGGTTCTCAACAAAGACGCTGGAGATATAAGTTTAGAACAATTAAATTTTGAAGAAAATGATCTTAATATTTTAAGAAAAGCAATTCATGGAACTCAAGGATTAGTATTAGTAACTGGTCCAACAGGATCTGGTAAAACCACAACTCTTTATAGTATTTTAAAGGAAGTATCTAAACCTCACTTAAATATTTTAACTGCAGAAGATCCAGTGGAGTATGAACTTGATGGTGTTGGACAAGTTCAAATTAAAGATGATATTGGTTATGATTTTAATAGAGCACTTCGATCTTTCCTAAGACAAGATCCAGAAATTATTCTTGTTGGGGAAATGAGGGATAAAGAAACGGTTGATATCGGATTGAAAGCTGCATTAACAGGTCACTTAGTATTTAGTACGCTTCACACTAATGATGCCCCAAGTTCAATCACTAGATTACAAAACATGGGAACGCCTGATTATCTAATTTCAGCAGCATGTACTTTGGTACTTGCACAACGTTTAGCTAGAAAAACTTGTACAGAATGTAGAGAGCCCGATACGGATGTAACTCCTAAAGTTTTAGAAGAGTTTGGATTTACACCAGAACAATCTTCAAGAGCTAAAGTTCTTATAGGAAAAGGTTGTACAAGATGTAGTGACTCAGGATACAAAGGAAGAATGGGTATATATGAAGTATTAAATGTCACTAAACCAATTAAAGAAGGGATATTAAGAAAAGCAACCACACCAGAGCTTAAGGAGATCGCAAAAAAAGAGGGCTTTAGACCAATGTCTGAAATGGGTAGAGAAATGATTTTGTCTGGAGATTTAAGTATAAGAGAATTCGATAGAGTTCTATCAACGGAGTAATAAGGTTATGTCATCAGAAACATTCACGTACAAAGGAATTTCAGCAGGTAAATATGTTGAAGGGACAATTGAAGCATTAAGTCAAGATGAAGCTAATTTTAAGCTTAAAGAGCAAAAAATTATTATTACCAATATTAGTAAATCCAAAAAAAAAGCTGCTGCGAAGAAGAAAAGTGGTGGGGGATCATCTTTTTTTAAAAAGAAAGTTAAGCCTGAAGATGTTGTAATTTTTTCTAAACAGTTCGCAACTATGGTAAAAGCAGGATTACCAATTTTAAATGTTTTGGGCATGCTACGTGACCAATTAGAACACCCAGAGTTAAAGATAATTGTTGAAGAAATTAGAAAAAACCTTGAAGGTGGTCTTACATTATCTAAATGTTTTGAAAAATACCCTAATATTTTCGATAATATTTATATCAATCTTATTAAAGCTGGTGAAGCCAGTGGAAAATTAGATATTTTTTTAATGAAGTTAGTAGAGTCTCTTGAAAAAAGAGAAAAAGTTAAGAAGAAAATTAAAGGTGCTTTAACTTATCCAATTGTAATGTTTACGGTTGCAATCACAGTAATGGTTTTTATGTTAATCAAAGTAGTTCCTGTTTTTGCTCAAATGTATGAAGGTATGGGTGTAGCATTACCAACTTCAACAGCAGTAATTATGACAGCTAGTGATTTTATGAGAGGAAGAGGTGGTTTGACCTTATTTATTGTAATACTAGTTTTTTATTTTAGCTTTAAATATCTTACAAATAATATTCCAAAAGTAAGATATTGGTGGCATGGTAGAGTTTTAAAGATGCCAGTTTTCGGTGATATGATTTTAAAGTCATTGATCGCTAGAGTTTCACTAATTATGGGAAATCTAAGTTCTGCGGGTGTAAATTTATTAGAAAGTTTAGAGATCGCTAAACAAGTAAGTAATAACGATGTCGTAACTCTTGCAATAGAAAACGTAAAAAAAGGTGTTTTTTCAGGAGATACACTTACAAAATTATTTTTAAAAGAACCAACTTTTCCACCAACCTTTAGTCAATTAATTTCAGTTGGAGAACAAACTGGAAATTTAGATGAAATGTTTAATTCAGTTTCAAGTTATTATGAGGAAGAGTTCGATACAGCAGTTGATAACATGGCTAGCTTAATAGAACCGATCATGATCGTATTTATGGGTACTATGATTGGTGGGCTAATGATTGCGATGTACTCACCAATATTCAATGTTGGTTCAATTATTGGACAATAAATTTAATAATTTTTTATTAAAATTAAGTGATTTACCCAATCGGTTGCAGCTGTTTTAAATACGACTTCATCCATAATCTGTCCTATAAAAAAAGTTCCTAAACCACCTGGTTTAATATCATTAACATTTCTAGGTTTGATATTTGATGGTATTGCAGGCACTCCTTTGTCATATAAATCAATTTTTAATTGATTATTATTAAAATTAATTTCAACTTTTAAATTATCTGAAGTTTCTTGCCCACTATAAGCATGTTTAACAATATTTTGAGCAGCTTCTGCTAGCGCCAACACCACATCATCGCTTGATGATTTAAAGATATCATGTTTAGCAAGTGCTTCTCTTGCAAAACTTCTTATCTCTTTTAAACTTGATGAATGAACTGAAAATTCTTTACTTTCAGAAAAAGTCATTATTCTATGATTAATATCTGTTCGAGTTTGGCCATCATTATTACTTTTAAGACTGATTTACTAATTTCCTTTAGCACAACTCTATTTCCAAGCTCAGCAGCTTTTTGATGACTTTCAATTAGAACAGAAATTCCAGAAGAATCCATGTATTGAACTTCTTTAAGATTAAGATGAACCTCTTTGCCACTTTCGATTAAAGGCATAATCACTTCTTTTGCCTTTTCGGTTACATCCATATCAATTTCACCATCTAAGTGAACTGTTGCTATGTTTCCATCTTCTGTAATTTTGTATGACATTCGTTTCTATATCATAAATAATTGATTTTTCTAAAAAAAAAGTAAATTTAATGATAAATGACCCATAATTAGCACTTGAATAATTGTTGATTATATAAAATGATGTAAATGTTAAAGAAATTAATTAATTAATATAAGGAATATTCAAAATGAAGAATAAACAAAAAGGTTTTACTTTGATTGAGCTACTTGTTGTTGTAGCAATCATTGGTATTCTAGCTGCCGTTGGTGTTGTTGCTTACTCAGGTTACACATCAAGTGCGAAAAAATCAGCAGCAAAATCAAATCACTCTGCAGTATTGAAGTATGTTGCCGCTGAATTAAAGAAATGCAACATTCAAGGTGGAGGAATGGCCATGAAAGATAAAGATGGTGTTGAAAAGCTTACTTGCTCTAGTGTTAATACGCCTGGTGCAGTTGCAACTGCAGCTATTGCCGCTCTTAATGATTTTAAAAACTCATATGGTGAAGTAAATGGTTCTAATGTAGCAGTTGTGACAGGAACAAATACAGCACCAACTTGCAGCACAACTAATAAAGGGCAAACAGCAGTTCATGATGATGGAGCCTCATTCTATGTTTTCACATGTTTTGATATTGCATCAGCAACTGAAACAATGTTGTTATCTAACCAAACAGTTGTAGAGTAGATAATACTTTAAATTTTGTATATGACTACTAGGAGATCAGGTTTTACTTTAATTGAACTTCTAGTAGTCGTAGCAATTATTAGCATAATCGCTGCAATAGGTTTTGTTGCATACAGCGGTTATGTAGAGGCAGCTAAAAAGAAAACAGCTGAAAATGCAATGATGCAGCTGTCCTTAGCACAAACAGAATATTATTCAGAAAACTCATCTTATTACGGAGTTAGTTCAGGGTCTACTTGTTCCCCAACATCTGCAACGTCTGATGCTGTGGAAGCAGCATTAATTGAGGGAGCGGAATTGTTTACAGATGAGTTAGATTACAATGTCTGTATCATAGAAAATAATACAAGAAATTATTATATTGTATCCGAAAGAAATGGTGGCGGATGTAAGATTAAACTTGATGGCAAACAAGTATTTACCAGAGAAGGTTGCTAGATCTATTAAATGATCATAGAAAAATTTAAAAAATTTATAATTCATTTTTTTAAGGGTGAACTAGACCTTAACACTAAGATTGTAATCACAGTAAGTTTGGTATGGATTATTTTCATAGGATATTTAACCTGGTGGAATGGTCTTAAAAGTTTTGCTGTAGATAAGAGTTTTAATTGGGATGAGTGGTTTTGGTTTGGAATTCTACCTGCGGTTGCTCCTTATATATTTTATTTTCTTTGGAAAAAAAAAGATCAAGAAGATCAATAAATCTCATTTTTAGTTCAAATAAGAGACTAATTTGGTCACCTTTAACATAGATTAAATACTTCATAGCAGTTAAGAATTGTTTAGATTAACAAAGGAAAATTATGAAAAAAATATATTTGTCATTATTTTTATTAATTTTTTCAACCAATGTTTTTGCTGCTCAAACACAAATTGCTCAAGTAAATGGTATGATGTGTATTAAGTGTCAAAAAATGGTAACCAAGGCACTTCAAGCCGCAAGTCCAAATGCTACTGTTAAAGTTTCATGGCCTGAAGGTGTTGCAGTCTCGTCTTTTGAGGATAAATCTAATCTTTCAGATGAAGATTATAAGAAGGCAATTCTTGGAACTGGTTTTGAAGTAATTAAAGTAGTAAGTGTTGAAAAAATTATTACTGATGCCGGAGAAGCTAGAAAATTGGTTGATTAATTAAAATTATATTATGACTGCAGCTAATACACAGATATTGCTTGATAAGCTGCAGTCTAATATAGACCAGTTAGAACTTACTAATAAAGGAGCTTTAACTGCACTAGAATTTCGTTTAGACGCAATCTTACAAGCAAATTTAGATACCTTTTGGCTCTTAATCTGTGCAATCCTAGTATTTTTAATGCAAGCAGGCTTTATGTGTTTAGAGTCTGGTTTATCTAGAAGTAAAAATAGCATCAATGTTGCGCTTAAAAATATAACTGACTTTGGAATAGCAGTTGTAGTTTTTTGGGCGTTTGGTTTTGCATTAATGTATGGAACAAGTGTTTCAGGATTATTTGGTAATAAGTTTTTCTTCTTTACAACAAAAGTTGCGGGTTATCAAACTTACTTTGTCTTTCAGGCAATGTTTGTTGCAACAGCTGCAACTATTATCTCAGGTGCAGTTGCTGAAAGATTAAAGTTTTTTTCTTATATAATAATAACATTTTTAGCTTCAGGTTTTTTCTATCCAATTGTTGGTCATTGGTCTTGGGCGTTTAATTTTGAAAACCCTGAAGAAAAATTCGGTTGGTTGGGTCAATTAGGTTATTTAGATTTTGCAGGTGCTTCGGTTGTTCACTCTGTTGGAGGCTGGATTGCTTTATCTGTCTTGTTAATTGTAGGTAATCGTACAGGAAGATTTAGACAAGATGATACAAAAAAATCGTTTCAAGGTAGTAACACGCCGATAGCAGCACTTGGTGCTTTAATTTTATGGTTTGGTTGGTTTGGATTTAATGGGGGTGCGAATGGGGCAATGGATTTAAAAATTCCATTAATTTTAATTAATACTTTTTTATCTGCATCTTTTGGACTTATCTTTTCAAGTATCATGGGTATTCTAATTTTAAAAAAACCAGAACCATTATTTATGATTACAGGCCCGCTTGCTGGATTAGTTTCTATTACTGCATCATGCGCTTATGTAGATCCTGCTGATGCAATTTTAATTGGTAGTATCGGTGGAATTGTTTCGGGTTCAACAATTGTATTACTTGAGAAAGTTAAAATTGATGATGTGGTTAGTGCTATACCTGTTCATTTAGCTTGTGGGATGTGGGGAACCATTGCAGTTGCCTTGTTTGGAAATTTCGAAATGATGGGGGTTGAAAAAACAAGATTAGAACAATTGTATATTCAATTAATAGGAATAGTATCAATAGGTAGTTTTTGTTTTTTTGGATCTTATATAATATTTAAAACAATCAATTCATTTTTTCCACTTCGGGTTAGTAAAATTCAAGAAGAACTTGGTTTAAATATTTCAGAACATAATGCATCAACTGATACACATGAATTATTAGAGATATTAACTAAACAGGCAAAATCAGATGATTATTCAAGTAGGGCTCCACAAGATCCATTTACCGATAGTGGAATAATTGGCACACAATACAATGTGTTGATGGACAAACTAGAGCAATCAGAGAAACAAAAAAATAAATGGAAAAATAGAGTTTCTCAAGAAATAAAACTCGCAATGAATGTTCAAAAACGTTTGATGCCAAAAAGAGATATAGCAAATTACCCAATATTTGGATTGAATATTCCTGCAAGAGAAATTTCAGGTGATTTTTATGATTTTTATTTACACGATGATGAAGTGTATTTTACTTTATCTGATGTGTCAGGCAAAGGGGTTAATGCTGGAATGGTAATGGCTAAAGCAATTACTTTGTTTAAGATTTTTGCAAAACAAAAATTTAAGCCAAATGAAATTTTGTTAGAAATGAATAACGACTTAAAAGAAAGTAATCCAATAGGAACATTTATTACTTCAATTGTTGGAAGATACAATATGAAGACAGATTTAGTTGAAATTGCTAATGCAGGACATCAACCAGCTCTATTGAAAATTGGAAAAGAATTTAAAGAGTTTCCATCCAGCTCAATGCCATTAGCAGTAGCTAAGCACAAAAATGAAAGTGTTTATCAGTTAGAAAGTTTTAAATTAGATGGTGGTCGAGTTTATTGTTTTACAGACGGATTTTCTGAGTGCATGGATGAAAATAAACAAGAGATTGGGATTGAGGGTGTTAAGGATTTAATATTAAAGCATAAAAACCCATCCCTAAAAAAAGAGTTAGAAAATGCCACTGAAGAAATTAGATTAAAAACTTTAAAAACAGGAACCCTAGAAAAGGGAATTAAAGAAAATAATGATATTTTAGATGATGATTTGACAATTATCGGTATTGGAAATTAAAAAGATCAAAATGAGCACATAAGTTAATCAAAAAACTAAAATTTTTATTTTTTTTATTTAATATCCATATATTAGTCAGCATTATGATTAAAAAAATTAGCACCATTCTTTTTTTAATACTTCTTACAGGATGTACTCAAGACGTAGCTTTTCTTGGACCCACATTAACTTTTGTTTCAACAGGAAGCGTTGGTAGCGCGGTAATGTCAGGTGTTTTTAACACAGGAGTTAAACATAAAACTGGAAAAAATGTTAGTGAACACATGGTACAATCTCTGGATCAACCTTTAGATTGTTCTTTAGTAAACAGCAATGAACTTGATGGTGTTTTTTTTAACGATTATGGTGACTTTGATTGTCACTTAGTAGAAAATCAATAAAGTAAAAAATCATAATAAACTTATAATAAGATATTATATTTATAGTGTTTTAAAATTAATAGTTTGTTAACTTGGTTAGATGAATTCTAATCCTATTCGTTCTCAAAACTTCAAAGCATATTTTTATTTATTTTTTGCAACATTATTTTGGGCTGGAAATTTCACGATTGGAAAATTTGCTTTTATTGAAAATATACCTCCATATACATTATCTTTTCTAAGATGGCTTTTAGTTTGGCTAATATTATTTCCTTTTACCTATAAAGAGATCATAAAATTAAAAAGTGAAATATCTAAAAATTTAACTTTATTTTTTATTTTAGGTTTTAGTAGTGTTGGAGTTTTTTCAGCATTTACCTATAATGCTTTAGCGCACACCCAAGTAATTAATGCCTCTCTTTTTAATACTGCAATCCCCGCAATGATAATTTTAGTTTGCTTTATGCTTAAAATAGAAAAAACAAATATTTTTCAACTTTCTGGATTATTTATTTCTATGATTGGAATTTTAGTAATTATAACAAGATTAGATTTAAATATTTTACTTACTTTAAATTTTAATAAAGGTGATATTTATATGTTAATTGCAATTACTGCTTGGGGAATTTATTCAGCATCTTTAAAGAAAAGAAATTTTGAAATATCTTTATTAGCGCTTGTGCAAATTATTTGTTCCTTTGGGTTAATTCTTTTATTTCCAGCTTTTATTTTTGAAATGATGCAGGGTCAAATTGTTGAGATTAATAACAACCTTTTTTTAATTCTAATTTATGTAGCTATTTTTCCAAGTATTGGGTCTTATTATTGTTGGGCTGGTGCAGTTTCAATTATAGGTGCTAATAGAGCAGGAATTTTTTTATCATTAATCCCATTATTTAGTACAATATTTGCAATGATATTTTTTAATGAAAAATTTTTATTTTTTCATTTCATTGGATCAGTTTTAATTATATTAGGTTTGTTTTTATCAAACAAAAAAATTACAAATGCTTAAAGTTGCAATATTAGATGATTATCAAAACGTTTCACAAGAATTTGTGGACCTAAAAAAATTATCTGGAAAATATGAATTTAAAATTTTTAGTGAGCCTTTTGAAGATGAGGCGGATGCAATTGAGCAATTAGCTGATTTTGAAGCCTTATTAATCATGCGTGAAAGAACACCGATTACTAAAAATTTAATCGATAATTTGAATGACCTTAAATATATCATCACCAGCGGTTCTAGAAATAAAGCCATTGATTTAGAGGCTGCAAAAAAAAGAAAAATTGTAGTTTGTGGAACTGAAATTAATTTTAATCCAACGTGTGAACTTACGTGGGCTTTAATTTTAGGTTTATCTAAAAATTTAAAAACTGAAATTGATAATATGTACCAAGGATACTGGCAAACTACTGTTGGTTTTGAATTAAAAGGTAAAATTATCGGCTTAATTGGCCTGGGTAGAGTAGGTTCACAAGTTGCAAAAATTGCAAATGCTTTTGGGATGCAAGTAATGGCTTGGAGTGAAAATTTGGATTTAGATAAATGTAAAGATTTAAATGTACTGCCTTGTAGTAAAGAAGATTTAATTAAAACATCTGATTATATTTCAATCCATGTTCAAGGTGGAGATCGTTACAAAGATTGTATTACCATTAAAGAGTTTGATCAAATGAAGAAGACAGCTTTTCTAATTAATACATCACGTGGACCCATTGTAAATGAAGATGATTTGATAATTGCTTTATCAACCAATGTAATTATGGGAGCTGGAATTGATGTTTACGAGAAAGAACCTTTGCCAGAAGGAAATAAATTAAGATTTTTACCTAATGCATTACTTACTCCTCATATTGGTTATGTGACTGCTGAAAATTATAGTATTTTTTATACTCAGATGATTGAAGATTTAGAGGCTTGTGTAAATGATAAGCCTATTCGTGTTATTGAAAAATAATGGAGCTACCTGTAGTTAATCACAAAGATTATGTTGCACAAATTGGAGATGATCACAAGTTTCCAATTAATAAATTCGGTGAACTTGCTAAATACTTAATTAATCAAAAAGTAGTAAAAAAATTTCATAATCCTACTGCTTGTTCTTTTGAAACTTTGAATAGAGCTCATTCAGAAAATTATATTAATGATATCAAAAATAAAACTTTAGATAAAAATGGAATTAAAAAAATTGGTTTTCCATTGGTAGATAGTGTTGTTCAAAGATCATTAGTAGCAACTGGAGGAACTGTTTTGGCTTCAAAACTTGCTCTAAATTATGGAGTTGCATGCAACACTGCTGGAGGCAGCCATCATGCAAATTACAATGGTGGTGCTGGTTATTGTGTTTTTAATGATGTGGCGGTTGCTGCTCATTATTTATTGGATAGAGGGTTTGCCAATAGAATTTTGATTGTTGATTTAGATGTTCATCAAGGAAATGGAAATTCTGAAATTTTTAAAGATAATAGGCATGTCTTTACTTTTAGTATGCATTCAAAAACTAATTATCCTGCAAAAAAAGCAATAAGCGATCTGGATGTCGAACTTGAAGATAATCTAGAAGATGATGCTTATATAAAGACACTTAAATTTTATTTAAATGAACTTAATAATGAAAACTTTGACTTTGTTTTTTATATAGCAGGTGTTGATATTCATTTTAATGATCGATTGGGTAAATTAAAAGTTTCAGATGAAGGAGTAAAACAAAGGGACGAATTAGTAATTGAAAATTTTTCTTCAAAAAGAATACCAATCTGTGGTGTTTTAGGAGGAGGGTATAATAAAGATTTCAATAAATTAGTAGAATTACATTCTATATTACATCAATCATGTGCTAAATTGATTTAGTTTATGACAAAAAAAATTAATCCAAACTTAACAGCTGAACAAAAACTCGTTTTATTTGAAGATGGAACAGAAATGGCTGGTACTAGTGAGCTTAATCATGAAAAAAGAGAAGGAAGTTATCACTGCACTAACTGTGGAGAAAAATTATTTGATTCAAATACCAAATATGAAAGTGGATCTGGTTGGCCTTCATTTTATGAGTCTTTACCAGAAGTGTTTGAAACTAAAACAGATCATCACTTAGGTTATGCAAGAACTGAGTACCATTGTAAAAAATGTGGAGGACATCATGGACACATATTCGAAGATGGTCCAAACCCCACAGGCAAAAGATACTGCAACAATGGAGTTTGTTTAGTTTTTAAACCAAAAATATAAAATGATTATTAAGTATATTAGCTTTTTAGTTGGTATTATTTGGTCATACTCAATTATAAAAACTCAATCAATTTTTAGCAAAAAAGCTGGAATAATTTTTAAGATTTTTATTAGTAATATTTCCTGGCTTACTTTGATTGCAGCTTGTTATTTTGGATATAAAAATTTTTCAATCAAATTAACAATTTATGGAATTATTATTGGTTTTGTTTTGGTAAATATCAGTTTTTATTTTTCCAAAAAATATATAAATCAAACATTTGATAAAAAAAAAATAGAGTCTTTTAAAAATTTTTTTGAATATACTTTAATTTTGTGGGTAATTTATTACGTATTATTTTAAAAGATCTTGCAATTTATTTTCTTTTTCTAGTGCTCTTGTTTCGTCGTATCCACCAATGTGCTGATCATCAAAAAAGATTTGAGGAATAGTTCTTTTACCGTTAGCTCTTTTAATCATTTCATCCATGGCACCGTCAACACTAGAAATATCAATTTCTTTATATTCAATGTTGTTTCTAGTTAATAATCTTTTTGCTGCATCACAGAAGTTGCAAAGAGGACCTGTATAAATAGTTACTGATTTCATGGGTTATAGATAGTCATTCTTTTTGATTTTACTAGCTATTTCTTTTCTAGAGTACTCAAACTTTTTTCTATGTTTAATACTTTTTTGATTAACTCTTTTTCTCCACAATCTAAATGAAGCAGGTTTTACAGATCTTCGCATAATTTTAATTACTTCAGACTCTGTCTTTCCAGTTTTTTTTTCTATTTCCTCAAAGGTAATCCTATCTGCCCAGGCAGCCCAAATAATCCAATCCGGGTCATTAACTGCTGGCTCAGGATTCTTAACTCTTGTGATGGGGGTGTGACCTTTTTTTTTCATAAATCCTTTATATTTGAAAAAAATGATTAATGCATTTTTTTTAGAGCATGATATTATAGGTCTTGATAGTCCATCTTAGCCATCTTTAGCTCCCGGTTTTTTTGGACTATCTTCCTTAAAATGTACCCCTTAAATTATTTTCTATTTCTTCAAATAATTCTTTTTTTGTTTATTACTCCTGGAACACCACGGATAGTAATCATTTCCTATTCTATGAATTATGGAATTCAAAAGTGTATCTGGACCGCTCTTGGAGATGTTACTGCTAATATTATTCAAGCAACTTTAGTAATTTTTGTAATTGGTTCTTTTTTTTCAGAAAACTCAGCTTTGCTTAATGCATTTAAATGGATTGGAGTAACTTACATTTTATATTTAGCTTATGATCTTTATAATTCTAAGCCAAAAGATATTAATTCTAAAAATATTAATTCAAAAAGTTTTTTTTCTTTTTTTAAAGATGGGTTTTTGGTTGCAGGTACAAGTCCAAAGGCTTGGATGTTTTTTCCATTAATTTTCCCCCAATTTATTGATTTTAATTCAAATTATTTTGTTCAATTTATAATTTTGATCACAACTTATGTTGTCTTAGATTTTTTATCTTTAATTGCTTATGCTTTACTTGCGCAAAAATTAATTAAATGGATAAAAGCAAACCCAAAAACTATTAATACAATTTCTGCGAGTGTTTTAGTAATCATTGCAGGTATTATTGTTGTAACACAGCAATATTAACTTATTCAGCGGGTCTTTATTGACACTTGCAATAACGCTAATTTCTTTATTAAATTAACTATTAATTAATTATTAACAATAGGAAATAAAAATGAAATTAAATAAAATAATCTTAAGTTTTATTTCTGCATTAGCAATTTTATTATCTTCATCAACCACTTCTTTTGCAAAGGTTGTAGGTGACAAGATAGTTTTAGGATCTGCTATTTCATTAACTGGTAAATATTCATCTAATGGTGTTCATACTCAAAACGGTTACAACATGGCCGTTGATAGAATTAACAGCATGGGTGGTGTTAAAGTTGGTGGAAAAACTTATAAGTTTGAAATCATTTATTATGATGATGAGTCAAACCCTAAGAGAGCAGCTCAACTTGCAGAAAGATTAATCTCACAAGATGGTGTTGAATATATGCTTGGACCATATAGTTCAGGTTTAACAAAAGCGATCGCTCCGGTAACAGAGAAATATGGTGTTCCAATGGTTGAAGCAAATGGTGCATCTAGATCTTTATTTACTAAAGGTTACAAATATCTGTTTGCGGTCCTTGCACCAGCAAACTTATATCTTGATGTAGCCATAGATTTAGCAGTTGAAAAAAATGGTGGTAAACCAGTTTCAGTTGCAATGGCTTTTGAGCAAGATGCTTTTTCTCAAGACGTTAGATTAGGTGTTTTAGAAGCAATCAAAAGAACAGGTTCAAAAAAGGTAATAGATGACAAGTTACCAAAAGAACTAAATGATATGGCAGCAACTTTAGCAAAAGTAAAAGCTGTTAAACCAGATGTTCTTGTAGTTTCAGGTCACACCAAAGGCGCCTTAACAGCTGTTAGACAAATTGCTGAAATGAAAGTTGATGTACCAATGCTTGCAATGACACACTGTGATGCTGCGAAATTATCAAAACAACATGGTAAAAATTCACAGTATGCATTATGTGCTTCACAATGGCATAAAACATTAACCTACAAAGATAATTTTTTTAAAGATGGTATGACTTATGATGCTGACTTTAAAAAATTATTTGATTATGCGCCACCTTATCAAGCAGCTGAGTCTTCAGCAGCTTTATTGGTTTTTAAAGATGCATTTGAAAGAGCTAACTCATTTGACAAAGTAAAAGTTAGAGATGCTCTTGCAGCTACTGATATGCAAACTTTTTACGGAAACATAAAATTTGCAGAAGGTGGTCAAAATGTTGATAAGCCAATGGTGTTATTCCAAGTAATGTGTGATGGGGATAAATGTGAAAACAAAGTTGTTGCTCCAACTAAATGGGCTTCAGCTGAGTTAATCCATCCAATACCTTCTTGGTCTAAAAGATAATAACTAATATGTAAAATGCTCCCTAGCAATAGGGAGCGTTTTTATATAATAAGTTTTAAAATTTATTTAGAAAGTTTCAGCAAAGTTTATGGATCTACTTATATTTCAGGTACCAATTTTAATGGTTCAAGCTTCATTAGACGGAATATTGCTTGGAATTTTGTTTGCACTTATAGCTTATGGAATGGCTCTTCAATGGGGAGTGATGAACATAATAAATATTGCACAAGGAGATTTAGTAATTCTTGGGGGCTACATTACTTATTTTATGTACCTTTCGGGGATACACCCAGCTTTAGGCGTAATAGTAGCTCCAGCCATAATGTATTTTGTAGGTGTGGGTCTTTACAAATTAGTGATTAATAAAGTTGTAGATAGAGATTTATTCATTTCAATACTTGCTACATTTGGAATTAGCATACTATTCATGCAGTTAATGAACTTTGCATTTGGTGCAGATGTCGTTCTTGCAAATTCTGAATTTGGAACAACAATGTTATTTAATAATTCAGTTACACTTCCAAATTCTAAATTATTTTCAGCACTTATAAGTATTATTTTTGCAATAGGGCTTGTTGTTTATATGAAAAAATCAAAGCTAGGTCGAGCAATTAGAGCTACTGCTCAAAATGCAAGAGCAGCAAAGATTTTAGGCGTTGATACAGAAAAAGTTTATGCAGCAACATTTGGAATTAATGCTGCACTTTGTGGTGTAGCAGGTGCATTAGTTGCTATTACATTCACAATTCACCCTTATATGGGTTTACCTTATACAATTAGATCTTTCATGATTGTTATTATTGCTGGATTAGGAAATTTACCAGGAGTGGCAGTTTCGGGGATGGGTTTAGGAATGTTTGAAGAATTTGCTGATTATATTCTTGGAACTGAATTTAGAATAGGCTCGGTATTTTTATTATTAGTTTTAATTTTAGTTTATCGAAGATTTAAGCTTTCTAAAAAAAGAGAGTATTTAAAATGAAAAATAATAATATCATTCTATATGCTGCAATATTAATTTTTGGAGTTCTTGCACCTTTTATGCTTCCAGCATTTAAAGTTCAATTATCAATTCTTTGTATATTAATTGTTTTAGCATTAACTTGGAATATCCAAGGTGGTGAAATGGGTTATAATTCTTTTGGAAATATTCTTTTTTATGGTCTTGGAATGTATATTTGTGCCTCTGTTCAAGTAGGTATGTTTTTTCCATTAGCAGAATGGACAGAAAGTGGTGGAGAAAAAACTTTTGTGCATACACCTACGCAATTTTTTCAAGGTATGGCATTTGGGCTTTTAGCAGCAGCAATTATACCAGCGATAGTTGCTGGTTTAATTGGTTATGCAATTTTAGGACTTAGAGGACATTATTTTGCAATTTGTACATTGGGTCTTGGTGTAGCTGCGGGTGAAATTTCTGGTGGTATAGAAATTATAGGAGCAGGACAAGGTTTCACAACGCCTCCGTTTCCTGAAATTGGAAGTTTAGAATCAAGAGGACAATTTTTTTATTTTCTAAGCTTTATAGTTCTAGTGTTAACTTTTGTTGTAGTAAAATCAGTTTACTCAACCAGGTTTAGATTGGTACTTAATGCAATAAGAGACAATGAGGACAAAGCTGAAGCGATGGGTATCCAAACAATGAAATATAAAATCATTGGTTGGATGATATCAGCTTTCTTCTGTGGTTTAGCTGGTGGGATCATGGGAGGATTAGTTGGTTATATTGACTCAACAGATGTTGCGTTTGATGGAAGAGAAATGGGTGTGTTCATGGTTTTAATGGCAATACTTGGAGGCAAAGGAACGCTATGGGGACCTGTTATTGGTGCAACTTTATTTCACTTATTTAAAGAAGGTTTCTGGACTTATTTTTTAGGATGGCAGTATGTTGCGTTAGGTGTGCTGATCGTTGTAATTGTAATTTATTTCCCAGAAGGATTGATGGGATGGCTTAGAGAAAAGTATCCAGAGAGATTTGGTGAAGTCGTAGATGAAGCTGATCGTAAAGCACAGGTAGAATTAAAGTGAGTATTTTAGAAGTAAATAATGTCAGCAAATCTTTTGGTGGTGTAAAAGCTAATGTTGATGTTTCGATGTCAGTTGAAAAAGGAAAAATTGTTGGTTTAATTGGACCGAACGGATCAGGTAAAACAACTCTATTTAACTCAATTGTTGGAACTTATCCTATTGATACTGGGTCAATTAAATTTAATAACAAAGAAGTATCTGAATTACCAGTTCCAGTTATAGCAAAACTTGGTTTGCTTAGAACATTTCAACAAACAAGAATTTATGGAAAATTAAATTGTATAGACAATATGTTAATCAGTCATAAAGGAAGCGATGAAAGTTTAATTACGATATTTTCTAAAATTCCTAAAGATTTAACAGATAAAGCAGAAAATTTATTAAGCTTCGTTGGTCTTTATCAAAAAAGAAAACTGAGAGCAGGAGATTTGTCGTTTGGACAACAAAAATTATTAGAGCTTGCAATGGCTTTAATGAATGAGCCAGAAATGCTTTTATTAGATGAGCCTACAGCTGGAATAAATCCAACTTTAATAAATGGAATTATAGATAGATTAATTAAAGTAAATCAAGACTTTGGTATCACTCTTTTAGTTATTGAGCACAATATGAGGGTGATCATGCAATTAGCTGAAGATATTTTTTGTTTAGCTCATGGAAAAATGTTAGCTAATGGACCTCCAGATGAAATTAAAAATGATAAGCGTGTAATTGATGCTTATTTGGGAGCACAATAATGTCAAATCAATACGAAGTATTAGGGAAAGCACCAACTCCAGATGATTTAAAAAAATTATCTCCAAATGAAGTTCACCTAACAATTAAAAATTTAAATGCAGGTTATGGTAAAATGGAAATTTTACATAATTTTGATTTGTTTGTTAACAAGGCGCAGTCCCTATGTTTGATTGGACCAAATGGTGCAGGTAAATCTACAATACTTCATTCGATATACGGATTTACAAATATTTTTTCCGGCCAAATAGAAATAGATGGAAAAGAAATTACCAATTTATCACCAGCTGAAAAACTAAAGTCAGTAGGGGTAGCTTATATTCTTCAAGATAATTCTGTATTTCCAGATATGACAGTGGAAGAAAATTTATTAATGGGTGGGTATATTAAAGACAAAACTGATGAGTCTTACGAAGAGGCGGAAAAGATTTTTGAAAAGTATGAAAGATTGAGAAACCGAAGAAATCAACCAGCAAAAGTTTTATCTGGTGGTGAAAGAAGATTGTTAGAAATATCAAGAGCTTTGGTAATGAAGCCATCAGTATTATTAGTTGATGAACCATCAATTGGTTTAGAACCTAGATACATTGACATGGTTTTTGAAATTCTAAAAGATCTTCAACAAAATGAAAAAAAAACAATTATTCTTGTAGAACAAAATGCTAAAAAAGGTTTAGAATTTGCTGATATAGGTTACGTTTTAGTTTCAGGCCAAACAGCTATTGCTGGAAAAGGTGATGAATTATTAAGTAATCCTGATGTTGGTAGACTATTCCTTGGTGGCTAATGATTAATAAAGAATTTTTCTTTAAAGGTTTTAAATCCATTTTAGCTCCTGATAGCCCAGCCATAGCACTTGGTTGTTGTTTTATTGCAATTGGAGCTCTTCTTAAAAATTTAGGATTTAATATTCAAGAAAGTATTTTTTCTACAATGCTTACTTATGCTTTGCCTGGTTCTCTGGTAATGGCCGAGTCATTGTTGGTTGGGGCATCTTTATTGAATATATTTTTAGCTGTCTGGTTTGTTAATGCTCGATTATACCCAATGACTGTTTCTTTATTCCCATTAATGATGCACAAAAGCCAACCAAAATGGAAATACTATTTCTCCTGTCATTTTATTGCAGTCTCAGCATGGCTAATAATGAAAAGCAATTACAAAAATATTGAAAAAAAACATAGAATAGATTTTTGGATTGGAATTGGCTCAGCAACATGGACTACAGCTGTAATTGGTACATTTATTGGTTTCTATGCATCTGATTATTTGGATAAAAACATAATGATCGGTCTAGCAATTCTAAATCCGATTTATTTTTTATGTATGATGGTAGGAGCAATGAAGACTATCCAAATAGGAGCCTCAGTAATTTTAGGTTTATTGTTAGGACCAATATTTTATTTTTTGTCTCCAGAATGGTCAATTTTACTTGGTGGACTTGTAGGTGGGACTATTGCATATTTTATAGGAGAGCTAAATGTCAATTAATGTTGTTCTTGCGATCTTAGTAACATCATTAGCAACTTTTTCTTCTAGATTCTTAGGAGCAGTTTCTTCAGAAGGAATAAAAGAAACGTCAAAATTATTTAGATGGTTTAATTGTTTGGCTTATTCAACATTAGCTGCTTTGATTGCTAGAACAATTATTTTTCCAGTTGGAGTGTTGTCTGATGCAAGCTATTTAAGTAGAGCAATAGTGGTATTATTTTGTTTATTTATATTTTTTATATCTAAAAGAAATTTTGTTTATCCAACAGTAATTTCTGCTATCATAATGGCATTACTAAGCGAGTACTTATAATGGAAAAAATTGCCGGTCTATCAATTTCAGAACTCGATAATTCAAAAAGAATAATTAAGATTGAAATAGAAAATGAAATTATTGAAAAACTAATTTTTCCTTTCAATAAATTTGATTTAACAGCACTAGAGCTGAAACCTTTTACACGGTTTACTATTGCAAAAAGTTTTGATGATTTGACAGATAATAAATTAAGCAAATTAATGAATTCTATAATTAGGGATAGATCTAAAGGATGTTTTGTAATTGGTCCAAAAAATATCACATCAAAAATTAATGGCAATTTTCTAGTTAAACTATCTACTGCAATTGCTCATTTGATTGGAATTCCAAATCATGACTCTATGGCTGGAAAATATTATGCAAGATTTACTGTTAAGCATGAGGATAAAAGCGACTCATATTTAAGAAAAGCTTATACAAATATGGATCTTCATACAGACGGAACTTATGTCAAAGAAGTTACAGACTGGTTATTAATGACTAAAATTGATGAACAGAATGTAGAAGGTGGAGAAACAGCAATGTTACACCTTGATGATTGGGAACATTGTGAAGATTTATATAATGACCCTATTGGTAAACAGAGTTTTATTTGGGGCTCACCAAAAAGTAAAAATATAAACTATAAAGTAGAGCATCCAGTATTTTCTTCTGACGCTGATGGTAAACCTACTATTTCTTACATAGATCAATTTCCTGAGCCAAAAAATATGGAACAAGGTAATTTTTTACAAAGATTGTCAGATGGCTTAGAGGAAAGTAAAAACAAAACTATTACCAAATTACCTGTTGGATCTGTAATAATTGCTAATAACTACTTCTGGCTTCATGGAAGAAAACCTTTCAAAGAAAATGAAGAATTAAGTAGAGAATTGTTAAGAATTAGAGGCTCTTTTTTTATTAATTAATTCAATATAATCAATATAAAGTAACCAAAATTTATGAATTTAGGATTTATAGGTACTGGCAAAATAGCATCATCAGTAATCACAGGTATTTGCACATCTAAAATTTCATTTAACAAAATTATAATTTCACCAAGAAATAAAAGTATTGCTAACAATTTAAAACAAAAATTTAGAAAAGTAGTTATTGCTAAAGATAATCAGCAAATAGTTGATAAGTGTGATTGGGTATTTTTATCAGTTACACCTACGGTAGGAGATAAAATAATCAAAGAATTAAAATTTAAATCAACACAAACTATAATTAGTTTTATTTCTACAATAACTTTATCTCAGTTAAAAAAAGCAATAAAAGTTAAAGCAAAAATTGTAAGAGCTATTCCTTTGCCACCAATTTCATTAAAAAAAGGACCAGTACCTATTTGTCCTCCTAATAAAAAAGTTAAAGCATTCTTTGATAAAGTTGGAACAACTGTTGAAATAAAAAATGAAAAATCTTCAATTAATTTCTGGTCAACATCTGGAATGATGGCACCTTTTTATCAATTGTTAAGTTCAATGACAGACTGGCTGGTTAAAAGAGGAGTTAAAAGAAACAATGCGCAAAAATATATAACTTCTTTATTTTTGGCTTTATCAGAAGACGCTGTTGTTAACTCAAAAAAAGACCTAAAATATTTAGTAAAAGAGTCTCAAACTCCTAAAGGATTAAATGAGCAAGGTGTTAAAGAGCTAACAAAAGCCGGTTTTTATAAATCTTTAGAGAAAACTCTCAATAGTATACATAAAAGATTAAATAAATAAAATTTTATGGATCAACAACAGGATATTTTACAAATCGAAAATCTATCTAAATATTTTGGAGGGTTAGCGGCAGTTTCAGATTGTTCTTTAAAAATTAAGAAGGGTTCCATCACAGGAATTATTGGACCTAATGGATCTGGGAAAACTACTTTATTTAATTTAATTGCTGGAAATTTAAAATCTTCACAAGGAAAAGTTTTGTTTAATAATGAAGATGTAACAGATGTTCCTTCATATGAATTATTTTCCAAAGGTATTTTAAGAACATTTCAAATAGCGCATGAGTTTACAAATTTGTCAGTTTTAGAAAACCTAATGATGGTTCCAGCAAATCAATCAGGTGAAAAATTAATGACAGCTTTATTAAAACCAAGTTTAGTTAGAACGGAAGAATTAGCTGTAAAACAAAAAGCTCAGGACGTAGTTGATTTCTTAAATCTTACCCATTTATCAAATGAATTAGCTGGAAATTTATCAGGGGGTCAAAAAAAATTACTTGAGCTTGGAAGAACTATGATGGTGGATGCAAAATTAGTATTGCTTGATGAGGTGGGAGCAGGAGTTAATAGAACTTTGCTTAAAGACCTAGGCACTGCGATCCTTAAGTTAAATAAAGAACAAGGATATACGTTTTGTATGATTGAACATGATATGGATTTTATAAGTAGATTATGTGATCCTGTAATTGTAATGGCAGAGGGCTCTGTTTTATTTGAAGGAACTGCTGATGAAGTTAAAAAAGATGAAAAAGTTATAGAAAGTTATTTGGGAAGAGGATCAAAATTAAAGGATGAAAATTAATGGCATTTTTTGAAGGTATAAAAATGACAGGGGGTTATGGCAATGGCCCAGATATTATTAACTCTTGTTCAGTTGATGTGAATAGAGGGGAAATAGTTTCAATTCTTGGTCCTAATGGGGCTGGAAAATCAACAGCAATGAAAGCTATGCTTGGTTTATTAAATCTTAAATCTGGCTCTGTAGTAATTGATGGAAAAGATATCTCAAAACTTTCTCCACAAGAAAGAGTTAAAGCTGGAATTTCATTTGTACCACAAACAAAAAATGTTTTTGCTGGAATGACTGTTGAAGAGAATTTAGAAATGGGAGCCTATCTAAGAGATGATAACTTTCAAAATGTTATTGAGGAAATTTATGATCTATTTCCTATATTAAAAGAAAAAAGAAATCAGTTAGTGGGAGAATTATCTGGTGGTCAAAGACAACAAGTTGCACTTGGAAGAGCATTGATGATCAAACCATCAGTATTAATGCTAGATGAGCCTACTGCTGGAGTTTCACCAATAGTTATGGATGAATTATTTGATCATATTATTAAAGTAAAGAGAACAAATGTTGCAATTTTAATGGTTGAGCAAAACGCGAAACAAGCACTAAATATTTCTGATAGAGGGTATGTGCTTGTGACTGGAGAAAATAAATATTCAGGTACTGGTCAAGAATTATTAAACGACCCAAGAGTAAGAAGCTCTTTTTTGGGAGGATAATATGGATTTTATAAACGCAATTATTTTATTATTAAATTATATTTTTGTTCCAGCTCTAACCTATGGTTCACAATTAGCCCTTGGTGCAATTTTTGTTACTTTAATCTATGGAATTTTAAGGTTTGCTAATTTTGCAACTGGAGACATGATGGCGTTTGGAACAATGGTAACTATTTTATTCACATGGTATTTCCAATCTGTGGGTATCTCTTTAGGTGTTTTGCCAACAGCTCTTATTGCAATACCATTTGCAATAATCTTTATGATTGGCTACATGCTCTTCATAGATAAATTTGTATTTAGATATTATAGGGTTAGCAAAAGCCCACCAGTGCAACTTGCAATGGTTAGTATTGGTGTAATGTTTGTAACTCAAGCAGTGGTAAGGATAATAATTGGCCCATCTGACAGAAGATTTTTTGATGGAGAAAAATTTATTATTAAAGCAGGTGAATTTAAAGAAATGACAGGACTTAATGAAGGCTTAGCAATTAAGTCTAGTCAGGTTATAACAATATTTGTAACACTTATATTAGTTTCAATTTTATTTTGGTTTTTAAACAAAACTAAAACAGGAAAGAGCATGAGAGCTTACTCTGATAATGAAGATTTGGCTTTGTTATCTGGAATTGACCCAAAAAAAGTGGTTATGATTACATGGATTATTGCAGGTATTTTGGCAACAATCGGTGGCGCTTTATATGGTTTAGACAAAAGCTTTAAACCTTTTACATATTTTAACAACATGCTTCCAATTTTTGCTGCTGCAATTGTTGGCGGAATTGGAAACCCATTTGGAGCATTTTTAGGTGGCTACGTCATAGCTTTTTCAGAAATATTCATAACGTACGCATATAAGAAATTTTTTATGTATATTTTGCCTGAAAGTATGGAGCCAGAAACTCTTGTTCAATTACTATCGACAGATTATAAATTTGCTGTGTCATTCTCTATATTAGTGATTGTTTTATTGTATAGACCTAATGGTATATTTAAAGGGAAGGTCCTTTGAGAAAAAATCTAAACATAATTGTAGCTTACTCAATAATGATGGGTTTAATATTGTTAGTTGGGATATTTCAATCATGGAATGTTGCTCTTTCAATTTTCAATCTGTGCTTAATTTCTGCAGTAATGACTATGGGAGCAAATGTACAATGGGGCTATGCTGGATTAATTAATTTTGGCCTTATGGGATACGCGGCATTAGGTGGATTAGCTGCAGTTTTAATATCTGTTGATCCGGTTCAAGAAGCATGGCGAGCTGGAGGCTTTGATATCTTGATGTGCTTATGGTTAATCATTGTAATGATATTAGCTATTCGCTTTATCTTAAAAAATTTTGAAAAATCTAAATATAGAACTTATGGTATTGCAGCTATTATTATTGCAGGAATTATAATTATCAGAGTAACTGCTGAACCTGGAATTGAAGCAATTGAAGCAGTTAATCCTGCAAAAACAGGTTTTCTTGGAGGGTTTGGATTACCAATTATGTTTTCATGGATTGTTGGAGCTTTCTTTGCGGGAGGATTGGCATTTGTGGTTGGAAAAGTTGCGCTTGGGTTACGAGCTGACTATTTAGCAATTGCAACATTACTTATTTCAGAAATTGTAATTGCAATAATCAAACATGAGGATTGGTTATCAAGAGGGGTAAAAAATGTAATTGGATTGGATAGGCCTGTGCCTTATGAGGTTAACCTTCAAGCTACTGATTGGTTCATAAATTTAGTTGCAAAATTTAATTCAAGCAAATTGGAATTAATTTCTAATATAGCAGATAAACAAACAGCTCTTAATCAATTGGTAATTGAAGGATCGTCAGTTTTTGTAAAACTTTGCTACTCAGGATTATTTTTAATTGTAGTTATAGCTCTATTAATAGTCACTCAAAAAGCACTCTATTCTCCATGGGGAAGAATGATGAGAGCTATTAGAGATAATGAAGAAGCTGCAAATGCAATGGGAAAAAATGTTGTTAAACAACATTTGTTAATATTCATTTTAGGATCAGCAATTGTTGGAATAGCTGGTGCAATGTTGGTTACTCAAGATGGTTTGTTTACACCAGGCAGTTATAGACCTATGAGATATACATTTCTTATTTGGGTAATGGTTATTGTTGGAGGGAGTGGTAACAATTTTGGAGCAATCTTAGGTGGATTTGCAGTATGGTTTTTATGGATTGAAGCTGCACCGATTGCATTATTCTTAATTAATTTATTCACGTCTGGAATGTCCGATACACATGCTTTAAAAATCCATTTAATTGAAAGTGTTCCTTACTTTAGATACTTAATGATGGGACTTGGGCTATTGTTGATTATGAGGTATCGACCAAAAGGTATACTTCCAGAAAAAATAGAAATAAAATAGTCTCTATGAAATATATTATATTAGGTGCTGCAATCGCTTGGGCCATGTACATGGCTGATAAATACATGTTTTAATCACTACATGTCTTTGAATAACACTTTTTAATATTCATTAAAAATTTATATGACTCTTTTAAATTACATTGATTTAAGTTTATCTCAATTTTTAATAATATTATTTGTTGTATTTATTGCATCTATAATTAGAGGGTTTAATGGCTTTGGATTTTCAGCAACATGCATGTCATTAATCTCATTTATTTTACCTGCTATTGAAATTGTACCAATAATCTTAGTTTTAGAAGTTATGGTGAGCATATTCATGTTTCCTTATATTTGGAACAACATAGATTGGAAATTTGTTTTTCAGATATTGATAGGAATTTCAATTGGGTCACCTGTAGGTCTTTATTTATTAAAAATTTTATCTCCTGATATTGTCCACTTTTCAATTTGTGGAATTATTATTTTTTTTGTGATTTTACAATTAAGAGGATACTCAAATAAAAAAATAAATATATTACCTGTTAAATTTTTGGCAGGAGGAGTCTCTGGAATAATCAATGGTCTTGGAACTTTAGGTGGTATGCCGATATCTCTTTTTTTGCTAATTACAAAAGTAAGACCAATAGCTATAAGAGGTTCACTTGCAGCAATATTCTTTATAGCAGATGCTTATGTTTTAAATTTAAGTTTTTATGCTGAAATTGTAGAAGTAACAGCTCTATATAGGGTACTTCCGTTAATATTAGTTTTACCCATAGGTATATTTATTGGTAATAAGTTTTTTATTAAGAGTAGAGAAGAAACTTATAGAAAATTTGTCTTTTATTTTCTTATAATTATTTCAATTTTTGGAATTACAAAAGTTTTAATGAATTTTTAATAAAAAAACCCCCGGTAATTTTCATTACTGGGGGTTTTAATTAGATAATAATTATCTTTGTTTTTTTGTTTTGAATTTTCCGCCTTTGATTTCTTGCTCTAAGAAAGAACCTTCAGCTTCACCAACATTAGTAAAAGTTACTCCAGTTGCACCTTCGTAATTTATCTTTTTACCTTTTGCTAATAAATCTAATCCTTTTTTAAGCTCACCTGGATAGATTTTAGTTCCAGGAGCGTTAGCTACATCCATTACATTGTTTGCAATTGATGCTCTGTCAGCAGAGTTACCTGCTTGCATTGCTAAAACTATAAGTGCTGCTGCATCATAAGATTCCCCAGTGTATGGACCAGAAGAGTCTATACCAGCAGCTTTTGCTACATCAGCAAATACTCCAGCACCTTTTCCAGTTGAACCTGGCATAGTACCAAAAGATTTTTTTAAGCCTTTAGGAAATGCATCAACAAGTGATTGCCCAATCATACCATCTGATAAAACAAATTTATCAAATGCACCTGAGTCTAAAGCAGCTTGAATCATACCTTTACCACCTTGGTCAAGGTAACCAATTACAGCCATAGCATCACCACCAGCTGAAGCTAGCGTTGCAACTTCAGATGAATAGTCAGCTTTACCATCTTCATGAGCAGTTACAGCTGTAACTTTGATACCATGAGCTTCAGCAGCAGCTTTATAAACATCAGCTAAACCTTTTCCATAGTCATTATTAGTGTAAGTTATAGCTACACTTTTAACTTTTCTATCTTTAGTAACATCAGCTAAGATTTGTCCACCTCTAGCGTCAGAGGGAGCTGTTCTAAAAAAGAATCCTTTGTCATCTAAAGTTGTTAATCCTGGAGAAGTTGCTGATGGTGAAATCATTACTACACCATTTGGTACAGCAACATTTGATGCAATCGCACCAGTTACACCAGAACAGTCAGCACCCATGATAGCTGCTACACCTTGTGAAATAACACCTTCAGCTGCTGCAGTTGCTGCCGCTGAGTCAACACAAGTTGAGTCTGCTCTTACTACTTCAATTTTTTTTCCACCTAATAGAGAACCTGAGTCTGAAGCTTCTTTAAAAGCAAGTTCAGCAGATCCAGCCATTGCTGGTGTTAGAGATTCAATAGGACCAGTAAATCCTAAAATAATTCCCATCTTAATCGCATGTCCGTCTGCCATTACATTGGTTCCAAAAGTTGAAACAAACATAAATGCAGCAATAAATAGTTTTTTCATTATTTTCCTTAATTGTTAACAATTTATAAAAACGTAATTAAATTACGATTATCTAAATTTTACAATGGTTAAATTAACTCGTTTTATGAAGTAAAAATACTGAAGTTAGAACAATTGCACTACCAATAAGGAATAGAAATGTGGGTATCTCTCCAAAAATTAAAAATGATAAACCAATACCAAAAATTGGGAATAATGAGTATGAAGGAAAAATTTGACCCACAGTATAAAATTTATATAGATAAAACATTAGTAGGTGTGCACCTAAAGAAACAACAACAGCTTGATAAAATATAAAAACCCAGGTGTTAATATTTATTGATTTAATATTTGAGATTGTATGACCTTCAATAAAATAAGATAAAATCATTAATATAATAAAACCAAACAAACCAGTAAACGCATTGGTTAAGCTGACATTTAAACTTTTTAATTGTCTTGAATAAACTTGGGCTAAACCAAAAAATAGCGCCATTAAGCCAGCATAAAACAAACCTAAAAAATTGTTAGCTAATTCAGGGTCAAAAAATATTATTACTATTCCAAAAAAAGCACAAAAAATTAAAATCCATTTTTTAAAACTAATATTTTCACCCAACATCACTGCACTTAATAATACCCCAAACGGTATAGCTAATTGCGAGCCAACAATCACAGGTGAAATTATTGATGAATGGTAAAGTGATAAAGTCATAAATACATAAACCATCACCCCCATTGAAATTGAAAAAGCAATCAATGATGTAAGATATTTTTTCTCTGGTATTTTAAATCGCCAGTATGGAATTAATATAATAAGTACAATTCCCATTCTAAGTGATGCCATAAGAATAGGGGGCACTGAATTGTTTAATGCTAATTTTGTGACTGGAAATGCACTTCCATAAGCAATGGCAATAAATAGTAAAATGAGTAAATGCTTTAATGGCAAACTGTTATCCCATTGTAAATGGGTCATCCATTGGATCTTCAGATGAATTAAACCAGGTAGTTTTTATTCGTGTATATTCTTTAATAGATTCTATTCCAGCTTCCTTGCCATAACCACTATCTTTAATTCCTCCAAATGGTGCTGATGGTGATATCAATCTGTATGTATTTACAAATACTATCCCAGCTCTTACAGCTTTAGAAACCCTCATAGCTCTTCCTAGATTGGTGGTATAAATTCCTGAAGACAAACCATATTGATTATCATTCATCTTATGTATTGCTTCTTCTTCATTTTCAAACTTCATTACTGATAAAACAGGACCAAATAATTCATTTTCAGCTGTTGGTAAATTATGGTTTTCACATTCAATTATAGTTGCAGGAAAATAATAGCCTTCATTTGAAATTGTTGATCTTTTTCCTCCGCATCTAATCTTTCCACCTTGTTCAACGGTAGCTTTGATATTTTTTTCAATATTTTCTAATTGTTTAAAGCTATTTAAGGGCCCCATTTGTGTATTTGGATCCATAGGAGATCCTAGCTTAATACCTTCAGCCTTTTTAACAAGTTTATCTAAAAATTCGTCGTAAATTTTTGACTGAATGTATAATCTAGATCCAGCAATACAGCTTTGTCCACTTGCTGCAAAAATACCTGCAGTAATTCCATTTAAAGCATTTTCTTGATCAGCATCATTAAATAAAACTACAGGACTTTTGCCTCCTAATTCTAAACTTACTTGAGATAAATTTTCTGCAGAATTTTTAACAATATGACGAGCAGTTTCAGGACCTCCTGTAAAAGCAATTTTCTCAACCAAATCATGTGTTGTTAAAGCTCTCCCACAAGGCTCTCCTAGTCCAGTAATTACATTAACCACCCCTTTAGGTAGGCCCACATTTTCAATTAACTTTGCAAATTCCAATAATGTGACAGGAGCTAATTCTGAGGCTTTGATCACAACTGTGTTTCCCATTGCAAGTGCTGGTGCTAATTTCACAGCAGTTAATAGCATTTGTGAATTCCAGGGAATTATTGCAGCTATCACACCAATAGGAATTCGTGTTGTTGTTACCTGCATATTAGGTTTATCAATAGGTACAACTGTTCCTTCAACTTTATCAGCTAGTCCTGCATAATAATCATAGTATTCAGCAATATAACTTGCTTGAGTTTTTATTTCTTTAAATAATTTTCCCGTATCTATTGTTTCTATTTTACCTAAATGCTCAGCATTCGTTCTTAATTGATCAGCAATGTTTCTTAAAAACTTTGCTCTTTCTTTTGGGTGAAGATTAGACCAAGAACCATTAAAAGCATCTTGAGCAGCTTTGACAGCTTTATCAACATCGGCTTCATTAGCCTCTGGTACAGTCGCCCATACTTTGTTTGTTTCTGGATTTAAAGTTTCTATTTTTTTACCCGATGAAGATTCAACCCACTCACCATTAATATACATTTTAAAATTTTTTAATTCTGACATTTAATTATAAATAAAATTCTTAAGATTTATATTTACCTCATCTGCACACTCGATACTACAAAGATGTTTTCCATTTTTTACTTCAACAAATTTAGAGTTTACAAGGTCTTTCGACAAAGATTTAGACATTGAAACAGTTGATCCCGGGTCATCTGATCCCGTCATAATGAGTGTTTTTGTTTCAATCTTTTTAATTGACCTAATATCATCTCTATGATTTGCAAATAATTTATAAGCTTTTAAAAAATTATCATGATCCTTAGGTTCTTTGTTTAAAATATTCATGAACTCACTATAAATTTCAGGATTATCATCTAAATATTTATCACTAAACCATCTTTTTAATGCTTGTCTTGATATGGGTTTATTTAATTTAGCCTGTTCAAATCTATCTAAAACTTTTGATCTCTCCTCATCAGTTCTTTGATAAGTTGTTCCCATTAAAGTTAATGTATCTAAATATTCTTTAAATTTTAGAGTAAAATCTATAGCTATTAATGATCCTAAAGAAAAACCAATGAGATTTATTTTTTTAATGTTCAAAAAATCCAATAGCGACTTAAGTTGATTAGAAAAATCATTTAAAGTTACTTCATCATTTTTTAATTCAGAATTTCCATGTCCTAATAAATCATAAGTTAATGTAGAAAATTCATTTAGTGAATTTATTTGAGGTTTCCACATTTGATGATTAAGACCAACCCCATGAATAAAAACTGATGGAATTGTGTCTTTATTTATATAGGAATAATAACTACCCTTAAGGTCAAAGCCTTGTGACATTTATTTAGGATCTAGTCCCATTTCCTTCATGTCCTGATAACGGTCACCAGTTCTCGCATGAGCTCTACCTGATGAGGCCCCACCTATAGCAATCACAATCTCATCATCAAATGGTGCGTCATGAATAGTGAATTCATGTGTTAAATAATAAGGTCTTAAACCCGAGTCTGTTTTGTGCATCATTGGAATTGATATTTTAGATCCTGCTGGCCCTCTTGTGTTTGTAAAACTTAGATAAGAAGTACCACCAACTGCATCTCTAAATTTATTTCCAAATCTTAAAGTGTGAATAAATGCTGAAGCATGCTCAATTTCTCCATTAAGGCCAACTGTTCCAGCTTTACCATATGCTAAAATTTTATCAGGTGAGCCGATTTCTTTTATTAATTCTGGAACTAGAATATCTCCTAACTTTGGGGCAAGATCTAAAATAATTGGTTTTAAATCTTCAACAAAACCTTGATCAGCCCATGGGTTTTTAAAAACAGCCGCAACTGATACTAGCAAGACAGGTTCTTTTGCTTCCTTGCCACCTTCAATAAAAGTTTTGTCTACAAACTTTGTAAATTTTCTTAATTCAAGTTTCATTAACTAGCTTTCTCTACATCGCCTTCATTAAAATTTATTTTTGGTATCACTTCATCATTAAACAGTTTTATACTTCTCATACAAGCCTCATGATCTATACCAGGAAAATTAGACCATACTTGTAAGTTTTGAAGATTTAACTCTGTTTTAAGTTCATTAATTTTATTTACAACATATTCAGGAGTTCCAAATAATAAATTTCTTTTGTGAAGAAAATCATAATTTAATAAATCCAATTTATGTTTAGTCTCAGGTAATTCTTCACCTGGATCCATATGATTTCCCAAACCTCTCCAATGACATACCCACTTCATATAATTAATAATGTGTTCACCAGCCATTTTTTCTGCTTCTTCCATTGTCTCTGCAACAAACATATCCCGAACTAGTGATACACCCTCACCTAAAGGAACATCTCTATTTTCTGCCTTTGACTTTGCTTCTTGATATATTTCAAATCTTTTCTTCAATGCCTTAACTGTTGGAATCCACATAATAGTATTTAAACCATTTTGCGCTGCCCATTCAATTGATCTAGCACCATCAACAACTTGCCATATTGGTGGATGAGGATTTTGTTTTGGTTTAGGAACAATACTTATTTTTTTAATTTCATTTGTTTTTGTATCTAAAAATTTATCACTAGGAGGGCTCATATCATGTTGCCATGTAAAATTTGGTGAAGGATAAGTGTAAAATTCACCATGATGACTAAAAAATTCTTCAGTCCAAGCTTTTTTCATTATAGTTAAACTTTCTTCAAATAATCTAAAGTTTTTTGCTTGGTCTTTAAGATCGGCTTCTTTATTCATGTTAATAGCTTCTCTTCCGTAAATACCTCGACCAATTCCAACATCAACTCTTCCGTTTGATAATTGATCAAGTAAAGCAATATCCTCTGCTAGTCGAATAGGGTTATGAAATGTTATCACATTACAAGCTTGTCCAATTCTAATTTGTTTTGTTCTTGCCGCTGCATCCACCCCCATCATCAATGGGTTTGTGCACGACTCCATTCCTTCATGATTAAAATGGTGTTCGGTATACCAAATTGAGTCCCAATTATTTTGATCACAAAAAGTTGTGATCTCTTTAGTCTCATCTAGTAATTGATTATATGGTTTATGATTCCAATTAGTTGTATTGCAAAAATATCCAAACTTCATTCAAACCTCCTAAATAATTAAATTTAAGACGATCGATCCCACTTTCGCTAACTGCTATATTTTTTAGTCGATGAGTTATGTATCTGTCTTTAACAGTTAAAATCTTAACACAGTTTTATCACCCAAGGAATAAAGAAAATTAATGGTTTTTTTAGTCTATTAACAAGTAAAAGCCTAGAATTTTTACTTTTACGTGATCTTAAAACTCTAATTATTTCTTAAAAGTATCAAGACTATGGATTACCCGATATGGGCACTAAAAATTCGTGATTTAGATCAGATCATCTAAAAAGTAATAGTGATCAAAAAATACCTAATTATTTTTTTAACCTTAATTGTGAGTTCATCAGCTTATTCAAAGCCATTACCACCAGGTGCTGGAAATAGTATTAAAGCTAATATCATGTTTATGGTGGATAAATCTCTTAGTATGTGGTGGTCCTCAAGTGACAAGGGAAGACAAATGAGAATTAACCCTTTTACTGATGTTGTGCCAAGAGGGGATGGAAAATATATTACAGCAAGTGTTGAAAACAATGGGTTTGGTTTATGGAACCCTTACCAGAATGATATTCATTTAGATCCAAATTTTTTTGGAAACTATGCTGCTGCAAATGCATGGCAAAGAAATAATACGCTTAATCTAAAATCTCCATTGAATATGGAAGTTAGAAGAGTTCAAAATGATGACTACCTTTATATTCTTCAAGATAAAACTCATGAAAAGGCTAATGGATATACCCTTATGTCGATTTCGACAAAAGTCCCTGTCTATCGGAATGGAAACCTTAATACTGGAAACCACTCAAAAAATGCTAACAGATTTTTTGCAAGATCAAGTGGGGTTAGAAACGGGGATTTGACAGGATTACGTCAACACAACCAAACGAAAGATAAAAAGGGATTCAGTGCGTTAGTTTTTAATAGCAAACCTTCCATGGATCTTTATGAAGATAAGATTTTGGTAATTTCAAAAGAGGCGTGGAGAGTTATAAACTTAAGTAATACAAATGGACATTTAAATACTGACAGCAGTTACAATAATGGTCTCAATTATGATGTTACTACTCGTGTTTGCTCTAAAGACGAGCCAATGAATTTATTATTCGATGATGCAATTGATATAGTTAAAGAAGGTTCAAAAATTTATGTTTACAGTAAAGATGGATCAAATGGATTAATTTTAAAACAAGAAGTTGATAATAATCTTTGTCCAACAGGCAATCTTTATACACAGTGGAATAAAAGTTCAAACTACGATCAAACATGTGGAGAAGGAAGGGGACAAAGTATTGCTGTTAGAAATAATACAATCTTTACAACTGGTTATAATTTAGGAAAGGTTTGTAAATATTCTCATTCTAATTCAACAATAAGGTTAGATAAAAGTATTGGAACAAAAGATGCCTATACTCCAAATGCTGCGGGCAATCCTGAGGTTTACATTGAAAAACCAATGGGTATTAGTATTGGTTCAGGTAATTCAACTGAAACACAAAGAATATATGTTGCAAGTTTTGGAAGAAATGAAGTTATTATTTTTAATCAATCTGACTTAGGTTATGTGGATCATTTTGGTGATCCAGGTGTTTCAAAGTGGCAGGGTGCTATAGATTCTATATCTAACGTGTTGCAAGACTCAACTATTAATCAACAAGCAAATTTTGGAATTGGATATTGGGGGCCATCAGGCAATGCAAAATTTAATGGTTTTAAAGGATTAAATGGAAATCTATCTAATAATAACCCAAGATTTGATTCTCCAGTTTGGCATGAAGGGAATAACCCTGGAGCATATATATCAGTTGGTATAAACCCAAACGGGGCTCAGCAAATTTTACAAAAATTCTCTGAGGATAATATAAAACTGTTAGATAGCACTAATGGTTATGGTCTTAGAAAATTAATCCAATATTATTGGCTTTACAATGATGGAGGGGGAATTGTTAATCCTATAATTGATAATTTAGATTGCCAAATTAATGCAACAATTATTATAGGAGACGGGATGTTTCAGCCACCTCAAACTAATATAGAACCACCTAAAATTGCTAAAACCTTATTTGATACTAAAGGACATTTAACTTTTACAGTTGGATATGGCGATACATTCCTTAATAATCAAAGTGCAATTGATGATTTTATAAATATTGCTAAAAAAGGAGGCACTCATGAAGAAAATAACGGTGTTGTCACCAAAAGAGGATATTATAATGCAAAAACACCTACAGATCTTAAAAATGTAATTAATGACATTGTTCAAACAATAGTTGCAAAACAATATTCATTTTCATCACCATCAATTTCAAGTAACGTTAGAAACGCAGGAGAATTGTACCAAGGTAAATTTCAAAATAGACAAAATAAAGAATGGATTGGAAGTGTAATTAAAACCAATCTTAATGAGGATGGTACCGCACTTTCATCAGATCAAAGTTGGGATTTTAGTGAAGAAATACAAACTCCTAGTAACAGAAAGCTTTGGACTGCAATACCAGGTAATACTGACATAAATAACTTTATACAATCTAACGTTAATTCAATAAGTAATTTTTATACTGCAACAGGAAATATTCTAGGAGACTATCATAGGAAAACTATTGGATCGAATAATTTAACAAATGCAATAAGGTGTAAAAATTCATCAGGAGTTGTTGATGGAATTTTAGATGAAGAGAAAGGTTTAATTAAATTTGTAAGAGGTGAAGATTATTTTGATTATGATGGAGATTGTGATTTAACTGAGCCAAGAAAAAGAATAGACGATGAAGGAAATCTCAAAAAAGCATATGTTGCTGACTTTTATAATTCTGAATTATCAGTTATTGGTTCACCCTCTGCAAGCACCACTTCAGTAGCGCAAAATACTGAAAGCTATTTCAGACAGCAAAATAATTATGGTACTTTTGCTAAAAATAATGCCAATAGAGCAAAAGTTGTTTATGGGGCAGCAAACAATGGAATATTGCATGCAATTAATCAAGAGACAGGTAAAGAGTTATGGGGATTTGTTCCTCCTTTAGTAATACCAAGTTTACCTAAAGTTATCACTCCTTCATTAAATCAAGCTGATGGTGGAGGAAGTACACCTTTATTTTTATTGGATGGATCACCTGTAGTGCATGATACTTATTTTAAAAATCCAGTTACAAATATAGAGGGGTGGCACACTTTATTAATGGTCCCATATGGTAGAGGGGGTGCAGGTTTTTCTACAATTGATGTAACAGACACAAACAAACCTCTTCATCTATATTCAATTTTAAATGATCCAATTAGTGAGCAAATACTAAGAGTGGATCATAATGCAAATTTATTCAAATATAATTATGCGAGCTCGAGATTTAATATAACAAATTTTAATGAGGTGCAGACAGCAGAAAATAATGTCGGATCAAGTAATGCATGTAATGCATCAGGAAATACTTCTTGTTATCGATCAAATGTCTGGTCTTTATCATTAGATTTTGATGCATCAATTGATTACAAGATTTATGCAAATGGACGTGATGTAACTACAAGTACAACTATTGCAAATATAAATGGAATTTATAAATTTACATTTAATCAATCATACAAATATGATGCGTCAGGTAATTCAGCTTCAGATAGCATTAACATTACTCAAACAGGATCTCTCGATAGCGCAGGTCAAGATTATGATTATAGATATTTAGGAGAGACATGGGGCTCCCCTCGTGTGTTTAGAATGCCTAATAATGGTGCTGGTGACAATAATATATTAGATGATGAATATGTAGCTGTTTTAACAGGGGGTTATGGAAATGGATCACCTTTAATTGGCTCTAATGTTTATGTGATTGATTGGTTAACTGGAAAAGTAAAAAAAGAAATTAAAATTGAAGATAAAGGTTATGACTCTAATTCTAGAAATGATATTACTAATTCAATTCCATCTTCTCCGATAGTAATTAATGCAGATGCTGCTAATTCAAACTATTCAGGTGCAATAGTTTATGTAAATGATTTAGAGGGAAAAATTACAAAAATAAATTTAACCAATATGGATCAAACGCCTGAGTATGATCCAAATACAAATACTTTTTCAACACAAAGAAAACCAGTTAATTTATATGATAAATATACAATGTTCGATACCATGGCGTCTTCAGAGATTAACAATAGATATATGTTTCATTCAATGGACGCAGGAATAGGAGTTGTAACAAAAAAATTATGGTTATTTGGTGGTACAGGTAACTTTATGAACTTAGATGATCAACAAGTAAATTTGCAAAAGGTTAATAATGTAATGTTTGGAATAAAAGATTATTCTTTTCCAAATTTTGGAACTGCAAGTAATACACAATCTCCAGACAATTTTTTAAAATGTAACAATACAACAAACGATATAACAGGAGCCAGTTGTCCAGATATTGGAGACAGAGGTTGGTATGTTGAACTCGATAAACAAAAAAAAGTTGTAAATGAACCTACATTAAAAGGAAATATTGTTTACTACCCACTTTATCGACCTGCTAATTATTTTGACCCTTTGAGACCGAATTTTATAACTACATTAAACCAAAGTTGTGGAGGTGGAAATGCATATATTTGTGCTGTAGATGGTGAGTGCGGTAGTAATAAATCAAACAAAATTGGAAATATTAATCAAGGGGAACAATGTTTGTATGTTGGAACAGGAATTTTATCAAAGATAGTAGCATTTGGATTAAATCTTTATGCAAATATTTCTGGCGAATCTACCAATGCAGATAAAACCGATATTGTAATTATAGAATCTATTTCAGAAAATGTTCAAGCTTATAGAAGTAGCTGGAGAGATAACTATTAATCTTATCGGTAATATATAATAAATTTCTTCGAATAATTCTTGCAAAAATTTAATCTTATTAACGCTCTTAGACCCATTTAAAGAGGAAAGAGACTGAAATTTTTTTTATTATATCTTTTTTCGAGAATTACTTTTACTACTTTAACGAGTAATGTGTCGTTCTTTAACAAAAAATTTTTACTATAATTAAAAAGCTAGATGAAAGGATAAAACTTATTGTGCGGTAGACAAAAAAAGGTAAATTATAACTATAATTAAAAAAAGGTAAAAAATATGAAAAAAATAGTTATTTTATTTTTATTTTTATTTTCTTCTTTAAATATTGCAGGTGCAGTTGAAGGAGAATATAGAATGGGTGCTGAATTTGGATGGAGTCCAGTTGACTTGGAAGCAGAAAAAACAGCACAAGAACTTGCAAATTTATCAGGATCTACAGTTACAGTCGTATACGATCAAGGAGCTTTCGTAGGAAGAGTGTTTAGTGATTATGGACTTACTTCAGATGTTTCTATAGAGGCTGGCTATTTTCAAACTTCATCAGTTGATGCCAAATATACAATTTCAGGATCATCGGCAACCGAGTCTTATGATGTGTATGGATTTGATATATCTGGTGTAGTTAAAGACCCAAGTGGATTTTTTGGTAAAGCAGGAATACATTCTGCAACAATGGATGGTGCAGCAACCTTAACCATTGGTGGTACAGCTTACACTGTGACAGCAGAAGCAAAAGGAACAGGTCCATTAATAGGATTTGGTTATGAAGAAGACAATGTAAGATACTCGTTTACACATTATAGTGATTTAGCAGGTGTTACAGACTTTAGTTTTTTTTCTATAGGCTTCTTATTCTAATTTAAAATTATTATGTTTTAAGTGTGAGATATAAAAAATAAGAATTAATTTATAATTATTCTTAATATTTTTTTCTCATGCTTAAATAATGGATAAAATCAAATTCAGCATATAATTAATAAATAAGACATTCACATTTAGTGAATTAAATCCAAACTTAAAAAAAGTTGTTAAAGATAAAATTAAAACCTAAATTTAACTAGACAATTTAAGTGATATCTATTTAATCACTTTATCTTATGAAAATTGGTAAAATTGCACCAAAATACACGGAAAAGCCAAACCCCAGAATTGGCCTAATTACTCTTGCAAGTGATTTTAGAATTGAAAAAGATTTTAATAATATAATTTATGGAAAGGAAATTGATTTATTTTCTAATCGTATCCATTGTTATAATCCATTGACCAACGAAACATTAAAAAAAATGGCCGATGATATTACGGATGTTGCTAAAGAAATATTACCTGATCAAAAATTAGATTGTGTTGCCTATGGCTGTACCTCAGGAACAATAGCTGCTGGATATAATTCAATTTTTGATAAAGTTAATCTTGCAAAACCAAATACTAAAGTCACCACTCCAATTACTTCAGCTATTAAAGCTTTAAAAAAATTAAACATAAATAAAATATCAATTTTTACTCCTTACACAGATGAAATTAATCAATCGGTCGCAGAATATTTTAAAAAGGAAAATATTGAAGTTGTTTCACTAACTTACTTTGATATTGCATCGGACCTTGATATTGGAAAAGTAGATCCAGACTATTTATTTGAAGTATTGTCCAAAATAGATTTATCTACAAGTGATGCTTTATTTGTTTCTTGCACAGCTCTTCCTGTTTTATCTCTAATAGATAAATTAGAAAAAAAATTAGGCAAAGTAGTTCTGTCAAGTAATCAAACATTGATTTGGGATACTTTAAAAGAGATAAATTATAATAAAAATATTGACGGGTTTGGTCAATTATTTAAAGATTAGAAATATGGATTTTACAAAAGAAGAGTACAAAAAAAGATTAACAAAAGTTAAAAAGAAGATGCAAGAAAAAGGCATCGAACTATTAATTTCTCATGACACTAATAATTTAAATTATTTAACTGGTTATGATGCTTGGTCTTTTTATTATGCTCAATGTGCAATCGTTCATATAGATGCAGAAGAACCTTTATGTTTTGTAAGAGCACAAGACTCTGGTGGAGCTTATATAAAAACTTATTTAAAAGATAAAAATATTATTGTCTATGATGAAAATTACATTCATACTTGGCCTAAACACCCTTATGATTATTTAGTTCAAATAATTAAAGAGAGAAAGTGGGATAAGCTTTCTATAGGTGTAGAGATGGATGCTCATTATTACACAGCTTTTTGTCATGAAAAAATTAAACAAGGTTTACCCAATGCTAAAATTGTAGATAGTGATAGACTTGTGAATTGGGCAAGATTGGTAAAATCTGATGCTGAAATTGGATATATGAAATCAGCAGCATTAATTTCTCAAAAAGGAATGAAGACAGCTATGGAAGTCATTAATCCAGGGGTTAGACAATGTGATGCGGTAGGTGAAATTCAAAAATCATTATTTTATGGAACAGAAGAATTTGGTGGCGAATATTCTAGTATTGCAACTTTACTTCCAACTGGAAAAGGGACATCAGCTTCACATTTAACCGCAACACAAGATAAATTTGTCGAAGGGGAGGCAACTATTATTGAATTATCGGGTGTATATAAAAGATATCATGCACCAATGGCTAGAACAGTATTACTTGGAAAACCAGATCAGTTAAAAATTGATACCATGAAGAAAACTATTGAGGCGTTAGAAACAGGTATTAGTGCAGTAAAACCTGGCAATACTGCAGATGATGTCGCCCAAGCGTTCTGGAAAATACTGGATAAATACGGAATTGATAAAAAATCAAGAACTGGTTACTCAATTGGAATTGGATATCCACCAGATTGGGGAGAACATACTCTTAATATATATAAAGGGGACATGACTGTTTTAGAGCCCAATGTTTGTTTTCACATGATTGCAGTGATGCAATTTGGTGATTGGGGAGTTGAAGCTTCTGAAGCAATACGAGTTACAGAAACAGGCAGTGAATTATTTTGCAATATGAGCAAAGAATTACATATCAAATAAATTACTTGATTATCATTCTAACAAATGTTTTAAACTAATATGGCTAATGATCATTTTGTAAGATTTGAAAATGTAGATAAAAGTTATGACGGTAAGCAACTAGTCGTAAAAGGTTTAAATCTTGATATTGAAGAAGGTGAGTTTGTAACAATGCTTGGCCCCTCAGGTTCAGGTAAAACAACTTGTTTGATGATGTTGGCTGGTTTTGAAACCCCAACGAATGGACAAATTTATTTAGATAATAAAGTTATCTCAGATATTCCTCCTCACAAAAGAGGTATTGGAATGGTATTTCAAAACTATGCTTTGTTTCCACACATGACTGTTTATGAAAACTTAGCTTTTCCATTAAGAGTTAGAAAAATTCCAAAAGATGAAGCAGATAAAAAAGTTGATAAGGCATTATCAATGGTATCGCTTCAAGGCTTTGAAGCTAGAATGCCGATGCAATTATCAGGCGGTCAACAACAAAGAGTTGCTGTTGCAAGATCATTAGTATTTGATCCACAATTAGTTTTAATGGATGAACCTTTAGGAGCGTTGGACAAAAATTTAAGAGAAAGTATGCAATATGAAATTAAACATATTCATGAAAGTATTGGTGTAACTGTTGTCTATGTTACTCACGATCAAACCGAAGCTTTGACGATGTCCAATAGAATTGCAGTTTTTAACGATGGTAAAGTTCAACAACTCTCGAGCCCTGATGAATTGTATGAAAGACCTGTTAATTCTTTTGTTGCAGAGTTCATTGGAGAGAACAATACTTTTGCAGGTGAAGTATCAGATGTATCTGGAGATAAATGTAAAGTGAAATTAAATTCAGGAACTGAAATTTTAGCAAATCCTATTGTTGCAAAGGCAAAAGGAGACAAAACTACAATATCTCTTAGACCTGAAAGAGCATTGATTGATTCTGACACTAAAATGGATAACAATCACAAAGGTAAAATTGAAGAAGTTATATACCATGGTGATCATACAAGATTAAGAGTAGATCTATTAGGGAATGATCAATTTATTTTAAAAGTTCCAAATAGCTCAAACAGAATGGATATTAAAGCAGGTAAAGAAATTAATATCGGTTGGAATAGTGTTGATTGCAGAGCTTTAGATCCTAAATAATTTCTTTTAGTTATTCACATAAAACATTA
This sequence comes from Candidatus Pelagibacter sp. PS_06, assembly GCF_059418045.1. Classification (NCBI taxonomy): domain Bacteria; kingdom Pseudomonadati; phylum Pseudomonadota; class Alphaproteobacteria; order Candidatus Pelagibacterales; family Candidatus Pelagibacteraceae; genus Candidatus Pelagibacter; species Candidatus Pelagibacter sp. PS_06. The sequence goes on from NZ_CM182078.1 coordinate 282,250, forward strand.
GACAAATTAACCCTAATCAGCTGTTGACTAAGCTACCCTATATTGTTTTAGTATCACTTTATAAAAACTAAACGTTAACGTTAAATAGGAGAATACATGAAAAAATTAAGTAAATTATTACTTGCTCTTTCTTTTGTACTTTCTGTAACAACTTCAGCATTTGCAGTTACTGTAGTGTCTTGGGGTGGAGCTTACACAGAGTCACAAAAATTGGGTTACGGTGATCCTACAGCAGCGAAACTTGGAATACCTGTAAACTGGGTAGACTACACTGGTGGATTATCAGAAATTAAAGCTCAAAAAGAAGCTGGAAAAATAACTTGGGACATTATCGATGTGTACGCAAAAGACACAATTATCGGATGTGACGAAGGTATTTTCCATGAATTCGATTTTGACAAAGACTTTGCACCTGCTCCAGATGGAACACCTGCAAGTCAAGACTTCTTTACAGGTATGCCTTCAAAATGTGCAGTTGGAAACATTCTGTACTCTTGGAACTATGCTTACAATGATGCAACAATTGGTGACAAAAAACCAAGCACATTGAAAGATTTTTTTAACACTAAAAAGTTCCCTGGTAAGAGAGCTCTTTACAAAGGTGCAATGTCTAACTTAGAAATTGCTATCACTGCAGACGGTGTAAACCCTGGTAAAGGTTCTGACTTAACTTACAGAAAACTTGATGCTGATGGTGGAATTGATAGAGCTATGAACAAACTTAAAGCTTTATGTGAAGATCCAAATGGCGGATGTGTATTCTGGAATGCTGGAGCTCAACCACCAGAACTACTTGCTAATGGTGAAGTAGTAATGGCTACTGGTTGGAATGGTAGATTCTTTAACGCGCAAATGGAAGGAACTCCACTTGTACAAGTATGGGATGGACAAATTCTTGACTATGAATACTTTGCATTAGTTAAAGACGGTCCAGGTTATGCTGACGGTTCAGCTATGAAAGTACTTAGAGAAATGACTAGCTCAGAAGGTTTAGCTGGAAGTGCTAAGTACATTGCATACGCGCCTTGGAGAAAATCTTCAATCGCAGTTATGGAAGCTGGAGAGCCTTGGTTTAAAGATGGTAAGACTAACATGGTACCACATATGCCAACAGCACCCGCTAACACAAAAAGATACATCCTTATGAACCCTGAGTTTTGGGCAGATAACCAAGACGAAATCGGTGAAAAATGGGAAGCTATGAAAGCTGGTCTATAATTTAGTTTTATAGATTAGTATTTTATACTATATTGAAAGGGCAGTTATTTATAACTGCCCTTTTTTATTATGAGCAAAGAACAAATTTTATCATCTGACGGATTACCTTTAGAAGTCAGCTTAAAAAAAGCTGAACGAAAAAATAAACTTAAAGCAGTTGCACTCGTTGCTCCATTATTTTTATTTATTTTAATTATTTACGTTTTTCCAATTGGAGACATGTTGTTTAGAAGTGTTGATGATCGAATGATCACTAAAATGCTTCCTAAAACATTTGCTGCAATCGAGAAATGGGATGGAAAAGATTTACCAGATGAGCCTGTTTACAAAGGTCTTTATGATGATTTGACTTATTTAAAAAAGAATAAAACTTACGGAAAAATTATAGCAAGATTAAACTATGAAAAAGGTGGTTTTAGTAGCTTAATAAAAAAAACAGTTAGAAAAATTAGTAAATTCGAAGAAGGTAATTATAAAGAGCAATTTATCAAAGTTCATAAAAGGTGGGGTCAAAGTGAATATTTAATAGCTTTGAAAAATACAGCTCCAAATTGGTCATATGCCAAATATTTAAAAGGTGTAGATAGAAAATTTGATCAAGATAGAAATATAATCCAAGTACCAGAAGATAGAAGAATACATAAAACGTTATGGCTAAGAACGTTAAATGTAGCTTTTTGGGTTACCATATTCTGCTTTATTCTTGCCTACCCAATCTCACATTTATTAGCAACACTACCTATGAAATACAGTAATTTACTCATGATTTGTGTCTTACTTCCTTTTTGGACCTCATTGTTAGTTAGAACTTCTAGTTGGATGGTTTTACTTCAGCAACAGGGACCCATAAATGATTTAATTGTTTGGATTGGTTTAGCCGCCGATGATAACAGGCCAGAATTAATGTATAATGTAATAGGGACTTTTGTTGCAATGACCCAAATATTATTACCTTTCATGGTTTTACCTCTTTATAGTGTTATGAAAACTATATCACCTAGTTTGATGAGAGCTGGAAAATCATTAGGTGGAACACCACTAATATCATTTGTTAAAATTTATTTTCCATTAACAATTCCAGGAATTGGTGCTGGATGTCTATTGGTATTTATTTTAGCTATAGGATATTACATTACCCCTGCATTAGTAGGTGGTGCTAGTGGATCATTAATTAGTAATACAATTGCTTATCATATGAAGAGTTCATTAGACTGGGCGTTTGCATCTGCTCTTGGAACTATGTTGTTAGTTGGAGTACTAACTATTTATTGGATTTATAATAAACTTGTTGGAATAGATAATATTAAATTAGGATAATCATGGCATTACCAAGTCACACACCTTTAAATTATAGAATTTGGCATTACACATACCTATTCTTTTGTGGTTTAGTTTTTTTCTTTTTAATAGCACCTTTGTTTGTGATCTTACCTCTGTCATTTAATGCTGAGCAATACATTCATTTTTCAGCAAAAATGTTAGCGTTAGATCCTGAAGGGTTTTCTCTAAGATGGTACAAGGACATGATTTATGGAACTAAAAATCCATGGGGACTAGCTACTAAAAATAGTTTAATCATTGCTTTCTTTGCAACAATAGGGTCAACCATTCTCGGAACGGTTGCTGCATTAGGTTTAAGCAGTAGATACATGCCATATAAAGCTGCATTCATGGCTTTACTAATTTCACCGATGATTGTGCCATTAATTATTTCAGGTACAGCAATATTTTTCTTTATGGCAAAAGTTGGTTTAGCTGCAACACATACAGGAATTATATTATCACATATAATCTTGGGAACTCCGTTTGTAGTAATCACGGTTACTGCAACATTAACAGGTTTTGATCACAGTGTAACACGTGCTGCTGCAAGCTTAGGAAGTAATCCAGTAAACACATTTATGAAAATTACATTACCATTAATTATGCCTGGAGTTATTTCAGGAGCCTTGTTTGCTTTTGTAACTTCATTCGATGAAGTTGTAGTTGTACTATTCTTAGCAGGACTAGAGAATACTACTATTCCAATTCAAATGTGGGTAGGATTAAGAGAACAATTAAGCCCAACTATTATGGCAGTTGCGACATGTTTGATTGTAATGTCTACTTTAATCTTAGTTAGTGCAGAGCTTTTAAGAAGAAGATCTGAAAGACTAAGAGGAATTAATAGATAATTAATTTACTTAATTATATTTTTTCAATATAAATTTCCTTTCAAAATTAAATTATGGATATTAAAAAAGTTGTAGTAATTGGATCAGGAACGATGGGAAGTGGGATTGCAGCTCATTTATGCAATGCAAATGTACCTGTTACATTGTTGGATCTTACAACAGAAATATCTGAAAAAGCGAGAGATAGAATATTCAAGTCAAAACCACCTTTACTGTTAGATAAATCACAAATTGAAAATATTAAAGTAGGTAATATTAATGATAATTTTGATGTGGTTAAAGAAGCTGATTGGGTCGTTGAAGCGGTAGTTGAGAGAATTGATATCAAGCATAATATTTACGAAAAAATTTTCAAAAATAGAAAAGAGGGAGCGATTGTTTCATCGAATACATCATCCATTCCTATTAAAGTTTTATCTGAAAAATTAACTACAGAAGAAAAGAAAGATTTTTGTATCACTCACTTTTTTAATCCCGTGAGGTATATGGGATTATTAGAAATTGTTAAAAATGAAAATAATGATTTAGCTAAAATAAACTCTTTAAAGAAGTTTTGTGAAGTGGAGCTTGGAAAAGGAGCAATTGTTTGTAATGATACTCCAGGATTTCTAGGAAATAGAATAGGTGTTTTTGCAATGCAAGTTGCAATGACTGAAGCTTTTAAAATGAAATTAAGTATTGAGGAAGCGGATGCAATATTTGGAAGACCAATGGGAATTCCAAAAACAGGAGTTTTTGGCCTTTATGATTTAATTGGAATAGATTTAATGGCTGATGTTCTTAAGAGTTTTATTAAAGAACTGTCTGAAAATGATCCTTTTCAAGAAGTTGCAAAAGAAATCCCTCTTGTTAAAAAATTAATTGAAACGGGTTATACTGGCCGAAAAGGTAAGGGTGGTTTTTACCGAATGAACAAAACTGGTGCAACAAAGGTTATGGAAGCAATTAACCTTGAAACCGGTGAGTATTCTACCAGTCAAAAAATTAATTTAGGCTCTGATAAAGTTGATATAAAATCTTTAATCTCAAGAGAAGATAAATTTGGTAAGTACGCCTGGTCAGTTATCTCAAAAATTATACAATATTCATCTTCATTAGTTCCTGGAATTACTAAAGATTTTAATGACATAGATGAAGCGATGAGACTAGGCTTTAACTGGACTAAAGGTCCATTTGAAATGTTAGAAGAAATTGGTGTTGAGGATTTTTTTAATAAAATTGATGAGTTTGAAGGAAATGAGTTTTTAGAAAATTTATCTAAAACTAAGAATCAAGATTTTTATGGCTCTAGACAAAAATATACTGAAATTGAAACTTTAGGAAAAGTCAAAAAGAAAGCAATTAGTGTTGATGGAAATAATTCAGCTCAAATTTATCGTTTCAATGATTATAATATTGTTGAATTTACCACCAAAGCTAACGCACTTGATTATGATTCAATGGATGCGCTTAAAAAAGCAACTGATAAGCCTTTAATTATTATCAATGAGAGTATGCAATTTTCTGCTGGAGTAAATTTAACTTACACAATGGATTTTGCAGATAAAGGTGATTTTAAATCTATTGAAAAATTTATTAAATATTTTCAAGAAACATGCAAACATCTTAAATATTCAGATCATCCAGTAATTTCAGCACCATCAGGCTTAACTCTTGGCGGTGGATTTGAAGTAATGGTTCAAAGTAATTTTGTTGTCTCACATACAAACATTGTTGTTGGTTTAGTTGAAACTATTGTTGGATTAATTCCAGCAGGTGGAGGATGTAAAGAAATGTTAGCTAGATGGCTTGATACCAGTGAGGCTAAAAATGATCCTAATTACGCACCCCTTAAAGTATTCGATATTATTGGCTACGGTAAAACTGCAACCTCACCAATTGAAGCGGAACCAATGAAATATTTAAAACCTGAAGACAAAAAAATTATGAATAGAAATAGTTTGCTTGAGGTTTCAAAAGAAATTTTGAATAATAATAAAGACTTTAAAGCTCCATTAGAGACAAAATTTAATCTTCCAGGAAAAACAGTTCTTCCTGAAATGAATAAGATTTTAGATAAATTATATAATGACAAAGTAATTTTAGATCATGGTTTAAAAGTAGCACAAGAACTAGCCCATGTATTAAGTGGTGGAGACACAACAATTGATAAAACTTTAACTGAAGATGATCTTTTTAAATTGGAATTAGATGCTTTTATGAGGCTAATCGAGACCAAGGAAACCCAAGATAGAATTAAACACACACTTGCAACTGGTAAGCCTTTAGTAAATTAATTATTTTTTTAATTTACCAGCAATCACTAAATTATTACTTTCAAATTGATCTTTATTGGTTGCTATAAATTTATCCATAATATCTATTTTTTCTTGCTCAAATTCAGCAACTTTCCGTTTCTTAAGATCGATATATAAAGATAACATTTCAAGTGTAGCAGATAATTTTTTTGAAGATTTTTCAATCATTTCCATTTTGAAGTGCAATCTTTTTTTATCATGATCAAAAAAAGTTAGGTTAATTTCAACTTCATCTCCTAATTTAACTTCACTATTGTATGTTGTGTGAGTTTCAACAACCATGGTGCTCATGTTAGTTGATTTAGCTGAGTTTTCTCCCATTTGAAATTTTTTTAAAATAATCTCCCAAACATCATCAAAAACTAAAACATAGTAAGCCATGTTCATGTGGTTATTATAATCTATCCACTCTTTTTTAATTGTTTGGTCTGATATATGAACTGACATTCTAAAACTATAACATAAACTTATTATTAAATTAATAATAAGTAGATAATTATTTTATTTAAACATTCTTACAGTATTAACAAAATCTGGTCTTAATACATATTCTGATCGATGAGAGTATTTAATTTTTTCTAATACCTGAATTCCATAAATTACTTTACCTATAGGAGTGTATTCACCTTCAAATAATGGTTCATCATCAAGAATTATAAAAAATTGACTATCCTCTGTATTATATTTTAGCGACCTTGCGAGACCAACACTGCCTTTATCAAAGTTAAATTCAGCATCTATTTCTGATTTAATGGTACCCAGTTCAGATTTACCCGTCCCAATTTTTCCATAATCAATTTTATTTTTTTTTCCAAACTGAATGTCACCAGTTTGTACAAGCTTATCCTTAATCACTCTATGAAAAGCTACATTGTCATAAGATTCTGAATTAATTAATTTTTTAAATCTTTCAACCCCGTTTGGAGATATCTCAGGATAAAGTTCAATGATAACATTTCCACACTCAGCATTAAGGACAACAATATTCTCTGGTTTTGAATAATTAATTTTTTGTGGATCAAAATTTTTTACAAACAAGCATTTATTTTTAATTATTACTGCAAAACTTAAAGCAAAAACCCCCAATAGTATTAGAAATATTAAAATTAACTTTTCATGTAGTGAGGCTTTAACTTTTTTAATCATTTTTAAAATACAAAAGTACTATCAATTTTTCTTAATTTATCTTTTATAAATTTGATTTTTTCATTCAGAATTTTATCATCTGAATTTTTATAATTCCCCATTATTAAATGCGAGTATACTTCTGCCATATCTTCAGATGGAATTGTCATCGAGTATTCAGTAAAAAAACCATTTGTTTTGTTATATGTATCAAGACCTAGCTTCTTTGAGCAAGTTGAGCATTCTGCATATTTAAAATTTGGCTGATTAAATTTTTTCCATTCATCCTCATTAAACAGTTTTTTAAAACCATCATTAATAATATGAAATAACTCGTGGTGGATTACTCTTTCAAAGTATTTTTCATTAAATTTTAAATCTATAATTAGTGTTTTCATTACATGATCTGGAATTCCAGCTGTATTTATCCCTGAAATAGATAGGTTTTCACACATGACAATATATTTAAGATTAATCTTTTTCAAAAACTCTTTTGAATATCGATTTAAATTGTTAGATATTATTTGATATTTTTTATCATAAGTTTTTTGGTCTGAATTATTACATACAATATTCTTTTGAACTCCTAGTCTAAAAGGTTTTGCTGCATAGAAATACCTAAGTTTATTGGGTGTTTTTAATTCATAGATTTCTAAATTGGGTATTTTAATAAGATTATAAATAGAATTAGAGTTTGCAGATGTTATTAAAAAAAATGATATTAAAACTAGCTTAAAAATCCTCATATGCATAATTTAGATGATATTCGATTTAAAAAGAATGTGGTACATTTTGTTTATAAATGAAAAAAGAGCGAAATAAAAATCCAGTTCAACCAGTAAGTGGAACAAAAGTTCCAAGATTTGCAGGTCCATCAACATTTGCAAGGTTGCCAGAATTAAGAGATGTTGAAAGTTGTGATGTTGCAATTGTAGGAGTACCATTTGATGCTGGCACAAGTTATAGGCCTGGTGCAAGATTTGGCCCACAAAGTATTCGACAAGCTTCAAGACATTTGAGAACCAATTATCATCCAAGTTATGATGTCGAACCTTTTAAGGTTCAACAAGTAGCAGATGCGGGGGATATTACTTGTAACCCATTTAGTATTGATGAAGCTATTAAACAAATTGAAGTGGGTGCTACAGAATTATTAAATAAAGTAGGAGGTATAATTAGTTTAGGCGGTGACCACACCATTGCTGTACCACTTCTTAGAGCGATTAATAAAAAATGTAATGGACCAGTTGCATTAGTTCATTTTGATGCACATCTTGATACCTGGGATACTTATTTTGGAGCACCCTATACACATGGCACTCCGTTTAGAAGAGCGAGAGAAGAAGGTTTATTTTTAGATGATGCTTCAATGCATGTTGGTATTAGAGGCCCACTTTATAGTAGAGATGATATTAAAAACGATGAAAGTTTTGGATTTAAGATAATTCACTGCGATGAATTTCAAACAGAGGGAACGGATAAAATTGCTGAAAGAATAAAAAAAAGAGTAGGTGATAATCCTTTATATTTATCAATCGATATTGATGTACTTGATCCAGCATTTGCACCTGGAACAGGCACACCAGAGATTGCAGGAATGACTACAAGAGAAATGGTAAATGTATTAAGAGGGTTATCTGGATTAAATTTAGTTTCTGCTGATGTAGTCGAAGTTTCACCCGCATATGATCATGCTGAAGTAACCTCACTTGCTGCCGCAACAATTGTTTACGAATTAACAAATCTATTTGCAAAATCATAAAGAAAGGATAGTTTCTCAAAATGTTAGATAAGAAAAAATTTTATATAAATGGTGAATGGGTTTCTCCAAAAAAACCTAATGACTTAAAAGTAATAGATCCTTCAACAGAAGAAGAATGTGCAGTTATATCTTTAGGTGGAATTGAAGATGTAAATGATGCTGTAAGTGCTGCTACAAAAGCTTTCGAGACTTGGGCATTTTCTTCAAAAGAAGAAAGATTAGAATATTTAGAGGCTCTTTATGTTGTGTATAAAAAAAGATGGGCTGAAATGGCTCAAGCAATAACTCTTGAAATGGGAGCACCAATTGATTTTTCAAATCAATTACAAGCTGGAACTGGAGCAAGTCATATAAAATCTTATATAAAAGTTTTAAAAGAATATACGTTTGAAGCAAAATTAGGTGAGCATGCGCTTAATAATAATATTTTACATGAGCCAAAAGGAGTTTGTGCATTAATAACCCCTTGGAACTGGCCAATGAATCAAACTTGTTTAAAAGTGATCCCAGCGATTGCAGCAGGATGTACAATGGTTCTTAAGCCATCAGAAATAGCACCATTATCTTCAATGATTTTAGCTGAAATGATTGATGAAATAAAATTACCCAAAGGTGTTTTTAATTTAGTGAATGGTGATGGAGCAGTAACAGGCGATGCTTTAACTAGCCATCCAGATGTTAACATGGTTTCATTTACAGGCTCTACGAGAGCAGGTGCTTTAATTTCCGAAAATGCAGCAAAAGATTTTAAAAGAGTAAGTTTAGAACTGGGTGGAAAAGGAGCAAACATTATATTCAAAGATGCTGATGCTGAAGCGGTTGAAAGAGGAGCACTAAGATGTTTTAGAAATACAGGACAATCTTGTAATGCTCCAACGAGAATGTTAGTTGAAAAATCAATGTATGATGAAGCCGTTGAAAGAGTTAAAAATTTTGCAAATTCAATGAAAGTTGATGTTGCAACAAAAGAGGGTGATCATATAGGACCTGTGGTTTCAAAAACACAATTTGATAAAATTCAATCTTTAATTCAAGTTGGAATAGATGAAGGTGCAAAATTAGTTGCTGGTGGAACGGGTAAACCTGATGGTTTAGATAAAGGTTACTTTGTAAAACCAACTGCTTTTGCAGATGTGAATAATCAAATGCAGATTGCAAGAACAGAAATCTTTGGACCAGTGTTATCAATTATACCTTTTGAAACAGAAGAGGAAGCAATCGCGATTGCTAATGATACTCCTTATGGTCTTTTAAATTTTATTCAAACCCAAGATCAAGAAAAAGCAAACAGAGTTGCAAGAAAACTTAGATCTGGAATGGTTGATATCAATGGTGCTGGTCTAGCACCTGATGCACCATTTGGTGGATATAAACATTCTGGTATTGGTCGTGAAGCTGGAAAGTTAGGTCTTGAAGAATATCTTGAAGTTAAAGTGGTAAGTGGTTGGAACGACTAATTCCATCTAAAATACTTAAATTTAAAAAAAAATTTCCAACTGTTCAAATTAGGTTTTTTAATTTTTTTTAGTTAATTATAATAAGTTTTACTCTAGAACATCTCTAAACAGCTCATCTTTTTTGTTTACACTACCTTATAAAGTACATAACGTCGCACTAACGTTTGAGTCGATGTACTAAATCACTTGAATATAAAAACAAAAATAAAGGGAGAAAAATATGAGTAGATCGTCAAAACTCTACAATTCAGATTTAGCTCCAACTCCAAAAGGTAAAAAAAATTGGGGATGGTTCGAAATCTTTAACGTGTGGGCTAATGATGTTCAAAGTTTATTTGGTTATACTTTGGCAGCATCCTTATTTTTAGCTTCAGGATTAAATGGCTGGGCTGTATTTGCCGCACTAATTCTTGCAGGCTTTTTTATAATGTGGCTTGTAAACTTGTCAGGTAAACCAAGTGTAAAACATGGAATACCGTATCCAGTATTCGCTCGTGTCAGTATGGGTGTGTTTGGAGCAAACTTTCCAGCAATGGCTAGAGGTCTTGTTGCAATGTTTTGGTATGGAGCACAAACTTATGCAGCATCAACTGCTGTAGCACTTTTAATTACTGGTATCACTGGTATTGAAGGTGAAGTTATGCTTCTTGGTATGACAGGTGTAATGTGGGTTTCATTTATATTTGTGTCAGCATTCCAAGTTTATTTATTTTGGCAAGGTGTTGACCTTGTTAAAAAGTTTTTAAACTTTGCTGGTCCTGCAGTTTATGCGGTTATGATATTATTAATGATAGTTATCTGGGCTAAAGCTGGTGGAGGATTATTTTCAGAAGTTGGAACTATATTCTCTGGCGGTGAAAGAACTGGTGGTTTCGAAGGTTTGGGATCATTTGGAGCTTTCTTAGCTGTATTTTCAATTATGGTTGGATATTTTGCTGCAGTAGTAATCAATTTTGGTGACTTCGCTAGATTTGTTAAAAACGAAGATGAAATGAAAAAAGGTAACCTATGGGGATTAGTAGGAAACGTGATTTTATTCTCTTTTATTACTTTAATGATTACTGGTGGAACAATCGCTATTTTTGGTGAGTATGTTTCAAGTCCTACTGAGATGGTAGCTAAAGTAGATAATCTAGGTTTAACAATTATTGCTGCATTTGCTTTCTTTGCTGCAACAGTTGGAATTAACATGGTTGCAAACTTTATACCTCCTGCGTATGACTTAGCAAACTTAATGCCTAGCAAAATCAATTTTAAAACGGGCGGACTAATAACTGCTGGTTTTGGTTTTGTAATTGGTGGAATGTGGGTTGCTGTTATTACTCAAATGGGTTTATTTCCATTTGTTAATACTTTAGGCGCAATTCTTGCACCAGTTTTTGGTATCATGATGGTTGATTATTATATCATTAAAAAAGAAAAATTAGATGTAGACGCATTGTTTGATGATAGTCCTAAAGCGAAATATCATTACAATGGTGGCTTTAACTACAAAGGAATGTTGGCTTGGATACTTTCAGGTTACATTGCTGTTGGTACTGTATGGCCAAACATTCTAGTTTTAGGATTAGGTGATTTCTTCGCTAACTTAGGCGGCGGCGGGGGATATGCTTGGATAATTGGAGCATCGTTAGGTGCTGTAGTTCACTTAGCTATATCAAAAAGATAACTAAAACTCTCTTTTTAGTTATTTAGTTATATATAAAGCCCATTGCATTAGTTGTAATGGGCTTTAATATTTTAAAACTATTTCTTCTTTATCAAAATTTTTAATAACAAGGTTGTCACCAGATCCTTTTCTATCAACAACCAGGAAATTCATATCTTCAGTAGAGATTAAAGGAAAATGCCATACATCTGCATTGTAATTAACACCTATGCCAGGTGGAACAATAAAAGACTCAACTTTATTTAAATCAGGTTTATCACCTGCGGGTGCAACAAACGCTAAAAAGGTAGTTGGCTTCATTGGAATAAATGCTTGGCTACCTAAAGGATGCTTTTCCATCATATCTATTTTCATAGGAAAAGTTCTTTTAAGGGCTGAAAAAATACAAATAGTTGTCTCTCCATTATCCTTAGAGGTATTAAGATTAGCTATACCATCAAATCTTTTTGCAAACCCCTCATTGATTTCAATTGGATTAATACCATCTGTGGTAATCATGTCTCCAAACTCAGAAAAGTTTTCTTTAGTGATTTCTTTTGGGGTGATTGTAATATTCATTATTTAGCTTTACCAAAAATTCTAAATCTAGAAATACCTCCATCAGGAAAAATATTAATCTTAATAAAGTTTATTTTATCATTTTTCATTAATACATTCCTAAAAGTATGTGTCTTATTCGCCTTTAACATAGTTTTGTTCATTAAAGTTTTCCATTTATTTGAACCACTGACAATCGAAGACGAAGATTTTTTTGTTGTAATATATGCTGCTTGTAAAGAGCAATGACTTGGAAAGTTTCCTTTAAAATGATGAGTTGATATTTCAATTTTATCAATCTTTTCACCATCAATAGAATTTAATATTAACCAATCAAATCCTTTGTCTCTTCTTCTTCTGGTTTCCCAACCATCTCCCATATTTTTTGCTTTTCCTGGAGCTAAAATATTTTCAGCCTTACCAAAATGTTCATTATTACAAGCAATAACTGATGCTCCATCCAAAAGAGAAGCAAGATTAATTGTTTTATTTTTAAAATCATTTTTTTCTTTAGATATGTTTCCATAAAGTCTTAGTCTTGCAACACCACCGTCTGGAAATATATTTAATTTGATATGTGTAAAAACTGACTTAGAAGAAGTTTTGAAAATATGAGGACTATTTGCTTTAGTCTTTTTTTTACCCAGTAATGATTTCCATTTAAAATTTTTAATATTGTTTGATTTTGAATTACAGGCTTCAATAGAAATCATCGAAGGTTGATTTCCGTTAAAATGAGAAGTATCAACATTCACTTTTGAAATTGACCCAGGTTTACCTAATTTGATGATTAAATAATCATGACCAGGAGTTCTTTTTCTTCTCGACTCCCATCCATCCATCCATTTACCATTTTTATCAAATAATCCCTCTTTAAATACAGGTGCAGAGGGGTCAATTATTCTATCCGCAGATGCAAAAAAATCATCTGTTCTGAATATAACTTTTGAACCTAATCTAGGTTGAGCTAGATCAATTAGTCCGTTTGTAAATATTATTTTTTTTGACATTATTAAGAGTAGTTTTTAATCCAATGCTTAGCTATATCAATTCTTTTACAAATCCATACATTTTTATGTTTTTTTATATAGCTTAGAAATTTTTTTAAAGCTTGTATCCGACCTGGTTTACCTATTATTCTGCAATGCAATCCTACAGACATCATTTTTGGATGAGTTTTACCTTCTTCATATAAAGCATCAAAGCTATCTTTTAGATAAGAATAAAAATGATCACCTGTATTAAATCCTTGGTTTGTTGCAAATCTCATATCATTGTTATCAAGTGTATAAGGAATAATAAGTTGTTTTTTTTTATTTCTTACCTCCCAATAAGGTAAGTCATCACTATATGAGTCACTATCGTATAAAAAACCACCATCTTCAAAAACTAAATCTCTTGTATTAGGGCTGCATCTTCCTGTGTACCAACCAAGTGGTCGTTCACCAAATATTTTTTGATGGTTTTTAATTGCCATTTTCATATGTTTTTTTTCTTCAGATTTTTTAATATTTTGATAATCAATCCATCTCCAACCATGTGAAGCGACTTCATAATCTGAGCTCATTAATGCTTTGCATATTTGAGGGTTTTTAGCCAAAGCCATCCCTACACCAAATATAGTTACTGGAATTTTTTTTTCTTTAAATATTTTATGTAATCTCCAAAATCCTCTACGAGAACCATATTCATAAAGAGACTCCATATTGATATGTCTTCCCTTAATCGGTTGTGCACCAATAATTTCAGATAAAAAAACCTCTGAATTTTTATCACCATTTAATACACAATTTTCAGCACCTTCCTCATAGTTTAAAACTATCTGAACTGCTATCCTTGCATTATTAGGCCACTTAATCTTTTTATCTTTTGAGCCATAGCCAACCATATCTCGAGGATCTTTTTTAGACATATGAAATTATAATTTACTTTATGTTGGTTAACAATTTATTAATTTAAAATAGACTCTGCTTTAATACCATCAAGCAATTTTAAACATTTTTTTAGTTCATCTAAGACGATGAATTCATCAATTTTGTGAGCTTGTTCAATTGATCCTGGGCCACAAACTACTGTACTAATTCCAATCTCTTGAAACAAACCTGCTTCAGTTCCAAATGAAACTACTTGTCTAGAATTATCTCCTGTTAAGCTCGAGATTAATTCACAAGCATCAGATTTATCTTCTCTATCAAATCCAACAATCTCCCCAATAATATCTTTTTCAATTGATGCGTTTGGAAAAATTTTTTTCATTTCTGGTAACAACACTTCATTTGCATACTTATCAATTTCCTGATTTAAGAATATACCATCTTCTTTAACCACTGGTCTTGTCTCCCAATTAACATGACACTTATCTGCTATTACATTATGAGCGATACCTCCAAAGACACCTCCAATTGAAAGCGTTGAATGGGGTGGATCAAAAATTGAGTCTTTTGGCGCTCTTTCTTTAAGTTTTTCTCTTAATTCAATTAACTTATTTACGTATCTTGATGCATATTCAACAGCACTGACACCTTTATGTGGTGCTGAACTATGTCCAGCTAAACCTTTAAAGTAAGTTGTGTATTCATAACATCCTTTATGAGCATCAATGATTTTCATATTAGTTGGCTCACCAATAATACAAATTCCATCTTTAATATCTCTCTTTTTTAATTCCTCTATTAATATTGGCGCTCCTTGACATGCGGTCTCTTCATCAAAAGTAAAAGAAAAATGAATATCTCTGTCTAAATTTGATTTTGAAAAAGTAGGGGCATACGCTAAAGCACAAGCAATAAATCCTTTCATATCACATGATCCTCTGCCAAATAACTTATCTCCTTTTATAGTCGCTGTGAAAGGATCTGAACTCCATCCTTTTGAAACAGGAACAACATCTGTGTGACCTGATAGAATTATTGGTTTTTTTGTTTGAGAACTTTTAGCTTTTAATGTTGCAAATAGATTTACTCTTTTTTTTTCATCATCGTATGTTCTAAATGAAGTTGCCCCAAGTTTTTTTAAGATATCATCACAATAATCAATTAAGGAGCTATTATCTTCTCCTGAAATAGTTTTAAAACCTATTAGGTCTGTTAAAATTTTAACTGAATTATCAAATAATTGTTCTGAATTATTTACTGTACTCATATTTAAGTTCTACTATATATTAATTGTATGAAAGAACAAATTACCTTTGATGACTTTGATAAAGTAGATATTCGTGTTGGAACAGTCATTTCAGTTAGAAAAAATGAAAAGGCTAGAAAACCATCTTTAGTTGTCGAGGTTGATTTTGGTGCAGAAATAGGAATTAAGCAATCATCGGCTCAAATTACTCACTACTATAACGAGGAAAACCTTAAGGGAAAACAAGTTATCGGAGTATGTAATTTTGCTGAAAAAAATATTGCAGGCGTGGTATCGCAAGTGCTTATTTTGGGATCGATTGATAAAGAAGGCAAAGTAATCCTAGTCCATCCATCACAAAAATCTGAGAACGGTTTACCAATCGCTTAATAAATGCATCCTGAAATTTTATCTATAACATTGTTTGGAATTGTGGCTGCATTCACTCCAGGACCAAATAATTTTGTTGCATTTTACTCTGGTTTTAATTTTGGGATAAAAAGAACGCTACCCCATATAATGGGTGTTAGCTTTGGTTTCCCCTTTCTTTTACTTTGTGTAGCTTTAGGATTGGTTAATATCTTTAAACTTTATCCATTAATTCAATTGGTTTTAAAATATTTAGGAACGATATTTTTAATTTATTTGGCATATAAAATTTCATTTTCAGGATCAGAAAATCAAGAAAGCAAAAGTAAAAATCCCGTAAAATTTATAGAGACATTTATCTTTCAATTTTTAAATCCTAAAGCAGTAATTGCTTCAGTAATTGTAGTCTCCACCTACATAAATGCAGGAGAAAATTTTGTAAATTATACGACTCAAATTATTATCTTAGCTTTACTAGTTTCAGTCACTAGCATCACTCTCTGGACATTTTTAGGCAAATTTCTAAGGAAATTCGCGACAAATCAGAAATTTATTAATTATTTTAATTATGCTATGTCACTGCTTCTTTTATTAAGCATAATTACTTTTTATTTATAATATGACACCTGGAAAAAAAAATTCTTATAAGTCTTTATCAGAAATTGCTATAGGCGGGAAAAACTACAAATATTATTCACTTAAAAAAGCTGAAGAAAACGGACTTGAAGGAACCTCAAAATTACCAAAATCTTTGAAAGTTCTTCTTGAGAATTTATTAAGATATGAAGACGATTTATCTGTTAATAAAAATCAAATTGATTCAATTAAAGGATGGTTAGAAACCAAAAAATCAAATACAGAAATTGCTTACAGGCCTGCTAGAGTTTTGCTTCAAGATTACACAGGTATTCCAGCAGTCGCAGATTTAGCAGCAATGAGAGAAGCTGTAAAAGATAAAAATAAAGATCCAAACACTATTAATCCATTATCAGCTGTTGATCTTGTAATTGACCATTCTGTTCAAGTTGATCAGTCTGCTAAATCAGATTCATTTGAAAAAAATGTTGATATAGAATTTGAAAGAAATGGAGAAAGGTATTCTTTTTTAAAATGGGGCCAACAAGCATTTAATAATTTTAGAATAGTCCCGCCTGGAACTGGAATTTGTCATCAAGTAAACTTGGAATATCTATCAAAAGTAGTTTGGTCAGAAGAATTTGAAGGTAGCAATTATCTTTTTCCTGATACTTTAGTTGGTACTGACAGCCATACTACAATGGTAAATGGTTTGTCTGTATTAGGTTGGGGTGTTGGTGGAATTGAAGCTGAAGCAGGAATGCTAGGGCAACCTATTTCAATGTTAATTCCCGAAGTAATAGGGTTTGAAGTTACAAATAAAATGCCTGAAGGAACCACTGCAACAGATTTAGTTTTAACTGTTGTTAAAATGTTAAGAGATAAAGGAGTGGTTGGAAAATTTGTTGAATTTTATGGTGAGGGTTTAAAAAACTTAACTCTTGCTGATAGGGCAACGATTGCAAATATGGCTCCTGAATATGGTGCAACATGTGGATTTTTTCCAATTGATGATGAAACATTAAAATATTTAAAATTTTCAGGAAGAGATCAGCACACAGTTGATGTAGTTGAGCAATATGCAAAAGAACAAGGTTTATGGGCAAGTGATGAAATAGAATTTACAGATACAATCTCACTAGACATGTCTACAGTAGTTCCAACTATTTCTGGACCTAAAAGACCACAAGATAAAGTATTGTTAACAGATGCACCAACTTCATTTAAAAAAGTTTTAGAAGATGCAACCAATAAAAAAGATCACTCTGTTTCAAAAGTATCTAATACGGATTATGAAATTAAAGATGGTTCAATTTTAATTGCAGCAATTACTTCTTGCACCAACACTTCAAATCCAAATGTTTTAATTGGAGCTGGGCTGCTTGCAAAAAAAGCAGTTGAATTAGGATTAGAAGTTAAACCGTGGGTTAAAACTTCTTTAGCACCAGGATCACAGGTGGTTACTGATTATTTAGAAAAAGCAGGATTAAACACTTATTTAGATAAATTAGGCTTTAATTTAGTAGGGTATGGTTGCACCACTTGCATTGGTAACTCTGGTCCATTGCCTGAAAATATTGTTAACGCAATTCAACAAGAAAATATTTATGCGGTTTCCGTTTTATCTGGGAATAGAAACTTTGAAGGAAGAATTTCTCCACATATTAAAGCAAATTATCTAGCATCACCACCATTAGTAGTTGCTTATGCAATAGCAGGTCACATGGAAGTTGACTTATATAAAGAGGCACTGGGTAAAGATAAAGATGGAAATGATATTTTCTTAAAAGATATTTGGCCATCTAATAAAGAAATCGAAGACACTTTAAAAAAATCTTTAAATGCTGAAATGTTTATTCAAAGATATTCAAATGTTTCTGAAGGACCAACTCAGTGGCAAAAAATTCAAACAGAAGAAAGTAGTATTTATAGTTGGGATGAGGGATCAACTTACGTAAAAAAACCTCCTTTCTTTGATAATCTACCAGATGAGCCTGAAGGATTTAAAGAAATTAAAGATGCAAGACCTTTGTTAATTTTAGGGGATATGGTTACAACAGATCACATTTCACCAGCGGGAAATATTCAAAAAGAAAGTCCAACGGGTGAATATTTTATGGAGCATCAAATTCTTCCGAAAGATTATAACTCGTACGGTTCAAGAAGAGGAAATCACGAAGTAATGATGAGAGGAACGTTTGCAAATATTAGAATTAGAAATGAAATGGCTCCTGGAACAGAAGGGGGTTTTACTAAAATTTACCCTGAAGAAAAAGTAATGCCTGTTTATGATGCGGTGGTTGAGTATAAAAAAAGAGGAACAGATTTAGTTGTTATTGGTGGTAAGGAATATGGAACTGGTTCTTCAAGAGACTGGGCTGCAAAAGGAACAAAATTATTAGGTGTTAAAACAGTAATCGCTGAAAGTTTTGAGCGTATTCATAGATCGAATTTAATAGGGATGGGAATTTTGCCTTTACAATTCACAAACGATGTAAATAGAAAAAACTTAAATCTTATTGGTTCAGAACTAATAAGTGTTCTAGATGTTGAAAAAGGTATCAATCCATCAGATGAAGTAACAATTGAGATTAAATATGCATCAGGCGATATTAAAAAAATTAAAACTTTATGCAGAATTGATACTAAAAATGAATTAGAATACTACAAAAATGGAGGCATACTCCAATACGTTTTAAGGAATATGATTTAGTTATGGAAGAAGATATTTCAATTATTAATAGCAATACAAGAAATGAAAAAGTAAGAAACTTTTTTGTAAACAACAAAAATAAAATTATCTCGACAATAATTGTTTTGATTATTGTGATAGTAGGTGCTTACAGTTTTGACGGCTATCAAACCAATAAGAAAAAAGAAATCTCAAATAAATTCAATTCTACTACTTTAGCTCATTCGGAAAATACCAAAGAAACAACTGTACAAAATTTAGTTGAAATTATTAAAGAACAAGACTCAACGTATTCACCTTTGTCTCTTTATTTCATTATTGATAACAAATTAATTTCTAATCAAAGTGAAATTAATGAGTATTTTGATATTTTGATTGAAAAGACCTCATTAGATAAAGAAATTAAAAACTTAGTTATCTATAAAAAAGCATTATTTAACTCAGATCAAGCTCAAGAAAGCGATCTACTAAATATGTTAAATCCATTGATTAACTCTAAAAGTGTATGGAAATCACATGCTTTATATTTAATGGCTGAGTATTTTTATTCTAAAGATCAAAAACAAAAATCTAAAGAATTTTTCAATCAAATTGCTAATTTAGAAGATGCTAACTCAGACATAAAAGCTGAGGCACAAAAAAGATTGAAAAGAGATTTGAGTGATTAGACTACTTTTATTAATTTTTACATTATTTTTTTTATCCAACTGTTCTTTAAAAGAGGGCTCAGGATTATGGAATAAAAAAGAAAAAATAGAAGATCAAAAAAAAGTAAAAAAACTTTTTTCTAAAGAAAAAAAAAAAATTACAGAGTTTAATCCTGAATTAAAATTAGATACGTCAGAAATAATATTTAATGTTGATATTAATGAAAATCAAAATAATTCTGGTGCTGAAAGCTATAAAGGACTTAATGAAAAAATTAATACTTTTAAATTTTCAACAATTAAAGATACCAATCAATTAAATTACAAACCTATTTTTTTAGATGATGGACTTATCTTTTTTGATAACAAAGGAACCATAATTAGATACGATGCAAATGGTAAGGTCATTTGGAAAAAAAATATTTACTCAAAACCTGAAAAAAAATTAAATCCAAAGTTATTTTTTGCACTAGATGGAGAAAATTTATTAGTTGCTGATAATCTTGCCAAATATTATTCAATCAATATTAATTATGGTGAGTTAAACTGGTCAATGAATAATATGTATCCATTTAATTCTGAGATTAAAATAACTGAAAACATGTTATTTGCAGTTGATTACAAAAATACTTTAAGATCTTTTAACATAAGTGACGGTTCTGAGTTATGGAATTTTCAAACAGAAAACTCTTTTGCGATTTCAGATACCATAAACTCTCTTATAGTTATTGATAATTTGGTAATTTTTAGTAACTCCATTGGTGATATTACTGCTGTTGATATTGAAAATGGTTTAATCACTTGGCAACTTCCCACCCAAAGCACTAATATTATTAATGAATCTTATAAGTTTAGAAATTCAAAATTAGTTTCTGATAAAAAATCAATTATTTTTTCAAACAATAAAGATGAATTTTATTCAATCGACATAAAAACAGGAGTTGCTAATTGGATTAATGAAGTTAACTCAAGTGTAACTCCAATTTTAATTGGAAATTTAATTTTTACTGTATCGAATGAAGGTTATTTATTTGTAATAGAAAAAAATAATGGAAATATTATTCGAATAACAGATCTCTATAAAAATTATAAAGAAAAAAAACGAGCAGATATTAAACCGATTGGTTTTGTAATTGGAAATAGAAATTTATATTTAACAAACAGTGATGGTCAAATGTTGGTGATAGATTTAGTGACTGGAAAGTCGATTTATAATATTAAAGTTGCTAAAAGCTTTGTTTCTGAGCCGTTTATTTCAAATGAAAATTTATTTGTAATTAGAAAAGGATCTATCATTCAATATAACTAAAAATGTTCTTAAAATTTTTAGATAGGATTGGAAGAAAAAAGGTAGTTTTAGACAGAGGTCCCTCGCATCCAAGATATAATGAAGCAAAACCTTGGATGAATAGATATTATGTTCTCTTTAGATATAGACCCAAATGGTTTCCCTTTAATATTTTAATCCATGAAATGTTAGCAGACGATCATGGTGAGGGGGTTCACAATCATTTGTGTCCTTATATAACAATAATTTTAAGAGGTGGTTACTGGGAGACAACTAAAAAAGGTAAGTTTTGGAGAAGACCAGGCTACATAGGGTTTCGTTCCGCAAATGCTCATCATAGAGTAGATTTAAAAGAAGACACAAACCCTATGACAATTTTTATACCAGGGCCATTTGGACTTAGAAAAGGGTCAAGATCAGAATATGGTATAGATTTTAAAACTAAAAAATGAATTTAAATCAATTATTTCAAAATCATTGTAAGAAAAATAATTTAGAAATTAATCCCAATCAATTAAATCTAATTAATGAACTTAATCATTTTTATGATTTAAATTTTAATCAGTCATTTTTAAAAAAAATATTTTCTAAAAAAAACTCTAAGTCTGGCTTTTATTTATATGGAGACGTTGGCGTTGGAAAAACTATGATTTTAAATTTTTTCTTAGATCAAGTAAATGAGAGAAAATTAAGAAAACATTTTAATGAGTTTATGCTAAATTTTCATGATTTTTTTCATGATAGAAAAGATAAAAATGAAGAAAATATAATTAATCAATTTGTTAAAGATTTAAAATTAAAAGCATCTTTAATTTATTTTGATGAATTTCAAGTAACTAATATTGTCGATGCAATGATTTTAGGAAAATTATTTGATCAAATATTCAAAGAAGATATTAAAATTATTGTTACTTCCAATACTAAAATTTCAGAGCTTTATAAAGAGGGTCTTCAACGAGATCAGTTTAAACCTTTCATAAAAATAATGGAAGATCAATCAATTGAACATGAGCTGAAAATTGAAGATGATTATAGAAAATCAAACGATAATCAAAAACAAAGATATTTTTATCCACTAAATGAAGAAACAAATTTTAAGATTAATAAATTTTTCAGAACTATCACAAAAGGAAAAAAACAATCTTTAAAGACATTAAATGTAAAAGGAAGAGATTTTAAAATTGAGAATTTTTATGAAGGTATTGCAAGATTTGATTTTAATGAACTCTGTGATCAAAATTTGGGAGCTGAAGATTATTTAGAAATAATAAAAAATTGTAAATTTATTGTAATAAATCAAGTACCTCAATTTAGTGATACTAATTCAAATCAACAACAACGTTTTATAACTTTATTAGATGTTATTTATGATAAAAATATTTCAATAGCAGTTACTGCTGACCAAAATTTAGATCAATTTACTTCATCAAGATTATTAGAAAAACCATTTAAACGTACTATTAGCCGTTTATATGAATTAACATCTAAAGAAAATAATTTGTGATACAGGAATTTTTTAATCTTCAAATAAATACCAATGGTCAAAAGCTATATGAATTTACTAATGATACCATTCAATGGATTAATAAAAAAAATTTTAAAAACGGTATGCTTAACTTAAGTATTCAGCACACTAGTGCATCATTAATTGTTCAAGAAAATGCTGATCCCGATGTTCAAACAGATTTAATAAATTATTTTGATAAATTAGTTCCAATGAATAACAAATTATATGTTCATACCACTGAGGGTGAAGATGATATGCCTGCGCACATAAAGTCAGCACTAACTAATAATCAAATATCTTTAAGTATTAAGGATGGTGAGTTGCTGCTTGGAACTTGGCAGGGATTATATTTGTTTGAACACAGACTTTACCCACAACAAAGAAAAATTATTCATCATTTTCTTGGTGAGCTTTAGGTTTTTTTTTCAGACTTTTATATTTAATTTTAATGATGAAATTGAATTAATTTATCCAAAAAACTCAATACTTTCTTGGCAGACGAAGATTTTTTAGAAAAAACACCTAATATGACCATATAAATTTTTTTTTTAGTTATTTAATAACATATAAATATTTTTTACCCATAATGGTCAAAAATTTAATATATCTATAAATAAAATGATTTAAGAAGCTTATAAATGCTTAAAAAATTAGTCAAAATATCTTTAATTGTTTCACTTGGTGCGTTGATTTCTTGTGCAAAGAGAAGTCCTGAACCAATAACATCTGATGTGATTTTAAAATCTGCTAAAGGTGACTTAGCTCAAATTAAAAAAATTAAAGAACAGAATGATCTATTTAAACAAGGCTTAAAGGTAGATTTATATACTGCAATTGCGCTCGCTATAGAAAATAATAAAGATTTAAAAGTTAAAATTTTAGAAACATCTCTTTCTTATAAAAGGATTGAAGATGTAGAATTTGACATGCTACCATCAATGACAGCTAATGCAGGTTATACTGGTAGTGACAGATATAAAGCCACAACAAGTGCAACAGTTCCAAGTAGTGATAAAGCGGGAAGCTTGGGTTCATCTTATTCTACATCAAGAGATAGAGAGGTGAATGAACAGGACATTGGTTTTTCTTGGAATATATTAGACTTTGGTCTTTCTTACATTAGAGCAGGACAAAGCTCTGATAGATATTTAATCTCAAGAGAATTGGAACGTAAAGCCGCTAGTAACATTAAAAGAGATGTAGTTAGAGCTTATTGGAATGCACTTTCAGCAAATAAATTAATCAAAAGATATGATCCATTATTAATTAAAGTAAATAAAGCTTTAAACGATAGTCAGAAAATCGAAGAACTGTTGTTACAAAAACCTATGGACGCTCTTTTATATCAAAAAGAATTATTAGATATTCAAAGAGCATTACAAAGCCAAAAACAAAGTTTTGTTAATGCTAAAATCGAATTAAGGTCGTTAATGGGCTTACTGCCTAATGAAAAAATTACTCTTGTAGAAACAGATCTACCATTGAATGAATTAAATATGAAATTAGATGAAATGGAAAATTATGCGCTAGTGAATAGATCAGAATTAATGGAAAACCGTTATGAAGAAAGAATTTCAATTGCGGAGACAAAAGCGGGTATGAGATCTTTGTTACCAGGTTTAAATTTTAATGCTTCATGGACGAGTTCATCTAATGATTATTTAATGAATAAAACTAACTTTGAATATGGATCTTCAATTGGTGCGAACTTATTTAATGTTTTTAGAGCACCAAAAATTAAAGAAATAAATAAAAAGACTACTGAAATTATACAAGAGCAAAGACTAGCTTTATCAATGGCGGTATTATCACAAGTTCACATATCTAATATCGAATATCAAATGGCTTTAGAGGAATATGAAACTTCAAAACGTTATTATGATGTTTCAAGAAAAATTACTCAGCAAGTTAGAAATGCGCAAAAAATTGCAAGATTTGGAGAATTAGAATTGATAAGA
Organism: Candidatus Pelagibacter sp. PS_06; assembly: GCF_059418045.1. Taxonomy (NCBI): domain Bacteria; kingdom Pseudomonadati; phylum Pseudomonadota; class Alphaproteobacteria; order Candidatus Pelagibacterales; family Candidatus Pelagibacteraceae; genus Candidatus Pelagibacter; species Candidatus Pelagibacter sp. PS_06. Next base: position 306,646 of record NZ_CM182078.1, read on the forward strand.
GAAGAGGCAAGTTTACTAGTTGCTGAACTAAGAAAAGATATAGCCTATTCAAAAGTTCAATTTAGTATAGCTCAAGTTTACACATCAGTTGGTATTGATGTTACTCATTTAGAAAGTAATAGTGCAGCTAAGGTAGGCACAAAAGAATATGCTCAAATTATTAAAAATAACTTCAAATTATCAGGAGAAAAATACAAATTAGATCTAAATACTGACGGAATTAATGCTAATAAAAATAGAAGAGTTGTAGATAGAGATGTAGGCAAGCCAAAGACAAAAGAAGAAAAAAAATTAGCAAGAGAACAAAAAAAATTAGCAAAAGAAAAGGCTAGGAAAGACAAAAAACAAGCCAAATTAAAGGATAAGCAGGATAAAAAATTAGCATTAGAAAAAGCTAAGAAAGATAAAAAATTAGCATCAGAAAAAGCTAAGCAAGATAAAAAATTAGCATTAGAAAAAGCTAAGAAAGATAAAAAATTAGCATCAGAACAAAAAAGATTAGCATCAGAAAAAGCTAAGAAAGATAAAAAATTAGCATCAGAAAAAGCTAAGAAAGATAAAAAATTAGCATCAGAAAAAGCTAAGCAAGATAAAAAATTAGCATTAGAAAAAGCTAAGAAAGATAAAAAATTAGCATCAGAACAAAAAAGATTAGCATCAGAAAAAGCTAAGAAAGATAAAAAATTAGCATCAGAACAAAAAAGATTACCATCAGAAAAAGCTAAGAAAGATAAAAAATTAGCATCAGAAAAAGCTAAGCAAGATAAAAAATTAGCATTAGAAAAAGCTAAGAAAGATAAAAAATTAGCATCAGAACAAAAAAGATTAGCATCAGAAAAAGCTAAGAAAGATAAAAAATTAGCATCAGAAAAAGCTAAGCAAGATAAAAAATTAGCATTAGAAAAAGCTAAGAAAGATAAAAAATTAGCATCAGAACAAAAAAGATTAGCATCAGAAAAAGCTAAGAAAGATAAAAAATTAGCATCAGAACAAAAAAGATTAGCATCAGAAAAAGTTAAGAAAGATAAAAAATTAGCATCAGAAAAAGCTAAGCAAGATAAAAAATTAGCTAAAATTAAATCTACCGAAGCTAAAAAATTAACTAAAGACCAAAGACGATCAAAGATATTAAAAGCTAAAGAAGAAAAAAGATTAAAGAAACAAAAAGCAAAAGAAGCTAAAAAATTGGTTAAAGACCAAAGACGATCAAAGATATTAAAAGCTAAAGAAGAAAAAAGATTAAAGAAACAAAAAGCAAAAGAAGCTAAAAAATTGGTTAAAGACCAAAGACGATCAAAGATATTAAAAGCTAAAGAAGAAAAAAGATTAAAGAAACAAAAAGCAAAAGAAGCTAAAAAATTGGTTAAAGACCAAAGACGATCAAAGATATTAAAAGCTAAAGAAGAAAAAAGATTAAAGAAACAAAAAGCAAAAGAAGCTAAAAAATTGGTTAAAGACCAAAGACGATCAAAGATATTAAAAGCTAAAGAAGAAAAAAGATTAAAAAAATTAAAAGCTAAACAAGCTAAAAAATTAGCCAAAGAAGAAAAAAAATTAAAGAAACAAAAAGCTAAAGTAGAAAAAAGATTAAAAAAACAAAAAGCTAAAGAAGAAAAAAGATTAAAGAAACTAAAAGCTAAAGAAAACAAAAAATCTTAGTGCTAGACTTAAGAATAAAAGATAGGTAATTTAAAGTTATGAATAAAAAAAATGATCAAAAAACTACTCAATCTAAAAATAACATTGAAATTAAAATAGATGCAAAATCTGGAAAAGCTTCAGGCAATCTATTCAAAAGAAATCCAGTAGTTTCAAACAATCCTTCTTTAAAAGTTGGTCAAAAATTATCTGGTAAAGTTGATTTTAGTGCAAATAAAAAAAAAACTAACTAGAAATAAAATTAGTTAAAAAAGTACCTTGTCATTCAGGCTTGAAAATAAAAATAAAAAATATTCTAATAAAACATCGGCAAAACAATTTGAAATTAGGGACAAATAAAATTTGTTTCTTTAACAGGTCAAGTTGATGTTCAAGAAAATATCTAGGATGATTAAAGTTTAGATTTTTTAATCTAATCTATTTTTTCAACTTATTTACCTCGAGTCTTGAATGATCAAAATGGGTTTTTTTTGCTTCTTTCACCCATAATGATCAAACTAAAAACTTCTATTTTTCATACTAAGCTAAAACTATTATATGGGTAAAAAATCCACAAAAAGTAAAAACAAAAAAATATTTATTGAACCTTTAGAGCAAAGAATAATGCTCGATGGTGCTGGTGCTTCTACGTTTTTGGATTTAATCGATGAAAGATCACAAGGTGATAGTTCAAATAAAACTATTTATGATGTTAAAAAATTTAAAGAAATAAAATCAGAGGATGGATCAAAAGACCTCCCCTTTACTAATGTTCCAAGAGATCAATTAAAAAGAAAACAAATTGTTTTCATTGATAAACAAGTTCCAGATTATGAAAAATTAGCAAAGTCGTTTAGAAAAAATGTTGAAATTCATTTTATTGAAACTAACGAAGATGGATTTAAAAAGATTGAGCAAACTTTAGAAAATGGTAGAAAATATTCAGCCATTCATATCATTGGCCACGGTAGTGCGGGACAAATTTTATTTGGAAATGCATTATTAACAAATGAGAGCCTAGATAATTACAATAATACATTAGTTAACATTGGTGAAAGCTTAACTAAAAAAGGAGATATCCTTTTTTATGGTTGTAACATTGCAGCAAACGATAAAGGAGAAGCTTTATTAAAGAAAATATCCAATTTAACTAAGGCTGATATTGCAGCATCAAATGATTTAACTGGTAAAGGTGGAGACTGGGTTTTAGAAAATAACTATGGAATTGTAGAAACAAAAAATGCCGAAGTAATAAATTATGAACACTTCTTAGCCTATGGGGTAAGCAGTGTATCTGGTCAAGGTGTTGAAAAACATGGTGCAAATAATTTTTGGCCCAGTTCATCTGGTCAAAAGGATTCTCAAATGAGGATAATGATTACTCTTGAACGAGAAAATATATCACAAGCAAATATTTCTACTATAGGTGGCCAACAAAGAACTAGTTCTTATAATAGTTTTGGTTCTGTTAGCTCATCTAATATGATTAATTCTTATATGGTCTATTTAAACGATAACACCAAACCCACTAAAAAAACAGCTTCATTTACTTTTGAAGGTGAAATTCTGGGATATTATAAAGAGGCAAAAAGAACAATAGGTGAAACTTGGACTAAAAAAGGTAAAACCTTTAACAACGAAGATTTTGCAAAACCAGGGGCAATTTATCCTAATAAAAAACATACATCAGTAGCAAAAGCTGGAAGAGAGTATGAGGAAGAAGGACAGGAAGATAAAGTTTCAATAAGTAATGGAAATAAAACATTAACTATGACAGCTCAAAATGGAAGCCCTGGAGATTTCATTAGAGTAATCACTAAGGCACCAGCAGCTAACACTGCACCTGTTGCAAGAGATGTAACTAAAGCTGTTAATGAAAATGCAATATCATCGCAAGGTGATATAGTTGCATCTTCTGATGATGCAGATGGAGATGCACTACATATTTCATCTATTTCGTATATAGATGTCAATAATCGACTTAAAAACCAGAGTATGCTTGCAAACAGGAATTACTCTCTTAATACCTATTATGGACTTTTAAACATTAATTCATCTACAGGGATATTTACTTATGATGCAAGTAGCACATCTTCTACTTACGATGCAGGTACGCAGGGATTAAGCGCAAGTACTTCCTCTTTTAATAGGATTAATCAGTTAGATGTTGGAGATACAGCGTCTGAGACTTTTACTTATACTTTAAGCGATGGAACAGCCGATGATACAGGGGTAATTACTGTTAATATTACAGGGATAAATGATACCCCTATCGCAGTAAATGACCAAAATACTATTACAGAAGGTGGAACGATTACACGATCTTCAACTACATCAGATACTAAAGAATTAGTAGATAACGATACAGATGTTGATGGCTCTGATAATAGAACAAATTTTAAAGTTACATTAGCAAAAAAAGGAAACGCGGAAAGAGCAGGTGATACAGCACCAACTGTTTGGAATGGAGATTATTTAGATCAAACAACAAGACCTAATGCAACGATTAGAGGAGATTACGGTTCATTAACAATTTATTATGATGGATCATATACGTATACAGCTGACTCACAAATTGCAGGATTAGATAGTGGAGAAGAAGTAAGCGATTATTTTAATTATTTAGTTAAAGATGACTCAGGTGAATTTAATGCAAAAATTCCAACTGACTCTTCCCCAGTGCCTTATGATAAAAATAGTTATGGTGTTTTACAAATTTCAATTAGTGGTGTTGATGATGAAGCGGTTAATGCTGCCCCTACAGTTACAAATGATACCGCATATGTATATGAGGATTATGTTGTAACAGCTGTTAATGGTGCTAGTGCTAATGATGGATATTCATCATCTCCGTTTAACAGTTCACACGCAATATCAGCAGATAGTAATTATAATAGTGCCCATGGAGATCATACAGGAGATTTGCTTTCAAATGATTCAGACAGTGATGGTGATACGCTTACAATTACAGCAGTAAGACAAAAAATTTTTAATGCTCCATTAAACATGCAAAATGATTATACAGATGTTGGCGCAAGTACATCTGTGATTGTTAATGATAATAATAGGGAACTTGGTAGTGGTGGTCAAACAGTTTCAGGTAATTATGGAACACTATCAATTGGTGCAGATGGATCCTTTTCTTATGCTGCAACTGCATCTGCTACTGATACATTAGATTTAAATGAAACTGTTACAGATTCTTTTGAGTATAAAGTTTCTGATGGAACTGATATTGCAATTGGAACCTTAACAGTAACTGTTAAAGGAATAAATGATTTGCCAGTTGGAGTGAATGATACAGACTCTGTAACTGCAGGATCAAGTATTTCTAGATCTAACGATACTGAATACGATGTTTTTGTTAATGATACTGATATTGATGGAGATGATATTCATAGTAACTTTACCATGTATGGAATTTACCATCAAACAACTAATACCCAAGGAACCTTTTCTGGTGGTAGCTCAACGATTAATGGTACTTATGGAACGTTAACGATTAATACAAACGGAAGTTACAGTTATGATACATCAAGTAATTCAAATGCATTAGCACTTGGAAACGGTGTAACTGCATCTGATACATTTAGATATTCATTTTACGATAATGATGGCTCTTCAAAGTTGAGTGGAATCAATAAATATGCTGTATCCAGTTCACCTTCAGCACAAGCGCATTTAATAATAACAGTCACTGGACAAACTCCTAGAACCACAAATGACACAGGTTATATAGCAGCTGGATCTACTTTAAATGTTGCTGATGGAGCTAGTGCAAATGATGAAGATACAAGTGGAGATAACAATGATGCAACAGGAGATCATACTGGAGATGTATTAGGAAATGATACAGGAACTTCAAATACGGTAACAGCAATTTCATCTTCAACAGGTGAAGCAGGAACTATTGGCTCAGCTTTAGGTGGATATTATGGAGAGTTAACAATAAACGCTAATGGATCATATACTTATGAAGCAAATAACGCAGCACAACTTGGTGCAACAACAGCAACAGATGTATTTACTTATACCGTAACAGATGCAACTAGCGGAAACACTGGTACTGCAACAATTACAATAACAGTTTTAGGTTCAAATGATGCACCGACTGCTTCGGATGACACTGGATATATAAATGAAAATTCAACATTAACAGTTGATTGGGATGTTGCAGATGATGAAAGTGGAACTGATAGTGATTATAACAATGAAAGCGGAGACCATACAGGTGAAGTTTTATTAAATGATGAAGACGTTGAGGGAGCTACAATTACAGTTACAGCCATTAGACATAGCGAAGATGCTAGTGCTGATGCAACTTCTATAACAGCAAGCACAACTTATTCAAATGGATCTTCTATTTTAGGAGATTATGGTGTTTTAACAATTGGTGCAGATGGAAGTTATACTTATAATGCTAACACTGCAAATGCATTAGATGATGGCGATACCGCAACTGATGTATTTACTTACACTGTTTCAGATGGAAGCTTAACTGATACTGGAACATTAACAATTACTATTGAAGGAATTAATGATGCACCAGTTGCACAAGATGATTATGGTTTTATAGATGAAAATGCAACCTTAACAGTTAGTGCAACAGCAGATGCAACGACAGATCATATAACTTTTGATACAAACAACTCATCAATCACTGCAACAACAGTTTCTGCAACAGATAGAGAGAGATATCCACAAGATCTATCATTCAATAGTGATGGTACTTCTGTTTATATTGGTGGTCCAAGTACGGATAAGATATTTGCATATGAATTAGGAACAGCTTACGATATTTCATCTTTACAAGACTCAGATACAACTAGTGTTCAGACTAATTTGGATGATGTTAGAGGTGTTACAGTTAAGGGCGATGGTACAAAAATATTTTTCACTGGAACGTCTGGTTCTGATAATGTTATTAAACAATTTTCATTAACAACTGCTAATGATTTATCCACTGCAGATACTGTTGCATACAATGCATCTTCAAATACTGATGGATATAAAGAATACACATTTACTGATTTTACATATGTTCGGCAGCATGGATTAACATTTAGTTCAGATGGAACTAAGTTTTTTGTTCTTGAAACAGACAACAGTAATTCAGATGATTTTCTGCATCAATATTCATTATCAACAGCTTGGGATATAAGTACAGCAAACCATGATGGTAAATTAACACTACAAAGTGATATTTATACTCCATTAGGTTTTTCAAGAGATATTTGGAAACCCAGAGGACTTACTTTTAATAATGATGGAACAAAATTACTTATACAAAACCAAGGTGCTCCAAATAATATTGTATTCCAGCTAACTCTTAACTCTGCCTATAACATAAACGATACGGTCACATTAGAGGAAAGAAAATTACTTACATCAAGTGGTTATGTTTATGGATTAGCTTTCAATGGTGATGGAACAGAGTTAAATATTATATCTGATGATGCATCTAATATAAAATATTATAATCTTGATTTAACAAATACAGCTTATGATATTGGTAAGTATCAAGAAACTGGTACTACAGGGGAGTCTACTGGAAATGTAATAGACACACAATCAGCTTCTCACTATGACAATGATGTTGATGATGCATCTAGCTTAACAATTTCAGCAATTAGAACAGGAACAGAAGCTGCTGGAACTGGAACTTCAGGTAGCGTTGGATCATCTTTAACAGGAACTTATGGAACACTTACTATTCAATCAACTGGTGCTTATACTTATGCTGCTAATACTGCTGCAACGGAAGCATTAGATGCAGGTGATGTTGCAATAGATTACTTTACTTATACTTTATCTGATGGAACAGCTACTGATACAGCACAACTTACAATAAAAGTAACAGGGGTAAATGATGCTCCAACTACAACAAATGATACAGGCTATATTGCTGAAGGTTCAACCTTAGCAGTTTCAAATGGAGGCTCAGCTGTTACTGGAACAAGCAACGGAAGTAATAGTGGGGATGTTTTAGATAATGATACGGATATTGATATAACTGCCGATTCTTCAGGAAATGTAACAGAAAGTTCTGATGATGCCTTAACGGTTACAGGAACAGTAAGTCAAAGTGGTGGAACAAATTCAGCTGGGGGCTCTGTCAGCACAAACAGTCAAACAGCAAGCGTTGGTTCAGCAGTTACAGGTTTGTATGGTTCTTTAACATTAAATTCTAATGGTTCTTATTCTTATGTTGCAAATAATGCAGAGTCTTTAGATGTTGGAGAAACGGTTACCGATGTTTTTACATTTACAGTAACTGATACTCAAAGTGCAACAACTACAGCTACTTTAACAATTACAGTCATTGGAACAAATGATCTTCCAACTTCAGCTAATGCAACAGTTTATGTAAATGAAAGAAACACTGATGCATCATATGGGGAAAGAACCCCTTCAGCTAATTTTATTAAAACTTTTGCATCAAGTGATTTTGCTTTTACGGATGCGGATACTTCTGATAGTAGTTTAAGTGCAATTAAAATTGCAACCTTACCATCATCTGGAACTTTAACTTTAAGTGGATCTGCAGTTTCAGCAGATCAAGAAATCGCTACAGCTAGTATTTCAAGTTTAGTTTATACCCCAACTGCTAATTCTGAAAGTAATGATAGTTTTACCTTTAAAGTTTCAGATGGAACAGGTTTTAGTGCTTCAGCTTATACAATGACAGTAAGTAATAATGCTGCTCCAGTGGTAACTGATAAAAATATTGAAACAGCTGTTATTTCTGGAGGGGGTACAAGCACAGGGGATGTTCATAATTTTGTTACAGATAGTGATGATGCTGACAGCGTTTTAGTGGTAACAGGGGTTGCCGCAGGAAATGAAAGCACAAACTCTTCAATTATTTCCAACGGTACAGGAGTTGGATCTGCTATTGCTGGAAGCTATGGAACATTAAATATCGCTGCAAACGGAACTTACACTTATACTTCAACAGTTTCTTTATCAGCTGGTGCAAGTTCAGTGACGGATACATTTACATATACAACAAGAGATAATGAAACAGATACAGATGAAAATTATGCATATGATACTGGAACAATCACATTTACTATTGTTCCATCGTTAACCTTAGTAGATGATACGGATACGGTAACAGTTGGAAATACTGTTACAGTTAATGATGGAGATGCAGAAGATGTAATTGCAGACGACAGTACATCTACAGGAACTTTAACTGTCTCCAATATCTCTTTTACTAACAGTTCAGATACTACAACTACAGAAACGGTAACAAATAGTGGGGTTACTATTACAGGATTATACGGTCAGTTAACCATTTACGAAAATGGAAGCTATACTTATACGCCAAATCAGAATGCATCAACTGCTCTTGATGCACTTGAAACTGGTACTGATGTTTTTACTTATACAGCAACCAATGGAACGGATAGTGGAAATGCTACTCTTACTTTTATAGTAACGGGTATTAATGATGCTCCAACCTCTTCTGACGCAACAATAAATATAAATGAAAACAATCAAACATCATCAGCAGGGGATAGAACACCATCAAATATTACATATACTTTTTCATCAAGTGACTTCGCTTTTTCAGATACTGACACTGGCGATGCAATTACGCATGTAAAAATAGTAACTTTACCAACTAATGGTGATTTATCTGATGATGGTACAAATATTACCTCTACTAATTATGAAATGGCCATTGGGGATATTGGTGATCTTGTTTATACCCCAGATGCAAATTCTGAAAGTGATGATAGTTTTACCTTTAAAGTTAAAGATGGAACAACTTATAGTTCATCTGCAGATACTATAACTATTTCAGTTAATGCAGCACCTGCAGCTACAAATTATACACATGGATCTTCGGTTGCAACAAGTGCTACAGCAAGTTCTAATCTTGTTTTATCAGTTGCAAATAGTGGAGTTGATAAAATTGATGATAGTGATGATGAAAGTGATAGCTCAAGCCATGTTTTAACAATTACAGGGGTTGCATCTGGTGCTGAAAGCTCAACTATTCCAAGTGGGAGCGTTGGTTCAGCTGTTACAGGAACTTATGGATCTTTAGTTTTAAATTCTAATGGAAGCTACACTTACACAGCAAATGCTTCTAATAATATTACCTTTGGAGGAACTGCAACTGATGTATTTAATTATGCAGTTCAAGATGATGAAGGAACAACAGGGAGCGCAGGATCGAATGCCTTAGATGTTGGACAATTAACCTTTACGGTTCAAGCTTTAGGAAACGTTGCACCCACTGCATCTGATGGAACAATTTATGTAAATGAAAATAACCAAGTATCCTCAGCGGGGGATAGAACACCAAGCAATATATCCCATACATTTCAAGCAAGCGATTTTTCACTTTCTGATACAAATGAAGCTGCAGGACAAGCATTAAATATTAAAATTGTAACGTTACCATCCTCTGGAACTTTATCTTATAGCTCAACTAATCTTACCTCATCCCATGTAAATTCAGGAACTTCTACAACGTACACAGTTTCAAAAGCAAATATTGGAAATTTAGTTTACACCCCTAATGCAAACTCTGAAGCTGATGATAGTTTTACTTTTAAAGCTTATGATGGAGTTACAGATAGTACATCAACTTACACAATATCAGTTTCTGTAAATGCTGCACCAAATGTAACAGATACCACGGTTTCTGGAACGGTTGCTGCAGGTGCCACAAGTACTGGAGATGTTCATGATGGTGTTGCTGATAGTGATGACGCTGACAGTGTATTAGTGGTAACAGCTGCAAAAGCTGCTTCTGAAGGTGGAAGTTATTCAACAGTAATTAATTTAGGAAGTAATAGTAATTTAGTAACAGCTGCAACAACTTCTTCTAATGGATTGTCTGTTTCTGGTACTTATGGAACATTAGTTATTGGTGCAGATGGGTCTTATATTTATACAGCAAGTGCAACTAATAATATTGCATATGGAGCAACAGCTACCGATACATTTACTTTTTCAACTAAAGATGATGAGTCAAATTCAGGCTCAACAGCTTACGATGTAGGTGAGCTAATCTTTACTGTAGGCTCATCAGTTTCTCTTGCGGCAGATGTTGATACTGTTGATGAAGATGCAACCGTAACTGTTGCTAATGGTGACGCAGAAGATGTATTAGAGGATGATACAAGCGCATCAACTGTTTCTCATATTGGAGCTGCATCAGACAGTTTAACTTCAATTTCAACTTCTCAAGCGATAACAGGTACTTATGGAACTCTAACCATGTATGCAACAGGAGCATACTCATATGTTGCAGATCAAACAGCAGCTGATGCTTTAATTGCAGGAGCAACAGCAAATGATGTATTTTATTATAAAGCAGCAGGTGCAACAACAACATTAACTATAACAGTTACAGGACTTGGCCCACTAGCTGCAAATGATACAGGCGTTGTTAATGAAGATGCAACTGTTACAGGAACAGCAACAGTTTCAGGAACAGGTGTTCTTGGAAATGATGACAATGGTGGAAGCACTTATGAAAGTGAAGACTCTACTTTAAGAGTTACACAAGCAAAACCAGATGGAGGATCTTATACATCAGTTGCCTCTGGAGGATCTTCAAGCATTGTTGGGACCTATGGAACATTAACCCTTTATAGTACAGGTCAATATTCTTACACACCCAACAATACAACCGCACAAACAATTACAAAAGATGCAACGGTAACCGAAACTTTTGTTTATGAAATAAAAGATGATGCTGATGTTAACGCTAGTACTGCAAATCTAGTATTTACAATAACTGGACTTAATGATGATATAACTGCAGTAGATGACATGGATAGTGTTGATGAAGGAACAAGTATTATAAGAGACAATACATCTGCTTCTTCATTAGATTATGATGATTTAGATCCAGATAGTGGTAACACTTTTGCAACTCATCAAATAACAGCTATAAAATTAGGAGGTACCGAAGGATCGGGTACAGCAGGGACAATAGGGGAGCCTTTAAAAGGAACATATGGAAGATTAACAGTTTTTGCAGATGGAAGTTACATCTATCAAGCAAATAATAATATTTTAGATGGAGACGGTAACAGAATTATCTCAGGCGATACCGTCACAGATACATTTAATTATACTGTATCTGATACAGATGGAGATACCGATACTGCAGTATTAATTATTACAATTAATGGAACTAACGAACCACCGGTTGCAGCAACAGACTATGGTGAATTAGATGTAGGAGGATCCTCTTTATCTAAAACACCTTTAACAGGGGTTACTTCAAATGATGCTGACATTGAAGGATCTGATTTAACCGTAAATGGAATAAGAACAGGGGGTGAAAATGATACTGGAACAACAGGGAATATAGGCTCACCACTTACAGGAACATATGGAAATATTACTATTAATGAAGATGGAAGCTACACTTATGAATTAGATAACACCAATGAAAATTTAGCTAAAATCCCTGAGGGCCACAATTTTTATGAAGTATTCACCTATACCGTAACAGATGACACTGGACAAACATCAACGGCTGAAATTGTCATTCAAATAAATGGTGTAAATGATGCTCCAACCGCTGTAGATGATGAGGCAACATTAGATTTAGAAACATCATCAAACTTAGATAATTTAACAAGTAGTTCTAATTTTGTTAAAGCAAATGATAATGATGTTGATTTATTTGATGACATTACCATAGATTCAATTCGAACAGGACAATCTTCAGACACTGGAACATCGATTACAGTTGGACAAAGTTTTACATCAACTTATGGTAATTTCTTTATTCAGTCTAATGGAGGTTATTCTTATAACGCAAACGATGGATTGGCTGACACATTAAAACCAGGTGAAAAAATTTATGAGTATTTTACTTATACGATTACAGACAGTGCTGGATTAACTGCAACTGCTCAGCTTACAATTGAAATATCTAGTTCGGCCAATCAATCAAATATTGAATTGCAAGAACAAGGTTTCCAAGACCTTATAACCACAGCCTCTTTAAATGGAAAAGATCAGTATGATTTACCAGATAGAGCACCCTTAGATTCATCAAACTTTTATGAAAGTCAATTTACGATTGGTAAATTTAATGAAAATTTAAAGCTAATTGATCTAAGAGCTCAGTTTAAAGATAAAGATGGAAACTACACAACTTTTTCAAAAGGAAATCCTGATGATATTTTAGTTCTACAGTTTTCAGTATTTAACGATCCAGGAATTGAACTTGTTCGTTACAAAGGAGAAATGAAGGATGGTTCTGCTTTACCAGACTGGGTTAAGATTAATCCTAAATCAGGAGTAGTAGTTGCAGAAATTCCATCAGACATAGATTTATTAGAATTTAAAGTAATTGGAATTGATGACAAAAACAATGAGTTTGAAATTGCGGTTATAATTGAAGCAGGTGAGTTAAGAGCTGACAGAGAACTTGCAAAAGAGTTTGCTGGTGAGATTGATGAAAACATATCTGTGGATGAAGATGGAAATGTTGAAGTTCAGTCAGGTGAAGAACAAACTAATAATGAAACTGAAAATAAATCAATTAATGGTAATGAAGTAAAAATTAAATCTAAAAAACAAATTAATGATTTTGTTAAAGGTGATGTGTTTAAATCCAAACCTTATATTAGAGATAACAAATATATCATTAACTTACCCGATGAAATTAAAAATAATTTAGAAAAAGGTATTGCAGTTTTAAGAAATGGGGAAAAAGCACCTAAGTGGGTTAAAGTAAATTTAAATAAAGGAGAATTAATTTTAGATCCTCCTAAGAATTTAAAAAATTTAAATTTAACAATTGTGACTTTAGATAAAGATGGAAACAAAATATCTAATGATGTTACATCAAAAATTAATAAACGTTCTGCTGAAAGATTTGCCAAACAAGTAGAGATTAAAGAACAATCAAAATTTGTCTCCCTGAATGATCAAGTTGGAAAAGAGAATTTTCAATTAGATGATTATGGTGAAGATATTTTGAGAAGATTATAATCCTCCAGGTTGCAAAAATTAATTTTTAAAAAAGAAAAAATTAATTTGTAATTAGCTAGGTTCAATTAGTTCAAAATGGGTTTTTTTAACTACATATACCCATTTTGGTAACCCTTAAAATCCTATTTTTTCTGCTAGGTTTAAAGTGATTTTATGGGCAAAGAATCCATAAAAAACAAAACCCAAAAATTATTTATTGAACCGTTAGAGCAAAGAATAATGCTCGATGGGGCTGGGGCTTCTACGTTTTTAGATTTAATTGATGAACGAAATCAACAACAAATTACAATAAATTCTTCAAATAAAGACATATATAAAGAGGGAGATAATTCCAATAAAGACATTCCATTTACCAATATTGCAAGAGATAAAATAAGAAATGATAAGAAAAATATAGTCTTTATTGATAGTGCCGTTGAAGATTATGAGACAATTACAAGTTCTTTTAAGGAAAATACTGAGTTTTATCTAATCAATGCAAATGAAGATGGCTTTAAAAGAATAAGTGAAATTTTAAACGATAGAGAAAATATTGATGCTTTACACCTAATTGGTCATGGCTCATCTGGACAAATTTTATTTGGAAATGCATTTTTAAATAATGAAACCATAGATAATTATAAATCAACTCTAACATCCATTGGTCAGTCTTTAACCACAAGTGGGGATATTTTATTTTATGGTTGTAATGTTGCATCCACTGAACAAGGTGAAATTTTAATTAAAAAAATATCAGAGATTACTAAAGCAGACATTGCAGCATCAGATGACTTGACTGGTAAAGGTGGAGACTGGGAATTAGAAAAAAAAAATGGAATTATTGAAACAAAAAATGTTCAAGTATTTGATTATAACAATTCTTTAGGTACCGCAGATACTTATGGTATTGCTTCTTATAATTCTGACGTAGTTGAAAAACATTCAGCAACAAATTTTAAAGCTTCCTATTCTGGAAATGGAAGTAATGATGGTGGACAAAGTGATCATCCCAACGATAGGTTTATGATAACGCAAGAACAACAACATAAAACCTCAGGTACGTTCTCATTCACTAATACTGGAGGTGAAAGTCAGCGACACAATTATGCAGCAACAAGTGTTACTGCAAGTTCAACAAATCCAATAAATATTTATCTAGTATATTTGAATAACAATATAAATAGATTAAGCTCCTCTAGTAACTGGGGAGAAATAACTTTTGAACATGAGATAATTGGTATCTATAATAGAAATCGCGATACAATTGCATGGTCAGGTGTATCTAAAGATGGAGCCACTTACCCAACTTCAAGTGCACAAAAATTTAATAGAAGGGGATTTGAAGATACATCAACAAATGGTGGGAATGACGATTGGGTAGTTTCTAATAACAACAAAACTTTAACTTTAAAATCTGATAATGGAGAAAAAGGTGACTTCATGAGAGTTTTTACTTATGCGAGTTTACCTGTTGCTAATAATGATACGGGTTATATTAATGAAGGAGAAACCTTAAGTGTTTCTAATTCTGCCTCTGCCGTTTCCGGAACAACATCGGGAAGTCATAGTGGAGATGTTGAGAATAATGATACTGACAGTGGAGGACATACTTTAACAATTACTTCTGTTAGAAAAGGCTCAACTGAGGGTAGTGGTTCTTCTGGATCAGTTGGATCTGCTTTAAGTGGTGATTATGGTCAGTTAACCCTTAACTCAAATGGTTCTTACAGTTATGTAGCAAATAATGATATTTCTGGTTTGGAAAGTGGATCCACTGTTACCGATAGTTTTAATTACACAATTTCGGATGGACTAAGCTCTGATATAGCAACAATAACAATCACAATAATTGGTCAATCTACAAACGATGCACCTTCTGCAGATAATGAAACTAATTCAGTTCTTGAAAATAATACAGTCACTGTAACTGATGGAGCTTCAGATGTTTTAGATGGAGATACTGATACTGACAATGACCCTTTAACAGTAACTCAAATTGCAGTTACTGGAAGTGGAGATAATGCAGTTACCGCAAGTAGTACTTATAACTCTGGTTCACCAGCAACGATAACAGGAACTTATGGAACACTAACTATTGGAGCTGATGGAACATACACTTACGTTGCAGACCAAAGTGCTGCAGATGATCTTGATGCAGGAGATATTGTTACAGACAGTTTTACTTATACCGTTTCAGATGGAACAGCTACCGATACTGCAACATTAATTATAACAGTCACAGGTATTAACGATGCTCCAGTTGCAGTTGACGATACTGATAGTGTTAATCAAAATACAACAGGTACAAGAAGTTCAGGATCAAAACTATTAATGGCTGATGACAGTGATGTAGATGATCATGATAGTTTCACAGTTACTCAAATTGGTTTAACAGGACAATCAAGCTCAGGTGTAAACGCTGGTAGTTCATATAATTCAAATGGAACTCCTATAACAGGTACCTATGGTACCTTAACAGTGGGTGCAGATGGAACATATACTTATGTTGCAGGGTCAAGCAATGGTACCGATAGTTTCACTTACACAATATCAGATGGGACAGCTACTGATACAGCTACATTAATTATTACTGTTGCCCCAAACTTTTCACCAACTGTCGTAAATGATACGGATAGTGTTACAGAAGGTGGAACAGTAACTGAAACCACTAATAGTCAAGGCACCGTTTTATCTGATGACAGTGATGATGATGGAGATAACTTAACTGTTTCAGGAACTGTTAGCCAAACAAGCGCAACTGCAAACGGTGGAAGTTCTATTACAATCAGCAGCCCTAACAGTGCATCTGTTGGATCTGCAGTTACTGGTTATTATGGTCAATTAACTTTAGACAGTGATGGTACTTATTCATATGTCGCTAATCAATCAACGGCAGAAGCCTTAGATGGTGGCGAAAGTGGAACAGATGTATTTACTTTTACCGTTTCTGATGGAACAACGACAACCTCTTCAACAATTACCATTACTGTAAATGGTGCAAACGATGCGCCAACTGTTGTAGATGATACTGACAGTGTTACAGAAGGCGGAACAGTTATAGAAACTACAAACAGTGCTGGTACTGTTCTATCTGATGATAGCGACGTTGATGGAGATAACTTAACTGTTTCAGGAACCGTTACCCAAACAAGCGCAACTGCAAACGGTGGAAGTTCTATTACAATCAGTAGCCCTAACAGTGCATCTGTTGGATCTGCAGTTACTGGTTATTACGGTCAATTAACTTTAGACAGTGATGGTACTTATTCATATGTTGCCAATCAATCAACGGCAGAAGCCTTAGATGGTGGCGAAAGTGGAACGGATGTATTTACTTTTACCGTTTCTGATGGAACAACGACAACCTCTTCAACAATTACAATTACTGTAAACGGTATATTTCAAGCAAGCTCAACAGTAGAAGAAGATGGCTCTGTATCAGTAACTGATGGAGGGAGTGCTTCGAGCCCATCTGCAGTTTCTCTTGCAGATACAACAACGCCGCACTCGTCTTTTGATAAAATTAGATTTATAAATTTTAATGACGATGGAACAAAATTAATTGGTTTAAATATATCCTATGATCAATTAGATCAATATCATCTTGCTACACCTTATGACTTTTCAAGTTACACTTCACATGAGGCTCAATCTATTTCGGGCTTTAATAGTAGTCCCACTGGCTTGGCTTTTAGTAAAGATGGATCAAAAGTATATACAGCCATATCAACTATCGCTGAAGATACTCTTATTCAAACAAGTTTATCAACAGCGTGGGATACTGAAACTGTAAGCTCAAGTGCTGATAACACTATAAATCTCAGAACCCTTTTTGGTATTGGTTCAAGCGAATACATAAGAGGTATCTCAACTAGTGAGGATGGAACTGAATTTTATATAATAACATCAGGTGATAAAATGCACCAAATTACTTTAGGAACAGCTTGGGATATTTCTTCTTATTTAACACCTGATGTTGAATATGATTTTTCCTCGACAGGTCCTTCAGATAATTTGGGAATGCATTTTAGTCCTAACGGAAAAAAATTATTTATTTGGGGATATGATGAAAAGATGTATGAATATACACTTGAAACAGAATGGCATTTATCATCAGGTGTCACATATGAAGGAAATTTATCCTTAAGTGAAATAAACTCTACTAATTATGGATCTTTTACTTTTAGCAAAGATGGTTCAAGACTACTAGTATTAGAAACTCAAGATGACAATCTCGTAGAGTATACTTTATCCACACCATTTTCACTCATAAGTGTTGATCAAACTAAATCTGCTGAAAATATCACAACTGTTTCATCAATTAGAACAGGACAGAGTGGTGGCAGTGGAACAACGGGTTCAATTAATACTGCTTTAACTGGAACTTACGGTCAGTTAACCATTCAATCCAATGGTTCATATACTTATCTTGCAAACCAAGATGTGGCAGATGCATTAGATCCAGGAGATGTTGTTTATGATTATTTTACAATTAATGGAAATACAGAATTAACTATTACCGTTGTAGGTATCAACGATACCCCTTCTGCGGATAATGAAACTAATTCTGTTGATGTAAGCAGCACTCTTACTGTAACTGATGATGACACTACACATGTTTTATCTGGTGATACAGATGATGACACTGATGCTTACTTAACTGTTTCTGCAATCAGAATAGGTTCATCAGAAGGTTCAGGTACTGCAGGTACAATTGGTTCAGCTTTAACAGGAAGTTATGGTGCTTTAACTATGGCAGCTGATGGTACCTATACTTATGTCGCAGGTTCAAGCGCTGGAACTGATAGTTTTAACTACACCGTAACCGATGAATTTGGTGCAACAGATATTGCAACGTTAACAATTACGGTTAATGCTGTAAATAATGCACCTACTGCATCTAATTCAACAGTATACATTAATGAAAATAACCAAGTATCTTCAGCAGGAGATAGAACTCCATCTAATATTACAAAAGTATTTGCAGCAAGTGATTTTAATTTTGCAGATACAGATGGTGGCAGTTTATCAAAAGTTAAAATTACCACTTTAGAAAGTGCGGGTGCTTTAGAATACGATAATGGATCATCTTGGGTTGATGTAACTGAAGACCAAGAAATTACAGCGTCAGATATAGGAAATAATAAATTAAGATTTACTCCGGCTGCAAACTCAGAAAGTAATCCAACGTTTGGTTTTAAAGTTCATGATGGAACGGATTATAGTTCATCTGCTTATACAATGACTATATCAGTTAATGCTGCACCTGATGTTACAGATACAACAGTAGGATCAACAGTATCTGCAGGTGCCACAAGTTCAGGTGATGTTCATGATGGTGTTGCTGATAGTGATGATGATGATAGTGTTTTAGTAGTAACAGGTGTTGCATCTGGAAATGAAAGTTCAAATAATTCAATTGTAACCAATAATACTGGGGTTGGCTCAGCAGTATCTGGAACCTATGGTTCATTAAATATTGCTTCAAACGGAACATATACTTACACAGCAAGTGCAACAAATAACATTGCATATGGTGCAACTGCAACAGACACTTTTACATTTACAACCCGAGATGATGAAAGTAATTCAGGATCTAATGCCTACGATGTAGGTACTATTACGTTCACCGTTGCAAGTTCAATTTCTTTAGTAGCTGATACTGATGCTGTTGCTGAAGATGGAACAGTTACTCATTTAACAAATTCAGAAGGCACAGTTATTTCAAATGATGCTGCTGATACTAACGGTTTAGTTGTTACAAATATTTCTCATACAAATGGAAATGCAGATACCATTGAGTCTGGTTCTACGTATACAAACTCTAGTGGAGAGCCTGGTAGTGTTGTTGGAACTTATGGAACTTTAAAAATTGGAGCGGATGGAACTTATACTTATACAGCCGATCAAACAGCAGCGGATGCATTAGATTTAAATGACGTAGTAACAGATGTATTTACTTATACTGCAGATGGTGCAACAGCCACTTTAACTATCACAGTAACTGGTATCAATGATGCACCTTTTGCACAAGATGATAAGGGAGTTATTGTTGAAGATGGAACTTTAGCAGTTGCAAATGGTGCAAATGCTAATGTTTCACTTGATAATTGGATAAATACCACAGGTGAACATTCAGGAGATGTAATTCACACTTCTTTAGCTGGTAGGCAGGATACAGATGTTGATGGTGATGATACTGCAAATCTAGTGGTCTCAGCTATAAGAACGGGTAGCTCTGAAGGAGGTGGATCAGCTGGTACAGTTGGACAAGCTTTAACAGGAACTTACGGTCAATTAACTCTTAATTCTAATGGATCATACTCTTATGTTGCAAATCAAGATGCAGCAGATGTTTTAGATGCTGGAGACACCGCAAATGATGTTTTCAATTATACAGTATCAGATGGTAATGGTGGCACTGATACCGCAACAATTACTATTGTAATTTTAGGAGCTATTGATGCACCTTCAGCTACAAATGACACAGGGTCAGTTAATGAAGATGCAACTTTAACAGTTTCAACAGCATCAAGTGGTGTAACTCAAGATAATGATACAGATGCGGACGCCGATGATAGCGCATCATCATTGGTTATTACTCAAATTAAAAAAGATGGTGGATCAAACTCCAGCGTATCTTCAGGCACAACTCACGCTAATGGAACTTCAGTTACTGGAACTTATGGGACATTAGTCATTGGTGCTAATGGAACTTATACTTATGTAGCTGATCTAGATGCAGCGGATGCATTAGATTTAAATGACGTAGTAACAGATGTATTTACTTATACAGTTTCAGACGGAAATGGTGGAACAGATACTGCCAATATTACAATTACTGTTACAGGAGCAAACGATGATCCAACTGCAGTTAATGATACAGGTTACATAAAAGAAGGTGGAACTTTAACAGTTACAAATGGTGGTTCAGCTGTTTCTGGAACTAGCACTGGCAGTAATACTGGAGACATGACTGATAATGATACCGATGCAGATGCAAGCTCAACTGCAACTATTACTAGTATTACAGCCACAACAGCAAGTGGAAATGCACAAACAACTTTTTCAAGTAGCTCTGAAACAGTTTCAGGTTCTTATGGTACTTTAACAATTAATTCTAATGGGTCTTACTCTTATGCTGCAAACTCAAATATATCAGGCCTTGATGCAGGGGATGCAAATATAACAGATGTCTTTACTTATATCGTATCTGATGGCACCGCTACATCTACTGCAACCCTTACAATTAATGTTATTGCTAGCCAAGATCTAACTGCAAGAAATGATACAGGTACTGTAAATGAAGATGCAACGTTAACTGTTGCAGATGGTGATAATGCTAACAGTATTACAACTGCTGCAACCTCATATAGTGCAGATGATGCTGAGAGTATTAGTGTTCAAGAAACTAATGCTGCTGGACTTGCTTTTAGCAAAGATGGTTTAAAAATGTTTCATGCAGGAAATGATAATGATGATATTCATGAATACACTTTAACATCGGCATTTGATGTATCGTCAGCTTCTTACGTAGATTCTTTAGATGTCTCAGCAAGAGACACCCAAATTTTTGGTATAACTTTTAACAATGATGGAACTAAGTTGTATTTCACCGGTGCTAAGACAGCTGATGCAGTTTTTCAATATAGTTTAGGTACAGCTTACGATATTTCATCAGGAACATACGATAACGTTAGTTTATCTGTTGTAGACAATAGACCTTGTGGAATTCGTTTTAATAATGATGGAACAAAATTATTCGTAACTGGATTTGATAGTCAACGAATTGAAGAATATTCTCTATCAACAGCATTTGATATATCTTCATCTTCAGCTACGTATGCAGGTAATAGTGAAAGTTTAAATACATCGTCTTATGAAACTTTACCTAGAGACATTGAATTTAATAGCGACGGAACAAGATTATTTATTACCGGAGGTACGGGTGATGATATTACGGAATATGAATTATCTACTGCTTTTGATGTTTCTACAGCAACATATCATGGCGAATACGATACGTCATCACAAGACGTAGACACTTTTAGTTTAAGGTTTAATAACGATGGATCTAAAATGTTTATGTTGGGTTATGATTCAGATAAAGTTCATGAATATAATTTAGCTAGTCCTTATAATTTAATAGATATTTCAGGTGAACACTCAGGAGATGTCATTCACACAAGCTCAACTGATAATTATGATACAGACCCTGACAGCGATACTCTTACAGTTACTGCAATTAGAACAGGATCAAGTGAGGGTTCAGGAACTGACGGTTCAATTGGTTCAGCTTTAACAGGAACATACGGTCAATTAACTATTGCAGCAAATGGATCATATACATATGTAGCAAATCAATCTGCTGCAGATGCATTGGATCCAGGTGATGTGGTAACTGACACTTTTAATTATACAGTTTCAGATGGGCAAGGTGAGACGGATATTGCAACTATAACCATAACAGTTATTGGTGTTAATGATGCGCCAACTGCAGTTGCAGATACTGCTAGTGTAGATGCAGGAAGTACTGTTAATGACACTACAAATAGTGCTGGTACTTTAGTCTCAGATGATACCGACCCTGATGCAAGTTCTAGTTTATATGTAACAAAAATTACTGGTAACAGTAACAGCTCAGAGGTAACGTATAATTCAACAAAATCATCGAATGCAGCAACCATTGTTGGCTCTAAAGGTACCTTAACATTTGGTTCAGATGGTAGTTATTCTTATGCCGCAAACTCTGACGCAACATCAGGAGACGATGTCTTTACTTATACTTTAAGTGATGGAACAGCAACACACGATGCTACATTAACAATTACAATTAATAACTCTGCACCGGTTGCACGTAATGATACCGGTAATATTAATGTTGGTGGAACTTTAACCGTTTCAAATAGTTCTAATGCAACAAGTGTGGATACAGCTACATTCAGTTCCTCAAATTCATACAGTTCACAATACCCATCTCATTCTTCTGATGTAATTTTTAATGATGATGGAACAAAAATGTATGTATCAGATGATAATAATGGTTATATATACCACTACAATCTCTCAACTGCCTTTGATGTAAGTAGTGCATCTTACCTTAATGCCTATGCGAGTGGTTCTGCCGTCCAATCCATGGCATTTAATAATGATGGAACAAAATGGTTTTTACTAAATACAAACCAAATAAGAGAATACAGTGTTTCAACAGGATTTGATACAACTACTAGTAACGTAAGCGCAACTACAACCAGTACTCTTAATTCCCAAGACTCAAATATGATGGGGGTAACCTTTAATAACGATGGAACTAAGATGTTCACCGTTGGTGCATCAAACGATAAAGTATATGAATACGCCCTAAGTACAGCCTTCGATATTTCAACAATTTCATATACTGATAGTGTTAGTATTCAATCTCAAGAAATATACCCAACAGACATAAGATTTAATCACGATGGAACAAAAATGTATATCACAGGTACAAGTGGTCGAGATATTAACGAGTATACGTTATCATCTGCCTTTGATATAACATCTACTGTTACCCATAAAGGTAGTTACAGTCTTAATGTTTCAGACTCGTATCCAACTGGTTTTTCTTTTAATAATGATGGAACAAAACTTTTTACCACAGGTCAATATTACGATAGAGTTAATGAACATAGTTTAACAACTCCTTTCAGCCTAGTGGATGTCTCTGGTGAACATTCAGGTGATGTCATTAACACAAGTTCAACTAATAATTATGATACAGATCCTGATAGCGACACACTAACTGTTACTGCAATTAGAACCGGTTCAGATGAAGGTAATGGTACAGCAGGATCCGTTGGTTCAGCCTTAACAGGATCGTATGGTCAATTAACAATTGCAGCAGATGGGTCTTATACTTATGTTGTTGCAGACAATAGTACAACGAATGCACTCGATGCAGGCGATATTGTAACGGATATCTTTAATTACACTGTATCTGACGGACAAGGCGAAACGGATATTGCAACTATAACCATAACAATTACTGGAATAAACGATGCGCCAGTTGCAGATAATGATACAGATACTGTTACGGCAGCTGGTACTATAACTGATGCCACTAATAGCGCTGGAACCTTAGTTTTAGGTGATACCGATGCTGATGCAAGTTCTAGTTTATATGTAACAAAAATTACTCACACTAACGGAAACAGCTCAGAGGTAACGTATAGCTCAACAAAATCATCGAATGCAGCAACCATTGTTGGTTCTAAAGGTACCTTAACATTTGGTTCAGATGGTACTTATTCTTATACTGCAAATTTAAATGTCACAACAGGACCGGATATTTTTACTTACACCGTAACTGATGGAACCTCTACAACAACTGCAACACTTACAATCAATGTTGTAGTTAATCATTTTGGTTATATCCAAGAAGGTAAAACATTAACGGTTGCAAATACGGCCTCACTTGTTTCTGGTACAAGTACTGGAAGTAATACAGGAGACATTGTCTTTAATGATACTAGCGATACATATACTGTAACACATATCCAACATAGTGGAGCAGGTTCTGCAACCTCTGTAACAGATGCTACTTACTCTCATGGTTCAGCAACTTCTGCTAGTGGTACTTATGGAACCTTAACCATTGGTTCAGATGGTAGTTATCAATATGTTGCAAACTCAAACATTACTAATTTAGATGCAAGTGATTCAAACGTAACCGATACATTTACTTACACCGAGAGTATTGGAGGTGTAGCCACTACAAAAACATTAACTATATATGTTATTCCAAGCCAAGATCTAACCGCACGTAATGATACCGGTAATATTAATGTTGGTGGAACTTTAACCGTTTCAAATAGTTCTAATGCAACAAGTGTGGATACAGCTACATTCAGTTCCTCAAATTCATACAGTTCACAATACCCATCTCATTCTTCTGATGTAATTTTTAATGATGATGGAACAAAAATGTATGTATCAGATGATAATAATGGTTATATATACCACTACAATCTCTCAACTGCCTTTGATGTAAGTAGTGCATCTTACCTTAATGCCTATGCGAGTGGTTCTGCCGTCCAATCCATGGCATTTAATAATGATGGAACAAAATGGTTTTTACTAAATACAAACCAAATAAGAGAATACAGTGTTTCAACAGGATTTGATACAACTACTAGTAACGTAAGCGCAACTACAACCAGTACTCTTAATTCCCAAGACTCAAATATGATGGGGGTAACCTTTAATAACGATGGAACTAAGATGTTCACCGTTGGTGCATCAAACGATAAAGTATATGAATACGCCCTAAGTACAGCCTTCGATATTTCAACAATTTCATATACTGATAGTGTTAGTATTCAATCTCAAGAAATATACCCAACAGACATAAGATTTAATCACGATGGAACAAAAATGTATATCACAGGTACAAGTGGTCGAGATATTAACGAGTATACGTTATCATCTGCCTTTGATATAACATCTACTGTTACCCATAAAGGTAGTTACAGTCTTAATGTTTCAGACTCGTATCCAACTGGTTTTTCTTTTAATAATGATGGAACAAAACTTTTTACCACAGGTCAATATTACGATAGAGTTAATGAACATAGTTTAACAACTCCTTTCAGCCTAGTGGATGTCTCTGGTGAACATTCAGGTGATGTCATTAACACAAGTTCAACTAATAATTATGATACAGATCCTGATAGCGACACACTAACTGTTACTGCAATTAGAACCGGTTCAGATGAAGGTAATGGTACAGCAGGATCCGTTGGTTCAGCCTTAACAGGATCGTATGGTCAATTAACAATTGCAGCAGATGGGTCTTATACTTATGTTGTTGCAGACAATAGTACAACGAATGCACTCGATGCAGGCGATATTGTAACGGATATCTTTAATTACACTGTATCTGACGGACAAGGCGAAACGGATATTGCAACTATAACCATAACAATTACTGGAATAAACGATGCGCCAGTTGCAGATAATGATACAGATACTGTTACGGCAGCTGGTACTATAACTGATGCCACTAATAGCGCTGGAACCTTAGTTTTAGGTGATACCGATGCTGATGCAAGTTCTAGTTTATATGTAACAAAAATTACTCACACTAACGGAAACAGCTCAGAGGTAACGTATAGCTCAACAAAATCATCGAATGCAGCAACCATTGTTGGTTCTAAAGGTACCTTAACATTTGGTTCAGATGGTACTTATTCTTATACTGCAAATTTAAATGTCACAACAGGACCGGATATTTTTACTTACACCGTAACTGATGGAACCTCTACAACAACTGCAACACTTACAATCAATGTTGTAGTTAATCATTTTGGTTATATCCAAGAAGGTAAAACATTAACGGTTGCAAATACGGCCTCACTTGTTTCTGGTACAAGTACTGGAAGTAATACAGGAGACATTGTCTTTAATGATACTAGCGATACATATACTGTAACACATATCCAACATAGTGGAGCAGGTTCTGCAACCTCTGTAACAGATGCTACTTACTCTCATGGTTCAGCAACTTCTGCTAGTGGTACTTATGGAACCTTAACCATTGGTTCAGATGGTAGTTATCAATATGTTGCAAACTCAAACATTACTAATTTAGATGCAAGTGATTCAAACGTAACCGATACATTTACTTACACCGAGAGTATTGGAGGTGTAGCCACTACAAAAACATTAACTATATATGTTATTCCAAGCCAAGATCTAACCGCACGTAATGATACCGGTAATATTAATGTTGGTGGAACTTTAACCGTTTCAAATAGTTCTAATGCAACAAGTGTGGATACAGCTACATTCAGTTCCTCAAATTCATACAGTTCACAATACCCATCTCATTCTTCTGATGTAATTTTTAATGATGATGGAACAAAAATGTATGTATCAGATGATAATAATGGTTATATATACCACTACAATCTCTCAACTGCCTTTGATGTAAGTAGTGCATCTTACCTTAATGCCTATGCGAGTGGTTCTGCCGTCCAATCCATGGCATTTAATAATGATGGAACAAAATGGTTTTTACTAAATACAAACCAAATAAGAGAATACAGTGTTTCAACAGGATTTGATACAACTACTAGTAACGTAAGCGCAACTACAACCAGTACTCTTAATTCCCAAGACTCAAATATGATGGGGGTAACCTTTAATAACGATGGAACTAAGATGTTCACCGTTGGTGCATCAAACGATAAAGTATATGAATACGCCCTAAGTACAGCCTTCGATATTTCAACAATTTCATATACTGATAGTGTTAGTATTCAATCTCAAGAAATATACCCAACAGACATAAGATTTAATCACGATGGAACAAAAATGTATATCACAGGTACAAGTGGTCGAGATATTAACGAGTATACGTTATCATCTGCCTTTGATATAACATCTACTGTTACCCATAAAGGTAGTTACAGTCTTAATGTTTCAGACTCGTATCCAACTGGTTTTTCTTTTAATAATGATGGAACAAAACTTTTTACCACAGGTCAATATTACGATAGAGTTAATGAACATAGTTTAACAACTCCTTTCAGCCTAGTGGATGTCTCTGGTGAACATTCAGGTGATGTCATTAACACAAGTTCAACTAATAATTATGATACAGATCCTGATAGCGACACACTAACTGTTACTGCAATTAGAACCGGTTCAGATGAAGGTAATGGTACAGCAGGATCCGTTGGTTCAGCCTTAACAGGATCGTATGGTCAATTAACAATTGCAGCAGATGGGTCTTATACTTATGTTGTTGCAGACAATAGTACAACGAATGCACTCGATGCAGGCGATATTGTAACGGATATCTTTAATTACACTGTATCTGACGGACAAGGCGAAACGGATATTGCAACTATAACCATAACAATTACTGGAATAAACGATGCGCCAGTTGCAGATAATGATACAGATACTGTTACGGCAGCTGGTACTATAACTGATGCCACTAATAGCGCTGGAACCTTAGTTTTAGGTGATACCGATGCTGATGCAAGTTCTAGTTTATATGTAACAAAAATTACTCACACTAACGGAAACAGCTCAGAGGTAACGTATAACTCAACAAAATCATCGAATGCAGCAACCATTGTTGGTTCTAAAGGTACCTTAACATTTGGTTCAGATGGTACTTATTCTTATACTGCAAATTTAAATGTCACAACAGGACCGGATATTTTTACTTACACCGTAACTGATGGAACCTCTACAACAACTGCAACACTTACAATCAATGTTGTAGTTAATCATTTTGGTTATATCCAAGAAGGTAAAACATTAACGGTTGCAAATACGGCCTCACTTGTTTCTGGTACAAGTACTGGAAGTAATACAGGAGACATTGTCTTTAATGATACTAGCGATACATATACTGTAACACATATCCAACATAGTGGAGCAGGTTCTGCAACCTCTGTAACAGATGCTACTTACTCTCATGGTTCAGCAACTTCTGCTAGTGGTACTTATGGAACCTTAACCATTGGTTCAGATGGTAGTTATCAATATGTTGCAAACTCAAACATTACTAATTTAGATGCAAGTGATTCAAACGTAACCGATACATTTACTTACACCGAGAGTATTGGAGGTGTAGCCACTACAAAAACATTAACTATATATGTTATTCCAAGCCAAGATCTAACCGCACGTAATGATACCGGTAATATTAATGTTGGTGGAACTTTAACCGTTTCAAATAGTTCTAATGCAACAAGTGTGGATACAGCTACATTCAGTTCCTCAAATTCATACAGTTCACAATACCCATCTCATTCTTCTGATGTAATTTTTAATGATGATGGAACAAAAATGTATGTATCAGATGATAATAATGGTTATATATACCACTACAATCTCTCAACTGCCTTTGATGTAAGTAGTGCATCTTACCTTAATGCCTATGCGAGTGGTTCTGCCGTCCAATCCATGGCATTTAATAATGATGGAACAAAATGGTTTTTACTAAATACAAACCAAATAAGAGAATACAGTGTTTCAACAGGATTTGATACAACTACTAGTAACGTAAGCGCAACTACAACCAGTACTCTTAATTCCCAAGACTCAAATATGATGGGGGTAACCTTTAATAACGATGGAACTAAGATGTTCACCGTTGGTGCATCAAACGATAAAGTATATGAATACGCCCTAAGTACAGCCTTCGATATTTCAACAATTTCATATACTGATAGTGTTAGTATTCAATCTCAAGAAATATACCCAACAGACATAAGATTTAATCACGATGGAACAAAAATGTATATCACAGGTACAAGTGGTCGAGATATTAACGAGTATACGTTATCATCTGCCTTTGATATAACATCTACTGTTACCCACAAAGGTAGTTACAGTCTTGCTTCTTCAGACTCGTATCCAACTGGTTTTTCTTTTAATAATGATGGAACAAAACTTTTTACCACAGGTCAATATTACGATAGAGTTAATGAACATAGTTTAACAACTCCTTTCAGCCTAGTGGATGTCTCTGGTGAACATTCAGGTGATGTCATTAACACAAGTTCAACTAATAATTATGATACAGATCCTGATAGCGACACACTAACTGTTACTGCAATTAGAACCGGTTCAGATGAAGGTAATGGTACAGCAGGATCCGTTGGTTCAGCCTTAACAGGATCGTATGGTCAATTAACAATTGCAGCAGATGGGTCTTATACTTATGTTGTTGCAGACAATAGTACAACGAATGCACTCGATGCAGGCGATATTGTAACGGATATCTTTAATTACACTGTATCTGACGGACAAGGCGAAACGGATATTGCAACTATAACCATAACAATTACTGGAATAAACGATGCGCCAGTTGCAGATAATGATACAGATACTGTTACGGCAGCTGGTACTATAACTGATGCCACTAATAGCGCTGGAACCTTAGTTTTAGGTGATACCGATGCTGATGCAAGTTCTAGTTTATATGTAACAAAAATTACTCACACTAACGGAAACAGCTCAGAGGTAACGTATAGCTCAACAAAATCATCGAATGCAGCAACCATTGTTGGTTCTAAAGGTACCTTAACATTTGGTTCAGATGGTACTTATTCTTATGCCGCAAACTCTGACGCAACATCAGGAGATGATGTCTTTACTTATACTTTAAGTGATGGAACAGCAACAACCACAGCTACATTAACAATTACAATTAATAACTCTGCACCTACCGCATCTAATTCAACAGTATACATTAATGAAAATAACCAAGTATCTTCATCAGGGGATAGAACTCCATCCAATATTACAAAAGTTTTTGCAGTAAGCGATTTTAGTTTTTCAGATACAGATGGTGGCAGTTTATCAAAAATAAAAATTACCACTTTAGAAAGTGCAGGCACTTTAGAATATGATAATGAAACATTTTGGGTTGATGTAACTGAAGACCAAGAAATTACAGCGTCAGATATTAGTAATAATAGATTAAGATTTACTCCAGCTGCAAACTCAGAAAGTAATCCAACGTTTGGTTTTAAAGTTCACGATGGAACGGAATACAGTTCCTCAGCATATACTATGACTATATCGGTTAACGCTGCACCTGATGTTACAGATACAACTATTGGAACAGTTGCTGCAGGTACCGCAAGTTCAGGGGATGTTCATAACGGTACTATTGTTACTGACAGTGATGATGCTGACAGTGTATTAGTTGTAACAGCTGCAAAAGCTGCTTCAGAAGGTGGAAGTTATTCAACAGTAATTAATTTAGGACATGATGATAATTTAGTTACAGCTGGAACAACTTCTTCTAATGGATTGTCCGTTTCTGGTACTTATGGAACATTAGTTATGGGTGCAGATGGAACGTATACTTATACAGCAAGTGCAACAAATAATATCGCGTACGATGCAACTGCAACAGACACATTTACATTTACAACTCGTGACGATGAAACAGCATCTGGCTCTTTTGCTTATGATGTTGGTGAATTAATTTTTACTGTTGCTTCATCAATTTCATTAGTTGCAGATACAGATACTGTTAATGAAGATGCAACCGTTACTGTTGCTAATGGAGATGCAGAAGATGTATTAGAAGATGATACAAGTGCAACAACCGTTTCTCATATTGGAACAGCATCGAATAGTTTAACTGAAATTTCAACGTCTCAAGAGATTACAGGTACTTATGGAACTCTAACTATGTATGCAACAGGAGCATACTCTTATGTTGCAGATCAGTCAGCAGCTGATGCATTAACCGCAGGGGTAGCAGCAGATGATGTATTTTATTATAAAGCAGCAGGTGCAACAACAACATTAACAATAGCTGTTACAGGAATTGGTCCACTTGCTGCAAATGATGCAGCAAATGTTAATGAGGATGCAACCGTTGCAGGAACAGCATCAGTGACTGGAACAGGTGTTCTTGGAAATGATGATGGTAATGCATCTTATGATACTGAAAGTTTAAGAGTGACTAGAGTTTCAACAGATAATTTTTCAACTGCAACAACCGTTGATGATGATGACAACGCAGATATAATTGATGGAACTTATGGAACATTAACAATTTATAAAACAGGTCAATATTCTTACACACCGGATAATGCAACTGCACAAGCACTTGCACAAGATGCATCTGCTACAGATACTTTTTATTATGAAATTAAAGATGACGGCGATGTTAATGCAAGTACTTCAACATTAATATTTACTATTACAGGTCAAAACGATGCGCCAACAGTAGTAAATGATACGGACAGTGTTACAGAAGGTGGAACAGTTATAGAAACTACAAACAGTGCTGGTACTGTTCTATCTGATGATAGTGATGTTGATGGAGACAGCCTAACTGTTTCAGGAACTGTTAGCCAAACAAGTGCAACTGCAAATGGTGGAAGCTCTATTACAATCAGCAGCCCTAACAGTGCATCTGTTGGATCTGCAGTTACTGGTTATTACGGTCAATTAACTTTAGACAGTGATGGTACTTATTCATATGTTGCCAATCAATCAACAGCTAACGCTTTAGACGATAGTGAAAGTGGAACAGATGTATTTACTTTTACCGTTTCTGATGGAACAACTACAACCTCTTCTACAATTACAATTACTGTAAATGGTCAAAACGATGCGCCAACAGTAGTAAATGATACGGACAGTGTTACCGAAGGTGGAACGGTTATAGAAACTACTAATAGTCAAGGTACCGTTCTATCTGATGATAGCGACGTTGATGGAGACAGCCTAACTGTTTCAGGAACTGTTAGCCAAACAAGTGCAACTGCAAATGGTGGAAGCTCTATTACAATCAGCAGCCCTAACAGTGCATCTGTTGGATCTGCAGTTACTGGTTATTACGGTCAATTAACTTTAGACAGTGATGGTACTTACTCTTATGTTGCCAATCAATCAACAGCTAACGCTTTAGACGATAGTGAAAGTGGAACAGATGTATTTACTTTTACCGTTTCTGATGGAACAACTACAACCTCTTCTACAATTACAATTACTGTAAATGGTCAAAACGATGCGCCAGTTGCAAACGATGATACAATCAATGTTACTGTTGGAACTCCAGCAACTGGAAATGTTATAACTTCAAGTGACACGGATCCAGATGGAGATAGTTTAACAGTTAGTGCAATTGCAGGGGGATCAGTTGGATCTGCAGTTACTGGAACTTATGGAACTTTCACTCTAAACTCTAATGGATCTTACACATACACAGTTGATACTACTAATTCAGATGTTATAGCTTGGAAACCAGGGGATAATGTTCTTAGTGAAACATTTACATACACAGTAAGTGATGGCACAACAACAGACACTGCAACAATTACTGTTAATGCTTCAGGTCAAAACGATGCGCCAGTTGCAAACGATGATACAATCAATGTTACTGTTGGAACTCCAGCAACTGGAAATGTTATAACTTCAAGTGACACGGATCCAGATGGAGATAGTTTAACAGTTAGTGCAATTGCAGGGGGATCAGTTGGATCTGCAGTTACTGGAACTTATGGAACTTTCACTCTAAACTCTAATGGATCTTACACATACACAGTTGATACTACTAATTCAGATGTTATAGCTTGGAAACCAGGGGATAATGTTCTTAGTGAAACATTTACATACACAGTAAGTGATGGCACAACAACAGACACTGCAACAATTACTGTTAATGCTTCAGGTCAAAACGATGCGCCAGTTGCAAACGATGATACAATCAATGTTACTGTTGGAACTCCAGCAACTGGAAATGTTATAACTTCAAGTGACACGGATCCAGATGGAGATAGTTTAACAGTTAGTGCAATTGCAGGGGGATCAGTTGGATCTGCAGTTACTGGAACTTATGGAACTTTCACTCTAAACTCTAATGGATCTTACACATACACAGTTGATACTACTAATTCAGATGTTATAGCTTGGAAACCAGGGGATAATGTTCTTAGTGAAACATTTACATACACAGCAAGTGATGGCACAACAACAGACACTGCAACAATTACTGTTAATGCTTCAGGTCAAAACGATGCGCCAACAGTAGTAAATGATACGGACAGTGTTACAGAAGGTGGAACAGTTATAGAAACTACAAACAGTGCTGGTACCGTTCTATCTGATGATAGCGACGTTGATGGAGACAGCCTAACTGTTTCAGGAACTGTTAGCCAAACAAGTGCAACTGCAAATGGTGGAAGCTCTATTACAATCAGCAGCCCTAACAGTGCATCTGTTGGATCTGCAGTTACTGGTTATTACGGTCAATTAACTTTAGACAGTGATGGTACTTATTCATATGTTGCCAATCAATCAACAGCTAACGCTTTAGACGATAGTGAAAGTGGAACAGATGTATTTACTTTTACCGTTTCTGATGGAACAACTACAACCTCTTCTACAATTACAATTACTGTAAATGGTCAAAACGATGCGCCAACAGTAGTAAATGATACGGACAGTGTTACCGAAGGTGGAACGGTTATAGAAACTACTAATAGTCAAGGTACCGTTCTATCTGATGATAGCGACGTTGATGGAGACAGCCTAACTGTTTCAGGAACTGTTAGCCAAACAAGTGCAACTGCAAATGGTGGAAGCTCTATTACAATCAGCAGCCCTAACAGTGCATCTGTTGGATCTGCAGTTACTGGTTATTACGGTCAATTAACTTTAGACAGTGATGGTACTTACTCTTATGTTGCCAATCAATCAACAGCTAACGCTTTAGACGATAGTGAAAGTGGAACAGATGTATTTACTTTTACCGTTTCTGATGGAACAACTACAACCTCTTCTACAATTACAATTACTGTAAATGGTCAAAACGATGCGCCAGTTGCAAACGATGATACAATCAATGTTACTGTTGGAACTCCAGCAACTGGAAATGTTATAACTTCAAGTGACACGGATCCAGATGGAGATAGTTTAACAGTTAGTGCAATTGCAGGGGGATCAGTTGGATCTGCAGTTACTGGAACTTATGGAACTTTCACTCTAAACTCTAATGGATCTTACACATACACAGTTGATACTACTAATTCAGATGTTATAGCTTGGAAACCAGGGGATAATGTTCTTAGTGAAACATTTACATACACAGTAAGTGATGGCACAACAACAGACACTGCAACAATTACTGTTAATGCTTCAGGTCAAAACGATGCGCCAGTTGCAAACGATGATACAATCAATGTTACTGTTGGAACTCCAGCAACTGGAAATGTTATAACTTCAAGTGACACGGATCCAGATGGAGATAGTTTAACAGTTAGTGCAATTGCAGGGGGATCAGTTGGATCTGCAGTTACTGGAACTTATGGAACTTTCACTCTAAACTCTAATGGATCTTACACATACACAGTTGATACTACTAATTCAGATGTTATAGCTTGGAAACCAGGGGATAATGTTCTTAGTGAAACATTTACATACACAGTAAGTGATGGCACAACAACAGACACTGCAACAATTACTGTTAATGCTTCAGGTCAAAACGATGCGCCAGTTGCAAACGATGATACAATCAATGTTACTGTTGGAACTCCAGCAACTGGAAATGTTATAACTTCAAGTGACACGGATCCAGATGGAGATAGTTTAACAGTTAGTGCAATTGCAGGGGGATCAGTTGGATCTGCAGTTACTGGAACTTATGGAACTTTCACTCTAAACTCTAATGGATCTTACACATACACAGTTGATACTACTAATTCAGATGTTATAGCTTGGAAACCAGGGGATAATGTTCTTAGTGAAACATTTACATACACAGCAAGTGATGGCACAACAACAGACACTGCAACAATTACTGTTAATGCTTCAGGTCAAAACGATGCGCCAACAGTAGTAAATGATACGGACAGTGTTACAGAAGGTGGAACAGTTATAGAAACTACAAACAGTGCTGGTACCGTTCTATCTGATGATAGCGACGTTGATGGAGACAGCCTAACTGTTTCAGGAACTGTTAGCCAAACAAGTGCAACTGCAAATGGTGGAAGCTCTATTACAATCAGCAGCCCTAACAGTGCATCTGTTGGATCTGCAGTTACTGGTTATTACGGTCAATTAACTTTAGACAGTGATGGTACTTATTCATATGTTGCCAATCAATCAACAGCTAACGCTTTAGACGATAGTGAAAGTGGAACAGATGTATTTACTTTTACCGTTTCTGATGGAACAACTACAACCTCTTCTACAATTACAATTACTGTAAATGGTCAAAACGATGCGCCAACAGTAGTAAATGATACGGACAGTGTTACCGAAGGTGGAACGGTTATAGAAACTACTAATAGTCAAGGTACCGTTCTATCTGATGATAGCGACGTTGATGGAGACAGCCTAACTGTTTCAGGAACTGTTAGCCAAACAAGTGCAACTGCAAATGGTGGAAGCTCTATTACAATCAGCAGCCCTAACAGTGCATCTGTTGGATCTGCAGTTACTGGTTATTACGGTCAATTAACTTTAGACAGTGATGGTACTTACTCTTATGTTGCCAATCAATCAACAGCTAACGCTTTAGACGATAGTGAAAGTGGAACAGATGTATTTACTTTTACCGTTTCTGATGGAACAACTACAACCTCTTCTACAATTACAATTACTGTAAATGGTCAAAACGATGCGCCAACAGTAGTAAATGATACGGACAGTGTTACCGAAGGTGGAACGGTTATAGAAACTACTAATAGTCAAGGTACCGTTCTATCTGATGATAGCGACGTTGATGGAGACAGCCTAACTGTTTCAGGAACTGTTAGCCAAACAAGTGCAACTGCAAATGGTGGAAGCTCTATTACAATCAGCAGCCCTAACAGTGCATCTGTTGGATCTGCAGTTACTGGTTATTACGGTCAATTAACTTTAGACAGTGATGGTACTTACTCTTATGTTGCCAATCAATCAACAGCTAACGCTTTAGACGATAGTGAAAGTGGAACAGATGTATTTACTTTTACCGTTTCTGATGGAACAACTACAACCTCTTCTACAATTACAATTACTGTAAATGGTCAAAACGATGCGCCAGTTGCAAACGATGATACAATCAATGTTACTGTTGGAACTCCAGCAACTGGAAATGTTATAACTTCAAGTGACACGGATCCAGATGGAGATAGTTTAACAGTTAGTGCAATTGCAGGGGGATCAGTTGGATCTGCAGTTACTGGAACTTATGGAACTTTCACTCTAAACTCTAATGGATCTTACACATACACAGTTGATACTACTAATTCAGATGTTATAGCTTGGAAACCAGGGGATAATGTTCTTAGTGAAACATTTACATACACAGCAAGTGATGGCACAACAACAGACACTGCAACAATTACTGTTAATGCTTCAGGTCAAAACGATGCGCCAGTTGCAAACGATGATACAATCAATGTTACTGTTGGAACTCCAGCAACTGGAAATGTTATAACTTCAAGTGACACGGATCCAGATGGAGATAGTTTAACAGTTAGTGCAATTGCAGGGGGATCAGTTGGATCTGCAGTTACTGGAACTTATGGAACTTTCACTCTAAACTCTAATGGATCTTACACATACACAGTTGATACTACTAATTCAGATGTTATAGCTTGGAAACCAGGGGATAATGTTCTTAGTGAAACATTTACATACACAGTAAGTGATGGCACAACAACAGACACTGCAACAATTACTGTTAATGCTTCAGGTCAAAACGATGCGCCAGTTGCAAACGATGATACAATCAATGTTACTGTTGGAACTCCAGCAACTGGAAATGTTATAACTTCAAGTGACACGGATCCAGATGGAGATAGTTTAACAGTTAGTGCAATTGCAGGGGGATCAGTTGGATCTGCAGTTACTGGAACTTATGGAACTTTCACTCTAAACTCTAATGGATCTTACACATACACAGTTGATACTACTAATTCAGATGTTATAGCTTGGAAACCAGGGGATAATGTTCTTAGTGAAACATTTACATACACAGCAAGTGATGGCACAACAACAGACACTGCAACAATTACTGTTAATGCTTCAGGTCAAAACGATGCGCCAACAGTAGTAAATGATACGGACAGTGTTACAGAAGGTGGAACAGTTATAGAAACTACAAACAGTGCTGGTACCGTTCTATCTGATGATAGCGACGTTGATGGAGACAGCCTAACTGTTTCAGGAACTGTTAGCCAAACAAGTGCAACTGCAAATGGTGGAAGCTCTATTACAATCAGCAGCCCTAACAGTGCATCTGTTGGATCTGCAGTTACTGGTTATTACGGTCAATTAACTTTAGACAGTGATGGTACTTATTCATATGTTGCCAATCAATCAACAGCTAACGCTTTAGACGATAGTGAAAGTGGAACAGATGTATTTACTTTTACCGTTTCTGATGGAACAACTACAACCTCTTCTACAATTACAATTACTGTAAATGGTCAAAACGATGCGCCAACAGTAGTAAATGATACGGACAGTGTTACCGAAGGTGGAACGGTTATAGAAACTACTAATAGTCAAGGTACCGTTCTATCTGATGATAGCGACGTTGATGGAGACAGCCTAACTGTTTCAGGAACTGTTAGCCAAACAAGTGCAACTGCAAATGGTGGAAGCTCTATTACAATCAGCAGCCCTAACAGTGCATCTGTTGGATCTGCAGTTACTGGTTATTACGGTCAATTAACTTTAGACAGTGATGGTACTTACTCTTATGTTGCCAATCAATCAACAGCTAACGCTTTAGACGATAGTGAAAGTGGAACAGATGTATTTACTTTTACCGTTTCTGATGGAACAACTACAACCTCTTCTACAATTACAATTACTGTAAATGGTCAAAACGATGCGCCAGTTGCAAACGATGATACAATCAATGTTACTGTTGGAACTCCAGCAACTGGAAATGTTATAACTTCAAGTGACACGGATCCAGATGGAGATAGTTTAACAGTTAGTGCAATTGCAGGGGGATCAGTTGGATCTGCAGTTACTGGAACTTATGGAACTTTCACTCTAAACTCTAATGGATCTTACACATACACAGTTGATACTACTAATTCAGATGTTATAGCTTGGAAACCAGGGGATAATGTTCTTAGTGAAACATTTACATACACAGTAAGTGATGGCACAACAACAGACACTGCAACAATTACTGTTAATGCTTCAGGTCAAAACGATGCGCCAGTTGCAAACGATGATACAATCAATGTTACTGTTGGAACTCCAGCAACTGGAAATGTTATAACTTCAAGTGACACGGATCCAGATGGAGATAGTTTAACAGTTAGTGCAATTGCAGGGGGATCAGTTGGATCTGCAGTTACTGGAACTTATGGAACTTTCACTCTAAACTCTAATGGATCTTACACATACACAGTTGATACTACTAATTCAGATGTTATAGCTTGGAAACCAGGGGATAATGTTCTTAGTGAAACATTTACATACACAGTAAGTGATGGCACAACAACAGACACTGCAACAATTACTGTTAATGCTTCAGGTCAAAACGATGCGCCAGTTGCAAACGATGATACAATCAATGTTACTGTTGGAACTCCAGCAACTGGAAATGTTATAACTTCAAGTGACACGGATCCAGATGGAGATAGTTTAACAGTTAGTGCAATTGCAGGGGGATCAGTTGGATCTGCAGTTACTGGAACTTATGGAACTTTCACTCTAAACTCTAATGGATCTTACACATACACAGTTGATACTACTAATTCAGATGTTATAGCTTGGAAACCAGGGGATAATGTTCTTAGTGAAACATTTACATACACAGCAAGTGATGGCACAACAACAGACACTGCAACAATTACTGTTAATGCTTCAGGTCAAAACGATGCGCCAACAGTAGTAAATGATACGGACAGTGTTACAGAAGGTGGAACAGTTATAGAAACTACAAACAGTGCTGGTACCGTTCTATCTGATGATAGCGACGTTGATGGAGACAGCCTAACTGTTTCAGGAACTGTTAGCCAAACAAGTGCAACTGCAAATGGTGGAAGCTCTATTACAATCAGCAGCCCTAACAGTGCATCTGTTGGATCTGCAGTTACTGGTTATTACGGTCAATTAACTTTAGACAGTGATGGTACTTATTCATATGTTGCCAATCAATCAACAGCTAACGCTTTAGACGATAGTGAAAGTGGAACAGATGTATTTACTTTTACCGTTTCTGATGGAACAACTACAACCTCTTCTACAATTACAATTACTGTAAATGGTCAAAACGATGCGCCAACAGTAGTAAATGATACGGACAGTGTTACCGAAGGTGGAACGGTTATAGAAACTACTAATAGTCAAGGTACCGTTCTATCTGATGATAGCGACGTTGATGGAGACAGCCTAACTGTTTCAGGAACTGTTAGCCAAACAAGTGCAACTGCAAATGGTGGAAGCTCTATTACAATCAGCAGCCCTAACAGTGCATCTGTTGGATCTGCAGTTACTGGTTATTACGGTCAATTAACTTTAGACAGTGATGGTACTTACTCTTATGTTGCCAATCAATCAACAGCTAACGCTTTAGACGATAGTGAAAGTGGAACAGATGTATTTACTTTTACCGTTTCTGATGGAACAACTACAACCTCTTCTACAATTACAATTACTGTAAATGGTCAAAACGATGCGCCAACAGTAGTAAATGATACGGACAGTGTTACCGAAGGTGGAACGGTTATAGAAACTACTAATAGTCAAGGTACCGTTCTATCTGATGATAGCGACGTTGATGGAGACAGCCTAACTGTTTCAGGAACTGTTAGCCAAACAAGTGCAACTGCAAATGGTGGAAGCTCTATTACAATCAGCAGCCCTAACAGTGCATCTGTTGGATCTGCAGTTACTGGTTATTACGGTCAATTAACTTTAGACAGTGATGGTACTTACTCTTATGTTGCCAATCAATCAACAGCTAACGCTTTAGACGATAGTGAAAGTGGAACAGATGTATTTACTTTTACCGTTTCTGATGGAACAACTACAACCTCTTCTACAATTACAATTACTGTAAATGGTCAAAACGATGCGCCAGTTGCAAACGATGATACAATCAATGTTACTGTTGGAACTCCAGCAACTGGAAATGTTATAACTTCAAGTGACACGGATCCAGATGGAGATAGTTTAACAGTTAGTGCAATTGCAGGGGGATCAGTTGGATCTGCAGTTACTGGAACTTATGGAACTTTCACTCTAAACTCTAATGGATCTTACACATACACAGTTGATACTACTAATTCAGATGTTATAGCTTGGAAACCAGGGGATAATGTTCTTAGTGAAACATTTACATACACAGCAAGTGATGGCACAACAACAGACACTGCAACAATTACTGTTAATGCTTCAGGTCAAAACGATGCGCCAGTTGCAAACGATGATACAATCAATGTTACTGTTGGAACTCCAGCAACTGGAAATGTTATAACTTCAAGTGACACGGATCCAGATGGAGATAGTTTAACAGTTAGTGCAATTGCAGGGGGATCAGTTGGATCTGCAGTTACTGGAACTTATGGAACTTTCACTCTAAACTCTAATGGATCTTACACATACACAGTTGATACTACTAATTCAGATGTTATAGCTTGGAAACCAGGGGATAATGTTCTTAGTGAAACATTTACATACACAGTAAGTGATGGCACAACAACAGACACTGCAACAATTACTGTTAATGCTTCAGGTCAAAACGATGCGCCAGTTGCAAACGATGATACAATCAATGTTACTGTTGGAACTCCAGCAACTGGAAATGTTATAACTTCAAGTGACACGGATCCAGATGGAGATAGTTTAACAGTTAGTGCAATTGCAGGGGGATCAGTTGGATCTGCAGTTACTGGAACTTATGGAACTTTCACTCTAAACTCTAATGGATCTTACACATACACAGTTGATACTACTAATTCAGATGTTATAGCTTGGAAACCAGGGGATAATGTTCTTAGTGAAACATTTACATACACAGCAAGTGATGGCACAACAACAGACACTGCAACAATTACTGTTAATGCTTCAGGTCAAAACGATGCGCCAACAGTAGTAAATGATACGGACAGTGTTACAGAAGGTGGAACAGTTATAGAAACTACAAACAGTGCTGGTACCGTTCTATCTGATGATAGCGACGTTGATGGAGACAGCCTAACTGTTTCAGGAACTGTTAGCCAAACAAGTGCAACTGCAAATGGTGGAAGCTCTATTACAATCAGCAGCCCTAACAGTGCATCTGTTGGATCTGCAGTTACTGGTTATTACGGTCAATTAACTTTAGACAGTGATGGTACTTATTCATATGTTGCCAATCAATCAACAGCTAACGCTTTAGACGATAGTGAAAGTGGAACAGATGTATTTACTTTTACCGTTTCTGATGGAACAACTACAACCTCTTCTACAATTACAATTACTGTAAATGGTCAAAACGATGCGCCAACAGTAGTAAATGATACGGACAGTGTTACCGAAGGTGGAACGGTTATAGAAACTACTAATAGTCAAGGTACCGTTCTATCTGATGATAGCGACGTTGATGGAGACAGCCTAACTGTTTCAGGAACTGTTAGCCAAACAAGTGCAACTGCAAATGGTGGAAGCTCTATTACAATCAGCAGCCCTAACAGTGCATCTGTTGGATCTGCAGTTACTGGTTATTACGGTCAATTAACTTTAGACAGTGATGGTACTTACTCTTATGTTGCCAATCAATCAACAGCTAACGCTTTAGACGATAGTGAAAGTGGAACAGATGTATTTACTTTTACCGTTTCTGATGGAACAACTACAACCTCTTCTACAATTACAATTACTGTAAATGGTCAAAACGATGCGCCAGTTGCAAACGATGATACAATCAATGTTACTGTTGGAACTCCAGCAACTGGAAATGTTATAACTTCAAGTGACACGGATCCAGATGGAGATAGTTTAACAGTTAGTGCAATTGCAGGGGGATCAGTTGGATCTGCAGTTACTGGAACTTATGGAACTTTCACTCTAAACTCTAATGGATCTTACACATACACAGTTGATACTACTAATTCAGATGTTATAGCTTGGAAACCAGGGGATAATGTTCTTAGTGAAACATTTACATACACAGTAAGTGATGGCACAACAACAGACACTGCAACAATTACTGTTAATGCTTCAGGTCAAAACGATGCGCCAACAGTAGTAAATGATACGGACAGTGTTACCGAAGGTGGAACGGTTATAGAAACTACTAATAGTCAAGGTACCGTTCTATCTGATGATAGCGACGTTGATGGAGACAGCCTAACTGTTTCAGGAACTGTTAGCCAAACAAGTGCAACTGCAAATGGTGGAAGCTCTATTACAATCAGCAGCCCTAACAGTGCATCTGTTGGATCTGCAGTTACTGGTTATTACGGTCAATTAACTTTAGACAGTGATGGTACTTACTCTTATGTTGCCAATCAATCAACAGCTAACGCTTTAGACGATAGTGAAAGTGGAACAGATGTATTTACTTTTACCGTTTCTGATGGAACAACTACAACCTCTTCTACAATTACAATTACTGTAAATGGTCAAAACGATGCGCCAGTTGCAAACGATGATACAGTTACAACAGCTGAAGATAACCCTTATGTATTTTCAACTTCTGACTTTGGTTACACAGATGCAGATGATGATGATGCATTAGTAAGTATAAAAATTACAACTCTAGAGACTAATGGGGCTTTACAATATTATAATGGTAGCGCTTGGGTAGATGTAACTTTAAATCAGGTTATTACTTCATCCGATATTACAAGTGGATACTTAAGATTAAATCCTGATGCAAGTGAAAACGGATCTCCTTATACTACTTTTAATTTTACAGTAAATGACGGCGATACAGACAGCGCAACTCCTAATACAATTACAGTAAATGTTACTTCTGTTAATGACGCGCCAACCGCAACTAAT
The DNA here is from genome assembly GCF_059418045.1 of Candidatus Pelagibacter sp. PS_06. NCBI lineage: Bacteria > Pseudomonadati > Pseudomonadota > Alphaproteobacteria > Candidatus Pelagibacterales > Candidatus Pelagibacteraceae > Candidatus Pelagibacter > Candidatus Pelagibacter sp. PS_06. The sequence continues at coordinate 349,714 of NZ_CM182078.1, forward strand.
GATACTGCAAGTGTTAATGAAGATGCAACCACAACTGTATCTAGTGCATCAAGTGGGGTAATCGATGACAATGATACAGACACTGAAAGTGATACATTAATAATTACAAATATTGTTCATACAAATGGAAACACAGAAAGCGTTACAGCAAACACCACTTATTCAAATGGACAATCTATTGTTGGAACTTATGGAACATTAACCATTGGAGCAAACGGAACTTATGCTTACGTTGCTGATCAAGATGTTTCTGATGCATTAGATTTAAATGATCAGGTTTCAGATGTGTTTACTTATACTATATCTGATGGAAATGGTGGAACGGACACTGCAACCATTACTGTAAGAGTTACAGGTGTTAATGACACACCAACTTCAACAGGTGGAACTATTACAACAAATGAAGACGAAAATTATACATTAACTGTGAATGATTTTAACTTTTCAGATCCAGATGCAAGTGGAAGTTTAAATAAAGTAAAAATTACAACATTAGAGACAAATGGAAATCTTGAATATTATAATGGAACTGCTTGGGTAGCAGTTACACAAAACCAAGAAATTAATGCATCGGATATTACTAATGGATACTTAAGATTTAGACCTGATGCTAATGAAAATGGAAGTTCTTATACTACATTTGGTTATCAAGTAAGCGACGGAACCGTTTATAGTTCAGCAACTACCATGACTGTAAATGTTACAGCAGTAAATGACGCGCCTGTAGCAACTGATGATGCTAGTTCTGTAACCGAAGATAGCAATGTAAGAGTAAGAGCTAATGAGGACGATTTATTAAATGATGATAGCGACACTGAAAGTGACAGTTTAAGTGTTACTTTAATTAAACCTTTAAATGGTTCAAATACCACAGTTTCAAGTGGTTCAAGCACAACAATTACAGGAATTTATGGTCAATTAACGGTGAATTCTAATGGTGCCTACAATTATAAAGCAAACCAAGACGCAGCCGATACCTTAGATACAGGCGAAAGTGCTGAAGAAAAATTTGTCTACACTGTTTCAGATGGAAATGGTGGAACAGATACTGGAATACTAACTATTACTATCAATGGGGTTGAAGACGATCCTAACGCGGTCAAAGATAATATTAGTTTAAATATTTCAGAGTCCTTGACCTTAACTGGTAATGCAACAACTAACGATATTGATCCTGACGATAGTTTGACAATAGTTGCTTGTGGAAAAGGAAGAAATCCAAACGTTGGTACAGCTAAAACTGTTGGAACAGCATTTGATTCAAATTATGGTCAAATGACAATTAATGCAGATGGATCTTATACATTTGTAGCAGTAAGCAACATTAAAGAATTACTAGAACCAGGACAATCAGTTACTGAAAAATTTTATTATACGGTGTCAGATGGAAATTCAACTTCAACAGCCATGATTGAATTAACAGTTCAAAGAGACAATGTTGTAAATGAATTAACCAAAAAAGAACAAAAACAAATTAAAAAACAAATATCAAAAGATAGAGTGAACCAACCAAGTACTATTAGACTAGAAAAAATTCCAACTTCAGCAAAATCATTCGAGAAATCAGCAAGTGCCTTAGATAATTTAAGTAATTTAAATAAAATAAGTTTTAATGAGGGAATTAAACTAGTTGATCTTATAGCACAAACAGGATCACTTAAAACAACTGATGGCTCATTAGATAAAGTTCAAGCCAAACAAAAAAATGGCCAATTAAATTTACAATTTAAAGTATCAGCTGAGTTAGGAAATGAAATTGTAAAATATGAAGCTGTTATGCCTGATGGATCAAAATTACCAGATTGGATTACAGTAGATCCGAAAACTGGAAAAACAATAACAGAAATTCCAGAAGGAGTTGAGTTAGTAGATTTTATAATTATAGCAACAGACAAACAAAATAATAAAAAAGAAATAAGTGTCAGTATAGATCCAAAAGAAATTAAAGAAGACAAAAGTCTTTTCAAAAAAGCAAAAAAACAAAACGCTTCCCTATCAGTTGATCAGAACGGAAATGTAAATATTGTAAATACAAATGAAAGTGGAGATGTTAATCAAACAGAAACAAAAAACTTAAATGCAAACGATAAACAAAATTCTGATAACAATATAAAAGCTTTAGATTCAAATTTTGATAATACCGACTCTATTAGAAAAATTATAGAAACAATTAAATCAGATCAGGTTTATCAACTTCAAACTATTAATAATGGAGAAGTATTAGAAACAAAAGTACCTGAAACCTTAATTGGTAATTTTGAAAAAACAAAATTAGTATTAAAAGATGGGTCTGCTATACCTGATTGGGTTGAGTTTGATCCAGTAACTGGTGAAATTAGTGTAAATCTACCAGATGATATAGATAAATTAGAATTTAAATTAATCGTTGAAAGCGATGGTAAGATTATTGTTAGTGATTTAGAAATTGATGTTAGGGGTGATGAGGTTACCCAAAATCTAGATGATATAGAAAATACTAGATTTATTGCTTTTAAAGACCAGTTAAATAAAGAGCATGATAACTGGGAAGAATATGGTAGCAATATAATTAATAGACTATAATTCAATTATAAAAAAATGAGATTAGTAGTATTAATATTTATATTTATTCTTTCTGTTATGTCTGCATCTAATGCTGAAAATTCAGTATCCAATGATGATAATTCTGCATCTAACGTTGAAAACTCTGTATCTAATGAAGAAATTAAAGATGCAAGAGCTTTAGTCACTGCAACGGAAACAGTTACAATTTCAAGTGAACTAGCAGCAAGAGTTGAAAAAATAAATTTTTTATTAGGAGATGCTTTTAAAAAAGGTGAAACTCTAATTAGTTTTGACTGCGCACTCTACAAAGCGCAAAGAGATGTAATCCAGTCAAATTATGACAGTGCAAACATTCAATTAGAAAATGATAATGAATTGTTGAAAATGAAATCTATTGGAAAACTTCAACATCAATTATCAATGTCTGCTTTAAAAAAAGCTGAAGCAGAGCTGAAAATTGCAAACTTGAATGTAAATAGATGTAAGATTGTTGCGCCGTACGATGGTAAAGTTATGAAGGTAGGCACGAGTGTTTTTGAAAGCATAGAACAAAGACAACCATTGATGGCTATTGTAGGAGATGGTTTATTAGAAGCAGATATAGTTGTAAGCAGTAATTGGCTGAAGTGGTTAAAAAAAGGACATTTAATTAAAATTATTATTGATGAGACAGGTGAAACTCTGGATGCAAAAGTTATAAAACTAGGCGCAACAGTTGATGCGGTAAGTCAAACAATTGAGTTAAAAGCTCAGTTCAATAAAAAATATGAGACTTTAATTCCAGGAATGAGTGGGATAGCTAAGTTTTGAGCGAAGATAAAAATATAAAAATTGCAAGATTAATTGGTCTAGAAAAAAAATCTAGAGAAGCAAGAACACAAGATGAATTAAATTTTGTTGTTGTTAATGAAACAAGACAAATTATTGATTATGTAAATTCTTATCTTTTACTTAAAACTCCAACAGATAAATATCAAGTAAAAGCAGTATCAGATCTTGCAACAGTTGATAGAACTGCTCCTCTAGTTACCTATGTAGAAAATATTATTAATGAAAAAACAACTACAAATTTAAAAGAAATTCAAAATCACGAAGTTGAAAAAATATCAAGAAGTTTAAGAATAAAAAAACCAAAAAATATTCCAGATAATATTTTGCTAATTCCAATTTTTTCACCTCAAAGAGGTCTTCAAGGTTTTTTAATTAAAACAAGAAATGAAAAATTTGATGATAATGAAGTAGAGCTTGCTAGACATTTATCAGTTACTTACGGACATGCTTTTAATACTTTTTTGACAGATTTTTCTATTAAAGATTTTTTTAAAAAAAATTTAACTGGTAAAAGATCGTGGATTATTATTTTATCGATAATATTTATTTTAGTTATTCCAATTAAAATAACCAGTACAGCACCCGTTGAAGTAGTGCCTAATAATCCTAGATTAATCACAGCACCATTTGATGGAGTGGTCAAAAATATAATTGTTAATAATAATGATAGAATTAATTCTGGGGACTTACTAGTCCAGATCGAAGATACAGATTTAAAAAATAATTTTAATCTTGCAAAGCAATCTCTGCAGGTTGCTGAAAAACAATTATTAAGAAGTAGACAATTTTCTTTTTCAAATAATGAAGAAAAAGCAAAACTTGCAGAACTTATAGCTCAAGTTGATTTGAAAAAAGCTGAAGTTGAATCTACAGCTGTTAGGTTAAAAAATTCAAAAATTTTTTCAGATAAAAAAGGAATTGCGATTGTAGATCAAAAGAACGAATGGCAAGGAAGACCAGTGTCTGTCGGTGAAAAAATTATAACTATTGCTAACCCCCAAAAAGTGGAGTTTTTAATATGGTTACCTGTTAAAGATTCATTGATTATAAAAGAAAATACAAATGTGAAGGTATTTTTAGATATTAATCCGATAAAACCTCTAAAAGGTAAATTAAAAAGAGCCTCTTACCAATCAGCTTTGTCACCAGAGGAAGTATTGTCCTATAAAATAAGTGCAAGTTTTGAAGGAGAAGAGACACCAAGAATAGGACTTAGGGGAACTGCTAAAATCTATGGTTCTAGAGTTACTTTGTTTTATTATTTATTTAGAAAACCAATAACCTTTGTCAGACAATTAATTGGAGTATGATAATTCCTTATCTAAGACAAGATTTAGAAATATTTAGAGGAAATAGCAGAGAAGACGGATCTCCAGCATGGTTACTATATGACGCTGTAAGAAATAAATATTTTACTCTTGGCTTAACTGCATTTCGCCTAATCAAAAATTGGAGAGGGGGAGAAGATATTCAAAATTTTGAAAAAAAAATAAATACACAAGGTATTGAAACTACAGGAGATGAAATCAAAAGCTTCGTTGGTTTCTTGCAACAAAATAATTTAATCATTCAACCTCAAGGACAAGGGGTTCCTTATTTAATGCAACAAAAAAATAGCTTAAAAAAAAGCTGGTTGATGAATTTAATCCACAGTTATCTTTTTTTTAAAATTCCATTATTTACACCAGATGAGTGGTTAGGCAGAACATATAATAAAGTAAAGTTTTTAGGATCTAAAAAAATTAGAAATATAATTTATATTTTGGGATTTATTGGTCTCTTTTTGGTAATTCAACAGTTTGAAAATTTTTCTAAAACCTTTTTATATTTTTTTTCTATTAAAGGTTTAATGCTTTATTTTATAACTCTAGTTTTTGTAAAGTGTCTTCATGAGCTAGGTCACGCCTATATTGCAAAACATCATGGTTGTAGAGTATCTGCAATAGGAATAGCCTTTCTTGTTTTTTTTCCTTTTTTATACACAGATACAACAGATGCTTGGCGTCTTAGAAATCATAAAGAAAGATTATTAATCAATTTTGCGGGTATTTTTACTGAATTACATTTAGCTCTTATTGCAACTTTTGTATGGGGAGTTTTACCTGAGGGAGGTTTAAAAAGTGCTGCCTTTTTTATAGCTACTACTTCTTGGATTTCATCGATTGCAATTAATGTCAGTCCTTTTATGAGATTCGATGGATATTATGTTTTTTCAGATTGGCTAAAAGCAGAAAATTTACAACCAAGATCTTTTGCACTTGCTAAATGGAAAACTAGAGAAACTTTATTTGGTTTCAATCATAAACCTCCAGAAGAGATAAATCCTTCTAGAAGATGGACATTTATAATTTATGCTTGGTCAACTTGGGTTTATCGTTTATTTTTATTTATTGGTATCGCATTACTTGTTTATTATTTTGCATTTAAAGTTCTTGGAATAATACTGTTTGCGATTGAAATTTATTGGTTCATTATGTTGCCAATTATAAAAGAGATAAAACAATGGTGGTTGATGCGGTCAGAAATGAGAATAAATAAACAAACCTTTAGAACAACTGCTATTTTAATAATAACCTTAATGGTTTTATTTTTACCTTGGAAGTCTTCAATGAAAATTCCAGCGGTATATATATCTGAAAAATATTCTAAAATATATTCACCTTATTCTGCAAAAATTAAATCTGTGTTAATTACAAAAGATCAAGAAGTAGAAGTAGGTCAGAATTTAATTGAACTTTATTCTCCTGAACTTGATAAAGACATTAATTCTATACGAAGAAAAATACTCCTAACTAAAACGAAGATTAACCGTATGAGTGGAACTTCAGGAAATATGGACGAGTATTTAACCTATAATCAGAGATTAATTGCCCTCCAGAGCGAACTTTCTGGGTTAACAAAAACTAAAGAAAAGCTAGTAATTAAGGCACCAAACAAAGGAAAAGTTAAAGATCTTGTTAGTTTATCTAATGAAATGTGGGTCAGTAATTTAGATCAATTGCTTGGAATTGTTCATTATGGAACAGGAAACGTAAAAGCGTTCATTAGAGAAGAGCACATTGATCGTTTTCAAGAAAATACACCAGCAGTATTTATCCCAAATGATGGAGATCATAAAAAGATACATTTAATATCAAGCAAACTAGATTTATCCTCAGTGAATAATTTACCTTACATTGCACTTTCATCAATTCACAGTGGTCCAATTGCAATTAGAAATTTCACATCAGGTGAATATCAATATCGACCTGAAACAGCACATTATGTTGCAGATTTTAAGTTGGTAAATAAAAGTTCAATTAAATTTGAATTACCAGGATATGTTCATGTTGAAGGAAATCGTTACAGTCCTTTTGTAAAGTTTTTTAGAAATGTATTCTCTGTTCTTATAAGAGAAAGTGGTTTTTAATTTTTCTTTAAAGATTGAAAAGCCTCTAATGCAGAAGCTCTAGCTTTTTCATGAATTACAATTGGCTGAGGGTAGTCCTGACCAATTATCGTTTTTATTGCTTGCTGGTATTTTAATTCCATCTCCCAAGGTTTATGAATAAATTTGTTAGAAACTTTTTCTAATTCAGGAACCCATTTTTTTACATACAGACCTTCTTTATCAAATTTTTCTCCCTGAAGGATTGGATTGAAAATTCTAAAGTAGGGTGCTGCATCTGCTCCGCAACCAGCTACCCACTGCCACTGTGCAATATTGTTAGCCTTATTAAAATCTAGCAAACAATTTCTAAAATGTTTTTCCCCTTCGACCCAATTAATTCTTAAATGTTTAACCAAAAAAGATCCGACTACCATTCGAACTCTATTGTGCATCCATCCAGTTTCATATAACTCTCTCATTCCGGCATCAACTATGGGATAACCAGTCATTCCTGTTTTCCATGCTTTAAGATATTTTTCATTCTTTACCCAAGGAAATTTATCAAAATCTTTTCTATAATTTCCTTTTAAAAATTCAGGAAAATAATTAATCAAACTATGTGAAAATTCTCTCCACCCAAGTTCATTAATATATTTTCTGTAACCAATTCCTTTAGATTTTATATCATTACACTTTTTCCAAATACTCGACACATGAATTTGGCCATGTTTTATATACGGTGAAAGCTTTGATGTTCCCTCAACAGATGGAATATCTCTGGTTGTTCCATAATCTTTTATCTTATTTTCTATTAATTCATTAAGAATTTTTTTTGAATCGTTCTCAGATATTTTCCAGTATTTATCAAATTTTTTATACCAATCTTTTTTTGGCAAAATATTTTTAGCTTCAATACAGCCTTTGAAAAAAGTTTTTTCTTTAGTCTTTTTTTTAACTATATAGTTTTTAGTAGGAGGTAGACTTAAATATTTTTGTTCAGCAGTTCTCCAAAAGGGAGTAAAAACTTTAAAAGGTGTTCCATCATTTTTAGTTACTTCTTGAAATTCATTTAAAATATTTCCTTTAAAGTATTTAAAATCAATTTCATTTTTTAAAAAAATATCTCTAATTTTCTTCCCTTTAGCAATTACATCTGGTTCGTAAACTTTATTCCAATATACGGATAGACTGTCTTTCTTTTTAATTTTTGAAAAAATTTCTAACTCATCTCCTTTTACAATTTGAAGATTAATATTATATTTAGATAAGTCTGTTTTAAAAACTTCTAATGACTTTGAAACCCACCATTTTTGAGCTTCAGTCTGATTATCAAAATTTTTATTATTATAGATAAATAAAGCAATTACGCTGTCATGGTTTTGAGTTGCAAATGATAATGCAGGATTATTTTCTATTCTAAAATCGTCTCTAATCCAAAAAATCCCTGTATTTGACATGTAATTAATTTTGATTAACTAATTTCTGGTACATTTCTTGATCTGTATCACCTTCACAGCCAATTACTAAAACATTTGAACTTTGATCTAATTTTAAATTTTGTTTAATATTTTCATCTTCACAACAAGTAATTAAGCTAATTACTCCTGGCGCAGAATTTTCTCCAGCTATAATAGGCTCATCACTAAAACTTGAGTTTCCAAGTAATTTCATAGTTTTTGCAATATCATCATCGGGTAAACTAATGCAATGTTTAACTGAATTTTTTAGAATTTCCCATGGGACCAATGATACTTCACCGCAAGACATCCCACCCATTAAACTCTCTCTTTTGATATCAATTTTTTCTATTTTTCCAGTTTTAATACTTTCTAAAACACATGCTGCACTATCTGGTTCAACGACAAGTGTTACTGGTACATTGTCTAAATATCTTGCAATACCCGCAACCATGGCTCCAGCCATTCCACCAACACCTGCTTGTAAAATTATATGAGAAATTTTTTCATTATTAATTTGGTCAATAATTTCTCTCATCATGACTGTATAACCTGCCATCGTATAGGTAGGTACTTTCATATAATCTTTCCAAGCAACATCTTGAACTATTTGCCAATTATTTTCTGTCGATTGTTTAATGCATTCGATTAATGATTTTTCGTAGTTTCCTTTTACTTTAATTACATCGGCACCAAGGTCTGCCATCGCTTGACCTCTAGCATCACTTACAAATTCACTAATAAAAATTTTACATTTAAGGCCTAACCTTCTAGCACCCCATGCAACAGATCTTCCATGATTACCAGCAGTTGCAGTTGCAACTACTATATCTTTGTTGCCTTGTGTAACTTTTTCAACTGCGTAAGCTCCACCTAAAGCTTTAAATGATTTTAGATCAAATCTTTTACTTTCATCTTTGTAATAAATTTTATTTAAATCTAATTCTTTTGATAATTTATTTAATGAAATTAAAGGAGTAGGGACGTATCCATCCCACTTTGATATACTTAAATAAGCATCATCAATTTCTTTTTCAGACAATGAACTTAGAATTTGTTTTTTATCAAATGAATATCTTTTATTGTCTAAAAATTCAGAAAATTTCCACTGATGACCATTAGATAAAATTGCCATAATCTAACAGTCTAAAGTATTATCTTTTTCCCACTTAGTGACTGGTTTTTTCTTATTAAATGAAGATTTGCTTTTAAAATCTTTTATTTCAGAATTTTTAAGTTTTATATAACTGTCAATCACATCTTTCCCAAAAGCATCAGCAAGCGATTTGCTTTTTTGAAGCATGGAAATAGCTTGATTAATATCATTAGGTAGTTTTTTTAGCTTGGGGTATTTTTTATAATCTTTGTACATATTACAATGTAATGGTTTTCCAGGGTTTAATTTTTTATTAATCCCCTCAAGACCCGCAGCAATTATTCCTGCTTGAAGTAAATAAGGGTTTGCAGATCCATCCATTAGTCTCAATTCAAATCTTCCTTGATCTGGAATTCTAATCATGTGTGTTCTGTTGTTACCTGTATATGAAATACTACTTGGTGACCATGTTGCTCCAGATTTTGTTGGTGGAGCATTAATTCTTCGATAGCTGTTAATCGTTGGGTTAAAAAATGCAGACAATGCTTGAGTGTTATTCATTACACCTCCTAAGAAATTGTAAGCTAATTTACTTAAGCCCAAGGTATCTTTCTTGTCTAAAAATTTATTATCTTTACCATTCCACACTGAAACGTGTGCATGACAACCGTTTCCAGTTAAATTATGGAAAGGTTTTGGCATAAAGGTTGCTCTTAAACCATGTTTTTCAGCTAAACTTTTAACCATATACTTAAAGAATACGTGTCTATCTGCTGTAATTAATGAGTCTGTGTAATCCCAATTCATCTCAAACTGACCGTTAGCGTCTTCATGATCATTTTGATAAGGCTTCCATCCCATCGTAATCATGCAGTCACATATCTCTTTAATCAAGTCATACCTTCTCATTAAAGCTGATTGGTCATAACAAGGTTTCGATTGAGTGTCTCTTGGATCTGCAATTGATGACCCATCTTCTGTAATTAAAAAATATTCACATTCAACTCCAGACTTCATTTGTAATTTTTTTTGAGACATTTTTTTAATTTGCTCTTTAAGCATTACTCTAGGTGAAGCTTTTACAGGTTTTCCATCCATATATAAATCTGATGCTAACCAACCAATTTCTTTATTCCATGGTAATTGAATTAAACTATCAGGATCTGGAACACCAAACATATCACTATCTGCAGGTGTCATATCCAACCAAGTAGCAAATCCTGCAAATCCCGCACCATTTTTTTGCATCTCAGCTATTGCTTGTGCTGGAACTAGTTTAGATCTTAATACTCCGAATAGATCTAAAAAACTTATTAAAAAATATTTTATTTTTTTTTGTTTAGCAATTTGAGAAAGATTTTTTGGCATAATTAATCCTACTTGTTTAAAAAGTGTTAATCAATTATTTTTTTCCAGGTATCCAGTCTGTACCAGCTAAAGGTACTCTTGCCATCGCGGCAGCTTCTACAGTTAAAGCAGCTAAATCTTCTGGCTCTAAATTTCTAACATCTGACTTTCCATTAGCTCTTGCTAAAGTTTGCAACTCTAGAGTTAAAGTTGTTAAATAATTTTTAATTCTTTTTCCAGCTTCAATTGGATTTAATCTTTTTTCAAGTTTTGGATCTTGAGTTGCAACTCCAACAGGACATCTTCCCGTGTGACAGTGATGACAATATCCAGGTTCTGTTCCAAGTTTTTTATAATCTTCAACATACAAATCTGCATTACAGTTTAAAGCCATCATCGCAGCAGAACCAATTGATACTGCATCTGCTCCCATTGCCATTGCTTTTGCAACATCTGCTCCAGTTCTAATTCCTCCTGAAACAATAAGCTGAACTTTTCTATGCATATTTAATTCTTTAAGAGCATCCACTGCTTCTCTTAATGCACCTAAGGTTGGTATTCCAACGTGTTCAATAAAAACATCCTGAGTAGCAGCTGTTCCACCTTGCATTCCATCAAGTACAACTACATCTGCCCCAGCTTTAACAGCTAATGTTGTATCATAGTAAGGTCTTGCTGCTCCTACTTTTATATAAATTGGTTTTTCCCAATTAGTAATTTCTCTAAGTTCTTGTATTTTAATTTCTAAATCATCAGGTCCAGTCCAATCAGGGTGTCGACACGCACTTCTTTGATCTATTCCTTCTGGCAAAGTTCTCATTCCTGCAACTCTTTTATTAATTTTTTGACCAAGCAACATTCCACCACCACCCGGTTTTGCACCTTGTCCAACAACGACTTCAATAGCATCTGCTTTTCTTAAATCATCAGGATTCATCCCATATCTAGAAGGTAACAATTGATATACTAAGTATTTAGATGAACCTCTTTCTTCTTGGGTCATTCCACCATCACCAGTAGTTGTTGAAGTCCCCATTGCAGATGCTCCTCTACCAAGCGCTTCTTTTGCATTAGCGCCAAGTGCTCCAAAACTCATCCCAGCAATTGTAATTGGGATATCAAGTTTAATAGGTTTTTTTGCAAATCGATCTCCTAAAATAACTGAAGTGTTACATGTTTCTCTATAACCTTCTAATGGATATCTAGACATCGATGCTCCTAAAAAAACCAGATCATCAAAATCAGGAACTTTTCGTTTAGCACCCAATCCTCTTATCTGATAAATCCCTTCATTTGCTGCTCTTTGAATTTCTTTAATTGTTGAGCTTGGAAATGTTTTAAATTCTTTAAGATCTTTTTTCATTTAATATGCACCCACATTATCAATTTTAAAATTATATAAATTTCTAGAAGAACCGTATCTTTTAAATTTTTTAGCATCTTCTTTAATACCTAAATTTTTAAATAGTTTTGTTAATTCATCTATATTCTTTTTATCCATTTTCTTTTCTACACAATCCGCACCTAAGCTTTTAACTTTACCTTTTACAAATATCTTAGCTTCATAAATTGAATCTCCAAGATCTGCATCTGCATCACCCATTATAACTAGGTTACCTTTTTGAGCCATAAAAGCCGACATATGACCAACAGAACCTTTAACTATAATGTCAATTCCTTTCATTGATATCCCACATCTAGAACTTGCATCTCCTTCAATAATTAAAGCTCCACCATGACCCGTTGCTCCAGCAGATTGTGAAGCATTACCTTTAACTATAATTTTTCCTGACATCATATTTTCTGCAACACCCGTTCCAACATTTCCATGAACAGTCACAGTTGCTTTTTGATTCATGCCAGCACAGTAATATCCTGTATGACCTTTGATGGTAACATCAATATCATCTTTTAAACCTGCGCATATTGCATGTTGTCCTTGTGGGTTTAAAATTTCAAATTGTCTTGTATTTTTTTTTCGATCAACATTTTGAAGATGTTGATTTACTTCTCTTAAAGTTTTTTTATTTAAATCAAAGTTCATAATTTACCAGTGATATACTACACCAGGTTTTGGTTCAAAAATTTTTGCTGAATTTACATTTGGAAGATGTGCCATAGCTTGAAATTCAGATGCAACTGCCACATAATCTTTTGTCTCAGCTACAACTGCTGGCTTACAAGCAATTTCATCTCTTAATAATGCAAACCCATCTTTTGTACCTGCAATAAAAGTATAAAAACCATCTAAGTCTTTTAAACTATTCTTTAGTGTTTTTTCTAAATCCTTACCTTTTGATATTTGATTTGAAATATATCCAGCTGCAACCTCAGTATCATTTTCAGAATTAAAGTTTTGCCCATCTTTAATCAGTGACCTTCTTACATTGTTGTGATTTGAAAGTGATCCATTGTGAACCAAACATTCATCTTCTGATGTAGAGTAGGGGTGAGAACCTTGCGTTGTTATTGCACTTTCTGTTGCCATTCTTGTATGACCAATTCCATGCGTTCCTGAAAAAGAAGATAGTTTAAATTTTTTAACAACATCTTTTGGATTACCGGTTTGTTTAAAAATATTAATACTTTTTCCATAACCAACTAATGAGACTTCTGATATCTCTTTTTTTAATAAATTTAAGATTTTAGAGGGTTTTTCTTTAGTTTCTAAAATTACATGATCAGCATAATTAATTAGTTTAAACTTTTTTATAAATTTTGATATTTTCTTTTTAAAATCTTTTTCTTTAAGCTCATTAAGACAAATAGAATATTTAAAAATATTTTTATTTTCTTTCGTATAAATCGCAAATCCAGCACTATCAGGTCCTCTAGTTGCCATACCATCTAACATTCCAGATAAAAATTTACCTAAATGCTTTTCATACTTTTTTGTTTTTAAATAAATTCCAACAATTCCACACATAAAATTTTTTGGTTTAGTTTATTAAAGATAATAGGGCATCTTTATAGTAGATAAGATTAACCACCACAATGATGATAATAGCCGCTATCACTCCATATTTTGCTTTAGGGAAAACAACTCCCCTCATTTTGGTTGGTCTTAGTTCTTCTTTATTTTCGTCTGTCATATTTTTTGATTTAAAAAAAAGGGCGCCACAATTAAGTAGCGCCCAAATTTTTATTTTATATTACCAGTCGGTAATATTATTTTTGTGATCATTAGCACCATGTCTTTTCTTAGCTAATCTAGAAAGCTCCTCACTTTCAGATTTGTTAGTAATGACATGCCAACCGATCCATATAACTATACCAAGAATAACCAGTAAAGTTTCAGTGGATCCAGCTCCCGGATAAACTGCTCCGACAACCTCCTTAGCACTTAAATGATCTATCCAGTTTGTAACTGTAGCCATATTTTTCTCCTTTACCTGGTTGCAGATGAAACAGCTTTTTCATCTTTTTTAGCTTCTTCCATCATTTCAAAGTCTAATCCAGCTATTTCTACTTCACGTGGGATTCTTAATTTACCCATGCCGCTTAGTACTTTAGCTATGATATAGCCTGGTAGCATTCCAAGAACTCCGAACATTATAATTGCTCCTAGGAATTGCCCCAATGGATTGATCGTTGCATATGTTGATCCGTCCCACATAGCTCCTACACTGTATCCAGATGAAGGATAGCCATTTAAAACAAATCCACAAATCACGAGACCAACAAAACCAGCATAACCATGTACTGCTACTGCACCAACTGCATCATCAATTTTGAACTTACGTTCAACCCAGTAATGTAGTTTGTATGCAATCACAACACCGATCATGCCAATGATCATTGCTTGAATTGGATGATATAAGTCATTTCCAGCTGAAGCACAGATGACACCTGCTAGTCCACTTGAGTAAGTCCAGAAAGGATCACCTTTGGCGACCACATATCCAGCCAATAATCCACCTGACAATGACATCAGGAAGTTAAAGGTTATACCACTCAGTGTGGTAGGGGTTACATATATGTTTGTAGCTGTCCAGTAAGTGACACCTTCCATTCCATATTCAGGTCCAAGATCAAATATCGGTATATTACATGCCGCATAAAATCCCCAGAAACCAGTATAGATTAAGAATAATCCAACTGTAACTAGCCAAGGATTTCTTGGTCCTATATTTCTTGGCTCACCACTTGATGAGAATTTTCCAATTCTTGGCCCTAAAACAACTAGAACACCTAAAGCAAATCCACCCGCGATTGCGTGAATTACTCCTGATGCATAAGCATCGTGGTATCCTAAAATTTTAAGCATCCATCCATCAAAGTGCCATCCCCAAGCAGCATCAATCACCCAGAAGCACGAACCAATTGCAATTGCTAAAATTCCAAATGCAAAAGTTGTAATTCTTTCAATGATTGCTCCAGAAACAATTGAAGCAGCTGTCCATGAAAATAGTAAAAATGCAGCCCAGAAAACACCGCTTATGTGGTCACCTAAATTGACCGCCATAAACTCTGAGTTTGCTAAATACCATTTAGCACTAAAAGTACTATCGTCAGTAATCAACGCTGTACTTTCATTCATTATTGAAGGTGCAATTCCAGGTCCTGTTGGAAATGCCCAGTAAATCCACCAACCAAAGAAAAACCAAGTTACTGTTACCAGTGGTATCAGCATTGTATTTTTCATAAGAGTATGTTGGTGATGTTTGTATCGAGAAGCTCCAACTTCATACATACAGAAACCGACGTGAATTAAAAACATCAGTACCACTGTTACCCAGTAGTAAAATTCTGTAAATATGGTTGTAAGAGCACCTAACTGATCAGTCATAATCTCTCTCCCATATTAGTTTATGAAACCCTATAAAATTTTATGAGGTGTGACAAACGAAACAATGATTAAAAACCTAGTGAGAACACTAGGTTTTTAATTAAATATCAACTTAAGATTGTGTGATTAAAATTTTAGGTAAGCTTTTTTTAAATCAACAAGAGGGTGCTTGGGAGACATTTGAAACTTAACTAAAAGCTCTCTTGCAATCATGTCTCTATCTTGTTGGTTATTGGGTAATTTAATAGATTTTGGAATTGTAACCCATCCATTTGCATTTCTACAAAACACTGCTGGTCTATCTTCTTCATAACCCATATGAACATCTTCTAACCAGTTAAGATCATCCCAACCCATAGCTTCCACATATTTTTTTAAAAATGGTGTAATTCTTTTATAGTCTGGAAGTAAATTTACATCATATCTATAACCAATATGTTGACCAATTAGTTTTTCTCTTGCTGTTTCTTTAAAAGTACCAAGCTTTAGTTTTTTGTCTTTTTTAACTTTACTTTTTACTTTTGTTTTTTTTGTTTTTTTCTTAGCCATATTTACCCTTATATTTTGTGATAGTTGTCAACACCAACTGTATAGTTAGTTCCTGCTAATGGAACTTTCGCTAAAGCAGATGCCTCAGTAGTTAATGCAGCTAAATCCTCAGGTTCTAAAGAGTGGATATTAGTTTTACCACATGCTCTTGCTAAAAGTTGAGCTTCTAAAGTCATTGCATGAAGATAATTATAAACTCTTAGTGCTGCATCATCAGGATTTAATCTTGCTCTTAGTTTTGGATCTTGAGTGGCAACACCAACTGGACAACGACCAGTATGGCAGTGGTAACACTCACCAGCTTTTACACCCATTTCTTTTTCAAAATTAGCTTCAGGGATATCTTTATTACAGTTCAAAGCAATCATAGATCCAGTACCAATTGCAATTGCATCAGCACCTAATGCTAAAGCTTTCGCCATATCAGCACCATCTCTTACACCACCAGCATAAATTAAAGTAACTTTTCCTGTTTTACCAACATCATCAATTGCTCTTCTTGCTTCTCTTATTGCAGCAATTCCTGGAATACCAGTGTTTGCAGCAGCAATGTGAGGGCCAGCTCCAGTTGATCCTTCCATTCCATCTAAATAGATAGAGTCTGGATCGCATTTAGCGGCCATACGAACATCGTCATAAACTTTTGATGCACCCAGTTTTAATTGAATTGGAACTTTATTTTTTGTTAATTGTCTCAGCTCTTCAACTTTTAAAGCCAAGTCATCAGGACCTAACCAATCGGGGTGACGAGCAGGTGATCTTTGGTCAATACCTGATGGTAATGATCTCATTTCAGCTACTTGATCAGTTACTTTTTGACCCATTAAGTGTCCACCCATTCCAACTTTTTGTCCTTGGCCGATGAAAACTTCAATTCCATCTGCTAGTTGAGCATGATGAGGGTTAAACCCATATCTTGATTGAATACATTGGTAATACCATTTTTCAGAATATCTTCTTTCATCAGGTATCATTCCACCTTCTCCAGAACAAGTAGCACTACCAGCCATAGTAGCTCCTCTTGCTAAAGCAGTTTTTGCTTCATATGAAAGTGCTCCAAAACTCATACCAGTTATGTAAACAGGGATATCAAGTTCAATAGGGTTTTCGCATCTTGGACCAATTACAGTTTTAGTTTCACATTTTTCTCTGTAACCTTCGATTACAAATCTAGTAAGTGTTCCAGGTAAGAAAACTAGATCATCAAATGTTGGAATTTTTTTCATTAATGCCATTCCACGCATTCTGTATCTTCCTAGCTGAGCTTTTATGTGAATATCGTCTATTACCTCAGGAGTAAAAATAGCATTATGACCTAATAAACTTTTATTTCTTTTTCCTTCTTCATGTGCATGGACATCAGCTTTTCCACCAACACTTCCATTACCATTTTTCTTTTTAGTTTTTTTCTTAGGCATTAAATTGCTCCTTTCTTTTCTGTAGGTTCTAAATTATCGTAATTCCAAAGTTTTTTACCAGCTACAATTTTTTTCATTTTACTAACGTCAAAATTTTCACCAATTTCTGCAACTTTTAATTTTCTTGTAAGCCAATCTTGGTCGCTTTTAGTTAATTCTGCATCAACAGCATCACTACCATAAGAGCCAATACTGCCACCTATGAAAATTGTCCCATCATACATAGAGTCACCTAAATTTATTCCAACATCTCCTAGAATAATTATTCTTCCTCTTTGCATCATAAAACCAGTAAATGCACCAGCATCCCCACCAATAATGATAGTTCCACCTTTCATGTCAATTCCAGTTCTAGCACCAACACTACCTTTACAAATTAAATCTCCACCTCTAATAGCAGCTCCAAAACAAGATCCTGCATTTTTTTCAATAACAACTTTACCAGCCATTAAATTTTCAGCACAAGACCAACCAACTCTACCGTTAATTCTAACAGTTGGACCATCACATGAACCCATACCAAAATAACCTAAACTTCCTTCAAAAATTAAGTTTAATTTATTTAAAATACCAACACCTAGACTGTGCTTTCCTTGAGGGTTTTTAATAACAATTGTTCCATACCCTTGGCTCATCAATTTATCAATTTCTTTATTTGCTTCAGGAGCCGACATTTCTTTAACATCAAGATCTGTTCTTTTGTTAAAATCAACATCATAAGTTCCAAAGTAATAAAAATTTTCTGCCTCATCTGGATTGAAAAACTTTTGTTGAGTTCTTCCTGTTAAAACCTCAGTGTGCATACCCATTGACTGGGCTTTTGTTTTTGTTTCTGTATTTTTTATATTTGCCATACTTTTACCTCCCCATCAAATGGATCATATGTATCAATTTCTTGTGGAAGAACTGATCTGATCGCTATTTCTTCTGAACCCATTGCAACTAAATCATCTGACTCATAAAGAACCAATGGTTTCGCAGCCATTGTATCTTTTGCCATTCCTAACGAGTCTTTTGTTGCAACAAAATAAGTAAATACTCCATCAAGTCCTGTTAAAGAATCTTTCATTCCTTCTTCAAGACTTGCTCCTTCTCTCATTTTTTGAGCAATATATACTGCGATTAACTCAGAATCACATTCAGACATAAATCTCATGCCTTTATTTTCTAATTGTCTTCTATTGTTCCAATAGTTTGTAAGTTGTCCGTTATGAACTACTGAAACATCACTAAAAGGGTATCCCCAAAAAGGGTGAGCTGACTTAATATCAACTCCAGACTCTGTTGCCATTCTAGCATGACCAATAGCGTGTGTACCAACAAGCTTATCTAAAGAATATCGGTCACATACTGCTTTTGCATTACCAAGATCTTTAATTACTTCCAACGATTTACCCATTGAAAGGATTTCAACACCTGGAATACTTTCAATTTTTTGAGAAAAATCTAATAGATCTTTTTTATCGTAAGAAATTTCATATCTTAATGAGTAGGGAAGCGTTCTTTCTTCTTTAAGTACTTTAGCTCCTAACTCAGATAGATATTGATCTACTATTTTTTTTCTTTCATCATAAACAGAAACATCTTCCATAATAGATGAACTTCCTTCTCCAACATTTTCTCCTACTTTGAAACGCATGATAAAATTTTTACCATCTGTGTCTCCATACAAAGCATATCCTGTTGAATCTTCACCTCTATGTTTTAATGCTTGAAGCATACCCTGTAGTTCACTCCCTACATTTGAAGATTTGCCTCTATGTATTAATCCAGCTATCCCACACATATATTTACCCCTTTTATTTAATTTTAAGACCTACGGTAGACAATCAAGATAAGTGTCCAGATCCCATTGAGTTGTTGCACCTAAAAATCTTTCCCATTCATCATTTTTATACCAATGAAATACTTTATACATCTCATCTGGCATAGCTGATTTGATAACCTCATCTTCAGATAGGCGATCTAATGCTTCACCAAGACTTAAAGGTAATTTTTTAACTTCTTTTCCAGCTGCTTGAGCCTCATACATACTTCGCGATTCAGGTTTTCCTGGATCAATATTATTTGATATTCCGTCCTCAAAACAT
This sequence comes from Candidatus Pelagibacter sp. PS_06, assembly GCF_059418045.1. Lineage (NCBI taxonomy): Bacteria > Pseudomonadati > Pseudomonadota > Alphaproteobacteria > Candidatus Pelagibacterales > Candidatus Pelagibacteraceae > Candidatus Pelagibacter > Candidatus Pelagibacter sp. PS_06. The sequence goes on from NZ_CM182078.1 coordinate 369,205, forward strand.
TTTAATAATCCAGAGCCCATTAAATAAGGGTTGTGCATCGAGTCAACTGAACGATATTCAAATCTTCCAGGAGCTGACACTCTTAATCCACAAGTTCTATTTTGATATCCCCAGTCTGCATAAACTGGTGCCCAAAAACCTGTGTCCCACAATCTTCTATAAGAGTTTACTGTTGAAGATCCAATTGCAGTTAAAGCACCAAGGTGTTTCATAACACCACCAATAGCTTTTAAGCCAACTTTACCTGGCAGCTGCACGTCTTTTGTATCTGGCATAAATGTATTTGTTCCACCCTCAACGTAAGTAAATACTTCATCCATTGCTGGAATAGATTTATGACTTAATTTATTTACTTTATCTTTTCCACCTGTCCATAATGACATGTTTGTATGACAACCACTTGCAGACACTCCCATGAATGGTTTTGTCATAAAGCAGGCGATTAAATTAAACTCTCTTGCAACTTGAGCACAAATTTGTCTGTAAGTTGAAAGCCTGTCTGCATTTCTTAACACATCATCATACATCCAGTTCAATTCTAATTGTCCTGGTGCATCTTCATGATCTCCTTGAATCATATCAAGACCCATAGCTCTTGCATACTTCATAACTTGCATAAAAACTGGTCTTAAAGACTCAAATTGGTCAATGTGATAGCAATACGGTTTTGAATAACCTTTTCCAGTTGGAGTACCATCTTCATTTTTTGTAAGCCACATCATTTCTGGCTCAGTCCCAACTCTTAATTGATAACCATGCTTTTTCTTAAATTCTTGAGCGTGAATTCTAAGGTTTCCTCTGCAATCCGAGGTTAAATGAGCACCTGGATTTTCTCTTTCTTCTCTATTTCTGAAACAAGTAACGAATACTCTTGCTACTTTTTTATCCCAAGGAAGTTGACAAAATGTTTCAGGATCAGGGATACCAACTAATTCCTTAGCTTCAGGTCCATAGCCAATATAATTGCCATGACGATCAGTAAATAAGTTTGCTGTTGCACCGTAAACTAATTGAAAACCTTTTTCACATGTTCTTTCCCAATGATCTGTTGGAATTCCTTTTCCAACAACTCTACCTGTAACAGATATGAATTGAAAAAAAATATATTCGATACCAAGCTCATCAATTTTAGCTCTAACTTGTTTTACTAGTTTGGCTCTGCCGGGTTGGTTAACGTGTTTGTCTAGATCAGTCATTTATTTCACCCCTTAATGAATTATAATTTATTCAAAGGTAGCTGAAATTTTTATTAGTGTCTAGGCTTGAAGTTTAACTCCAAGGAAACGGACTGTTCGATGTGGGGTGAAGTTCACCTTTCTCGTAACGGTTGAATCTAAACGGTTTCAATAAATCACTCTCAGTACCAAGAATTTCTTTTGCAACAAGTTCACCAACACCAATCATTTTGTAACCATGATTTGCATCAGCAATCATGTAAACGTTTTCTAAAAATCTATCAAAGATTGGAAATGAATCTGGCGTCATACATCCAAGACCACCAGAAGGTCCTTTTCTATAAAGATCAGATTTGCCTTCAAATCTTTTTTGACAATGAGCTAAAGCAGAACACCACATATCATTAAAGGCTTCAGTTGTTTGAAATTCAGGAGAGTCTAAACCGTATGGATCAACATTAACTTTATCAAAATGTTTATCAACTATGTAAGGAGAGGTTCCACCTTGCACTCCTAAACCTTCAATATCTGGTTTGTAATATATTCCCCAAATTTTATCTGTGATTAATTTTTTTGTTTTATCTGAATATAATGGTGCAGTAGAATCTACATGAATTACAGGAGGCTGTTGTCCGTTATTCATCTTTAAAAAGTCTGCATCAACACCAATTACACCTTCTTGAAGCATCCAATACGTCCACATGTCAGTTTCGTGCATTTTACCATCTTTACCTTTGATGTTTGCAGTTTTTGGAAGTTCTAGCATATTCCAAAAGTCTCTAGCCCAAGGCCCAGCACCAACTACTACTTGTTCACACTCAATAGTTCCTTTATCAGTTTCAACTCCAGTAACTGCTTTACTATTACTCCCTCTTTTGAAACCTGTAACTGTAACACCTTTCATTACTTGAACACCGTTTGAAGTAGATTTGTTTTCAAGTGCCTTAATTGAATCTTTATTAAAAGCGTAGCCGCCTTTTTTTTCATGAAGAACAGAAGTAATACCTTGAGCTTGCCAATCATCAAACATACCCTTCATGTAGTTTGTGCAATCTTTTTCACCTTCTATAAATTCTGAATCGTAACCGATAGCTTTTTGTTGCTCGTAAATTGTTGCAACATCTTCATGCATAACTTCTGGAGAAATTTGCAAATAACCTACTGCATTATATTTAAATGCTTTTGGATCACTTTCCCAAACAGAAACAGAGTGAGCCATTAATTCTCTCATTGCTGGTTGGAAATAATTATTTCTAACTACTCCGCAAGCAATACCACTTGCTCCTGCTGCAATATCTTTTTTTTCAAGAACTACAATATCCCCAGGATTTTTATATGTTTCTGAAAGTTTCCAAGCAGTACTCAAACCATGAATACCACCACCAATAATAACTACTTTTGCTTTTGAAGGTAATGTTGACATAACAAAACATTATTTTTTGGTAATACTAATTAATATAATTATTTATAGAACTAAAATTTATATATAAAAAATATATACTTTGAAATTTTGATAAATTAATGGCTAATAGCTTATGTTTTTAAGTGTAACTAAATAATCATTAAACTCGTTAATGAAGGACTCGCTGGGCATTATATTTTTAATTCTCTGGTCAGTTGAAGTTTTTTCAAGACGAAAGAATCCTTTCTCACAAGCTTCAGTAATGATTAATGCAGATTTTGGTCTAGAAGTTTTAAATAGCTTAGTTTTAAGTTTCTCTACAGATAATTTTTTATTTTCTTTATAAGCTGACATCACTAATAGCATCATGTGATAATGGGAAGGTGACTTTCTAAAAAAATAATTACTAGAAGTGTGAGACTGCTTCATTTGATCTTCCCAGAAATTTAAAAGAGTTTTTTTATCCTTAGGCATTAAACTTAAGCTCTTACTCTAGATTTTGTCGGATCGTAGAATGGAAAAGCAATAACCTTAGCCCCAATTCTTTTTTGATGTCCGTCTAGTTTTCCAATTTCAACTTCAGTTCCAATTTCAGAATATTTTACATCTATTCTGCAAAGAGCAATATTCTTTCCTAGTTTTGGAGAAAGCATAGCACTAGTTATTACACCAATTTGTGCACGGCCCACATGAACACAGTCTCCATGTGCAGCAGGTTCGTGACCGACTAATTCTAATCCTACTAATTTTTTTTGTGGATTTGCTTTTCTCTTAATTAATTCGTCTTTGCCGATAAAATCATCTTCTTTAGTTTTAAGTGGAACGGTAAAACCAATTCCAGCTTCAAAAGGATCTGTTTGATCATCAAATTCATAACCATAAAAAATTAAACCAGCTTCTATTCTAACCATGTCCAAAGCCTCTAAACCTAAAGGTGTTATGTCAAATTCTTTTCCAGCTTCCCAAACTTTATCCCAAACTTCTCCAGCATCTTTTGGGTGACACCATATTTCATAACCAAGTTCTCCTGTATAACCTGTTCTAGAAATTACAATTGGTGTTCCTGTTTCATGATCTATTCTTGCAATATTAAATCTAAACCATTCAAGTTCAGTTATTGATGGCTGGATAGGAGCAGTCCAAACAAATTTTTCTAAAATCTTTCTACTGTTTGGGCCTTGAACAGCAATATTATGAATATGATCTGTTGCAGATTTTATCCAAACTTTATAATTTTTCTTTTTAGCTTGTTCTTTTAACCACTCACCACTGTATTCATCTCCACCAATCCATCTAAAATTATCTTGTCCAAATTTGAATAACGTACCATCATCCAACATACATCCATTTTCATAACACATCGCAGTGTAGACAACTTGACCTACTGATAATTTTTTAACATTTCTTGTTAAAGTGTATTGCATTAAATTTTCTGCATCAGGACCTAAGATTTCAAATTTTCTAAGCGGAGAAAGATCTGTTGCTATCGCACTTTCTCGACAAGCGTTATATTCTTTTATTGTTCCTGAATTAGTAAAATTATTTGCTAACCAAAAACCTTTGTATTCAACAAAATTTCTAGTTAGTTCAGCTGTTTTTTTATGAAAACCTGTTTCTTGAGTTAGTTTTGGTTCTGAGTCTGTTTTCATTCTAAATGCAATTGCTTTTGAATACTTATTATTCTTTCCGTAAGTTCTAACAAATATATCAGTAGGGTTCCACCCATTAGCAGCATCAACATCACAAGGACAAGCAGACGAAACACACGTTAAATCTTTTAATGCTCTAAATAGAACATAATCTCCAGGTCTTGACCACGGCTCATCAAATGTTGCAACATTATTAGCATCAATAGCTGTATTAAAAAAAAGATTTATAGCTGACCAACTTTTTCGAGCACTAATATCGTATTTTTCTAAACCTTTATTAAAATTATCCGTGCAATTGATATGCCCCATGTAGCCTAAGTCTTCATAGTATTTAGAAGTACAGGCTAAATTAAAAGTGTCATGTCTTCCAACTGTGTCTCTTACTACCTCAACCATTGCTTCATGATCCCCATCATAAAATTTTGAAAACAATCCTGGACCTGGATAAGCACTACCCATAAAAGTTCTTGTGGCTTTATCGTCAATTATACTTTCAATCCCGTCATTTAATTTATGGGTATCAAAAGCTAAAAAATCAGAGCACTGTCTTCCACCAGTGTCTATAATTTGAATATATTCTCCTGCTTTTACTTCATAAGTTTCTGCAGTTCTTCTTTTAACAAGTTGCTCAACTATTGGATCACTTAAAGGTTCTGGTAAAATAAATTGTTCATCAGTTTCTGAAAATTTTGCTCTATTTACAAAAATTGTTAAATCAGTTGGTGGATTTTGCTCATGAACATTTAATGGGTCACCAGGTGCTGCTATTAAAACAAAACATTTATCTTTAGATGTAACTGTTATTTTTTCTCCCATCAGACAATCTTCATCGAATATAATTGATGATTTAGCTTTGTTGAGATCTAGATTTCTTTTCTTAAAAATTTTTGTAATTTTTTCATCATTTGCAATTACTTTTTTAGAGAAATCTGCATTTGCATTTTGTTTCAAATTTAAGATTGATAGATCGGGTTTACCATTAGTATCAAAAACAATTATTTCACAAATTTGTTTTCCTTCTTCATTAATAATATCAATTTTATCTTCTGCAAAAATTTCTATTACAGACAAACCTCCACCTTTGACAAAATATCTTTCAACTCCTGGTGGTAAAACTCTTAACCCTGGATTTTTTATTTCGTTGCTAGTTCCTAACATCTACTTAGCTTTTTATATGTTTTTTTATGAAGCATAATATAATCAAAATCTGTTGACTAGAAGTTTAATTAAGAACATACTTTGATTATTAATATTAATATAGAGGGGTAAAAAATGAAAAAAATAACATCATTAATATCTGCTCTGATAATTTCTGTAGTAAGTTTTTCAGGAATATCTAACGCAGCAGATAGCAAAAAACCTATCGTAATCCCAACTCATAACTGGTCAAGCCAAATTGTAATGGCTTATGTTATAGGTGGAATTTTCGAAAGTATGGGTAACAATGTTAGCTATGTAAATGCTGACTCTCAAGCTGTATACGAGTCAATTAGAATTGGTGACGTATCTATTTCTCATGAAGTATGGGAATCTGCTTTTGGTAAGTCATTTACTACAGCATTAGATAAAGGTGGTTTACTTGATTGGGGTGATCACGAAGCAAGAACTCTAGAGGATATGGGTTATCCTAACTGGGTTACTGATAAAGGATTATGTCCTGGTCTACCAGATTGGACTGCTTTAAAAAATCCTGCATGTGCGAAAAATTTCGTAACACCTGACTCAGGTGGAAAAGGAAGAATGCTGGAAGGCCCACAAACTTGGCATGGAGATTTAATACCTCAAAGGGTTGATGCTTTAGGTTTAGGAGATCTTTGGATGGTTAAATTTGCAGGAAGTGCAGATGCACTTTGGGCAGAATTATCAGCTGCTGAGAAAGAAGGAAGAGGAACAATTATCTTTAACTGGACACCAAACTTTACAGATGGTGCTGGTTTTACATTTATAGACTTTCCTCCATATACTGCTGGTTGCAGACCAGAAGATGGTGGTGACGGTAAATGTGGTTCGCCAGATGGTTATTTGAAAAAAGCTGTAAATGGTGATTTTCCAAAAACTCATCCTGCAGCTGCTGCAGCGTTCAAAAAAATGTCATTCTCTACAAGTCAAATTGGTGCAATGGCAGCTTTAGTTGACGTTGACAAAATGACTCATGAAGATGCAGCTAAAAAATGGTTAGCTGATAACAAGAGTGTTTGGCAAGCTTTTACTAAGTAAGGTCAAAAGCAAACAAAATAATAAATCTCTCCCAACAATATGTTGGGGGGGATTTTTTTTTAGAGTTGAGCTAAGTAAAATTAAAAAAAGTTTGAAATAATGTTAAAATATTTATTTTCCATATTATTAAGTTTTATGTTTTTTAATTCGTCATTAGCTAATGATATAAATATTCAAGAAAATATAAAACTTACCTTTGTGTGTGATTTAGATAAAAAAATAATTAAAAATTCAGAATATAATTATCAAACTTTTTTAGCTAAAGATTTAGATGAAAAAGGTTTAGATAAATTTGAAATCGAAGCAATTAAACCTGAACAACTTTCTATCAAAGGGCTGTCATCGTTTCTTTCAAAATCAGATAGGCTAAATGTTAAGATTGTAAATAAAGATGTAGTTTTATTTAAAGCAGTTGATAAAAAAAAAAATTATTCTGAGTCAGCGATTATAGATAGAAAATCTGGTGAATTAATTCATGAAATTACAAGAAATATCAAAAGCGAAAACTCTGAGAAAGATATTTCATTTTATTCATGTAGTAAAAAGGAAAAAAAAGCCTGATTTTTTTATATGATTTTGTGTAAAGTATTAAAATGAAAAAATATCTAATTAGCATAATTTTAAGTTTATTAATAACATCTTCAGCTTTAGCACGAAGCACTGGATGTAAAGAAGGAAATTGTGAAAATGGTTATGGTAAGTGGGTATATACAGATAAAACAACTTATGAAGGTGAGTGGGTTGGTACAAAAAAACATGGTCAAGGAACTGAAACTTGGCCAAATGGATATATCTATAAAGGTGAATTTAAAGATAGTATTTGGAGTGGTTTAGGAACTTTAAGTTTTCCTGATGGTTCAACTTATCAGGGACAATGGACCAATGGTTTTATGAATGGAGAAGGAACTTTTACTTGGTCTGATGGAAAACAAAAAACAGGAACATGGATAAATGGAAAGTTGCAAGAATAAATGTCAAAAGAAAATTATTTTTATAAAATAAAAGAGTTACCAGAAATCATAAAGCAATTTGGTGGCTTGGTAATAATGATAATAATTGTAATCTCCTCTTTTGCTATTTTGAACAATATTTTTGGTGAAGGAGATGAGTTAGTTGCAAAAATGAAAATTGAAGAAGAAAGAATAGCTCAAGCAAGAAAGCTAGATAAGCTAATTTCAAGTCTTCCCTCAGGAATTTTAGTATCTTTTGATGGAACTGATCATTTTAGATTAACTGATGAAGTGTATGAAAAGGTTTGTAATGCTACAAAACTTATTCCACAACGTGCAATTATGGGAGCCAATTTTCTAAATTTTAGAGCACATGAGCTGTATACGATGAATGGCAATAAGATTAGTGAAACGTTTGTTAAATGGGATAATGAAAAAAATAAATGTTTTGCAGGGTTTATAGTAAGTGGGAAAAATGTTGGTTTAGATGAAACAATCACTGTTAGTGGTGAAGCTTTAAGTTTTTTAAGCACAGGTATTGATACAAGAGTTTATTTTATCAAAAATTTTTAAGGAGGAAAAAACAGATTATATCGATTTTATTTTATTCTAATTTCGTATAACCTATTTACAATTTATGTCTGACCCAATAATTAAATGCGAAGGTGTTTATAAAATCTTTGGTGAGAATGCCGATAGAATGCTTAAGGCAGCTAATGGCAATGTCGATGCAAAAACTTTTCAAGATAACGGATGCATTGTTGGTGTAAACAATGCTTCTTTTGAAGTTTCTAAAGGTGAAATGTTAGTTGTAATGGGTTTATCTGGCTCAGGTAAATCAACTTTATTAAGATGCATATCAAGATTAACAGATGCAACTGGTGGAAAAATTTTTATAGAGGGTCAAGACCTACTTCAATTAAATAATAAGGAGTTAATTGATTTAAGACGTAATAAGATGGGGATGGTTTTTCAAAGCTTTGCACTGTTACCTCATAAAACAGTTGTAGAAAATATTGCTTTTCCTCTTCAAATTAAGGGAATTAAAACCGAGGATAGTATTAGTAAAGCAATGGATATGGTTAAACTTGTTGGTCTTGATGGAAGAGAAAACTATTTTCCAAGAGAACTTTCGGGAGGTCAACAACAAAGAGTAGGTATTGCTAGATCGTTAGCTGTTGAACCAGACATATGGTTTTTAGATGAACCTTTTTCTGCTTTAGATCCTTTAATCAGAAAAGAAATGCAAGATGAATTTTTAAGGCTGCAAGAAAAATTACAAAAAACAATTATGTTTATTACTCATGATTTTGATGAAGCTTTAAAGTTAGCAGATCGAATTGCTATTATGAAGGACGGTATTATTGAGCAACTAGATACACCAGCAAATATTGTTTTAAATCCAGCAACAGAGTATGTGAGAAAATTTACCGAAGAAGTTCCTAGAGAAAAAGTTCTCCTGATCGAAGATGTTATGGACGTAACTACTAAAGATAATTTAAGTGATTTAAAAGTTTCAAAAGATGAGATTATAGAGAATGTTGCAGAAAAAATTCTAACTCAAGAAAAAACAGTAGCCGTAATAGATAGTAACAATCAGATTATAGGCTCTATTAATCCATCAAAAATAATCAATACGGTCTTTGGAGGGCGTAAAAATAATAGTTAAAATATGGAATTTATAAAAAAAAATCCGAAGTTATTTCAGTGGTTATTTTTATTAATTGTATTTTTTGCACTCTGTTTTGCGATTGATGTTCCTGAAACATATAAATTTATAAGAGGACAAGCAGAATTTATTAAAGACCCTAACCAAAGCTCATATGTTTTATTCGGTAAAGAGGTAAGATATTACGCTTTTGACGTTTTTTGGAGATTGCCACCACTTTTAGGCTGGTTACCTATTTGGATAAATGACTCTTTATTTTTTTTAATGAATGAGTGGATGCCAATGGAGTTTTGGAACGAAGATACTCAAGAATTTAAAACTCGACCTTTAGTGTTGCAAATTACACGAAATGTAACCTCTTTTATGACTTTTCTTATTGATTTAATTAGAGAAATTTTGCTAGGGGGGCTTAATACAATTGTTGCATTTTCTAGTTGGGATTGGATTGATGCAAATCCTTGGGCTGAATTACCAGGGTTGCCATGGACAATCGTTGCAGCAGGAGCAACGATTTTATCTTACAAACTCAGTGGTAAAGGATTAGCATTTTTTGCTGCATTAGTGATGATTTACATTTCTATTTTTGGTCAATGGAAACCTTCAATGCAAACACTCTCTTTTATATTGGTTGCAGCACCATTATCTTTTATTTTTGGTTTAGGTTTGGGTATTGCGGCATTTAAAAGTAAAAGAGTTGAAAAAGCTTTATATCCAATACTTTTAGTAATGCAGACTATGCCTCAATATGCAGTTTTAGTTCCAGCAATTGTTCTTTTTGGAGTTGGTGATCATGCGGCAGTAATTATAACTATGGTCGTCGCGGTACCGCCAATGATATTATTAACTTTGTTAGGACTTAGAGGAATACCTCCAGAAGTAATTGAAGCTGGAAGAATGAGTGGATGCAATAATTGGCAACTAATGACAAAGGTACTAATTCCAACAGCTAGAAGAGATATCCTAATTGGAGTGAATCAAGTTATCATGGTGTGTTTTTCTATGGCAGTTATTTCAGCTTTTATTGGAGCAAAAGGTTTGGGATTTAATTTATTGCTAGCATTAAATCAGCTGAACATAGGATTAGCATTAGAAGCGGGATTATGTATTAGTTTGATTGCTATATTATTAGATAAAATGTCATTAGCTTGGGCTAATAAACAAATTGATTATTTTGGTAACCTGACATTTTTTCAACGTCATAAAAATACTTTCTTTTTCATAGTGGCAATAATATTAGGAATTTTATTTGCTTACTTAGGATCTTTTTATTTTAAAGAAGGATATAATTATCTTTTTGAAGTTCCACACAACAAAGGAATTTCAACAGCTGATTTTTGGAATAAAGGTGTTGATTGGATTTTTGATACATTCTTTGTTTACATAAAAGCATTTAATACATGGTTGATTGTAGATGTGCTTCAGCCGATGCGTGCTTTATATTTAAGAATGCCAGCTGTAGCTACATTGGTTTTAGTTGTTGGCGCAGGATATATTATAGGTGGTATTCGTTCCGCTTTAGTCGTTTGTGGATTAACATTATTTATCGCTTTAAGCCCATGGTGGGACAGAGCTTTAGTGACAACTTATATGGCAACTTTTGGGGTTGTTATATCTTGTATAATTGGATTTACGGTTGGAACATTATGTTTTCAAAATAAAAATTCAGCAAGTTTTATGCTAGGTGTTTGTGATATTTTTCAAACCTTTCCATCATTTGTATATTTAATACCAGTAATGATGCTTTTTGGAATAACTGATACTTCTGTTTTAATTGCAGTTATAGTTTATGCAACAATACCTGCTACAAGATATACTATAGAAGGTCTAAGAAGTGTTCCTACTGCTTTGCATGATGCAGCAACAATGTCAGGTGTAACGAAATTTCAAAGATTATTTAAAATAGAATTTCCTCTAGCTTTTCCTCATATGATGCTTGGGTTAAATCAAACCATTGTATTTGCTTTATTCATGGTAATTATAGGGGCTTTTATTGGAACGGAAGATTTAGGACAATATATTTTAAAAGCATTATCAGATAAAAAGGGAGCTGGTATAGGACTAACGCTTGGGATCTGTGTTGCTTTTATAGGTTTGATTTTTGATAATCTAATTAGAACCTGGGTAGATCAACGAAAAAAACACCTAGGTATAAATTAGGATAAATATTTAACTTCTGAAAAACGATCTGTTGGAAAAATCCAATAAAATTCTAAAGTTTCTTTTCCATTATTTTTTAAAGCATGTTTTGCATTACCAGCTATATAAACTACATCACCTTTCTTAATCTCTTCAAGCTGCCCAGATTTATTTAGTATACCTGTACCATTTGTAACCACATATATTTCTGCAGGTGAATGATAATGGAGTGTTAAATCTCCGCCTGGTGCGATTTCGGCAAAACCAAGAGAAAGCCCAGAACTTTTTGTATAATCAGCATCAATTAAAAATTTCCACCTAACACCTGGATATTTTTCAGTGGATGACCACTCTTGATCAGAGACAGATTTGAGGTTGTTTACAAATATCATATAATAATGACAACAAATAATTATTTTTTTTGATCTAAAAAAACTTTTAAAGAATCATCCATTGCAGTTGCCCAAGGTGTATGATGAACTGGTCCAACAGAACCTGTTACTGGTGAAGAAAAAGATTTATTTCTATAAGTCATAATATCTTCAACTTTATGATGTTCCCATTCTTTGAAATGTTTTCTTATCAATTCAAAATCAATTTTTGGATAATCAGATAAAGCATGAAGTTCTTTCGTATATTCAGTTTGAAAGTCAATCATTTGATCTGGGTTTTCTAGTTTTTCTTCCATTGATACCCATTTGTTTATATCTTTTTCTATTTCAGTATCATTTGGAACTTTAATTTTTTCCATAATAACATCTCTTGCGAACCAAGCTTGACAATCAAACATATTGAAAGTGTGAAATTGATCCTGCATACCTAAATACATTAGTTTATGATTGTTTTGCCAAACAACACCTTTATATAATTTAGGTGGATACAATCTATTAGTTGTTTGAAGTTTAAGGTCCTCAGATATAAAAGGGAAATGATGAAGGTATCCAGTGCAAAGAATTATCGCATCTGTTTCTTGTTCATGACCATCTTTAAAAATTGCTTTGTTACCCACAAGTTTATCTAAATGATAAACTTCCTTCATACCATTGGGCCATTTAAATCCCATTGGGTTATGTCTGTAGCCAATAGTTACACTTTTTGCTCCATATTTATGACATTGTAGAGCAACATCTTCAGCAGAATAACTACTTCCTAAGACAACAACATTTTTTCCCCTAAACTCTTCAGCATCTCTAAAATCATGAGAATGCATAATTCTTCCAGGAAAAGATTTCATGCCAGGATATTCAGGTATAAATGGAACTGAAAAATGCCCTGTTGATACAACAACATAATCAAATGAATCTTTTAAAATTGAGTTATCTTTTTTATTTCTGTATGTGAGTTCAAAACTATTATTGTCATAAGTTATGTTGGTAACAGTTGTATTGAACTTTATTTTATCTTTTAAATTTCCTTTTTTTACTCTGCCTAAAATGTAATCATACAAAACTTCTCTAGGTGGGAAAGAGGGAATTGGTTTTCCAAAATGTTCATCAAATGAATAATCTGCAAACTCTAAACATTCTTTTGGACCATTTGACCAAAGATATCTATACATACTATTGGGAACCGGATCTCCATATTGATCAGAACCAGTTCTCCAGCTATAATTCCAAAGACCACCCCAGTCGTCTTGTTTATCAAAACAAACTATTTCAGGTATTTTTTCACCTTTTTTTTCAGCCTGTTCAAACGATCTCAACATAGATAATCCACAAGGACCAGCACCAATGATAGCAATTTTTGTCATTTTATTGTCTCCAATTATAAATTTTATTTCATCAATTTACCCATATAATTAAGTAAATTTAAAGATAAATTTACAATTAATATGACATTACAACTTGCAAGGGTTGTAACAATTAGCTAGAAAACTTTTGGTTAATTCAAGTTTATGAAAAAGATAATAATTATAGGAGCTGGAGCAATGGGCTCAGCTTTTGCAGTTCCTTGTATCGAAAATAAAAATGATGTCACAATTGTTGGAACTCATTTAGAGGACAATTTGATAAATAATATTATTACTAATGACCATTTACACCCTGGATTAAAAACTAAACTACCAAAAGAAATAAAATTCAAGCAATTTAATGAATTACAATCTATTTTAGAAAAAGATGTAGATTTAATTGTTGCAGGAATAAGCTCGATAGGAATTGAGTGGTTTGTAAAGCAAATATCTAAAAGTTATAAAAAAAACCTACCAATTGTTTTATTAACTAAAGGTTTATCTATAGTTAATAATGAACTTACAACGCTATCAGATAAAATTAAAAATCTTTTAGAAAAAGATGGACACTCAGAAATTAATATTACAGCTATTAAAGGCCCCTGTTTAGCTGCTGGTTTAGCAAATAAAATGAGAACAGGAACTGTAATCGCTAATCGAAACATTAAGGAATGCCAATCATTGAAAGACATGATTTCAACTAATTATTATTCTACTGAAATTTCAGAAGACATTACTGGAGTAGAATTGTCTGGAGCAATTAAAAATATATATTCAATGTTAATTGGTGCATCAGAGGGATTGAGCAACTCCCAAGCTCCTAAAGATATTCAATCTAAATATTATTTAAATACTGCAGCATCATTAATCCATAGATCTATCTCAGAAATGGTTGAATTTGTTTCTCACTATGGAGGTAAATCAGAAACAGTTTATGGTTTAGCAGGCCTTGGTGATTTATATGTAAGTGCAATAGGGGGAAGAAATAGTTTAATGGGAAAATATTTAGGTGAAGGTCATTTGTATAATGATGCTAAAGAAAAGTTTATGAAAGATATAACTGTAGAAGGAGCCCAGCTTGCTTTAGAGATTGGACCAAGAATTTTAGAAGATTTAAATAGTAAAAATTTTCCATTAATGTTTAGTATGTTACATACTATTTGTGATAATAAAAAATTAGAAATTAATTGGTAAATGAAATCTAATTGGAATTACCCAACAAATATGTGGGTTGGAAAAGATAGAGTTAAAGATTTAAGTATTGCCTGTAAAACTTTAAATATTAACAAACCATTATTGGTAACAGATAATGGTCTTGCTAAATCAAAAATTGTTTCTGATGCAATAAATGATCTTAAAGAAAAAGGGATTTTAGTTGAATTATATTCAAATGTAGTAGGTAACCCAACAGGTACCAATGTAATAGAGGGTTCTAATTATTATAATAAAAATAGTTGTGATGGAGTAATAGCTTTTGGAGGGGGCAGTGGTTTAGATGTTGGTAAAGCAATTGCTTTTATGTCAGGTCAAACATTGCCTATCTGGGATTTTGAAGATGTTGGAGATAATTGGACTAAGGCAAACTCTGAAAAAATAGCACCGATTATAGCTGTACCTACAACTGCCGGAACAGGATCGGAAACAGGACGTGCATCTGTAATTTTAAATGAGGAAACTGGAGTAAAAAATATAATTTTTCATCCTAAATTTTTGCCTTCAATAGTCATTCTAGACCCAGCATTAACAATTAGCTTACCTGCAAAAATTACTGCAGCAACAGGAATGGATGCTTTGGCTCACAATTTAGAGGCATATTGTGCACCAGGATATCATCCAATGGCTGACGGAATTGCTTTGGAGGGTATGAGATTGATTAATAATTGGTTGTTAGAAGCTGTGAATAATGGATCTAATATTGAAGCACGCCAAAATATGTTATCAGCAGCTAGCATGGGATCAACGGCATTTCAAAAAGGTTTGGGTGCTATTCACTCATTAAGTCATCCTATAAATGCTTTAAATAATGTTCACCATGGTCTATCTAACGCGATATTTATGCCTTACGTTTTAACTTTTAATAAAGATGTGATTGAACAAAAAATAATCAAAATATGTAATTATTTAGAACTTAAAGATAAATCTTTTGATGGTTTCATTAATTGGATCTTAGATTTAAGAAAAAAATTAGATATGCCTCATAAATTATCAGAAGTGATTAATGAAAAAGATTTTGATCTTGATAGATTGTCAAAAATGGCTTTAGCAGACCCATCTACAGGGGGAAACCCAAAAAAATTGAATGAAGAAGACATGAAACTAATGTACCAACACAGCATGTCAGGAGAATTATTTAAATGAATGCTTTAAATATTTTAATTGTTGAAGGAAATAATAGAAAAGATAGTGAGTTTTTTATCAAAGCAGCAGGAGCTTCTGCAGCAGATAACTTAAAAAATTTAATTTTAAAAATTGATCCATCAACAAATACAGAAATTATAAATCCTGGACAGGATGACGAAACCAGTCATGCTTTAAAAAATATGCACGAATATAGTGGAATTATTTTTACTGGTGGTGCCATGAGAATAAACGATATGACAGATGTAATTAAAAAACATATAAATTTCGCATCTAATTGTTTTGCTCAACAAAAGAAAATTTTAGCAATTTGTTGGGGATTGCAAATTTGCACAACAGCTGCTGGAGGCAAAGCTCATCCAGCTACAAAAGGTGCTCATATAGGAATTGCATCGAATGTAATTGTTAATGATGAAGGCCAGAAACATTTTATATATAAAGACAAAGAAAAAATTTTTACATCACCAGCTTTTAATTTTGATGAAGTAAGTGAGTTACCAAAAGATGCTATTCTTTTATCTAGTGACAAAATAAACAATGTAATGGGTGTTAGCTTCAAAGTTGGAAACTCTGAAATTATCGGTTTACAGTATCATCCTGATTATGAATATTCTCAAATGCTTAAACTTATTGCTGGACGTAAAGAAAGACTATTTGCTAATAAAAATTTTTTAAGTGAAGAAGAATATGAAAGTCATATATCATATATAAATTCAGAAAATAAATTATTGAACTTTAACGATAGAACCTGTGAAGTTAGAAATTGGCTTAATTATCTAAAAAACTAATTTAAAATAAACCTTCAATCTCACCATCTTTATTTAGCTTAATAGAGTCTGCAGCGGGAACTCTTGGTAATCCGGGCATTGTCATTATAGCTCCACAAACAACAACTATAAACTCTGCACCAGAAGAGAGTCTGATTTCTCTAATTGGTAAAGAATGACCTGATGGTGCCCCTTTGAGACTTGGGTCTGTTGAAAAACTATATTGAGTTTTTGCAACACATATAGGTAATTCGCCATAACCAGCTTCTTCAAAGTTTTTTAATTGATCTCTAATTTTTGTATCAGCTATAACATCATCTGCTCTATAAATTTCTTTAGCTATAGTCTCGATTTTTTTAAATAAAGGGGTTTTACTGTCGTACAAAAATTGAAATTTAGCTTCATTTTTTTCACATAAATCTGCAACATGAGTAGCCAAATCTTTTGTCCCTTCACCACCATTTGCCCAGTGAGTACAAAGACTTGCCTTAACACCCATCCCATCACAAAATTCTATCAAAGCTTTTACTTCGTCGTCTGTATCTTTAATAAAGTGATTAACTGCAACCGCAACAGGTAATCCAAATTTTTGAACATTTTGAATATGTCTTTCTAGGTTTACGAGTCCTTTTTTAAGCGCATCAACATTTTCATTTTTAAGATCATCTTTTGCTACACCACCATGCATTTTCAAGGCTCTGATTGTTGCAACAATAACTACACAACTTGGTTTTAAGTTTGATTTTCTACATTTAATATCAAGAAATTTTTCAGCTCCCAAGTCTGCACCGAAACCTGCTTCTGTTACAACATAGTCTGCAAGCTTTAATCCTGTTTTTGTGGCTATTACTGAATTACATCCGTGAGCAATATTTGCAAATGGACCACCATGAATGATTGCAGGATTATTTTCCAATGTTTGAGTTACATTTGGTCTGATGGCATCTTTTAGTAATACAGTCATTGGACCTTGAGCTTTCAAATCTTTTGCATACACGGGTTTTTTATCTCTAGTATAAGCAATTGTTATATTACCAATTCTTTTTTCTAAATCTTCTAAATCATTTGATAAACAAAAGATTGCCATGATTTCAGATGCAACAGTAATGTCAAAACCGTCTTCTCTTGGAAAACCATTTGCAACACCACCTAAGTTGATATTTATAGATCTTAATGAACGATCATTCATATCCATTACTCTTTTCCAAACAATTCTTCTAACATCTATATCTAATTTATTTCCCCAATAGATATGATTATCTATTAAGGCTGACAAAAGATTATGAGCAGAAGTTATTGCGTGAAAATCTCCAGTAAAATGTAAATTAATTTGTTCCATTGGAACTACTTGAGCATAGCCACCACCAGCAGCTCCACCCTTCATACCAAATGATGGACCAAGACTTGGTTCTCTTAAACATACAATAGATTTTTTTCCAATTTTATTTAAACCATCATTTAATCCGACAGAAGTAGTCGTTTTACCTTCTCCTGCTGGAGTAGGAGTGATTGCAGTAACAAGAATTAATTTTCCATCAGGTTTATCTTTTAAAGTATCTAAATATTCTAAATTTATTTTTGCAATGTGTCTTCCCATTGGACTAAAAGCTGTGCTTTCATCTGGCACATTTATCTTTGCTAAAATATCATTTATAGGTTGCATTTTTGCTTCTCTGGCTATCTGAATATCTGATTTAACTTCACTCATTTGAAACTCCTATAAATTAGTTTTTTAATGGACAATAGATATCCTATTTGAGATTTTTGGAAACTTCTAAAAAATATATATAAAAAAAATAAGAACTATTTATATTCATTGAGATAAAAATATCTGATGCAAAAATATTCTATATTTAATCTGATTAAAAACGCTTTTTCAGGTCATCAAAACTGGGATTTAGCCTGGAAAGATCCAACTCCTAAAAAAGAATATGATGTTGTAATTATTGGAGGTGGTGGCCATGGTTTAGCAACCGCATATTATTTAGCAAAAGAGCACAACATTACAAATGTTGCTATTATTGAAAAGGGATGGATCGGCGGTGGAAACGTTGGACGTAACACTACAATTATTAGATCAAATTATATGCACGATGATAATGCTCTCTTTAGTGAGTTTGGAATGGATCTATGGAGAAAAATGAGCCAAGATTTAAATTATAATGTGATGTTTTCCCCAAGAGGAATTATCAATCTTGCGCACTCTGATGCACAAATGAATGTTTATGCAAGAAGAGGGAATTCAATGAGGCTAAATGGAATAGATGCAGTTCTACTCAATAGAGAACAGGTTAAAGAAATTATCCCAATGGCAGACTTTTCTGAAAATGTAAGATTCCCAATTTTTGGTGGATTAATGCAACCAAGTGCGGGAACTGCAAGGCATGATGCTGTTGCTTGGGGCTATGCAAGACAAGCTGATTCAATGGGAGTGGATATAATTCAAAATTGTGAAGTTACAGGATTTGATGTTAGTGGTGGAAAAATTAATGGTGTTAGAACTTCAAGAGGTGACATTAAAGTTAAGAAAATAGGGTTATGTGTTGCTGGGAGTACAAATATTTTAGCAGAAAAATTAAATATGACATTACCTGTCGAAACCCATTTGCTTCAAGCATGTGTATCAGAACCGGTAAAACCAATCTTAGATAGAGTAGTTACTTTTGGAGCAGGACACTTTTATATAAGTCAATCAGATAAAGGTGAGATGGTAATGGGTGGGGATCTTGATGGATATAATAGTTATGCACAAAGAGGTAACCTACCAACTTTACAACATGTACTTACAGAGGGTATTGCGATGATGCCGTTCTTAAGTAAATTAAAAATGCTTAGAACTTGGGGCGGTATAATGGATATGTCCATGGATGGCTCTCCGATAATTGATAAAACACATATTGAAGGTTTGTATTTAAATTGTGGTTGGTGTTATGGTGGATTTAAAGCAACTCCTGCATCGGGTTGGACATTTGCTCATACAATTGCACAAGACAGAGTTCACAAATTAAATGCAGGATACAGTTTAAATAGATTTAATACAGGTCACTTACTTGATGAAAAAGGACTTGGAACAAAAACTTGGATTTCATAAATGCTTCATATTAGATGTCCACACTGTGGAATGAGATCTCAAAATGAATTTTCTTATGGTGGAGACGCAACTGTTAAAAGACCTGAGCTTAATAAAGAAGTGTCTGACAAAGACTGGGATAATTTTGTCTACAATAGAAAAAGTTTAAGGGGAAAACATTTAGAGTTATGGCAACATTTGTCAGGGTGTAGACAGTGGATAAAAGTTGAAAGAGACACGGCAACTCATGAAATATTTAGAACATTAAAAGCCAATGAGGATAATTCATAATGGATCAAAGTTATCGGTTACCAGATATTGGTTTAATAAATAGAGATAAGAAATTATCATTTAAGTTTAACGGCAAAACTTATTACGGATATGAAGGTGATACTCTTGCTTCAGCTTTAATAGCAAATGGAATTCACTTAATTGGTAGAAGCTTCAAATACCATAGGCCAAGAGGGTTTT
Organism: Candidatus Pelagibacter sp. PS_06; assembly: GCF_059418045.1. NCBI lineage: Bacteria > Pseudomonadati > Pseudomonadota > Alphaproteobacteria > Candidatus Pelagibacterales > Candidatus Pelagibacteraceae > Candidatus Pelagibacter > Candidatus Pelagibacter sp. PS_06. The sequence continues at coordinate 388,798 of NZ_CM182078.1, forward strand.
TTGGAGCAGGAGTAGATGAACCTTATGCAATTGTTCAATTATACAGAAATGGTGAAACAGAGCCAAATATTAAAGCTACAGAACAAGAACTTTTTGAAGGATTAGAAGCTACAAGTGTAAACTGCTGGCCTAGTGTTAATTTTGATATTGGAGCTATAAATAATTTTCTAAAAGTATTTCTTCCAGCAGGATTTTATTACAAAACATTTATGTGGCCAAAAAGTTTTTGGTACAAAGTTTACGAACCTTTTATTAGAAAAGCAGCAGGACTTGGTGTTGCATCAATCAAACATGATAAAGAAAGATACGAACATAAATATGAATATTGCGATTTATTAATTGCAGGTTCAGGACCATCAGGTTTAGCAAGTGCGTATGCTGCGGCAAAAAACGGAGCTCGTGTTATTTTAGCTGAAGATAAAGCCAGACATGGAGGAACTTTATTAACTAGTGATGTTAATATAGGAAATCAATCAGGTAAAGAGTGGGCTGATGGAATAATTTCAGAACTTAAAGAAATGCCTAACGTTATTGTTAAAAATAGATCACAGGTTTTTGGATATTATGATCATAACATGCTGGTGATGTCTGAAAGAATTAGCGATCACTTACCAAAAACAAAACAATATCATCCAAAACAAAGGCTTTGGTACATCAGAGCAAAAGAGGTTTTAATTTCTTCAGGATCTATTGAAAGACCTATAGTTTTTGGAAACAATGATACCCCAGGAGTAATGCTTTCATCGGCAGCAAAAGAATACCTAAAAGTTTATGGAGTATTGGTTGGAAGAAACCCTTTAATATTTACAAATAATGATAGTGGCTATGAAACTGCAATTGAATTTAAAAAAAATGGTGTTGATCCAATTATTTTAGACACAAGAAAAGATCCTCAATCTGAAATAGTTGATGAAGCAAAAAACTTAGGAATAAACATTAAGTTTTCATATGTGGTAGTTGCCGCTCAAGGTTATAAAAAAGTAAAATCAGCAGATATTGCAAAAATTTCAGATGATAAACAGCAGCTTGGTACGTTAGAAAATATTACGTGTGATTGCATATGTGTTTCAGGATTTTGGACGCCAACAATCCATTTAGCTTCACAATCAGGAAATAAAACAAAATTTAATGAAGATATTGATGCATTTGTTCCAGGAACATCAAAACAAAACGAAACAACTTTAGGTGCTGCAAATGGAACTTATACACTAGAGGAGACTTTGAAAAGTTCTTTTGAAACTGGTCATGAGTTATCAAAAAAAATTACTAACAATAATAATGAAATTTCATTTCCAAATGTAGTCGAAAAAAAATCAACAACGCACGACAAGTTTTGGTGTGTGCCTTTACCTGAGGGAAAAAATTATAAAAGATTTTTAGATTTTCAAAATGATGTTGCGGTTTCTGATGTGGAGATAGCACTTAAAGAGGGTTATCGATCAATTGAACATGTAAAAAGATATACAACCCTTGGCATGGCAACTGACCAAGGCAAAACGAGTAATTTAAATGGCTTACAATTAGTATCAAATATTGAAAATAAAGTAGTACCAAATGTTGGTCACACTACTTTTAGACCTCCATATACACCAGTTTCTATAGGAGCAATTGTTGGAAGAGAGGTTGGTAAACACTCAAAACCAACACGGAAATCACCAATGCACTCTTGGCATGAAAAAAACAATGCAGTTTTTGTTGATGCAGGTGTGTGGTTAAGACCAAGATACTACAAACAAGGGAATGAAAATTTATTTGAAGGATCAAAAAGAGAAGCAAAAAACGTAAGAACAAACGTGGGAGTTTGTGATGTAACTACATTAGGTAAAATAGATATTAAAGGACCAGATGCAGCAGAACTTTTAAATAGAGTTTATACAAATGCATGGTTAAAGTTACCAGTCGGCAAAGCAAGATACGGTGTGATGTTAAGAGAAGATGGGATTGTGATGGACGATGGAACAACAACAAGAATTTCAGAAAATCATTATCATATGACAACTACTACCGCACAAGCTGCAAACGTTCTTTCACATTTAGAATATTATTTACAACTAGTATGGCCCGAATTAAATGTGAATGTAGTTTCAACTACAGAGCAATGGGCAGGAGCTGCAATTGCTGGACCTAAGTCTAGAGATTTATTAAAAAAACTATTTCCAAATTCAGATGTGTCTAATGAAGGATTGCCTTTTATGGGTTTCCTTGAAGGAGATTTGTTTGGTATTAAGGCTAGAATTTTTAGAATTTCATTTTCTGGTGAGCTTGCCTATGAAGTAAATGTTGAGTCTGATAACGGAAACTTTATGTGGAAAAAAATTATGGAAATTGGTCAAGAATTTAAAATTCAACCTTATGGAACAGAGGCATTATCAACACTTAGAATTGAAATGGGTCACGTAGCAGGTTCTGAGCTTGATGGAAGAACAATACCTTATGATAATTCCCTAGAAGGATTATTAAGTAAAAAGAAAGATTTTATTGGAAAAAGATCTTTAACAAGAGAAGCATTTATAGCTGAAGATAGACAAAAAGTTGTTGGAGTTGTTCCTTTAGATAAAAAAACAAGTATTCCAGAAGGATCACATTTAGTTAAAGACTCTAATGCACCTATTCCAAATCCAAAATTAGGTTATATTTCAGCTTCATGTTGGAGTGTTGAACATGATAATCCATTTTCTTTAGCAATATTAAAAGATGGAAAAAATATGATTGGTGAAAAGTTATTTGTAATGTCTCCATTAAAAAACAAAGTAATTCCTGTTGAGATTGTTTCTTCTCACTACGTTGATCCAAAAGGGGAAAGGGTTAGATCATGAGTTTAACATCAGCTTTAGCAAATGTACATTCAACAGGCCAATTTGGAAACCATGAAGATAAAGATGAAAATAATCTTTTAAGAATATCTGAAATAAAGAATTTATTAATAGTACAAATAGTTAAGTATAAAAATTCTAAAGTCTCAATTGAAAATTTTGATATTGATGGTTTAAAATTAAAAGATAAACCACTAGTTGTGATAAATAATAATGACACAAGAATTTTATGGAATGGTCCACAAAATTGGCTTTTGGTCTCAACAAAAAAAGATTTACTTAAAAATATTTCACAAGATTTAAATGAAGCAGATTTTGCTGTAACTGATTTGTCTCATTCAAAAGCTATAATTGAAATAGAAGGACAAGAGGTAAAAGAAGTTTTAAAAAAGGGATGTCCTTTTAATTTTAGTAGTTTAGAAAAAAATAATTCGATAAATTCTACTTATAATGGAATAGCGTTTACAGTTGATTTGTTAAATGACAATCCTGATAAAGTAAGACTTTTTGCTTTGAGAAGTTTTGGTGAATCTTTGTATCATTCTATTACAGATGCGTCCTTAGAGTTCGGCTTTAAGTCTCTGTAAATACTTTTAATCTCTTGTTGCAATATAAACGCCAATTGTGGTTATTAAAAAACCCAAAAGGTCTAAATTAGTTAAACTTTCATTTAAAAAAACCCAAGCCATAAAAGCAGATGTAGCTGGAATTAAAAAAAATATAGAGACAGTTTTGCTTGCTGAGTTATTTTTAATTAAATACATCAATATTGTAAAAGCTCCAAATGATACTAAAAAAATCTGGTGACTCATTGCGATTATGAAAGTTTGTGAAAATTCTATATATGGTTTTGTAAATAAAATTATAACCAATAGATGAAAGCTAAAACCACCTATAGCTTGATACATGTTGCTAACTGATAAAGGTAAATTATTACTAATTTTTTTTTGCCAAATTGTAGAAGAAGTTATTGCAACTAATGCTATTATGGTTGCAACTAAACCAACGATTGGAATATCTGATCCAATATCAAGACCCAAAACTAAGGTTGCCCCTATAAAGCCTAGCAACACTCCAATCCATTGTTTCATTGATACTTTTTCATTTAAAATTGGGCCACTTAAAGCATTTGTTAGTATTGGTTGAAGTGTAACTATTAGAGCAGCTATTCCGGTAGGCATCCCTTTTGAAATTGAGTAAAAAACACCTCCTAAATAAAATCCATGAAAGAGAACTCCACTAAGAAAAGACTCAATAAAGTTTTTTTTATTAACTAAAATTTTTTGTTTTGAATATAAAGAAAACAAGAAAAAACCAATCGCAACTATTGAAAATCTAAAAGCTAATGCTGCAAATGGATCACTATTATCAATGATTGGTTTGGTGGTAATGAACGCAGATGACCACAATAATATAAATATGAATGGAAATATTTTAACCATTTAAATAATGAATAAATAATATCAGATTAATCTAAAATCTTTAAAGTAATTAATTTTTTTTGCTTTGTTTCATTGCACCACATTTCATAACTTTCACAAACTCTCCAAAGATGATCAAAAGCTCTTTGAGATATCTCAAGAGGAAAATGACTTTTTGTGTAGTATAATTTTGGTATTTTCATCAAAAACTTAATCATAGAGTCTTTTTGTAACTCTAAAAGCCTCATAGTCTCTTCATTAACTTTTTTGCCAGTAATATTGTCTATAAAATTATTATTTTTCAATTCTAAAAACCATTGATTATGAAATTCTCCAGAACTTATTAAGTCGTAGTCTTTTGTTGTCATAAAAACTTCAAATGCTTGGATATTAGTCATTTCAGAGTTTTCTTTTTTTATCTTATCAACTTTTTTATAGATTAACTCTGCAACTCTTAGAACATAAGGCTTATCTTTATCTTGGGACATGAATTATCTGTTGTGTTTAGACATAGCTGAATTAGCAAGAATTAAGTTTGGGTCTAAAAAGATTTTAGAAGATTTTACGTTGTTAAATGATTTAAAAGCAAAAATTGCAATTGGAAGTTCAGTACAGCCTAATATTATTTTTTTACATTTCATTTTGATTAATTCATTTATTGCAGGTTTAATTGCCTTTGCCGCAGCTTTAACATTGCCCATTTTAACTAATTTTATAGCTTTATTTACTGATTTTTTTTGAAGAGTTTGAGAAGGGTTTAACAAGTGATAATCTTTATTAAAAATTTTATCATACACACCTGTTTTTAGCGTTCCTTCAGTAGCCAATAAACCTACTTTTGAATATTTTTTACAATTTTTTTTTGTAAATTTAAAAACTTCTTTTGGCATATTTATAATAGGAATATTTATTTTTTTTTGTAAATCATCAAACCAATAATGAGCTGTGTTGCAGGGAATAACAATAAATTTACATTTATTCTTTTCAAGTAATTTACATCCATGAAGTAAACTTTTTAAAACATTGTTATATTTCTTTTTACTGACATTATTTGAAGATTTATTTGATAAATTTCCAGTTTGTACCCCGATAGATTCTGGTCTACCCGGTATATTTGATTTGTTATAAAGAATGAATAAGGGGTACTCTTGATCAATTTTTCCTCTATTTAAGATTGCAAGTTTATTACAAAAATCTAAACCTGCTTGAGTTCCCATTCCACCTAAAATTCCGATCATATTTTTTTTGAATAACTTATATTAGATTGGTTTATTTATTCCTCTCATAAATACAATAAGTAGGCAACCACTTTTAGTATGAGAGTTATGAGTAGTTCCAGGTTCAAAAGTTATAAAATCACCTTTTTTAAAAACTTTTCCATCTACATCTTCTAGTTCACCTTTAATTACATAAAATTCTTCAAATCCTTGATGTATATGTGGTAGGCTTTTTGCACCAGGATCCATTTTTAATATATATGTACCGAATCCTCCATTTTTTTTATCATAACTAACTTTGTGCCAACTCATTCCTTTTACTGGCTCACCATAATTGTCAAATGGTTCAAATTTTAGATTATCTATATTTTTAACAAATCTTTCACTCATAATAATACCTACTGTACTATTAAAATTGATAATTGAAAATTGTGTTTAAAGATTGTTTTTGGTATTGGCTGAAATCTAAAATATAAATCAGTAGATTTAAATTTTTGCTATCTCAGCCAATAGTGAAGTGTGAATATTATGCAGTTTTTAAGTTAACTGCTGAAGGACCCTTAGGACCATCTTCAACATCGAAAGTCAAAGCTTGACCCTCATCTAAACCGTTCATACCAGCATCTCTTACAGCTGAAACATGTACAAACACATCTTTTTCTTTGTCTTCTCTTTCAATAAAACCAAAACCTTTAGTTGGATTGAACCATTTTACTTTTCCTTGTAGACTCATATTTATCTTCTTACTTTTCGTTATATTAATTTATTACTTATAATTAAGTAATTCTGGCTTTGTTTAGATTTATTAAGGTTTTGTCAACTAAATTGATTAGATAAAATTATTTTATATAGATTTTGTAAGATAAACAGAATTCACATCCTCTTTATAGTGAGCAAAAGGATCACATGTTTCAAAACCACACTGTTTAAATAACTTTCTAGCAGGTTTGAAGAATTCACCTGCGCCAGTCTCTATACTTAACTTTTTAATACTCAATTTTTTTGCTTCATTGATTAAATGATTTACTACGTTAATACCATTGCCCATTCTTCTAAAATTGTCATGAATCCTAATTGATTTGAATTCTCCATGTGCATCATTTAAAAATTTTAAAGCACCACAGCCCATTAACATGCCATCATGCCATAAACTCCAAAATTTTATTGATGAAACTTTTAATCCAGGAATGTCTAGGACATGAGCACTTCCTTCAGGAGAGGCAGCTCTTAACTCAATGAAATGTTTTGTAAGAAGCTCATTAACCTCAGAATTATCAAAATTACCTTCTATTGATTTTAACATTTAAATTAAAGTTGTGAAATGACCCATTTTTCTTTTTTCTTTAATCTCTTTTTTTAAATAGTCAAAAAAAAATTCATTTTCTTTAAATTTAGCAACCTTTCTATACTCAGATATTTGATCTCCAATTAAATTAACCATTGTTGCATTGGATAATTTTTTTAACGGTATTTGCTCTAAACCACAAACTGCTCTAACATGATTTTCAAATTGACTAACGTTATAAGCATTTATTGTAAGATGACCTGAATTATGAACTCTTGGAGCAATTTCGTTAACATATAAATTATCATTTCTATCAATAAAGAACTCAACACATAAAGTTCCAATATATTTTAGCTCCTCAGCAATAGACATTGCCCATTCTTTAGATTGATCATAAATTTTTTCATCAATTTCTGCAGGAATTTTTGAAAATTTTAATATTTGGTTTTCATGTTTATTTTCTATTGGTTCATAAATTTCATATTTGTTATTTTCAAACCTGGTTATAATTATTGAAATTTCTTTCTTTAATTTCACTAATTTTTCTAAGACATATCCTTTTGAAAAATCAATATTTAGTGAATTTAATTCTTCGATTGAATTTATAGGATATTGACCTTTACCATCATAACCAAGAGTAGTTGTTTTTAAAATACCAGGCAAAAAATCTTCTAGAGAGTCTATTTCAGACTCACTTTCTACCGAAGCATACCTTGTTGTTCTAATATTTAAATTATTTACAAAATCTTTTTCTGCTAATCTATGTTGGATAATTCTATTAACCGAAGGTTTTGGTAAAACAGGTTTTAATTTGTTTATTTCATTTAATGTTTCAAAAGGAATATTTTCAAATTCGAAAGTTACACAATTAACTAAATTTACAAATTCAATGATTTTTTCTTTATCATTATAGCCACCTGAAATAAATTTGTCGCAAAAGTTTTGTGCTGGTGCATGTGGATCATCACAATAAATTACAGTTTTAATATTCAATTTCTTGGCTGAAATTGCAAGCATACTACCAAGTTGGCCACCACCAATAATACCAAGTGTTATTTCTGACATTTTACTGAGGTTTTTTTTTAATAGATTTTGTTTGTGATAATCTCAAATTATTTAAATTTTTTTTTATAATAGGATTATTATTTGCAATAATTGCAGCAGCCAATAAAGCAGCATTTATTGCTCCATCTTCACCTATAGCTAATGTGCCAACGGGTATGCCTTTTGGCATTTGTGCGATAGACAGTAAACTATCTAAACCTTTAAGTTTTTTACTTTCTATCGGCACACCTAAAACAGGAATGGGAGTTAAAGCAGCAATCATTCCTGGTAAATGGGCAGATCCACCAGCGCCAGCAATAACCACACCAATATTATTTTTCTCAGCTGAAGAGGCAAACTCGTACATTCTTTTAGGAGTTCTATGTGCTGATATAATTTTTGTTTCATATGAAACTCCAATTTTTTTTAGGGTTTTTTCAGCAAGTTCCATGGTTTTGTAGTCTGATTGACTACCCATTACTATTGAAACTTTTAAATGTTTATTTTTTTTCATGAAAAATACTAAAAGTCTTATTTCAAAATTAGCTTAAAATTTCAATAAAATTAATAGTATTTAAAAATCATTTTGATTAAAGTTGCTCATAATATGAATTTTAAAATTGATAATTTACAATACTGTAATTGGTCTAGAAAAATTTTTGAATATAATAGATCTGCTGGACTAGATGCAGTTCATGTAACAATTGTTTATCATGAGGATTATGACGAACTTTTAGAAGAAGTTAAAAAATGGGAAATTCTTTTTTCTGAAAACGCTGATTTAATATTCCTTGGTAAAGATTATAAAGATATTGAAAAAGCAAATCGTGAAAATAAGACAGCAATTTTTTTTGGTTTTCAAAATTGCTCTCCTATCGAAGATGATATTAATTTAGTTGAAAAAATTCATAATCTTGGGTGTAGATTTATGCAGCTTACTTATAACAATCAATCATTGCTAGCTACAGGCTGTTATGAAAAAATTGATAGTGGGGTTACAAATTTTGGACGTGAGGTTATTAAAGAAATGAATAGAGTAGGTGTAGTTGTTGACATGTCTCATTCAGCAGAAAAAAGTACATTTGATGCAATTGATATAAGTGAAAAACCAATAGCAATCACTCATGCAAATCCTACATTTTGGCATGCAGCGAAAAGAAATAAATCTAATGATCTTTTAAAAGCGCTAGGTGAAAGTGGAGGAATGTTAGGTTTATCTTTATATCCTCATCATTTAAAAGAAAACACTAATTGTACAATTGAAAGTTTTTGTGAAATGGTTGCTAAAACAGCTGATATTATGAATCTAAAAAATATCGGTATTGGTTCAGATCTTTGCTTGGATCAACCTGATACAGTTGTTGAATGGATGAGAAATGGTACCTGGTCCAAAAGTAAAAATTATGGAGAAGGATCTAAAAATAAACCTGGCTTTCCTAAACAACCTGAATGGTTTGAAGATGCAAGAGGATTTAAAAATATAGAAAACGGTCTTAAAAAGATAGGTTTTTCAGATAGTGAGACACAAGGAATACTTGGAAACAATTGGTATAATTTTTATAAATCTATTTAATAATGAATATTCAATTAAGAGACCCAAATACAATAATGAAATTATCCAGACTTGGTTCATTTCATCAATCTAAATTATCTTTTTTGAGAAGTTTTTTAAATGAATTTAAAGATTGGGATTATTCAAGAGATTTATTTAATCTTGATAAAAATGGATATGGAGAAGCTGTATATTCTTTTAAAAAAGGAAATAGAGTTTATTCGTTAGTATGTTTTGCCAATCAAATTAAAGATGATGAAAGATCAGATAGGGTAATAGCTACTAAATGGGATGCAGCGTTTACTTTACATGATGGTGTGCCCAGTAAAGATGATATAAAAAGATTAAAAAATGAGGTTCCTAAACAAGAAGTAGGTAGACTTTCATTTAAAGAGCTGACTTTATCAAGAGCAAATAAATCTGTAAGAGTTTTTAATCACGTAGTTGATAGTTTAAGCGAGGGTAAACAACCAGATTTAGAATTGCTATCAAAAGTTGGTTATTTGTACAGAACAACAGCTGTTTATGGATCGGGCAAATTTGGCCTTGCGGACCGATTTAGAATTAAAAATAGAGAAGAAATTAATGGTCCTTTTAGATTAGAAATGATGCTGGTGTATTTGGTTAGACAATTTACATTTGATCAAGTTAATCATGTCGCTCATTATAAAAATCCAAAAATAGCAGTAAAGTTAGATAAAAAGATCTGTAAAAATTTAGGGATAGGCAATTCAACAGGTCTTGGAATGGCTCCCTTTATAGTCAATCATCCAACATTATTAAATAATTGGATTTTAAGTAGAGAAACAGCTTTAAAAAAAATTAGAGAGATAAAAGAAGTTCAAGAAAAAGATTCTGAGCTTTTTATAGATTGTATAAAAAAATCACTAACAAACATTACTAGTTGGAATACTGATAGCGAATACCAACAAAACAAAATCAAATCATTATTAAAAAATATTAGAAATTTTATAAATTATATTGAAAATAGCTTTGATTTTAAAACTGAATATCCTTTTAATAAAATATATTTGTGGTTAGAGCAAAATGTTTGCGAAGAATGCATAGAATACGTGGTCTCTATAATGATGGAACCATATAATAATATTATAGAACCTCTTGTTAGCAATATGAGCTCAGATGAAGATAAATACTTTAACATCCCAACTAATAGAACAGTAAATGAATTGAAAAAAATTATAGAAAAAAAATATCCTAATATTTTAGATATAAATTTTGATCAAAAAGAAAGTCAGCAAAACTTTTGGTTTATTTCTAAAAACAAAGAAGAACCTAGATTGGCTGATAGATTTGAAGATCATGGCTCTGAACTTGAACAGCCACTGGCGATTGCAAGAGACATAAAAAAACTTTATGAAAAACTTATATCTGAAAACGAAAACTCAACTATTGCACAATTTTTATCTTCAAATTCAGAATTAAGACACGTAATCAGACGAGCTTTTATAGTAGAAAAATTTCCATACTCTGAAATTCAAGACAACACAATCGGCAAAGACATTATTCCAATCGACATGTTGAGACTTAAATTATCTTTTTTTGGAGCGTTAAAGTTTGATCCAAGATCAGACAAGTGGCTAAGAATTTGCATGTTTCAAGGAGCTCCCTTACCAACAGAATTAAAAAATTACGATGAGCAGTGGGTTTATAAAGCGAATAATTAATAATGAGATCTTTAAGTGAAATTGAAACTGCGGTTAAAAGAGCAAGTAGAGCAGTTGGTTATTCCTGGGGCAATTCTGAAGAAATTGGAAAGTCCATTCGTCAACTAGAGTTGTTCGGTTTTCAAGGAATTAAAAATTTAAATAAATATTATAAAGATAAACCAATAAAAAAATTTGAAGATTTAAATTTAATCAGTGAAATAAACGAGACTTCATCTGATGCCTATTGTCCAATTATACTTGGTATTAGTTTTTTAGATCAGATTAAATCAGTAGAAATTTTCAAATTAATAAAGTTTAAAAAAATTGCATATCCTGTTATTTTTTTACCCTTTTTAAGTAGAGCTTCAGAAATTAGTGGAAAAAAAATACTTGTAAGATTGGATCAAAATGAAATTTTACTCAATTTAAATGTAAATATTTGCTCAAGTTTTTTAAATCGAGAAATTCCTGAATTTGCAAATGAAATTGAGATTAAATTTATTGATAATGAAGATAATTTCACAGAGTCAGAGTGGAATAGTCTTTACAAATTAGCAGAAGATACTTTTGTAGAGGAAAGTGATAGTTTAAAAAAAGGTGCAGCTGGTGCAGGACTTACAGATAATGACTGATAATTTAGATGATAAAAAAGATGAAGAAATAATGAGAGAATTAAATAATATTTGTGATGAATGCAAAAAAGAGGACGAGAGCGTTTCACAAAATTTAATTTTAACTAGTTATAAATTGTGTTCGTCGTGCAGAGTTTCTAAAACTATTTTTCCAATTTAGCTAATCTGATTAACAGGTAGCATATTCATTCTGCTCATTACAAAAGAAATAGATAAAAATGCGATTATAAGGAATGATAAAAATACAATTCCGAAAGATTTAATACTCGATCTTAAACCCAGCACATGTTTTGTAGAGATAATTAATCCTGCAAAAATCCAAAATTGTGTAAGAAAAATTATAGGTATCATCATATTTGGCGTTACCGCAAAAAATCTTAGTAAACCTGGTGCATGAGCAAAGCCAACTGCTGTTAACACTTTTTTAAAAGGAACTTTTGTTTTCTTGTCTGGAAAAAGTTTAACTCCAATTACATATATAAAGATTGCCCACACCAACCAAGTTAGAATTGATGTTAGACCAGACATTGCAACAGCAGTTTTAATTACTGTGTTTGCAGCTACCGCACCTGCAATTCCATCTAAGATCATTATAAGACCAGCAAAATAAACAGAGGCTTCACCAAAGTTTTTATTATCTGTATATAGAGATTTGTCTAATTTAATTGACTTAAAAACTATATTTAAAAATTCACCAAACATTAATCTTTATTCTTTTTATTTTTTTGTGCTTTATAAGAAATTAGTAGCGGAAATATTATTAAAGCAATCGCAATGATAATGCAAATTACGATTAAAAAGCCTTTAGTCATTGAGAATATGGGGGAGCTTTAATATTACTCCCCCACAATAATAAATTTAGCCTTTTACGACTTCTCTAGTATTAGCATTGAAAGACTCTTTGAATGGAATATCCACTACTACTGCATCAACAGGTGTTCCTGGTGTGTCAGAGTATTTTTCAGGTAAGTGAACTTTAAATTTAGTTCCAATAGTACCTTTTGGAAAACCATTAGAGTTTAATGTTCCATCAAATGGCACATATCCCATAGCAATGTTTTGTTTTTTCTCTGGGTGATACCAAGGAGAGGTAATAAATCCAACAGGATCTCCACCATTCTCAGGTGATACTAGCCAAAAATCAGGAGCATACTCTTCAATTGGTTTTCCACCTAATTCAAGCCCAACTAATTGAAGCTTGTAAGGTTTTTTACCATCTTTAAGTTCTGCGCCCATTTTTTCTAATGCAGCTTTACCGACATAATCACCTTTTTTGTTCCATTCGCCTTTTCCAGATAATGAAACTTGGTAACCTAGGTTACACTGAAACGGATTATGTTGAGCATCCATATCTTGACCCCATGAAAGAATTCCTGCTTGAATTCTTCTATGGTGAGCAGGAGCAATAACCATTAGGCTATGTTTTTTACCTGCTTCAAGAACAGCATTCCACATATCCTCAGCATATAAAGTAGAGTCTCTTAAGTATATTTCATACCCAGCTTCTCCAGAGAAACCAGATTGTGAAATGACACAACTTCTTCCACCTACTTTAACTTCTGCTAAACCGTAGAAAGGCATATTGTCAAAATCAACTTGATCCCCACAAAGATCTTTCATTAAAGCTTTTGATTTAGGTCCTTGTATTTGTACAGGACTGACATCAATTTCTTCAATTGTACAATCAAATCTTCCATCAGCATTTACACCCTGAAGGTACATGCCAATATCAGAGTCTGATAATGAAAACCAAAATTCATCTTCAGAAATTCTAAGAAGAATTGGATCGTTTAAAACTCCACCATATGCATTACACAAGATTACATATCTTGCTCTCATAGGAGAAATTTTTGTAGCATCTCTAGTTATTACATAGTCAGTAAATTTTTCTGCATCCGGACCCTTAACTCTGATTTGTCTTTCAACAGCAACGTTCCACATAGTAACGTGATTTACAATTGCATCATATTCAACCATTGCTCCACCATCTTCTGGTTTTACATAACCTCTTGGGTGATAAATACGATTGTAAACAGTTGCTCTCCAGCAACCTGCCTGCATTGATAAATGCCAATAAGGTGATTTTCTTACTCTTGTTGAGATAAGTAATTCAACTTTTGTTGGCCCACTTTGTCTTAAATTGTATGGTACTGCACGATCAGATTGATCAACTGAAGTAGCATGTTTTAACTTAGTATAGTCAAACTCACTAGACATAACTATTCTCCTTCAACCACTTGTTTGTTTCCTTCAAGCCGCCGAATGTATAAATGTGGAAGTTATCAGTATGCGATTTAACTTTCCCAATTAAATCATTAGGGTCTTTAGGTTTCAATAAATCTAACGCCTTACTAAAATTAGATTTAAGAAAATTTATGGAATTTTTCGCCCCGACAATATTAGCAAATTTTATTAAGCTAGATATTTTCATTGGCCCAGTAATACCCACATGCACTGGTACGCTTTGTTTAGAAATGAAATCAACAATAGGCTGACTATCTAATAACCATTGAGTTACTATGTAATCTGCATAAGGCTTTTTATCTATCATTGCTTTTTCTAAATTTTGTTCTGGTATATCAGGGCTTCCCTCTGGATGTCCTGCAATACCAATTTTAATTCCTTCAAAATAACCTGTTTCTAAAATTTGATACGAGCTATCAAACTTACCAATCGGCTCTCTACTTCCACCAATAACTAAAGCTTGTTTAACACCTTGATCTTTACATCTCGATACATAATCTTTTAATTCATCTTCATTGTTTATTGATCGGGCTGGAAAATGAGGAACAGGATTAAAACCTTTTTTTACAAGGTCTCCTGATTTATCAGCAGTCTCTTTATAATCTCCACCAGGTAACATTGTAACGTAAACATCCTTTACAGGTGGCAAAGTTTCAAGGTCAGTATGAGGACCAATTTCCAATGAAAAGTTCATTTTTCCCGATCATTATCTTATTTGAAAAAGCTGTCAAAGAAATTCATCATGGCTTAAAATGGAAATTTGTTGCCAAAAATTATGTCCATGATAATTTTTTCTGGTGCAAAATCAGAAATATAAATCTCTCTCAGAGATCTTGGATATCAAGAAATTGATGAATGTGGATAGACCTATTGAGAGCGCAAATGGACTTCCAAATGAGTGTTACACCAGTGATCATTATTTAGAGTATGAAAGAAATAAGATTTTTTGTGATAAATGGACAGTTATAGGAGTTGGTAGCTCAATACCCAATTCTGGAGACGCGAAGCCATACAATCTACTCGGGATTCCTTTGATAATTGTCAGAGACAAAGATCTTAATATTAGGGTATTTCATAATGTCTGCAGCCACAGAGGGTTTAAGCTAATAGATAAACCATGTACTTTAAAAAATGTAATTCGATGCCCTTATCATTCCTGGGCATATGACTTTAAAGGAAATTTGGTCGCCACACCTCATATAGGAGGTTTAAATGTTCATAGCTCAGATCAATTTGAAAAGAATCGTAGCAATCTAAAAGAGGTCAGATCTAAAATATGGATGGATATTATTTTTGTAAATATTAATGCAAATGAAATTGAGTTTGAAGATTATATCAAACCACTTGAACAAAGATGGTCAAAATTTATTAATCAGGAAGATCAAAAATTATTAATTCATTCTAAAGATTATGGTTCTTTTGATTTAGAGGTTAAATGTAATTGGAAATTTGCTATAGAAAACTATTGTGAAAGTTATCATTTACCAACTATTCATCCAGAATTAAACAAAGTATCAAATATTAATGATCATTATCATATTCAAGGTTTACCTAATCGATTTGCAGGACAAGGAAGTGAGAAATACGAGCAACCTGTAAAAGGTAATAATAAATTTGATACATTTAAAAACTGGGAAAAAAGTTCACTTAAAAACTCTGAATATATCGCGTTGTTTCCTAATGTAATGATTGGTTTGCACTTAGATCATTTTTATGTTTTTTGGTTGGAACCACTTACAATTAATAAAACTAGAGAACATATGGAAATGTATTATATTGGAGATAAAAGTGCTAATGGAGAAGAACTTAAAGAATTGAGAAAACAAAATGCAAGATTTTGGAAAGATGTAATGTTAGAGGACATTAGTGCAATTGAAGGAATGCAAAAGGGAAGAGGCTCTCCTGTTTATAATGGAGGAAACTTTTCACCAGTGATGGATCAACCAACTCATCAATTTCATAAATGGGTAGCAAATAGTTTATTATAAAGATGAAAATTATTTTAATAATGGGCCTGCCAGGATCTGGCAAAACAACTCTAGCAAATGAACTTGCCCCAATGCTTAATGCTAAAAGATTAAATGCTGATGAAGTTAGAAAAGAAGCCAATGATTGGGATTTTTCTGAAGAGGGAAGAAAAAGACAAGCAAAAAGAATGGCAAATTTTGCTATTAAGCTAAAAGAAGAAGGAAATTTTGTTGTAGCAGATTTTGTTTGTCCAACACCTGAAGCAAGAGCTTTGTTTCCGGCAGATTTTGTTATTTGGGTAGATACAATTAAAGAAGGAAGGTTTGATGACACCAACAAAATGTTTGTAAAACCAGATAAATTTAATTTTCAGGTTACCTCTCAAGATGCAGTTCTATGGGCGCCAAAGATCCTTTTAGAAATAGAAAAAAAATAAGTTTTTTTTATTTTATTTTTGACCAAAATTACATTTTCTTAAAATACAAACAAAAATTGAAGCTGTGGCTAACATAATTAAAGCATAAGCTGCAGTTGGAACCATATAAACAATATTGTCAAATAATTGAGTTCCAACAAAAACTGCTAATGTTCCATTTTGTAAACCACACTCAAGAGAAATGGCTCTTTGTTGAGCTACACCAGATGCAAAAAATTTAGCAACATAAAATCCTACAATCATCATTACTACATTCAAGATTAAAGCTATTGTTCCTGCTCTAGTTAAAAAGCTTACGATATTATTCCACTCTTCAATATAAATTGCGGCAAAAACAACAAAAAATAAGGCTATCGAAGATCTTTGTATTATCTTCAAATTTCTTATCATTAAATCGCCTGTTAAATGTCTAATAATCATTCCAATAATTACTGGAACTGTGACTACAAAAAACATTTTTAAAGAGATCCCTATCATTGAAATTTCCTTAGCCACATAAGAGATTTCAAATAAATCTATTGCAAGAGCAACTATGATTGGAACAGAAATAATACTAACCAAACTCATAAATGCTGTAAGGGTTACTGAAAGAGCAACATCACCATCTGCAAAATTTGTTAAAACATTTGAAGTTACACCTCCAGGTGCAGCAGCAATCAACATTACTCCTAAAGCCATTTCAGTTGGAACTTTTAAAATAATAATAAGTAGATAAGCAACTAAAGGTAAAACAAATAACTGACAAACAAAACCAATAAAAAAATCTTTTGGATTTTTAATTACTCTTGAAAAATCACTTAACGTTAAGGAAGCACCCAGGCCTAGCATAATGATAGCTAATGCTATTGGAGCTATTGATGTTACTATTCCCATAATTTACCGATCTTAATTAGTGCTTATTAAATTAATTTGGTTAAATACTCTGTGCAAAAAAGAACTCAACGAGATCATATTTTTATCTTGTAATTTTTTAATTATTTTAAATTGTTTGGTTTTTATGTTCATTGAAAAAGAATAAAGTTTTTTCTTATCTTTATTTAAAAATTTATTTTTAATTAAAAATTCTAATTTTCTAACAACTGTTGCTCGAGGAATTCCTGTTATATCTGATATAGAAAACGCATTTATTCCTACTTGATTATTTTTTTTAACTTCTTTGAAAAATATTTCTCTATCAAAGTCTTTATTTTTAAAATTTTTATTTTGCACAGTATTTATTAATACAATAAATCCTACACATATAGTTTCTAAATCTAGAGTTTTAGTGTCTGTTTTCCAACGATTAGTAAAAACAAATAAAAACTTATAAAAATGATACCAGCAAAAAGAAAAATTTTCTTTAATTGAGTTTGAAATTTCACTTACATTAAAAGCTTTATTGGATATTTTTTCAGATGCTAATATTTCACTAAACTTACTCACCAAGATGCTAAATTCTTCTAAAGTTTTTTTGGCTTGTGTTGTAACGTAAGCAGATCTTTCTATAAATATTTTTTTTCCAGTTTTTTTAATTACTCTTTCTTTTTCTAATGCTTCGATCTTTCGTCTTACACTTTCTTTGGGTATCAAAAGATCTCTTGAGATATCACTAATATTAATTTTTGGAATTTCTAATGATTTATCTTTATAGAATGTGTCGTAATCAATTATTATTCCATTTTTCCTAAACAATATTAAATCTTTATTAATGAGATAAATTAAAATTATAAATTTTTCGATATTTCTATACTCACTATATGATCGGATAAGCCAATTGGTAACTAATGAGAAATATGCAGGTGCTAATTTACTAAAATTTTTATTAATAATTTCAAAAATTTTGTCTTCGTTTATTTCGTTAGATATACTTGGTATTGATTTCATGATTGCTAGTAAATTCATGATTTTAATAAACCCATTTTGGTCACTTATCAAGATATCAATTTAAATACTTTAAATGAGGCTATAGCTAGCTTATTTTATTCATTTTGGGCACCAACACAGTTGTATTTATCCCAATTTCATTAATCTGCTAAGGTGAAAAAAATTCTCAAGACATCATTTTTTGTATTTAGCTTTTTAGCATTATTTTATTCTAATGCTTTTGCTTTTTTAGAATTTAAACAAGAAAAAGATATTTCTTCAGACACTTCAGATATTAGAGGAATAACTTTTAAACCAGATGGTACAATAATGTATGTCACTACTGATGAAACAAAACCTACAGTCATACAATATTCTTTAAGTTCTGCATTTGATATTAGTACCGCTACTAAAATTTCAGAAAATGATTTAGAAGGCGAGGGAGATGATTTTGACAAACCTCATGCAATAGAATTTAAACCAGATGGAAAAGTAATGTATGTTATCCGAAGTGAGTCAGGCAAGGTAGGTGTGCAACAGTTTAACCTTTCAACCGCTTGGGACACAAGCACAATCAGTTATGCCACAAGAAAAATTATAAATGGAGCTGGAGATTGTAGTACCAATGTTCAAGCAAGAGCCCTAGCTTTTAAACCTGATGGAACTCGTATGTTTGTCTCTCAAGAAGGTGCTGAAGTTGTTAGTCAATATGATTTAACTACAGCATGGGATGTTTCGAGTGCAACAAATAATGTGTGTTCAAATAGTTTTGGAGGGGAAGAGTCTGATATGAGAAATATACAATTTAATTCAGATGGAACCATAATGTATCTCGGTGGAAGTAACGGACATGATATTAATAAGTATAATCTGCCTACTGCATGGGATGTAAGTACAATTACACATGTAACTAGTTATTCAATTGTTTCACAAACTGGTAAGATGAGAGGATTTAAATTTACATCTAACTTTACAAAACTATATGTAACGGGAGATAAAGGCAGTGGCACGGGAACAAATGTTGTTTATGAGTATAATCTAGCTTGTGCGGGCACAATTACTTGTATTGATGCCTCAAATAATAATGATGTTAAAGCAATCATAGAAGCTAATGTAGAATTATCAAAACGTATAATTAAAAACAATACTCTTCCAATCTTTCATCGAATTGAGTGGTTAAGAAGACATAAAAATAAAGACAATCTATCAAATCTTAATGCAGAAATTGATTTCACAAATGAAAAAATATCAAAATTAGTTAGTGCTCTTAAAAATTCTAAAAAAGAAATTGATAGAAGTTATGATAGTGAGGATTGGTTTAAATGGAGCGAAGGTAGAGTTAGTTTAGGTAAAAACAAATCTATAAATTCATCATCAAGAGATTTTCACAGTTATGGTATCTCAGTCGGTGCAGATAAAATTAAAGATGATGACAGAGATGCCATGCATGGATACGTTTTTCAGTATGCAAACGATAATGTTGATATTGGAAGTAGTGGAACAAAATTAGAGACTGATGCTTATAGTTTTGCCTTATATGATACTAAACTTAGAGAGGATCATGTTTTTACAGATGCTCTAATTGGAGTTAGTTTACTAGATATAGATCAAAAAAGGGTTATTTATGGCAATACTTTACATGGTAATAGAGAAGGTCAACAGATCTATGGATCATTTAATTTTGGAAAAAGAATTGTTGATGAAGATTTAAATATCAATCCAGGAATTAAATTAGATTTAGGATACACTAAACTTAAAGCATTTAGAGAAAGAACTGTTGTTGGAGATAGTTTAGCTGATGCATTACTTTATAAAGAGCAAAATATTAAATCAGCATTAATAACACTCGGTGTCCTTTTAGATAAAACGGATAAAGATAAAGAAGAAGATGAAATCATTAATCACCATGGTCGATTAGAGTATATTGCCGATCTAAGCCCATCATCAGATGCAGAATTTTATTATCTAAATAGTCAAAGTACAGTTTACAATTATAATGTAGACAACAAATCCAAACACAATTTTCGAATAGGTTATGGTTTTGATATAACTTCCATATCAGGCTGGTCATTAGTTGGAAATTTTGAAAGATTTAAAGCTAATGGAAGAGGTTATAGTAATGAAATTTATTTATCAGTAGGTTATGTTCCAATTGATGAAATGAAATTTATGTTTAATGTGAGTAATTTTGAAAACACCAGTTTATCATTAACCAATAACATAAATGGATTTGATTTAAAGATGAGTTCTAATTACAATTTTTTAAGTGATATACCTGACTATGGTGCAAAAATAGAAATTTCAAATAAATTTTAATTTAACAATTATTCTATAACTTCAATTTCATTAATAATGCTTACAATTTTTCCACCTTTAAGGACGGCGTTCACTCTTGCGCATTCATAGTATGCAAAGGAGCTCTCTTCTGCTGTTTGTCTCATTTCCAAACACCTAGATTTATTCTTAGTTAATAAATGTTCATATAATTCTGGTGGGTCGCCCAAGTACATCATAAGACCAATTACTTCACCTTCTTTTTCAAAATCTGCTTTTTCTTCTATAGCTGCTACTCTGTCATCAACACCAATTTCAAAATGCAACAAAGCCTTTATAAAAAATAAAAGCTAAAGCTAAGTAGAAAACTATTTTTATTTTACTCACTAAAATTTACTTAATAGAGATAAGTTGACATTATGGTTTTCTTGATTTGAAAAATTATTTTCTAAATCAAATTCTAAATCAAACACACCCAGTGCTTTAGAAATTTTAAAGCTCGAAGTCATTTCTTCATCAAGACCAAGTGCAAACTCTGTTTCTTTTCTATATAAAAAGCCTGCTGATAATGTAAATTTATTAATATAACCATGACCCTTGATTTGCTGTCTTTCGTAATCAGTACTAATTGTTAACCCTTGGTCATGCTTAAAATCTAAACCAAGTCCTGCTGTGTATATATCTCTATTTTTGTTATCAGCTTGATATTCAAAACTTTCACTGTTTGATACGTAGCTTGTTACCACCTTAGAGCTTGAGGCAAACTCTTTACTGTATTCAAGATTAATTCTAGATCTTACAGTTGAATTTTCTAGATCAAAATCTTGGTCTATTAATACTCCTAAAGAAGCCATTAAAGATTTAATGTCTTGATCATTATAACTAAGTGCTGCAATGCCACTTTCTGTATAACCATTAAGTGCTGTATAACTTCCATCGATACGACCTGTTGGAGTAATAATTAAATCACCATTTTCATACTCTCTTCCAAAATTAAGTGAACCAAAAACCTGCTTACCTTCACGGTCACCAATATTTATGTCGGTATTTCCTTCATATTTTCTTACAATATCACTATCTAAATAACTAACTCCAAAAACGTGTTTTAAAAAATTACTGTTTTCTAAACTATTAATTCCATAAACAGATAAACTTAATGCATTTGTATCAACTTTAGAACCAAAGGTTCCAACATCAACATCAGTGCTACCCACTCTTAAAGCAACTCCTAATATTTGGTCATCATCCATTTTTGTATCAACTCCCACGGTTATACCAAGGCTATCAATATCTTGAGCAGAACTTAAGGAGCTCTCACCAATTTTTCCAAAACTAATGCTACCTTCAGACCATACCTCCCAATCATCAGGTAAAATTTGATCTAATTTTTGAAGTGGGTTTAATTTAGCTTGTGCAGAACTTAAAACATTATTGGATACTTTCTTTAATAATTCATTTTGAAAGTTTAACTCTATATTTTGTGCACTTGCGTTGTAGTATTTATTCGCTCTTAAAATAGATAATCTTTTTAAAGCAGACTGACTTGAGTCTTTAGCAAAATTTTTAGCAGTATTAATTTGTGCATCAACTACACCCCTTACATCTTTATTTTTTTGTGGTGCGTCACACGTTGATGAACTAGTAACTTTAAAAGGACAAGTTAAGCTATACTCTCGAACTTCATCACCATTCCAATTTATGTGATACATTTTTGTTCCAGAACCATTGAAAGCTATGCCACTTAAGTATTCAGCACTGGAATGAGTTGGTGAGAATGTACCAGTTAATGTTGCGCTTGAGCTTGATATATCGAAAGCAGTAGATAAAGCGTATTCATCAATTTTATTATCAGTGTTAGAGCTACCTCTTGATTTTACTACAAACATTTTTGATCCATCAGCATTGAAGCCTAGTCCTTGATGAAAATTACTACTTGTTGCATTAGTAAGTGTGTTGGTTAAAGTTTTAGTATCAGGGTTATATGGTGTTGAAAGATTATATTCTTCTACCCGCTTATTTGTCTGATTCAAAACAAACATTTTTGTTCCATCATTATTAAAAGCTAATCCTCTTGGATCACCACCAATTTCAGTATGATCGCTATCTGCTGCAGTGATCGATCCAATATCATAGGGTGTACTTAAAGACCATCTATCAATCCCATTACGACCATTTTGAGTTCCTAAAATAAAAATTACAGTTCCATCTGAATTAAATTTTACATCTTCTGGTTTACTCTCTCGTGCTCCGATTGCCACAGACTTTTCTAAAGTTGCTGAAGTAATATCAAAAGCTGTCGTTAGATTATATTGTAATATTTTAGCAGCACCAATTCCTGTAATATACATTTTGGTACCATCAGGTTTAAATGTTATCCCAGTAGCGCTTCCTTCATCGCTGCTGATATCAAGATTAGCAATAAATGTAGGTTCAGCTAAAGAGAGTGATGAGAAAAAAAATCCAAATAAAATAATAATTATTTTTAGTTTAAGAGCACTTTTTATAATTAATTTTTTACTTTTTTTTATTAAATTAAGCATCTTGATTTATTAAAATTTATATATTTGAATTTATGGTGAAGATTATTTTATCTTCGATAAAACGCACGCCCATAGTAGAATTTCTGCCCGGTTTGAGCACAAACTAGAATAGGTTAAGTAATATTATAAATTTTATATGTTAATTTACACTATGCGATTTATTTTAAGAAAATTAGCTGTTGGTTTACTTGTGTCATCATTTTTTATTTTGATGCAAGCACAAGCTGGAATAGTTGAACTGATAAATAAACAATTTAAAGACCTGAGTATTAAATTGTCAGCAACATTTTAATCTTATGAAATTTATAAAAAACTTTATTCTAATTTTATTATTTATATTTCCTATCACCAATTCGTTTGGAGAAGCAACCCTTACACACGTGCAAACTATAATATTTGATGATCAGTCAAGTGCAAAAAGTCAAATTAGAGGTGTAGCTGGTATTGAATTTAACAAAGATGGAACAAAACTTTTTATGAGTTCCACTCAGGCACAAGAAACTGCAAAGGATACTGTTCTTGTTTCTGAATTTAATTTAAGTACACCTTACGATATAAGCTCAAGAACTTATGCAGGTGATAGTGAAAGATGTGCAATGAGTGAAGTTCCAATTGATGGTGTCCGAGCTGTATATGATTTAGAATTAAGTCATGATGGAACAAAATTATTTGTTGCGAGCAGAACGCGTAGTAATAGTGCTGATAGTGATAACCTTTTTAGATATGATTTAACTACACCTTATGATATTTCTACTTGTCAGTTTGCACAAGAGACTGACCTTGATACCATTGCTAATTTAAGTGGTAGTGCAGCTGGAGATTTTTCAGGGGTTGATGAAAGTTATGAAGGACATGAAAACATTAGGCTTCAAGGTTTTGAATTTAACAACACCGGTACGAAATTATTTTTGAGTTGGTTTGCTAATGATAGTTCTGCTAAATTATTAGAGTACACACTTTCAACCCCGTACGACACAACTTCAATTCAACTTGTAACAACGGCCGGAATTGAGATGGGTACAGGTACTACTGCTGATGTAATCAACTCAGCAGGAATTAGGTTTAGCGCTAATGGAAAAAGAATCTTTATTATTAGTCACAACACTAATAATGAAGGCATTAGTCAGATTTCCCTTACAAATGCTTTTGATACTTCATCATTTGTTATGGATGGTAAATTTAATCTCAGAACTGCATCTCAAACAAATCTTCAGCCTAGAGGAGTTGCATTTAGCTCAAGTGGTTTAAAATTATACATTGGAAACGATTATGGGCAAGATAGTTTTGATCAGATAATGGAATATGATTTAGTCTGTCCATTTACTATTTTTTCTGGATCATGCCCTTCGATTACAGAAAATAATGAAAGAACAGGAATAGCCATTGCACAAATAGAAGTTGCAACAAGAACTATAGAACACTCAACGGACACTGCTTTAAATAGATTGAAGTGGATTAGAAGAAATAAAGATAGTCAAAACTTAACTAATCTTAATTTAGATTTTAATTTTACCAATCAAATGCTTGCCTCTCTTACTAAAGTTGTAAAAACCTCAGCTACTACAAAGAAAAAAGAGGAAAAACAACAAGATGTATTTTATTGGAGTGAAGGAAGTATTGCAGTTGGCAGAGTAGGAGAGACAAATGTTTCTTCATTTAAAAATGTTAAAACTAATGCAATTACAGTTGGAGCAGATAAATTTACTAATAATAATGGCATAAGAGGACTAGCCTTTAGATTTGGTAAAAATGATATTGATGTTGGAACAGCTGGAAGCAATTTAGATACAGATACTTATAATTTAACCCATTATACCTCATCCCCAATTGAAGATGATACAAAATTTATAGACACAATTATTGGAGTAGGTGTTCTTAACTCGGATATTTTATCAGTGCTTGATGGTCAACGTGTAACCGCTGATAGAAAAGGTAGACAAATATATGGAACAATTAAATTAAAAGATGAGATCAAGAAAAATAATTTAATCCTCATTCCTTCAGCACAAATAGATCTTGGTTACACTTTATTAAATGATTATCAGGAAAGTGGCTCTTCTGCCATGAAATATGAAAAGCAAAGTATACAATCAAGGAATGCAAGGCTTTCAATTGCAGCAGTTGATGAATTAGAGAATGATAAATATAAAATTAGAAAGCATGGAAAATTAGAATACAAAGCAAATTTACGTCGGTCTTCAAATATAAAATATTCTTATGTCTCTGATGCAACAAGTGGTGAATTTGATACCAAGCTAAATTCAGGTGCTTTACACAATTTAAATGGTGAAGTTGGTATAGATATAATTTTACCTGATAGTTTTAGCATCTTTTTAATCTATGAAAGAAATCAAGCATTAGGAGTAGGGCATACTGATAAAATATATTTAGCGATAGGATATCTTCCTAATAGAAAAACTAATTATGCTTTTAAATTAGTAGGCTCAGAAAATTTAGGATCTGAATTTAAGATAAGTAAAAATATCAATGATTTTGAAATTGATTTTAAATTAAACAATCAAGATGTTTTAAAACCAAATATAATTGATGAAGCAATGATTAGTTTAAAGAAAATCTTTTAGTTTATATTTTTAATAAATTCTAAAAGCTTAATAAAATCATTATAAAATTTACTAAATTAACGCCCGGTTTGAGCACTAACAAAGATATGTTAGTTAATAAAATAAAATTTATAGGCTATTTTCCACTATGGGATTTTTTTTAAGAAAACTAGCTAGATATATTTATAGCTTCTTTTTTTTGACCATCTTTTTTAGTTCAAAAATAGTTTATTCAGGAGAGGTTACTATGCCTACATCATTAACTGCTGATACAACTGATTTTGTTTTATTATCTAGTTCTGGTGTTACCCCAAGTATTTCAGGGTATACAGGAACTCTTTTAGTTTCTGCTACTGCTTCTGCTGGGAACATCAAAATAACAAGTACTTCAAATACTGATCAGGCTAATGGTTATTGTGGCTACACTAGTGATGGAAGTAGTGCACCTGTTCAATGTACCGGCTCCTCTCTTACCGAAATAGGATTTAGAGGAACTCAAGCTTACATTAATAATGCATTAGCTACACTCTCATTTAAAGGAGATGGCTCAACAGGGACAACAATAATTGTTTCTGTTACTCCGGCTGGTAATAATTATAACCCAGCTAATGGTCATTATTATCAGTTAGTACCTAGTAGTTCTGTTGAATGGGCAGCAGCAAAAACTGCAGCTGAAGCTTCAACATATGAGGGTTTAACTGGATACCTAGTAACCGTTACTTCTGAATCAGAAAATAATTTTTTAAAATCTAAAATTTCAACAAATACTTGGATGGGTGCTTCTGATAATTCAACATATACATCCACCTCTTATAGTACAGGTCAACCAACTGAAGGTACTTGGCAGTGGGTATCGGGTCCTGAAAATGGAAAAACCTTTCATTGTCAAGTTGAGGTTCTTCTTGGAAATGGCAATGTAAAAGCTCCAGCTGCATCAAATGAATGCTCAGTTGCAACAGGTTATTCCTATGAAGATTGGAAAAATGGTGAACCAAATGATCATCCTGGCGAGGGTGGAGGGGATGAAGATTGTGCCCACTTATATGGTAATGGCGTTGGGTGGAATGACTTGCCATGTGATGACGAAGGTGTAGACGCTTATATTATTGAATATGGAGGGACAGCTGGAGAAACTGCTACTGCTTCAGGTCTAACTACGCTGTCAATTAATTCAACTGAGTCAGATGATTACAATGTATTTGACGATAAAGAATTAGTTGGGATAGTTGAAGGACAATCAGAAAGTGCAAAAAGGTTTATTTATAGCTCAACTTATCCTGTTTTAGAGAGGATGGAATGGCATCGAACCACAAAAAAAAATGACAATATTAAATTTCAAGATCTTGGCATAAGTCTTGATATGACAAGTAAAGGTACCTATCCATATGCAAAATTATTAGATGCATATCTTTTAAAAGGTGATGTTGATAAGGAACAAAAACTTTCTAACAAGAATATTAAAAAATTTGTAAGTGAACTGCCTCTTTCACAATATTTAAAAAATGAATATGGAACATTTCCTCAAGAGTGGAAAGTTTGGAGCTCTGGATACTTTAAAAAAGGTAAAATCAAACTTAAATCAGGTAGCGTAAACCAAAAGTTCGACTCAGATGCCTTAACACTTGGAATAGATAGAATTATTAAGAAAAATACTCTTTTTGGTATAGCCATTAGATTGCAAGATGAAGATACCGATGTAGGAAAATTAGGTACTAAAATTAAGTCTAATGCAAAAAGTGCAACATTATATTCAAGCTGGCATAACAATAAATCAACATTTATTGATGGTTTGGTAGGTTATGGATATATTGAAAATGATCTTACAAGAATAGAGGAAGCTAATACTTCCAATACTTTAACCGGAAATAGAGATATTAAGCAATATTTTGCTTCAATTAAATTGAACAAAATATTTGATAAAGATAACTTTACATCATTATTTTATGGAAGAGTTGATTATGGATTGTCTAAATTAGAAAGCTTTTCAGAGTCAGGCAATATTCAGGCATTAAAATTCGAAGAACAAAAATTAAAAAATAGATCTATTTCAATTGGTGCTTTAACAAAATATAAAAAAAAAATTAAGAAAGGGTATTTTTTACCCTATGGTAGAATTGAATTTTTTGAAAATTTAACTCCTAATTCAGAAGCTCAGGCATCATATATTTCTGATCCTAACACCAAATACAATTATACTGTAAAAAAAAACTATTTAAATTCTGTAAAATTAGAATTAGGCTTTGAGTTAAATTTAATTGATAGTTGGTATCTTTCAACTTCTATCAGAAGATTAATCAAAAATAATAAAGATTATGAGAATGAGTTTGCAATTAAAGTAAGTAAACCATTTTAACAATATCTATAATCTTTAATTATTTATTCAATGACTTTAATTTCAAAATTTATTAATTTAAATAAATCAAATAAAGTCTTTTAATTTAATTTTTTAAGAATAAACTCAACTGTAAAGGAGTAAATATGAGTTATCAATGGGACAATAAAAAACCAACTGCACAAATGCTAGGAAGATGGCAGCCTTTTCATGATGGCCATTATACTTTGTTTAAAGAAATTATTAAAAAAACGGGCCAAGTTTGCATTCAAATTAGAGATGTACAAGGTGTTGATGATAATCCCTTTGATTTTGAGACAGTTAAAAAAAATATAGAAGAAAAATTAAACCCTGAATTTAAAGGTCAATTTAAAATAATGATGGTGCCCAATATTACCAACATTTGTTATGGACGCGGCGTTGGTTACAAAATTGAAGAAATAGAATTATCAAAAGAAGTTCAGGAAATTTCTGCCACAAAAATAAGAGCAAAAATGAGAGAAGAAGGCAAATTAAAATAAACCTTAATGAGTAGCAATATTAAGATTAAAAAAATTAACAGTGAGATATCTTCAATTATTATTGACGAGCAAAAAACTTATAATTCATTATCGTTTAAAAATTTAACTGATTTACTTAAAGCTTTTAAAAAACTCGATGCTGACAAAAAAATAAAAGTTATTATTTTAGAAGGTGCTGGCAAAGGCTTTAGCGCTGGACACAATTTAAAAGAAGTTAGAGGTTTAAAAAAAAGAGATAAGTACCAAAAGTTATTTAATCTTTGCTCTAAAGTAATGCTCCAAATTGTTGAAGGAAGAAAGCCAGTTATTGCTAAAGTTCATGGAGCTGCGTTTGCTGCAGGATGTCAACTAGTTGCAAGTTGTGATTTAGCTTACAGCACCAATGAAGCATTATTTGCTACCCCAGGTGTTAATATAGGATTGTTTTGTAGTACTCCGATGGTTGCTGTTAGTAGAAAAATTCATAGAAAACCAATGATGAAAATGTTGTTAACTGGAGAACCCATTAAAGCAAACTATGCAAAAGAAATTGGATTAATTAATAACTGTTATTCAAAATCAAAATTAAATAATGAAGTTTTAAAAGTTGCAAAAACTATTGCCTCAAAATCAAATTTAACAATTAAGATCGGTAAACAAGCTTTTTATAAACAATTAGAAATGCCATTAAATAAAGCTTATGCATATACTAGTAAAATGATGACAATCAATATGATGGCTATGGATGCTAAAGAAGGAATTTCTGCTTTTTTAGAAAAACGAAAACCAAATTGGAAACATAAATGATGAAAAACAAAAAAAATATTTTAATTATTATTTTTGTTATTTTGGGTATGTATTTTGCTTTAAGTTTTAAAGATCATAATTTCAAAAGAGCTGTTGATGCTTGCCTTGCTGGAAGTCAAAAATTATCAGAATCAAAAATTACAGATTTAGACAAAGCTCGTAAATTTTGTGAAGATCAGATTAAAAAGAATAAATAATTCATGTCTGAGATTAAAGATATTCTCTCAAAAAATAAAACTATTGCAATGATAGGTGTGAGCAAAGATCCTACTAAACCATCGACTATAGTAATGAAATATATGCAAAAATATGGATTTAAAGTTATTCCAGTTAATCCGAGAGCAAAAGGAGAAAAAATCTTAGGAGAAGAGGTATATGAAAAAATAACAGATATCAAAGAACCAGTTGATATAGTTGATGTATTTAGACCTTCAAAAGAAGCATACGGCATAGCAGAGGATACAGTAAAAATTGGTGCAAAAGTTTTATGGTTACAACTTGGTATAAGGGATGAAAAGGCCAAAGACTTAATGAAAAAAAATAATATTGAGTATATTGAAAATAAATGCACAAAGATGGAATATCAAAAATATTTTTTAGGAAAGGTGCAAGCTTTTCCAGTTTTGAGTAATTAATGAATATAGTAAATTTTACACCAATAACTGCTACTTTTGGCGGGATGATAATAGGCCTAGCAGTAGTTATTTTTTTTTTATTTAATGGAAGATTAGTAGGAATAAGTGGAATAGCTGCCAATGCATTGTCAGAAAAAAATAATAGATTTGATAATTTGTTGTTTTTAATTGGTTTAGTAATAGGCCCCATACTTTATACAGTTTTTACTAACAAACAGATCAATATCACAATTTCAAATTCACTAATCTTGTTAATTTGTGCTGGCTTACTAGTTGGAATGGGAACTAGAGTTAGTGGAGGATGCACTAGTGGTCATGGAATAAGTGGTATTGGAAGATTTTCTTTAAGATCTATTATTGCAACCATAACATTTATGATTGTTGGAATATTAACTGTGTTAATCAAAAATTATATATGAATAAATTGATTTCTCTACTTGCAGGTATAATTTTTGGTACTGGATTAGTTATTTCAGAAATGATTAATCCCGAAAAAGTTTTAAGTTTTTTAGATGTATTCGGAAATTGGGATCCATCATTAGCTTTTGTAATGATAGGAGCTCTAATTATTTCTTCACCATTATTCCATTTAATAAAAAATAATAAAAAACCTTTGCTTGCTGATAGTTTTAATTATTCAAAAAATAAAGATATAAATAAACGACTAATTATAGGAGCTGCTTTATTTGGAGCAGGTTGGGGACTTGGAGGACTTTGTCCTGGTCCAGCTATATCATCTATTGCATTATTGAATATAAACTCTATTACATTTGTTGTTGCTATGTTTGTTGGTTTTTATTTGGTAAAATTTTTTAAATTAAGTTCTTAAGATATATTTAAAATTTATGAGTAAAATTTTTTTAGTTTTTGGTCATTATAATCAAAATTCTTTTAACGCTGCAATTCGAGATATTTTTAAAAAAACAGCCGAAGAAAAAGGACATTCAGTCGATGTTGTAGATTTATATAAAGATAAATTTAACCCAGTGTTTGCTGGAGAAAAACCAGATGATGAAGTTCTTGATCATAGAAAAAGAATTGAGAATTGTGAGACAATTGTTTTAATTGCACCCATTTGGAATTTTAGAATGCCAGCAATAGTTGAGGGATGGATAGATAAAGTGCTTTCTCCTCCTTGGGCTTACACTTTTAAAAAATTAGTTGGAAATTATGGTTATCCAATTGGAAATCTAAAAGATAAAAAAGCCATTATTTTTTGCACCTATGGATCACCAAGGCTAGCAATAACCACTTTCTTTTTAAATCTACCGATTAGAAGATTAAAAAGAGGGGTGTTTCACATGTGTGGCATATATAACATTGTCTATAGAAGATATTTTGCAGTACCCTTTGTTAGCGATGCAAAGAGAAAAGAATTTTTAGATGATGTTAAAAAAACTGCAAACAATATTTAAAGCCCTAATTATCTATTCAATTCTTTTATCTTCATCAACCGCAGAAATCCTAAAACCTAGTAGTAATATAAGGCCATCAGAAGTGGTTAAAATTCAACTAAATGGACTTAAAAAAAATGATTTAGATTTTAAAGATAGTGGCATAGAGCAAACCTGGAATTTTGCTCACCCTAACAATAAAAAAGTTACTGGCCCTTTACCCAACTTTAAAAGAATGATTAAGGGAGACGCATATCAAATGATGTTAGATCACATAAGCCACACTATAACAGAGCTTGGAAGTAGTGATAATTGGGCTCAATTTGAGGTGATAATATTAGATAAGAATAAGATCTATCATAAGTTCAATTGGCAAGTCGAAAAGTACACTCTTGATGGATTGTTAAAGGATTGTTGGTTGACCACTATGGTCTCAAACCCGATCCCACTAGGGAGTTCAATTTAATTATCCACAGATACAATTTTGTTTCGTTATTTCAAAAAATTTAGTAGGAATCGCGAATGAAAACAAAAACTAAAGTCGTTGTAGTTGGTGGTGGAGTTGTAGGAGTTAGTGCTCTTTACCATTTAGCAAAAAAAGGTTGGTCAGATGTTGTTCTTGTTGAAAGAAAAGAATTAACTTC
Organism: Candidatus Pelagibacter sp. PS_06; assembly: GCF_059418045.1. NCBI lineage: Bacteria > Pseudomonadati > Pseudomonadota > Alphaproteobacteria > Candidatus Pelagibacterales > Candidatus Pelagibacteraceae > Candidatus Pelagibacter > Candidatus Pelagibacter sp. PS_06. Next base: position 420,606 of record NZ_CM182078.1, read on the forward strand.
TGGATCTACTTGGCATGCAGCAGGATTATTACCTTTATTTAATATGAGTTATTCAGTTGGACAACTTCATAAATACGCGGTTGATCTTTATAAAAAACTAGAGGAAGAAACTGGAAAAAATGTTGGCTTTAGTGTTGTATCAAATATTCGTTTAGCAAGTACCAAAGATAGAATGGATGAGTATCATCAGTACGCTGGTGTTGCCCAAACTATTGGCGTTGATGTTAAATTTTTAACTCCTGATCAAGTAAAAGAAATTTGGCCTTTGTGCCATACAGAAGATTTAGTTGGTGCAATCCAACACCCAGAAGATGGTTATATTCAGCCTGCTGATTTAACACAAGCAATGGCTACGGGTGCAAGAAATCTAGGTGCAGAGATTTATAGAAACACAAGTGTACTTTCAATGAAACAAACTAAAGATGGTTGGGTTGTTGAAACTGACAAAGGTTCTATAGAGTGCGAACATATTATTTCTTGTTCAGGAAACTTTGCAAGACAAACTGGTAAAATGGTAGGCTTAGATATTCCTGTTATTCCAGTTGAACATCAATACATTGTAACTGAACCACATCCTGAAATTCAAAAAAGAAAAAAAGATGGCTTACCAGAAATGGGAGTTCTAAGAGATAGTGATAATAGATGGTACATGAGAGAAGAAGCAGGTGGATTAATTTTAGGTCCATACGAAGATGGTGCACCAGCTTGTTATGTTAATGGTCCTTCAAAAGATTCAGAATATGAATTGTTTCAAGAAGATTTAGATAGATTAGCACCACACATAGAAGGAGCAATTCACCGTGTTCCTGCGTTTGGAGAAGTTGGCGTTAAAAAAGTTTATAACGGTGCAATTTGTTATACACCAGACGGTAATCCAATTGTCGGACCTGCATGGGGATTAAAAAACTTTTGGATTAACGAAGGACACAGCTTTGGAATTACTGCAGCAGGTGGAGCAGGATGGCAATTAGCTGAATGGATTGTTGATGGTGAACCAACTATTGATATGCTTGGAGTTGAGCCTAGACGTTATGGAGATTACGCAACTAAGTCTTATTTAAAAGCTAAAAATGAAGAAGCGTATAGTCATGTGTTTATTACACATTACCCTGATGAAGAGAGACCAGCTGCAAGACCTTTACGAACTTCACCTTGTTATGAGAGAATGAGAGATTTAGGTGCAGTTTTTGGACAAAAATTTGGTTGGGAAAGACCTAATTTTTTTGCAACAGACGGCATGGAACAAAAAGACGATTGGTCTTTTAGAAGATCTAAGTGGTTTGATGCTATTAAGAAAGAGTGTCAAAATGTAAAAGATAATGTCGGCCTTTTAGATATGACAGCGTTTGCAAAATGCAGAATTAAAGGTCCTAAGGCTGAAGAATTTTTAGATCATCTAGTTGCAAATAAACTTCCAAAAAAAATTGGAAGAATTGGTTTGTGTCATGCGCTTAATACTAAAGGTGGGGTTCATTCAGAATTTACAATTATGAGGGAGTCTGAAAATAGTTTCTATTTAGTTTCTGCTGGAGCAAACTTACGATTAGATCATGACTGGATTAAAAAATGGATGCCAAATGAAGGTGTTACTTTTGAAGATCTAACTAACAGCACAGGTGTACTAGTTGTTGCGGGTCCTAAATCAAGAGAGTTGTTACAAAAGGTATCTGCTGATGATTTTTCAAATGAAAATTTTAAATGGTTAACTGCACAAAATGTTGATGTTGGATATGCTCCTGTTAATGCCATGAGAGTAAACTTTGTTGGAGAATTAGGTTGGGAACTTCACCATCCAATTGAATATCAAAATCATATTTTTGACAAGTTAATGGAAGCTGGAAAAGGCTTAGGTATTAAACCTTTTGGTATAAGAGCAATGAATAGCTTAAGACTAGAAAAATCGTATAAACTAGTTGGTACTGAACTTTCAATTGAATATTCGCCTTACGAATCTGGGTTAGATAGATTTGTTCATCCTAATAAAGGAAGTTTTATTGGATTAGAGGCCCTTAATAAGTGGAGAGAAAAAGGTTTTGATAACAAGCTTATTACTCTTGAAATTCATAACACTAAAGATGCTGATGTTTTAGGAAATAACCCAATTTATAAAGATAAAAAGGTTGTTGGAAGGGCAACAGGAGGTGAATTTGGTTTTAGATTAGATAAATCAATTGCCCTTGCTATGGTTAAACCAGAGCATGCTAATGTAGGCGACAAATTACAAGTTGATATTTTAGGTGAAATGTATGAGGCTACTGTATTAGAAGAGAGTCCATACGATTCTGAAAATAATTTATTGAGAGCTTAATGAAAATCTTAGTCGCCGTTAAAAGAGTTATTGATTACAACGTTCAAATAAGAGTTAAAGAAGATGGAACAGGTGTTGTTACTGACAATGTTAAAATGTCAACAAATCCACCAGATGATAATGCAATCGAAGAGGCAGTAAAGATTAAAGAAAGTGGAAAAGCAACAGAAGTAATTGCTGTAACTGTTGGTGAAGAAAAAGCTCAGGAAACTGTAAGAAAAGCTTTAGCGGTTGGAGCTGATAGAGGAATTCATGTTAAAGCGGAAGGTGTAATAGAACCCATTGCTGTATCAAAAATTTTACAAAAAATTGTTGAGAAAGAAAAACCAGATTTAGTCTTCATGGGTAAACAAGCGATTGACGATGATTGCAATCAAACAGGACAAATGTTGAGTGCATTATTAAATTGGCCTCAAGCAACTTTTGCCTCAAAAATTGAAGTGAAAGATGGAAAACTTGAAGTAGTTAGAGAAATTGATGAAGGTTTAGAAACTATCGAAATCAATACTCCAGCAATAGTAACTTGTGACCTAAGATTAAATGAGCCAAGATATGCCTCACTACCAAATATAATGAAAGCGAAGAAAAAACCTATTGAGCAAATGAATGCATCAGATCTAGGAGTTGATACAGCACCTAAAATACAACAGATAAAAGTTGAAGAACCCCCTAAGCGTAAAGCTGGAATTAAGGTTTCAAGTGTTGCTGAACTAGTTCAAAAATTAAAAAATGAAGCAAAGGTAATCTAATGTCAGTATTATTAATAGCAGAGCATAACAATAAAGAGCTAAAATCGTTTACTTTAAATGCCGTAACGGCAGCTTCTCAAATAGATAGCGACGTTCATGCATTAGTTATTGGAAATAATTGTGGGGATGCTGCAAAAGCTGCCTCAGAACTACCCTTGGTTAAAAAAGTAATCACAGTTGAAGCTGCTTATTACGAAAATTTTTTAGCAGAAAATTTTGCTCCAGCTGTTACAAAACTTGCAGATAATTATTCACATATAGTTTGTTCAGCAAATACATTTGGTAAAAATTTAATGCCAAGAATAGCTGCTAAATTAGATACATCACAAGTTAGTGATATTATTAAAGTAGAATCTCAAGACACTTTTGTTAGACCTATTTATGCAGGAAATGCTTTTGCAACCGTTAAAAGTTCTGATGCAAAAAAATGTATTACTATTAGACCAACTTCTTTTGATCCATGTGAAAGCTCTGGGGGATCAGCACCAATTGAAACTGCTGAAGCAGGAGAAGAGTTTTCGTTAACAAAATTTGTTAAACGAGAAGAGGTCAAATCAGATAGACCCGAGCTTGGCACAGCAAGAATAGTAGTATCAGGTGGAAGAGGGATGCAAAGTGGAGATAACTTTAAATTAATTACTTCTATTGCAGATAAATTAAATGCAGCAATAGGAGCTTCAAGAGCAGCGGTTGATGCGGGATATATTAGTAATGACCACCAAGTTGGCCAAACAGGTAAAGTTGTTGTGCCAGATTTATATATTGCGGTTGGAATTTCAGGAGCTATTCAGCATTTAGCAGGTATGAAAGAAAGTAAAGTAATTGTTGCAATTAATAAAGATGGTGAAGCACCAATTTTTAGTGTTGCAGATTATGGTTTAGAAGCAGATCTGTTTGAAGCTTTGCCACAGTTCTTAGAAGAGCTGAACAAATTAAACACTATACAAAAATAATTCTTAAAGATAAAAATATCATATGGCTAGAGAGTCGATGGAATATGATGTTGTAATAATTGGAGGTGGTCCTTCTGGATTATCTACAGCTATTAAACTTAAACAACTTGATCCAAACTTAAATGTTTGTCTATTAGAAAAAGCCTCAGAAATTGGTGCTCATATTTTAAGTGGGAATGTTTTTGAAACACGAGCATTAGATGAACTTTTACCCAATTGGAAAGAGCTTAATTCACCGATTAAAACCAAAGTTTCAAAAGAAAAATTTTTATTTTTAGGAAAAACTAAATCATTAAGTTGGCCAACCTGGCTACTTCCTAAGGTTCAGCAAAATCATAACAATTATATAATTAGTTTAGCAAATTTATGTAGATGGCTAGCAGAACAAGCTGAAGCCTTGGGTGTTGAAATTTTTCCAGGATTTCCTGCAAGTGAAATTTTATATAACGAAGATGGATCGGTAAAAGGTGTTGCAACGCAAGATATGGGTATTGATAAAGATGGAAATCAAAAAGATAGTTTTGAGCCTGGGATAGAATTATTAGGAAAAGTAACTGTATTTGCAGAAGGTTGTAGAGGTCACTTAGGAAAACAATTAATTGAAAAATTTAATCTCTCAAAGAATAAAGACCCTCAACAGTATGGAATTGGTTTTAAAGAAATTTGGGAGATAGAAGAAAAAAATCATGAAGAAGGAATGGTAATGCATACTGCTGGATGGCCATTAGATAACAATACTTATGGAGGCAGCTTCATGTACCATGCTGAAAATAAGCAAGTATTTTTAGGATATGTTATTGGCTTAGATTACAAAAACCCACATCTTTCTCCATACGATGAGTTTCAACGATTTAAAATTCATCCTGCAATTAAAAAAATTATTGAAGGTGGAAAAAGAATTTCTTATGGAGCGCGTGCATTAATTGAAGGAGGTCTTCAAAGTTTACCTCAAATGTTCATGCCTGGAGCATTACTGGTTGGTTGTGATGCAGGAACGTTAAATATGCCAAAAATTAAAGGTTCTCATACGGCAATGAAAAGTGGAATGATTGCTGCTGAAGTAATAATTAAAAATATTAAAGAAAAAAAAAGTTTATCAATTTATGAAGAGGAATTTAAAAAGAGCTGGGTTTATGAAGAGCTTCATGCGGCTCGTAATGTAAAACCTAGTTTTAGCTGGGGTTTATTACTTGGAATAATATTTACTGGAATTGATCAAATTTTATTTAAAGGAAAGCTGCCTTTTACTTTAAAACACAAACATGCTGATCACGAAACATTAAAACCAGCAAATGAAATGCCTAAAATAGAATACCCAAAATATGATAATGTTATAACTTTTGATAAAACAAGCTCTGTTTATCTTACCGGTACAAACCATGCTGAAAATCAACCAGTTCATTTAAAGCTTAAAGATCCTAATTTACCAATTAGTTACACTTTAGAGAAATTTGATGAACCTGCTCAAAGATATTGTCCAGCAGGAGTTTATGAGGTTCAAAAAGAAAATGATCAAAATAAATTTGTAATTAATTCCCAAAATTGTATTCACTGTAAAACTTGCGACATCAAAGAGCCTTCGCAAAACATTACTTGGGTTACACCAGAAGGTAGTGGTGGACCCAAATATGGAAATATGTAAATTAAGATAAATCTATTGCAAACTTTTTTAAAGTTTCAATAGGCATGTGTTTTAAAGTATTTTTATGAGTCCTCTTTAAAAATATTGGACAACCTTTTCCAGCATCAACTGCTTTTGCATACCAGCTTGCACAAACACACCATCCGTCTCCATCTTTTAAACCAGGAAACCCAAATTCTGGATGCGGTGTAATTAAGTCATTACCTGCAATTTTTAACCATTCTAAAAATTCAGTTGTTACTTTTGCACAAACTGTATGAATACCATGATCATTTTCATCTGTATTACAACAACCATCACGGTACCAACCTGTTAAAGGATTGTTGGAGCACTCTTCTAGATCTTCACCTAGAACATTTTTTTGTTTTTCACTCATTTAGATTTTTGTTGGGTTAGGTTGACCTTTATAAACTTCTTCTGGATCAAACTTTTTTTCTTTTTCTAAAAATTTCATTTCTATTTCTCGACCATTATCAATTGGTCCCATTGGGATTGATCTATAAAAACAAGATCTATATCCAACATGGCAACTTGCACCATCACCTATATCAACAGTCATCCAAATTGAATCTTGATCATCATCAATTCTTAGTTCAGTTACTTTCTGAGTAAAACCACTAGTTTTGCCTTTGTGCCAGATAGCCTTTCTAGATCTACTAAAATAATGAGCTTCTTTGGTTTCAATGGTTTTTTTAAAAGCTTCAACGTTCATATACCCATGCATTAATACGTCTTTTGTTTTAGAACACATGGTAATTACAGGGATTAGTCCATCATTATCAAACTTAGGCGATAGAAGATTTCCTTCTTCTATTTCTAGGACATTTTCTCTCTTTTTGAACATATGGATTGATTATTTAGCATAAATCTAGATATATTAAATATTTTAAAAATGAGTATTTACTGTATAAAAAGGCGCTATGAAATTAGTTAAAGACAATGAAGGTAAAATATTAGATGCAAACAATGTTTCTGATAAAGAAGCTGAAGAAGCATTCAAGACTATTTTAACTTGGTTGGGCGAAGACCCGACCAGAGAAGGTTTATTGGAAACTCCAAAAAGAGTAATGAAGGCCTATAAAGAATATTTTGCTGGCTACAAAGTTGATCCAAGTAAGATTTTAGATAAAACTTTTGGAGATGTAGATGGTTATGACGACATGGTAATTCAAAAAAATATTTCTATTCAAAGTCATTGTGAACACCATATGGCTCCAATTATTGGTAAAGCTCATGTAGCATATATACCAAAAGAAAGAGTTGTTGGATTAAGTAAACTTGCTAGAGTTGTGGAAGTATTTTCAAAAAGGTTACAAACACAAGAAAGACTAACAATGCAAGTTGCTAAGACATTAATGGAGTCATTAGATGCAAAAGGTGTAGCAGTAACAATCGACTCAACTCACCAATGTATGACAATGAGAGGAATTAAAAAAGAACAAGCATCGACTGTTACAAACTACTATTTGGGACAATTTAAAGAAGATCTAAGTTTTCAAAATAGATATTTAAGATTCATAAGTATCACAAAAGATTAAAGTGTCAGATCAATTCAAAGCATTAATTATCAATCAAGAAGGTGATAATTTTACTAGAGAAGTAAAATCAATTGATAAAAGCTTTTTAAAACATGGCGATGTAACTATTAAAGTAGATTATTCAGATCTTAATTTTAAAGATGGAATGATTCTAAAGAATGGTGGAAGATTAGTTAAAGAGTTTCCTCATATTCCAGGAATAGATTTTTCAGGTACTGTTTTAGAAAGTGAAAACTTAAAATTCAAAGAAGGTGATGAAGTAATTTTAACAGGCTTTAGAGTTGGCGAAGTTTTCTTTGGTGGATATTCACAAATAGCAAAAGTTAATGCAGATTTTTTAGTTAAGAAACCTAAAGATCTAACGAGTAAACAAGCAATGATATTAGGTACAGCTGGATTTACTTCTTTAATGAGTGCTTTTGCAATTCAAGCAAGAGAAAGTATTTTATTGGGTGAAAAAGTTAACGATGTGTTGGTAACAGGTGCTACAGGTGGTGTAGGTAGTGTAGCGGTTATGGCCTTATCAAAACTAGGTTACAATGTTACTGCTGTTACAGGAAAAGATTCTAAATCTGATTACTTAAAGTCACTAGGTGCTAAAAATGTTGTAAATAGGTCTGAATTTGACAAGGACCCAAGATTAATTGATAAAGGTTTATGGGATGGTGTAGTCGATACTGTCGGTGGAAAAATTTTAGCAAACGCAATAGTTCAAACAAAACCGAGTGGTATTATTGCAGTTTGTGGGAATGCAAATAATAATGAACTTAATACAAGCGTAATCCCTTTTATGTTAAGAGGAATTAAACTTTGGGGAATGGACTCTGCAAATTGCAGTATTAAAAGAAGAGAATTTATATGGTCAGAAGCTTCTAAATTAATTGATTTTGATTTACTTGAAAAATCAATTTTAACAGTTAGCTTAGAAGAATTGATTGAAACTTATCCAAAAATTTTAAAAGGTGAAATTTCTGGTAGAGTTATAGTTGATTTAAACAAATAATGGATTGGGATAAATTAAAAATTTTTCATGCAGTAGCTGAAGCAGGTAGTTTTACTAATGCAACAGTCAATCTAAATCTAAGTCAATCTGCAATTAGTCGACAAATTCAATCACTAGAGCAAGATCTAAAAGTTCAATTATTTGAAAGACATGCTAGAGGATTAACTCTTACTGAAAATGGTGAATATGTCTTTAAAACAGCACATGAGGTAATCAGCAAACTAAAAGAAGTTGAAACATCATTAGGAGACCAAAAAAATAAACCAACAGGAAAATTAACTATTACAACTGTTAGAAGTTTTGGCACACACTGGCTAACACCTAGAATTCAAGAGTTTATGAGATTAAACCCTGAAATAGAAATTGAATTAGTATTTGATGACAAAGAATTAGATTTAAGCACACGACAAGCTGATATTGGTATTTTTATGAGAAGACCAAAACAATTAAATTATATTCAAAAAAAATTAGTTGATATTAAATATTATGTTTATGGATCTAATAAATATTTGGAAAAATTTGGAATGCCAAAAACAATTGCTGATTTAAACAAACATAATTTTATTTCTTTTGGAAAAGGTGCGCCGTCTCCAGTTTATAATCCAGATTGGGCATTAAAACTTGGAATGCATGATGGTAAAAAAAGAAAAACTGTTATGAAAGTAAATAGTGTTATGGGTCTACTTTTAGCGGTAGAATCTGGAGTGGGGCTAGCTGCTTTACCAGAGTATTTGGTGTCAAATTCATCAAATGTAATTAAAGTATTACCTAAATCTGAAGGACCGATTACAGAGTCTCATTTTGTTTACCCTCAATCACTTAAAAATACCGCTAGAGTTCAAGCTTTTAGAAATTTCTTGTTTAGTAAAATTGGTGACTGGAAATAAAAAGTTTCCTAACTAATTTTTATCTTTCATATAAAAAAACCTTTACAACTGCGACAATATATGCGATTGATAATCATTCGCAATGAGAATAATTCTCAGTCGCAAATCAATAAGGGTAAAGAAAAGGATAAAATGAAAAAAAAAAGTTTATTAGTACTAGCTTTGGTTTTCTTTACCAATATGGTTTTTGCAGCTGAAGTTAATGTATTTAGTGCAAGACATTACGACTCAGATATTCAGCTTTATGAAAAATTTACTAAAAAAACAGGCATAAAAGTAAACGTTGTATCGGGAAAAGATAAAGCTCTTCAAAAAAGAATAATAGAAGAAGGAGCTGACTCTAAAGCAGACATTTATATTACTGCAGATGCAGGAAGATTAGGCGCATTTGATGCTAAAGGAATGTTTCAAAATTCAATGACTTCAACTATCAAGGCCGCTGTTCCAAAAAACTTTAGATCTAAAAACTGGACTGGAATAGCTAAGAGAGCAAGAATTATGTATTACTCTCCAGAAAGAGTTAATGCCAATGAGTTAAATGGAATGACTTACGAAGGTCTTGCAGATCCTAAATGGAAAGGCAGAGTTGTTATAAGAAAATCAAATAATATTTATAATCAATCACTTGTTGCTTCAATAGTAAAAAATAATGGAAAAAAAGCTACTTGTGAATGGTCAAAAGGTGTTGTTGCTAATATGGCAAGAGACTCAAAAGGAAATGACAGAGCTCAAATATTAGCAGTTGCAGCAGGAGAGGCTGATTTAGCTGTAGCTAATACTTATTACTTGGCATTAATGTTGTCTGGAAAAAAAGGAGCAGAACAACAAGCAGCTGCTAAAAAAGTATTGCCATTTTTCCCAAATCAAGGTGATAGAGGAACTCATATGAATATTAGCGGAGGTGGAGTATTAAAAAATGCACCAAATCCAGAAAATGCAAAAAAACTTCTTGAGTTTTTATTAACAAAAGAAGCACAAGAGCATATTGTTAATAACACATTTGAGTATCCAATGATTGATGGTGTTGAACCACATGATCTTGTTAAACAAATGGGTCTTGGCTTTAAACAAGATTTGAATACTAAAGTTATTAATTATGGAAAAAATCAAGCAATAGCATTGGAGTGCATGCTTGCTGCTAAGTGGAAATAAATAATAATGGAAAAAAATTTATTTAATTTTGATAAAAATAATTCTTCCAATGTAAATGGTTCTCAAGTGGGTCAGATAACATGTGAACCATGTGCAAATGAATGTAAAAAAATTGAAATTAAAATAAATAATAGAAAATTATCTGATATTAAAAACGAAGAGATTGATCGTCTCATAAGTGTTTTTAACAAAGTGGATTAATTTTCAAAAAAAAGTGAACATAATTTAATAGTCTTTACCCTTCTATTAATTATGTTCACTTAATTATAAAGGGTAAGTATGTATTTAAGAAAAATAAATATTTGGTATTTAAGTTCTTTTTTAATTTCAGTTGTTGTAGCAATACCAATTGTTACTGTATTTTCTAGCTTTTTTGATAGCACTGGTGAATATTCTTCTATTATCAAGAATACATTTCTTTACGATTATATATTTAATTCTTTAACTCTTTTATCTGGGGTATTATTTTTAACTTTTATAATTGGAGTGTCGAGTGCTTACTTAGTTTCCTTTTATAAGTTTACAGGATCAAATTTTTTTAAATGGGCATTAATCCTATCTTTTGCAGTGCCAGCTTACATTTACGCTTATTCATTAACAGCTTTTTTTGAAAATTATGGAACAGCCTTTTCAATTTTAAAAAATCTATTTGGAGATGGTGATTATAACTCCCAAATACCTAAGTTTGATGGAATGTTGGGAGCGATAGTTGCAATTTCGTTTTCATTATTTGGGTATGTCTATGTGTTAACAAGAGCTTCTTTCCACCATCAATCTCAAAATTTAATAGAACTTGGAAGAAATCTTGGTTTTAGTAAACAAAAATCTTTTTTTAAAATAATTTTACCTTCTGCAAGACCTGCAATAGTTGCTGGATTATCACTTGTTGCAATGGAAACTTTATCTGATTTTGGTGCAGTATCATTTTTTGGAATATCCACTCTTACTACTGGAATTTATAATGCATGGATTTCATTTGATGATCTTGCTTTAGCAAATCAGCTATCTTTTTATCTGTTAATTTTTATACTTGGATTGTTTGTATTAGAAAATCTATCTAGAAGAAAAGCTCAATATCATTCTCCAACCAAAGGGGGATTTAAAAAGAAATCATTAACTACTTTAAGAGGTTATAAATCTTTATTAGCTTTTTCTTTTTGTTTTTTAATTTTTTTTGTAAGTTTTTTATTTCCTGTTCTTCAAATGCTTTATTGGACAATTGTTTTTCCAAAGCATTTAATTGATTTAGATCTAATTAATTTATTTTCCAATACTATAATCTTAGTTTTATTATCAAGTATTGTTTTAATTAGTTTTGCCTTTATTTCTAATTATGGAAATAGATTGTCTAAAAGTAAATTTTTAGAAATGTTAACTACTTTTTCAATATCAGGTTATGCTATTCCTGGGATTATTTTAGCTGTAGCATTTATTACTTTTATCTCTTGGTTTGATAAAAACATTATTAGTTTCTTCGATCTAAAAAATATAAAATCAATTTTTATTGGATCTATTTTAGGTCTGGTTATAGTTTATTTTATTAGGTTTTATTCACTTGCAAATAATGGAATTAAATCAGGTTATTTAAAAATAAGTTATTCAATTGATGAAAGTGCTTATTTACTTGGTTACTCAAAATTAAAAACTTTTAAGAATATTCATATACCTTATTTAAAAAATTCTATTCTATTGATAGGCATTTTGATCTCTATCGAAATTATTAAAGAGTTACCCATAACATTAATAATGAGACCGTTTAATTTTGAAACTTTTGCAACTCAAGCCTATATTTATGCTTCTCAAGATTTATTAGAAGCTGCTGCAGCTCCCTCGTTATTTCTTATTCTTATTGCAAGTTTCTTTATTTTAATTACATCTAGATATATTCTTAAGGATTAATTGATTTATGGCACAAAACTTTTTAGAAATCGAAAATGTTACTTTTGCTGCTAGTGATAAAAATAAAGTCAATAATGTTACGCTTAATATAGAGAATGAAGGAGATATTGTTTGTCTGCTGGGCCCATCAGGTATTGGTAAGACAACTATATTAAGAACTGTAGCTGGTTTAGAAAAAATTCAATCAGGAAGAATTTCTTTAAAAAATAAAACTTTATCTTCTAAAGATGTGCATGTTGAACCTGAGAACAGAAATATTTCTCTAGCATTTCAGGATAATTCATTATTCCCACACTACAATGTACTTCAAAATATTCAATTCGGAGCAGAAAGAAATAAGAAAAAGAAAAAAAGCTTAACCATTAATGAAGTTATTCAATTTCTTCATTTAGATCATGTCAAAGATAAATTTCCCCATCAAATTAGTTCTGGAGAAGCTCAAAGAGCAGCGTTAGCAAGAGCATTACTTTCTAAACCAGATTTACTTTTGTTAGATGAGCCTCTATCAAATGTGGATCAAAGTTTTAAAGAAGAAATTCAAGTTAAACTAAAACAAGTTTTAACTGATTTAAAAATTACTACTATTATAGTTACACACGATTCTTATGAGGCATTTTATCTTGGAAGCAAATGTGGAATAATTTTAGATAGCCAATTAAAACAATATGATGACCCTTATAACGTTTATCATTTTCCAAATTCTGTAGAAGTAGTGAATTTTTTAAATAGAGGGATTTTAATTCCAGCAAAAGTTACAGGTGAAAATAGTTTAGAAAATAAAGATCTTGGAACTATAAATGGGAATTTCACCAAACATTATCCAAAAGGTTCTGATGTTCAGTTATTATTACAGCCAGAAGATCTTGAGCATGATGATCAGAGTAATTTGAAGCTAGAGGTTGTAGATAGAAAATTTAGAGGTACCAACTTTATCTACACTTTAAAGACTGGTAGCAATTTATTGATACCAGTTTTTGTACACTCTCATCATATGCATCAACATGAAGTGGATGAAAAATTTGGTATTAAAAGACCAATTAATATTGATCACATAGTTTGTTTTTAATAAAAGAAGCTGATGCTTTCAAAAAAACAATTATTTACCAAGGGGATGATGGATATTTCTCCACACATGTTATCCGTAATTCCTTTTGGTATTATTTGTGGTGCAATTGGAGTTGAACTTGGCTTTAGTCCATATTTAGTCTATGCAATGTCATTTATTATTTTTGGAGGAGCTTCACAAATTGTATTTCTGCAGGTACTTTCAGGAGGGGCATCCAGTTTAGTTGCTGTTACATCAGTTGGAATTATCAACTCAAGACATTTATTGTATGGTGCGGTTTTATCAGAATATTTAGAAAAATTATCTTTTTTAAAGAAGTTATTAATTTCTTACATCGTTGTAGACCAGGGTTTTGCAGAATCTAATAAATTTTTTAAAAAAAATAAATCTGAACAACATCTACATTACCATTTAATTGGAACAGGTTGTACCATGTGGATTTGTTGGCAAGTTGCAACATTATCAGGAATTATTTTGGGATCATTTTTACCAGCGGAACTTGGGCTAAAATTTACAATACCACTTACTTTTATAGCAATTGTTGTACAAGATTTAAAAAAGATTGATCATTTAATTGTTATGATCACTTGTGGCTTAAGTTCTTTATTATTTTTTGATGCACCATTTAAGTCTTACATAATTATTGCCCCAGTCATTGCACTTTTTGTAGCCTCAATAATAACGAGGTTAAAAAAATGACCTGGGTATCAATTATCATTGCAGGAATATTAACTTATTTGACTAGAATGACTATGATTGCTTTAGTTGATAGAGAAATGCTTGGAGATAAGATTAAAGCAGTATTGGAATATGTTCCTTCAGCAGTATTTCCTGCAATAATATTTCCAGCAATTTTTATCAATGATTATGGGGCATTTATAGAAATGAATGATCCTAAAATTTTTGGAGCTATTGTTGCAATTATTGTTGGTTATTTTTCCAAAAATATTATTGCAACTATTTTATCTGGATTGATTTCTTATTGGTTTTTAATATTTGTTGTATTTAGTTAGCACCTAATTGAATATTCTTACTAACATTGTTATCCATCATTTCAGGTTTAGATAGATTAAGGTTGGACATAATTTCAATATATTCATCAACGTTCTTTACTTGCAATCTAGGATTAAATTTTTTTTCTTTTTCAATAGTACTTACTTTTTCACCATTATAATCATGACCAGGGTAAAGAAGTGTTTCTTCTGGCAATTTTAAAAGTTTATCAAATATAGAATGATAAGAGTCTTTTGAATTTCCATTTTGAAAATCTGTTCTGCCAGTTCCATTAATTAAAAGCGCGTCACCTGAAAAAAGATAATTATCTAACAAAAAACTATAGCTTTCTGCTGTATGTCCTGGTGTATAAATAGATCTAATGTTTAAACCATCAATATTTATTAGTTCATTATCCTTTACTTTGATTTCAACTGCATCAGCGGGGGTATGCTCTCCCATAAGTGTGGCACAATTTGTGACTTGTTTTAATTTAGAGGCACCCGTTACATGATCGGCATGAATGTGAGTATCAATGACTTTTACAAGTTTTAGATCAAGATCTCTTAACAGCTGAATATAATCATTAACATTTTCTAAAACTGGATCAATTATTACAGCTTCGCGACCTTTTGCCGAAGCAATTAAATAAGTATAAGTTGAAGTTTTTTTATCAAATACTTGTTTAAAGATCATTTAATATTAGTATCAAATTATTATGAATACCTCCACATTTGATTGGACTTGTAAGCACACTTGGAAAACAAGTGCAAAAAATACTATGTGGTGTGTGATTGGTTGTTCCATTGGAGATTTTGGTACAATCTTATTTTTTCAATTATCAAACATCTCATTTCCAATTTTGGGTATAATGATTTTAGCAATTATTAATGGCTTAATTACTAGTATTATTTTGGAAACTTTTATTTTGATGAAACAAAATATTGAATTTAAAAATGCACTTAAAACTGCAATGGGCATGAGTTTTATTTCGATGATAAGTATGGAAATAACAATGAATATTACAGACTATCTGCTAACAGGTGGGGCCTTGTTAACATGGTGGGTGATACCAATCATGTTAATAGTAGGTTTTTTAACACCTTGGCCATATAACTATTGGCGATTGAAAAAATTTGGAATTGCTTGTCACTAACATCACAAAAAAAATTTTAAACTAATGCCTAATAAAAATTTAATTATATTAACTATTTGCCAAGTTTTTTCATTTACGGCACCACCAATTACAGTTTTTATAAGTGGGATTGTTGGGTTAAAAATTTCTCCAATAGCTTCATTAGCAACACTTCCAACATCGTTATCAATTGTTGGTACAGCCGTATTTTCATTTTTTGCAGCAAAAATAATGAGTAAAATTGGAAGAAAAAAAGGTTTTATATTGTCATCAACGTACTCGAGTTTAGCATCATTACTTGGTGCTTATTCAATTTATACAGAAAATTTTGTTCTGTTTTGTATATCGTGTTTTGTAATTGGTACTGGGATTGCTTTTACCCATCAGTATAGATTTGCAGCAGCAGAAACAGTTAACAAAAATGAAAGTTCTAGAGCTATTTCTATATTGTTACTTGCAACAATTCTTTCGGCTTTAATAGGTCCTAATGTTGCAAACTTTACAAAAGATATAATTTCAGATCATCTTTACACAGGATCTTATATTTCTTTAGCTGTACTAACTATTATACCAGTTTTTTTATTATTTTTTTACAGAACAGACAAGAATCCAAAACCTAAAGAGAGTGCCAATGGCAATCAAAGATCCTATTTTGAATTAGTACAAAATCCAATAATTCTTCAAGCAATTGTTACCGCTGCGTTTGCATATTCAATAATGTCATTCATTATGACTGCAACTCCAATTAGTATGTATAAAATGCATGGATTTACATTAGGCTCAACAAGCATTGTTATTCAATCCCATATAATAGGAATGTTTTTACCATCTTTGATTACAGGAACATTAATAAAAAAATACGGACATTCTAAAATAATTTATTCTGGAACTTTAATTTATTTAATTTGTATCTTTTTAAGTTTTTATGATCAAACATTCATAAATTATTTAATCGCACTTGTATTATTAGGTATTGGATGGAATTTTTTATTTATAGGAGGAACTAGTTTGTTGGTACTCTGTTACAAAGAAAGTGAGAAATTTAAAGTACAAGGTTTTAATGATGTATTAGTTTTTTCAATACAGTCCATAGCAAGTCTTACTGCAGGTTATTCAATTTTAAAATTTAGCTGGAATGAAATTAATTTAGCATGCATCCCTCTAGTTATATTGATTATATTAGTTTCGATAAGATCAGATATATATCAAAAAAAATTAGCTGTTTCTAAATCTTAGGTAGATTTTATCTAAATAGTAAAAAAGAGAAATAGCTCTTAAAATCATAAAGATACAAAGTGAAATCCAAATCCCATTATTAAAAATTAATTTTGTTAAAATTATTGAAATTATTAAATAACTCAAAACTGAAAACACCATTGCATTTCTTAATTCCTTAGTTTGAGAAGCACCAATAAAGATGCCGTCAAATTGATAGCAAAAAGATGAGATTAAAGGCAAAATGATTAACCAAATTACATAGGATGAGCTTAGCTCTCTTATCTCTTCTAAATCAGACATAAGGTTTATTACATACTCATATGCAAAAAAGTAGATTATTGAAATTATTAATCCAGATATAGAGCTTAATATAAATGAATTTTTAACAATATTTTTAAAAAGACTTAGATCTTTTTTACCTAATGAATATCCTACTATTCCTTCAGTAGAAAATGCATATGCATCCAGTATAAAAGCCGATAGAAAAACAAGATTTATTAGTATGGCGTTTGCTGCAACATAATCCTCCCCAATTTGAGTACCGAGATAAGTAAACCATAAAAAAGAAAAAGTTAGCAATACTGTTCTTATAAAAATATTTAAATTTATATTAAAAATATTATTGATCTTTCTTAAATTAAATATTTGCTCAAAATCAATTTGAATTTTAGTAAATTTAGATAAATAGTAGAACGTATAAATCAAAAAAATTGTTGAAGTTATTAAGGCTGAAAACAAAGTACCATAAGCCACACCTTTAATATTTAGATTAAATATTGTGACGAGAACAATGCTTATTAAGATATTTAATATAGAGAAAAATCCAACTGCAAAGCTAGAAGTCTTAGTTTTTTGTAAGCCAATAAATAATCCAGTTATTATATATAAAGTTAATTCACCTGGCGCTGAATAAACTCTAATTCTAAAATATTGCTTATAAATATCTCTAGTAATTTCAGATAAATCAAAAACTTTTAAGCTTAAATTTAATATAAAATTTTGAAGTAAAATTATTATTATTGAAATGAATGTGACAAATAAAAGATTTCGAATAACAATATTTAAGATTTCTGAATAATCATTTCTTCCATTCGCTTGAGACACCATTCCAACTGTACCCATTCTTAAAAATCCAAAACTCCAAAAAATCATTGAAAATAGATTTGCTGCAACCGATGTTGCTGATAGGTAGGAGAGATTTCCTAAATTTCCCATTAAAGCAGTATCTATAATGCCAACCATTGGAACTGCTAGATTGGCAAAAAATATGGGTATTGATAATTTTAAGATGTATTGAATTGAGGATTTTTGCATTAGTTTAACTTTAATACTTTATTTAAATAAATTTACTAATGATTTAAATACATAATATGGCTCCTTTAAAAAATTGGGATAACAAAACTTGGTTATCATCTAAAAAATATATTAACTCTTTTAATAGATTTTTATTAAAGCAAATAAAGCTAAATAAAAATTCTAGAATTTTAGATATTGGCTGTGGAAGAGGAAAAATCTTAGATGATTTATCAAATAAACTAAAATTATTAAACAAACCTATTGGCTTAGATATAGAAAACCATAAAGACAAAAGTAAAAAGATAATTTTTAAAAAAATTGATGCACTATCTTATGTGTCAAAAACAACAATTACTTTTGATTTAATATTAATAAAACAAACAATTCATTTATTGAAAAAAAAACAAGCCATAAAACTATTATCTATTTGTAAAAACAAACTAAATCCTAATGGAAAAATTATCATTTTAAGTCTAGATCCTAACAAAAATGAAATACCCACATTTCAACTAATGAACAAAAAGCTGAATATTTCATTAAAAAAAGATGAAAAACTATTCAATTTGATTTTAAAAAATCAAAATAAGTTCGTTATTAAAAAATTCACTTTTGATGTGAAAATTTCAAAAAAAAAATATCTTCATATGATCAAAAAAAGATATATTTCCACTTTACTTAATTTCAATGATAAACAATTAGAAAATGGTTTAAATGAAATTAAAAAAGATTATGGAAAAGTATTAAAATTTAAAGATAGATTAATTACTTTTATTATAAAAAAATAATTAAAGCATCTTCTTTAATAAATTATCATCAAAAAATAATTTATGAACAATTACTGCAAGTATATGAATTATAATCAGACCTATTAGTACATAGTTTGAAACAACATGAATGTCATAAAATAATTCACCTAACTCAAAATTGTCTTGAATTTGAATTTTTTTATAAAAGATTGTCAGTGTCTCACCATTAAATAATTTTTTTAAAATCCCAGATATAGTGATTGATAGAATTGTCACATACAATAACACATGATTTAGTTTGGCTAAAAATTTTTGACCTGTAAAAACGCTTGGTCCAAGCTTAGGAGTTGGATTTAATGACTTATAAAGTAATCTTAAAATTACTAAGTAAAATATAGATAAACCAATGGTGATATGAATATTTTCTAAATTTATTCTTTCAGTTCCAAAATCTAAATCTACTAAATAAAATCCAAGAGGAATTTGCACAAAGAGTAGTAGAGCACTTATCCAGTGTAATAATTTTGAAATTAAACCATACTCTGCTAAAGTATTTCTAACATGCATAGTTCAATTAAACATATTGTTAAGAATATTGGAATTAGTTTATTTCTAATAATTTCAATACTTATTAGTACTCATGCGAATTCAGAACAATCAGCTGAGGAAATTATAAAAAATAGAAAAGCTTTATTCAGCAAAAACTATAGTACAGCTAAAAAAGTTCAATTTTTGTCTTCAAAAAGTGAATTTGATGATGCAAAGAAACTAATGTTAGAAATGAGTGAAAATTACAAAACCTTAATTGAGTTGTTTCCTGAAAATACTAAAGAGGGATTTAAAACTGAAGTAACACCTTTAATATGGGAGGAAAAAGATAAATTTAATTCTTTGATGAAAAAATCTTCAAATGACATGATTGAACTTGCATCAATTATTGAAGAGACAGATAATATTAGAGGTGTAATTGGAAAACTAATGTGGGGTAATTGCAAAGCCTGTCATTCAATGTATAGAGTAGAACATTAAATTTCTTAAATTTTAAACTTACATAATAATGATACCCCTAAAAATCAAAGAACACCTAGATAATTATATTCATCAAGAAGTTTATGTTCAAATAGCTGTGATTAAAGGTAAGGAAAAAGTATCCACTAAAGCTGCAATTGAAGGTTATTTTAATTCAAATCATTTTAGAGATTTGTCTGAAGGAAGACCTTATGATCATTTTATTGATGGACTGAATGATAAATGTTTAATCAAGTTATTAAATTCACCCATGAAAGATAAAGTAACTGATGATGAGGTAATAAATGGACTTCAAAAAAAACTTAAAGAGCTAAATAATGAAGAGTTAGAAAATACTTTTTGGGAAATTGAAACTGGTGAGTTTGTTAACAACAATCAGATTAAAGATCTTGAGCAAGAAAGAGATCAAATGATTGAAAGTTTAAATCTTAATAATAAAGATAACGTACACAAAGTTTTAATGGATTTTTGTAAAAAATATGAAGAATTATGCATTATTAAATATCCTGACGCACCACTTCCATTGGAGATATTGAAATCTACTGGTTCCTAATCATTGGATAAACTTTAGGATTTAGGTATTTTAAATTTGTAATCATTATTAATGCTAAGGTAACCAATCCAATACTCAATCCTAAGTTAAATAAAACTTTAAAATCAAAAGCCCAGACTAATTCAAAAATATTCTCCATAATAAATTTAGAGGCAGTTACCGCAAAAAAGGTTGCTATCAATATTACAGAATTAAAGATTATTAAAAATTCGATTAAGGAAGATAAAATAACTTCTTTTTTTGAAAACCCTAAAATTTTAAATACTAAATTTTGATATTCTTTAACTTTTCCTTGAACCATAATAGCGCTAGAAATAACAATTAATCCTATAATAATAGTGACTGCTGAAATAAGAGTAACTGCTATGAAAACTTTGTTCAAAACATCGGTTACTTTATTCAAATAATCTGCAATCTTAATCATGGATAAACTAGGTAATACATCTAACATTGAAGTCTCATCAAACTTTTCAATTGTTTCAAATTTTGCAGTTGCTAAATATTCATGAGGAATATTATTTGCAAATTGAGGATTAAATAACATAGCAAAATTAATACTGAGATCACGATAATCAACCGCTCTAAAATTAACTATCTCTCCATCAATTTCTCTACCATAAATATTTAGCGTGAATACATCGCCTAATTTAATATTTAAATTTTTTGCAACTTCATCATCTAAAGAAATTTGAAGTTGGTTAGGTTTGGTAATATCCCACCATTTACCTTCAGTTAATGGATTATCTTCTGGAACTTCATCTACCCATGAAGATCTTCTATCACTACCAATTACCCAGTAACTATCATTGTCAGGTTTTATATAAGTATTTGGATTAATCCCGTTAATCTTAATAATCCCAGATGACACCATCGGCACTACTTCAATTTTTGCATTAGCATCCATATTAAGTATGTTTTTTTCAAAAATTTCTTTTTCTCCCTTTTGAATACCAACAAAAAAATAATCAGGAGCAATATCAGGTATGGATTTTGCAATTTCTCTTTGAAAATTAGTACCAACTAACGCTAGTGTAAGCAGTAAAGTAACTCCTAAACCTAAAGACATAATTGTAATTGGAGTAATACTTTTTGTCTGGGTTATATTTTTAATGGATACTTTTAAAGATATATTGGAAGTAGATTTAAATTTTTTTAAAAAATAAATGATTATTTTTGAAAGTAGAAAAAAAACTATTAAACAAACAAAAAAAGCAACAAAATATCCAAGACTATAAATAGGTCTTTCAGATCCAAAACTAAATAATAATACCAAAATTGATAATAAGATTAGGCTTAAAGCTGTAGATTTTTTTGAATAATAAAATTCTAAATTTTGAAAAACATTTCTAAATAAATTTGAGGCTTTTACTTGATCGATTGAACTAATGGTTGGGATTGAAAAAATAATAAGAACTAATAACCCAACTAAAAATATTTTAATAAAATTTATAATCGAAAATACTGGGGAAACATTTAGCCCTAATCCATCAGATAAATATTGATCGACAAAAGGTACAATTAAAAAACTTGAGCCATAAGCAAAAGTTGTGATCACCAAAAGTAAGATAAATAATTGAAGATAATAGAGTGTTTTAATATTACCTGAATAAAATCCAACTGCTTTTCTAACTGCAATAGACATATTGTTTTGATTAATAAAAGAGAGAAGAGTATTTGCTATCCCAATTCCTGCAATCAACATTGCACTAATTGAAACTAGTGATAAGAACTGTGAAAAATTGTTGATTATTCTCTTTAATCCACTTGCAGAATTCTCAGGATACCTAAGTTTAACTTTTTGATCATCTTTAAATATATTCTCTATTTTTTTTTCTATTTTACCAGCATCATCTGTTTCATTGAATTTTATTTTGTATTCATAATTTAAAAAGCTGCCAATTCCATTAAGTTTCAAAATTTCTAATGTTTGATCTCCTGCAAGTGCCCAATCACCAAAAGCAACAAACCCACTGACATCAGGGACGGATTTTACAATTCCTATAATTGTAAATAATTGATTTTGAACTTTAATTTTTTCATTAATTTTTAAGTTTAAATTTTTTGATAAACTTTCATTTATTAACAAAGTATTGGGTTCATTATGCATTCTATCAAATGCGCCAGCAGGCTCATAATCAACAGAGCCATATAAAGGATATTTAGTATCTACAGTTTTAATTCTAGTAAACAGAGATTTGTTTTTGTCTCTACCAATGGTTGAGATCATTGTACTAAATTCAATCATTTGAGAAACGGTTGCAAACTCTTTAACTTGATTGACTAGTTTAAGACTTCCTTCATTACGATTATAGTCAATTTCAAGGTCGCCACCTAACAGGGCTTTAGCATTATCATTTAATTCTTTTTTTAAACTATCTTCAATGGTGAAGATGGCACTTAAAATGAAAAGACTGATAAAAAGAGTTACAATAATACTAGTTAATTTTTTATAATTTCTGCTTAAATCTTTTAAAGCATACTTAATAATTAGATTAAATTCAGACGGATTATTTAATTTTTCCATCTTTAATTCTAATTTTTCTTTTAGCTTTGTTAGCTAATTTTGGATCATGAGTTACCATAATGAGTGAGGAACCTTCTTCTTTCACGTATTTAAATAATATATCGGAAATCATTACTGAATTTTCAGTATCTAGATTTCCAGTAGGCTCATCCGCTAAGATTAATTCTGGTTTCATCGCAATCGCTCTTGCTATCGCAACTCTTTGTTGTTCTCCGCCAGATAGTTGGCTTGGTAAATTATTAAATCGATGATTAAGTCCAAATCGATCTAATAATAGTTTTGCTTCTTTTTCTGGGTTTTTGAATTTATTCAGTTCAAGAGTTAAGGCTACATTTTCAACTGCTGTGTAATTGGGGATTAAATAAAATGACTGAAATATAATTCCAATATTTTTTCTTCTAATTTCTGAGACTTCATCTTCGCTTAATTTTGTAATCTCATGATTTTGAAAAAAAATTTTTCCAGAAGTAGCTTTTTCTAAGCCTCCAATTAACATAATAAGACTGGTTTTTCCTGATCCACTTTCACCAACAATAGATATTGTCTCTTTTTTCTTAGTAGTTAAGTTAACATCTTTTAAAACTCTGATATTATCTTTACCTGTTTGGTATTTAAGATTTACTTTATTTAATTTAAGAAGAATGCTCATGAATAAAAGTTTTATTATTAAAATAATCGTACTCTGTCTAGTCACCATAAAGGTAAGTGCAATAGAAAAAGTAATTTTGTTTGGAGATAGTTTAATGGCTGGCTATGGATTGCCTAAGGAACAACATTTATCAGTAGTTTTACAAAATAGTTTAGAGGTAGAAGGACATAAAATTAAAATCATCAATGGCAGTGTTTCAGGGAGTACATCAGCAGGTGGATTAAATATAGCTGAGTGGACATTATCCCAATCTAATATCGATCTAATGATCTTATGTCTTGGAGCTAACGATATGTTAAGAGGCATTAATCCTAAGGAAACTAAAAATAATTTAGAAGAAATAATTCAAATCGCAAAAAACAAAAAAATAAAAATAATCATTACAGGAATGATTGCACCTACTTCGTATGGTTCTGAATATAAGGAATCTTTTGATAAAATTTTCTTTAACTTATCTAAAGAATATAATTTGCAATTAATTCCATTTCTACTTGAAGGTGTAGCACAAAAACCTGAATTTAATTTAAGTGACGGCATGCATCCAAATGACCAAGGCACAATTATCATTGGTAACACACTAAAAAAAGCTATCTTAAAAAATCTATAAAGACTTAATATTATTTTTTTGTTATCGTTTTTTCATGAAAAAGATTCTATCTATTATTATTTTATTTCTTTCAACCTCACCCTTAATTGCAAATGATAGAAATATTGAGTTGGATAAATTATTCTTAGAATTAAAAAAAAACATTCCATCTTTATCATCAGGAATAGCCCAACAAATTTGGATGTTATGGAGTACTCATCCTACAGATCAAAAATTGACATCTCTTTTAGATGAAGGATCAAGGTTAGTTCAAGATCAACAATTAAATAGAGCGATCGATGTTTTTTCAGAAGCGATTGAATTAGATCCAGCTTGGGCTGAGGCTTGGAATAAAAGAGCAACAGTATTTTATATGGTTGGAGAATTTCAAAAATCCCAAGATGATATTGATAAAGTTTTAGAATTAGAAGAAAGACATTTTGGAGCTTTAGCAGGGCAAGGAATGGTCAATATAAAGTTAAAGAATTACGATAAAGCAAAGAGAAGCTACCAAAAAGCTCAAGAAATTTACCCTGCAATGAAATCATCCAAGGTAATGATTGAACAAATTGAAGAGTTAATTAAAAGACAATCAATTTAATTAATTAAAAATTTTAAAATCAATCACTAGATGAAAAAAACCACACCTCCGTCTAAGGCAATGTTGACGCTTGCAAGATCTTTAAGTTTTAATGCTCAGAACTATATTCCAAAAGGTGGGGTATCCTTTTCTTTATTTAAGGTAGAAATTTTATCAGGATTAACAGTTGCATTAGCATTGGTGCCAGAAGCGATAGCTTTTGCTTTTGTTGCAGGAGTTGCACCTTTATCTGGTTTGTATGCTGCATTTATTGTTGGATTAATTACTGCTGTATTTGGTGGAAGACCTGGAATGATATCAGGTGCAACAGGTGCTCTTGCTGTAGTGATGGTCTCATTGGTAACTGAACATGGTGCTGAATATTTATTTGCAACGGTTGTTTTAATGGGAGTTTTACAATTATTAGCTGGTGTTTTTAAACTAGGAAAATTTATAAGAATGGTACCTGAGCCTGTGATGTTAGGTTTTGTCAATGGACTAGCAATCGTAATTGGCATTTCTCAACTAAGTCAGTTTAAAACTATAAATGATCTTGGACAATCAGTTTGGATATCAGGAGATATATTACTTTATTCTATTGTTTTTGTTTTACTTACTATGTTTATCATTTGGTTCTTGCCCAAGCTTACAAAAGTAGTTCCATCAACTTTAGTTGCAATACTTTTAACAACAGTATTAGTTCTTGCTCTTAAAATTGATATTCCAAGCGTTGGAGATTTAGCTAGCGTTAAAGGAGGATTGCCTTATTTTTCAATTCCAAATGTTCCATTAAATCTTGATACATTAAAAATTATTTTTCCCTATGCATTTATCTTAGCATCGATTGGATTAATAGAGAGCTTGTTAACTTTAAACTTAGTAGGAGAGATTACTAATAAAAGAGGTGGGGCCAGCCAAGAATGCTTAGCTCAAGGATTTGCAAATTCAGTAACTGGTTTTTTTGGAGGAATGGGTGGTTGCGCCATGATTGGTCAATCAATGATCAATGTAAGATCAGGTGGTAGAACGCGTTTAGCTGGTATTGCCGCTGCAGTATTTTTATTAATTTTTATTTTATATACCTCAAATTATATAGAGATGATCCCTATTGCAGCTTTAGTAGGGGTAATGTTTATGGTGGTGATTGGAACTTTTGCATGGAATTCAATTAAGTTTTTAATGATGGTGCCAAAAAGTGACGCCCTAGTCACGGTGCTTGTAACGGTTGTAACAGTGTTAGAAGATTTAGCAGTTGCAGTGATTGTAGGGGTTATTGTGTCAGCTTTAGTTTATGCATGGAAAACTGCTTCAAGAATTAGAGCTATCGAGAGACCTTCAAAAACAGATAAGGGTGCTAAAGTTTATGAAATTGAAGGACCTCTGTTTTTTAGTTCAGCTAATAGTTTTTTAGAATTATTTACTCCTGAACAAGATCCAAAGTTAGTGATTGTTGATTTTGCAAAGTCTAGAGTAATCGATCAGTCTGCATTAAAAGCAATTGAAGATGTTGCTCATAAATATAATAGTTTTGGAAAAAAAATTAAATTAAGACATTTAACTAAAGATTGCCATAAGCTTTTGAGTAAAACAGGTCAGTTGGTAGTTGATAGTGATGACGATCCTGATTACAGTTTAGCTGTTGATTATGGAGTTAAATTGAAAATATTTGGTAAATAAAACTCACTATTAGTTATGAGTATTCAATACGATGTAATTATAATAGGAGCGGGTGCAGCTGGCATGATGAGTGCTATTGAAGCTGGCAAGCGTGGTCGTAAAGTCTTGTTAGTTGATCATTATAAAAAAATAGGCGAGAAGATTAGAATTTCTGGAGGAGGTAGATGTAATTTTACTAATATCAACACTAATCCAAGCAAATTTCTCTCTCAAAACCCAAAGTTTGTAAGATCAGCTCTAAGTCAATATACCCAAAACGATTTTATCAATTTAATAAATAAGTATGAGATTAAATTTCATGAAAAAAAATTAGGACAATTATTTTGCGATCATAGTGCTCAACAAATTGTTGAAATGCTACTTAAAGAATGTGAGTTGGCAAATGTAACTGTTTTAAAAGAATTTATTATAAAGAATGTTGATAAAGATAATGATCAGTATCTTGTATCAACGGAAAATGAAGAATATTCATGCCAATCTTTAATTGTTGCAACTGGTGGATTATCAGTTCCTAAAATTGGTGCGACTTCATTTGGTTATGAGGTTGCTAAGAAATTTGATCACAACATTATTGAAACCTTACCTGCTTTAGTGCCCTTAACGTTTAATGAAAAGATATTAGAAATCTGTAAAGAGTTAACTGGTCTTTCTGTTGAAGCGATAGTCTCATTTAATAAAGTTTTATTTCAAGAAGGAATGTTATTTACGCATAGAGGTTTAAGTGGTCCTTCTATTTTACAAATTTCATCTTACTGGAAACAGGGTGATAATATTAAAGTTAATCTTTCACCAAAATTAAATGTTTACGATTTATTAGAAGAAAAAAGAAAGTTAAATCCAAAATTTGATATCTTAAATATCGTAAGTGAAATTTTACCCAAAAGATTAGCTCAAATTATTTGCAACGAAAATAAAGTAACTGGAAATATTTCTGAATTATCTAATAAAATATTAAAACAACTAAGTGAGAATATAAATTCTTGGTTAATCAATCCAACAGGATCAGAAGGGTACAGAACAGCAGAAGTCACTTTAGGTGGGGTTAATACTAAAGAATTATCATCAAAAACAATGATGTCTAATAAACACAAAAATTTATTCTTTATTGGTGAAGTAGTTGATGTAACTGGACATTTAGGTGGGTATAATTTTCAATGGGCTTGGTCTTCTGGTTATGTTGCGGGCCAATATGCTTAAAACCACCGTATCGACTTAATCTATTCTATTTGCTAAAATAAAACTATGTGTGGAAGATATGTGGTTAAAAATCCGGTTACTAAAACTAGCAAATTAGTTAAATCTGCAATTCAAGTAGAAGATACCGAAAATTATAACGCTCATCCGTATCAAAAGCTTCCAGTTATTAAAAAATATAAAAATGGGAACACATTAGAATCTCTTAAATGGGGCTTAATTCCAGGTTGGGCTAAAGATAAAGATTTTAAAGCTTTAATTAATGCAAGATTAGAGACCATTGATGAAAAAGTTTCATTTAAAAAACTAATTAAGAACAATAGATGTGTTGCAGTAGCCGATGGTTTTTATGAATGGAAAAGAGAAGAAAAAGAGAAAACTCCTCATTATTTTACAAGAAAAGATACTAAAACAATATTCTTTGCAGGTATTTATGAAGAGGATCAATTTTGTTTAATTACAGAAGAAGCAAAAGATAACAATACTGAAATACATCACCGTCAACCAGTTATCATTAATCAAACAGATGTTAATCGATATTTAAATTTAGAGTTACAAGGTTCAGTATTTTTAAAGGAATGCAGTAAACCAGATCTTATTTTTCATGAAGTTTCAAAAGATGTTAATAAACCTACCAATAACAGTACTTCATTGGTTCAAGCTGTTTAGAAAATTAGACACTTGTTACAAGTTTAAGTACTCTTAAATAAATGAACAATTTATATCATTCAGATATTTATAAATTTGATACTCCAGTCAGTAGTTACTGGGAAGATAATTCAAACGAAAATTTACAAATAGATAAACTTACAAAAGATACTAATTCAGAAATTGTAGTGATCGGTGGAGGATACACTGGATTACTTTGTGCAATTAATTTAATAGAAAATCATAACTTAGATGTGATTTTAGTTGAAGCTGGAAAAATAGGTTGGGGTGCATCTTCAAGGAATGCTGGATTTAACTGCTTACCTCCAAGCAAGATGTCTTTTAAAAAAATGCAATCTATTTATGGGGTAGATGAGACAAAAAAGTTTTTTAAAAATTCAGTAGAGGGCTCAAACCACACTAAAGATATCATTAAAGAATATAATATTGATTGTGATGTAACCGGAGACAGTAACTATGTCGTTGCTCATCATAAAAATAAATTTGAGCAAATTAAAGAACAAGCTGAGGTTTATAAATCTGAGTTTGGTATTGAAACTAAAATTTATTCAAAAGAAGAATTTAATGAAATTGGACATGTAGGAACTGAACAATATGGAGCATTTTCATATAAACCAGGATTTGCAATCAATCCTCTTAAATTTGTAAATGGTATTGCAAAATATGCTTTATCAAAAAAATTAAAAATATTTGAACACACTAAAGTTGATAAAATAGACAAAGAAAATGGATCTTATATCTTAAAAACTAAAGAAGGATTTATTCGATCTAAGAAAATAGTAGTTGCAACGAATGGTTTTTATCAAGAAGGGTTAATTCCTCAAATGGATGGAAGAGTACTTCCTGTCATTTCAAATGTAATAGTAACTAGAAAACTTAATGAGGATGAACTGAATGCTCATAACTTTAAAACATTTTCACCCATCTCTAACACTAAAAACCTTTTGTATTATTATAGAAAGTTGCCTGATAACCGAATTTTATTTGGAACCAGAGGAGATTTAACAGGAAGCGACCAGTCAAATTTAGCAATGTCCATAAAAATGGAAAAGTTTTTAAAAGATATTTTTCCGAAGTGGTCCAATGTTACAATTGATTATAACTGGCGTGGGTTAATTGCCTTATCTCAAAAGCTTGCCCCATCTATTGGCAAAATTGAAAATGAAGAGATATATTATGGATTTGGCTATAACGGGGTAGGGGTTAGCGCAGCCCCTTGGACTGGAAAACAATTATCTAAGCTAGTTTTTTCATCCAACAGTAAAGATCTTAATATCTCAAAGATTTATAAAGGATTACCTAAAAGGTTTATTTTTCCTCAATTAAGGACATTTTATTTTAGATTAGCTGTGTGGTTTTATGCAATTAAAGACAAGTTAAACATTTGATATATTGATTTATATTAATAAAAATTATCTAAGATAAAGAATTAACAGTAAACAGGAGAAAAAATGTTAAAAGTATATTTAGCGGGTGAAATTCACACTAATTGGCGTGAAGAAATAATTGAAAATTGTAAAAAACAAAATTTAGATATTCAATTTTCATCTCCTGTAACTGATCACCCGTCATCAGATGATTGCGGTGTTGAAATATTAGGCGCTGAAGAAAAAAATTTTTGGAAAGATAGAAAAGGTGCCAATATCAATTCAATTAGAACCAAAAAGTCTATTAAAGACAGTGATGTGGTCGTTGTAAAATTTGGCGAAAAATACAAACAATGGAATGCAGCTTTTGATGCAGGATATGCATCTGCATTAAATAAATCAATTATTGTTATACAAAATGAAGATCATCAGCATGCTTTAAAAGAAATAGATGCTGCAGCCTCAGCTGTTGCCTCAGATCAAATGCAGGTGGTAAGAATATTAAAGTATGTTTTAGAGGGAACTTTAAAATAAAAATTTTTGATCTTAATTAATATAATTTTAATATGACTGAATTTATAAACTTGTTCTTTAATCAGTATTTAAGAATATTTGTTGGGGTAATATTAGTAGGTTTGATCTGCTTTTCTTTATATTATTCTTATAAAGATAAAATTAAAAAACTTTTTGGGATTAATCATGACAATAAAAGTTAATAAAAATTTAGAAGAACAAGTTACTTATCTCCAGCAAGAATTATCAGACTTAAGTAATGAGCTTTATTCTCAACAAAAAGAGATTAAAGTTCTTAAAAAAGAAATTACTGATTTAAATAAGAGAATTATAGAAATGGATGGGGAGATTGCATCAGGGGTCATTAAAGAAGATAAAAAACCACCTCATTATTAATATTAATGAGCACAGATAATAATTCAAAAGGAATTGTTTTAATCCTTATCGCTATGAGCTTGTTTTCAATGCAAGATGCATTGATCAAGTTTATATTTGAGCAATCTGCTCTTTATGAAATATTCTTTTGGTAATGAGGGGTTGAGAATGTTTCAATATTCATTTAAAATATAGATTATGCTAACTTATATTATTCCATTCATTATCTTGATTTTAGTTGTGGTATTTATCCACGAATATGGTCATTATTATTTTGCAAGAAGATATGGGGTAGGGGTCACTGATTTTTCTATAGGATTTGGTAAAGAAATATTTGGTTGGAATGATAAATCAGGTACCAGGTGGAAGATCTGTTGGATCCCACTTGGAGGATACGTCAAGTTTTTTGGAGATAGAAATGTATTTTCACAAGCTGATCATGAAAAAATATTAAAACAATACAATAAAGAAGACCAAAAAAAGTTATTTGTTATAAAACCCTTATATCAAAGAGCTTTAATAGTATTTGGTGGGCCTTTAGCTAATTTCATATTAGCGATAGCAATATTCTTTTGTATTTATACTTTTGTAGGTAAAGATTTTACCCCAGCAATGATCACTAAAGTTCAAAAAGATAGTCCAGCTATGGTTGGTGGACTTCAAGATAATGATATTATTTTAGAAATTGATGGCAGTAAAGTTGAAAGCATTATGGATGTTGCAAAATTTATCACAACATCAACAGGGGACATAATCGATTTTAAAGTTGAACGATTGGATCAAGAATATTTAATAAAAGTTAAACCTAATATTGTCTTTAGTGAAGATAATCTAGGCAATATGATTAATAAAAGAATGGTCGGCATTCAACTTGGAGCAGTTAATAATGAAATTAACCATGTAAAATTAGGAC
This sequence comes from Candidatus Pelagibacter sp. PS_06, assembly GCF_059418045.1. Lineage (NCBI taxonomy): Bacteria > Pseudomonadati > Pseudomonadota > Alphaproteobacteria > Candidatus Pelagibacterales > Candidatus Pelagibacteraceae > Candidatus Pelagibacter > Candidatus Pelagibacter sp. PS_06. The sequence continues at coordinate 451,820 of NZ_CM182078.1, forward strand.
CTGCTCAAGCAATAATTCATTCATTTAAAGAAGTGTATTTTGTTAGCGCTTCTTCTCTAAAATACATAGGAAGTATGATTAAAGGGAGTGGGGACACTTCTCAATTAGGAGGCCCTATTCGAATTGCAAAAATTACAGGACAAGTTGCTGAAATTGGTATCTTACCTTTTATCTCAATAATGGCTTATATTTCAATAAGCCTTGGTTTAATTAACTTATTTCCAATACCAATGTTGGATGGAGGACACTTAATGTTTTATGCATTTGAGAAGGTTTTAGGACGTCCTTTATCACAGAAAATGCAGGAAGGTTTTTTTCGAATCGGAATGTTTTTGTTGATATCATTGATGTTTTTTACAACCTTTAATGACCTAAAAGACCTAGGTTTATTCAATTAATTTAATATTTCTAGAAGTCTAAAAGATAAGTAAAATCAACACTTATTTATCTTTATACAAGATATTGTATCTAAAAAAAATTTAGACACTAAAAAAAAGCTTGATTTATCAACCTTTATAATAAATATGAATATTAACCAACATAACCGGAGCTAAAATGAACAAAAAACAATTAATTGCACAGCTTTCAGGCTCTCTAAATTTGAGTAAAGCCGATGCTGAAAGAACATTTGATACAATTACCAACACTATTTTAGATGCACTAAAAGGTGATGATTCAGTAAAAATTGCTGGATTTGGTACTTATAAAGTGGCTAAGAGAAAAGCTAGAGTTGGAAGAAACCCGAGAACAGGTGAGCAAATTCAAATCGCCGCTTCTCAAAAAGTAAAATTCTTACCAGCAAAAGCTTTAAAAGAAGTATTCAATAAATAATTATTTTTTTTAACAGCCCTAACGTCTTTAAAAAACGTTTAGGGCTGTTACTATATGCAAAAACTGCATACCCATTTTTCCTAATCAGCGTTAGTTTTTAAAATTAATAAAATTATAAGTTATCTCTACAACAGGAGGTCTTATGACTAAATTAATAAAGAGAATAACTGCACCATTACTAAGTTTAGTGTTTTTACTAAACATGAGTAGTGCAGGTATGGCAGAGACAACAGTGTCTGCTGAAGTGGGGTTTATTTTTAATACTCTATTATTTTTAATTTGTGGTTTCCTTGTCATGTTCATGGCGGCAGGTTTTGCAATGCTAGAATCTGGTATGGTAACTTCAAAAAGTGTTTCAGTAATTTGTGCAAAGAACATTGGGCTTTACGCAATTGCTGGAATTATGTTTTGGCTAGTTGGTTACAACTTAGCTTATGGTATTCCAGAAGGTGGATATATTGGAACATTCACACCATGGTCAGATGCAAGTGCAATTGATACTGGTTATGCAGATGGTTCTGATTGGTTTTTCCAAATGGTATTCTGTGCAACAACAGTTTCAATTTGCTCAGGTGCTATGGCAGAAAGAATCAAGTTATGGCCGTTCTTCTTATTTGCGGCTATTTTAGCTGGAGTAATTTATCCAATCGTAATGGGTTGGCAGTGGGGTGGAGGCTGGTTAGCTGAAATCGGTTTCTCTGACTTTGCTGGTTCAACTTTAGTTCACTCAACAGGTGGTGCAGCTGCATTAGCAGGTATTATTTTGTTAGGTGCTAGATCTGGAAGATTTGACAATAAAGGTCAACCAAAAGCGTTACAACCATTTGCGGCATCTTCTATTCCTTTAGTAACAATAGGTGTGTTTATCCTATGGTTAGGTTGGTTTGGATTTAATGGTGGATCTCAATTAGCATTAGGAACTTTTGATGATGCGGTTGCGATTTCAACAATTTTTATCAATACAAATCTTGCAGCTTGTGGTGGTGTATTAGCAGCAGGTGTGATTACAAGATTAATGTTTGGTAAAACAGACGTAATTCAAATGTTAAACGGAGCAATTGGTGGCTTAGTAGCTATCACCGCAGAACCTTTAGCACCATCACCATTTGCAGCAATTTTAATTGGAGCAATTGGTGGATTGATCGTAGTGTTTGGAACTAAATTATTATTTAATTTTAAATTAGATGATGTTGTAGGTGCAATACCAGCTCACTTATTTGCTGGAATTTGGGGTACACTTGCAGTTCCACTAACTAATACTGATGCAAATTTTAGTGCTCAGCTAATTGGTGTGCTTTCAATTAACATTTTTGTATTTGTGGTGTCTTACATCGTGTGGTCGATAATGAAGGGCTTATTTGGTATCAGATTAAGCAAAGAAGCTGAAATTAAAGGTACTGACGTTACTGAAACAGGTGTAATTGCTTACGCGATACGAGACTAATTGTATGCAATAAAGAGGCTCTTCGATCTCCATATTGTTATCTCATTGGAGAGCCTCTAAAAAAGAATAACTATCTCTCTCCTATAGTTACAAAAGGCCCCTTTTTGGGGCCTTTTTTTTATACACATGTTCTATCGTCATAACTCTTTTGATTAATCAGCAATTCTTAAAATAAAAAACTTTAATAAAAGTACCATCATAACAAGGAGAGATAATGATTAATTTATTTAAAAATTTAACAATTAGTTCTGTAATCTTTTTCAGCATTACAGGTTTAGCCTCAGCAGAAACTACTATATCAGCTGAAGGACAATATATTTTTAACACTCTAGGTTTTTATTTAGGTGGTGTATTAGTTGCATTTATGGCTGCAGGATTTTGTATGCTTGAGTGCGGTTTAGTAACGACTAAAAGTGTATCAACAATTGCTGCAAAAAATATTGGTAAATTTGCTATAGCGTCAATTGTATTTTTTCTATGCGGTTATAATCTTGCATATGGAATACCTGAGGGTGGGTACATAGGAACATTCAAAATTTGGAGCGATGCTTCAGAAATTGGAACTGGTTATTCAGATTATTCTGATTGGTTTTATCAAGCAATGTTTGTTTGTGCGACGGTATCTATAGTATCTGGTGCTGTTGCAGAAAGAATTAAAATTTGGCCATTCTTTATTTTCTCAGCAATTATGGCTGCATTTATTTATCCAATCTCTATGGGTTGGCAGTGGGGTGGTGGTTGGTTAGCTACTGCTGGTTTTTCTGATTTTGCTGGATCTACTTTAGTTCATGCTTGCGGTGGTGCTGCAGCATTAGCAGGAGTAATAGTTTTAGGTGCAAGAGCTGGTAGATTTGGAAAAAAAGGAGAAACTAAATCTTTAGTTCCTTTTGCTGCTTCTAGCATTCCTTTAGTTACACTTGGAACATTTTTATTATGGTTTGGCTGGTTTGGTTTTAATGGTTTCAGTCAATTAGCAGTTGGAACTTTTGATGATGTTACAGCAATTAGTAAAATTGCAGTTAACACTCATTTAGCAGGTGCAGCTGGAACAGTAACTGCAGCGTTAGTTACTCGATTAATTGGTGGTAAAACAGATATCATTATGATGCTAAATGGTGCTTTAGCTGGTCTTGTTGCAATAACTGCTGAACCTTTAAACCCAAGTCCAATCCTTGCAATGGTAATTGGTTCTATCGGAGCCATCATAATGTACTTTGGAACTAAGTTTCTAGAGTCGAAACACATAGATGATGTAGTCGGTGCAATCCCAGTTCATATGTTTGCAGGTATTTTTGGAACAATGGTTGTTCCAATTTCAAATCCAGACACAACATTTGGAACACAGTTTACAGGTGTACTAGCAGTTTGTGTATTTAGTTTTGTACTTTCTTATATAGTTTTTAAAACGCTCAAAGAAACTATTGGCTTAAGAATTAGTGCTCAAGCAGAAAAACTTGGAACTGATGTTGCTGAAGTTGGTGTTAAAGCTTACGCGATCAGAGACTAAAAAATTATCTCTCTATAACGTTAAAGGTCCCTTAGAAATAAGGGGCCTTTTTTATTTTTGTGAAAGGTTTTTAAGGAATTCCAAGACTTCTTTTGCGTGATCCTTAACTTTAACGTTGTCCCAAATCTTTATAATTTTACCCTTTTTATCTATTAAAAAAGTAGTTCTAAGGACGCCCATAAATTCTCTGCCCATAAACTTTTTTTTACCCCAAACTTTATATTTCTTAAGAACTTTTAGCTCTTCATCAGCCAATAAATCAAATTTTATCTTATATTTATCCCTAAATTTATCATGACTTTTTAAATTATCTTTAGAAACTCCATATACTTCACATTCTAATTTTTTAAATTTAGTAAGTGATTTATTAAAATCATTAGTTTCAATAGTGCATCCTGGGGTGTCGTCTTTTGGATAAAAGTAAATAACAATATATTTACCTATTGAATTTTTTATTGAGTAATCATCTTTTGAAGTTGATGGAAGTTTAAAATTTGGAGCTTTAGTGTTAATTTTTAACATAATTGTCTAGCAATATAATGTTTTTGATATAATTTAAAATAAAAATTATGACTATAAAATCAATTCAAACTTTAGTTTCAGAAGCGATGCAAGAAATAAAAACAATTAATGCTAATGAAGCTTTAAAAATGGTTGAAGATAACAATTGCAATTTAATTGATATCAGAGATGCTCGTGAATTAGAAAGCACTGGTAAAGTAGAAAATTCAGTTCACATACCTAGAGGAATGTTAGAAATTTATTTGGATCCTAACAGTGCTTTGTTTCAACAAGGTGTTTTAGATCAAAATAAAGAAATGGTTTTATTTTGTGCTGGTGGTGTAAGATCTGCTTTAGCAGTTAAAGCTTTAAAAAATATGGGATATGAAAAAATATCACATATAGAAGGTGGTTTTGGCTCAATTAGTCAAAGCAAATTTAAAATAGTTTAATTTAATTCTTCAAGAGCATATTCAAGACGATCTTGTCCCCAAAAAATTTTATTATTAACAATAAACGTCGGTGCGCCGAATACTTCTTTTTTAAAAGCATCACTAGTTAATTCTTTTAATTCATCTTTTGTTGATTGTTGTTTAATTTTCTCAAAAAAGATTTTACTATCTATTTCTAAGTTTTCTAACAATTTTAAAAATTCTTTCTCAGATGATAAATTTAAATTATCTTTCCAATAAGCATCAAAAAAAACATTTAAGTATTTATCTTTTTGATTATCATTAACTGATAAATAGCCACGCATTATTGAAAGAGAATTAATTGGAAATTTTGAATTCCATATAAAAGAAATATCATTTTTTTTTGAAACTAATTCACAATCATTTTGCATATTTTTCATCTTATATTTATTAAATGCAGGAGCGCTTATTCCTGCTAGATTATGAAGTCCACCTAATAAAATAGGTTTGTAATTAAAAATAACTTTTTTATTTTCTTTAATTTTTTGTATTTTTTTGTGAGCTATGTAAGAATAAGGGCTTATTATATCAAAATAAAAATCAACATAACTACTCATACAAATTCATTCTTTTTGCGTAGAAAATTCTAATAATCCAATAAAAAAATAAACCAATTGGCCCAATTAAATAAGTAACGATCAAAGGGATTGCTACCAAGATTTTATGTATGTAAAATTTTTGAGAGTCTTTAACGATCCACCCACCTATAAATAAATTGATTGCAATAAAATGAGTCCAAAAAAGCATCAAATATAAATGATCCTCAAACAATATAGAAAGTTCATCCAACCCTAGATATAACGTAAAATTACCAACAAAATCGTAACCAAGTAAATAAGATTTATATAAAACAAAAATATAAGCACCACTTAAAATAAATATTGGAAATATTGAGGCTACAAAAATTCTAGCTAAATGAGACTGTGGAAAAAAAATTAGTATAAACCAAAAAGGTAATACACCTATATTGATCCACATATAAAGTGTCTCAATAGTAAAATAAGTATAAATTTGTTCGATCATTTATATATATTATATAAAATCTACCCATGATTCCTATAAGAAATAGAAAAAAAACACTCCAAGTAACAGTGGAAGAGATGAGAAACTTTGCATTTGCTTATGTTGAAAAATACGCACCTTCAAAACAACAGTTAAAAACTTATTTACTTAAAAAATATATGAAACTCTCTTCTTCTGATGTTAAAAAAAAAGACGTCAATAAATTGATTGATATTGTTTTATCAGATCTAGAAAAAAATAAATTTATAAATGATCAATTTTATTCTGAAAGCAAAGCAAAAAGTATGATCCAAAGAGGAAATTCTATTAATAAAATCAGAAATTATTTAATAGGAAAAGGAATTCATGGTGAATTTATAAAAGATACTGTTGATAAGATCAAAGAAGATAACTCTGACCAAGATTTTTTCTCTGCTATAAAAATTTGTAAGAAAAAAAGAATAGGGCCAGCAAGAGCTGAAGATAATAGAACATTATTTTATAAGAAAGATATATCTTTATTAGCACGAAACGGATTTGATTTTGAAACCTCAAGAAAAGTAATGGATATAGAAAAAGATGAATACCTTAAAATAATCAATCTACTTTAGTTTTTTTATCTTTTTCGTCTTCAACTAAATTATTAATTTTTTGTCTTACATAGTTTTTAACAAATACAAAAACTAATAAGCCAAAAATTGAAACGGAAACTATTATAATAAGTATAATTCTTAACTGCTCATCCATTATAATATATTTTTACTCTTTAAAATTAAGCTTGGGTTTTTTAAATCTTTTTTCCCATAAAGTATTTCATCTCCATTAAAATCAGTAACAGTACCACCCGAATGTATTAATATTGCATGACCTGCTGCTATATCCCATTCATAAGCTCTTGGTTCAGCAACATAGCCATCATATTCACTTGCTGCAACCACACAAAACTTAAGTGAACTTTTCATTCTCACATTTTCAACCACACCAATATCTTGATAGATTTTTTGAATTTCAGGTTTAATTTTATTTGAGTAAGAAATAAATTTAATTGGTCTAGTAACAGTATCCTTTTCATTTAGTTTTGTTGTTTTTCCGTCACTTAATTCATAAGCATCACCTTCACCATAAGAATAAAACATTCTTTTTTTGGCAGGAGCATAAATTAATCCTGCAGCAGGTTTATTGTTAATAATTAATCCAGCGTTAATTGTGAACTCTTCTAAGTTATTAATATAATCGTATGTTCCATCTATAGGATCAACCAACCAAAAATCTTTTAATTTAGTATTATCTTTATTGTCAGATGTTTCTTCTGATATACTTGGTATATTTGGTGTAATTTCAGATATTTTTTTTGTTATAAACTTATTAACTTCAAGATCACCATTACTCACAGGTGTGTTGTCAGATTTAATTTCTTTTTTTAATCCTTTTTCTCTTAGGGAAATTGATAGGTCTCCAGCTTTTAAAAAAGGATCAATTAATTTTTCTACTATTATTTTAATATTCATTTCAAATTTATTTAATTCGTTTTAATTCAACATTTTTAGCATGAATTACTTTTTTCCCAGCATTTTCAAAATTAACTGTTACTTTGTCATTGATTATGGATTGAACCTGTCCAATACCCCAGTCTTTATTGTTTGGATTAGTGACTTTGTCACCTGGTTCGTAATCTAAAATCATTTAATTTAACTTATATTGTAAATAAGTATAAATACCACCTTATGAATAAAGAATTAAACTCTATTGGAATTAATAAAAAACCCGAGGATACTACAGTAGTAGTAGCCATGTCTGGTGGAGTAGACTCTTCAACTGTAGCCGGGATTATGAAAAATGAAGGTTATAAGGTTATAGGAATAACTTTAAAACTTTATGATGATGGAAAAGAAGTAGCTAAATCTAAACAGTGTTGTTCTGGACAAGACATCATGGATGCAAAACGTGTTGCTCATAAACTAGGAATTGAGCATAAAATTTTATATTATCAAGATAAGTTTAAACAAGGTGTAATAGATAACTTTGTTAATAGTTATTTAAATGGGGAAACCCCAATACCATGTGTTCAATGCAACCAAACTGTAAAATTTAAAGATTTATTTGAAGTTTCTAAAGATCTCAAAGCTGATGCATTAGTAACGGGTCATTATGTAAAAAATATTACTGCAAATAACTCCAACAATATGTACAGAGCAATTGATGAAAATAGAGATCAAAGTTATTTTTTATTCAATACAACTCGTGAACAATTAGATTATTTAAGATTTCCGTTAGGGGGAATGTTGAAGAACAAAACAAGAGAAATTGCAAAAGAGTTAGATTTAAATGTTGCTGATAAACCAGATAGCCAAGACATTTGTTTTGTACCCAATGGAGATTATGCATCAGTGATTAGAAAATTTAGACCAGACTCTTTTCAAAAAGGAAATATTAAGAATTTGGAAGGTAAAGTAATCGGTGTTCATGATGGAATTATTAATTTTACAATTGGTCAAAGAAAAGGGATTAAAGTTTCAGATAAAGAGCCTTTGTATGTTCTAAAAATAAATTCAGAAAATAATGAAATAATAGTTGGGCCAAAAGAAAATCTTGGAAAAAAAAACATATCCCTTAAAGATCTAAATTTATTAACTGACAAAAAAGATCTAGATAAAAATATTTTTGTAAAAGTGAGATCTACCGGAAATCTTCTTGAAGCAAAAGTTGAAGTAAAAGCTGATAATACAGCTCAAGTAAATTTACTTACTCCCGAAGATGGTATTTCACCAGGACAAGCATGCGTATTCTACAGCAAAGACCAATATGGCCATAAAGTTCTTGGGGGTGGGTGGATTAAAGAATAGAAGAATTATTTCTTCTTATTTTTTCTCTTAGCTCTTCTCTTTTTAGAGCCTTGTTTTCTTCTACCTCTATGTTTCTTCGGGTAACTCATTCAGTCCTATTTATTAATTTATTGACGTTTTTTACGGGATATAGCATTGTCTTCTTAACATATCAAATTTTATTATGAGCAATTCTTTTAAAACCTTTTTAAAGCACACGGCAAAAGACTTTCATAATCAGTCTGTTAATCCACCAATTGTACGAGCTTCAACGATTATTTTTAAATCGATGCAAGATATTAGAAAAACACAAGATAAAGCAAAAAAAAACCCCACAGGAGGACACTTTGATTATGGAAGACAAGGAACTTCAACTACTCATATTTTACAACAAATTTTATCCAAACTAGAGGAAAGTTATTTTACTTTTTTAACACCAACAGGTTTTGGAGCTGTTTTTCTTGCAATTTTTAGCGTCACAAGACCTGGTGATGAAATTGTAGTAGCTGATCCAGTTTACAGTCCAACTCGATTACTTTCACAAGATTTTTTAAAAGAATTTAATATTAAAACAACTTTTTATGATCCACATGATCTTAAAACATTAGAAAAAGCTATTACAAAAAAAACTAAATTAATTTTTGTTGAAAATCCAGGAAGTAATACTTTTGATTTTCAAGATTTAGGCAAAATTATCTCTATTGCAAAAAAAAATAAAATTTTAACTGCAATTGATAATACATGGGGAACTCCATATTTTTTAAAACCTATTAAGCTTGGGTTTGACATGTCGATTGTGTCGGCTACAAAATATTATTCTGGACACTCTGATGTTATGGGAGGAAGTTTAGCAGTTAACAAAAAAGTTTTCGCAAAAGTAAAAGCAGCAGAAAGAGTGACGGGTTTAAGGTTAGGACCCGACGATGCTTATTTAATAACAAGAGGATTAAGAACTTTAGATGTTAGGTTGGATAGACATAGGGAGAATGCAAAAAAAGTTGCAGGGTTTTTATCCAAATTTAAAAATATTACGTTGTTATATCCATATAAAAAAGATTCTTATAATTTTAGAATGTGGAAAAAATATTATTCTGGAGCTTCAGGTTTGATGGGTTTAAGAATTAAAGCTAAAAGTGAAAAAGTGGTTGTTAAATTTGTCAATAATTTAAAATTATTTGGACACGGTTACAGCTGGGGAGGGTTTGAAAGTTTGGCATTGCACCAAAATGTAAGAGAACAAGGAAATAGAAAATATCTCAAGTTAGAAAAAAATGAACATATTGTTAGATTACATATAGGTTTAGAGGATCCTAGCGACCTTATCGCTGATATAAAGCAATCACTAAAACATTTAAAGTGATCTTTAAATGTCATCTGAAAAATTTATTAAAAATAAAACCGTCTTAGTCACTCTGATTTCAGCCTGCGCAATTGTAATTGTGTCTCTTGGAATTAGACAAACGTTTGGGATGTTTTATTTTGATTTTTCAACTGACTTAGGAATTACTCTTTCACAATTTGGATTTGCACTAGGTCTGCAAATGCTTCTTTGGGGAGTTTTTGGTCCTTGGTTTGGTGTCATTACAGACAAGTATGGTGGACATATAGCTGTATCTATTGGTTTTGTTTTTTACTTAGCAGGTATCTTATTACTTTATTCACAGTACAATACAGGACTATATTTTGTAACTGCAATAGGTGTGTTAATTGGTGTTGCACTTGGAGCAACAGCAATAAGTATTCCAGTTTCAGTTGTCGCCAAACATTTTCCCCAATCTAATAGAACTTTAGCAATGGGAATTGTTACAGCTTCAGGCTCGTTTGGATATTTTATATCACCAATATTTGTAAGATACTCACTAGTAGAAAATGGGTGGGAAAATACTCTTTTAATTTTTGCAGCATTTATTGTTATAGGATTAATTTTAGCTTTCTTTCTAACCACGCCAAAAAATGTTGTTGGAGGGAAAATAAATGACAACCAAACAGCTTTAGAAGCCTTAAAAGAAGCTTTTGATAATAAAAGTTTTATTTATTTAACCCTAGGATTCTTTGTTTGTGGATGGCATATAACATTAGTTGCAACACATATACCCGTTTATATAAGTGATAGGGGCTTACCCGAATGGTGTACAGTAACAATCTTATCAATGATTGGTTTATTTAATATATTTGGAACATTAACATCGGGATATTTAGCTCAAAAATTTAGCAAAAAAATAATTCTTAGTATAATTTATTTTGCAAGAGGCCTGGTAATTGCTATATTTATTTTTCTACCACCTAGCCCAATCATAGCTATATTTTTTGGTATGGCTTTTGGTTTTCTTTGGCTTTCAACGGTTCCTCCTACCATGGGGTTAGTGGGCTTTATATTTGGCACAAAATATATAGGACTATTATATGGTATTGTTTTTTTGAGTCATCAAGTTGGTTCTTTTTTTGGAGCATACCTTGGAGGAGTATTTCATGATTTATATGGTTCATATGATTATGCTTGGTACATATCTATTGCTTTATCAGTCTTTGCAGGCTTGATACATCTACCCATAATAGAAAAACAAGTTCCAAGACTTCAAACAGCTTAGAAAATTGATTAGAGAAAATTACTTAGATAGAATTAATAATTCAAATAAACCTTTTGTAATTTACAAAAAAAAAAAAGGTTTTGACCTTTATACTGATTTCTCAAAAAAAATAATTTTGAATAATAGAAATATTAAAGATTTTTTAGATACAAAATTTAAGCTTAAAAAAAATTATAAAAATACAGATTTATTAATAGGTTTCTTTGGGTACGAACTATTGAATAATCTTATTGGGATTAAATTACCAAAACAAAAAAGTATAAATTTTCCTAAAGGTATTTTTTATAAGCCAGAATCTAAAATAAGCTTAAAAGAAGACCTTGTTTATAAATCAAATAAAACCAGTAAAATAGCTAAAAGTTTTAAGATAAATATAAACCAGACTGCATACACAAAAATTTTTAATAAGTTTAAGAAAAAGATAAGATCAGGAGAAACTTATCAGATTAAAATATGTACAAAATATAAGAATAAATCAAAAATAGATCCTTTAGATTTTTTTTGTAGACTTGCTAAATCTAATTTAGCACCTGAAGCTTTTATGATTAAAGATAAAAACTTTTCAATTATCAGTTGCTCCCCTGAAAATTTAATTACAAAAAATGGTATGAATATATCAACCAAACCAATAGCCGGTACCTTGAGAAAGACATCAAAAATCAATAATAAAAAAGCTTTAACTTTTTTTAGAACCAATATTAAAGAGACCAAAGAGCACAACATGATTGTTGATATGGAAAGAAATGATCTTTCAAGAATATGCCAGCCAGGAACTGTAAAATTAAAAAAAGAAAAAACAGTTGAGGAATATAAAGACTTATATCATTACGTAAGTTTAATTACTGGCAAACTAAATAAAGGTGTAAAAAATATTGAAATTATAAAAGCAATGATGCCTGGTGGTTCTGTTATTGGATGTCCTAAAATAAGTACTCTTAATCTTTTAAACAAACAGGAAAAAGAGAATAGAAATATTTATACAGGTAGCTTTGGTTATATAAAATTTAATGGTGACATGAAGTTCAATATTATTATTAGATCAATTTTAAATTATAAAAATATATCTGAAATTTCAGTCGCATCAGGTGTTGTAATTGACAGTAATGCAAAACACGAATTTAACGAGAACTTTATTAAAGCTAAAGCATTAATAGATTTATTTAAATGATATATGTTATAGATCATAAAGACTCATTTACACACAATGTGGTGCATCAATTATCTTTATTTGATAAAGTAGAATGTGATGATTTTTCAAAGATTAATAAATCAAAATTAAATAAAGCATCTACGATTGTTTTTTCACCAGGTCCTGGATCACCAAAGAATTATCCATTATCTTCAAAAATTTACAAACAATTTAAAGGTAAAAAAAAAATAATTGGAATTTGTCTTGGTTTTCAACAAATACTATTTAGTGAAGGAGCTAGTATAATTGAACAAAATAAAATTTATCATGGATTTCAATCTGAAGTACTAGTTAATAAATCTAGTAAGTTGTTTATTGCTGGTAATAAATTTAAAGTGGGTAGATATCATTCTCTAAAACTAAAAGAACCTTTTAATGCAGAAAATTTTGACATAACGATGAGATGTGTTATTTCAGGAGCCGCAATGTCATTTGAAAATAATGTTGATAAAATATATGGATTTCAATTTCACCCAGAATCATTTCTTACTATAAATGGTAAAATACTTATTAAAAAAATCTTATCGACTTAAAGACCTCAAGGAAATTAAATTCAACGATTTATGGGGCGGCCATGGTGTATTTACTACAATGTGGATTTATGGAGCTCCACCAAAAATTCTCTTTTTAAAAGATCATATTAATAATTTAGTTAAATCCACTAAATCTTATTCAATTGTAAAACCAACTATCAAATCTGATATATTAAGATCAATTAAAGACAACGTAAATTTAACAAAAAAATATAATCATTTGTTAAGAATAGCACTTAATAAAAACACTTTATCAATTTCACTTAGAAAACGTATTAAGCCAAATTTAAATTTTGATTTAAAATTAGTTAAATTAAAAAGACAAAAACCTGAGTTTAAAAATTTAAAATATAAAGAAATTTTAAAACATTTGTCAAAACTTGATAATTCAAGATCAGACATTGGATTGTGTTCAAATAATAAGATTTTTGAAACTGGAACTTCTAATTTACTTTTTATAAAAGATAATAAATTCTTTTCACCAAAAGAGAAATTTTATAAGGGAATTACTTACAAATTTTTTAAATCAAAAATAAAAAAAATTTATAAAAAAGATATCTTAGTTAATTCTTTAAAAGAGTTTGATGAAATTCTTTTAATTGGATCTGGAAAAGGTGTTGCTTCAGTACAAACCATTAATCAAATAAAGTGGAAAAGAAAAAGTCTAAAATTTTACAATATTCTTTCTCAACATTATAAATCTGCTGTAAATAAGTGTGCTAAATATAGATAAATATAATGAGAGATCCTAATAACCCATGTTTATTTTGTAACTCTAAAGCTAGTGGTATAGCTCATGAGAATAATTTAGCTTATGCAAGTTATGATACTTATCCTGTTTCAGAACAACATTGTTTAATTATACCTAAAAGACATGTGGCAGATTATTTTGAATTATCTGATGATGAGATCATCGCATGCAATGATTTGATTAAAATTGTAAAACAAGAGGTTCTTAAAAAAGATAAAAATGTAAAAGCATTTAACATTGGAACCAATGCTGGAAAAATAGCCGGTCAATCAATCATGCATTGTCATATTCATTTGATTCCAAGAAGAGAAGGTGATGTTGACAACCCCCAAGGTGGTGTTAGATCGGTAATACCTAAAAAACAGCATTATAAACGTAAAATATAAATTATAGGTTGTGATTAAAGACACATTGACCAATAGTTAGGGTTGAACTATAGAATTAAGTAGATTAGAAAACTTTCTAATTTTACTATAAAATTTTACATAAGGGTAACATGTTGCAAACAAATCCATTTTCTATTTTAGCTGAGACCGTATCACCATTCGCTATGCAATCTTTTATTTTAGCAATGATTGCATTAATTGCGCTAGGTACAATCATCCAAATGATACATCATAAAAATTTGACGTATTTTTTAAATAATGCAAAAAAAGCGAAGCTTCAGGCAACTAGAGAAATAGGAGCGGGTGAAAAGGTATCCATAATTGCAAAAACAACTGTTGTAGATATCGGAACTACAGCTGAACTTGGATTTGGAAAGCGAAGATTATCTCATGTACTTGGAATGTATGGAACAATTATATTCTGGGTTTCTTCAGCAGTGTTAGTATTTTGTTATACAGGTGCTGATAAATCATCATCATCTATGTGGTCAATGTTATGGCATGTTGGTGCTATTTTGACATGCGTTGGTGGATATTGGTTCTGGTTTTTCTTAAGGGTTGATGTTTCGGCAGAAGCTCATCCTTGGTATAGAATAATTAAAGCAGATTTATTTGTGTTAGCATTATTAGCATGCTCAACTTTTGGACTTGCTTGGTCATATACCCAATCTAGTGGTCAGACAGAACTTTCTTTCTTATTTTTAGCTTTATTTGTTGTTTCAAATTTAGTTTTATTTGGAGGAGTTTACTGGTCAAAATTTGCACACATGTTTTACAAACCTGGAGCTGCAATACAAAAAAATCTAGCTGAAGCTGATGGTTCAAGAGATAACTTGCCACCACCAGCAGATGCACCTGAACAGTTTGGTTTAGGAATTAAAAGAGAACAACCTAAACATTATTAATTATGAAAATTTTAAATAAGGAGAGAAAATAATATGTCAACATTTGTATACATGACTAGATGTGATGGCTGTGGTCATTGCGTAGATATTTGCCCATCAGATATAATGCACATTGATGAAAATATTAGACGTGCAAAAAACATTGAACCAAATTTTTGTTGGGAATGTTATTCTTGTGTAAAAGCTTGTCCTAATCACGCTATTGACGTTAGAGGTTATGCTGATTTTGCTCCAATGGGTCATAGTGTTAGAGTAAGAAGAGAAGAGGAAAAAGGAACCATTTCTTGGAAGATTAAATTTAGAAATGGAACTACTAAAGATTTTGTATCTCCAATTACCACAAAACCATGGGGAAAATTTATTCCAAAACTTGCTGATGGTGACAAACCTAATCAAGGTGAAATTAATTCTCAAAGATTGTATACTGAGCCTGAAGGACTTAATATTGATGGTGAGTTGCCAGTTGTTCCAAAAGACTCATTTAAAAAAGGAGTTTACTACTAATGGCAAAGCATAAAACACATTACGAAGATTGCGATGTACTAGTTGTTGGTGGTGGTATGGCGGGAACAGGTGCTACTTTTGAAGCTAGACACTGGGGTAGAGACATGAAGATTATTTGTGTTGAAAAAGCAAATATCGATAGAAGTGGTGCAGTTGCTCAAGGTCTTTACGCTATTAACTGTTATATGGGAATGCAGTGGGGTGAAAACCAACCTGAAGACCATGTAAGATATGCAAGAAATGACTTAATGGGAATGGTTAGAGAAGATTTAGGTTACGATATGGCTCGTCACGTTGATTCAACAGTTCACATGTTTGATGAGTGGGGCCTTCCAATGATGAAAAATGAGGAAACTGGCAGATACTTAAGAGAAGGTAAGTGGCAGATTATGATTCATGGAGAGAGCTACAAACCTATCGTTGCAGAGGCTGCAAAAAAATCAGCTGATAAAATTTACAATAGAATTATGATCACTCATCTACTTATGGATGAGTCTCAAGAAAATAGAGTGGGTGGTGCTGTTGGATTTAATATGAGAACTGGTGACTTCCATGTATTTAGAGCAAAAGCTGTTATAGTTGCAGCTGGTGGTGCTTCTCACATTTTCAAACCAAGAGCAGTTGGTGAAGGAATGGGAAGAACTTGGTATGCCCCTTGGAGTAATGGTTCAGCTTATGCATTACCGATTGCTGCTGGAGCAAAAATGACACAAATGGAAAATAGAATTGTGTTATGTAGATTTAAAGATGGATATGGTCCTGTTGGGGCATATTTCTTACACTTAAAAACTTATACCCAAAATGCTAATGGTGAAAACTATGAGAAAAAATGGTACGATCAAACCAAAGAGCTTGTGGGTGAATATATTGATCATCATCCAACTCCAACTTGTTTAAGAAATCATGCTTTTATTCAAGAAACGATGGCTGGTGGCGGACCAATTCACATGGTTACTACTGAAGCTTTCCAAGACCCTCATTTAGAAACTGTTGGTTGGGAAAATTTCTTAGGTATGACAGTTGGTCAAGCAGTTGTTTGGGCATCTCAAAATATTGATCCAAAATATACAAATCCAGAATTAACCACATCCGAACCATATGTAATGGGTTCTCATGCTACATGTTCAGGAGCTTGGGTAAGTGGTCCTGAAGATTTATCCCCACCAGAATATTTCTGGGGATATAACAGAATGCTTACAATTGATGGATTGTTTGGAGCAGGTGATACTGTTGGTGGAAGTGCTCACAAATTTTCATCAGGTTCATTTACCGAAGGTAGACTAGCTGCAAAAGCTGCAGTTAAATATATTGAAGATAAAAAAGCCGAAGGTTTAAAAGTAACTGATAAACAATGCGAAGATTTTAAAGCTAAAGTTTATAAACCACTTGAAACATATACAGTCGGTCAAAATGAAATTACTGGGGGAACGGTTTCTCCAAGTTATATTTCACCAATTCAAGGTTTACAACGTCTTCAGAGAATTATGGATGAATATGTAGGTGGAATAGCAACAAATTACATGACCAATGCTAACATGCTAAAAAGAGGTTTAGAACTTTTAGCTTGGTTAGAGGAAGATCTTGAAAATGTTGGAGCCGAAGATTATCACCAATTAATGAGAGCTTGGGAGCTTAAACACAGAGCTTTAACTTCTCAGTGTGTAACAGAACATACTATGTTTAGAGAAGAAACTAGATGGCCAGGCTATTATTATAGAGGAGATCATATGAAACTTGATGATGACAACTGGCATTGTTTAACAGTTTCAAGACGAGACCCTAAAACTGGTAAGTTTAGTATGGAGAAAGTTCCTGTCTACCATATAGTGGATGAGAACGAGAAGAAAAAAGCTTCTTAATAAAATATCAGGTCAACTTAATGGATATATTGTCAAAGACAGACGATGAGGTTTATCAAATAGCCAAACCTATCTGGGATAATTTGGTTAAATCATCAAATTTGAAAGATTATGGTGGTTTTACCAAAGATTTTTCAACTCAAATGTTGTTTGGAGCCAATGAAGTAGAACTTGGTAAGCAATGGGCTAACAATAAAATAATAACTAATTTAAAAGAAACATTCGATCCATTTGGCTGTCTTAGAAGAGGAGTTCATGTCACTGTCTTAATCAAACAGACCAATAAAGAAATCTCAGGAGAATTTCTTGGTAGACTTGTTTTAGGTGAAGAAGATGGCGTAGTAAAAGTCTTTGGAGCAACCATTTATTAATAAAAAATAAATAATCTAAAAATTAAGAATAATGTTTGACAAATATTTGTACGGGTGTAATGACGCAGTTAATGCAACTTTCAAACATAAAAATCATAAATAAGATTATTGAGTTAAAAACTGTTTTGATAAAAACAGGTATATTTATGAGCCTTGCAGCTTATTGGGGTGTTATTTTAGTTGGAACTTTTATCACATTTAGCTAAGCTTTTTTTAGATAAAGTTAATTTTTTTTATGGAAGTATTTTTACCAATAGCACAAGTTTTTGTTAATCCAATCGAGATACTTTTATTAAGTGCTATAGTTGGAATTCTTTCAGGATTGTTTGGAGTTGGTGGAGGTTTCTTAATGACACCATTCTTAATTTTTTTAGGCGTACCACCAGCATATGCTGTTGCAAATGAAGCTAACAATATTTTAGCCACATCTGTATCAGGATCTACAACTCATTATTTAAAAAATACTTTAGATTACAAAATGGGATTTATGATTGTTATTGGTGGAACAATAGGAACATCATTAGGAATTTTAACTTTCACATATTTTAAAGATTTAGGAAAAATAGATACAGTAATTTCATTAGCTTATATGTATATACTTGCAATAATAGGAACATTAATGCTTGTCGAAAGTCTTAGGGAGATAGATAGGGCTAAAAGAAATATTGTAATTAAAAAAAAATTACATGTTCATTATTGGATACATGGACTTCCGCTAAGAATGAGATTTCCAAAATCAAAATTATATGAAAGTATTTTTACTCCAATTTTAATTGGTTTATTAGTCGGTTTTATAGCTGCTATAATGGGAATAGGAGGTGCTTTTATTTTAGTACCAGCGATGATTTATATTATAAAGATGCCGACAAGACTAGTTCCAGGAACATCCTTGTTTGTAACTATTTTTGTAAGTGTCATTGTAACATTTTTGCACTCATTTAATTATGGTTCAATAGATCTATTGTTAGTAGCGATGTTAGTCGTGGGGTCTATTATTGGTGTTCAAATTGGACAAAAACTAGGTGAAAAAATTGACAGCTCAGGACTAAGAGCGTTATTAGCTATCTTACTATTAATAGTTGGTATAGCAATTGCCTACGAAACTTTTTTTGCTGAAGAATCTATTGTAGAGATATCAAGTGTATCTAATTCAGATTTAAACTTTTTCTCAAAATTTATTAAAGAATTTTCAAACGATATGCCATTCTTTTATGGATTATTTTCAATTATGTTTGCTATTCTTTTAGGTGTGGGTGCAGCTTTTATTAGAAAGTTTTTTTCTAATTTTAAGAAAAAAATTTTACTTAAGTCTTAACTTAGAAAATTGATATAAAATTCAATAGATATAATACTAACAACACCAACTGTTGCCATCCCAATAAATCCAACTAAAAATGGTTTGTAACCCATACTTTTTAATTCTTTTAAATTAGTAGATAGTCCTATTGCTGCCATTGCCATCGTTAAAAATATTTTTGAAGAGGATTTAATTGCTGTTATTGTATCAAGCCATAAATCATTATTTGTACTTAAAAAAAATTGGTCTCCAACATTTCTAAAAATTATCATACCTACAAAACCCAAAACAAAATAAGGAAATATAGCTATTATAGAATAATCTTTTTTAACAGTATTACTTCTGTTGTATAAAAACGCAAATAAAGGGATCATAATAACAAGAAAGGTATTTCTTATTAACTTTGTAACCGTTGCTACGTTTAATGTCTCCGGGCTATTGAATTGTTGATCATAAATAAGACCAGCAGCAGCTACTTGTGATGTTTCGTGTATAGATGTTCCTAAAAATAGCCCAATAAATAAAGGCTCAGCATCAAAATAATAATTTGCGAAGTAAGGATATATAAGCATTGATAAAATTCCAAATAATGTGATGTTTGCAATTGCATAAGAAATCTCATTTTTTTTTGCTCCAATCACAGGTGCTGTTGCCATTATAGCCGTTGTACCACAAACAGTTCCACCAATTGATATAAGATAAGCCATTCTTGTTGGTATCTTAAATTTTCTAACCAAAAGTTTTACAACTATTAAAACACTGACTATACAAATAATAATTAGTGGTATCGCCACTGTACCAAATTCTAAAAACTCAAATGGTTTCAATTGAATACCAAGACATATTATTCCAAGTTTTAGGATATATTTTTGTGTAAAATCTAAACCTTTTACAAAGTTGTCTCTCATTTGAAATATGTTTCCAAAAAACATACCAATTAAAATAGCAATCATTGCTGTAGATATTGGGCTTTTATCATAACCCAAAAGCTCAATGCCAATAATGTTATTAAAACCTTGGGAAAGTGTATAGAGAACAAATGCCAAAACAATACCAGGTATTACTACCAGGTATTGTTTGTAATTCATTAAAGTTAGATTTGATTAAGCACTTCTGTAAAGTTTAGTCATCACAAATTCTTTATGACCTAAAGCTTCAGCACAAGTTAATCTTCCATTTGCTACTCTTAGAGTAGTTTTAATTAATTCATCTCCTGCTTGAGACATATTCATTTCACGAGTTAATATTTTTGAAACATCGCAATCAATATGTTCACCCATACCTTTAACAGTTAATGGATTTGCAGTTAGTTTAACAACTGGTTCAATTGGATTACCAACAATATTACCTTGACCTGTTGGAAATAAATGAATGTTAAAACCTGCTGCAGCTTGAAGTGTTACACATTCTGCTGCTGCAGAAGAGGTATCCATAAAGTATAAACCTTTACCTTTAGTTGGTTCTTCTGCTGGCTCTAAAACATCAATAAATTTACAATTACCTATTTTTTGGAAATTTCCAAAAGCTTTTTCTTCAATAGTAGTCAATCCACCTGCAATATTTCCAGCTGTTGGCTGACTTTCTGAAAGATCATCTGTTGCTTCTTTTAAAATAAAATCATTATAAGAATTCCAAGTTTTCATGAATTTATCAGAAGCCTCAGGAGTTGCACCTCTAGTTGCACAAACATGTTCAGCACCTGTTAATTCAGATGTTTCTCCAAAACATAAATGAACACCCATTGGTTCCAATTTATCCATTAAATTACCAACTGTTGGGTTTGCAGCTAATCCAGATGTTGTATCAGACTCACCACATTTAACAGAAATCCAAAGATCACTCATTGGGCACTCTTCTCTTTGTTTCTCAGAAGCCCACATCACAAATTCTTGAGCTTTTTTAGAGGCTTTCATTGTAGTTCCAATGTCACCAGTTCTCTCAATATGAAATCCTTCAACTGGTTTTCCAGTTTTGGCAATACCATCTACAATTTTTTTAGTCCATTTAGGTTCAATACCAATAACGATTACTGCAGCAACATTAGGGTTACAACCAGTTCCAATCATAGTTCTAAAATGAAGCTCTAAATCTGCTCCAAATTGTAGTCTTCCATATGAATGGGGTAGAGCGATTGTTCCTTTAATATTATTTGCTACAGCTTCAGCACATGCATTTGAAATATCATCAACTGGTAGAATGATTACGTGATTTCTTGTACCAGCTCTGCCATTTTCTCTTTTATAACCTAAAAAACTTTTTGGAATTTCCATACTATTACCACTTCTTTGTTTTTACATTGTGAACATGAACATGCTCACCCTTTTTAATTGATTTAACCACTTTACCTATGTCATGACCATATTTAAGGATTGTGTCACCCTCATTTAGATCAGTCATTGCAATTTTATGCCCTAAAGGGATCTCGTCCATAGATTGAATATTAGTTGAACTGTCATCTTCCATTATCCAGCAAGCACAGTCTTGTTTTGGAGTTATTTTTTCAATAACAACTACTCCTACGTTGTCTTTTTTATCATGAATTATAATGTCTGTAGCCATATTTATAGTGTCGATTTGTTTGTTTGAAATTTTTAAATTCTTATATATTAATCGCATAGATTAACAAACGAATTTTAAAAAATTTTAATTTATACATTAGAGAGGTATGGTTTTATGACTAAGATGACAACAGAGGAAGCTTTTGTAAAAGTATTGCAAATGCATGGTATTGAACACGCATTCGGAATTATTGGTTCAGCTTTTATGCCAATTTCAGATATTTTCCCAGATGCTGGGATAACTTTTTGGGATGTTGCTCATGAAACTAATGGTGGGTTAATTGCAGATGGTTACACAAGAGCCACTGGTAAAATGTCAATGGTAATTGCACAAAACGGACCTGGAATTACTGGATTAGTTACACCTATTAAAACTGCATATTGGAATCACACTCCTCTTTTATTAGTTACACCTCAAGCTGCAAATAAAACTATGGGACAAGGTGGTTTCCAAGAAGTTGAACAAATGAATTTATTTAAAGACATGGTTTGCTATCAAGAAGAAGTGAGAGATCCTTCAAGAATGGCAGAAGTATTAAATAGAGTAATTGAAAAAGCAATTAGAGGATCAGCTCCTGCGCAAATAAATGTACCAAGAGATTATTGGACACAAGTAATTGATATTGATCTTCCTCCAATTGTAAGATTAGAGAGACAAGCGGGTGGTGTTGATGCAATTAAAAAAGCAGCAGATTTATTATCTAATGCAAAATTTCCAGTAATACTATCAGGTGCTGGTGTTGTAATTGGTGGCGCTATAGAAGATTGTAAAAAACTTGCTGAAAAATTAGATGCACCAGTTTGTTCTGGTTATCAACATAATGATAGTTTTCCAGGAAGTCATCCATTAGCAGCTGGCCCATTAGGATACAATGGTTCAAAAGCAGGAATGGAACTAATCCAAAAAGCTGATGTTGTTTTAGCATTAGGTACAAGGTTGAATCCTTTTTCAACTTTACCAGGTTATGGAATGGATTATTGGCCAAAAGACGCAAGTATCATTCAAGTTGATATGAATTCAGATAGAATTGGTTTAACAAAAAAAGTTTCAGTTGGAATTTGTGGTGATGCAAAATTAGTTTCACAACAAATTTTGGCTCAACTTTCACCAACAGCTGGTGACACTGATAGACAAGCAAGAAAAGATATTATTCATCAAACTAAATCAGCTTGGTTACAAAAATTATCAAGTCTTGATCATGAAGATGATGACAAGGGTACAGTTTGGAATGAAGAGGCTAGAAAAAGAGATGCAGATAGAATGTCTCCTAGACAGGCTTGGAGAGCAATCCAAGCAGGTATGCCTGATGATGTAATTATCTCAAGTGACATTGGTAACAATTGCGCAATTGGAAATGCTTACCCAACTTTTGAAAAAGGAAGAAAATATTTAGCACCAGGATTATTTGGTCCTTGTGGATATGG
Organism: Candidatus Pelagibacter sp. PS_06; assembly: GCF_059418045.1. Classification (NCBI taxonomy): domain Bacteria; kingdom Pseudomonadati; phylum Pseudomonadota; class Alphaproteobacteria; order Candidatus Pelagibacterales; family Candidatus Pelagibacteraceae; genus Candidatus Pelagibacter; species Candidatus Pelagibacter sp. PS_06. The sequence goes on from NZ_CM182078.1 coordinate 474,766, forward strand.
CTTTCCTTCAATTTTAGGTGCAAAAATTGGTTGCCCAGATACTCCAGTAATAGGTTTTGCTGGTGATGGAGCTTTTGGAATTAGTATGAATGAGATGAGTTCATGTGCTAGAGAAGAATGGCCAGCAATTGCAATGGTTATCTTTAGAAATTACCAATGGGGTGCTGAGAAAAGAAACACAACTCTTTGGTTCGATGACAATTTTGTTGGAACAGAATTAGATCCAGAATTAAGTTATGCTAAAGTTGCGGATGCTTGTGGATTAAAAGGAGTTTCTGTTAGAACGATGGAAGAAACTACAGCAGCCATCAAACAATCTTGTGAAGATCAAAAGAAAGGAATTACAACATTTATAGAGGTAATTCTTAACCAAGAGCTAGGTGAGCCATTTAGAAGAGATGCTATGAAGAAACCAGTTAAAGTTGCTGGTATCAACAAAGCTGACATGATCAAGCAACCATCTCTAAACTCTTAAGAACTTTAAAATTTTTACCATTTATCGTAAAGTCACTTCATGGAAGTGACTAACGATAATGGTTGTAGCTGGATAAAGGACTTAATACCTAGAACAAATATCAAAACTCTTAAATCGAATGATGATTGTGAGTGGCTGATTATTGGAGCTGGTTACACTGGTCTCTCTGCTGCAAGGAAGTTGGGTCAATTATATCCAAATCAAAAAATCATATTAGTAGATTCACAATTAGCGGGTGAGGGCGCTAGTAGCAGAAATTCAGGTTATTTAGTTGATACTACTCTTAACGACGGTTTTACTTCTAATAAAGAGTTAGATAATTATAAAAAAAAAACTGACATTTATGATTTAGGTATTCAAGTAGTTAAAAAATTTATAAACGAACATCAAGTTGATTGTGATTGGAATGAATGTGGAAAATATTTTGCCTCTTCAAAAATAGAAGATGATAAAATTTTAAGAAACTTTTCAGATACTCTTTCAAAATTGGATTTTAAACATGATTTGTTATCTAATACTGAATTATTCAAAAGATTGGGTACAAATTTTTATAATGTAGCACTTCATACAAAGGGTGGTATTTTATTACATCCTGGAAAATTAGTTAGAGCAATGATTGATGTATTGCCGAAGAATGTTTGTTTGTATGAAAACTCATCTTTACTAAACTGGGATAAAAACCAAGATATTATTAATTGTAATTTTAAAAATGGAAAAATTAAAACAAAGAAAATTATTTTTGCTACTAATGGCTTTTTAAAATCTCTCGGTATTAAATCAAACTATAATTTTCCAATTACCTTAACAGCAAGTATGACAAGAACATTAACTGAAGAAGAATTTAAGTCTATTGGAGAACCAAAAGAGTGGGGTGTGTTACCTGTAAGACCTATGGGTGCAACTATCAGGATGACAAAAGATAGAAGAATTTTGATACGAAATACAGCCGAGGTTCACAATCCTTTTAAAATGTCAAAATTTGATTTACAAAAAAGATCAATCAGCCAAAGAATAGGAATAAAAAAAAGGTTTCCACAATTACCAGATGATATTATTCAATCGTCATGGTCAGGGATAGTATCCAGAACAAGAAATAGCTCTCAAATATTTGAAAAAATTGATAATAATGTTTTTGCTGCTGGCTGTTATAACGGCTCAGGTATTGGTGTAGGCACCTTATTTGGTGAACAAATTGCTATTAAAGCAAGCAAAGACAACACAAAAGAAATAGAAACTATAGAGACAAGAAACAAACCAACTTGGTTACCACCACAACCCTTTTTAAATATAGGTGTCAAAACACGTTTGATTTATGAGCGTTTAAGAGCAAAATCAGATATTTAATTTTAAGAGTTTCTAGTTAGCTTTTATTTTTTGATTAATAACAAGAATTGCTCCAATTATTAAAATAGGAAGGCCTATAATTAAATCTATTTGCCATTCTAATTTTTCAAAAATTGTTGAAATCATTAATGCTAAAACTGGCATAACAACCCCAACATATCCAGCTCTACCAGGACCAACTTTTTCGAGTAATTTAAGGTAGGAAACAAAAGCAAATATTGAACCAAATATAGCAAGATAAAGTAATGAACTAATATAGCTTATACTATTTTCAAATAATAATTCAGCGCCACGAACTTGAGTAGCCATTAAGGTAACAAGAGACCCGTATAGCATTGCATATGCTATTGTTTGAATTACTGGAAAATTATTATTTAAGTTTCTTTGATACACCATGTTACCTGTTGATGCACAGAACGTCCCAATTAATGCCAAAAATAATCCAATATGAGTACCTTCTGTTAAACTAAAATTAAATATTTCATCGTTAAAAATAATTATAATTCCAATCATTCCAATTGTTGCACCAATTAGAGTTTTTAAAGAAGGTTTTTTTTTAAAGTAAAATGTTTCTCCTAAAATATTCATTATAACAACGGTTGAAAAAACAATCGCAGGAAATGCACTTATTAGAAAAGTATTCGATAGATAAAAGAAAACATAATTAATTGAATAAAGACAAGTTCCAAAAAATAGAAACCAAAAATGATGATTAATGGAAAATTTTAGATTTTTATTTTTAATTACTAAATATATAAAAATAATTATTGCCGCAATAAAGAATCTATAAAAAACTGATACTAATGGATCTACATATCCTAATTGAAATTTAATTAAATACCAAGTAGGAGACCAGCAGAAAAGTGTTATTAAAAATAATATATAATTATTCATTATTATCTATTATCTCTACTATTATTAAGAATTTTGATATATAAAATATTAAATTGTATTATGAAAGGCTATAGATTTATTACTAGTGATGATACATCAGAATTTTGTCATCGTGTCACAGAAGCTATATCAAATGGATGGAAATTATATGGTGAACCAAAAATGACATTTGATAGAAAAAGAGGTGTAATGCGTTGTGGTCAAGCTGTTATAAAAAATTCACCAAAAAAAAAGTATTCAAAAAAAATTAGCTTATCTTCAATATAAATGGAAACTATAGGACCACTAAATCTAATTTCTGCTTACCTAATCTTTCGTTGCCATTCTCTGTCACAAGATAGGTTTCTCCTAAATTCATGGCTAAATTACTGTCTGAATCCATTAATATCATGTGCATGAAGAAGACATTACCAGGAGTTATTACATAAGGATTACCAGTGTATAGCATTGGCCAGTCCATCCAATTAGGTGAAAAAGTCGATCCTAATGAATACCCACAAGCATTCATTCTTGCTTTATTAAATCCTAAATTATCAAAAGTTGTTGCATGAGCATCAAAAACCTCTCCTGCAGTTTTTCCAGGGACTAAAGTTTTTACACAATTTGTTAATGCATCAACACAAGCTTCATGCATTTTAATATGTTTGGGATCAGCTTTTCCAACAGGGATAGTTCTAAACATTGCAGAGTGATAATGTTTAAAAGTACCAGCCCATTCTAGACTTAGTTGATCTGTATCTGATAAGTTTCTTTTTTCAGCCTGATATCTACAGAGTAGAGCATTATCTCCCGAGCCAATAATATACTCATTAGCAGGATAATCACCACCACCTTCAAGGACTGCTCTTTGCATTTCAGCTAAAATTTTTGCTTCATTAACACCTGCTTTTGTGTATTTCCATGCTTCATCTAAAGCTCTATCTGCAAGCTCAGCTGCTTGTCTTACATAAACTAATTCTTCATTAGATTTAACAACTCTTAATTTTGTTATCAACTCTGATTGATCTTCAACTTTACAATAATTTTCTAATGATTTATTTAATCTTAAAGCATTACGACCTGTCATTCCATAAGCCTCATATTCGATACCAATATTTTTATTTTTTAGATCAAGTTCCTCAAGAATTACTTTAAGATCATCTGTTGGATTTATTCCATCTTTATCAACCCAAATTCTTATATCTTGAATATTCGATGTATTTTGAGCTTGTCTTAAGTCAGGTGCTCGAGTTAACAAAATAACATTTCCTTTTTGATCTAAGACCAAAGTTTGAAAAAAAACATATCCAAATGTATCGTATCCTGTTAGCCAATACATTGACTCTTGTCTAAACATTAAAAGAGCATCTAAATTCTGTTCTTTCATGGATTTTAAAACATCTTGTTTTCTTTTAGAAAACTCCTCTTTGCTGAAATGAAGCGCCATTAAGAAATAATTGCTTTTACTGAACCTAATTTATCAATTTTACCAGTGTATAAACCTTTACCAAGAATAGGAACCACACCTACCGTTGAACCTGTAAAAACATAAAAATTTTTACCTAAGTTAACTTTGTCTTTTTTAACTTTGTTTAAAACAAATCTTAGAGAATTAAGAGGGTTAATGTAAACAGCATTTGTATTTCCATTGACACTTTGTTTAACTTTTTTGTTTGAAATATTAGCTTTCAAATTTCCAATATTAATCTTTTTATATTTTTTCTTTTGTCCAATCAAAAACTTAACATTTCCCCCAAAATCACTACTAAGATCCCCAAAAGAAGTAATACCTTTTCTTTTTTGTCTATAACCAACAACTTCTATACATGGAGCCATATGAGAAATAAATTTAGTAACGTTTTTGCTTGTAATTAAACCTTTTGAAGAAAAAAAAGATTTTTTTATTAGATAACAAACCTCAAGTTCAATTCCTAAAGTTGATTTATTTATCTTAACACGCTTACCATTGTTTAAAAAATTTCTCTTATATACTGATGCATAAAAAGGTTCTTTTTCTTTTAATTTTTTTAATAAAGGAATACCTGTTCCACCAGCTTTATACCCAATTATCGGTTCTTTGATTTTACTTTCGCATAATTTTCTAAATTTATCTGCATCTGTTAATTTTTTTGTGAATTTTTTAGGTATAGCTGTGATAATTTTATTTTTTAGAAAAGCGTTAACTAATTTATCTGAAAGTTTATCTTTTAATGTTTTTTTCATATAACTTTATTATTTTAATACAGTCATAGGATCAAGTCTTGTTTGAAACCAATTAATTCTAAAATCTAAATGCGGACCAGTCGATCTTCCTGTTGATCCAACAGTCCCAATTACATCACCTTGATTTATTTGGTCGCCAACTGATACCAAAATATTTTCAAGGTGAGAATATATTGTCGAAATTCCATGGCCATGATCCATTATAATTGTTCCACCAGTATAATACAAATCATCCTCAGCCATTGTTACCACTCCTGTTCCAGAAGATAAGATCATTGTTCCTTGTTTTGCTGCAATATCAATACCATAATGTGGCCATCTAGGTTTACCGTTTAATATTCTTTGACTACCGTAGACACCACTAATAATACCTTCTACTGGCATAATAAACTTTTCTTTAAAAAATATTAGATCAGAATTGATAGCTCTAGCTTCACCAATTGCATTATTTTCTTTTTTAATTCTTTTATAAACTGACTCTGGTGGCGTAACTTTACTTTCTGCAAGCCCGTCAATTCTTTGAATATTGTATTTTCTTTTTAAAACTTTTTTAATAATTTTTGTTTTTTTATTATCTTCAATTTTAGTAAAAGTTAGGTCAAATTTTCTATCTCTATCAATTCCAAAAACAAAAAAACCATCTTGAGATACTTTTACCTTTTTTTTACCAACCAAAACTTTTGCATCAGGATTAGTTTTTCCTAATATGAAATGACCTTGTATAAATTTTCCCTGAAACTCAATTGCGTTTACTTGTGATGTTGTAAAAATAAATAATACTAAGAAAAATCTATAAATTATTGAGCTGTCCATCCGCCATCTATTACTATTGATGTACCTGTGATCATTGAGGAAGCTGAAGAAGCTAAGAAGCAAACAGTGGTTGCTATATCACTTTCTGTTGCTAATTTTCCCATAGGTATATTGCCTAAAGCTAATTTCTTAAATTTTTTATTTTTAAAGAAGTTTAAGACCATTGGTGTTGCAACAAATGTTGGTGCTACCGTATTCACTCTAATATCATTTTTTGCTAACTCAACACCCATACCTTTTGTTAAGCCCTCTATACCAAATTTGGTCATATTATATACGTTTCTACCACTCATTCCAACATGACCTAACTGTGAAGACATATTAATTATTGAACCTGGTCTTTTCTTATTTTTTAACATTTTTTTAACAACAAGTTGAGCAACGTTAAAAGCAGCCTTGAGATTAAGATCAACTAAGTAGTTCATACTTTTTTGTTTAATTTTCTCAAAAGGTTCTGGAATATTTGTACCTGCATTATTTACCAATACATCTATAATTTTAATCTTATCAATCTTCTTTTTCAAATCCTCATAGTCCATTACATCGCAAGGAACTTTGATAACTTTTCCTTTAATTTTTTTGATTTGTTTTTCTAATTTATCAAGATCAGAGGGAGTTCTACTAAGAGCAATAACTGTAGCTCCAGCTTCTGCTAAAGCAATAGAACAAGCTTTACCCAATCCTTTACCTGCACCAGTAACTAAAGCATATTTGTTCTTTAAATTAATTTTTTGTAAATACATTATAGAAATATTATTTTAATATCTGTATAAATCAACTCTACTGCAACAACTAATATTGCTAGTAATCCTGCCCACGCTATCCATTTAAATTTTTTAATCCAACCAGAAATTAAATTGGCTGCTGTAGCCATTAATATAATTGATAAAGCTAATCCAAAAATTAATAATACGTAATGATCTCCTGCAGCTCCTGCTACACCAAGCACGTTATCTAAACTCATTGTAAAATCAGCTAATAAAACTGTCCATATAGCTTTCATGAAACTTGAATTATCTACTTTTACATCCTCTTCATCTGACTGACCTTTAATTACGTCTGTATATAGTTTGTAAACTATATAAAGAAGCAATAATCCACCAACTAACCTTAGGCCTGTTATCTGTAATAAATAAGCGGTTAGCATTGTTAAGATAATTCTTAAAATAACAGCACCACCAATACCCCAAAAAATTACTTTTTTTCTTTGTTCAACAGGAAACTTTGATGCAACCATTCCAATAATAATTGCATTGTCTCCAGCTAAAACTAAATCAATAAAAATGATTTGACCTAAAATTGTTAATTGCTCTGGTGTAAATAATTCTGCAAACATTTAGTGCTCTAGTATCATATCTGCACCTTTTTCTGCAATCATTATTGTTGGTGCATTAGTGTTACCAGAGGTTATGTTAGGCATTATCGATGCATCGATTACTCTAAGATTATTTATTCCTTTAACTCTTAATTTTTCATCAACTACAGCCATATCATCTTGTCCCATTTTACAAGTACCGACAGGGTGAAAAATAGTTTGAGCATAATTTGATGCTTCTTTAACTAACTCCTCATCATCATTAATATTTATTCCAGGTCTATATTCTTCTGGCATATATTTTTTAAAAGTTTCAGATTCTAAAATAATTTTTCTAGTTAATTTCAATCCTCTCGCTGCAACCATCCTATCGTGATCAGTAGAAAGATAGTTTTGTTTAATTTTTGCGTAAGTTCTTGAATCTTGGTCTACTATGCTAACGTAACCTCTGCTTGAAGGCCTTACATTTGATACAGTTGGAGTAAACGCGTGAAAGTCATGGTTTTTAGTAGCAGCCAAGGTATCCATACTCATTGGCTGAACATGCCATTGTAAATCAGGAAGCTCTAAAGAAGGATCACTTTTTGCAAACATACATAACTGACTTGCACCCATAGTCATAGGGCCACTTCTTTTAAAAATATATTCTAGCCCAATCATTAAATTTCCGAATAAACTATTAATTTTCTTATTTAGTGATTTTATTCCATGAATTTTGTAAATTGGCCTAAACATCAAATGGTCCTGTAAATTTTCACCAACTCCTTTTAGTTCATGCACCATATCAATACCTAAGTTCTTTAATTTATCTGAATTACCAATTCCAGACACCTGTAGTATTTGAGGAGAGCCTATTGCTCCTGAGGACAAAATTATTTCTTTATTTGCTTGAACTTTTTTTAATTCATTATCTTGCCAATACTCAACTTCTTTTGCAGTTTTGTTTTCAAAATTAATCTTTTTAACATGAGCTTTAGTAATTATCTTTAAATTGTTTCTATGTTTAATTGGGTTTAAATACCCAACTGAAGTACTACATCTAAAACCATCTTTTTCTGTGACTTGAAAATAACCACAACCATGATTGTCCCCAGTATTAAAATCCTTAGTTTTTGGTATACCAAACTCTTCAGCTGCATTTTGAAACTCATTTAATAATGGTAGCTGAATTCTTTGATCAGATACAGATAGGGGGCCACCAACTCCATGAAATTCACTTTTACCTCTTTCTTGATTTTCAGCTTTTATAAAATAGGGCAATACATCATCCCAACTCCAACCAGCATTTCCTAACTGTCTCCAAACATCATAATCTCTATTTTGTCCTCTTACATATAAAAGTCCATTAATAGAGGAGCTTCCACCTAATGTTTTTCCTCTTGGATATCTAATAGAAATATTGTTCATACTTTCGTCTGGCTCAGTTTTGTAACACCAATCAACATCAGGGTTGTGCATAGTTTTAAAGTAGCCAACAGGAATATGAATCCATGGATAATTATCTTTACCACCAGCCTCAACTAATAAAACTTTATTACTTGGATTTTCAGATAATCTGTTAGCTAGGACACATCCGGCAGAGCCCGCTCCAAGAATAATATAGTCAAAAGTTTCCATTAATTAATTATATAAATTAAATTTAATTAATAATCTAATAATAAGTAGAAATATATATTTAGTCATGTTACGAATTTAAATGCTTTCTGATAGTCAAATTGCAACTTATAAAACTGAAGGTCTTACTAAAAGCTCAACATGTCTCTCAGAGGACAAGATCAAAGAATTGAATAAAGCTTTGGAAAAATATTTAGAAGAGCATAAAGACGAAAATACAGAATTTGTATCTGGGTTATATGAAAGAGATAGTGATTTTCTAAAATTTGCAATGTACCCAGAAATTGTAAGTGAAGTTAAACAATTAATAGGCGAAGATATTATACTTTGGGGATCCTCATTGTTTTGTAAAAAAGAAAAAAATGGAAAAGAAACACCTTGGCATCAGGATGGCGAGTATTGGCCAATTAAACCACTTGAATCAGTTACAGTGTGGTTATCAATTGATGAAGTGACAGAAGAAAATGGTCCATTACAATATATACCTGGTTCTCATTTAGATAAAAAACTTGCTGAGCACAACACACTAGATTCTACTAATGTTACCCTAAATCAAACACTAAAAAATATAGATGAAATTAAAGATCAGGCTAAATCTGTAATTCTAAAACCAGGAATGTTTTCAATGCATGATGTTTATTTGTTTCATGGATCTAGAGCAAATAATTCTGGAAAAAGAAGAGCAGGCCTTACTTATAGATATATGCCAGCATCATCATTTTATGATCATGCTGGGGCCAAAGTTATTGAAGATAAAATTGGTTATTCGCTTCAGAGACAATTACATTTAATTAGTGGAGTGGATAAATCCTCTAATAAGATTTACCAAAATCATACCAAATAAGTTAATTGACTCACTTTGATACAATAATTATTGGTGCTGGATTTTCTGGTCTTTATCAGCTTCACAGATGCAGGGATGATTTAAATTTAAAAACACTTGTTATTGAAGAAGGTTCAGATTTAGGAGGAACATGGTACTGGAATACTTACCCAGGTGCGCGATGTGACTCAGAAAGTCATACGTACGGTTATACGTTTTCAGAAAACATTTATAAAAACTGGACATGGAATGAAAAATATCCAAAACAATCTAAAATTCTTAAATATTTAAATTATGTGGAAAAAAAATTAAATTTAAGAAAAAATATTTTATTTAATCATAAAATTATTTCAGCAAAATATTTAGAAAGAAAAAATTTATGGCAAATAAAAACAAATAAAAAAAAAGTATTATTCTGTAAATACCTTATTTGTGCTGTGGGCTCTTTATCAGCAGCCAATATACCGAAAATTAAAGGATTAAATACGTATAAGGGAAAATATTATCACACGGGAAGATGGCCTAAAAAAAAAGTAAATTTAAAGGATCAAGTTATTGCACAAATAGGAACTGGATCGAGTGGAATACAGGTGGCACCTGAAATTGCAAAAGTTGTAAAAAAATTAGTTATTTTTCAAAGAACCCCAAATTACAGTATTCCTGCAAGAAATAAAAAATTAACTAAAGAAATAATTAATAACTATCTAAAAAATTATGAAAAAATAAAAAAACTAATAAAAAAAACACCTGGTGGACATACATTCAGTTTTCCTAATAGATCAGTTTTTGATTTTAGCAAAATTGAAAGAGACAAAATTTTTGAAAAAGCTTGGCTTAAAGGCAGTTTGGCCTTTAGAGCATGTTTTGGTGACATAACTAAAAATCTTAAAGCAAACCAAAAAGCATCTAACTTTATTAAAGAAAAAATATTAAAGATTGTTAAAGATAAAAAGATAGCAAAAATTCTAACAAACTTTGATCATCCATTTACGTCAAAGCGTCCCACACTAAATACAAATTATTATGAAACTTTTAACAAAAAAAATGTTCAGCTTGTTGACTTAAAAACAAATCCAATTATCAAAATTACAAAAAAAGGAATTAAAACAAAAAATAAGGATTTTAATTTTGATAAAATTATTTTTGCAACAGGTTATGACGCTCTAACAGGCCCACTTTTATCTTTAAATTTGGTTGGAAAAAAACAAATTAAACTTAAAGATTATTGGAGTAAAATACCAAAATCATATCTTGGCCTAATGATACCTAAATTCCCAAATTTATTTATTATTCAGGGGCCGGGTAGCCCATCAGTACTTACGAATGTACCTGTTCAAATAGAACAACATGTTGAATGGATCACTCACTGTATAAGTTTTATTGAGTTAAATAAAAAAAGATCTATTGAAGCTTCTTTAAGTTCTGCAAAGAATTGGAGTAATGAAATTAAGAAACTTGCAGATGCGTCACTTTTTATGAAAGCTAAAAGTTCTTGGTACAAAGGAGATAATATACCTGGAAAGCCAAAAGTCTTTATTCCTTATCCTGGTGGGTTGCCTAGATATAGAAATATATGTAATAAAGTTGAAAAAAATCAATATAAAGAATTCTTAATTAAATAAGCATGAAAAAATACTTTTTATTAATAATAAGTTTATTAATTTGTTTCAAATTAACAGCTGCTGAAATTGAAATCATTTCTGATAAACCTGGAGATGGAAAAAAAATAATTTACCATTCGTGGGTACAAATTGAATATACGGGATCGTTTGAAAATGGAGAAGTTTTTGACACCAATATAGGCAAAGATAGACCGCTAGTTGTTCAAATGGGAATGAAGGAGGTAATTCCTGGTTTTGAACAGGGAATAATTGGAACTACCAAAGGAACTAAAAGAAAAATTAAAATTCCAGCTGAACTAGCTTATGGAGAAAAAGGTGGTGGAGACGTTATACCACCTAACACTGATTTAATATTTGAGTTTGAAATTATTGATGTGTTAGATCCACATTATAAAATGATTAATTCTGATGAATTGATAACAAGAATAAACGATAATGCAGTTGCTTTAGACATTAGATTAGAAAACCAATGGGAAAATGGTGTTATAAAAGGAACTTTTCAGGAAACAGCTTTTAATAAAGATGGAAAATTCAACGTATACTTAATGGATAAAGTAAGAGCCCTTGCAGCTGAAGAATCTCAAAATATTGAAATTATCTTTATTAGTCATGATGGAGAGACTGCAGCAATACTTGGTAACGCCTTTGCAGAAGATCTTGGTTTTAAAAATGTTTCAGTTCTCAAAGGTGGAATTCTTCAATGGTTAAAGGAAGATAGAAAATTAGTTTCCCATAAAAAAGATAATTAATTTATATTTGTTTTTTTCTTTGAAGATTTTTTAATCTAATTTCATCATGAAATAAATCTATAACTCTTTCTTGTAAAAAAGAAGATTCTGACAGCGCTACATCATTATTTATAACTTTGGTTATTTTCTTTTTATTAAAAGTTCCCCATTTAATTAATGATTTAACTATTGGAACAGTAGATTTACCAAATTCAGTTAAAGAATATTCAGTGTTAAGAGTTTCTACTTTAGAAATTTTTTTAATTAAAAGTTTATCTTTCTCCATATCTTTTAATTGCTTAGATAGCATTTGAGATGTTATTCCATTTAAGGATCTTTTCAATTGTCCAAAACGCATATGCTTAGATAGTAAACTATCTAAGATCATTATTTTCCATTTACCACCAATTAATTTTAGAGCATTAGCTACAGGAGAATATTTCATTAAGGTATTCTTTATATACTAGTCTCTAGAATTGACCAAATAGTTTTTTAATTAAGATTAATTGCTTGGATAAAATTAAGAAATAATATTATATCTTAGAAATTAAATTTTTATTCAACTCTGAAAGAAAATATACAAATGAAATTAGAAAATAAAGTTGCCATAGTTACTGGTGGAGGGAAAGGTATTGGTGCAGAAATTTGTTTAAGATTAGCAAAAGAAGGAGCGAAGATTGTTATTGCTGAAATGGATATTGAAAGTGGAAAACATACCCAAAAAAAAATTATAGAAAATGGGGGTGATGCAGTTGTAGTGGACACTAATGTTGCAGATGAATTAAGTGCAAATAATATGGCTGATGAAGCTGTCAAAAAATTTAGTAAAATAGATATTTTAATTAACAACGCAGGTATAAGACATATTAACAATATATTAGATCATACAAAAAAACAGTGGGATGAAATGCTTTCTGTAAATCTAACTGGGCCATATCTTTGTTGTAAGGCTGTAATCCCTCACATGATTAAAAATGGCAAAGGCAAGATTGTTAATTTTGGTTCTATTGCAAGTTTTATGGGTAGGCCTGATAGAGTTGCATATGTAGCTGCTAAGACAGGTGTTCTAGGTTTAACCAGAGCTTTGGCTGTAGATTTAACTGGAAAAAATATAAACGTTAATACTATTTGTCCAGGTTTGATTTCAACCCCTTTTAATCAAAAATTTGCTGAAGATCCAGTGCATGGTGAGGCGTGGGGTAAAGAAACTATTGTTGGACGATGGGGAGTGCCTTCTGATATATCTGGTGCAGCGGTATTTTTATCAAGTGATGACTCAGATTTTATTAATGGATCAGAGATAAAAATAGATGGTGGCTGGTTAGCTGCCAAAACTAGAAAAGGTGAGTTGGAAAATTAAATGAGTGATGATTTTAAAAAAAACTTAGATTTAGCTTTAGGAAATGCAAAAAGATTATCAAACAAAATTTTAATTGATGGAAAATTAATTTCTGCAAAATCTTCAAATAAAATTAAAGTAGTTAATCCAAGTACAGGAGAAAAAATTGGTGAAGCTCCTCAATGTGATGCACACGATGTTGATACTGCTGTGGGTTCAGCCGAAACTGCTTTTCATAAATGGAAAAAAATTCCTGCACGTGAACGTGGGAAAATGATGACTGCTGCAGCAAGAAAACTTGAAGATAGAAGAGATGAGATAGAAACTTTATTAGCTTTAGATACTGGTAATGCTCTTAGAACTCAGGCAAAACCTGAGACAGCTGCTTCAATTGAATTGACTCATATGTTTGCTGGTCTTGCTGGGGAAATAAAAGGAGAAAACTATCCACCTAATATTCCTAATACAATACACTATACAACTAAAGACCCTATCGGTGTTGTTTGTGCAATAATTCCTTGGAACGCTCCATTATTTTTAACTGTTGCAAAAATTGCACCTGCAATAGTTGCAGGCAATACTGTTGTTTTAAAAACTGCTGAACAAGCTCCATTTTGTGCATTATTAGTTTGTGAAATTCTTCAACAAGAATTACCTCCTGGTGTTTTAAATGTAATATCTGGTTATGGTGAAGAGTGTGGTGAACCTTTAATTGCACATGAAAAAGTTAGAAAAGTAACATTTACAGGATCTTTTTCTGTTGGAAAAATTATAGCCTCTAAAGCGGCACCTAAATTATGTCCCGTTACTTTAGAGTTAGGTGGAAAAAATCCAAATATAATTATGAGTGATGCAGATCTAGAGATTGCAATTCCAGGAGTAATAGATGGAATGAGATACACTAGACAAGGTCAAGCGTGCACCGCAGGATCTAGAGTTTATATTCATGAAAAAATTTATGACAAAGTTTTAGATGGAGTTGTTGATAAATTAAGTAAACTTAAAATGGGAAATGCTTTAGACAACACTTCAGATATTGGAGCAATTATTTCAGAAGAACAGCTTGAAAGAACTTTGTATTATATGGATATTGCAAAAAAAAATTCTTCAACAAAAATTTTACATGGAGGAAATCAATCAAAAGGTGGAGAGTACAAAGATGGTTTTTATTATGAGCCAACTTTACTTTCAGGATTACCAGTAAGCTCTCCTGTTTGCCAAGAAGAAGTTTTTGGTCCTGTTGCTTGCGCCATACCTTTTAAAAGCTTTGATGAAGTTATGAAAAGTGCAAATGACACACAATTTGGTTTATCAGCAGTTTTATGGACTAAAGATTTATCAAGAGCTTTACAATTTGTTGATGAAATAGAAGCAGGTTTTGTTCAAGTTAATCAATGTGTTGCTCCTAGAGCAAATGTTTCTTATGGTGGAATAAAGATGAGCGGACTTGGTAAAGAGTATGCTTTTGACAGCATGATTAATCATTTTACACAAAGTAAAACAGTATTAATTAATAGAGGGAAATCGAGTATAGATGTCTAATCATATTGCTTTTATCGGAGTAGGTAACATGGGAAATCCCATGGCTAACCAATTAGTTAAGGCTGGTCAAAATGTAAAAGTTTTTGATGTTTCCCTAGATGTAATTGAAATAGCAAAACAGTCGGGTTTAAATGTAATTAGTTCTATGGAAGAGTTACTTGAAGGTGCTACTACAGTGATTTCTATGTTGCCAGAGGGCAAACATGTTCGTTCACTTTATTTAGGAGATAATGGAATATTAAAAAAAATTCCAAAAGATTGTTTGATAATCGATTGCTCAACTATTGATATTGAAACATCATTAGCTCTTGGTAGTGAAGCAAAAAAAATTGGAATTAATATGATTGATGCTCCTGTCACAGGAGGTGTAATGGGCGCAAGAATTGGAAAATTAAATTTTTTAGTAGGTGGAACTGATGAAGCGGTGGCTTTAGCCAAACCACTGTTTGATATAATGGGACAAAAAATTTTACATGCTGGCGCTCAAGGAAGTGGAGTGGGTGTTAAAATTTGTAACAATATGTCTTTAGGAATTTCGATGATAGCTTCTGCTGAAGCTTTAATGTTAGCTCAAAGATTAAAAATGGATGTAAAAAAAGTTCATTCTATTATCAAAGAAGCATCAGGAAATAATTGGGCTATGACTAATTATACACCATTACCAAATCTTACGGAAGGAGTTCCATCAAACAATAAATATCGACCAGGTTTTACAGCTGCTATGATGAAAAAAGATTTAAATTTAGCAAGAGATGCTGCAAAATCTGTAGATGCATCCACACCACTTGGTAAAGCAGCTTTAGATATTTTTTCTAAGTTTTGTGAAGATGGTGATAGTGAGACAGATTATTCTGGTATTTCTAAAATGATTGGTGGTGATGCTTGGGATTATCCGTTTGATCCAAAAGGTAAAGATTAAAACAAATCTAAATAAGAATAGTATTAAAACAATACTATAGTTAGTAAATACATCTTTAATTGTAAAAAATAAAAAAAAAGGAATAAAAAGTTTTACATTTGGGTAAATATAAGGTTAATTTCAACTCTTATTAAGACTTAATAAATTAACGAGAGGGAAATATAATGAAAAAAATCACTTCAATGATTTTAGCTTTAGTATTTGCAGTATCTCTAATTGGATCTGCTTCTGCTAAAACATTAAAAATCCAACTTACTTTTCCAAAAACTTCTTACGACGGACAAATCGTTAAGATGTGGACTGACAGAGTAACAAAATTAACTCGAGGTGAGTTAAAATTTGAACTTTTATCAAAAGGTGAAGTTGTTGGTTTAAAAGAAACTTTAGAAGCTGTTGACAAAGGTCTTGTTGATGGTGGTGCTGCTTGGACTCACTACTGGTCTAATTATCACCCAGCTGCAATGTTATTTGGTTCGCCAGTTGCAGGTGGTGGTATTGGTTTAAGTACTAAATCTTGGTTAGCATGGTATTTCGATAATGGTGGTATGGAACTTTACGACCAATTATGGGATGAAATGGGGATGAATGTTAAAGGTTTTGTAATGGCATCTTCTGGTCCTGAAGCTTTAGGTTGGTTTAAAGAGCCAATTAATAGCATGGCTGACTTTAGAAAATATAGATTCAGAACTCCTCCGGGAATTCCTGGCCAAACTTACAAAGATATTGGTGTAGCTTCTGTTTCAATGGGTGGTGGAGATATTTTACCAGCTCTTGAAAAAGGAACTATCGATGCTGCTGAGTGGTGTTGTCCAAAGCCTGACTCTGTATTTGGTTTCCAAAAAGTTTTGAAAAACTATTACCTACAAGGTTTACACCAAAACGTTGTAAATGGTGACATTTACATTAACGGTGATGTTTATAAGTCTCTAACTGACCATCAAAAATATGCAATGGAAGTTGCATCTGAAGCGATGATCACTAGAAACATTACAAACAGAGCTGTTGAAAACGGTAAAGCGCTTATCGATTTAACTGAAAATCATGGTGTTATACTTCATGATACTCCTGCTGATTATTTCACAGAGTACATGAATGCTGCACAAGCTACTATTAAGAAGAATGCTGCGGAAAATGAATTTTTCAAAAAAGTATATGACCACATGACTGCTCATGCAAAAATCGTAGTACCTTTTATTGCACAAATGGAAACATCTGATGCATCAATTGGAACTGCTTTTGCTAAGCAACAGTAAGTTATAAATTTAAAAGTGGGGATAGACTTATCCCCACTTTTTATTAATATCTAATTCAATCTAAAATTAAAAACCTTCTTATGGTCAAAAAAAAATCAGCCCCTAAAGTAAAAGAAACTTTAGATATAACAGATGAGCTGATAGCTGAAAGAAGAACAAGTTTAAAAATGCCAAAGGACATGGTTCCTTGGATGGCAAAAACAATAGAATTTATTGATGCAAAAATGCTTTTAACAGGCAAAATTGTTTGCTGGATTTGTGTCCCTTTAATTTTTTCAATGGTTTATGAAGTTATAGGAAGACATTTTTTTAATAGACCAACTTTATGGGTTTATGATGTAACTAGAATGTCAGCTGGTGCATTTTTTATGCTAGGAGCTGCTTACACTTTATCTAAAGGAATACACATTAGAGCTGATTTTTTATATAGAAATTGGAAAATTAGAAATCAAGCTAAAGTAGACTTATTTTTATACCTACTATTTTTCTTTCCTGGTTTTCTTGTATTTTTTTGGGTTAGTTTTGATTACGCTTACACGTCAATTTGTGGAAGATCTGATTTAATGGAGTGCATAGGTGGCAAAGTAAGAATTCAAAGAGCAATGGATACAACTTGGATGCCAATAATGTGGCCTTTAAAAAGTTGCATGCCTATAGGTGCATTTTTGCTGTTAGTTCAAGGTTTTTCAGAAGTTTTAAAAAGTTATTACGCTTTTGTGAAAGGTAGATGGCCATAATGGATTTTTTCAGTCCTGAATTAATTGGAGCTATAATGATTGGTTGCATGTTATTTGCAATTTTTATCGGTTTTCCAATTTCATTCACATTAATATTTTTAGGCCTTGTTTTTGGTTATTGGGGTTTTGGTAAATTAGTTTTTTACCTAATGACACTTCAATTCAACATGATTATGACCGAAAGTACTCTGGTGGCTGTCCCACTCTTTATATTCATGGGTATATTAATGGAGTCTGCAGGTTTAATGGAGAGATTGTTTAATTCTGTCCAGTTAATGCTTTCAAAGACAAGAGGTGCATTATTTTATGCCGTAATGTTTGTATCAACAATCTTTGCAGCAGCAACTGGTATTGTTGGAGCTTCAGTTACAATTTTAGGAATTATGGCTGGTAAAACAATGATTAGATCTGGTTATGATACAAGACTATCAGCGGGATTAATTTGTGCTGGTGGTACTTTAGGAATACTTATCCCTCCAAGCATCATGTTAGTTGTAATGGGTCCTGTACTTGAAATTCCAGTTACTGATTTGTTTGCAGCAGCAATTATTCCAGGAATAATGTTAGCATCTTTATATGCTGGCTACACAACATTAAGATGTTATTTAAACCCTAAACTTGGACCTGTTTTACCTGCAAGTGAAAGACCAAAAAACATGGGAAAAGTTTGGTATGAATTTTTTATGGGATTGGTCCCACCTGCAGCATTAGTATTTTTTGCATTAGGTAGTATTTTATTTGGTTTAGCAACACCTACAGAGGGTGCTGGTATGGGTGCTTTTGGCTCTATTTTATTGGCTGTTGCATATAAAAAATTTACATACAAAGGTTTAAAAGAGGCAATGATTAAAACATTAGAAATTACTGCTTTAATTATGTTTTTGGTTGCAGCATCAAATTTCTTTGGAGCAGTTTTTTCAAAACTTGGAACACCATCTTTACTTACGGATTATTTGCTTGGACTGGAAATAAATAAATATTGGATTTTAGCTATTATGATGGCAGTAATTTTTTTACTAGGTTGGCCTTTAGAATGGGTTCCGATAGTTTTAATTGTTCTTCCAATCCTTTTACCTTTAGTTCAAGAACTTGGATTTAATTTAACTTGGTTTGCAATTTTAGTTGCTGTTAATCTCCAGACCGCATGGCTTTCACCACCTGTTGCTTTGTCTGCATACTTTTTAAAAGGTGTTGTTCCTCAATGGGATCTAAAAGATATTTATCTTGGTATGATGCAGTTTATGGTAATTCAGGTTATTGGATTAATTTTAATTATTATATTTCCTCAAATTGCTCTTTGGCTTCCAAGTGTGATGTATCCATCACCTTAATCTTTTATTTTTTGTTAATATAAGGTGTAACAGTTCCTAACAAGATTATCCCCAATGATATAAAAATCTTTAAGGTAATTTCAGCATCAATTACTATCCAAGCAGAAGTTGCACCTATAGGCCCAGTGAGTGGGTACATTAAACTAATTCTACCAATTGGAACTCTTCTTAAAGCATAATTATAAAATAAATAAGAGGCAAAAGTGATAAAGGACAAGGTTAAGGCAGCCATTACTGAGGGTGTAAATTTAAGATGATAAGTGTACTCAAAACTGGAGTTTGGCCAAATAATAAATAGTATTAAAAATGATAGGACAAAACCTGTAAAATATTGAAAAGTATTAACTGATAATTGATTAACGTTTGTTTGCATGAAACGTCTTCCAATCACTTCATTGGTGGAAGCACATAAAATTCCTAAAAAAATTATTAAATCACCTAAATAGTTTCCAGAACCTGATTTTGATTGGCTAGTAAGTAAGAGATAAGTTCCTATTACTGTAATAAATGCACCAATTATAACCTTAATCTCAATTTGTTCTTTTAAAAATATTCTTGCTACAAACGGCTGTATAAGAGGCAAGGTGCTTATTATGGCAACCCCATTAACTGGACTTGTTAATAATAGCCCAACATGAAAAGATAAAGTAACTAAAAATGGATTTAATAATCCCATTAAAAAAGGTTTTAATCCAACTTGTTTTATTGAGACATCAACCCTCATTAAAAAACAAAAGATAACCATTAATAAAAAAGCAATAAAAAACCTTACTGCTAATAAGTCAAAGATATAGAATTCTTTAAGTGCTAAAGTTACAAATGGTGGTCCAGCACCAAATCCAATTACAGCTAGTAGCATTGCAAAATAACCACTATTTTTTTTCAATAAATTAATCATATGAAATTTTATAAATATTTAATAAAAAGATATTCTATCATAGTTAATTAGTTTATTATTCAATAATGAATCAGCTTAAAGTTAAATATTCACTTTCTAATTGGGATTTAATTACAGTTAACCCTAATTACAAAACTTGGAATTGGAAAGATTTGTTTTGTTTTTGGGGTGTAAACATCCAAAGTATTATTGCTTTTTCTTTGATTGCATCATTATATATTGTGTATGATTTAAATACATTTGTAGTGTTTTTTGGAACCATTTTAGGATCATTTCTAGTTTATATTTTTTCTAATTTAATTGGTAAACCATCTCAGAAATTCGGCTTACCATTTGCGGTGTTGCTGCGTTCTTCATTGGGTTTTAATGGAGCTAAATATTTAGGTTTATTAAGAGCTTTAGTTGGTATTTTTATGTTTGGTGTTCAAACATATATCATATCAAAAGCTTTTGGTTATTTAATAAGAATTTTAATTTTTACGATTGATAGCTCTTTATTAAGTAAAGATATTTTTTCTTTTTTTTTAATTGGTATTGATTTTATTGATTGGGTTTCATTTAGTGCTGTTATCATATTTCAAACTTTAATGTTTAGTGTTGGTATAAATTTTAATAAAAGATTGATTAATTATTCAGCTATTACAGTTTACTTAGGAATGATAATATTTTTCTTTGGAGTATTATTAAGTGATGTAAAACTTACCTCACAAGCATTCGTTGAATTATTAGATTATAAAAATCTTCTATATAGTGAAAATATTTTTGCCCTATTATCAGTAGCAGGAGCAATTTTTACATATTTTTCAATCATAATTGTTTCGTTTGGTGATTTTTCTAGATATGTTAAAAATGAAAGTGAACTTAAAAAAGGTAATTTAAGTTTAATTGCCAATTTAATCATTTTTTCTTTTTTTTCTGTTTTTATAGTTATTGGGTCAGATGTATTTTTGAATTTGAGATTTCTTGATTTGAGTTCAATTTTAACAAATCCAACTGATATAGTCGGTAAATTTGATAATACATCCATTACAGTAATTGCTATTTTTTTCATAATTATTTCATCAGCGTCAACCAATTTAGTTGCTAATTTTATTCCTTCTCAATATTCACTTATAAATTTTTTGCCTAACTCACTAAATTTAAAAAGTGCAAGCTACTTAATATTAATTGCAAGTTTTCTTGTGGGTATTTTTTGGCTGACTGTATTAAGTCAAATTGGTGTTTTATCATTTGTTGATACTCTTAGTTCATTTTTTGGCCCACTATTTGGTGTTATGATTGCTGATTATTATTTGATTAATTCAAAATCCATTAGCAACAAAGATATCTACTCAACAGAGGCAAAGAGCATTTATTATTTTTCTAAAGGATGGCACATAAAAGGTCTTTACTCCATGTTAATAGGTTTTATTTTCTCTGCTTCTTCAATTTGGAATCCTAACTTAATGTTTTTACAATCTTTTGCTTGGATAATAGGTGCAATTATCTCATTAATAACTTATTATCTGTTAACTAAGAAATAATCTTTATGCACAAATATGATTTCAAAAACAGAACTGCTGTAATTACAGGTGGAGGGCAGGGCTTTGGTCTTGATATTGCTAAAAGATTTTTAGAATCTGGGGCAAAAGTTATTATTTGGGATATAGACGAAGAATTACTTAAGTCTGCAGCCGCTGAAGTGAACAATTCAAATCTTAATTATAACGTTATTGATGTTTCAAATTACTCTCAAATAGAAAAAGCTGTTTCAGAAATAACATCAAAAAATAAAATAGATATCTTGATAAATAATGCGGGGATAACAGGTCCTACAGCGCCATTATGGGAATATGATGTTGAGATGTGGAATAAAATTGTGCAAATTAATTTGATTGGTACTTTTAATTGTTGTCGTGCAATTGTTCCAAATATGATCAAGAATAATTATGGTAGAATAATAAATGTAGCTTCTGTTGCTGGCAAAGATGGAAACGCTAATGCAAGCGCCTACAGCTCAGGAAAGGCAGGAGCTATTGGACTTACAAAATCGCTTGGTAAAGAGTTGGCTGACAAAAATATAGCTGTAAATGCGGTAACGCCTGCTGGTGCAAAAACTAGAATTTTAGATCAAATGAGTAAAGAACATGTTCAAAGAATGCTTTCAAAAGTACCAAGAGGAAGATTTTTAGAGATACATGAGTTTACGTCATTAATTTGTTGGCTTTCATCAGAAGAGAATACTTTTTCAACAGCAGCTGTTTTTGACATAAGTGGTGGCAGATCCACTTATTAAATTTAATATGAAAATTTTAGTAAGTTTATTAATTTCAATTTTATTTATTGTTAGTCCAAGCCAAGCAGACATAATAAATGTATTTGAATTTACTGAGATGGAACTTTTAGAATTAAAAGTTAAAAAAGTAAGAGGAGCTGAAAATAAAACAAGTTACTCGGTAGCGTCTAATGAAAATGGTAATTATTTAAAGGCTATAGCAGATAATGCAGCTTCTGGTCTTGGAAAAGAAGTTAAAATTGATTTAAATAAGACACCTTTTATTAATATTACATGGAAAGTTGAAAAAGATTTACCGGGTATTTTAGAAAATACTAAAAAAGGTCACGATTTTGCTGCCCGTGTTTTTGTAATAAAAAAAACAGGAGCAACTCCATTATCAAATAGGGCAATTAATTACGTTTTTTCAAGCAATAATGTTGTTGGATTTAACTCACCTAGCCCATATACAAAAAAATCTATCGACAATGTTTTATCTAGTACTAAGAATAATTTAAACAAATGGGTTAGTGTAAAAGCCAATGTTAAAGAAGATTTTAAGAAATTTCATAATTTAGATGTAAATGAATTGGATGGAGTAGCGATTATGTCTGATACTGATAATTCAAAAATGAAAACTATAACTTACTTTCAAAATATTTATTTTTCGACCGAATAGTTAGAGTTTTAAGTATTTTTTTAAACCAATACTTAAAAAAGATAAAAGAATTGCAATTATTACATCTGCAATAGGTAATGCATTAGGAAAACCAAAGTTCCAAAGCACAACCCCAATTAACCAAATAATATAAATTTTCATTATTAAATTTATACCTTAGTTTGTATAAAAATATTCTATAATTTGATATAATATTATTATGCATGAAAATTTTTATCATAATGTAAAAGTTTATTATGAAGACACTGACGCTGGAGGTGTTGTTTATTATGCAAATTATCTTAAGTATTTAGAGAGAGCTAGAACCGAAGCCTTAACAACTATTGGATTAAGCAACATACAAATTAAAGAAAAATTTGGTGCCCTTATTATAGTTAAATCATGCAATATAGAATACAAAAAGTCAGCTCATCTAGAAGATGAATTAAAAATTAGATCTTTTGTAAAATCAGTTACCAAAACATCCTTTTTTATGAATCAAATTATAACTAAGGGCGAAACTATTATTGTAGAAGCACAAGTTCATTTAGTTTTTGTAAATGAAAAAAGTAAACCAGTCAAAGTTCCAAAAATAATTTTTGATAATTTTAAACCCTATTTCTGTGACACTATTAAACTGTAGATATTTTTTTTGCTTTTTTGAATAAATTAATCATCATTTCTTGAGATATCAATTTTGTATTTACATTCCGAGGACTTGGATGGTAAGAGGGCATTATAATCAAATTATCTGGCATAATATAAGATTTTCCATGTTTGAAATGAAATTTTTTATCTATCTTATGCTTTCTCTTATAAAATTTTATACAATTATCAAAAGCCACCTTACCTAAAGTAATGATAATCTTTAATTGTTTCAAATTAGAAGCCTCAAAATCAAAATATTTAGAACAATTAAGAAGCTCTTTGTTTAAAGGTTTATCTCCCGGGGGAACACATTTTAGAATATTGGTGATATAAGTTGAACTAAGTTTCAGACCATCATTTAAATTTTCTGAAGTAGGTTGATTTGAAATTTTTGCTCTATGTAAACATTTAAATAAAAATTCCCCAGATTTATCACCTGTAAAGGCTCTTCCCGTTCTAGTTCCTCCATGTGCTGCAGGGGCCAGACCTAATATCAAAATTTTTGCATTAGTGTCTCCAAATCCAGTCACAGGTTTACCCCAATAAACTTCGTTTATGTTTTGCTTTCTCTTTTTAGTAGCAATTTTTTTTATAAATTTTACTAATCTTGGACATTTTTGACATTTAATAATTGTTTTATTAAGATTTTTAAATTTAATATTCATTAATGAAATTTATAAAGTTTTTATTAATAATATTTATAACTATTAATTCTCCAGTTAAAGCAGATTTAAATCAGAATTTAATTGATGAATTTAATCAAGGAGGAAAGTTAATTTTTATAAGGCATGCTCATGCTCCTGGAGGAGGAGATCCTGTAAATTTTGATATTAGTAAATGTAATACTCAGCGCAATTTAAGTGATTCAGGTAGAAAACAGGCTTATAAAATAGGTTCTTTATTTAAAAGCAATAAAATTTCTTTTGATAAAGTTTATTCTAGTGAGTGGTGCAGATGCAAAGAAACAGCATTAATTGCTTTTAATAAATTTGAAACAAAATTTTTTTTAAATTCATTTTTCAGTTCAAAGTTTGCTCAAAATAAAGATTCTCAGATAAAAAAATTTAAAAGATTTATTAGAAATTGGGATGGTAAAAATAACTTAATATTTGTAACCCATTATGTCGTCATTTATGAAATCTTAGGTTATGCACCCTCATCAGGTGAAATAATTATCTCTAATAAAGATCTTAAAGTTATTGATACAATTGAAATAGAATATTAAAATGAATTATTATGTCCTCAAAAAAAGCTATGAAGCAAGCACAAAAACAATCCTATGCAAAACACAGAAGTAATATTACCAACAGCAGATTTAATTTAAAAAAGAAAATCTTACCAAAAATAAATAAAAAGAAAGATTAGGTTTACCTATTATCTTTTTTTTCTGTTAAAAATAATCCTATCAATAGTAAAGCCGTCCAACCAATTCCTATTAAAGCTTTAGGACTTGTGTTCGCACTCCATATATCCAGAACTAATGCACCAAATATTAGTCCTGCTATATAAATTATAATTACAATTGTTGATTTACTCATTTTTTAAACTTTTTTTAAAAAGAGACATTCCATTATTAATTTTATATTCATAAGACTCATTGAAACTATCTAATTGCCAACCACTTAGTCTTTTTTTTAAATTTTTTAAATTATTTGTTTTCCACTCATCAGTAGTATCATCAAGTTTCCAAGCCTTTTTTTCCTCATTGTTTCTTCCACAGCCATAACAATATCCTGTTGAAGGATCAGTTTTACAGATACTAATACAAGGTGAAATTATCATATTTTTAAAATTAATATAAATTACAGTAGATAAATAGTTATTTTTTACTTAATTGTCATTGGACAAATAGTTTCAATAATATATAAAACCACGTAATTTGTGGGGCGATGGCGGAATTGGTAGACGCGTTGGTCTTAGGAACCAATATTTTCGGATGTGAAGGTTCGAGTCCTTTTCGCCCTACCATTAAAAATTATGAAAGTTACAATAGAAAATAAAAAAGGCCTAAATAAAGATCTTAAAGTTTTAATCGATAAAGAGACAATGAACTCTTATATGGATGAAAAATATGAAGAGATAAAAGGTACTGTAAATCTTAAGGGTTTTCGTCCAGGTAAGGTTCCAAAAGAAGTTTTAAAAAGACAATTTGGTAAAGCAGTATTTGGTGAAGTTTTAGATAAAGTTTTAAAAGATACATCAGCCAAGGCACTTGAAGAAAATAAAATTAAACCTGCAGGTCAACCAAAACTAGATTTAAAAACATATGGCGAAGATAAAGAATTAGAATATGTTTTATCAGTTACAGAATTACCAAAAGTCGAAGTTAAATCTATCGAAGGTATTAAATATGATCAATATTCAGTTAAAATAGATGATAGCGAAACAGACATAAGAATTAAAGAAATTGCAAAAAATCAGCCTAGTTTTAAAGAAGTAAGTGCAGAGACGAAAGCAAAAGAGGGTGATTTAGTTACATTAGATTATCAAGCTACAGTAGATGGCAAAGAATTTAAAGGCAGTGAAGGTAAAAATACACAATTAACACTTGGTAAAGATTTATTTTTAAAAGGCTTTGATAAACAATTAATAGGTGTCAAAAAAGATGATGAAAAAATGGTAGATGCAGTTTTACCAGAAAACTTTCCTGAAAAAGAATTAGCAAACAAAGCAGCTAAATTTAATTGCAAAATCCTAAATGTAAAAAATCCTGAAGAAGTAAAAATTGATGATAACTTTGCAAAAAATTTAGGGGCTAAAGACTTAAAAGATCTTAAAACGTTAATATCGAAACAAATAAATGATGAGTATAAAAATTCATTAGACCAACTATCTAAAAACCAAATATTAAAAGAAATTGAAAAAATTAAAGTAGACGAAATTCCTGAAAATTTAATTGAAGAAGAGATTAAGATTCTTTCACAAGGCATGGATGAAACAGAAGCTAAAAAAAATAAAACTAAATTTACTGAAACTGCAAAAACTAGAATTAAAACAGGGTTAATATTAAATGAATTTGGTGAACAAAATAAAATTCAAGTATCTGAACAAGAAATTCAAGCTGAAGTACAAAAGCAACTAAGAATGATGCCTGGACAAGAAAAGATGGTAATGGATTTTTATCAAAAAAACCCTTCAGCTGTCGCTAGCTTAAGAGGAACAGTCTATGAAGAAAAGATTTTAAATTTAATTAAAGAAAAAGCTAAACCAAACAAAAAAGAAATTACCAAAGATGAAGCGGAAAAAATTCTAAAAGAAGCGCACAAACATGATCATAATCACGATCATAATGAAGAATCAAAAGCTGAAGCCAAACCTTCTAAAGAAAAAAAATCACCTTCAAAAGCATCAAAATCAAAGCCTGCAGTAAAAAAAGTTAGCAAAAAGTAATCCCAAGTTGTATAAGTTAAGACGAATCTACTTATGACTACAAATATACCCGAATATATGAACACTTTAGTTCCAATGGTTGTTGAACAATCCAACAAAGGTGAAAGAGCTTACGATATTTATTCAAGACTACTAAAAGAAAGAATTATTTTTTTGACTGGTCAAATTAATGACAATGTTGCATCATTAGTTACTGCTCAATTATTATTTTTAGAGGCAGAAGATCCTAAAAAAGAAATCTACTTATATATTAACAGTCCAGGAGGGCTGGTTACTGCTGGTCTTGGTATTTATGATACTATGCAATATGTTAAACCAGACATTTCAACTTTATGTATTGGTCAAGCAGCTTCAATGGGTTCTTTTTTGCTTGCAGCAGGAACTAAGGGTAAAAGATTTTCGCTTCCAAATTCAAGAGTTATGGTTCATCAGCCATCAGCTGGTTTTCAAGGCCAAGTGACTGATATTGAAATCCATGCAAACGAAGTCTCATCATTAAAGAAAAGATTGAATGAAATTTATTCAAAACATACAGGTAAATCTGTAGATGAGGTTAAGGCTGCTCTTGAGAGAGATAATTTTATGACTGCTGAAGTTGCTAAAAATTTCGGACTAATAGACGAAGTAGTAGAAAAAAGATCTTAAACCACCATATATTGGATATGGTACAATCCTAACTTGATTAGTATGAGTCTTCTATAATAAAGTAATCTAATTGATTCGTTAAAAAAATTATGACAACTAATAATAAAAATATTCTCTACTGTTCTTTTTGTGGAAAAAGTCAACATGAAGTAAGAAAACTTATAGCTGGTCCCACTGTATTTATTTGTGATGAGTGTGTTGAATTATGTATGGATATTATCAAAGAGGAGAGTAAAGATACTTTTGTTAAACACCAAGATGGTCTTCCATCCCCAAAAGAAATTTGTGCAGTACTAGATGATTATGTAATTGGTCAGCCACATGCAAAAAAAGTTTTATCTGTTGCTGTTCACAATCATTATAAAAGATTAAATTATGAGAGCAAAACTAGTAAAAATGTTGAACTTGCGAAATCAAACATATTATTAGTAGGTCCTACAGGTTGTGGTAAAACATTGTTAGCTCAAACACTTGCTAGAATTTTAGATGTTCCTTTTACAATGGCTGATGCAACGACATTAACAGAAGCTGGTTATGTAGGTGAAGATGTTGAAAATATAATTTTGAAACTATTACAAGCCTCTGATTACAATGTTGAGAAAGCACAAAGAGGAATTGTCTACATTGATGAAGTGGACAAAATCAGCAGAAAATCAGAAAACCCTTCAATTACAAGAGATGTTTCTGGAGAAGGGGTTCAGCAAGCTTTATTAAAAATTATGGAAGGAACAGTTGCAAGTGTTCCACCCCAAGGAGGAAGAAAACATCCACAACAAGAATTTTTACAAGTAGACACAACAAATATTCTATTCATTTGTGGAGGTGCTTTTGCTGGTCTTGATAAAATCATTTCTCAAAGAGATAAAGGTACATCAATTGGATTTGGTGCTGATGTCAAAAATACACAAGACAAAAAAACTGGTGAATGGATGAAAACACTTGAACCAGAAGACTTATTAAAATTTGGTTTAATTCCAGAATTTATAGGAAGACTTCCTATGATTGCAACACTTGAAGATTTAGATGAAAAATCGTTAATTAAAATTTTACAAGAACCAAAAAACTCACTAACAAAACAATATCAAGAATTGTTTAAACTTGATGGAGCAAAATTAACTTTTAAAGAAAATGCACTTAAAGAAATTGCTCAAAAGGCAATCAAGAAAAAAACAGGCGCAAGAGGTTTAAGATCAATATTAGAAAATATTTTGCTTAAAACTATGTACGACTTGCCTAGCCAAGAAAACATAGAAGAAGTTATAGTTGACGCAGGTGCTGCTAAAGGTCAATCTCAGCCAATATTGGTTCACACTAAAGGTGATGTTAAATCAAAGTCTAACAAGCCATCAGCGGCTTAATATCCTTAATAACTAACAAAAACCTATTGCAATATAAAATATAATATCCATATTATAGCCATGGACGTTAAAATCACTTCACCATTATTACCGTTAAGAGACATAGTTGTGTTTCCAAGTATGGTTATTCCTCTATTTGTTGGAAGAGATAAGTCTATTTCAGCATTAAACGAGGTAATGAAGAAGGATAAAAAGATAATATTGGTAACACAAAAAAACTCAGAAATTGATGATCCAAAAAAAACAGACATTTTTATGTACGGATGTGAAGGAAGTATTCTTCAGCTTTTAAAACTACCTGATGGAACTGTTAAAGTTTTAGTTGAAGGCATTAAAAGAGTGAAAATATTAGATTTCAAAGATAATGATAAATTTATAACATGCGAGTATGCTCATTATAATGACGTTGTTACTAAAGGTGAGGATTTATACCCACTTGCAGCTACTGCTTTAAGACGACTAGAAAAATTAACCTCTATTAATAAAAAAGTTTCAAGTGAAACTATTAACACAATTAAACAGCTTAAGGATCCTTCTCAAATTGCAGACAATATAGCATCTCATATCAATGCAACTATTTCAGAGAAACAACAAATTTTTGAAACAGTTGATGTCAAAAAAAGATTAAATGCCATTATTAAGATAATGGAAAATGAAACAAGTATCATAGGAGTTGAAAAGAGAATTAGAGGCAGAGTTAAAACTCAGATGGAGAAAACTCAAAGAGAGTACTATTTAAACGAACAATTAAAAGCTATTCAAAAAGAATTAGGTGAAATTGAAGACGGTAAAGATGAAACAACTAGTCTTAATAAAGCCATTACCAAAGCTAAAATGCCTAAAGATGTTGAAAAGAAATGTCTTCAGGAGTTAAAAAAATTAAAAAACATGAGCCCGATGTCAGCAGAGGCTACAGTTGTTAGAAATTATTTAGATTGGATGACTGAACTACCTTGGCACAAGAAAAGTGAAGTTGATATTGATTTAACAAAAGCTTTAAATCTTTTAGATAAAGATCATTTTGGGCTAGAAAAAGTTAAAGAAAGAATAATAGAATTTCTTGCTGTTCAAAAAAGAATGGAAAAAATAAAAGGACCAATTTTATGTTTAGTTGGACCTCCAGGAGTGGGTAAAACTTCATTAGGAAAATCCATTGCAAAAGCAACTAACAGAGAGTTTGTAAGAATGTCAGTTGGTGGCATGAGAGATGAAGCTGAGATTAGAGGTCATAGAAGAACATATATCGGATCTTTACCTGGAAAAATTATTCAAATGATGAAAAAAGCTGGAACTAAAAATCCATTAATTTTATTAGATGAAATAGACAAAATTGGAAATGATTATCGAGGAGATCCATCATCTGCTTTATTAGAAGCCTTGGATCCTGAACAAAATACTACATTTAACGATCACTATTTAGAAGTTGATTATGATTTATCAGATGTAATGTTTGTGACAACTGCAAATACATTAAATATTCTTCCACCACTTTTAGATAGAATGGAAGTAATTAGATTAGCTGGTTACACAGAGGATGAAAAAATTAGTATCGCAAACAAATATCTTTTACCTAAACAAATTAAAGATAATGGTGTGAAAGATAAAGAGATGAAATTAGAGAACGATATTATTAAGGAAGTTATTAGAGGTTACACGAAGGAGTCTGGAGTTAGAAACTTAGAAAGAGAAATTTCAAAGCTTGCAAGAAAAGTTGTTAAAAAAATAGTTGCTGGTGAAGAGAAGGAAGTAAACATAAATAATAAAAATTTATCTGATTTTCTTGGTATAGCTAAATTTAAATTTGGTGAATTAGAGTCAGAAAATAGAGTAGGGATTGTAACTGGGCTGGCATGGACAGAATATGGTGGAGAAATTTTAAAAATTGAAACAGTAACAATGCCAGGTAAGGGCAGAATGCAAATCACTGGAAAACTTGGAGATGTAATGCAAGAGTCAGTTAAAGCTGCGAAATCTTTTGTAAGATCAAAATGTTTAGAATATGGAATTATCCCTCCATTGTTTGAAAAGAAAGATTTTCATATTCACGTACCAGAAGGTGCTACTCCTAAAGATGGTCCATCAGCAGGAATTGGAATGGTAACTTCTATAGTTTCATCAATAACTGGAATTCCAGTTAGAAGAGATGTTGCAATGACAGGTGAAGTTACTTTAACTGGACAAGTGTTACCAATTGGAGGTTTAAAAGAAAAACTTTTAGCAGCTCACAGAGCGGGCATTAAAGAAGTATTGATTCCAAAAGAAAATGAAAAAGATTTAGTTGATATGCCAAAGAAAATTATTGATGACATTAAAATAACACCAGTTGAATATGCTGATCAAGTTTTAAAAGTAGCTTTAACAAAAGAACTTAAAAGAACTGAGTGGGTTGAAGTCGATATATCTAAAAAAGACGATAAATCTCAAGCTAGTATTCAATAATAATTAATTTACTTTATTAAACTGTTGATGTAATAAGTAGCCTTATTTTGTGGGTGGTTAGCTCAGTTGGTAGAGCATCTCGTTTACACCGAGGGGGTCAAAGGTTCGAGTCCTTTACTACCCACCAAAATAACTAAAGTGGGGGTGTAGCTCAGTTGGTTAGAGCGATCGCCTGTCACGCGATAGGTCGAGGGTTCGAGTCCCTTCACTCCCGCCACTTTTTCATGAATTTTTCTGTTAATATCAATTAAAATGTGACGTATCAGCTCTTCAACAAAGGATAAAAACTGGTATATAGACTTCCATGTTATCTGAATTTTTAAAAGATTACTTACCAATTATTATATTTTTAATCATTGCCCTAGGGCTTAGCTGTGCTTTCGTAGTTGTAAATTTTATACTCTCACCAAAAAAACCAGATCCAGAAAAACTGTCTGCTTATGAGTGTGGGTTTGAACCATTTGAAGACTCGAGAATGGAATTTGATGTTAGGTTTTATTTGGTAGCTATTTTATTTATCATTTTTGATTTGGAAATTGCATTTTTATTTCCTTGGGCAATTTCTCTTGGAAATATTGGTTTACTAGGATTTACCTCAATGATGATTTTTTTATTCATATTAACTATTGGTTTTATATATGAATGGAAAAAAGGTGCACTAGATTGGGAATAAACATTTACCACAATGAATAATAAAATAGATCAAATACCCAATGAATTCAAACAGCTTGCTAAAGATTTTAGTGAAAACGGTTTTATCACAACTTCATTAGATAACTTAATAAATTGGTCTAGATCAGGTTCGTTACATTGGATGACTTTTGGTCTTGCATGTTGTGCTGTTGAGATGATGCAAACTGCTATGCCAAGATATGATTTAGAGAGATTTGGGGCTGCACCAAGAGGATCACCAAGACAATCTGATGTCATGATCGTTGCTGGAACTCTTACAAATAAAATGGCACCTGCATTGAGAAAAGTTTACGATCAAATGCCCGAACCAAGATATGTAATTTCTATGGGTAGTTGTGCAAATGGAGGAGGTTACTATCATTATTCATATTCAGTAGTTAGAGGATGTGATCGAATTGTACCAGTGGACGTTTATGTTCCCGGATGTCCACCTTCAGCAGAAGCTTTATTGTATGGAATATTACAATTACAAAAAAAAATTAGAAACAAAGGTTCCTTTATTAGGTAGATATGAATAATTTGGAAGATTTAGAAAAAAAAATAAATTCAGAATTGACAACTAAAATCAATAGTACTGAAATAAAACACAATCAGCTATACATTGAAATAGACAAAGAGGATATAATTGATGTAACTCTTTTCTTAAAAACAAATCAAGAAACTAAATTTAGACAACTAATTGATGTAACTGTTGTTGATTATCCAGAAAATACTAAAAGATTTAAGATGGTTTATTTATTTTTAAGCCATGAATTTAATCAAAGAATTATTTTGACATATTCAATAAATGAAAACGAAGTTATTCCATCATTAACAAGTATCTTTCCAGCTGCAAATTGGATGGAAAGAGAGGTTTTTGATATGTACGGGGTATCATTTAAAGACCACCCAGACCTTAGAAGAATCTTAACAGACTATGGATTTGAAGGTCATCCTTTAAGAAAAGATTTTCCTCTTACAGGTCACTCTGAGGTTAGATATAGCGAAGATCAAAAAAAAGTTATTAGTGAACCAGTGAAATTAGAGCAAAATTATAGAAACTTTGATTACGAAAGTCCCTGGGAAGGAACAAAATATATTAAAGAAGAAATAGAAAATAATGACAAAAAAAATTAAAAATTTAAATTTAAATTTTGGACCTCAACATCCAGCTGCTCATGGTGTTTTAAGATTAATTTTAGAATTAGATGGAGAAGTTGTTGAAAAAGCTGATCCACATATAGGTTTATTGCACAGAGGAACTGAAAAGTTAATTGAAAACAAAACTTATATGCAAGCTGTACCTTATTTTGATCGATTAGATTATGTTGCGCCTATGAATCAGGAGCATGCATTTGCTTTAGCTATTGAAAAAATATTAGAAATAGATGTGCCAATTAGAGCCCAATATATAAGGGTAATGTTTTGCGAGATAGGTAGAATCTTGAGTCATATTTTAAACGTTACTACACAAGCACTAGATGTTGGTGCGCTTACACCGTCTTTATGGGGGTTTGAGGAAAGAGAAACGTTGATGACTTTTTATGAAAGAGCATCAGGATCAAGATTACATGCAAATTATTTCAGAGCCGGTGGTGTTCATCAAGATCTACCTCATGGATTAGAAGGGGATATCTCTAAATTTTGTCAAACTTTCCCAAAAATTATTGATGATCTAGAAAGCTTATTAACTGATAATAGAATTTTTAAACAAAGAAATGTTGATATTGGAATTGTAACTAAAGAAGATGCGCTAGATTATTCTTTTTCAGGAGTTATGGTAAGAGGATCTGGAATACCTTGGGATTTACGAAAGTCACAACCATATGATTGTTACGATCAGTTAGATTTTAAAATACCTGTTGGAAAAAATGGCGATTGTTACGATCGTTATTTATGTAGAATTGAAGAAATGAAAGAAAGTGTTTCTATTATAAAACAATGTTTAGTAAAAATGGAAAAAGGGCCAATTAAATCATTAGATGGAAAAATAAGCCCTCCATCAAAAAAAGATATTAAACAATCTATGGAGGCTTTAATTCATCATTTTAAACTTTTTACAGAGGGATATAGGGTACCTAAAGACGAGATTTATACAGCTGTTGAAGCTCCCAAAGGTGAATTTGGTGTTTATTTAATTTCTGATGGATCAAGCAAACCTTATAAATGTAAAATTAGGGCACCAGGTTTTTCACATCTTCAATCAATGGATTATTTAATTAAAGGTCATATGTTGGCTGATGTTCCAGCTGTACTAGGTTCTTTGGATATTGTATTTGGGGAGGTTGATAGATGAGTTTAAGACGACCTGCAAAAGTACAGCCAGAGACATTCGAGTTCAATTCTTCATCTCTTGAAGCAGCAAATACTATAGTTTCAAAATACCCAAAAGGTAAACAACAGAGTGCAGTTATGGCTTTACTTTATATTGCCCAAAAA
The DNA here is from genome assembly GCF_059418045.1 of Candidatus Pelagibacter sp. PS_06. Classification (NCBI taxonomy): domain Bacteria; kingdom Pseudomonadati; phylum Pseudomonadota; class Alphaproteobacteria; order Candidatus Pelagibacterales; family Candidatus Pelagibacteraceae; genus Candidatus Pelagibacter; species Candidatus Pelagibacter sp. PS_06. The sequence continues at coordinate 509,118 of NZ_CM182078.1, forward strand.
CAAAACAATAATTGGATACCACTAGCTGCAATGAAACATATAGCTAAATTTTTAGAGATGCCATACATCAAAGTTTATGAGGTTGCTACTTTTTATACGATGTATAATTTATCTCCTGTTGGAAAATTTTTTGTACAAGTTTGTACTACTACCCCATGCATGATTAGAGGAGCTAATGAACTTGTTAAAGCGTGTAAAGAAAAAATTTCTGAACAAGAGTCAGAGTTATCAAATGACAAGAGTTGTTCTTGGATGGAAGTAGAATGTCTAGGAGCCTGTGTAAATGCTCCAATGATGCAAATTAATGATGATTATTACGAGGACCTTGATAAAGAAAAAACTTTAAAAATTTTAGACAAAATTTTAAGTGGTGAAACGCCAAAACCAGGTTCTTACAGAGGTCGAGTGAATAATGAACCTGAAAATAATAGAAAAACACTGATGGATTTAAAAAATGCTTAAGGATAAAGATAGAATTTTTCAAAACTTGTACAACGATTTAGGTTCAGATGTTTCCTCATCTCAAAAAAGAGGAGATTGGGTTAATACTAAAGAATTAACAGATAAAGGAAGAGATTGGATAATTAATGAGATGAAAACCTCTCAATTAAGAGGAAGAGGTGGTGCTGGATTTCCAACAGGTTTGAAATGGTCTTTTGCACCCAAAGAAGTTGGGTCAAGACCTCATTATCTAGTAATTAACGGAGATGAGTCAGAGCCTGGCACGTGTAAAGATAGAGATATCTTAAGGTTTGAACCACATAAATTGATAGAAGGTTGTCTCATTGCTTCATATGCTGTTCAAGCTCATGTTTGTTACATTTATATCAGAGGAGAATATTTTGTTGATGGTCAAAAACTTCAAGCTGCAATAGATGAGGCTTATGAAAAAAAATTAATTGGTAAAAATGCTGCCGGCACAGGGTGGGATTTAGATATTTATATTCATTATGGTGCTGGAGCATATATTTGTGGAGAAGAAACAGCTTTACTTGAAAGTATTGAGGGAAAAAAGGGTCAACCAAGATTAAAACCACCTTTCCCAGCCTTAATTGGCCTTTATGGATGCCCAACAATTATTAACAATGTTGAAACAATAGCAGTAGTACCAACTATTTTAAGACGTGGTGGAGAGTGGTTTGCTTCACTTGGAAGAGAAAAAAATACAGGTACTAAAATTTTTTGTATTTCAGGAAATGTGAATAACCCATGCAACGTTGAGGAAGAAATGAATATTCCTTTAAAAGAATTAATTGAAAATCATGCGGGAGGAGTTATTGGTGGTTGGGATAACTTACAGGCAGTAATACCTGGGGGATCTTCAATGCCACTTATTCCTAAAGAAAAATGCGAGACATTAACCATGGACTTCGATTCTTTAATGGCTGAAAAAAGTGGACTAGGTACTGCCGGTATAGTTGTGATAAATAAGGATCAAGATATCATTAAATGCATGGCCAGAATTGCTAGATTTTATAAGCACGAAAGTTGTGGCCAATGCACACCTTGCAGGGAAGGATCTGGGTGGATGTGGAGAATGTTAGAGCGTATGGCAAAAGGTGAGGCAACAAAAGATGAAATTGATATGTTAGGTGATGTAACAAATCAAATTGCAGGTCATACAATATGTGCATTTGGAGAAGGCTCTTCATGGCCTGTACAGGGTCTTTTAAGACATTTTAAAAAAGAAATAAAAGAAAGAAACAATTTAGAACTAATAGTGGAGAAAAAAAATACAATTCCTTACTTGGTAGACCAACACTTGCTAGATAAAAAAAATGCCTAAATTAAAAGTAAACAATATTGATATAGAAGTTGAAGAAGGTTTAACTGTTCTTCAAGCATGCGAAAAAGCTGGAGTGGAAATTCCAAGGTTTTGTTATCATGAAAAACTTTCAATAGCAGGTAATTGTCGAATGTGTTTAGTTGAAATGGAAAAATCCCCTAAGCCAGTTGCTTCATGTGCTATGCCTGCAGCAGATGGAATGAATATTAAGACAAATACAGCTTTTGTTGAAAAAGCAAGAAAAGGTGTAATGGAGTTTTTGCTGGCTAATCATCCTTTAGATTGCCCAGTTTGTGATCAAGGTGGAGAATGTGACCTTCAAGATCAATCCATGTTTTATGGAGTCGATAAGTCAAGATTTAAAGAGAACAAACGATCAGTTCCAGAAAAAAATATGGGTCCTTTAATTAAAACTCAAATGACAAGATGTATACATTGTACTCGTTGTGTAAGATTTGCTACTGAGGTGGCAGGTGTTCCAGAGCTTGGTGCAATTGGACGAGGTGAAGATATGCAAATAACTACTTACCTTGAACAATCAATGCAATCAGAATTATCAGCTAATGTTGTGGATTTATGCCCGGTAGGAGCCCTAACATCAAAACCTTATGTATTTGAAGCAAGACCTTGGGAACTTAAGAAGACAGAGTCTATAGATGTTATGGACGCTATTGGCTCTAATATAAGAGTTGATACTTATGACTGGGAAGTAAAAAGAATATTACCAATTATTAACGAAGATATAAATGAAGAATGGATTTCTGATAAAACAAGATATGCTTGTGATGGCTTATCAAGTCAAAGATTGGATACACCTTTTATTAAATATAACGGTAAGTTTGAAAAAGCTTCGTGGGAAGAAGTCTACAAAATAATAAAATCAAAATTTGAAAACACTTCTAAAGAAAAAGTTTGTGGGTTTGTTGGAGATCTAACAAATATGGAAACTGGTTATATTTTTAAAGAGTTTTTTGATCGTACTATTGATACACAAAATTATGAGTCTAGATCTGATAATCGATTTTCAGATATCAGTAAAAGAGAAAACTATTTGTTTAATTCTACAATAAATGGAATTGAAGATTCTGATTTAATTTTTTTAATTGGAACCAACCCAAGATACGAAGCAACAATCTTAAATGCAAGAATAAGAAAATCTTACTTAAACAATAATACTAAAATTATATCACTAAATGATTTAGGAGATTTAACTTATCCTTATCTATCTTTAGATGGACAGACTCAGACTTTAAAAGAAATTTTTGATGGAAGTCACGATATTTCAAAAGCAATTTTAGCAGCAAATAAACCTATGATAATTGTAGGTGAATCATTATTAAATTTAGGAAAATCAAGATATTTATTCAATAAAATTAAAAAATTCCTTACAGAAAATAAGAAAATTAGTGAAGAATGGAATCCATTTAATGTTTTATCTTGTGATGCTTCAACAGTAGGTAATTTTGATCTTGGTATAATAAATGAAAATATTAACTTATTGGAAAATTTACAAAATCACAAATTTGATATTGTATATCTAGTAGGACGAGACAACTTGAACTTTGATAAGAAAGATGAATTTATTATTTATCAAGGAAGCCATGGAGACAATGGTGCTGAAATAGCTGACATCATTTTACCAGGATCCGCCTATACAGAACAAGATGGTTATTTTACCAATTTAGAGGGTAGGCTTCAAAAGGCTTATAAAGCCTCGTATCCTCCAGGTGATGCAAAAGAAGATTGGCAGATAATTAATGAACTTGCTGAACTTATGAATAATAGAAAATTATTTAATGATAAAGAAGAATTAGAAAGTAGTATGCATAATCATCTTAACTTACAAAAAGAAAAACAATTAAAAGAAGATGATATAAATGTCAAAATAGATGAAAATGAATTTAAAGAAGAAACTTTAAAAGTCATTGTTAAAGATTATTATTTTTCTAACGCTATAGCTAGATCTTCAAAAACCATGATTGAATGTAATAATTCAAAGATAAGTTTAAAGTCTACAGGAACAGAGGGTTAACGTGGAATATTTAAATATTTTTTTTCAAGAAGTTTATAAAATATTATTTTTATTAGTTCCAGTTCTTGTGTCTGTTGCATTGGTAGTTTGGCTTGATAGAAGAGTTTGGGCATTTGTACAAAAACGACAAGGACCTAATGTAGTCGGACCATTTGGTTTACTTCAATCACTTGCTGATGCTTTAAAATATATTTTTAAAGAAATTATTATTCCCTCTAGCTCAAACAAAGTAATTTTTATCTTAGCGCCAATTGTTACTATGACTTTAGCTTTAATTGCTTGGGCAGTAATACCATTTAGTGCAACACAAGTTTTGGCTGATATAAATGTTGGTATCTTATATTTATTTGCCGTCTCTTCTTTGGGTGTTTATGGAATTATTATGGGTGGTTGGGCATCAAACTCAAAATACCCATTTCTTGGAGCCATAAGATCTGCAGCTCAAATGGTCTCTTATGAGGTTTCTATAGGAGTTATAATTATTAATGTTTTACTCTGTGTGGGTTCATTAAATCTAAACGATATAGTTGAGGCTCAACAAAACCTTTGGTTTGTTATTCCATTATTCCCAATGTTTGTAATTTTCTTTATTTCAGCACTAGCAGAAACTAACAGACCTCCATTTGATTTACCTGAAGCAGAAGCTGAGTTAGTTGCAGGTTATCAAACAGAATACTCAGGAATGATGTATGCAATGTTTTGGCTTGGTGAATATGCAAATATTCTATTAATGTGTGCGATGGGAGCCATTTTGTTTCTAGGTGGATGGCTGTCACCAATAGATATTTATCCACTTACATTAGTGCCTGGTGCAATTTGGCTTATACTAAAAATACTATTTTTATTTATCTTATTTGCCTTAGTTAAAGCTATCGTTCCACGATATAGATATGATCAGCTAATGAGACTTGGCTGGAAAGTCTTTTTACCTTTATCTTTAACTTGGGTAGTGCTAACTGCTAGCTACTTATTTTATTTTAACCTTTTACCAACAAACTAATCATGAAGATATCAAGATTTTTTAAAACAATATTTATGACTGACTTTGCCGGAGGTTTGTTTATTGCCATTAAAGAACTATTTAAATCAAAGAAAACAATTAATTATCCATTTGAAAAAGGTAAAATAAGTCCACGTTTTAGAGGAGAGCATGCGTTAAGAAGATATCCAAATGGAGAAGAAAGATGTATTGCTTGTAAATTGTGTGAGGCTGTATGTCCTGCTCAAGCAATCACAATTGAATCAGCTGCAAGAGAAGATGGCAGTAGAAAAACAACCAGATATGATATCGATATGATGAAATGTATTTATTGTGGTTTGTGTGAGGAAGCTTGCCCAGTAGATGCAATTGTTCAAGGTCCAAATTTTGAATTTTCTACTGAGACTAGAGAAGAACTTTATTATACTAAAGATAAGCTTTTAGATAATGGAGATAGATGGGAAAATGTTTTAGCAGCAAATATTAAGGCTGATAACCCATATAGATAAAATAATGATAGCTCATTCAATATTTTTTTATTCTTTTTCAATTATAGCTGTAGTTTCTGCAATCATGGTTACGGTTTCTAAAAATACTGTTCATTCTGTTTTTTTTTTAATCTTAGATTTTATTAGCATCTCATGTCTTTTTATAATGATAGGTGCTGAATTTTTAGGAATGATAATGTTAATTGTTTATGTTGGTGCAGTTGCAGTATTGTTTTTGTTTGTTGTAATGATGTTAAATGTCGCTCAACAAAAAAACCAATGGTTCGCATCCCAAGAAAGCTCTGGACATATTCCTGTAGGCTTAATTATTAGTACAATTATATTTTTTGAATTAATTATAGTTATAGGTGGATGGAAATATAAACCAGATTTATTTGATATAAATAATTCAGTAAATTCTTTTAATGTTAGTAATACTCATTCTCTAGGGCAGATTTTATACACTGATTATATCCATGTATTTCAATTAAGTGGTATGATTTTGTTGGTAGCAATGATTGGTGCTATTGTTTTGACTTTTAGAAAAAGAGAAGGGGTTAAAAAACAAAGTTACCTAAAACAGATATCAAGAGAAAGATCAGAAGGTGTTGAAATCTTAGAGGTTGAAACCAATAAAGGAGTTAAAATTGATGACTGAAATTGGTTTGGGGCACTATCTAACATTAAGTGCAGTTATTTTCTCAATTGGTATTATAGGTATATTTTTAAATAGAAAAAATATTATCGTAATTTTAATGAGTATTGAATTAATATTGCTTGCAGTTAATATTAATTTAGTAGCTTTTTCAATTTTCTTAGGTGATCTTGCTGGACAGGTATTCACTTTATTTATTTTAACAGTGGCTGCTGCCGAAGCTGCAATCGGATTGGCAATAATTGTAGTTTATTACCGAAATTCAGGAACTATCCGTGTTGAAGAAATAGATAAATTGAAAGGATAATTATGGAAATTTCAATCTTATTTCTTCCACTTGCAGCATCAATTATTGCAGGTTTTTTTGGAAGATACATTGGAGATAGAAACTCTGAAATTATTACCAGTGTTCTAGTTTCGATTTCTGCGTTTTTATCAATTTTTGTATTATACCAGGTTATTATAAATCAATATGAAGAAAATATTGTTATAGCAACCTGGATAAATTCAGGGTCACTAGATGTTAATTGGTCGATGATGATTGATCCATTGTCTGCTGTTATGTTGGTGGTTGTCACATCAGTTTCATCTTTAGTTCATATTTATTCTATTGGTTATATGTCTCACGATCCTCATAAACCAAGATTCATGGCATACTTGTCATTATTTACATTTGCAATGCTTATGTTAGTTACCTCGGATAATTTTATTCAATTATTTTTTGGTTGGGAAGGTGTTGGTCTTTGTTCATATTTTTTAATTGGTTTTTGGTTTAAAAAAGAAAGTGCTAATGCTGCAGCAATTAAGGCATTTGTTGTAAACAGGGTCGGTGACTTTGGCTTTGCATTAGGAATTTTTCTAATTTTCTATTTATTTGGAACTGTAAATTATTCAGAGGTTTTTCAACAAGTCCCATCAATTATAGATAAAAATTTATCATTTCTAGGTTTTGAAGTTAAAGCTATAGATTTAATTTGCCTGTTATTATTTATTGGTGCTATGGGTAAATCGGCTCAAATTTTACTACACACATGGCTGCCAGATGCAATGGAAGGCCCAACACCTGTATCTGCATTAATTCATGCTGCCACTATGGTAACAGCTGGAGTGTTTTTAGTTGTAAGATGTTCACCAATTTATGAATACTCGCCATTAATATTAAATTTAATTACAATTGTTGGAATGACAACTGCTTTTTTTGCAGCAACAGTTGCATTAGTTCAAACTGATATAAAAAAAATTATTGCATACTCAACCTGTAGTCAATTAGGGTATATGTTTTTTGCAGCAGGTGTAGGTGCTTATAATGTTGCAATGTTTCACTTATTTACACACGCATTTTTTAAAGCTTTATTATTTTTAGGATCTGGCTCAGTAATTCACGCTTTCAAAGATGAGCAAGATATCAATAATATGGGTGGTGTATGGAAGAAGCTTCCCTATACATATGCTTTAATGATCATAGGTACTTTAGCATTAACAGGTTTTCCCTTTCTATCAGGTTTTTATTCTAAAGATGCAATTATTGAATTTGCATATTTAAAAGGTAATACAAGTGGATACTATGCTGCGGGAATTGGAATTTTTACAGCATTTTTAACTTCAATATATTCGTGGAGATTAATCTTCAAAACATTTCATGGTGAATATAATAATAAAGATGTAAAAATTGAAGAAACACACGAGTCTCCTTTAGTGATGTTGATACCTTTATTTATATTATCTGTTGGAGCTATTTTTGCTGGCTTTTTATTTAAAGATATTTTTGTTGGTCATGGTGTTGAAAATTTATTCTGGGCAGATTCTATCAAATTCTTAGAACCACTAAGTACAGAGCATCCGCCTACATGGTTTTTGCTTCTGACACCTTGCCTAGTATTACTTTCTATCCCAATTGCTTATTATTTATTTATCAAAAATAAAGAATTACCAAGTAAAATAGCTAACATGAATAAGCCATTATATAAATTTTTAGTTAACAAATGGTATTTTGATGAATTGTATGATGTTATTTTTATAAATCCTTCAAAAAAATTAGGTTTATTTTTTTGGAAATTTGGCGATGGAAAGTTGATTGATGGTTTTGGACCCGATGGAATTTCTTCATTTATAAAAAAATGTTCAATTAAAGCTAATAAATTTCAAAGTGGTTTTATATATCAGTATGCTTTTGTTATGTTATTAGGGTTTTCAGCTTTACTAACCTTTTTAATAGTTAATTAATGAACTTTCCAATTCTTTCTTCTTTAATTTTATTGCCTACTATTGGAGCACTTTTTTTATTTTTTACAAAAAATGAAGATGGAAATAGTACAACAGCTAAATATGTGTCGCTTTTTGCTTCAGTAGTTAATTTTTTAATTTCAATTTATTTATGGATATCCTTTGATCAATCAGTATCTGTCTTTCAATTTGTTGAGGATAGAACATGGATAGAAGGTTTTATTAATTACAAAGTAGGGGTAGATGGAATTTCAATTTTGTTCATTTTATTAACAACATTCATTACTCCTTTATGTATTATTTCGGTCAATAATTCAGTTAAAACAAGATTAAGAGATTTTTTAATAGCAATATTAATAATGGAAAGTTTCATGATAGGAGTTTTTTGTGCTCTTGATTTAGTAGTTTTCTATTTATTTTTTGAGGCTGGTCTAATTCCAATGTTTTTAATTATTGGTATTTGGGGTGGCCCTAAAAGAGTGTATTCAGCATTTAAATTCTTTTTATATACATTGTTGGGCTCCGTGCTTATGCTGGTTGCAATTATTTCTATTTATTGGATTTCAGGAACTACAGATGTTACTAAACTATATGAACTTGGCATTGATGCAAAGTATCAAAATTTATTATGGTTAGCATTTTTTAGCTCATTTGCGGTTAAAACACCTATGTGGCCAGTTCACACATGGTTGCCCGATGCCCACGTCGAAGCTCCAACTGCTGGATCAGTTTTGCTGGCTGCAATTTTACTTAAAATGGCTGGCTACGGGTTTATACGATTTTCATTAGGACTTTTTCCAATTGCATCAGAAATTTTTACACCTTTAATTTATGCTTTAAGCGTTATAGCAATAATTGTCACATCATTAATCGCATTAATGCAAGAGGATATGAAAAAACTTATTGCCTACTCCTCTGTAGCGCATATGGGTTTCGTAACATTAGGAATATTCACTATCCAGCAACAAGGTATTGAAGGAAGTATAATTCAAATGATTAGTCACGGTTTAGTTTCTGCAGCTTTATTCTTATGTGTTGGTGTGGTTTACGACAGAATGCATTCAAGAATGATAAGTTCTTATGGAGGAATAGTTGCAATCATTCCAAAATACTCAATTTTATTTATGCTATTTACTTTAGCGGCGCTTGGCTTGCCTGGAACAAGCGGATTTATTGGTGAATTTTTGATATTAATGGGAGTATTTAAAGATAATTTTTTAGTGGCTGTTTTAGCGAGCTTAGGTGTGATTCTTGGAGCAGCTTACATGTTATGGCTATACAAAAGAGTTGTTTTTGGAAAGCTAATCAATGAGAACCTTAAGTCTATGATTGACTTAAATAAGTCAGAATATTTTATTTTAGCTTGTCTTGCAGTACCAACATTATTTTTTGGGTTTTATCCTGACCCATTAATTAATACAATTGAAGTTTCAGTTAAAGACCTAATTAATATGTATAATTCAAATATAATTATTAAATAAATGGAAAATCTTAATTTAGTATTACCCGAAATATTTATCTCGTTGTCAATAATGTTCTTATTAGTTTTGGGTGTGTTTAAGAATGATAGTTCAAAAATTACTTTTAATATTTCATTATTTGTTCTTTTAATTACAGCGATAATTACACTTAATGAAACCTTCAACATTGATCGAATAACATTATTTAATGATAGTGTTGTAATTGATTATATGTCGTCATTAATGAAAATTATTACATTGCTAGGTGCTTTTTTAGTTTTAGTTATCTCTTCAGCTTATCTTAAAACATTTAAAATTTATAAAATTGAATATCCAATTTTAATATTATGTTCAGTCTTAGGCATGATGGTAATGATTAGTTCTAACGATCTGATGGTATTCTACATGGGGCTAGAATTACAATCTTTAGCTCTTTATGTGTTAGCAACTTTTAATAGAGATCAATTAAAATCATCTGAGGCGGGTTTAAAATATTTTGTTCTAAGTGCTTTATCATCTGGTTTATTGTTGTATGGCTGTTCATTGATTTATGGATTTTCAGGATCAACAAATTTTAATATAATTTCTAATCAACTTAATTCAAATGAATATGTTTTAACCTTTGGAATTGTATTTATTCTTGTTGGACTAGCATTTAAAATTTCAGCAGTTCCTTTTCATATGTGGGCCCCAGATGTTTATGAAGGGTCACCAACATCTGTTACATTATTTTTCACAATGGTACCTAAAATTGCAGCACTGACAATCTTTATTAGATTTTTATACGTCCCTTTTTTAAATTTGATAGATCAATGGCAAATGATTATAATTTTTCTATCAATTGCATCTATGCTTTTTGGTGCAATTGCAGCAATAGGACAAACTAATATAAAAAGACTTATAGCTTATAGCTCAATTGGGCACATAGGATACACTTTAGCTGGTTTAGCAACAGGTTCTAATGAGGGAATTCAGAGCTCAATTATTTATATATCCATTTATGTAGTTATGAACTTGGCTTTATTTTCTTGTTTGTTAATGCTTAAAAGAAATAATCAGTATTTTGAAGATATAGAAGATCTTTCAGGATTATCTAAAAACCATCCTTTATTATCTTTGTCTTTATTAGTTATATTATTTTCTTTAGCAGGAATTCCACCATTAGCTGGATTTTTTGCAAAATTTTATATTTTTAAGGCAGTTATTGAACAATCAATGTATTTTTTAGCAATCGTAGGTTTATTATCAACTGTTGTGGCAGCTTTTTATTATTTAAGAATTATTAAGATAATATACTTTGACAAAGAAAAAGAAAAATATGATGAAGACCATAGTCTGTGGTTAAAATTTTCACTTACATTTTCAACAATATTAATTCTCTTATACTTCATTTTTCCAAGCCAACTGATTGAGGTAGTATCAAGAATTAATATTATTTGATGAGATTGAGAAAATTTAAATTTAAAAAAGTTAACAGCACAAATAATACTGCAATTAGAATTATCAAAAACTCTAATATTAAACTTGGTATGATAATTGCTGACTCACAATTAGCTGGTAAAGGTCAATATGGAAAAAAGTGGATTTCCTATAAAGGGAATGTATTTGTAAGTTTTTTTTATGAATTAAAAAACATCAAGGCATCTCTTCACACTTTAACAAAAATTAATTGTTTATTAGTAAAAAAAACCTTAGAAAAATACTATAAAAAAAAGATAGTATATAAAAAACCAAACGATTTATTAATTAATAAAAAAAAAATTAGTGGAATTTTACAAGAAATAATTTCTGTATCTGGAAATAAATTCCTTATAGTTGGTATAGGAATAAATTTAATTAAAAGCCCTGAAATTAAGAATTATCCAACAACCAATTTAACTGAATTGATTAATAAACCCATAAATAAGATCAATTTTGAAAATGAATTGAAAGTAAATTTTGTAAAAAATTTATCAAGAATGTATAAAATTAATAATAATTAAAAAAAATATTAGATGTATATACTTGGAGATATTGGAAATACTGATACTAAAATTTTTTTAGTTTCAACAAGAAATAAAATAATTAAAAAAATAAATTTTCCATCTAAAGATTTAAATCAAAAAAAATTGAGTAAATATATCAGTTCACTTAAACCTAATTATAAAAGCATCAACAAAATTTTATTTTGCAGTGTTGTTCCAAATACTTTTAATATAATTAAAAAATTTTTATCCAAAAAAACTAAAATTAATTGTTATGAAGTAAAAAATTTAGATATAAAATCTTTAATTAAGATAAAAGTTAATTATAAACAGGTTGGTTCTGACAGAATTACTAATGCAATAAGTTTAATGAACAATAAAAATAATTTTATTATTCTTGATTTCGGAACCGCAACAACATTTGACGTATTGATCAAAGACACATATTCTGGAGGAGTTATTGCACCGGGCATAAGACTTTCATTAGGAGCATTGGCTGATAAAGCGACATTAATTCCCAAAATTAATCTTAAAATGATTAGAAATGTCATAGGTAAAGACACTGTATCAGCTGTAAGGTCTGGTTTTTTTTGGGGATATGCGGGTTTAATTGACAATATCATTTATTTAATTAAGAAAGAGACTAGAAAATCTTTTAAAGTAATAATCACTGGAGGATTTTCTAACTTATTTAAAAAATCAATAAAAACGAAAGTTTATCATAACAAAGATATAACAATTAACGGTCTAATCAAGATTTCAAAATTAATTAAATAACATGAAAGATGAATTATTATTTTGTCCACTAGGTGGATCTGGTGAAATAGGCATGAACATGAATTTGTTTGCTTATGGTAAACCAGGCGAACACAAATGGATTATGGTTGATATAGGGGTTACCTTTGCTGATGATACCTTGCCAGGTATTGATTTAATTTACCCAGATCCTGGTTTTATTGTTGATAAAAAAGATGATCTATTGGGAATTGTTTTAACTCATGCTCATGAAGATCACATTGGAGCCATAGCTCATCTTTGGCCTAAACTAGAATGCAATATATTTGCTACACCATTTACTGCTGTATTGATTAAAGAAAAATTTAAAGAAAAACATATTGATATAACGAAACATCTAAAGATAGTTCAATTAAATGGAACGATAGATTTAGATCCTTTTAAAATTGAATACATCACATTAACACACTCAATTTTAGAACCAAATGGTTTAAGAATTGAAACACCTGCTGGTGTAATTTTACATACTGGAGATTGGAAAATTGATCCAGAACCTTTAATTGGTGGAAAGATTAACTCAAATAGATTGAAGGAAATAGGTAATGAGGGTGTACTTGCAATGATATGCGATTCAACAAATGTTTTTAGCTTAGGTAAAGCAGGCTCTGAATTAGATGTTAGAAAAAGTATGTTAAATATTATGAGCAGTTTAAAAAAAAGAATTATTATTGCTTCATTTGCTTCTAATGTTGCCAGATTAGAAACAGCTTTTTATTGTGCAGAAAAAACAGGCAGACAAATATCTTTAGTTGGAAGATCAATGCATAGAATATTTAAAGCAGCTAGACAATGTGGTTATTTAAAAGATGTAATTGAACCAATAGATCCACGAGAGGCTAAAAATATTTCAAGAGAAAAAATAGTTTATCTTTGCACAGGTAGTCAAGGTGAACCTATGGCAGCTTTGATGAGAATTGCCAAATATACCCATCCAGATGTATTTATTGAAAAAGATGATACTGTCATATTTTCATCTAAAATTATTCCTGGTAATGAAAAAAAATTATACAATTTGCAAAATCAATTAGTTAAAGATGGTATCGAAGTTATATCTGAAGAAAATGAATTTGTTCACGTTTCAGGTCACCCAAATAGAGACGATCTAAGAGAAATGTATGAATGGGTAAAACCACAGTGTGCCATCCCTGTTCATGGTGAGCATAGACACATGATTGAGCATATGAAATTTGCAAAAGAAATGAATGTACCTAACCCTGTTCAAGTCGAAAATGGTGATATTGTTAAGCTTCACCCAGGTAAACCCGAGGTATATGATAAGGCTCCACATGGTAGACTTTATGTAGATGGAAATATTAGTGTAGTAGAAGATGCTCAATCAATTAAAGACAGGAAAAATTTAAGTGCAAATGGATATATTGAGGCAACAGTTTTAATTACTCCCAAAGGTAATATTCATAAAAGACCAGTTTTAACTTTTAGAGGTATTCCTATTGATGATACTGAAGAATTTGTTTATGGTTTAGAAGATGTGATCGAAGATATTACAAGAACCTTTAGATTGGGAAGTAGACAACAAGAACATAATTTAATAGATGCACTAAAAATTGCGTGTAGAAAATTTTCAAAAGAAAAGACTGGAAAAAAACCTTTTACAAATATTAATCTAATAAGAATTTAATGAGCATCACAGGGCTAGCAATAATCTACATTATTATATGGTGGATTGTTTTTTTTGCTATTTTACCAATAGATGTAAATAGAGTAAAAACAGTTAAAATTGATGGTGAGGACTCTGGATCACCTGAAAACCCAAAGATGTTAAAAAAATTCCTTTATTGCACGGGAATTACAACTATTATTTTTGTAATAATTTATCTATTAATTAAATTTGAATATTTAAATTTAAGAAATATTATTAATTAAGATGCTTTTATCAAAATCTTTTATTCCAATATTAAAAAATAATCCTTCTGAGGCAAAAATTAAATCTCATCAATTAATGTTGAGGGTAGGAATGATCAAACAAGCTTCAGCAGGAATTTATTCTTGGCTTCCTCTCGGGTTTAAAGTGATGAAGAAAATCGAAGCTATTGTAAGACAAGAACAAGATAAAATTGGTGCACAAGAAATTTTGATGCCAACAATTCAATCAAGTGAAATTTGGAAAGAAAGCGGTAGGTATGATGATTATGGAGAAGAAATGCTCAGAATTAAAGATCGTCAAAATAGAGAGATGCTTTACGGACCAACTAATGAAGAGCAAGTTACTGAGATTTTTAGATCATCATTGAAGTCTTATAAATCACTGCCGCAACTTCTGTACCATATACAATGGAAATTCAGAGATGAAATTAGACCTAGATTTGGAATTATGAGAGGTAGAGAGTTTTATATGAAGGATGCGTATTCATTTGATGTTACGGATGAAGATGCATTTTATTCTTACAATAAATTTTTCTTATCTTATTTAAGAACTTTTAAAAGATTATCACTAACAGCAATTCCTATGGCTGCTGACACAGGTCCTATTGGAGGAAATTTATCACATGAGTTTATAATTTTGGCTGACACTGGTGAGAGTAAAATTTTTACCGACAAACGAATTTTTGATTTAACTAGCGAAGGCACTACATTAGAAAAATCTTCATTAGAACAAATGCGAAAAAAATATGAACAGTATTATTCAGTGACTGATGAAAAATTTAATAAAGATGAGTTTGAAAAAATTGTTTCAGAAGAAAATAGATTGATAACAAAAGGTATTGAAGTTGGACATATATTTTATTTTGGTGACAAATATTCAAAAGCAATGAGTGCTGCTGTTGATCTTCCTGGTGGTAAAAAGGATCATGTTAAAATGGGTTCTTATGGAATTGGTGTGTCAAGGTTGGTAGGAGCTATTATAGAAGCAAAATATGATGATAAAAATGAAATCATGAAATGGCCATTGTCTGTTGCTCCTTATGACATCGCACTTATTCCTATGATTAATAAAAACGATTCCTCTGCTCTTGAAAAAGCTAAAAATATAAATTCTGAACTAATTAAAAATAATATTGAGACAATTATTGATGATACAGATGAAAACTATTCATCCAAAATTAAGAAGATGAATTTAATTGGAGCTCCATACCAAATAATTATTGGAAAAAAATCTGAGGGTGATCTTCTTGAATTTAAAGAAACAGGTGGCGAAACCCAGAATTTAACTTTAGATAAAATAGTTGAAATTATAACAAAACAAAAAGTTTCAAATTGATTTCTACCCTAGAAAAAGAAATTACTTTTAGATTTTTAAAAGCTAGAAAAAAAGATGGCTTTTTAAATGTTATATCTATTTTTTCTTTCATAGGGATCAGTCTTGGTGTTGCGGTCTTAATAATTGTCATGTCTGTTATGAATGGGTTTAGGACAGAATTAATAAATAAGATAGTAGGTTTTAACTCACACATCACTGTAAAATCTTATAATAAAAACGGAATAGACCGAAATAAATTAGAGATCAATAATTTGAAGTTTATAGCTAAAAATTTAATTTTTAGTAACTCTGGTGAAGCCATAATCTTGAAAAATAAAACATCCAAAGGGATAGTTTTAAGAGGATATCAATCTAACGAATTTTCTAATTTGACAATAATTAAAAATGATAAATTTAGAGGAGATAAGAATCAATTAGATAAAAATTCTATATCTATAGGTAACGAACTAAGTTTTAGTTTAGATCTTAAGATAGGAGATAAAATTACTCTTATGTCTCCATCTGGTGTTGAAACAATCATAGGAAGTATGCCAAAACAAAAAACTTTTCAAATAACATCAGTTTTTAATAGTGGGTTAGCAGATTTCGACAATAATATAGCTCTTATAAATTTAGATACATTAGATGATTTTTTTGGCTTTGATAAAAAAGATAGAAGTTTAGAAATTTATTTAAAAGATCCTAAAAATATTGAATCACAAAAAAAAATAGTTCAAAAGGTTTTTGACCAAGAATTTATTTATACTTGGGCAGACATGAACAGCTCTTTATTTTCAGCACTAAAGATTGAAAGAAATGTAATGTTTATAATATTATCTTTAATAATTATTGTTGCTGCATTTAATATTATATCTGGATTGACAATTTTAGTTAAGAATAAAACAAGAGATATAGCGATTTTGAAATCAATTGGTGTTTTAAACAAATCAATTATAAAAATATTTTTTTTAATTGGTATTATAATAGGTACATCAGCAACAATTTTTGGAATTATTTTAGGTGTTACATTTTCATTATATATAGAAAATTTTAGACAATTTTTAAGTTCAACTTTTAATATCAGCTTATTTCCTGAGGAAATTTATTTTTTAAGTAGTATGCCTTCAGAAATAAATTTTTACTCAATCTTACTGATATCAGTCTGTTCAATATTAATAACAATTTTGGTTTCTATATTTCCTGCATTTAAAGCAGCTAATTTGGATCCAATCCAAGCATTAAAATATGAATAATTTTTTAAGGTTAAAAAATATTTCAAAAAATTTTAATACTGAGAGAAAGATTAAAGTTTTAAGAAACCTATCATATAATTTTAATAAAGGTAAAATGTATGCATTGATCGGTCCATCTGGATCTGGGAAGTCAACATTGCTAAATTTGATATCCTTAATAGACAGACCCACACATGGATCTATTAGATTTAATGATCACCTGGTTAATTTTTCAAATAATAAAAAAAACGATATTTTTAGAGCTAAAAATATTGGAATAGTTTATCAACAAAACAATTTGCTTTCTGATTTTACAGCGTTAGAAAATGTTTATTTAGCAAATTTATCCATAAGTAACGATAAAGACTCAGCAATAAAAAAAACAAAAGATTTATTAAGAAAATTAGGTCTGTCCAATAGATTAAATCATTTTCCTTCTCAATTATCTGGAGGTGAATGTCAACGAGTAGCTATTGCAAGAGCAATTATTAATAATCCAGAAATTATTCTAGCGGATGAACCTACTGGAAGTTTAGACTTAAGTACTGCTAAGGAAATATTTCAACTCTTAAATGATCAAAAAAACCCCAATAGATTAATTATATTTGCAACCCACAATAGATTTTTTGCTAATAAGGCGGATTGCCTTTTGGAGATGACGGATGGTAGTGTAAAAACTATTAATGCCTGAGTTATCTGAACTTAATTTTAATCATTTAAAAATCCACTCACAATACTCAATTTGTGAAGGTGCGGTAAAAATAGACGATTTACAAGATTTTTCAAAATCAAATAAAATAAAATCACTGGCTCTTTGTGATACTTCAAATCTATGTGGAGCTCTAGAATTTGCTGAAAAAATTTCTAAGATTGGAACTCAACCAATTATTGGTACTCAAATTAATTTTAAATTTGGTGATTGTATTGGTTTATTACCTTTATTTGCACTTAATGAGGAGGGCTACAAAAGAATAATTAAACTATCATCACTCTCATTTCTTGAAAATGATGAGCTGTCTGAGCCACACATTGATTTTAAAGACTTATTAGAGGACAATTCAGGTGTGGCAATCTTTTCAGGAACTATTTTTGGATTATTTGGAGAATTATTTAATAAAGGAAAATTTACTGATGTTCTTGAGTTATATAAAAGATTAAAATTAGATTTTGGTAATCGATTTTATATAGAGATACAAAGACATGGTGATCAGAATGAATTAGGTTTTGAAAAATTTAATTTAAATAAATCCCTTGAATTAGAAATTCCAATAATAGCAACAAATGAAGTTTTTTATTTAAATAAAGATATGCATGAAGCTCATGATGCATTAATTTGTATTGGCAATAAAACTTATGTTAATGAAAAATCAAGAACACGATTAAGCAATCAACACTATTTTAAGAATAATTCAGAGATGACTGAATTATTTGCAGATATACCAGAAGCTTTAGAAAATAATTATAAATTTCCATTAAGATGTAATTTTAGACCATTATCTTCTAATCCAATTTTACCGAATATTAGTTCTGAAAAAGGAGGAAATGCTGATGATGTTTTGAAAAAAGACTCATTTCATGGGCTAAGAACTAAATTTGATAAAGTTTTTGGTATCAAAGCAAATGACTTAGAAAACAACAGAACTTACCTAGAATATAAAGATAGATTAGACCATGAGTTATCAATTATAATAGAAATGAAATACTCTAGTTATTTTCTTATTGTATCTGATTATATTAAGTGGGCAAAAAATAATGACATTCCAGTTGGTCCAGGAAGAGGATCAGGTGCTGGGTCTCTTGTAGCTTGGTGTCTTTCAATTACAGATGTTGATCCTATCAAATTTAATCTAATTTTTGAAAGATTTTTAAATCCTGATCGTATTTCTATGCCTGACTTTGACATAGATTTTTGTGAGGAAAAAAGAGACTTAGTTTTTGAATATTTAACAAAAAAATATCAAGATAGTGTCGCTCACATCATTACTTTTGGTAAATTAAAAGCAAGAATGGTAATTAGAGATGTTGGAAGAGTATTAGGATTGCCATATGGCTTTGTTGATAGTATTTCAAAAATGATACCGTTTGATCCTTCTAGACCACAAAGTTTATCTCAGTGTATTGCAGGTGAGCCAAGATTGCAAAAACTTGTCAATGATGACCCCAGAGTAAAAAAATTAACTGATCTTTCATTGAAACTGGAAGGATTAAATCGAAATGTTGCAACACATGCAGCTGGTGTTGTAATAGCAGATAAAAAACTTACAGAGATAGTGCCCTTATACAAGGATGTTTCAGCAAATTTGTTATTACCATCAACTCAATTTGATATGTATTCTGCAGAAAATGCAGGATTAGTTAAATTTGATTTTTTAGGATTAAAAACACTTACCGTTATTAATAATACTCAAAAATTAATCAAAAAAATTGATAAAAATTTTGATATTGAAAAAATTAGTTATGAGGATCAAAGAGTGTTTGATTTACTATCAAGTGGTAATACGGTTGGATTATTCCAGGTGGAAAGTGCTGGAATGCGAGAAGCCCTTGTTCAGATGAAACCTAATCACATCGAAGATATTATTGCTCTAGTTGCTCTCTATAGACCTGGGCCAATGAGCAATATTCCAACCTACAATGATTGTAAACATGGAAGGCAAACGCCAGATTATCTTCATCCTTTATTAGAAGACATTCTAAAACCAACATATGGTGTAATTATATATCAAGAACAGGTAATGCAAATTGCTCAAAAATTATCTGGTTTTACTGCTGGTCAAGCTGACCTTCTCAGAAGAGCAATGGGAAAAAAGAAAAGAGCAGAATTAGAAAAACAAAAACAAGGTTTTATTGCTGGAGCATTAAAAAATGGAATTGCAAAAGATGTTGCTGCGGGAATTTTTCTAAAAATAGAGCCTTTTGCTGAATATGGTTTTAACAAAAGTCACGCTGCAGCATATGCCATTATATCTTACCAAACTGCATTCTTAAAAACCTATTATCCTAAAGAATTTATTGCAGCATCTATGACAATGGATATTTCAAATCAAAATAAGTTAAGTGAATTTTTTGAAGAATTAAAAAGATTAAAAATTGCTGTTGTAAGACCTGATATTAATGAGTGTTTTGCAAATTTTAGAACAATTGATAATAAATTTTATTATGCTTTAGGAGGCATTAAAGCTGTTGGTTATGAAGCTATTTCTAATGTTGTTAAGGAGAGAACTGAAAATGGAAAATTTAAATCAATAAATGATTTTTTGAATAGAATTAACCCTAAAGATATGAATAAATTACAATTAGAGGGTTTAGTTAAAGCGGGTGCTTTCGATAATATTAACAACAACCGACAAGCTCTTTTTGATTCAATACCAAATTTTATAATTAAAACTAAAAATATATTTGAAAATAAAACAGTAAATCAAATAGATCTATTTTCTGATGAGGAAACTTCAGAAAATAATATTGTTAACGATATTGAAGATTGGAAATTTGAAGTACGTTTATCTAAAGAGTTTGAGGCTGTTGGTTTTTTTATTTCAGATCATCCTTTAAATCAATTTACAGAAATTTTTGATGACTATAAGATTATTGATTATTCTAATTTTAATTCTAGTGAAGAAATAAGAGAAACAAATATTGCTGCAACTTTATTAAAAGTTCAAGAAAGAAAAACCGCAAAAGGCAATTCCTATGCTGTATTAAAATTAACTGATCTAAACAGTGTTTTTGAAATATTTATTTTTTCAGATATTCTTGAATTAAATCGTGACATTCTAAAAGAAGGTAATTCTTTACTGCTAACCTTGAATAAAAGCATATCGAATGATGAAAATAGATTTAAAAGAATTAATGTCCAAAAAATAGGTTCTATGACGGACCTTTTTAATAGCCCAATTAATGAAGTTTCTTTCAAAGTTAATTCCGATGAAAATCTAGAAACAATTTCGTTAATTCTTACACAAGAAGGTAAAACAGAGGTAAATATAAATATGATTGTTGATGACAAAACATTGCAATTTAAACTTAAAAACACAAGGAATCTTGATAGAAAATCACTAAATCTTTTAAGAAAACAAGATATATCGAGCTCTATAAACTAAATAAAACTTGTTAATTTCATGAATTATTAGTAAATAAAGCCTAATTTAAATTAACACGCACACAGTTGTTGGTTTTATACCTCCGGTCCTTAATTGGAAATTACTGTGGTGGCTTAACCGGGAATAAATATGAAAATACCAAGCATAACAATACAACAATTATTAGAAGCAGGCGTTCATCTTGGACACAAAACTTTAAGATGGAATCCAAAAATGAAAAAATATATTTTTGGAAAAAGAGACTCGATCCATATTATGGATTTAACCCAAACATTAGAATTAACTAATGTTGCTTTAGAGAAAATTTATTCAACAATAGCTAACAACGGTAAGATTTTATTTGTTTCAACTAAGAAACAAGCATCAGAAGCTATTGCTGAAGTTGCTAAAGAAACTGATCAGTACTTTGTAAATTACAGATGGCTTGGCGGTATGCTTACTAATTGGGGAACTATATCTGGTTCAATTAAAAAAATGAAAAAATATGAAGCTGATCTAGTTTCTGAAAACAGAGGTTTTACAAAAAAAGAACTGCTTAAAATGAGTGTTAAAAAGGATAAGCTTGAAAGATCATTAGGTGGAATTGCTGAAATGAAAAAAACTCCTGATTTAGTTTTTATAATTGATACAAATTATGAGTCATTAGCAATTGCTGAGTCAGTAAAATTAGGAATACCCATAATTGCAATTCTTGATAGTAATTCTAACCCTGATAATATTGACTATCCAATACCAGGTAATGATGATGCTCGTAGATCTATAGATCTTTATTGTAATTTAATTAAAGAGACTATTAATAATGCCAAAAGTTCAATCCCTTCTCCTGAACTTAAAAAAGAGGATATTCAGGATACAAAAGAAAAAAATCAAGGAAAAACCGTTCAAGAAATTGATAGAGAAAAATTAGAACAAAAATTTTCTAAAGATAAGAAGGAGACTTTAAATTAATATGAGCGATATTGAAAATGTTAAAAAATTAAGAGAAATAACTGGTGCTGGATTTAAAGATTGTAATCTTGCAATAAAAGAGTCTGGTGGTGATATTGATAAAGCTATTGAAATTTTACGTGTAAAAGGAATTTCAAAGGCATCAAAAAAGATGTCTAGAGATGCAAAAGAAGGTGTTGTTGCTGTGAGTGGTGATGAAACCAAAACATCAGTTATAGAGGTTAATTGTGAAACAGACTTTGTTGCAAAAAATGAAGATTTCACAAATTTTGTTAAAGAACTAAGCGAATTAAATAATGAAAAAAATTCTAATTTAGATGATTTAAAAAGTTCTAAAATGAAAAATGATGAAACAGTGGAAGACAATGTTGTATCTTTAATTGCTAAAATCGGTGAAAAAATTACAATTGGTAAAGCTAAAACAATTGAAAATGCTGGAACAGTAAACAATCATTATTTACATACAGTTGTTAAAGATAATATTTCAAAACTAGCTGTTATTGTTTCGTTAGAGACAAAAGATAATTCTGATACTGTTAAAAGTTTTGGAAAACAATTATCTATGCACATTGCTGCATCTAATCCATTGGCACTTACATCTGATTTAATAGATCAATCAATTGTTGATAAAGAACAAGAGCTTGTAACTGAAGAATTAAAAAATTCTGGAAAACCTGAAGATATTGCCAAAAAAATTAGCTTAGGTAAGATGAATAAATTTAAAGAAGAAAATTCTCTTTTAACTCAAGCTTGGGTTATGGAGCCTAAAAAAAAGGTTCAAGATATTGTTAAAGAGCTTTCAATTGCCGATTTAAAAATAAAAGAATTTTATAGAATAAAGATTGGAGAGTAAATGTTTGACGAAAAGTCTTATAACGTCAAAATGGATAAAGCCATTGAGGTTTTTTTAAAAGAACTATCATCGCTTAGGACTGGTAGAGCTAATGCTGCAATGCTAGATTTGGTTAAAGTTGACGTTTATGGGCAGCAAATGCCTATAAATCAAGTTGGCAGTATAACCACTCCTGAACCTAGAATGATAAATATTCAAGTTTGGGATGCAAGCAATGTACCTTTAGTAGATGCCGCAATTAAAAAATCAGACTTAGGTTTAAATCCTCAGATTGATGGACAGCTGATTAGGCTTCCTGTCCCAGAACTTAATGAGGAAAGAAGAACAGAATTAAAAAAACTAATTAAATCGATTGGTGAAAAATGTAAAGTTTCTATTAGAAACATTCGAAGAGAAGCAAATGAAGATTTAAAAAAACTTTTAAAAGCAAAAGAAATTGGAGAAGATGATGAAAAATCATCAGAAAAAAATGTCCAAACAATTACAGATGACCATATAAGAGTAGTTGATGAAAAGGTTTCTTTGAAAGAAAAAGAAATAATGACCATATAAAATGAACCCGCTCAATCATGTGGCCATTATTATGGATGGCAATGGACGGTGGGGATTAAGACATAAAAATTCTAGAAACCAAGGTCATAAAGCAGGTCTAAATACTGTTGAAAAAATTATACAAGAATCTGTTCGTCAAAAAATCAAACATTTAACATTATATGCTTTTTCTACAGAAAACTGGAATAGGCCAAAGAATGAAATAAATTATTTGTTTAGTTTGCTTGAAAATTTCCTATCAAAAAAAATTGATGAACTTAACAAGCAAAATATTAAATTAAATATTATAGGTATTAAAAAGTTTTCAAAAAAATTAAACAAACTTCTTAATTATTCAGAAAAGAAAACATCAAAGAATACAAGACTTCAAATTAATCTTGCATTAAATTATGGTTCTAAATTTGAAATTTTAAATGCCATTAAAAAATTAATCATAAATAAAGATAAAATAAATGAAAAAAATTTATCAAAATATTTACTGACAAAAAATATTCCAGACCCTGAATTATTAATCAGAACTGGTGATAAAAAAAGATTGAGCAATTTTTTATTATGGCAATTGGCTTATGCTGAAATTTTTTTTGAAAAAAAATTATGGCCCGATTTTAACGAGAAAGATTATATTAAGATAATTAAAAAATATAAAAGAATTAAGAGAAATTTTGGTAATATTTGATGTCACAAAACTTATTAAAAAGAATAATCACTTCAATTTTCTTATTATTTCTTCTATTTTTCATTAATTTTAGTCATCAATATATTTTCATTTTTTCAATTTTATTACTCGGTATTCTTATTTATA
This sequence comes from Candidatus Pelagibacter sp. PS_06, assembly GCF_059418045.1. Lineage (NCBI taxonomy): Bacteria > Pseudomonadati > Pseudomonadota > Alphaproteobacteria > Candidatus Pelagibacterales > Candidatus Pelagibacteraceae > Candidatus Pelagibacter > Candidatus Pelagibacter sp. PS_06. The sequence goes on from NZ_CM182078.1 coordinate 533,186, forward strand.
TTGAGGCTAGCAATATTTTTTCAAAATTAATATCACTTAAATTTTTAAAAAAAAAAAATTTATCTAAAACATTTAATTTTAAATTTCTTATTTTAAATTTAATAACCTTTTGTTATGTATTTTTTATTTTTTGCAATCTATCGTATGAAATTCATAAATCTGAAGGTTCTATTTTTTTTCTATACATAATTAGTATATGTTTTTTTACAGATATTGGTGGCTATGTTTTTGGAAAGTTAATAGGTGGTAAAAAATTATCAAAAATTAGTCCAAATAAAACAATATCAGGAACGGTAGGTTCGTTTATATTTTCAATTATTCCATTAACAATATTCTTAAATCTTGGGTATTTGAATTTAGTATTTGATTTAAACAATATTTTGTTTAGTTTTTTGATTTCGTTGATAAGCCAATTAGGAGATCTATTGGTTTCTTTTTTTAAGAGAAAAGCAAAAATTAAAGATACAGGCAATATATTACCTGGCCATGGAGGAGTTTTAGATAGAGTTGATGGTATTATATTTGCAATACCATTCACATATTTTTTACTAAAATTATTTTAAATGAAAAAAAAATAGCTATCCTTGGATCAACTGGTTCTATTGGTAAGACTTTAATAGAAATAATAAAAAAGGATAAAAAAAATTTTGAAGTAATTCTACTTACAGCGCACAAAAGCTATAAAGAAATTTTAAAACAAGCAAAAATTCTACAAGTAAAAAATTTAATTATAACAGACAAAAAATCATATCTTAATTTATCTAAAAATAAATTAGGTAAAATTAATATTTATAATAATTACGACTCTTTTAATAAAATTTTTAAAAGAAAGGTTGATTATGTGATGAGCTCCATTTCTGGAATTAATGGCTTAGTGCCAACAATAAAAATTATTAGATTTACAAAAAAAATAGCTATTGCCAACAAAGAAGCAATCATTTGTGGCTGGCATTTAATAAAGAAAGATCTCAAAAGGTTTAATACATCTTTTATACCAGTAGACTCTGAACATTTTTCAATCTTTTATTCTTTACAAGGTAATAAAATTTCTAATGTTAATAAAATATATCTAACTGCTTCTGGTGGCCCTCTAATCAATACTCCAAGAAATAAATTTAAGGATATTAAGATTTCAGAGGCAATTAATCATCCAAATTGGAAAATGGGAAAAAAGATATCTGTAGATTCAGCAACAATGATGAATAAGGTTTTTGAAATCATAGAAGCAAAAAAAATATTTAATATAAAATATGAAGCATTAGATATATTGGTACATCCCTCATCATATGTTCACGCAATTATAAAATTTAATGATGGAATGGTTAAAATTATTGCACATGACACTAACATGAGAATTCCTATATTTAATTCACTATATGAGAATCAAAACAAAAAAATTAAAACGGACAAACTAAATCTTAAGAAATTAAATTTATTAAATCTTAAAAAAGTTGATTTGAATAAATTTCCATCAATAAAGATTATAAAAAAGCTTAAAAATAAGGAATCTTCGTTAGAAACAGTAATTGTTTTGGCTAATGACATACTAGTTAATCATTTTTTATTAAAAAAAATTTATTTTACTGATATAACAAAATTTCTTCAAAAACTGATTAGTATGAAAAAATTCAAGAATTATAGTAACAACAAATTAGATAATATTAACTCAATAGTTTTATTAAATAATAAAATACGAACAACAATTAACAAGATGATTACATAAAACTGATGAGTTCAATTTTTACATTTTTTAAATTTGTCTTCATTATTTTAATGCTGTTATCGTCAACAGCAATTTCAAAAACTATAAATAAAATTGAAATAATTGGAAATGATAGGATAACAGATGAAACTATAAAATTATTTATTTCTGTTAGTAAAGATGATGAAATAAATGACATTAAATTAAACAACGTGTTGAATGATTTATATGAAACTAATTTTTTTAAAAACATAACTATTAATTTTAAAGAACAAATTTTATTAATCACCGTTGAAGAAAATCCTATTATTGAAGATGTTAATTATAATGGAATAAAAAGTAATAAAATTTTAGAATTAATAAAACAGGATACTTTTATAAAGTCCAGATCGTCTTTTAATGAAAATTTATTAAAAAAAGAAAAATTAAAAATTGAAAATATTTTAAAAAATTTAGGTTATTACAGCTCTAATTTAGAAATTTTAGTAAATGAGTCAAAAAATAATTTAGTTAATATTACCTATAATATAGATTTAGGAAAAAAATCAAAAATTAAAAAGATTACTTTTATAGGAAATAAAGTTTTTAAAGATAAAAAGCTTCTTAGAATTATAACAAGCTCTGAATACAAATTCTGGAAATTTATTTCTGGTAGAAAATATTTAAATCAAAATTCAGTTTTTTTTGATGAAAAACTTTTACAAAATTTTTATAAAAATAATGGATATTATAATGTGAAAATAAATTCCTCATTTGCCAAACTAATTGATTCAAATAATTTTGAATTAATTTTCAACATAGATTCTGGTTCTAAAGTTTTTTTTGGTAACTTAGATTTAGATTTACCTTCAGATTTTGATGAAAAAAATTTTACTCCTATCAAAGAACTATTTATAAAAACTGAAGGAAAAGCTTATTCAATTAATCAAATAGATAAAATTCTTGATGAAATTGATACTATTACAACTCTTGAACAGTACAAATTTATAAAAGCTAATGTTATTGAAAATACAGAAGATAATTTAATTAATTTAAAATTTACAATTGAAGAAAGTGAAAAAATCTTTGTAGACAGAATAAATATACTTGGAAATACTATTACTAATGAAAATGTAATTCGTAATCAATTATTGCTTGATGAGGGTGATCCCTTCAGTGAAATTTTAGTTACAAAATCTATAAATAATATCAAAAGTCTCAATTTTTTCAGAAAAGTTGAATCAAAAATTGTAATTAATGAAGATAATAACACCAAAACAATTAATATTTTCTTAGAAGAAAAACCTACTGGTGAAATCTTTGCTACAGCTGGTGCCGGTACTTCTGGGGGATCATTTGGTTTTGGGATTAGGGAAAATAATTTTTTAGGGAATGGAATTAACCTTGATACAAATTTTGAATTATCAAGTGAAGCATTTAAGGGTAAGTTTTCAGTCACTAATCCAAATTTTAATAATACGGATAAATCTTTTTATGTATCTGCAGAAGCAATTGAAAATGATAATTATCAAACATTTGGTTACAAAACTAACAAAACTGGTTTTAGTTTTGGCACTAATTTTGAATACCTTAATGATTTTTATTTGGGATTATCTAATTCTAATTTTTATGAGGTAATACGAACAAATAGTACAGCATCAGCACAACAAAAATCTCAAGAAGGAAATTATTGGGACTCGTTTATCGAATTCGATTTTAATTATGATAAACGTAATCAAAAATTTCAAACAAATTCTGGTTTTAGATCATTCTATTCATTGGATTTACCAATTTTAAGTGACACTAATACTTTAAAAAATTATTATAATTACGATCACTATTTTGATTTTTTCGAAAATAACTTTTCTTCTATTTCATTTTATTTTCAAGCTGCTAATTCATTAAATAATAAGAATATAAAACTATCTGAAAGAATAAATATACCATCAAGTAGATTAAGAGGCTTTGAGAGAGGAAGAGTTGGTCCTAAAGACGGAGATGATTTTATTGGTGGTAATTATGCGTATTCAATTAATTTTGCCTCAAATGTACCTTTTTTATTTGAAGAGTCGCAAAAACTAGACTTTTTAATATTTGCAGATGCAGCTGATATATGGGGTGTTGATTATAATTCATCTATTAAAGGTAATGGTATTAGATCTTCAATTGGTATTGCTCTTGATTGGATGAGTCCATTAGGTCCTATGAATTTTAGTTTGGCTTATCCAATAACAAAAGAAACTGGAGATAAGACTGAGTCTTTTAGATTTAATCTAGGTACATCTTTTTAATACAATGTTTAAAAATTTTTTTTTCATATTATTAGTTTCACTTTTATCTTTTAATATATCAAAAGCGGATGAAAAAATTTCATATGTAGATGTTGATTATATTTTATCTAATTCTCTTGCTGGCAAATCACTTTTGGAAACGTTAAAAAAAGAAGAAAAATTGAAAATTGAAAATTTTAAAGTTAGTGATGATAATTTTAAAGATAAAGAAAAAAAAATATTAGCAAAAAAAAACCTTATAACTAACGAGGAAATAAATAAAGAATTAAAATCATTACAAATTGAATTTCAAAGTTATAGAAAAAATAAAATGAATGAAATTAAAAAATTTAAAGCTAAAAGAAATAGGAATATTTTAAACTTTATAAAATTGATAAACCCTATAATGGAAAACTATATGACAGAAAATTCAATATCTATTTTGTTAGATAAAAAAAATATTTTTATTGCAAGTAAAGACTATGATATTACAAAAAACTTGATTACACTCATAGATAATAAGATTAAAAGTATAGATATAAAATAAATGATAAATTTAAATAAAAGTGAGATAGAAAGTTTACTTCCTCATAGAGATCCAATGCTGTTAATTGATGAGCTTAATGATATCAAAAAATTAACATCTGCTACTGGAATAGTTAACGTTAAAAAGAGCAGTTTTTTTGTACAAGGACATTTTCCTGGACAACCAGTTATGCCAGGAGTTCTTATAGTTGAAGCTTTTGGTCAAACAGCAGCTGCTTTAACAGCCCATGGTATTGATAAATCCACATATGAAAATAAACTTGTTTTTTTAATGGGTGTTGAAAAAGCACGTTTTAGAAATCCTGTTATTCCTGATTGTAAACTTTTGTTAAATGTTGAGGCCATAAGGTCTCATGGTAGAGTTTGGAAATATAAAGGTGAAGCTTTTGTAGGGGATAAGAAAATGGCAGATGCAATGTGGTCTGCAACTATCGTAGATAAGAAATAAATAGCAATAATTATTGATAACTTATTTTATTTTGCTTTGTTAAAAGCAATTATGATTAATCCATTTTTCATAAATAATGGTCCTTTTAAATTAGATGATATATTGAAAGAATTAAATCTTAATCAAATAGAAAATAAAAAAGATTTACTTATTAATGATATTAAAGATTTGCAAAACTCACAATCAAATGAAATTTCATTTTTTCATTCAAAAAAATATAAATCGGCAGCAAACATTACAAAAGCCTCTTTTTGTTTAACAACAGAAAATTTAAAAAAAGATTTACCAAAAAATTGTAAACCCATAATTGTAGATAATGTTTTAGTTTCAACTTCTATTATTACCTCTAAATTTTATCCAGACTCAATTGAAGATGGTTTTGATGATACCGTTCAAGAAATTAATCAAACAAAGTTTAATGATTTTGTAAAATATGGTAAAAATGTATTAATCGGTAAAAATGTTACAATTGGTTCAAATTGCTCTATTGGGCATAATACAATTATTGAAAAAAATGTTTTTATTGGTGATAATTGCTCTATCGGATCTAATACACTAATCAGAAATACATTAATTAAAAAAAATGTTAAAATTCTAGATAATTGTACTATAGGAAAACATGGGTTTGGTTTTTTTCCAAATAATAAATCAAATTTAAGATATCCTCATATAGGTGTTGTTTTAATTGAAGATTATTGTGAAATCGGCTGCAGCTCGACTATAGACAGGGGCTCTATGTCAAATACACATATTGGAAAAAATACGTATTTAGATAATCAAATTCATATAGCTCATAATGTTAAAATTGGAGAAAATACAATTATAGCCGGTCAAGTAGGGATTGCTGGCAGCTCCTCAATTGGTAATAATGTGAGAATTGGTGGTCAAGTTGGAATTTCAGGACATTTAAGAATTGGTAACAATGTTGAGATTGCAGGTGGGAGTGGAGTTATAAAGGATATACCTGATAATATCAAAGTAATGGGTTACCCAGCTAAAAGCATTAGAGAATTTTTGAAAGAAAATAAATGATACACAAAACAGCAATTGTAGATCCTAAAGCAAAAATTTCTTCTAGTGTAAATGTTGGCCCATATTCCATCATTGGTCCAAACGTAGAAATAGGAGAAGATACAGATATTAATTCACATGTAAGTATTGCTGGCCATACAAAAATTGGAAAAAATAATAAAATTTATCCTTTTGCATCCATTGGAAATGATCCTCAAGATTTAAAATTTAAAGGTGAAATATCTAGTCTTGAAATTGGAGACAATAATAAAATAAGAGAATACGTCTCAATAAATCCTGGCACGGATGGTGGCTCTGGAGTGACAAAAATTGGTAATAACTGTTTATTTATGGTTTCGTCTCATGTTGCTCATGATTGTAATATTGGCAATAATATCGTTGTCGTTAATAATGTTGCTATTGGTGGACATGTTCATATTGAAGATAATGCGATCATTGGAGGTAACTCTGCAGTTCATCAGTTTATTAGAATAGGTAAGTTTGCTATGATAGGCGGAATGTGTGCTGTCATCAGAGATGTGATACCTTATGGATTAGTTCAAGGAAACAGAAGCATACTTAAAGGTATTAATTTAATTGGTCTTAGAAGAAATAATATTTCAAATCACGATATCACTTTACTCAGTAATGCTTATAAGGAACTTTTTAAAAGTGAAAATCTATCAGAAAATTTAAAAAATTTATCTGATGATTTTAAAAAAAATAATCTTGTTATGGAAATTTTAGAATTTCTTCAAAAAGATAAAAAAAGACCAATTTGTACTCCGTTTTCAAAATAAGATGATTGGATTATTTTTAGGTGATACCGATTTTCCAAAGATAGTTCTTAAAAAAATAAAAAGATTAAATATAAAATATTTTATTATTGATCTCTCAAAAAATAATATTTTTAAAAATGATAAAAATTCATTTCGAATAAGTATAGGTAAATTTGGAAAAATAATTGATCTGATTAATAAAAAAAGGACAAAAAGAGTTTTATTCGCAGGCAAGATTACAAAGCCAAATTTTTTCACTTTAAGATTGGATTTAAAAGGTATTTATTATATGCCAAGTATACTTAAGGCTGCTAAATTTGGTGATGCTGCAATCTTAAAAACAATAATCAAAATACTAAGTTCAGAAAAAATTAGAGTTATTCGTTCAAACTTTTATAATCCAGAATTATCATTGAAATCTGGAAATTATTCAAAAATAAAACCGAACTTAAGAGATGTTAGTTCAATTAATAACGGAATAAAATATTTCAAAAGTTTAAACAACTTGGATCATGTTCAGGCAATTATTGTTAAAGATGATAATATAGTAGCAACAGAAGGTAAACAGGGAACAAAAAAGATGCTTTCAAAATTAAAAAAGAAAACTGAGGGAATATTAATAAAATTACCTAAATCAAAACAAGATTTAAGATTAGACCTACCAACGATTGGATTTAATACTTTAAAAGACTGTAAAAAATTTGGTTTAAAGGGGATAGTTTTAAAATCTATGCACAATATTTTTTTAGACAAATATAAATGTATAAGTTTTGCAAATAAAAATAAAATTTTTATAAAGGTTTTATGAAAAAAATTTTTATATTAACGGGAGAACCCTCAGGTGACAAATTAGCTTCTTCAATAATTGCAAAGTTAAAAATTCAAAATCCTGACATTGAATATTTATCTGTTGGAGGTGAACATTTAAATAATTTGGGTATAAGATCTATTTATGATTTAAAGGATATTACTTATCTTGGTTTTACCAGTGTATTATTAAATATTTTTAAGATAAAAAAAAAATCAGTAAAACAGTCGATGAAATTTTAAAATTTGATCCCGATATATTATTAAGCGTAGATAGCCCTGACTTTACACTAAGAGTGGCAGATAGAGTTAAAAAGTTAAATAACAAGATAACAACAGTTCACTATGTTGCTCCTAAAGTTTGGGTCTGGCGAAGAAATAGAGTTAAAAAAATTAAAAAATTTATAGATCATATGCTTTTATTATTTAGTTTTGAAAAAGAGTATTTTGAAAAAGAAAATATTAAAACTACTTTTGTAGGTCATCCATTAATAGAAGATAAAGAAAATGTAAAAATTTTCTCAAATAATTTGATTTCAAAAGATAGAATGATTATATCAATATTTCCAGGTAGTCGAAAATCAGAAACTACTGTTTTAATGCCAATATTGTTAGATTTTATAAAGTTAATGCATAAAAAAAATTATAATTATGATTATATTTTTCATGCAACAAATGAAAATAAGATATTTGTGACTGATCAAATTAAAAAATCTAATCTAAAAAATATTGATGTTGTTTCGGATGAAAACATTAAATTAAAAGTTTTATCTAATTCTATTTTTGCTGTTTCTAAATCAGGAACAGTTTCGTTGCAAATTTGTAATTTAAATATACCTTCAATAATAATCTACAAGTTAAGTTTTCTAAATTTTATGATTTTCAAATTCTTAGCAAATATCAAATTTGCCAACATTATTAACATTATTAATGACAGAGAAGTAATTCCTGAATTATTACAAAAAGAATGCAATTCTAAGGAAATTTTTAACTCTGTAATCTATTTATTAAAAAATCCAGATTTAATAAAAAAACAGCTAAAAACTTGTAATGATACATTAAATGGTATTAGATCTAAATCTTCCTCATCAAATGAGTCAGCTTTAATTTTAAACAAGTATCTTAATCCCTAATCTTTTCTTAATCTCTTCTTTGCCTAAAGAAACGATAATATCGTACAGTCCTGGGCCAAATTTAGATCCTGTTAGGGCTACTCTCAGTGGTTGGCCAATTCCTTTAAAATTTGTTTCATATTTTTTCATTAGTTTATTTACAATTGGCTCAAGGTTTTCTTTATTCAAATATTCTATATTTGTTAGATCGTTATTAAATTCTTTTATTATGTTTTTTGACTTTTCATCTATTAATTTTAAATCCTCATCATTGAATTCAATTTTATCTAGTATTATATATTTCGCATTATTATAAATATCTTCCAAAGTTTTTGCTTTATTTTTAAGAAAAGATAGTGACATTTTGATTTTTAACTCTTTTGCTGGACTTATTTTTTTTTTGTAAATTTCACAATATTCAACAAGATGTTTGTAGAGATCATTTTCATCTATGTTTTTAATATAATGCTCATTCATTGATAAAATTCTGCTCATATCTAGTTTTGAAGGAGATTTGCCAACACCTTCTAAGTTAAAGTGCTCTATACTTTCATCAAGAGTAAATATTTCCTTATCTTCATAAGACCAACCTAATCTAAGTAAATAATTTCTTAAAGCATCGGGCATTATGCCAATCTTAGAATAATCATCTAATGTTGATGCATTATCTCTTTTTGATAATTTTTTACCTTCTATTGTATGGATAAGTGGTATATGTGCAAATTTCGGCAAATCCCAATTCATTGCTAAATAAATTTGCATTTGTTTGAAGGTATTAATTTTATGATCATCTCCTCTAATAATGTGTGTCATATTCATTTGATGATCATCGACAGTCGCAGATAAATTATATGTTGGGGTTCCATCGTTTCGTAAAATTATGAAATCTTCAATTGTACTATTGTCAATTTCAACATCACCTTGAACTAAATCTTTTAATACTGTTGACCCTTTTATTTTACTTTTAAATCTTATTACTGGTTTAATATCTTTAGGAGCCTCAGAGTCTGGTATATCTCTCCATTTTCTATTATAGATATAAGGAAGTTTTTTTTGTCTAGCTCTTTTTTTTTGTTCTTCAATTTCTTCATTAGAACAGTAGCACTTATAAGCGTTACCATTGTCTAGTAATTTACTTGCTATATCTATGTGATCTTTAATTTTAGTTGATTGAATATATTCCTCACCATCATGTTCTATTCCAATCCATTTTAGAGATTTGATAATTTGAATTTTATGTTCATCCTTAGATCTTTCTTTATCTGTATCCTCAATTCTAAGGTGAAATGTCCCTTTTTTGTTTTTAGAAAATAACCAATTAAATAGTGCTGTTCTCACACCCCCAATATGAAGAGCTCCAGTAGGTGAGGGAGCAAATCTAGTTGCTACATTTGACATCAATGTTGTTTAGACTATTTTTTTAAAAGTTTCTATATAAAGATACCAAAACTCCTTGAACTTTAACTCTATCTGGTCCAAAAATCTTAGTTTCATAGTTCCTGTTAGCACTTTCAAGTGCTACGACTTTGCCTTTTTTACGGATCCTTTTAAGCATAGCCTCATGTTCATCAATTAAAGCTACAACAATTTTTCCATTATCTGCTGTGTCAGTTCTTCTAATAATTACAGTATCACCTTCATTGATACCTGCTTCTATCATTGAATCACCTTGAACTTTTAATCCAAAATAATCACCATTTTTTTCCAAATTGCTTGGCAAAGGAATTCTTGACACTTCATTTTGTATAGCTTCCACTGGGGTTCCAGCAGCTATTTTTCCAAGAACTGGCACTTCAATGTCATCAGAATTAATGTTCACTTCATCCAATCCACCCTTAATTACACTCGGAGAAAAATTATTATAAATATCATTTGCAGATGCTGTTTCTGGTAATTTAATTACTTCTAAAGCTCTTGCTTTATGAGCCAATCTTTTAATAAACCCTCTCTCTTCTAAAGCACTAATCAATCTATGAATTCCAGACTTAGATTTTAAATTAAGTGAATGTTTCATTTCTTCATAAGAAGGTGAAACACCAGAGCTTCTCAACTTTTTGTTGATAAATAAAAGTAGGTTTTTTTGTTTTTTTGTAAGCATAAGAACAAATATCGTACAGATAATGTTCTATAAAAGTTCTTTTAAATAAACAATAGTAAAAAAATGTGTAAAATAGGGGTTAATTTGACTATAAAACTGAAAAAATAGAATTTTCTGATAAATTTTTTAAAAGTGATTCACCAATCAAAAAAGTTTTAATAGAAGTTTTATCATTCAAGTCTAAAAGTTCATCTTTTGTTTTAATTCCACTTTCAGAAATTAAAGGTCCAGGATGGTCAATAAGCACATTATGAATATCGTAGGTTGTATTTATATCAGTTTTAAGAGTTTTTAAATTTCTATTGTTAATTCCAATTAAAGCATCTTTAAATCTTAAAGCTTTTTTAGCCTCATCTATAGTATGGACTTCTACAATAACGGACATGTTAAATCCTAATGCTTCTTCATATAATTCATCAGCCAAATGATCAGATACACCAGCCAGAATAATTAAAATTGCATCTGCACCATTAGCTTTTGCAAAAGGTACTTGCCATTTGTCTATAAAAAAATCTTTACATAAAATTGGTAATTTTATGTTAGCTAATTTAATTTTAGCAACATCATAAATCTTTCCTTTAAAATAATCTTGCTCAGTTAGTACAGAAAGACAAGTTACTTTTTTTTTATTATAAACCTTTGCTATTTCTACAGGATCATAATTCTCAATTATTATTCCAGCTGAAGGACTAGCTTGCTTAATTTCTGAAATGATTGAAATTTTATTCTCTTTAATGTTTTGTTCAATTTTTTCTTTAAAATTTATATATATACTTTTGTGATTGTTATTTTCTATTACATTCAAAAAACTTTCTATAGAATTGCTAGTCTTGCTTATCTCTAATTCTAATTTTTTCTTAATGATTATTTTTTCAAGTATATTTTCAGACATTTTGTATTTTTTTTAAATATGTATAAGTTTTACCAGAAAGTATAAATTCTCTTGCAAGATTATATGCTTTAGAAAATTCACCACATTTTTCTCCAACAATTAAACCGGCTGCAGCGTTTAAACAGACTGCTTTTGAAAAATCATTATCTTTACCTTTAAAAATTTCAATCATTTTATCAGCATTGAATTTTGCATCATCTCCAATTAAATTTTCAAATTTTTCAGCATTTATATTAAGAATTTTTGGATCAATTATAATTTCAGTTATTTTTCCATTTTTTAACTGAATTACATTTGTTTTTGTGTAGGGAGATATTTCATCTAAACCGTCATCACTATTTACAATCCATGCAAATTTAATATTTAAATTTCTAAGTCCTTCAGCAAATATTGTAAGTAATTTTTTATCAAATACTCCTACAACCTGCCTATCAACTAATGCAGGGTTGCTTAATGGACCAATCATATTAAAAATAGTTCTTTTACCAATTTTTTTTCTTACAGGCCCAACAAATCTCATTGCACTATGGTAATTTGGTGCGAACATAAAACCAAAGTTCTTATTGTTTATCTCTTTTTCTATATCATTAGGTTCAAGATCTATTTTAATTTTAAGTGCCTCCAAAACATCACCTGACCCACATTTAGATGATACAGCTTTATTGCCGTGTTTAGCCACTTTTGTTCCCATACTAGCTAAAAGTAAAGCAGAACCAGTAGATATATTAAGAGTATTCATGCCATCTCCTCCAGTTCCACAAGTGTCCACACAATCACTAACATTTACTCTTTTTGATTTTTCTCTAAGAACATAAACACCACCAGCAATCTCATCTGAAACTTCTTCTTTCTCAGAGAGAAGGATTAAAAAATCATAAATTTCTTTTTCACTAGCTTTGCCGGTCATTAACAGTTCAAAAGCTAACTTACTCTCATCAAATGTTAAATCTTTTTTTTTTTTAATTTTTCTAAAAATTTTTCCATTTACTTATAATTTATAAAATTTTTTAATATTTTAATTCCTATTTTAGTTTTAATACTTTCTGGGTGGAATTGTACACCATGAATATTGTATTCTTTATGCTGGACACCCATTATTAATCCATCATCAGTTTCAGCAGTAATCTTTAAACTTTTGGATAATGATTTTTTATCAATAATTAAACTATGATATCTTGTGGCTTCAAATGAATTCGGGAGATTTTTTAAAATTCCAATTTTGTTGGATTTAATTTTACTTGTTTTTCCATGCATTAATTTTTTTGCTTGAATAACTTTAGAGCCAAAAAATTGACCTATGATTTGATGACCCAAACAGACACCTAGAAAAGGAATTTCTTGATGAAGAGTTTTTAAAATATTCAAACAATTTCCTGATTGATTTGGATTTCCTGGACCAGGTGAGATTACAATTTTATTATATTTTTTTTTAATAATTTCTTTAGAGTTTATTTTATCATTTCTAATGACATCAACTTTTGTTTTTAATGATGATAGATAATGATAAAGATTAAATGTAAAGCTATCGTAATTATCTATCAATAATATTTTCATTATCTTAAAGCGTTAATCAAAGCTTTAGCTTTATTAACAGTCTCCTCATATTCTTTAATTGGTTTGCTATCCGCAACAATACCAGCACCTGCTTGTACATAAAATTTTTTATTTTTTGCTACAGCTGTTCTTAGCGCAATACAGGTGTCAAATTCTCCATTTGCTGAAAAATATCCAATTCCACCTGCGTATACTTTTCTTCTTGTTGATTCTAGTTCATCAATAATTTCCATAGCTCTTATTTTTGGTGCCCCTGAAACGGTACCTGCAGGAAATCCTGCCAACAAAGACTTAAATTTAGAGAACTTTTTATTGTATTTTCCTATTACATTAGAAACAATGTGCATAACATGAGAGTATTTTTCAATAATAAAACTCTCAGTAACCTTAACAGAATTAATCTTAGAAACTTTACCTGCATCATTTCTGCCTAAATCTAAAAGCATTAAATGTTCAGACAATTCTTTTTTATCTTTTAACAAATCTTTTTCATAATAAATATCTTCTTTTCTGGTTTTTCCTCTTGGCCTTGTTCCAGCTATTGGCCTCACAGTTATTTTGTTGTCTCTCAATCTTACAAGTATTTCAGGACTAGCCCCAACTATTTGAAAATCATTAAAATTAAAGAAAAACATAAAAGGAGAGGGGTTTGTAATTCTTAATTTTTTATAAATCTCTAAAGGATTTTTTGTTAGTTTTGCCTCAAACCTTTGGCTTAGGACTACCTGAAAGATATCACCTAACTTAATATATTTTTTTGCTTTATTAACCATATTAAGAAATTTCTTTTTTGGCGTATTAGATTTTACTTTAATATCTTTAACAAGATTATTTTTTGATTTGTATAAATTTTTTAAAGAGGATTGAATTGTAAGTTTAAATAATTCAGATTTTATATCGTCAAACTTCTTTTGATAATTAATAATTTTTTCATCACTAAATATATTAACAATATAAAATATTTTTTTTTTTAAATTATCATGAATGACTAATGTCCTAGGTCTAAGTAATCTTACATCTGGTAAATTAAGGTCATTTTTACAATTATTGGGTATTTTTTCAATATACCGAATAGAATCATATGAAAAATATCCTGAAATTAAAGAACAAATCTTTGGTAATTTTTTGGGAGTTTCAAATTTAAATTCCTCAATTATCTTTTCTATTAATCCTTCAGGCTTATCTTTTAATTTAATTTTTTTTTTATTTTTTATTAGATAAGAATTTTTGTTATTAAATTCCCAGATCTTGTCAGGATTCTTACCAAAAATAGTATATCTACCTTTAACTTTTCCTTTTTCAACAGATTCAAAAATAAAGCTATTTTTTTCAATCAAAAAATTATCTATTAAATTTATTACCTCATCATCATTTTTTACTTTTTTAGAAGTGTAAATAATTTGATTTTTTTTGCTTCTATGTCGAAACTTAAAATCTTTGAAGTTTCGATTAATTATCATTTGAAATAATTTTTAACTCTATCAATAGTTTTTTGATTTAATTGGACCTGATATTTGGTGTTGAGTAATTGATCATAAGATTGGATTATAGATTTTCTTGTGTTAGTATTTTGTTTTTTAATAAAATTTATGTAATTTTCATCAGTTTCATTAAATTTATTTCTTTTTGAGCTAACTAATTTTACTAAATAGATTCTATTTTCTTTATCATTAACTAATGTGAAAGAATTAATAGGTAAAGAATAGAGCATTTTGACCGAATTTGTTTCAAGCATATCATCATCGTTTATTGAACTAATAGATAAGTATTTTTTGTTGTTTCCAACCATTTCTTCGAATCTATTATCATCAAACTTTTTATTTTGTATTTCTTCCAAGATACCTCTATTGAGATCAAACTTACTTTTTTGAAATATAAGATCTTGAATTTCTTCTTTTGTGTCTTGATCTGATAAATTGGGACCCCGATCATATTTGTTAGTTATAGAATACAATAAATAATTTTCTCCATTTTCAATTAAATCAATTTCAGCCGATCTTTTTGAAAAAATTAGATCCTCGTTTATTTTTTTTGTCGAGCTCGGGGTAAATTCCTTAATCTTTGTAATATCAGTTTTAATATTTTGAATTATAGATTCAAAATCATCTCCATTTGAAATTTTATTTTCAATTTTATCTATTTCATTGAAGAAATCCTGATTGAATTCCTCTAAACCAATTAAGGTTTTAGGGTTTAAAACAACATATTTAAAATCAATATATTCTCTTTTTAATTGGTCTTTATTCTCATCTAAAAAATTATTTATCTCTAAATTTGTAAAGTCTTCTTTAATTTTATAAAAATTTTTCATTCCTACATACTCAAGATTTAAAGATTTATTTTCCTCATCAAATTTTTTTTTAGTAAGAAAATCAGGGGTAATTGTTCCTGCGCCAATAAAATCAAATAGGTGTTTTTGTAGCTCACGATTTTTTAATTGTAATTCAAACATGGGTGCTGACATATTATTTGATAGTAAAAATTTTTCATACTTTGTTCGTTGAAAAACTTTATTTTCATCTTGAAAATTTTTGTTTTCTTTAATTTTCTTTAAAACTGTTAAATCTGTAATTGAAAGATTAAAATCTTCCACCTCTAAATCAATTAATGTTGTTGAGATTAATCCAGATAAAAGTTCCTCAATTATATTATTGTCTAAATTTTCCCTGATAGCCTGTTGTGAAATTCCACTCTGATTAACATAGTTCATGAAATCTTGAGTAGTTACATTAGTTTTATTAATTTTAGCAATATTGTTTTGATTGTTAGTGCTAAAACCACCGCCAAATCCACCAAAGCCAAACGCGATTATAATCACTATAATTAGAATTAAACCACCTAATTTTTTTCCACCAAATTTTTTTAAAGTTTCTATCATTAGCTATAAATTTATTGATCTGTAAAAACAAATCTATAGATTAAAATTTCAATTATGACAAATAAATATATGTATTTTATAGCTAATTGGAAAATGTTTGGCGATTTAAGAACATTAAACTCACTTGATAGAGTTATAAAGTTTTCAAAAAATAATAATAATAGCAAGTTTAGAATTATTTATTGCCCACCTAATACTCTTATTCGCCCACTATCAAAAAGGTTAATAAAAACAAAACTAGAAGTTGGAGCACAAAATTGTCATGAGAGTGAAAACTATGGAGCGTTTACAGGGTATGTAAATTCTAAAATGTTAAAAAATGTTGGAGCTAAATATGTTATTTTGGGACACTCAGAAAATAGGCAATTTGGAGAGACAGACAAATTAATTAATCTAAAAATCAAGAGCGCAATTAAATCAAATTTAAAAGTCATCTTTTGTATCGGGGAAACACTGAGTGAAAAAAGAAAAAAATTAACTAAAAAAGTTTTAGCAAAACAAATTAATAACGGATTAAAATCTATAAAAGATACTTCAAATATTATCATAGCTTATGAGCCTGTGTGGTCTATTGGAACAGGCTTAATTCCAAAATCAAAAGATTTGTTAAATTCAATTTCATATATCAAAAGTAAATTTCGTAGAAAAATTCCAAAAGTTTTGTACGGTGGTTCTGTAAATAATAAAAATATTACTGAATTAAAAGATATCAACATTATTGATGGTTTTTTGATTGGTGGAGCCTCACAAAACTCAAAAAAATTTATTGATATAATTAAAAAAACCTTTAATTAACCCACCATGGAAAACATACTTCTTGTAATTAATATCATTTTAGCTCTGATTTTAGTTTCTTTAATACTTTTACAAAGATCTGAAGGAGGTGCTCTGGGTATAGGAGTTTCTCAGGAAAATTTTATGCTATCGAGATCTGCAGGTGGTTTTATGACTAAAGCTACAGCGATTGTTGCTACTCTTTTTATAATTTGTAGTTTAGCATTAACTATTATTTCCAGAGCTGAATTAACTCCAACAAGTTCTGTTTTAGATACAATTGAAGAAAAAACAGAAGATACACCTTCAATTCCCGAAAATAATTAATTTATAGTTTTCAATTCAATTTTTATTCGCTATAAGATACTTCCATGGCGCGATTTATATTTGTCACCGGCGGTGTGGTTTCTTCATTAGGAAAAGGTCTTTCTTCAGCTTCACTTGCTTATTTATTACAATCCAGAGGGTATAAAGTTAGATTAAGAAAATTAGATCCATATCTTAACGTAGACCCTGGAACCATGAGTCCATTTCAACACGGAGAAGTTTATGTCACTGATGATGGTGCGGAAACTGATTTAGATTTAGGTCATTACGAAAGGTTTTCTGGAGTATCAGCAAAAAAATCAGACAATATTACAACTGGAAAAATTTACAGTGATGTTCTTAAGAAAGAGAGAAAAGGTGAGTATTTAGGAAAAACAGTACAAGTAATTCCACATATCACAAATCGCATCAAACAGTTTATTAAAAACGACTCTTCAAAAGAGGATTTTGTAATTTGTGAAATTGGAGGAATTGTAGGAGATATAGAAAGTTTACCATTTGTCGAAGCAATCAGGCAGTTTGCAAATGATGTGGGTAAAAAAAATGCATTGTTTATTCACTTAACATTGGTTCCTTATTTAAAGGCTTCTGATGAAATTAAAACAAAACCAACTCAACATTCAGTTAAAGAATTAAGAAGTATTGGAATTCAGCCAGATATAATAATTTGTAGATCGGAAAGACCAATACCTCTTGAACATAGAAAGAAAATTTCTTTGTTTTGCAATGTAGACATTAAGAATGTAATTGAAACAGTTGATGTCAGAACTATTTATGAAGCTCCCATGAGTTTTTTTAAAGAAAAGCTAGATATTCAAGTTTTAAATTATTTCAAACTAAAATCTAAGAAATCTGCAAACTTAAATCCCTGGAAAAAAATAACTAAGATTATTCTTAACAACAAAAAGCAAGTAAATATCGCAATCATTGGTAAGTATGTTGAGCTTAAAGATGCTTATAAATCATTAGATGAAGCATTAACTCATGGTGGTATTGATAATAAGGTAAAGGTAAATCTAGTTAGAATAGATTCTGAAAAATTAAAAGTTTCAGAAATTAAGGTGAAGCTCAAAAATATTTCGGGAATATTAATACCTGGTGGATTTGGAAAAAGAGGAACAGATGGAAAAATTGAGGCAATTAAATATGCTAGAATAAATAAAGTTCCTTTCCTAGGCATTTGTTATGGAATGCAAATGGCAATTATTGAGTTTGCACGAAATCAATTAGGTTTAAAAAATGCTACATCGAGTGAATTTGATAAAAAAGGGCTGCCAATCATTGGATTAATTAATGAATGGACAAAAGATGGTAAAAAAATTAAGGGAACCGATAAAGATTTGGGTGGAACAATGAGATTGGGTTCATATGAGGCTAAGTTAAAAGATAATTCATTAATTAGAAAAATATATAAATCTAAAGCAATTCATGAAAGACATAGACACAGATATGAAGTGAATATTGCTTTTAAAGAAAAATTTGAAAAAAAAGGTATGATTTTTTCAGGATTATCACCAGATAATAAATTACCAGAAATTATAGAGTTAAAAAACCACCCTTGGTATATTGGAGTACAATTTCATCCAGAATTTAAATCTAGACCTTTAGTCCCTCATCCTTTATTCTCATCTTTTATCAAAGCAGCAAAAAATCATAAATGAGTAGTAAAAAAGTTAATTGCGGAAAAATAGAAATTTCAAATAATAATAAAATTTGCATTATTGCTGGTCCTTGTCAGCTTGAAACAGAACAACATGCAATGGATATGGCAGGTAAAATTCAAGAAATTACAAAAAAATTTGATATTGGATTTATTTATAAAACTTCATTCGATAAAGCTAATAGAACCAGTATAAAAGGTCAAAGAGGGGCAGGTTTAGAAGCTTCCCTTCCAGTATTTGATAAAATTAAAAAAGAACTAAACGTTCCAATTTTAACAGACATTCATAACGCAGAACAATGTTCATTATTAAAAGATCATGTTGATATTTTACAGATACCAGCATTTTTATGCAGACAAACAGATCTTTTAATTGCTGCTGCTAAAACGAATAAGATTATAAATGTTAAAAAGGGACAGTTCTTAGCTCCATGGGACATGGTTAATGTTACTAAAAAAATAGCAGACTCTGGAAATGAAAATATTTTAGTTACAGAAAGAGGAGCTAGTTTTGGTTACAATACTTTAGTATCAGATATGAGATCACTACCCATAATGGCAAAAAATGGTTATCCAGTTATTTTTGATGCAACACATTCTGTTCAACAACCAGGTGGTCAAGGAGAGTCTTCTGGTGGACAAAGAGAGTTTGTTGAATATTTAGCAAGAGCTGCCGTTGCTGTAGGAGTTGCAGGAGTGTTTATTGAAACTCATCAAGATCCTGATAATGCACCTTCTGATGGACCAAATATGGTTCCTTTAGATAAGTTAGAAAATTTACTTAAACAATTAACTGATATTGATAATTTAATTAAAAAGTAGTGAGCAAAATCTTAAAAGTAAAAGCAAGACAAGTTTTTGATAGTAGAGGTAATCCAACAGTTGAAGCTGAAGTTTATGTAAAAAATAATAGTGCTTCAGCTATTTGTCCCTCTGGCGCATCTACTGGAACTTTTGAGGCTTATGAAAAAAGAGATAAAAACAATAAAAGATATTTAGGCAAAAGTGTTTTTAATGCAGTTAATTTAGTTAATACAAAAATTTCAAAAAAACTAAAAGGTCAAAATGTTCATAATCAAGAACGAATTGATACTCTTCTAATTAACCTTGATGGTACAAGACAAAAAGCAAACCTTGGGGCAAATGCAATGTTAGCTGTTTCTATGGCTGTTAAAAAACTTTCAGCTAAAGTTAAAAAATTACCTTTATATAAAACATTTTCAGTTAAGAAAAATTTTCAACTTCCTTATCCTTTGATGAATATCATTAATGGTGGGGCTCACGCTAACAATGGACTTAGAATTCAAGAATTTATGATAAGACCTGATCGAGCAAAAAGTTTTTCTGAAGCAATGAGAGTTTGTTTTTTAGTTATTAAAAGTCTAAGTAAGCTAATTAAAGACAATGGGTTATCGACATCCGTTGGTGATGAAGGGGGTTTTGCTCCAATGATCAGTAGCAATAATCAAGCGCTAGATTTAATTGTTTCTGCAATTAAAAAAGCAGGTTTTAAAAATGGCAAAGATGTTTCTATATGTCTTGATGTTGCAGCCAATGAATTATTTAAAAAGAATAAATACTCAATTCATTCTAAAAGTTATATCTCTGTAGAAAAATCGATCAAAGAATATCAAAAAATTATTAACAAATATAAAATAAAATCAATCGAAGACCCTTTTGCAGAAAATGATTGGCTGGCTTGGAATAAATTGATGAAATCAGTCAACAATGTTCAAATTGTGGGAGATGATTTATATGTAACTAATCTTGAAAGACTTAAAAAAGGTTTTTTGAATATTTCATCTAATTCAATTTTGATTAAACTCAATCAGATTGGTACAGTTTCTGAGACCTTAGATGTTATTAAATTTGCTCAAACTATAGGTTATAAAACAATCATATCTCATCGATCAGGAGATAGTGAAGACACATTTATTTCTGATTTATCTGTTGGGACAAATTCTAATCAAATAAAAACTGGATCATTAGCAAGATCTGAGAGAGTTGCTAAATATAATCAATTAATTCGTATTGAAGAAGAGCTTGGAAAAAAAGCGAGGATGAATAAAATCGATTAATGCTAAGATTAATAAAAAAAAATTATTTTTTATTAATATCAATATTTCTGATTTTATACTTTAGTTTTAATCTTGTATCTGGTGAAAGAGGATTATTTTCCTATATTGAAAAAAAAGAACATTTGTCCAACTTGAAAAAAAAAGAAATATCCTTAACTAGCAAAATAACAGACATGGAACACAAGAACTCATTATTAAGTACAAATTTGGACCTTGATTATGTGGAAACTCTAATTAGAAAGAGGTTTTTATTTGGTAAAGAAGGCGAGACAATCTATATAATTAAAAATGATGAAAACTAGACATCCTGAAAAAGAAAATAAGCCAATCAATCCAATTAAAAAAAAACCAGATTGGATAAGGTCCAAACTTGTAAATAGTAAAGAGTTTTTCTTAACAAAAACAATTGTAAATAATAATAATTTAGTAACCGTTTGCCAGGAAGCTAATTGTCCAAATATTACCGAATGTTGGAGTAAAAGACATGCAACATTTATGATCATGGGGGATACTTGCACAAGAGCATGTGCTTTTTGTGATGTTAAAACTGGTTTACCTGGAAAATTGGATCAACTAGAGCCTGTTAAAATCGCTCAAGCTGTAAAAAAATTAAATTTAAAACATGTTGTTATCACGTCTGTAGATAGAGATGATTTAGAAGATGGAGGATCTGAACATTTTTATGAAACGATAAATCAAACAAGAAAACAAAATCCAAATACTACTATTGAAGTCCTTACACCAGATTTTTTAAGAAAAGGAGATGCGTATAAAAAGGTTCTTGATGCAAATCCTGATGTCTTTAATCACAATATCGAAACTGTACCAAGCTTGTATTTAAAAGTCAGACCAGGCTCAAGATACTTTTCTTCATTAGAACTTTTAAAAAATGTTAAAAAAATTAACAAGAATGTATTTACCAAATCTGGAATTATGGTTGGGTTAGGTGAGAGTAGAGATGAAATTTTACAAGTGATGGATGATTTAAAAGCCGCAGATGTAGATTTTTTAACTATTGGTCAATATCTGCAACCATCAACAAAACACTATCCGCTTGATAGATATTATACTCCAAAAGAATTTGATGATTTGGGAACAATAGCTAAAGCAAAAGGGTTTTTGTTAGTTTCTTCATCTCCACTTACAAGATCATCATATCATGCTGATGAAGATTTTGCTCAACTTCAACAAAACAGATTAAACAAACATTAATGCCTAAAGCATCAGTTAAGAGATTAATTGAATGTAAAAAAGATCAACTTGTAGATTTAGTTCTTAATATTGAAAAATATCCAGAGTTTGTTCCTTTTTGTTTAGATTCGCATGTTTATGAAAGAAATAAAGAAGGTAATCAAATTTTAATTATTGCTGATCTCACCATTGGTAAAGGACCATTTAAAGATACCTATAAAAGTGATGTAAAATTTGACAAAGAAAACAGTACTATAAATGTAACCAATATAGGAGGACCATTAAATCACTTAGAAAATAATTGGATTTTTAATGAAACAAAGGGGGGCACTGAAATTTTTTTTGATATTGATTTTGAAATTGAGAATAAATTCTTAAATGTTTTGATGTCCAAGTCTTTTGAGTTTTGTTTGAACAAGATAGCAGATGCTTTTCAAAAAAGAGCAGAAAATCTTTATAGATCTATAGAAGATCCATTAAATTAATTTTAAAATAATGCTAATTACCTTTTTGACTGTAGCTTTTTGAATTTGACCTCGTTTTTTTGATTGAAATTTATTTTCTTTAATAAGTAATACTCTGCCTTTTTTTATTCCAATATAAACTAAACCCACAGGTTTGTTTTTGGAAGCCCCACCAGGTCCAGCAATTCCAGTAATTGAAATATTTATTTTACTTTTTGAAATTTTAGATAAATTTTGGACCATAGATTTACAGCACTCTTTGCTTACAGCTCCATATTTCTTAATTATGTTTTTATTTACTTTTAATATCTTAATTTTTGCTTGATTGGAGTAGGTGGTTAGCCCCATTTGAAAATATTTTGATGAGTTGGCTAATTTAGTTAAATTATGAGCCAATAACCCACCAGTACAAGACTCGGCTGCAGATATAGTTAATTTCTTTTTTATCAGTTTTTTGTGAAGTAATTGGATGCTCATCAAAATTTAAGACTTATAATATAAATTAATAACATTGAATAAAGTCCAGCCATTATATCATCCATAATTATTCCAAAATAATTTTTAAAATTTTTATCAAAATAACTAACTGGAAAAGGTTTTAAAATATCAAAAAACCTAAAGAATACGAATGACAAAACATAATATATTTCAATTTGCATATTTAGTCGATTAGTTTGGTTTAAATATAACAGCAATATTAAAGGCATAGCTTGACCCAAAACTTCATCAATAACTATTTGTCTAGGATCTTTATTCTTAAACTCACTTTCAGCATCCTTAACTGCATAAAATGAATAGAAAAATAAAAGACTAAAAAAAATTATTGAAAATTTAAGATCAGTATACCCAAGGTATTCATAGGCAATATAAATAAATACAGCGGTAACTAATGATGTAACGGTTCCTGGTATTTTAGTTAAATAACCATAACCAAAGAAAGTTGATATTAGTACATTTATTTTCTTCATTGAGATATTGAGCAAATAACTTCACAGGCTATAGCTTTTTCCTTTCCAATTAATCCTAATTTTTCAACAGTTTTACCTTTTAAATTAATTAAATCTTTATCTAAATTTAATAAATTAGATAAAGAATTTATTATTTTATTTCTATATTTGGAAACTTTAGGTTGTTCGCATATTAAATTAATATCTAAATTATTGATATAGAATTTATTTCTATTTAAAATATCAACAATAGGTTTTAGCATTTTTGGAGATCTAATATTTTTAAATCTATTTTTATTATCTGGAAAAAAAGTTCCTATATCTTTTTTTCTCATCGCACCCAATAGAGCATCAATTATTGAATGTAAAATTACATCGCCATCCGAATGACCTTTTAGACCTGAATGAAAAGGGATTTTAACCCCACCTAAATAAAGTTTTTTATCTTTAATTAATCTATGAATATCAAATCCAATACCAAAATAAGTTTTTGTATTAATGATATCTTCTTTAAAGGTAATTTTATTATTTAAAGTTTCACCGTTAATGAAATTAATTTTCAAATTATTATCAATAAACAGTGTTGCCTCATCTTGAATTATATTTTTTTGTTTTATAGATAGATAATAAATATCTTTGAACTTAAATGCTTGTGGCGTTTGCGTTAAGTAAGAGTTTTTTCTATTAAGATTAAATAATTGGTTTTTAACTTTATATTTTATCGAGTCTATTGAAGAAATAACAGGAATAGATGCTTTATTTTTTTTTAGAGAGTTAATTAATTTATTTAAAAGACCAATAGTAAAATTTGGTCTTGCGGCATCATGTATTAAGACATTATTTGGTTTGAATTTTTTAATGTATTTTAAAGCTATTAATGAAGAGTCAGATCTTTCTTTACCACCCTTAATAATCACAACATCATTAGAATATTTTTTTTTGATTTGTTTTTTATCATTAACAACTAAAATAATTTTCTTAAAAAGTTTTGAGCTTATTGCTTTGTCTAAAGAATGTTCAAAAAGAGCTTTATTTTTATAGGTAATAAATTGTTTTAGTTGATTTGAATTAAATCTTTTGCTTTGTCCGGACGCAAGTATTATAAAATAATTATTCATCATTTAAGGTGATTACTATTTAAGAATGTACGATTTTATCAAAAAAAACATATATTTAATTTTCCTATTTATTATCACATTATCTATAGGTTTTTTAACTTTTTTAACATTTATAGATAAAAGCCCCATAGAGCTTTCAAGTCAAAATTTACAGTATTTATTAATTCTAAATATTGTTTTACTCGCATTTCTTTTTATTTTTATTTTTTTAGAAATTAAAAAAACTATCAAAAACGACATTGATAAGGATGGATTAAATTCAAATAAAAAATACATCACATACTTTGCATTATTTACTTTTATACCTTCTTTATTGATATCAATTTTTTCTTTATTTCTTTTTTCATTTGCTCTCGAAAAATATTTTGACAAAAAAGTTACAACAGTTGTTAATAACTCTTATGAATTAGCCAGAGATTATGTTGATGAGGTTAGAAATAAAATTCAATCAGAAATAGTTCTTATTGCCTTTGATGTAAATAAAAGTAAAAAATTTTTGAATGATAATGAAGAAGAGTATGAAAGGTTTTTGCGAACTCAGAAAATAATTAGAGGCGTTGATGAAATTCATATAATTGATTTAGAAAAAAAACCATTATTCTCAATTTTAGGGGATGATGTAATATATATGCCTCCAGTTGATGAAGCTTTAAATCTTGTGTTGGATGATGATCGTCCTTTAAAAATTATAAACGCTTTAGAAAATAGATCTGCTGCCATCATGCGTCTTCAAAATTTCAAAGATAGATTTATTTATGTAGTTAAATATCTTGATAAAGATATTTCAAAATATTTAACTGAAACTGAAGAAGCTATAAATTTTTATTATACGGTTGAAGAAAAAAGCTCTGGAATTAAAATTTCTTTTGCAATCATTTATATTGTCATTGTTTCACTTCTATTATTCATATCTATTTCAATAGCTATTAGATTTTCTTCTAGATTCTTTAGATCAATTAATAATTTGATTTTAGCCTCAACTTCAATTGGAGAGGGAAATTTGGATATTAAAGTTCCTGAAGTTAAAACTGATAAAGATTTAGAGATATTAAATAAAAATTTTAATCAAATGATAGATCGTTTAAAAGATCAACAAGATAAATTAATTATAAACGAAAGACACGAAGCATGGGGTAGTCTAGCAAGAAAACTTGCTCATGAAATTAAAAATCCACTAACACCAATTCAATTAACAATTGATAGATTAAAAAATAAATATTCAATTGAATTAGAAGAAAAAAATAAAGAAAATTTTAATGAAAATTTAATGATTATTAACAATCAAATTAAACAAATTGAAAAATTAGTTAATGAATTTTCCGATTTTGCAAGAATGCCAAAACCAATATTTCAAAAAAATGATCTAGTTATTTTAATAAAAGATAATGTTAAATTACTACAAGAATTAGATCTAACTATTAAAATAGATTTTATACATAATAATCAGCAATTATTTTTTGATGGTGATAAAGAGCAATTAAGCAGAGTTTTTCTTAATTTAATTAAAAATTCAATTGAAAGCATTCAGCAAAAAACTGAAAAAGTTAGTGATTTTAACAAAAATATTACTATTGAACTTAATAATTTTGATAGCCATATAAGCCTTGTCATTAATGATAATGGAATTGGATTTAAAAATTTAAATAATAATATTAAAGAAATTTTAAACCCATACTTTACAACTAAAAAAAAGGGAACCGGATTAGGCTTATCAATAGTTAATAAAATTATTAATGATCACAATGGTAATATTGAATTTATATCCAAAGATGATGGGGCAATAATAAAAATTATATTTAATAAATAATGAGTGCTGAAATT
The DNA here is from genome assembly GCF_059418045.1 of Candidatus Pelagibacter sp. PS_06. NCBI lineage: Bacteria > Pseudomonadati > Pseudomonadota > Alphaproteobacteria > Candidatus Pelagibacterales > Candidatus Pelagibacteraceae > Candidatus Pelagibacter > Candidatus Pelagibacter sp. PS_06. The sequence continues at coordinate 559,642 of NZ_CM182078.1, forward strand.
TTAATAGTTGATGATAACGCTGATATTAGAAATATTATTAATGAATTGATTATAGACGCTGGTTACAAAACAAGGATTGCTGCTAATTTTAATCAAGCCTTAGCTGAAATAGATAAAAAACTTCCTGATGTAGCTATATTGGATGTTAAACTAGACAAAGGTGATAATGATGGAATTGAACTTTTATCACATATCAAAACCAAGAATAAAGATGTTCCTGTTATAATAATTTCAGGTCACGCAAATATTGAGATGGCTATAAAATCTTTACATCATGGTGCTTTTGAATTTATAGAAAAACCGTTTGATCAAGAAAGATTGTTAAATTTTGTAAGTCGCGCTGTTGAAAATTATAACCTCAAAAAACAAAATAGAGAATATGAAAGTAAATTATTTTCTTCTTATGATCTTATTGGTAACAGTAAAAATACAATTAATATAATTGATCAAATAAAAAAGATTTCGTTAACAGAAAGTAGAGTTTTTATATGCGGTCCCTCAGGAACTGGAAAAGAATTAGTAGCAAGAAAAATACATAAAAACTCTGGAAGAAATAAAAATTCATTTGTTGTTCTAAATGGGGCTTTGCTAGACTCAAATAAATATGAACTTGAATTATTTGGTGAAGAAAAAGAAAATGGATCCATATCTTATGGGGCTCTTGAAAAAGCTAACAAGGGGACCTTACTAATTGATCAAATTTCTGAAATACCACTCAATATTCAATCAAAAATCTTACGTGTATTAACAGATCAAAAATTTAAAAGAGTTAATGGAAATAATGATATCAGTGTTAACGTAAGATTAATTTGTTCATCAAGTAAAGATTTAAAAAAAGAAATTCAATTGGGAAACTTTAGAGAAGATTTGTTTCATAGAATAAATGTATTTGAAATAAATATCGAACCTTTAAGTCAAAGAATTTCAGATATTCCATTATTAATTAAATATTTTTCTAAAAAAATATCAGAAAACTATAACATCAAAGAGTTAGAAATTGATGAGAACAATAGCTACATCTTAAATCACAATTGGAAGGGCAATGTTAGAGAATTAAGAAACTTAATTGAAAGAATTGCAATTTTGCAACCTGACACTAAAGATAAAATTTCAAATATTATCAAGGAGTCATTAAAAATTGATAATTTTGATGACCAGATAGCAGAAAATAGCCTTTCTGTACCACTAAAAGAAGCTAGAGAAAAGTTTGAAAAAGAGTATTTAACTATCCAACTAAAAAAATTTAATGGCAATATTTCAAAAACTGCAAATTTTGTTGGCATGGAAAGAACAGCCTTACATAGAAAGTTAAAAATTTTAGGAATAAAAGAATTTAATTAAAATGAATATAATTATTTGTGGTGCAGGTAGAGTAGGTTTCACTATAGCCAAACAACTAAGTGAACAAGGTCATTCAATTACCGTTATAGATCAATCTAGTGAAGATATTCAAAAAATCGACGAATCATTAGATGTAAAAGCTATAGTTGGTAAAGCTACTTATCCATCAATATTAGAAAAAGCAAACGCTTCTGAAACAGACATGATTATAGCTGTTACACGTAACGATGAAATTAACATGGTTATTTGCCAAATTGCTTTTTCTATTTTTAACATTCCAAAAAAAATTGCTAGAATTAGATCTCAAGATTACTTAAATCCAAAATTTACTACTGTTTACAATAAAGAAAATTTACCAATTGATGTAATTATTTCACCTGAGCTTGAAATAGCAAAATCCATTCAAAGAAAATTAGAAGCACCAGGTGCTTTAGATAGCGTTCCTTTTGCTGATAATAAAATTAGATTATTAGAAATCTTGATTAATGATAATTGTAATTTGATTAATATAAAACTGAATGAATTAACAAAAAGACACCCAAATCTTGATGCAAATATTATTGGAGTGATAAGAGGAGAAAAATTTTTAATTCCTAAAAAAAATGATGAGATAAAAAAAGATGATAAGATTTATGTAATTATTAACTCTTCTCAAATGTCCCAAACTCTAGAAGTGTTTGGACACAATGAGAAAGTTTCAAAAAAGATACTGATTGTTGGTGGCGGTAATATTGGTTTTAATCTTGCAAAGAACTTAGAAGAGAGCCTAGATGCTGTAAGAGTTAAAATAGTTGAAAAAAATAAAGACCGATCTGAATTTTTAGCAAATGAACTAAATAATACTATTGTAATTAATGGCGATGCTCTTGATGAAGAGGTGTTGGTAGAAGCAAATTTAGAAGAGGCTGAAACCGTTTTAGCTCTTACCAATGATGATGAAGATAATTTAATGGTCAGTGTTCTTGTTGAAAAATTTGCTAAAGATGACAACAAAATTGATGATAAACGAACAATGGCTTTAATTAACAAGCCAAATTATTCATTACTACAAAACTCTTTAAAAATAGATGATTTAATTGATCCAAGAATGAACACCGTTTCAAGTATTTTAAAACATATTCATAAAGGAACTATCGAGACAGCTTACACAATTTTAAATGGTGAGTATGAGGTAATAGAGGCTGAAATTATTGAGACTTCAGAATTAATTAATAAAGAACTTAAAAATTCAAATTTACCAGAGGAAATAAGAATAGGTGCAGTTTTACGTGATAATAAAGTAGTTATTCCTAGATCAAATTTTGTATTTCAAAAAGATGATAGAGTTGTTTTTTTAGCTAAAAAAGACTCAATTTCCGTTGTAGAAAACATATTTAGAATAAGTTCTATATAAATTTAAATGTCTCTATTTAGAGTAAAATATCTAAGTTTTTTTTTTGCTTTAGTATCCCTCTTTTCTTTTTTTAATATTATCTACTCTTATTATTTTAATTTATATTTAAATCTCAACACATACTATTTTAGTTTATTTTCTTCTTTAGTTGTTGGATTACTTTTTTATAAGATAAAAGAAATTACTAAAAAACCATCCATTTTTGAAAAAATTTTAACTGTTTTTTTAGGATATATTTTACTACCATTAATACTGTCATTACCTTTTTACTTTAGCATCTATAATTTATCATTTTTAAATTCCATTTTTGAGTCAGTTTCTGGTTTTACTTCTACTGGATTTACAATTTTTAATAATATAAAACATATTGATCAAGGGTTAATTTTATGGAGATCTTCTATTCAATGGATAGGTGGATTATATTTCTTATTTTCTATTATTTTCTTAATAGACATTTATGATGATAGTTTAAAAAAATCACTCACAAACTTTATATCATTCAATAGTTCTGAAATATTAAAACAAACAGTTAAAATTTTTTTATTATATTCTGTTATAACTTTATCAATTTTTTTTATATTAAATATTTTTGATATTAGATCTTTTAATTCCTTAAATTTATCAATGACTATAATTTCATCAGGTGGTTTTTTACCAACCAATGATCTTTCATCAATTCTTACTAATCAATCTCAAATAGTAATTTTTTCATTATTAATGTTAGTTTCTTTTTTTAGTATTTTTTTTATTTATAATTTGATTTTGATAAGAGATAAGAATCTTAATTTTTTCTACGAAGATATTCATTTATTTTTGTATTTTTTATTTATTGTTACAATTTTTTTCACTTTTTTTAGTTTTGATAACAATTTTACTTATATTTTTTTGTCATTAGTCAGCAGTATCTCTAATATTGGAATCTCTTTAGAATTTGATCAATCAAAGTTGAGTTTTATTTATTTGATTTTAGTAATAATTGGAGGATCTTTTTTTTCTACAAGTTCTGGTTTAAGATTTTTAAAAATTTACTCTTTAACTAAATATTCAGTGAATCAAATTTTATCTTTTAGTAAACCAAAGAATGTTTTTATGAATAAGTTAATATTTTCAAAAATTAATTTTGATTTCAAAGAGATAAATAAATATTTTTTAACAATTTTAATTTTCATAATTTCGTTATTAGTTTTAACCTCTCTATTAAGCTTGAGCGACATTAACTTTGAAAGTGCATTTAAATTGGCTATTTTAACCTTAATGAACACCGTAAATTCTTCAGCTTATGGGATGGGTGAATTTGACTTTAATGATTTACATTTTTTAACTAAATTTTTTATGATTTTTTTTATGATTATTGGAAGAGTAGAGCTTTTATCTTTGCTTTTAATAGCTAAAAAATTTCTTTTTAAATATTAATTAAGTATTATATATGTACATGTAATATTTTTTGCGCCCTTAGCTCAGCTGGATAGAGCATCGGTTTTCTAAACCGAGGGTCGCACGTTCGAGTCGTGCAGGGCGCACCATCATCAACATATGTCCTCTTTACATTCTCGAACACAAGATGTAGTTAATTATGCTCTAAATTAATCAATTTACTTTGATCGACTTTAGATAATGATAAAAGATAAAGCTAATTCAAAATTATTTTTGGATTATTTGTTAACAAATAAAAATAACTAAAAGGAAGAATAATGTTTAAATACGTAAAACAATTAACTTCTTTAGTGGCAATGGTTGCTGTGTTGTTTACTTTTACAACAGAAACATTCGCTGCTAAAAAATCTAAGACACTTAAGAATACCCAGAAGAAGGGTTTTGTAAGATGTGGAGTATCTCAAGGTTTACCAGGATTTTCTAATGCTGATGCTGCAGGAAATTGGACTGGTGTTGACGTTGATGTATGTAGAGCGGTAGCTGCTGCAGTGCTAGGTGATGCAAACAAAGTTAAGTTTACACCATTAAGTGCTAAAGAAAGATTTACAGCTTTAACTTCTGGTGAGATTGACATCTTATCAAGAAACACAACTTGGACTCTTTCTAGAGATGCTGACATAGGACTAACTTTCGTTGGAGTAAACTTCTACGATGGTCAAGGTTTCATGGTTAGAAAAGACTCTGGAATTACTTCAACAAGCCAATTCAAAAATGGAATCTCAGCTTGTACTAACATTGGTACAACAACTGAGTTAAACATGAGAGACTTCTTTAATTCTAAAGGAATTTCTTACACTCCAGTTGCTTTTGAAAAAGCTGATGAAGTTGTAGCTGCTTATGATGCTGGTAGATGTGATACTTACACTACTGATAAATCAGGTTTAGCTGCTCAAAGAACTAAAATGACTAACCCAGATGATCACATCGTATTACCTGAAACTATCTCAAAAGAGCCATTAGGCCCTGTTGTTAGACAAGGTGATGCAGTATGGGAAGATATCGTAAGATGGTCTTTAAATACTATGATCGAAGCTGAGGAGTACGGTGTTACTTCTGCTAATGCTGACATGATGAAAACTTCAGAAAACCCACAAATCAAAAGATTAGTTGGTGCTGAAGGTGAAATGGGTGCTGCATTCGGTTTAGATAACGAGTGGAACTTAAGAATTATCAAACAAGTTGGAAATTATGGTGAAAGTTATAAGAGAAATATAGCTGACACTGGTATTTTACCAGACAGAGGTCCAAATGAATTATGGACTAAAGGTGGTATTTTATACGTTCCACCATCAAGATAATTTAAAGTTATAAATTAATTTAAAAGGGCTAGATTTATCTAGCCCTTTTTTTATAGTATCAAAATCAAATGAAATTTAAAAAAATATTACCTCAATTTTTAACTCTATTATTTATAGTTTTAATTTTTGGTTTCTTTACCATGAACGCCCAAGAAAACATGGATACAAGAGGTATTCAATTTGGTTTTGGTTTTTTATCAAAAGAAGCTTCATTTGATATTCAGTTTTCATTAATCGATTATGATGGCTCTATGTCATATGGTCGAGCTTATTTAGTAGGATTGTTAAATACTTTACTAGTATCTTTTATCGGAATTATTTTATGTACAATATTAGGTATCATTGTTGGAGTTGCAAGATTATCACCTAACTATTTAATAAATAAAACTGCTAGCTTTTATGTAGAGTTTTTTAGAAATGTACCTTTGTTATTACAAATATTTTTTTGGTATTTTGCCGCTTTAAGAGCATTACCAATGCCAGAAGATGCACCATTAATTTTTGGATCATCATATATGACTATTAAAGGACTTTATACTGTTGCACCAGTTTGGAACAATTTTGATATGTTTTTTATAGCCTTAATTATAGCAATGATAATTATCTTCTTTTTCAATAAATTTGCAAAAAAAAAACAAGAAGAAGAGGGTAAACAATATCCTAAATTTTTAATATCACTTGGGATTTTTATAATATTACCGGCATTAACTTTTATAATAGGTGGTGTTGATTTATCTTGGAGTTTTCCAGAATTAAAACAATTAGCCAAAACATCATTTACGTTTGAAGGAGGTATGGGCATACCACCCGAACTAATTGCGCTAACTTTAGCATTAACTCTTTATACTGCAACATTTATAGCTGAAAATGTTAGAGCAGGTATTCAGGGAGTTGGTAAAGGTCAAAAAGAGGCAGCTGCTTCAATTGGTTTGTCACCAAGCCAAGTTTTAAAACTAGTTATAATGCCTCAAGCTTTAAGAATTATTATTCCACCAACAACAAACCAATATTTAAACCTAACTAAAAATTCTTCTCTAGCTGCTGCTATTGCCTATCCTGATTTAGTTTTAGTATTTGCTGGTACTGCAATGATGCAAACAGGTAGAGCTATCGAGATTGTTGGTATTACGATGGCCACTTATTTAACAATCAGTTTAGCTATTTCAATGTTTATGAATTGGTACAATAAGAGAATTGCGATACAGGAAAAATAATTATGGCTTATACAAATTTTTTAAAACCAAATAAAGAAAATCTGAATTTATTTTTATTTTTAGGATCTGCTTCTTTTGTATTAGGATTACTTGATTTCTGTTTAAATAACTTTTACGAAACAAATATCACAGGTTTTTTACCTGGTTTTATTAGTTTTTTTACTCCTTTAATTTTTGGAATGGTTGGTCTTCATTTAATAAGAATAGAGTTTTCTGGAATTAAAATTTTAGATGAACTCAATAAAAACATAAATACAAATAATTTTAATGCAGCTTTAAGTATTAGTATAATTATATTGATAATTTTTAGCGTTGCCCCTTTACTTAATTGGTTTATTCTTGACGCTACATTCGTTGGTGATAGCAAGGAAGTATGTACTGGTGGAGGCGCATGTTGGGTTTATATTAAAACTTGGTTTAATAGATTTATGTATGGAATGTATCCAAATACTGAGCAATGGAGAGTTAATGCAACATTTATTATTGTCTTAGGATTAATGGCAGCAGGTTATTTTTTTCCACCAAAATTTAAAAAATATCTAACTTTTTACTATGTTATATTTTTACCAATAATATCATTTTTACTAATCTATTATTTGATATCCGGCGGAGAATTTGGACTAGAGTGGGTTGAAACAGGTGCTTGGGGTGGTTTATCTTTAACGTTTATTGTTTCATTCTTTTCTTTAATTTTTTGTTTTCCAATTGGTATGATGTTGGCACTTGGAAGAAGATCAGATTTAGCTGTTGTTAAATATTCATCACTTTCATTTATTGAGTTTTGGAGAGGTGTACCTTTAATTACTGTTTTATTTATGTCTGCTGTTATGTTTCCTATGTTTTTACCAGATGGAACTTATGTAGATAAATTAATTAGAGTTATAGTTGCCATCACATTATTTGAAGCTGCTTATACAGCAGAAGTTATTAGAGGTGGTTTACAAGCCTTACCTAGAGGCCAGTATGATGCTGCTAAATCTTTAGGTATGGGTTACTGGAGACTTCATTTGTTAGTTATTTTACCACAAGCTTTAAAATTAGTTATTCCAGGAATTGCTAATACATTTTTAGCTTTAGTTAAAGATACTCCATTAATCTTTGTAGTAGGTTTATTAGAGTTAGTTGGGATGTTAAATTTAGCAAAAACAAATCCTAAATGGCTTGGTTTTTCAATGGAAGGATATGTGTTTGCTGGAATAATATTCTGGATTATTTGCTACAGTATGAGTAAATATAGTCAAAAATTAGAATTAAAATTTAAAACAGATAGATAAATTATGTCAGATTCAATTATACAAATTAGTGAAGTAAATAAGTGGTATGGCGATTTTCAAGTTCTTAAAGATATAAATCTTGAGGTCAAAGCTAAAGAAAAAATTGTAGTTTGTGGACCTTCTGGATCTGGTAAATCTACATTAATTAGATGTATCAATAGATTAGAAGAGCATCAAAAAGGAAACATCATTGTTGATGGCACAGTAATTTCTGAAGATACTAAAAATATAGAACAGGTAAGAGCTGAAGTTGGAATGGTATTTCAACAATTTAACTTATTTCCTCATTTGTCTATTGTCGACAACTGCACTCTTGCTCCTATTTGGGTTAAAAAGATGCCAAAAAAAGATGCTGAAGAATTAGCACTTAAACATTTAGAAAGAGTTCAAATTTTAGATCAAGCTCAAAAGTTTCCAGGCCAACTTTCTGGTGGACAACAACAAAGGGTAGCAATAGCAAGAGCTTTATGCATGGAACCTAAAATTATGCTATTTGATGAACCAACTTCTGCATTAGATCCAGAAATGATTAAAGAAGTGCTAGATGTAATGGTTAATCTAGCAAAAGAAGGTATGACGATGATTGTTGTAACTCATGAAATGGGATTTGCTAAAGAAGTTGCAGATTGCATGATATTTATGGATGAAGGAAGAATAGTGGAGAAGGCAGGTACCAAGGAATTCTTTGCTAATCCTAAGAGTGATAGAACTAAGCTATTTTTAAGTCAAATTTTATAAAAAACTTAAATTTCAGACTTTAAAAAATCGTTTTTTTCAAACGCTATTTTGAGTTTTTATCTTCAACTTACACTTGACAGGTTTTGAATTCTTTTAATTTTTACCTAAAAAAAAATAAATTTTTTTATTGCAGTTACATTAATTAATTTGTTCAATATGTTTTTAAAATTTAATTAAGAGGGGTCTTAATGGAAGATAATTTCAACAAACACTTAGGTAACAAACTTAAGCTAAGAAGATTAGCTTTGGGTTTAACTCAAACTAAAGTAGCAAAAGCTATAAATGTTACATTCCAACAAATTCAAAAATATGAAAAAGGCACTAATGGTGTCAGTTCAATTAGATTACTTCAGTTATCTAATTATTTAAAAGTGCCAATTAATTATTTCTTTGAAGATTTTTCAGAATATTTAATTAACTTAGAAAAATCTCAAGAAGGCCATATGAATGTTAACTATAATTTTTTAACAAAGTTATATTCTGAACTAAGTGCAGATCAAAAATTAAAATTCAATAAATCTTTACAAGTTTCAGGAACAATTATTTCTAAAGCAGTATAACTTTATTTAAGACCCTATAATTTAATTAGATAAATTCTATTTATTAAAATCTGTAATTATACTTTAAGATTTTTTTTGGAAAATATTTTTGGCTCCTCGGGCAGGACTCGAACCTGCGACCAATTGATTAACAGTCAACTGCTCTACCAACTGAGCTACCGAGGAATGTAAAAAACTCAACTTACTTTTTTTTAGAACTAAAACAAGATTTTTTTTGGAGGCAACGCCCGGAATCGAACCGGGATACAAGGATTTGCAATCCTCTGCGTAACCATTCCGCCACGTTGCCATCTTGTTTTGACTAATAGCTTCAGATGCCTTTTTATATTAAATATTTCTCATTAGTCTATTAAATAACGATCTAAATTGATTATTGTTAATTGTAATTATTAAATTATAAACTTTGTGATATATGAGTAGCGATAAATATATACATTCCGATGTTGAGGATAAGATTTATTCTTACTGGGAAAAGCATGGGCTTTTTAAACCTCAAGAAAATTCTAAAAAGTTTTCTATAGTAATTCCTCCTCCAAATGTAACTGGAAGTCTTCATATGGGTCATGCTTTGAATAATTCTATTCAAGATTTATTAGTTAGATATCACCGAATGAATAACTATGAAACCTTATGGCAACCAGGTACAGATCATGCTGGGATTGCCACTCAAGCATTGGTAGAGAGAAAATTATCAGCAGAAAAAATTGATAAAAATGATATTGGAAGAGATAAATTTATTAAAAAAGTTTGGGAATGGAAAGAGCAATATGGTGATATCATTATTAATCAATTAAAGAAACTTGGATGCTCTTGTGATTGGTCACGAAATGCATTCACAATGGATGAAAATTTATCTAAATCGGTAATTAAAGTATTTGTAGATCTCTATAATAAAGATTTAATTTACAAAGATAAAAAATTAGTAAATTGGGATACTGTTTTACAAACAGCGATTTCTGATCTTGAAGTAGATCAGAGAGAGGTAAATTCAAAAATTTATTATATTAGATATCCTATTGATAGAACTGATGAATTTATAACTATAGCAACAACAAGACCTGAGACTATGCTTGGTGATACAGCAATTGCTGTAAATCCAAAAGATGATCGTTTTAAATCATTTGTTGGCAAAATTGTTACAATACCAATTGTTGGAAGAAAGATTAAAATTATTGAAGATGATTATGCTGATCCTGAACAAGGAACTGGAGCACTAAAGATTACTCCTGCACATGATTTTAATGACTACGATGTTGGAAAAAGAAACAATCTTGAAATTATTAATATATTTACGGAAGCTGGTAAAATTAACGAAAATGCTCCTAAAAAATATGTTGGACTAGACAGATTTGAAGCAAGAAAGAGAATTTTAAAAGAACTTAAAGATAAAGAATTTTTTGTAAAAGAAGAAAATATTAAGAATAAAGTTCCATATGGTGATAGATCTAATTCAATCATCGAACCATTTTTAACTGAGCAATGGTTTGCAGATGCAGAAAAATTATCTGTTAAAGCAAAAGAAGTTGTTAATTCAAAAAAAACTAATTTCTTTCCTGAAAACTGGTCAAAGACTTATTTTCAATGGATGAATAATATAGAACCATGGTGTATCTCAAGACAACTTTGGTGGGGACACCAAATACCAGCTTGGTACGGTCCAGATAAAAAAATCTTTGTAGCTTACAATGAAGAAGAGGCAAAAAATTTAGCCAATAAACATTATGGTAAAGATGAAGAATTAGTTCGTGATCCAGATGTATTAGATACATGGTTTTCATCTGGTCTTTGGCCATTTGCAACATTAGGTTGGCCTGAGGATAAAAATTATGTTGAAAAATTTTATCCAACCTCTGTTTTAGTTACAGGTTTTGATATTATCTTTTTTTGGGTTGCAAGAATGATTATGTTTGGCACAGAGTTTTTAAATAAAGAACCATTTAAAGATATTTATGTTCATGCATTAGTCAGAGATGAGAAGGGTCAAAAAATGTCAAAATCAAAAGGGAATGTTATTGATCCTTTAGATTTAATAGAAAAATACAGTGCTGATGCACTAAGATTTACTCTTCTTTCAATGGCTTCCCCGGGTACAGATGTAAAACTTTCTGAAGATAGAGTTAAAGGTTATAGAAATTTTTTAAATAAACTTTGGAATGCTAATAATTTTTTAATTACAAATGAATGTGATTTTTCTGATATTGATAAAGTTCCAAATTTATCAGTTAATATTAACAAATGGATTTATGCAGAATTAATTGAAGCAAAATCTAAAATTGAAAAAAATCTAGAAGATTACAGATTTGATGAGGCTGCTAAAAATGCTTATCAATTTGCATGGCACTCATATTGTGACTGGTATTTAGAACTATCTAAAACAATACTATTCTCTGATAATGAGGAAGCCAGAAGTGAGGTCAAAAAAGTTTCAAGTTATATATTCAAACAAATCTTAATTTTATTACATCCTTTTATTCCATTTGTTACAGAGGAGATTTGGCTTAAAAATAAATTTGATAATTCAAGCAAAACTTTTTTAATGCTTGCTAATTGGCCAACAGGTAAAATTAATAAAGATACAAGCACAGAGCAAGTTGAAAATATTATTAGTATAATATCTGAAATTAGATCTTTTAAGAATGAGCTTAATGTTGGGCCTGGTTCATTTATAGACATGTCTATCAATAATATTAACGAGAAGCAGAAAAAATTTATCAATGATAATAAAATTATCCTTAAAAAATTAGGAAGAATAAACAATATTTTGAATGATGATCTTGATAAGCCAGCAGCAACTATGGTTGTTTCAGGTGATTTATTTAAAGTTTATTTTGATAAAGATGTTGATTTAAATCTTATTAAGGAAAATTTAACCAGTAAACAAAACAAAATCCATGATGAGATGAACAAGATATCTCAAAGATTGGAAAATAAAAGTTTTGTGGATAGAGCTCCAAAAGATATTGTTGAACAGGAAAAAACTAATTATAATAATTTAAAGAATGATATTGATAAAATATTAGTAACTATAAAGGGTATATAATGGCAAAATTTAATAAAAAGAAACTTCCAAGCAGACATACATCATTAGGGGCCGATAGAGCTCCTCACAGGTCTTTTTATTATGCGATGGGTGAAACAGAGAAAGATGTGGCAAAACCATTTGTAGGCGTTGTATCCACCTGGAATGAAGCCGCACCATGCAATATTGCTCTTATGAGACAAGCTCAGTCGGTTAAAAAAGGTGTTAGAGCTAATGGCGGAACACCTAGAGAATTTTGTACAATTACAGTTACCGATGGAATTGCAATGGGTCATGAAGGAATGAAATCCTCATTAATTTCAAGAGAAGTAATTGCAGACTCTGCAGAACTTACGGTTAGAGGTCATTGTTATGATGCATTAGTTGGTATTGCAGGATGTGATAAATCATTACCCGGTCTAATGATGTCTATGGTCAGATTAAATGTTCCAAGTGTTTTTATTTACGGTGGTTCAATTCTTCCTGGAAGATATAAAGGTAAAGACGTAACCGTTGTTGATGTATTTGAAGCTGTAGGAAAACATTCATCAGGTCAAATGTCTGCAGCTGAACTTAGAAAATTAGAATTAGTTGCTTGTCCAAGTGCAGGTGCTTGTGGTGGTCAATTTACAGCTAACACAATGGCATGTGTGTCTGAAGCAATAGGCTTAGCACTTCCTTATTCTGCAGGAACTCCTGCTCCTTATGAAGAAAGAGATAAGTATGCCAAAGCTAGTGGTAAAACTGTTATGGATCTTTTAAAGAAAAAAATTAAACCCAGAGATATTGTAACAAAAAAAGCCTTAGAAAATGCTGCAACAATAGTTGCTGCAACTGGGGGCTCTACGAATGCGGCATTACATTTACCAGCAATTGCAAATGAAGCTGGAATTAAGTTTGATTTAATGGATGTTGCTAAAATTTTCAAAAAAACTCCTTATCTTGCTGATTTAAAACCAGGTGGAAAATATGTTGCAAAAGACATGTGGTTAGCTGGGGGTGTTCCAATGCTACTTAAAACTTTATACGATGGAGGTTTTATTCATGGTGATTGTATGACGGTTACAGGAAAAACTATTAAAGAAAACTTAAAAAATATCAAATTTAATCCTAAGCAAAAAGTTTTAAGAAAATATGACAATCCATTATCTCCAGATGGTGGTGTTGTAGGTTTAAAAGGAAATTTAGCTCCAGACGGCGGTATTGTTAAAATTGCAGGACTTAAAAAATTACAATTTACTGGTAAAGCCAGATGTTTTGATAATGAAGAAGCAGCAATGGCAGCTGTACAAAACCGAAAATATAAAGAAGGTGATGTAATCATCATTCGATACGAAGGTCCAGTTGGAGGACCAGGTATGAGAGAAATGTTATCTACTACTGGTGCAATTTATGGACAAGGTATGGGTGAGAAAGTTGCCCTTATAACTGATGGAAGGTTCTCTGGAGCCACTAGAGGCTTTTGTGTAGGTCACGTAGGCCCTGAGGCCGCTCTAGGAGGTCCTTTAGCTCTTTTACGTAATGGAGACGTCATTGATATTGACGCTAAAAAGGGCACTATCGATGTAAGGCTTTCTAAAAATGAATTAGCCTCAAGAAAAAGAAAATGGAAAGCAAGAAAATCTGATTTTGGATCAGGAACTTTGTGGAAGTATGCACAAACAGTAGGACCCGCATATCTAGGAGCACCAACACATCCTGGTAAGAAAAAAGAAGTTAAGGATTATTCAGAAATTTAATGAAAATCCGTCCAATCATTTTATGTGGTGGAGCTGGAACAAGACTTTGGCCAAATTCTAAAAACCATCAAGCAAAACAATTTATTGATTTTGGTAATTGGACATTACTTGGTAAAACTTTAGAGAGAACTAAATCATCTATTTATGATGAACCAATTATAAGTACGAATAAAAAATATCTAAAACAAGTTAAACAACATCTTAAAAAAAATAAGATCAATAAATATAAAATAGTCTTAGAACCAGCAAAAAGAAATACAGCACCAGCTATTTTAAGTACTGCTTTAATTAAAGATATCCCAAATGATCAACCATTGATGATTTTTACTGCAGATCATTTAATTGAAAAGATGAGTATTTTTAATAAAGCAATTAATAAAAATAAATCAAATTTAACAGATCAAAATATCTTTATATTTGGAATCAAACCCACATCACCCTCAAGTGAATATGGATATTTTTTAACTAAAAAGATTAAAGGAAGCATTAATAAAGTAACAAAATTCATTGAAAAACCAAAAGAAGCAAAAGCAAAACAGGTTATAAAACAAAAAGGTTATTGGAATTCTGGAATGTTTTTCCTTAGAAAAGATTCAATCATTAATAACTTTAAAAAACACCAACCAATTATTTATAAAAATTGTGTTAATGCTGTAAAAAAAGCAAAACTTAAATCCAATACTTATTATCTAAACAAAGCCCCTTTTGTTAAAGCAACTGCAAAATCATTCGATTATGCAATTCTAGAAAAAACAAAACAAATAAATGCAATTAAATTAGATATTCCTTGGTCAGATCTTGGAAGTTGGAAAGAGATCTTAAAAATGTATGGAATGAACAAAAACAAGTATATTAAGAAAAAGAATGTTTTTTATAGACCTTGGGGCAGATACACTAATTTATTTGAAGGTAAAGAATTCCTAATTAAAGAATTATTTGTAAAACCAAAAGGTATTTTAAGTTTACAAAAGCATCATCATAGAGCTGAACATTGGTTGGTTACACAAGGAAACCCAAAGATTACTCTAAATAAAGATAATTTTATTAAAAAACCTAATGAACATATTTTTATACCACTAGGAATAATACACAGAATTCAAAATCAAGGTAGCAAACCTGTTAGAATTATGGAAGCTCAAGTGGGTTCAATTCTTAAAGAAACAGACATCGTTAGATATCAAGATGTTTATGGTCGTGTTAAGTAATAACACGACCATAATTAAATTTATTTAAAACCAATTATTTGGAATAATGATGTAGTGAATTGCCAATACAATTCCAACAGAAACACTTAATCCAAAGATCATCTTAATGAAGTCTTTTCCAATTAAAGGAAAGACATATTTGAACTTATATTCTTTATTCATTGTAGAAATTGCAAGTTCTCTACCACATAATAAACCAACAAATACCCATGTTGTTGACATTGGCAAATCATTAAGTTCTTTGAAGTAGTAAAGAACACCAGCATAAATAACATTAATTATTGTTGCTGATCTTGCATACCTAGTTCCGGTTTTATCTAAAACTACTTTTTGAATTGATCCTCCGTTTATGTAGAAGATATAAAAAAGTAATACTGTAAAATAAGCTAAAACTATTAATAATAAAGTTACATCTAATTGTCTTGGAAGATATACAGCTATATTAGCTACATCGTGAGATAACCAAACCCACCATAACCAGCCTGAAGTTACCCATACAGAGTTTCTCCAAAAACCTATCCATTTATCTTCAACTTCATCAAATTTCTCATTGATAAATTTAGATACTACTATCCAACAAATGTATGCAGCAACAGCGGCTAAGCCATATCCCACAACACTTTTCATAAGCATTTTTTCAAGGACTACAGTTGAAGCAAAAGCTGATAAAACCAAGAATGTAGTTGAAACTGGTATGCCTACTCTTGTTAATATTAAAAGTATTCCAGGTGCAACAGCATGATACCATTGTATTTCTTGAAAAGGTATTCTTGTTAATCTTCCGTAAGATATATCACCAGCATTACTGTACCAACCCCATGTGATAGCAAGTATCATCACAAATGAAGCAGCGCTAGCAAGTGTATACCATTTAAACCATTTTTGTTTTGACGCTATAAAAGTACCAAGCGTTTGAATTGAGTCATTTGCAATAACTGAATATCCAGCTAAAGCAAAACCTACAATCGTATATATTGTCGTCATTTCCATCTTATTTTTCCTATTATTTATTTATCTTTATTATTTTCCATTTCGAACGATTCTTAATCTTAAGGTCGATTTAATCTGTGAGTGAGGATTAATCTATAGGTAAATTTACTTATATTTTTTGAGATGAGTTGATTCATCAATAATTATATTAATTAAAGTTTTTGTATATATAGAGAATTTAACTAAGTATTTTTAAGAAGGGTAGATTCATCCTGATTACATTATTGAAATATTTTGTCTACTTTAAAAGTAATTTTTTTATTAATAACACAGCAACTAACGCACCAATTAATTCTGCAATTATATAGGTTGGTGTATTAAGATAATTAATACCAGTAAACGATTCTGTAAATGTTCTTGCTATTGCTACTGCAGGATTTGCAAAAGATGTTGATGAAGTAAACCAATAACCAGCCGTAATATAAGTTGCAACACAAGCTGCAACTGTTGTTTTACCATCTTTTAAGGTTGTAAAAATAATGAACACCAAACCAAAAGTTGCTACAATTTCTGCTAGAAATATATTAAAGCCATCTCTGTTTTTCGTAGATAATTCAATTATATTATGTTCAAAAAATACATTAGCTAGCATTACACCTAATAAGCACCCAAATATTTGAGCCGGAATGTATGTAATTAAAAGTTTTCCTTTAATTTTTTTAGTTAAGTACATTGCTAAACTTACAAAAGGATTGAAGTGAGCACCCGAAATATCAGCAAAAGCAGTTATTAAGACAAACAACCCTGCACCAGTAGCAAGTGTATTTGCCGTAAGTCTTAAAGCATTATCATTTGTAAGGTTTTCAGCCATTATTCCTGAGCCAACAATAATCATTACTAAAAAACAACTACCTATAAATTCACCAATGAAAATTCTATTCTTCATAACCTAATAATAATTAAATTATAATCTTATAAATTCCAATTAAGAATAATGGTATTTGCAAACCAAAATTAGTTAATATTGCTTTATCTTTGGATAAAAACCCTGCAACAGTCCAACCAACTACTCCTAAGCCATGAAAGTAAATATTAATTGGGTAGATATTTAAATTAGTTAATAAAATCCCTGTTAAAACCAGAGCAGTACTAATCCATTTTAGATATTTTTTAATAAACATGATCTCCTTATAGTTAAGTTTGTTAAGATTTGTTACAATTTACCAGTAATCTGACTTATTAATTTTTACTCTTTTGAAGTTCGTAAATTGAAACATAATGTTTCTTCTTAGGCAGTGGAATTATTGTTGGAACTTTGGTTAATCTTGGTTTTATTGACTTATTTCCTACAATAATATTTTTATCATAATTATCTAAATCTACCTCTGGATGAGGATTTCCATCATTAATTAATGGCCATGCATCACAAGCTCTGTAACCAAATAGAATTAATGGTCTTGAGTTGTCCATTAGATTGTGTCCAGAACCATGAACTGATCTGCAATGAAAAAAAACAACTGTTCCAGCAGTTCCGGTTATGGAAACACTATTATTTGCTCCAATTTTATTTTTTTTAGTATCTATTTTTCCAACAAAATAATTTTCTTTATTGTGATGACTGTACAATTTCTTTTTGTGTGAATTCTTAATTATTTTAAGAGGGCCATTTTTTTCATAGCAATCATCCAAATATATACCAACTGTGATTAAATCATCATTGGTATGTGGGTAAAAAGCCCAATCTTGATGCCATCCAATTTCACTTCCTTTTTTCTTATTTGGTAGTTTAAAATTTAATTTACCTAGATGAAATCTAACTGTTCCTCCTAATAATTTTTTAGCTATAGATATTATTTTTTTATTTCTAGATAGTTCATAGAAGATTCTATGTCTGTTTTGAGGGTTATTTAGTCTTA
Organism: Candidatus Pelagibacter sp. PS_06; assembly: GCF_059418045.1. NCBI lineage: Bacteria > Pseudomonadati > Pseudomonadota > Alphaproteobacteria > Candidatus Pelagibacterales > Candidatus Pelagibacteraceae > Candidatus Pelagibacter > Candidatus Pelagibacter sp. PS_06. The sequence continues at coordinate 577,703 of NZ_CM182078.1, forward strand.
AAATTTCTTTATTTTTTGAATTACTTGAGTTGTATACAAAATGATAATTATTGTAAGACTGGGTTCCATTAACTTTATGTTTCTTCTTTTTTTCTTTTGAAATAACCTCGCTTACAATTTTATTAATTTTTCTGATAAAACTCTGATCAATTAAATTTTCTTTTACAAGATAACCATTTCTTTTGAAAAATTCCAAATTTCTACTCATATTCAATCATTATAATCAAATATATTTACTTAAAACAATTGTATTTTTTTAATTAAAGTATTGACAAAAATATGTTATGTTATAACATAACAATATGTCAAATAAACAATTAGTTTTTACTATAATTAAAAAATCATCTAAGCATTTAACTGCTTATGAAATTCTAGATAAACTTCAAAAGATTAAAAAAACACAAGCTATGACTGTTTATAGAGCATTAGATAGTTTAATTAGTGAAGAGAGAATTCATAAATCTAATCAAACAAAAACCTATATTTTGTGTAATCATACGCATGAAGATAATCATAATACTGCTATAGCTATTTGCAAAAAATGTGGTGACACTGAAGAACTTAAATCAAATATCTTTTTAGATTTCTTTAAAAAAAATAATATTAAAAAGTACGATTTTAGTACTTTTAAGATGGAGGTTTTAACAACTTGTAAGGAGTGCAATTAATGAAGAAAATAACAATATTATCGATAACAGCATCTATATTTAGTTTTACATATCTTCAGGCTGCTGAAGGTCATTCTCATGATCTGCCTGAATTTCTTCATTTTTTAGAAGAACTAGTTGAAGAACATGGAATTTTAAGAGGTTTTGTTTTTGGGTTCATTCATACTTTAATTCCACTGATAGGTTTTTACTCAGGATGGAGTATTAACCGTTTTTTGAAAGTTATTTCGAATGGAGCTATAGCAGGAATAGTTGGAATAGTTTTAGCTCATATTATAGCTGACTTTATTGCAGCATTAGCTGATCCAAATCTTAAAAGTGCAGCATATGGAATTGTTCTTGGTGGGTTTTTACCTTTGTTAGCTGTACCTTTTTTAGAAAAATATGTAACAAAAAGTCAGTATCACACTGTTGTAGGTGATCATGAAGATCTAAAAAAAGATTTGAAAACCAAACATAAATAAAATATCTAATAGGGGAATGAGTACAATTCCCCTAACATTAGATGAAATTTTTGATTTAGCAAAAAAAACATTACTTGCTAATGGATGTGACGATGAGACTGCAAGTATTTTATCTGACTTGATAAGAAATGCCGAAAGAGATGGTTCAGTTTCTCATGGATTATTTAGATTACCCGCTTATGTTTCAGGTTTAAAAAGTGGTAAGATTAATGGAAAAGGTAAACCTGAAGTTAAAAGGATTTCTCCATCAGTAATTAAAGTTCAAGGTAATAATTCTTTAGCACCAGTTGTTTTAAGCAAAGGTTTGCCTGAATTAAGTAAAGCTGCAAAAGAAAATGGTGTTGCAGTTTTAGCTATTAACAATTCTCATCATATGGCTGCTATGTGGCCTGAAACTGAAAAATTAGCTGAAAATGGTTTAGTTGCTTTTGCATGCACCTCTTATAAGCCAGCAGTTGCTCCAGCTGGAGCTATTAAACCCTTATTTGGAACGAACCCAATTTCATTTGCTTGGCCTAGACCAGGAACAACTCCTGTAGTTTATGATATGGCAACAGCTTCTATGGCAATGGGTGAAGTTCAAGTTGCTAAAAGAGAAGGGCACAAAGTTCCACTAGGAACAGGACTTACAAAAGATGGAAAAGAAACAACAGATCCAGGTGAAATAGCTGATGGAGGAGTGTTATTACCTTTTGGTGGATATAAAGGTTCTGCTATAGCGATGATGGTTGAATTATTAGCTGGTGCTTTAGTTGGTGATAATTTTAGTTATGAGACAGCTGCAAAAGATAATAATGATGGTGGTCCGCCAAGTGGTGGTGAGTTTATTCTTGCTATATGTCCTGATAAAACCGCAGGAACTAGCTGGCAAAAACATGCTGAAGAATTTTTTGAAAAAATGAAATCAATGGGTGAAGTAAGATTACCTGGTGAAAGAAGACATAAAAACAGACTAGATAGAGGTCCTAGAAACATTAATGAGGAACTGGTTAATAAAATTAAGTCTTTAAGCTAATTTAATTTCAATAGGTGTGTGATCTGAAGGTTTTTCCCTTCCACGAGGATCTTTATTAATATTTATATCTTTTATAAAATCTATTAAGGAATTTGAAACTAAAAAGTGATCTATACGCATACCATTATTTTTTTGCCACGCTCCTCTCATATAGTCCCAAAATGTATAACCCTCTTTATCTTCATTAAAATGTCTGTAAACATCATTAAAACCTAGATTTAACATTTCTCGAAATTTTTTTCTAATTTCAAGGCGATATAAAGCATCATCTTCGAAACTTTTAATATTGTATACATCTTCAGCAGCTGGAATAACATTAAAGTCACCTGCAAGTATTATATTAGAATTTTTCTTAGATAATGATTTTAGTTGTTTAATTAATTGATCCATCCAGTCTTTTTTATAAGCATATTTTTCTGTATCTACAGGGTTTCCATTTGGAGTATAAATATTTATTAATTGAATATTCTTTTTTTTATACTCTACATCAGCAGAAATAATTCTAGATTGTTTAAGTTTGTCTTTAATTAAGTCTGTTCTAATATTTTTTAGTTTTTTTTTTGAAATAATTGCAACACCATTATAACTTTTTTGACCAAAAACATGACTTTCATAATCCATTGCTGAGAAATCATCATAAGGAAAATTAACATCTTCAGTTTTAATCTCTTGCATCATTAAAACATCAGGTTTGTATTTTAGTAAATAGCTTTTAATATTTTCAATTCTAGCTCTGACTGAATTTACATTCCAAGATGAAATAATCATTAAAGTGAAAAAGAAACACCACAACCACATGAAGATTTTGTTTGTGGATTAGATATTTTAAAAGATTCTCCCATCAGCTCTGAAACATAATCAACTTCTGAATCTTTTAATAAGTCAGCTGAAGTTTTATCAATTAAAATATTTTTAAATATTAAATCATCTTCATTTTTTGATTGTTCAAATGTAAATTCATATTGAAAGCCTGAACAGCCACCACCTTTAATTGCGATTCTAAAAAAAGAACCTTCGTCTTTTTTAGACAACAAATTTTGTATTTGTTTTAAAGCATTATCGGTAAATTTAATTTCTTTAATCATGTCTGAACACTGATATTACTAATATAGTACTTAATTATTTAAATTAAAGGATGAAAAAACACTCACAATTAGGCGTATTTAAAAGTAAGGGTAGACTAAATAATGAACCTACTTCAAAATACAGATCACCATTTCAAAGAGATAGAGATCGAATAATTCACAGTGCGTCATTTAGAAGACTAAAACACAAAACTCAAGTTTTTGTAAATACTGAAGGTGATCATTTTAGAACAAGAATTACCCATTCAATTGAAGTTGCTCAAATTGCTAGATCTATAGCTAAATATCTTAATTTAAATGAGGACTTAACAGAAACATTAAGTCTAGCTCATGATTTAGGACACACACCTTTTGGACATGCTGGTGAAGATGCTCTAGATGAATGTATGGAAAATTATGGTGGATTTGATCATAATTTACAAACTTTAAGAATTGTTATGTTTTTAGAGAATAAATATTTCAAATTCAAAGGTCTTAATTTATCAATTGAAACTTTAGAAGGACTTTTAAAACATAATGGACCAGTTGAAGATACTGATTTAATGAACAAATTAATTGGACCTAAAACATTTAAAAGAAAAATCAATTTTAAAACATATCCTTCTTTGGAATCGCAAATTTCAGCAATATCAGATGATATTGCTTATAATAATCATGATATTCAGGATGGAATTAACGCTGATTTGTTTAAACTAGAGGAGCTCATTGAGATAGGTTTTTTTAAATCAATTTATCTTAAATATAAAAAAAAAATTAATAAAAATAATTATAAAATAGCAACTTATCAAATTATCAGAGACTCGATTGATTTAATGATTAGAGATCTATTAGCAAATACTCAAAAGAACTTGAAAGATCTTAAAATAAAATCATTTAAAGACATATCAAAGACCAATCAACAGATAGTTTGTTTTTCAGATAAAATTCATAGTTCAGAAAAAGAAATTAGATTATTTTTAAGAACCAAAATGTATGACAACAAACTTGTATTAAGAAAAAATCAAAGAGGAAAAATTATTATTAAGAAGTTATTTAGTGAAATTAAATTAAATCCAAGAAAATTTCTAACAAAAGATCAATTGACTAAAGATAAATTTAGAGCTATTTCAGATTTTATTTCAGGTATGACGGATCGTTATGCTATTAACCTATATAATAATTTAAAATGAATATTTTTGATCTATATTTAGATAAGATAAAGTCTGTAATAGTTGATTTAAATAATAAAGATGAACTTGTTATTCCAGAAACGTTCAATGGAATTAATGCAGAAATACCACCTTCTAAATTTGATTGCGATATTTCAACAAATGTTGGGATGGTTCTTTCAAAATTAAATAAGAAATCTCCATTAGACCTTGCTCTAAAAATATCTTCAATCCTAAAAGATAAGGACCCGCTTATTCAAACTATAGATGTTGTAAAGCCAGGTTTTATTAATATTAAATTTAAACCAATTTTTTGGTCAAATTTTATAGAAAATATTATCATTAATTCAAAAACATTTGGTATTAATGATAAAGAGCAAAAACTTAACTATTTAGTTGAGTTTGTTTCAGCAAACCCAACGGGGCCTTTACATGTCGGTCATTGTCGTGGTGCAATATTGGGTGATGTAATTTCTAATTTATTAACATTTAATAATCATAAAGTTACCAAAGAATATTATGTTAACGATTATGGAAATCAGATCATTAATTTTACCAAATCTGTTTTTGCTAGAATACGTGAAATAAAATTTAACGAAAAATTTCCAATTAATAATTCTGATCTTTATCCAGGAGATTATATAATAGATTTTGCAAATAATATTATTTTATCAAATAATAATTTGGATTTTGAAAATTATGATGAAGTCAGTGATAAATTAACAGAACTTTCGATTGAACAAGCCTTACTATTAATCAAAAAAAATCTTAAAAGTCTTGGTATTAAACATGATAATTTTGTTAGTGAGAAAAGTATTGTTATAAATAAAGAAGTTGAAACTGTAATTCAGTTTTTAGAAGATAATGATTTTGTATACAAAGGTAAAATTAAAGCACCAGCAGGGGATGATAAAAAAGATTGGATAGAAAGAGAACAATTGCTATTCAAATCAACAGATTTTGGTGATGATAAAGATAGAGCTTTACAAAAATCTGACGGCACCTGGACTTATTTTGCAAGTGATGTTGCATACCATAAGAATAAAGTAGATCGTAAATTTGATTATTTAATTAATATACTTGGTGCAGATCATGCCGGCTATATAAAAAGAATTTCTTCCTCAGTTGATGCATTATCTGGAACTAAAAAAAAATTAATTTGTAAAATTAGCCAGCTTGTAAAATTAATTAAAGACAAGAAGCCATTCAAGATGTCCAAAAGAAAAGGTGATTATATAACTGTTGATGATTTAATTGATGAAGTTGGAAAAGATGCAACTAGATTTATTATGTTAAATAGAAGTAGTGATGTTGAGCTAGATTTTGATTTTGATGCAGTCAAAGAAAAATCTAAAGATAACCCACTTTATTATGTGCAGTATTGTTATGCTAGAATTTCATCTGTCTTTAGGCATTTAGATAAAGATTTAGAAAAAGATATTAATATAGATAATTACAATTTCGAATATTCTGCTGATGAAATTAAAATTTTAAAGAAGATATCTGAATGGCCAAAATGTGTTGATGTGGCTAGTACAAAACTTGAACCTCATCGCATACCGATTTATTTATATGAACTTGCAGCTGAATTTCATTCTTATTGGAACTTAGGTAAACAGTTTCCTGAAAAAAGATTTATTAACGAACAAAAAAAAATTTCTGATAATAAGTTAATCTTCTTAAAAGCTATTGCAAATGTTATCAAATCAGGAATGAATATAGTTGGAGTTGCTTCGCCATCAAAAATGTAATGCTTAAAGAAATTAAATATTTAATATTTATAGTTATCATTTTACTGTTTGTTTTTTTAACCGGTAAGTATTATTTTTCAGATGAAAATATAAAAAATTCTTATAGGTCTTATCAAAATATTGATAAAAAAATTAAGATTTATTCCAAAAAATTACCATTATTAAAAAATGACACACAAAATGTAATTGAATATGTCAAACAAACAGACAAACAAAAGAAAAAAAAATTTAATTTTTGGAAACTTGTAGAAAATGATTAAAAAAAGGAGAGCCTTTGTAGTTGGTATTAAGTCACTTAAATTATCCAATAGTGAAAAATTTTTTTTAAATAAATATAAACCCTGGGGTGTAATATTATTTTTAAGAAATATTAAGACAATTAAACAAGCCAAAAATTTAACTGACAGTATAAGAAAAATTTTTAAAGACAAAAACTATCCAATATTAATTGATCAAGAAGGTGGCAGAGTTAACAGATTAAGTAATATCATTTCTTTTGATAATTTAACTTCTAAATATTTTGGTGATCTTTATGAGAAAGATAAAATGAAACTTAATATTATTTATAAATTATTTATTGATAATACTTCGCATTTATTAAAGTTGATTGGTGCAAATATTAATACAGTGCCTGTTTTAGATCTAAGAGTTAAAGGGTCTAGCAATGTGATTGGGGATCGATCCTTCTCTAGTAACGTTAACACCGTCTCTAAAATGGGTGATTTATGCATAAAGTTATTTAAAAACAATTCTATTGGAACAATAATTAAACATATACCCGGTCATGGCTTAGCTAAAGTAGATAGTCACAATTATACTCCTGTAGTGAATAAATCTATTAAATATCTTAAAAAATATGATTTTAGCACATTTAAAAAAAAAGATTCTCTCTTTGCTATGACTGGTCACGTTATTTACAAAAGTTTAGATAAAATTAATACTGCAACTCATTCATCAACGGTAATTCACTTTATAAGAAATAATATAGGTTTTAAAAATATTATAATTTCTGATGATCTATCAATGAAAAGTTTAAAGAACCAAATGAAACAAAATACAATCAAAACTTTTGAATCTGGATGCAATATAGCACTTCATTGTAATGGAAATATTAATGAAATGAAGATTGTTGCTGAAAATTCACCCTTGATAAGTAGCTTTATATTAAAAAAAACATCACAATTTTATAAAATTTTAAGTTAATATTTGATTATGTCTGACAATGATTCTGTTTTATTTAAAGTTGATATTAATAATTATAAAGGTCCTTTAGATGTGTTGCTAGATTTGGCAAAAGCTCAAAAAGTTGACTTAGAAGAAATATCAATAACTAAACTTGCAGATCAGTTTCATGATTATATTACTAATGAAAAAAATTTAAACCTAGAAATAGCGTCAGAATATTTACTAATGGCTACTTGGCTAGCCTATTTAAAATCTAAACTATTACTTCCTGGAACACCTGAGGAAGAATTTAAGGTTCAAGAAGTTGCAGATAAATTAAAATTACAACTTAAAAAATTGGAACTTATTAGATTACTTTCGGAACAAATGCTTAAAAGAAATCGACTGGGCAGAGAAATTAGAACACGTGGTATTAAAGGAAATATTAAATCTATTTATAGTTCAGAATATAATGTTAGTTTATTTGAACTTTTAAAAACCTATTCTTCAATAGTAATGACCAAAGATTTCCAAACCATGAGTATTCCAAAATTACCCGTATTCACTACTGAAGACGGTATTAAAACTATTAAAAAATTTCTTGGTAATTTAATGGATTGGAAAAATATAAATGATCTAATACCAAATAATTTTAAAAGTGGTTCAAAATACAAAAAAACTGGCAAAGCAGGAATATTTGCTGGATCTCTTGAATTAGTAAAAGAAGGAAATCTATCAATAAAACAAGACAATTTATTTGATGATATTTATGTAAGGGAAATCAATGAATAAAAAAGAAAAAGTAATCAAAGATAATATAGTAAAATTTCCATCTAAAATTACTGATCTTGAAAAAGAAATTGAAGCTGTAATTTTTGCAGCAGCTGAACCTCTTGATGTTGATACAATTGAAAGTAAAATTTCAAAGAAAGCAAATGTAGTTAAATCCTTGGAAAAATTACAATTAGAATATTCTAGCAGAGGTATAAATTTGGTTTGTATTAAAAATAAATGGTCTTTTAGAACATCACCTAAATTATCAACATTAATGACCCAAGAAAAAACTGTTGAAAAAAAATTATCTCGTGCAGCAATAGAAACTTTGGCTATCATTGTTTATCACCAACCTGTTACTAGGGCAGAAATAGAAGAAATACGTGGAGTTGCTTTTGGAACAAATACTTTGGAAATTTTAATGGAATTGGATTGGGTAAAGCCTGGTGGCCGCAAAGATGTACCAGGTAAACCAATTCAATATTTAACAACTGATGGTTTTTTAAGTCATTTTAATTTGCAGAAGTTATCAGATCTTCCAACAGTTGACGAGTTAGGTGCTGCTGGCTTAATTGATAGTTCCAGCGTTGACAATGCAATATTTGGTTCAAGTAAATTTTTTAGAGAAAAACAAGATGAAAAAAAAGAGGATATCTATTCTAATATTGATGAAATGCTGAGTAGTACTCTTAATGAAGATGAAAAAGATGCTTAAAAAAGTAACTTTAAAATCAATCATAAAAAGGTTATAAGTTTTTATGAGCATAGGAATTTGGCAAATAGCAATTGTTGTAATATTAGTTGTCTTATTATTTGGACGAGGAAAAATATCGAGTCTAATGGGTGATGTTGCTAAAGGCATAAAAAGTTTCAAAAAAGGAATGGCGTCAGATGTTACTGACGAAAGTGAGCCAAAGAACATTTCCGACGAAAATAAAGACTCAAATAATAAAGATTAAATTACATGCCTACAATTGGTTGGTTTGAAATTTTAATTGTTGTTGGTATAGCCATCATTGTGCTTGGGCCTAAAGATTTTCCTGTTATGTTAAAAAAAGCTGGTTCTTGGATTGGTACAGCCAAAAAATACATACATGATATTCAAAGTGAAGTTTCCAATATCGATATTGATGATGAAAAAACTAATGAAATAAAAAAAGATAACAAAAAAGATGAGTAATGAAGAAAATGAAGGTGGCTTTATAAGTCATTTAACTGAATTAAGAAAAAGACTAATTCATAGTTTTTTATTTTTATTTATTTTTTTTGTAGGATGTTATTTTTTTGCTGAAAATATATACGGTTTTTTAGTAGATCCATTTGCTAAAGCGGTAAAAGACGATGGATCTGAAAGAAGATTAATCTTTACAGCACTTCAAGAAACTTTTTTAACTTATCTAAAAGTTTCATTCTTCACAGCTTTTTTTGTAACCTGTCCATTTATTCTTATGCAAATATGGAAATTTATAGCACCTGGTTTATATAAGCATGAAAAAATTGCTATTATGCCTTACTTAATCTTAACTCCTATATTATTTCTGCTTGGAGGAATGCTAGTTTATTATCTGATTATGCCACTAGCCATTAAATTTTTCTTGTCATTTGAAAGTACTGGTCTTTCAACAAACTTGCCTATTCAACTTGAGGCAAAAGTTAATGAATATTTATCACTTGTTATGAAACTTATTTTTGCCTTTGGATTAAGTTTTCAACTACCTGTAGTGCTTAGCTTGTTAGCTAGAGTTGGAATTGTTGATAGTCAGTTTTTAAAAGATAGAAGAAAATATGTTGTTGTAATAATTTTTGCTGCAGCCGCCTTGTTAACTCCGCCTGATCCAATTACTCAAATTGGTTTAGCTATACCATTATTAATTTTATATGAATTATCAATATTTTCAGTAAAATTTATAGAGAACAAAAATTTAGAAAAAACTGATGCATAATATAAAAGAAATAAGAAAAGATTTTAATGTTTTTGCTAAATCCCTTGAGAAAAGAGCAATAAATATAGATTTTAAAAATTTACAAAAACTAGATGAGCAAAATAGAGAATTAATTCAAAAAAAAGAAGCGTTAGAAAAAGAAAAAAAAGATATTTCAAAATCTAAAGACGAAGCAATGTTTAAAAGATCAAAAGAAATTTCTTTAGATTTGGAAAAAATTTCCGAAAACCAAAAAAATGTAAAAAGTGAATTAGATAATATATTATCAAATATTCCTAATATACCTCACTCTGATGTGCCTAATGGTAAAGATGAAAATGACAATATAGAAATTTCTAAATCAGGTAAAATTCCCGATTTTGATTTTAAGCCTAAATCACACTATGTACTAGGTGAAAAATTAAATATGCTTGATTTTGACCTTGCTACTAAAACTACAGGATCAAGATTTGTTTTTGTAAAAAATAAATTAGCTTTATTGGAGAGAGCTTTATCAAATTTTATGCTTGATACTCATGTAAATCAAAATCAGTATCAAGAAATTTCTCCTCCTTTAATTGCATCGGATAATACTATGTTTGGAACTGGACAACTTCCAAAATTTGAAAATGATCAGTTTGAAATTAAGTTTGATGAAGGTTCTGATAGAAAATTTTTAATACCTACAGCAGAAGTTATACTAACAAATATAGTTAAAGATAAAATTGTAGATCGTAAAGATTTACCTATGAGATTTGTTGCATCAACACCTTGTTTTAGAAAAGAAGCCGGAAGTTATGGAAAAGATACCAAAGGAATGATTAGACAACATCAATTCTATAAAGTTGAAATGGTTAGTATTGTTGAAAAAGAAAATTGTATAGAAGAGTTAGAGAGAATGACAAACTGCGCTACTGATATATTAGATAAATTAGAATTACCCTATAGAAAAGTCATTTTATGCTCAGGGGATATGGGTTTTAGTGCTGAGAAAACTTATGACATTGAAGTTTGGCTACCCTCAGAAAATAAATATCGTGAAATTTCCTCTTGTTCATCATGTGCAACATTTCAAGGACTAAGAATGAAAACTAGATATAAAGCTGAAAATAAAGAAACTCATTTTGTTGGCACTCTTAATGGAAGTGGTCTTGCTGTTGGCAGAACATTAATTGCTGTTTTAGAAAATTATCAGCAAAAAGATGGATCTATTGTTGTACCAAAAGTTTTAAGACCTTATATGAACAATTTAGAAACTATTTCATTCAATTAAAGTTGTTTTCATTATTAAGATAGTATAATAATTCAGCTTATTTATAAGGAGATTTATGGAAGGTTCAGGAATAGGACAATTTATACCGTTAATTTTAATTTTTGTTATTTTTTATTTTTTCTTAATAAGACCTCAACAGAAAAAAGTTAAAGAGCACAAAGCAATGGTTGAAGGCTTAAAAAGAGGTGACAAGGTTATTACTTCTGGTGGTATCACTGGTACTGTTGAAAGATTAATTGATAACGATAAGATTGAAGTTGAAATTGCTGAAAATGTTAAAGTTGAAATTATTAAAGCAACAGGCGTTCAAGGTCTTTTAAACACTCAAGAAGTTAAGAAATAATCAGTTAAAGAAAAGTGCTTTATTTTTCAAAGTTAAGGATTTTATCTATAGCACTTTTTTCATCTCTATTCGTTTTAATTGCATTAACAAATTTATTCAAAATCGATGATGATTTTTTTGATAAAAAAATTAACTTAGGTTTAGACTTGCAAGGAGGATCATACCTTCTACTTGAAATTGACAACGCTCCAGTTATTGAGCAAAAACTTCAAAATTTAACTACGACTATTAGAAATTATTTTAAAGATCAAAATATTAAAATTAATAATATTAAAATTGAAGATGAAAAAATATTCTTCAATGTTGATGATCAAAGTAAACAAGTAGTTTTAGATACTTTTATGGATGAAAATAGTGATATAAATCCATACTATCCAAGATTTAAATCACACCAGTTAGAAATTGAAGATATGGGTTTAAATCTGAAAGTAAATTTTTCGACACAAGGTTTAATTTCTTTGAAAACCTCTTCCCAAGATCAGGCAATTGAAATTGTTAGAAGAAGAATTGACGAAGTTGGAACCAATGAACCAAATATTTTAAAGAGAGGAAATAATCGTATTCTAGTCGAGCTTCCTGGTTTAGATGATCCTATGAGGGTAAAATCTCTTTTAGGTAAAACTGCTAATTTAACTTTTAGATTTGTTACAAACAATGAAAACGATAGTTTTGGAGTTGAAAAATTAAAATATGAAGATGGATTAGATGAAGCAACTGTAAGTAAACGTATAATAATAAGTGGAGATAACCTTTTAGATGCACAGCCTCAAATGGATACACAAAATAACCAAACTGTAGTGTCTTTTTCTTTAGATAGAGTGGGCGCTAAAAGATTTGGTAAGGCTACATCTACGGGTATTGGTAAACAACTTGCTATAGTTCTAGATGGAAAAATTATAAGCGCACCGGTAATTAGAGACACTATTGCTAGTGGTTCTGGACAAATTAGTGGTGGATTTACATTTCAATCAGCAACGGATTTAGCATTATTGTTAAGATCAGGTGCATTACCTGCACCTTTGAACATTATTGAGGAAAGAACTGTAGGTCCTGATTTGGGTCAAGATTCTATAAATGCAGGCATGATTGCTTTAGCTATAGGTTTTCTTTTGGTTATAATTTTTATGTTCGTTAAATATAGAGTCTTTGGTCTTATCACCAATTTAACATTAATTATTAATTTATTTATTTTATTGGGAATATTAACTTTATTTGAAGCAACATTAACTCTACCAGGTATAGCAGGTATAATTTTAACCGTTGGTATGGCAGTTGATGCAAATGTTTTAATATTTGAAAGAATTAAAGAAGAACTTAAAGATGAAAAGAATAATATATTAGCTTTTGATAGCGGTTATATTAAATCAAGAACAGCAATAATCGATGCTAACATAACAACTTTATTAGCCGCAATTATACTTTTTTTTATGGGTTCTGGCCCAATAAAGGGATTTTCTGTTACACTTGGCATAGGAATTTTTACAACACTATTTTCTGTTTATTTCATCGCAAGATTATTCACTAGTATTTATGTGTCCAAAAATAGAAATAAGGAAAAGTTAATTTAATGATACCATTTAATAAATATTACAATCACTTTAATTTACTTTCAACAATACTAATTGTTTGTTCATTAATTTTATTAGTATTTAAGGGATTGAATTTTGGAATTGATTTTAAGGGTGGTACACTAATTGAATTAAGATCCTCAGATAACAAAATAAATGTTAGCTCACTAAGAGATAAATTCAGTCAAATGAGTCTTGGTGACGTATCTGTTAAAAAGTTTGGTAATGATAAGGATTATTTAATCAAATTTGAGAATAAAGATAATAAAAAAAATATAATTGAAGAAATTAAGGTTAATCTTGATAAATCATTTGGTAATAATTTTAATTTTAGAAGAGTTGAAAATGTTGGTCCAAAAGTAAGTGCAGAATTATTAAAATCTGGTGTAATAGCCATCTCATTATCTTTAGCAATAATGTTATTTTATATTTGGATTAGATTTGAATGGCAATTTAGTCTTGGTGCAATTCTAGCCTTATTTCATGATGTAATAGTTACTCTTGGTGTATTTTCATTATTTAGTTTAGAAATTAATTTATCTATTATTGCTGCTGTTTTAACAATAGTTGGGTACTCAATGAATGACACCGTTGTCATTTTTGATCGTGTTAGAGAAAATTTAAGAAAATACTCTGATATTAAAATTTTTGAACTAACCAATATTTCAATTAATGAAACTTTATCTAGAACAATAATTACTTCGGTCACAACATTACTAGCTTTATTAGCTATTTACTTTTTTGGGGGTGAAATTTTAAAAGGATTTTCTTTAGCAATGATTTTAGGTGTTGTTTTTGGTACTTATTCATCAATTTATATTGCTAATACTGTTTTAGTGAGACTTAGAGTTTCTCAAAAAACTGTTTTAAGAGAAGATGATCAAAAGTAAATCTGAGTATACTTTGATAATATTTTTCAATGAATAAAAAACTTTGGGAACCATCAAAAATTTTAAAAAAAAATTCAAATTTATTTAAATTTGAAAAATTTATATCCAGTAAATTTAATAAAAAATTTAACAGAAATTATGAAAAAATACATAATTGGTCAGTAAAAGATCCTGATAATTTTTGGAGCAGTGTTTGGGATTATTCCGAAGTAATTGGTCACAAAGATAAAATTCGCTATAAAAAAAATTCTAAATTTTATAAAAATATTTTTTTATCAAACTCAAAATTAAATTTTTCAGAAAATTTACTTTCAAAAAATAACAATAAAAAAGCAATAACTTTTATTAGTGAAAATGGATATCGCGAAACTAAAACTTGGAATGAATTAAATACAAACGTTAAGAAAATTTCTATTTTTTTACGAAAATTAAAGATTAAATCAAAGGATAGGGTAGTAGCCTACATGCCAAATATTTCTGAGACAGTTGAAGCATTTTTAGGAACTGTTGCTATAGGATCAATATGGTCTTCGTGTTCTCCCGATTTTGGTATTAATGGAGTAATTGAAAGATTTTCTCAAATAAAACCAAAAGTTTTATTTGTGACAAATGAATATTTTTATAATGGAAAAAGAATTAATGTTTTGGAAAGAATACCTGAGATTATTAAAAAAATACCATCTATCAAACATATAATTATTTCAAATTATCCAGGTCAAAATCATGTAAAAAAATTACCTAATTATAAAAAAATCAAAACATATAATTGGATAGATATAATTAAACAAGATAGTCAAAAATTAAGTTTTACAAAATTTGATTTTGAACATGAGTTAGCGATTTTATATTCTAGTGGAACTACGGGTAAACCCAAATGTATTTGCCATAAAACAGGTGGTGTACTTCTACAACATCTAAAAGAACATCAGCTTCATTGTGATATTAAAGAAAATGATAATGTTTTTTATTTTACGACTTGTGGATGGATGATGTGGAATTGGCTGGTATCCGTTTTAGCTTCGAAAGCTTCTATAGTCTTGTTTGATGGTTCTCCGATGTATAAAAAGGATGACTTACTTCTTAAAATAGCTAATAAGGAAAATATTACGTTACTAGGTATTAGCGCGAAATATATTGATACACTTCGAAAAATTAACAAAGATTATAAGAAATTATACAGATTACCTAAATTAAGAACTATTTGTTCAACAGGCTCCCCTTTATCGCAAGATAGTTTTGAATATGTATACAAAAATATAAAGAAAAATGTTCATTTAGCATCAATTTCAGGTGGAACCGATATTGTTTCATGTTTTGTTTTAGGAAATTTATATCAATCTGTTTATTCTGGTGAGATCCAAAATAAAGGACTGGGTATGGATGTACGTGTTTTTAACGAAAAAGGTAAATCTATTTATAACAAAAAAGGAGAACTTGTTTGTGCTAATCCTTTTCCTTCAATGCCTTTAAAATTTTGGAACGATAAAAATGATATAAAATTTAAAAAGGCATATTTTAGTAAATATAAAAATATTTGGCATCATGGAGATTACGCAAAAATTACGAATAAAAATGGATTTATAATTTTTGGTCGATCAGATACAACATTAAATCCTGGAGGAGTAAGACTTGGAACAGCTGAAATATATTCTGAGGTTGAAAAATTTAAAGAAATAAAAGAATCTTTAGTTGTTGGACAATCTTGGGATAATGATATTAGGATTATTCTATTTTTAATTCTAAATTCAAAATTTGAACTAAATGAAAACTTATTAAAAAAAATAAAACTACAGATAAGAAAAAATGCATCTCCCAGACATGTTCCCAGTAAAATAATTCAGGTAAATGATATTCCAAGAACTAAAAGTGGTAAAATTGTAGAACTAGCTGTTAAAAATATTATTGAGGGTAATAAGATTAAAAATAAAGAAGCTTTAGCAAATCCTGAATGCTTAAAAGAATTTAGAAATATAGAGGATTTAAGGTAATTAAAAAATTAATAAAGATTTTGAGCAATTACCATTGAAAGTAACATTGGTAATGAAAGTAGTGTATTAGTTCTTGAAAATAGCATGGCAGTTTTTGCAGATTTAGCTTTTAAATCTGGTTCACATTCAACAATTCCTAATGCTCTTTTTTGATTTGGCCAAATTACAAACCAAACATTAAAAGCCATAATTATTCCAAGCCACATTCCAATACCTATTGCCGTATATTTTGGTACTTCAGATCTAATACCTAAAAGTAAAGCATCATGACCATACCCATTTAAATGTGCTAAAATTAATCCAGATAATACTGTTAATGCGGCAGCCCATCTAAAATAGAAAAGAGCTGCAGGAGCAATGACTTTACCAATTGCTGGTTTTTGTTCATCAGGGATCTTGCCCATGTTTGGAATTTGTACAAAGTTAAAATACCAAAGTAAGCCAATCCACATAATTGCAACAGTCACATGAATATATCTGAATAACCAACTCCAAAACAATGTATCAAATGCAAAACCACCATTTAAATAAAATAGCGCAAAAAATAACAATATAGCTAATGCAAGTGATGCATGAATTGTTTTAGGTAGTGATGATAATAAATTGCTCATGATTCTTAATATTTATACACTAAATTATCAGAAATATTAACAACCTTTTATAATATTATCTTAGTAAAGGTTTTAAGAATTGACCCGTATAACTTTCGGGAACTTTACAAATTTCTTCGGGTTTTCCTTCTGCGATAATATTACCTCCTTTAACACCACCTTCAGGGCCCATATCGACGATATAATCAGCAGTTTTAATAACATCTAAATTGTGTTCAATAACCACAACAGTGTTACCAAGTTTAACAAATGTGTGCAGTATTTCTAATAATTTTTTAATATCATGTTGATGAAGACCTGTTGTCGGTTCATCTAAAATATACATTGTTCGACCTGTTGATCTTTTAGATAATTCTTTTGCAAGTTTTATTCTTTGAGCTTCACCTCCTGATAGAGTAGTTGCCTGTTGACCAATTTTTATATACCCCAAACCTACTTTTTTAAGAGTAAGTAATTTTGTTTTAATAGTTGATATATTTTCAAAATATTCACATCCTTCATCAACAGACATATCCAAAACATCAGCTATACTTTTTCCTTTAAATTTAATCTCTAGCGTTTCTCTATTGTATCTTGTGCCTTTGCACTCATCACATTGGATATACACGTCAGGTAAAAAATGCATCTCATAAGTTATAACACCATCGCCTTCACAAGCTTCACATCTTCCACCTTTAACATTAAAAGAAAATCTTCCAGGTTTATATCCTCTAGTTTTAGACTCAGGTAAACTAGTAAACCAATCTCTAATAGGACCAAAGGCACCAGTATAAGTTGCCGGATTTGATCTAGGTGTTCTACCAATGGGAGATTGGTCTATATCTATAATCTTATCAATTAATTCAACACCCTTATAACTCTTAAAGGCTTTTGGTGCTTTTCTAGCTTTATTATTAAGTGTTAAATTTAGAGCGTGATATAGAGTTTGTAAGATTAAAGTTGATTTACCACTACCTGATACCCCAGTGATACAAGTAAAACTTCCCGTTGGAATTTTTAAATTAACATTGTTTAGATTATTTCCTGTAGCTCCATTAATTTCTACAAATCGTCCATTTTTAGCTAATCTTCGAGTTTTAGGAATTTCAATTGATTTCTTATTCGATAGATATTGACCAGTAATACTATTTTTATCTTTTTTAATTTCATTATATGTTCCTTGAGAAGTTATTTGACCACCATTAGATCCAGCTTCAGGACCCATATCTATTATATGATCTGCATTTTCCATTGTTTCAGTATCGTGCTCTACAACAATAACTGTATTACCTAAATCTCTTAGTCTTTTTAAAGCATTAATAAGTTTAACATTGTCTTTTTGATGTAATCCTATAGAGGGCTCATCAAGCACATATAAAACACCCGTTAAACCAGAACCTATTTGTGATGCTAGTCTTATTCTTTGAGCTTCACCACCCGACAGTGTTCCTGACTCTCTGGATAATGTTAAATAATCTAGACCAACGTTAAGTAGAAAATTTAATCTTTCATTAATTTCTTTCAAAACATGCTCTGCAATTTTAAATTGTCTCTTATCTAAATTCTTTTCTAAATCTTTAAACCATTGTGAGGCATCAAGAATTGATTTTCTTGTAACTTCGCTAATATTGTTATTGTCAATTTTTACACATAGAGCCTCTTCTTTAAGCCTATCTCCATTACAACTTTCACAAGCAGAATCTGACTGATATTCAGCTATTGCTTCTCTTTTCCATTCACTATCAGATTCTAAAAATCTTCTTTCAAGATTATTTATTACTCCTTCAAATGTTTTTTTATGTGAATATTTTTCATAGCCATCATCATAATTAAATTTAATTTCCTCTTCATCTGATCCATATAAAATTATATCTTTTATTTTTTTTGGTAATTTTTTCCATTTATCATCAAGAGAAAATCCATAATGTTTAGCAATAGATGCTAAAGTTTGTGCATAATATAAAGTAGTAGATTTTGCCCATGGTTCGATTGCACCATCTGCAATACTTTTTCTTTCATCTGGAATGACTAAATTTGGATCAACATTTAATTTTATTCCAATACCCTCACATTCTTCACATGCACCATAGGGGCTGTTGAAAGAAAAAAGTCTTGGTTCTATTTCTTCAATAGTAAATCCACTTTCAGGACATGCAAATTTGGTTGAGTATATTAGTTTTTCAATTTTTCTAAATTTTTGAGGCAAAGTTTCATCTTCATATTCAACAAAAACTAAACCATTAGATAAATTGACCGCTGTCTCAATACTTTCAGCTAATCTATTCCCTAATTTTGAATTCAATACAATTCTATCTACAAGAACTGAAATATCATGCTTGAGTTTTTTATCTAAATTTGGAGATTTTTCGATGTCATATAAAACGTTATCAATTTTAATTTTTCTAAAACCTCTTCTTTTGTAACTTAAGATATCTTTTCTGTATTCACCTTTACGACCTCTGACTACAGGAGCATAAATATATATAGTGCTTTTTTTTGGTAATTTTTTAACTAAATCTACAATTTGAGTTATTGTTTGAGATGTTATCGGTTTACCAGTGAATGGAGAGTAGGGAATTCCTGCTCTAGCAAACAAAACTCTCATATAATCATAAATCTCTGTAACAGTTGCAACAGTTGATCTTGGATTTTTAGATGTGTTTTTTTGTTCGATAGCTATCGCTGGACTTAAACCTTCAATGAGATCAACATTTGGCTTTTTCATTTTATCCAAGAACTGTCTGGCATAAGCAGATAAACTTTCTACATATCTTCTTTGACCTTCTGCATATATTGTATCAAAAGCTAATGAAGATTTTCCTGACCCAGATAGACCAGTTATTACAACAAATTGATCTTTAGGGATTTCAATAGAAACATTCTTTAAATTATGTTCTTTAGCACCCTTAATAACTATCTTTTTGATCATATTTTTTGTTGCTTTGAGTTAATAAAATTAATAATGAGAAGAATTGTGATATAGTTCTTATTAATTAATTTAACAAATATTAAATATTATGGCTGGAAGTTTAAATAAAGTATTATTAATTGGTCGTTTGGGCGCAGACCCTGAGATCAAACAAATGGTTAACGGTAAAAGTGTTGCGAGACTAAGCTTAGCTACAAGCCAATCTTGGAAAGATAAAAATACTGGTGAAAAAAAAGAGAAAACAGAATGGCACCGTATAGTTGTATTTAATGAAGGACTAGTTAATGTTATTCAGCAATACTTAAAAAAAGGTGCTCAAATCTATGTTGAAGGTCAACTTACAACTAGAAAATGGAAAGATGAACAATCGGGCCAAGATAAGTATTCTACAGAAATTGTTCTTCAGGGATACAACACTACTTTAACAATGCTTGGTGGTGGAAATACTGGTGGTGGAATTCAAAATGACACAACTCAACAAAACAATATTGAGGACTCATCTCAAGTGTCAAACGATATGGATGACGAAATACCATTTTAGTACCTATGCAAAAAACTGAAGCCCCAAAAGATAATAATATTAAACTAATCTCAATGCATGATGAGATGAGCTCATCATATCTTTCATATGCAATGAGCGTAATTGTAAGTAGAGCGTTACCAGACATAAGAGATGGATTGAAACCTGTTCATAGAAGAATTTTATATGCAATGTATAAAGGTGGATACGATTGGTCAAAACAATTCAGAAAATCTGCAAGAATAGTAGGGGATGTAATTGGTAAATATCACCCTCATGGCGATCAATCAGTTTATGATGCTCTAGTTAGAATGGTTCAAGATTTTTCTATGAGCTTACCTTTAGTTCAAGGACAAGGTAACTTTGGATCAATTGACGGAGATCCTGCAGCTGCAATGAGATACACTGAAACAAGACTTTCAAAAGTTTCACAATTTCTAATTGATGATATTGAAAAAAATACGGTTTCTTACAAAAGTAATTATGATGAAACTGAAAAAGAACCAACAGTTTTGCCTGCACAATACCCAAATCTTTTAGTGAATGGAGCAGGTGGTATAGCGGTAGGTATGGCAACTAGTATTCCTCCACACAATTTAGGTGAAATAATAAATGGAACATTAGCTTTAATTGATAATAAAGATATTAAAGTTAAAGAATTAATGAAACATATTCCGGGACCAGATTTTCCAACTGGCGGAGTTATTATAGGTAAAGACATCATCAAACAAGGATACAATAATGGAAGAGGATCCTTTAAAATTAGAGGTGAGGTATCATCTGAAACTCTTAAAAATGGTAGAGACAGATTGGTAATTACATCAATTCCTTATCAGGTTAACAAATCAGTGTTAAATGAAAGAATTGCCCAACTTGTTAGAGAGAAAAAAATTGAAGGTATTAAAGATATAAGAGACGAATCTAATAGAGAGGGCATTAGAGTTGCGATTGATTTAAGAAACGGTGTTGAGCCTGAGACTATTAAAAGACAGCTTTACAAAAATACCCAAATTGAAAGTTCATTTGGGTTTAATACATTAGCTATTGTTGATGGAAAACCAAAGACTTGCAATCTAAAAGATTTTTTAACAAACTTTTTGTCTTTCAGAGAAGATGTTGTAATAAAAAAAACTAAATTTGATCTTCAGAAAGCAGAAGAAAGAGCACACATTTTATTAGGATTATCTGTATCAGTAGAGAATTTAGATAAAATTATAAAGATTATACGTTCTTCTAAAACCCCAGATGACGCTAAACAGTCTATATTAAAAACTAAGTGGAAAATAAACAAAACTCAAAAATTAATTTCTTTAGTTGAAGGTAAAAAAAATAAAAATGTTTACTCATTATCAGAGCCTCAAGTTGTAGCTATTTTAGAGTTAAGATTACAAAAATTAACAGCTCTTGGAATAAATGAAATTGAAGTTGAAATAAAAAAATTAGCTGAATTAATAGCTAAATACAAAAAAATTATATCTTCAAAAAAAGAACTTTTGAAGGTGATAAGTGAAGAGCTCACAAATATTAGAGAAAAATTTGCTGTTCCTCGAAGAACAAAAATTATAGATGCAGTATTAAATTATGACATAGAAGAAACTATTCAAAAACAATCAGTAATTATAACTGTTACTTTACAAGGATATATAAAAAGAGGTTCTTTAGATGGCGTGAAACAACAAAAAAGAGGTGGTAAAGGTAAATCTGGTATTACTACAAGAGATCAGGATTCTGTTGTTCAAACTCTTTCTGTAAACACACATACATCAGTTCTATTCTTTTCTACTGAAGGGCTAGTTTATAAAGTTAAAGCATGGAAAATTCCAGAAGGCTCTGCAACATCAAAAGGTAAATCATTATTTAATATTTTGCCATTAAAAAATCATCAATCTATTAGCTCAATAATGCCAATGCCAGAAAATGAAACTGACTCTAAAAATTATCAAATAATTTTTGCTACAGCTCAAGGTAAAGTTAGAAAAAATAGTTTGGAAGATTTTTCATCAATCAATGCTTCTGGTAAAATTGCAATGAAATTAGATAATAATGATAAAATTGTAGGTGTTAAAATTTGTGAAGATAATCAAGATGTTATTTTAAGTACAAAATTTGGTAAATGCATAAGATTTGAGACAAAAAAATTAAGAGTTTTTAAGGGAAGATCATCAAAAGGAATTAAAGGAATAGAGTTGGCTTCAAATGATCAAATTGTATCATTGTCTGTAATAGATAACGATAAAACAAAAAAAAGTAGTAAAAAAACTAAAGATGAAAAGTCTGAAATTAAAGCAAAAGAAAAATTTGTTTTATCTATAAGTGAAAACGGATATGGGAAGAAAACTTCTCATACAGATTATAGAGTAACCAATAGAGGTGGAAAAGGAATAATTGGTATTGTTAATTCACCAAGAAATGGAAATATAACATCGTCATTTCCAGTTTTTGAGGGTGATGAAATACTTATTTCAACAAACAAAGGCAGGGTTATAAGGGTAGCTGTTAAAGAAATAAGAACTGCTGGTAGAAATACTCAAGGAGTAAGAATTATAAAATTATCAGGCGAGGAAAAAGTAGTATCAGCAATTAAAATTGCTGACAATTTGATCTAATGAACAAAATAGCTATTTACCCGGGCACATTTGATCCAATTACTTATGGTCATATTGATGTTATTAAAAAAGCCCTAAAGTTATTTGACAACATTGTAGTTGGAGTATCTGATGTAAGTAATAAGAATTATTTATTTAACTCAGAAGAACGTATTAATATTGTTAATAAAGCATTATTTAAAGATTTAAAATTAAATAAAAAAAAAGTTTCTGTAGTTTCGTTTAGCTCTCTAACAACAGATCTTTGTAAGAAATATAAATCTAACATTATTTTAAGAGGCTTAAGAGCAGTATCCGATTTTGAATATGAGTTCCAATTAGCGGGCATGAATAGAAAGCTTAATAATAATATTGAAACAATTTTTTTGATGTCTGATGTTGAAAATCAAATAATATCTTCTCGTTTTGTAAAAGAAATAGTTAAATTGAATGGTGATATAAGAAAATTTACTACCAAAAGTACAATTAAATCTTTAAAAGACAAATATGAGTAGAATTTTAACAAATATATTTATTTTATTTTTTTTATTTATTAATCAATTAATAGCACAGGAGAACATAATGATTTTAAAATTAAAAGACGGTGATGTAAAAATCGAGTTATTTGAAGACGTGGCGCCTAATCATGTAAAAAGAATTAAAGAATTAGCTGATAGTGGACAATATGACAATGTTGTATTCCATAGAGTTATAGATGGATTTATGGCTCAAACTGGTGATGTTAAATTTGGCAATTCTGGATCTGGTGATTTTGATTTACGAAGAGCTGGAATGGGTGGATCTGATTTGCCAGATTTAAAACAAGAATTTAGTAGTGTTCCACATGAAAGAGGTACTTTATCTATGGCAAGATCATCTGATCCTGATAGTGCAAATAGTCAATTTTTCATATGTTTTAAGCCTTCATCTTTTCTTGATAGACAGTACACTGTATTTGGTAAAGTTTTAGAAGGCATGGAATTCGTTGACAAAATCAAAAGAGGAGATGAAGGTAACAACGGCTCAGTATCAGATCCAGATAAGATTATCAGTTTTAAATCTCAATAATTTCTTTAAATGGCATTAAAAAATTTTGCCTTTAAAGTTTTAAAAAAAGATAAGTTTGCAAGGTGTGGTTTAATTGAAACTCACAGGGGTAGTATTAATACACCAGCATTCATGCCAGTTGGTACTCAAGCAACTGTAAAGGCATGTACCATTGATGATATTAAAAAAACTGGTTCAGAGATCATTTTATCAAACACATATCATTTAATGATCAGACCAGGTGTAGAAAGAGTTCAATCTGCTGGAGGTCTTCATAATTTTATGAATTGTGACTTACCAATACTTACTGACTCAGGTGGTTTTCAAGTGATGTCTTTATCCAAACTTAATAAAATTGATAGAGAGAAGGGTGCAATTTTTAATTCACATGTTGATGGAAAAAAATTTTTTTTAAGTCCTGAAGAAAGTATAAGAATTCAATTAGGACTCAACTCAGATATTGTTATGATAATGGATGAATGTCCACGTAAATCAAGTGACTATGATTTGATAAAAAAATCAATGGATTTGTCTTTATATTGGGCGGAAAGATCAAAAAAAGCTTTTGGTAAAAATCCACATAAAGCTCTATTTGGAATTGTTCAAGGTGGATTATTTAAAGATCTTAGAGTTAAATCTTTAACTGAATTGATTAAAATTGGATTTGATGGGTATGCAATGGGTGGATTGGCTGTAGGGGAATCACAAAATGAAATGTTTAATGTTTTAGATAATATAAAAGAACATATGCCAGATGAAAAACCTCATTATTTAATGGGTGTTGGGACACCATCAGACATTATTGGTGCTGTTAAAAGAGGTATTGATATGTTTGACTGTGTTTTACCTACACGATCAGGAAGAACTGGATTAGCTTTTACATGGAATGGACGAATAAATATAAAGAACAATAAATATCAAACTGATAACAGTCCACTAGATCCTGATTGTAATAACCTTAATCTTAACAAGTATTCAAAAAATTATTTGAATCATTTATTTAATACTAATGAGATTTTAGCTTCTATGCTCTTAACTCTTCATAATATAAATTTTTATCAAGAATTAATGTCAGCAATTAGAAAGAATATATCTGAAGGTACATTTGATCAATTTCATGACAAATACATTGATAAGTTGTAGAAGATAAACAATTTTTAGTTCAATTTGACGTTTGAAAAAATATAATAATTCTGTATATAACACTTATTCAATTTGAATATATGGGGGCCCTTAGCTCAGTTGGTAGAGCAATTCCCTTTTAAGGAATGGGTCGATGGTTCGAGTCCATCAGGGCTCACCAATATTTAAATTATGTGAATTTAATTGGAGGATAATCCAATATTACTTCATTCATTTTTTCATTTAAATCTCTAATTCTATTATTAGAAGATGGATGCGTGCTCATAAATTCTGGAGGTTCTTTTCCTTTATTAAGTTCTTTCATTCTCTCCCAGATCTTGACTGTTTCTCTGATATCATAACCTGATAAAGACGAAAATATCATTCCAAGATAATCAGCTTCACTCTCTTGTTTTCTATTAAAAGGATTCATAATTCCAAGTTGTGCTAATAAACCTACGGTATTTTGTCCTGTCGTTCTGTTAATATCAGATAATACTCCTCCGCTTGCTATATCAATTATTCTAGTTCCAACATTTAATAAAGTTCCTCTACTAGCTCTTTCTACAGAGTGTTTAGCAACAGCATGAGCAATTTCATGTCCCATTACAGCTGCAAGACCATTAGTATTTTTTGTTGCATCTAAAATACCTGTATAAACAGCTATCTTACCTCCAGGCATACACCAAGCATTTCGTACTTTTTTTTTATCTATTAAAATATACTCCCAATTGAAATTTTTCGTTGGATCATCTAAATTTTCTCTATCAAAATATTCAGAAATTGAGTCTTCCATTTTTTTTCCAATTTCTTTAATTTCATTGAGTGTTTTTGTGTCATCACTCATTTTTTCTTTTTCTTTAATTTTTTCATAAAGCTTAGCTGCTCGTGCATTAAGACTTGCTTCAGAAACAATTTTTAACTGTTTTCTTTCAGTTATTGGAGTAGTTGTACAAGATGGTAGTAAAAAACTACCACAACCACAACCAACATAAGACAAAAATTTTCTTCTATTCATTTTCATTTATAATTGATATTATCATTATATTATGAATCTTAATAATAAAATTTTATTGGTATTGTTTATTATAGCAATAACTTTTGTGGTTTATTCTAGTTTTAATTAATAATATGGAAAAAAAATCAAAAAGAAAATCTTTATCTTTAACTTTAAGAAATTATTTTATTGCTGGAGTAGTTGTTTTAATTCCAATTGGATTCACCTTATATCTTAGCAAAATATTAATTGGAATATCTTCAAATTTAATTCCAAAAAATCTTAATCCAAATCACTATTTACCATTTGATATTCCAGGAATAGAAATTTTAATTTCAATACTTTTAATAACTTTGGTAGGGGGGCTTTCTTTATCTTTCTTTGGAAGAAGAATTCTTAAATTAATTGATGATTTGTTTAAAAGAATCCCTTTTTTAAGAACTGTTTACTCAGCAATTGTTCAAATGACTGAAACATTTTCTAAAAAAAATAACAATCAAAAAAGTGTTGTTTTAGTTGAATATCCAAGAAAAGATGTTTGGGCTGTTGGCTTTGCTACTAAAGAAAATAAAGGTGAAATGTCTGAGAAAACTAATAAAAAACTAATCAATGTTTTTGTTCCAACAACACCAAATCCTACAAGCGGATTTTTATTAATGTTTCCTATTGAAGATGTTATTTATTTAAATATGACTTTTGAAGAAGCTTCTAAATTTATTGTTTCTGCTGGAACCTCTAACAAACAGTCCTAAGCGATATCGTTTATAATATCAGCTCTATCGTATAATTTTATAAGTGGCTTATATTTACTAATATCCTCATTATTCATTTCAATTCTTCTAATTTCCTTTTCAGCTAAAAGGAAAAGATCACTATTTTGAACCGGGTCAGCTAGTCTAAAATTTTTAATCCCACTTTGCTTAAATCCTAATATGTCT
Source organism: Candidatus Pelagibacter sp. PS_06 (assembly GCF_059418045.1). Lineage (NCBI taxonomy): Bacteria > Pseudomonadati > Pseudomonadota > Alphaproteobacteria > Candidatus Pelagibacterales > Candidatus Pelagibacteraceae > Candidatus Pelagibacter > Candidatus Pelagibacter sp. PS_06. Next base: position 604,484 of record NZ_CM182078.1, read on the forward strand.
CCAAATCCTCTAATTTTCATATCCTCTTCAGAGATGTAAAAGCCATCATTAGACTCTTTTAGTATATTTATTCTTTTTTTTGCGTTTTCACTTAAGTTTGATTTAAACATAAGTATACAAGTTGAGTCTTTATCACCTCTTCCTACGCGACCTCTAAGTTGATGTAACTGTGATAATCCAAATTTATTTGCATTTTCGATAATTATTACGTTTGCATTAGGAAAATCAATACCTACCTCAATAATCGTTGTAGATACTAAAATTTGAAATTCTTTCTTTAAAAATTTATCTAAAATAATCTCTTTATCTTCTAAATCAGTTTTACCATGTAATAGAGATACTTGATTGGGAAATAATTTATCCAAATAGTCAAACTTATTAACAGCAGAGGAGTGATCTAATTTTTTACTTTCCTCAATTAATGGACAAACCCAAAAAATTTGATTTCCTAATTTTATTTCTTTTTTTATAAATTTTATAACTTCATCAATTTTACTTTCCAATTTACTATAAGTCTTAATAGGTTTTCTAGATTTAGGTTTTTCCTTTATAATTGAAAGATCCATATCTCCATATAAGGTCATTGTTAAGGTTCTTGGTATAGGTGTTGCAGTCATTAACAATACATCACAATTATTTCCACCTTTATCAGATAAACGTTTTCTCTGATTAACACCAAACTTATGCTGCTCATCTATAACGATTAATCCTAAATTTTTAAAATATACTTTTTTTTGAAAAATAGCATGGGTGCCAAAAATTATATCTATTTCATTATTTTTGATTTTATCTAGAATTTCTTTTTTTTTATGTTCAGACTTACCAGAAATTAATTCTATATTAATTTTTTTTGAAAAAAGATTATTAGCTAGATTAAAATGTTGTCTCGCTAAAATTTCTGTTGGTGCCATTACAGCTACTTGAAATCCTGAATTTACAGTATTGTAAGCAGCTAACAAAGAAACTATTGTTTTACCACTGCCAACATCACCTTGTAGCAATCTAAACATTTTATTTGTTGAAGAAAGATCATTGTTAATTTCTTCTAGTGTTTTTTTTTGATCATTGGTTAATGAAAATTCTAATTCTTTTATAATCTTATTTTGTTTTGTCTTATCGAAAGATTTTCTTTTTTTTTTAATTTTCTTAATTTTTTTTCTAATTTCAGAGTTGACAAGAAAGGTCGAAAAAATTTCATCAAATGCCAATCTTTGATAAAAATTATTTCTATGGTTTTCAATATTCTCAGGTTTATGCAGTTCAACAATAGCATCATTCCATTTTATATTTTCAAATTTATTTAAAATATTTTTTGAATGCCATTCGTTAAGAATGGGTAGATTTGTTATTATTTGGTTGATAATTTTATTATAAATTTTTTCAGATATGCCTTCAGTTAATGAATACGTATTATGTTTTTGTTTTATAAGAGATGAATCTTCAGAAATATATTTAGGATTGGTAAGTTGGTATTTATTTTTAAAAAATCCAATTTTTCCACTAACGGTAATTTCCTTTCCTAGTGGTAGAATTTTCCTTACATACCCTTCATGGCTATTAAAAAAAATACAGTCAATTTCACCTGTATCATCCATGCAAAAAACTTTATTTGGTAGATTTCTTATTCTTGGAAAAGAATATTTATTTGGAATAATAGTAATTGTTTGATTTTCACCTATTTTCAAATCTTTAATTTTAGTTGATCGGCTTCTGTCTATATATGATTTGGGTAATTTCCATAGTAAATCAAAAATATTATTAATTTTCTTTTTTTTTAATAAGCTGGTTGTTTTATCACCAACACCTTTAAGTTTAGTCAAATCTGACAATAGAAATTCATAATTACTTTTATTAGTCATAAAATGATAATATATTATATTTATGACACTCAATATAGATCTATTAAAAAAAAAATTATCTACCGATCAAATTATCGTGGAACAAAAGAAATGGATAAACTTTTGGGGTCATTTGCAAAAAAATATATTGAACTATTAAGTCATAAAGATCTGGCTGATTTAGAAAAATTGCTAGATATAGATGATACCAATTTATATAATTACTATAATGGATTAAATTGTGATTTCAAATTTAACGATAACTATATTAATCTTCTTTTTAAAAATTTTGATTATAATAATGAATAAATTTGTGGCGGAAGGACTGAGATTCGAACTCAGGAAAGAGTTGCCCCTTTGCCGGTTTTCAAGACCGGTGCATTCAACCACTCTGCCATCCTTCCGTGTAGAGTGTTTTATTATTATAAATATTTAATTCAACCTTAAAATAGTCTAATAAAACGTATAACTAATTAATCAGTTTAATTCCTATGAATAAAGAGTTTAACAAAGGACTATTCTTAGCAGGATTTGGTTCTTTTTGGTGGGGTTTTTTTGGAGTTCTTTATTTCAAATATATTACATTTATAGGTCATGTAGAATTAGTTGTTCATAGATGTTTGTGGACAACATTTACATTGGTTATAACAACTTTCTTTTTTTCTAAATGGAGTATTTTTTTTAAAATTATCAAAAGTAAAAGAAACTTATTCTATTTATTCTTATCAGGTTTTCTTATTTTTATTAATTGGGGTGTTTGGATCTACGCTATTGCAACAAATAGAATAATAGATGCAAGCTTTGGATACTTTATGATGCCAATCTTAAGCGTAATGCTTGGCTATATTTTTTTTAAAGAACAGCTTAACAAAAAAAGAATATTATCAATTATATTGGTGATTATATCTATTTTATACCTAGTTTTGATTAGCATAAAATCATTACCATGGGTTGGTATTATAGTTGCCTTAAGTTGGGGATTTTACAATTTAATTCGAAAAAAAATAAATATTGATACAGATATAGGTCTTTTAATAGAAAGTTTATATATTTTGCCATTTGCAGTAATTGCTTTTTATTTAATAACTATAAATGGAAATAATGATTTTAAGCTATCTGATCCACCAATGATGTTGTTTATTTTTTTAGCTGGCCCAATGACAGTTATTCCATTATTTTTGTATGTTAGGGGCGTTGAATTGTGTGGTTTAGGACCAACAGGCATGATATTTTATATAACTCCAACATTACAATTTTTATTGGGTTACTTTTATTATGATGAGCCATTTTCATTAGCAAAATTAGTTAGTTTTATTTTTATTTGGATTGCTGTTATTATATATTTAAAGGATTTGTATGAAACTAGCTAACTATTTACTTATATTTATTTTTTTAATTTCCACTTCTTCTTTATCTGAAAATCCAACAGGTTTTCTTGCATGGAAAAACGATTTTAGAAAAATTGCTTTAGAAAACAATATTTCTGAAAATACTTTTGATAAAGTTATGGCTAATATAAAATTTCTTCCTAATGTCATTAAGTATGACAGATATCAGCCTGAATTTTATGAAGATACCAAAACATATATCTCAAAAAGAACATCATCTAAAAAGGTTTCCAAAGGAGTTGATTTTTATAAAAAAAACACAAATTTAATAAATACAGTGGAAAATCTTTACAATATTGAAAAAGAACTTCTCTTAGCATTAATGGGTATAGAAACAAATTTTGGAACTTATGTTGGTAAAATGGATATATTGTCATCTTTAGCTACATTAAGTTTTGATAAGAGAAGATCAGAATTTTTTTCAAGTGAACTGATTATATTATTAAGATTAATAGAAAATAAGCAAATTGATTACAAAACCTTATATGGTTCTTGGGCAGGAGCATTTGGTTTTTTTCAATTTATGCCATCTACAATGAAAAACTATGCAATAGATTACGATAAAAATAGTTATATTGATTTAAAAAATAATAATGATGCTTATGCGTCTGCGGCAAATTATTTAAATAAAATAGGGTGGAAAGAAAGTGAGCCATGCTTCTATAAGATAGAATTATCAAATGAAATACCAAAAAAGTATTTAAATGTTTCAGCAAAAAAATTACATAATAAAAAAAATTTAGAATATTTTAGAAAATATATATTAAATGATGATGTGTTAGATAAACAATTTGATAGTCTAACTAGTTCTATAATAACACCTGATAAAGACATTATACCAGATGCAGAAAATTTAAGTCCAGCATATATTGTTTTTGATAATTATGAAATTATTTTACAATGGAACAGATCCTTAAGATTTTCATTGGCAGTATGCACACTTAAAGAGAAATTTGAAAATGCATTGTAGGCTTTTAATTATACTATTCTTTATATTTTTAACAGGATGTGAGCAAAATAATCTTAATAGAAATATTTCTAATCAAGAAATATTAACTAAATATAAAAACTCAGGTTTTACTTTAGTCTATAACTCTACTCTAAAAAAAGAAAAAAAAATTAATAAGACAATAGATAATAGATCTCTTTTAATTTTTCACAAAAAATTAAAAAAGAATTCTTTTGTCAAAATAACTAATCCTATAAATCAAAAAACAGTAATTGCTGAAGTTATTTCAAATAATGCAAAATTTTCTGATTTCTATAATAGTGTAATAACATTAAGAATAGCAGAGGAGTTATCATTAGATTTAAAAGAACCTTACATTGATCTGGTTCTTATTTCACAAAACTCTACATTTATTGCAAAAAAAGGTAAAACTTTTAATGAAGAGAAAAAAGTTGCAGAAAAAGCACCTGTAGACGGCATTAAGATTGATAACCTGGGTAATACTAATCTTCAAAATAAAGAAATTGTAAAAGAAAAAATTTTTAAATACACAATAAAGATTGCTGATTTTTATTATAAGGACTCTGCCAATAATATGTTGGATAGAATTATTAATGAAACAGGCATTAAGAGTCCTTTTGTTAAAACAATATCCAAAACAAAATATAGGGTATTATTAGGACCGTTTAATGATATAACAAAACTTGAAGACTCATTTAACAAAATTAAATCATTAGATTTTGAGAATATAGAGATTTTAAAAAATGTTTAAAAAATTTATTACAATATTGCTTGTTATTTTTTTTCATGCTGAATTAGCTAACGCCAATCTTAGTGTAAAAGCCAGAACTGCAATTTTACAAGATTATTATTCAGGTGAAATTTTATTTGAAAAAGAACCTGACCTATCAATCTATCCAGCTTCAATGACTAAAATTATGACATCAATTATTGCTTTTGATTTAATTAAATCAGGTGATTTAAATTTAAATGAAAAATTTATCATTTCAGAAAAAGCATGGCGTTTATCTACCGCTGGATATTCATCTATGTTTATTATGGTTGGAGACGAAGTATCTGTAGAGAATTTACTAAAAGGTATAATAATTGCTTCTGGCAATGATGCTTGTGTGGCATTAGCAGAAGGTATTGCTGGAACAGAAGAGGAGTTTGCAATTTTAATGACTGCAAAAGCTAAAGAATTAGGGATGGAAAATACTAATTTTGCAAATTCATCAGGTATAAATAACCCAGATAATTACTCGACAGTTAGAGATATTCTCAAAATGTCTAAGTATTTAATTGATAAACATCCGAAATTTTATGAGATGTTTTCTGAAAAAAAATTTACTTGGAATAGAACAGGGGGCGATCCAATAACGCAAGGTAATAGAAATCCACTTTTATATAAAAACTTAGGAGCTGATGGAATTAAAACTGGATATTTAGTTGTTGAAAAATACTCTTTAGCTTCATCAATTATTAGAAATGGTAGAAGATTAATTGCTGTTGGTAGTGGATTTAATTCTAAAAATGCTCGATCAAGAGAAAGTTCTAAATTACATACTTACGGCCTTACTAATTTTGATCTAGTCAGTATATCTAAGGCTAATGAACCATTTGATAAAGTGGATGTATGGCTTGGAAAAGTTGATAAGGTTGATGTCTATACTAATCAAGACATCTACAAAACTATTAAAAAAGCTAAAAAAAAACTTTTAAAAGTTTTTATTAAATATGAGGGTCCTGTTGAAGCTCCAATTAAAAAAGATGAAAAAGTTGCTATATTAAGAGTTGTCTATGATAATGAGTTAGTTGGTGAATACGATTTACTAGCTTCAAATGAAGTTAATAAAGTAAATTTTGTGTCTAGATTATTAAAATCACTTAATTATCTCATTTGGGGCGATGTCTAAAAAACCAATCATAGTTTTTGAAGGTATAGAGGGAAGTGGAAAAAGTCACCATATATCTACTGTTTCCAAGTATCTTAATAATAAAAAAATTAGTCATATTAAAATAAGAGAGCCTGGGGGCAATCCAAATTCAGAAAAAATTAGAAAATTAATTTTAAATAATAAATCTAATTTTAATAGAAATACTGACTTGTTGCTGTATATGGCTGCTAGAAGTGAAAATGTAGAAATTATTAAGAAATTTTACAATAAAAAAATAATACTTATTGATAGATTTACTGACTCTACAATAGCATATCAACATTATGGTATGGGTGTTAATCTAAATTTAATTGAAACCTTAAATAAATATTTACTTAAAAATATAAAAGTTGGTTTTACATTTTTAAATATTGTTAACCAAAAAAATCTTCAAAAAAGATTAAAACAAAGAAGATCATTAAATAGATATGATAAATTCAAAATGTCCTTTTACAACAATGTTCAAAAAGGATTTATTCATTTGTCAAAACAACAAAAAAATAAATATCAGTTAATAAATTCAAATTTAGAAATAGATAAAAATGAAAAATTAATTATTAGTAAAATTGACAGATTAATAAAATGAATTTAAGCCCAATAAATCAATTATTTCTATATGGACACCATTCTGAATTTACTAACTTTATAAATCTTTATAAAAAAAAAAACCTACCAAATAAGATATTGTTATCTGGGGAAAAAGGAATTGGCAAATCTACCTTGGCATATCATATTATAAATCATGTTTTGTCGCTAGATGAAGATTATTCATATGATCTTAAAAACTTTAAGATAAATCCTGATAATAAATCATTTAAATTAATTCTAAATAAATCTAATCCCAATTTTATTTCAATTGATATAAGCGATGATAAAAAAAGTATTGATGTAAATCAAATTAGAAATTTGATTATAACTCTCAATAAATCATCCTTTAATACAAAGCCGAGATTAGTACTTATTGATAATATTGAACTTTTAAATATTAATTCAGTTAACGCTCTATTAAAAATTTTAGAAGAACCAAACGATAATATATATTTTATATTAATTAATAATAACAAAAAAATATTACCAACACTTAAATCTAGATGCCTCAACTTCAATATTCATCTTACTTTTAAACAATCCATTGATGTGACAAACAAAATTTTAGGTGAAAATTTTATGGATTTAATTCATGAACATATGATTAATTATTATAGTACACCAGGGTCAATATTGAATTTATTGGATTTTGCAAACAAAAATGATTTTGATTTGAGAGAAATTAATTTAAAAGATTTGATAAAAAAAATTATAATGGATAAAAAGTATAAAAAAGATCAATTGATTAAAAATCTATTATATTCACTAATAGAATTCTATTTTAGGAAAAATGTGTCGGTTAAAAATATTAGACTTTTGAAAATTCAAAATTATTTTTTAAAAAAAATTTCCAATTCAAAAATTTTTAATTTAGATGACGAAACTTTTTTAATGGAATTTGAGGATAGGGTTTTAAATGGATAAAAAGTATTATATTACAACACCTATATATTATCCATCAGCTAAACCACATATGGGTCATGCATACTCAAGTATTATAGCTGATTTTTTTGCAAGGTTTAAAAGAATGGATGGGTTTGATGTTCAATTTTTAACTGGTACGGACGAGCACGGATTAAAGATACAACGTTCAGCAGAAAAACAAAACATTGATCCTTTAGATTTTTGTAATCAAATTAGTCAAACATTTAGAGATTTATCAAAAACACTTAATTTAACTAATACAGATTTTATTAGAACTACTGAAGAAAGACATAAAAAAACTGTTCAACACTTATGGAAAGAGCTTAAAAAAAATGATGACATTTATTTGTCAAAATATTCTGGCTGGTATTCAGTATCTGATGAAGCTTTTTATAATGAAGATGAAATAGAGGATGTAGAAGGTCTAAAAAGATCCATTTCTTCAAAATCACCTGTTGAATGGATAGAAGAAGAATCTTATTTTTTTCGATTATCTAAATGGGAAAAGCCTTTACTTGATTATTATGAAGCACATCCAAATTTTATTTCACCAGAGACAAGAAAAAATGAAGTTATTAGTTTTGTTAAAAGTGGATTAAAAGATTTATCTGTAAGTAGGAAAAGTTTTTCATGGGGAATAAAAGTACCCGAAAATAATGATCATGTTATATACGTATGGCTTGACGCGTTAACAAATTACATTAGTGCATTAAATTATCCTGACACAAATGATAATTTATTCAAAAATTTCTGGCCAGCATCTGTACATTTAATTGGAAAAGATATCTTGAGGTTTCATGCTGTATATTGGCCCGCTTTTCTATTAGCTGCTAAAATAGAGTTACCTTTAAGAGTTTATGGTCATGGGTGGATTCTTTCAGGAGATGAAAAAATGTCTAAATCAAAAGGAAATATTTTAGACCCTATAGAAATTATTAATAAATATGGTTTAGACCCATTAAGATATTATTTAATCAAGGAAGTATCTTTTGGGAATGATGGAAATATATCACAAGAGAGACTTGAAGATTGCATAAATAGCGATCTTGCAAATAATTTTGGTAATTTGTGTCAACGTGTTACTGCATTTGCAATAAAAAATTGTAATAGTGAAGTACCAAAAAATATTAGATTTGAAAAAGAAGATCTAATAATTTTAGATAGATTTAAAAATAATTTGTCAGATATAAGAGATAGGGTTGATAACCAAGATATTAATTTTTATATTGATTTTATCATAAATTCTTTATTTGAAGCTAATAAATACTTCAATGATCAAGAGCCATGGAAAAAAAAGGAAGATCTTATTAGATTAAATACAATAGTTTACACAACGTTAGAAATTGTTAGAAAAATTAGTTTTTTACTTTATCCAATAATTCCCCAATCATCCTTAAAAGCCTTGAAAATATTTGACCTTAAAGAAGATAATATCAATTTGTCTTCTGTTGAAAATAATGAATATTTATTAAAAGGAAGTAAAATTAATAAAATTGATATCCTTTTTAAAAAGATAGAAAAAAATAATGATTGACTCTCACTGTCATTTAGATCACGAACCTTTATTAAGTGATTTAACCAATGTAATTAAACGTTCAAAAGAAGTTGGAATAAAAAAACTGCTAACTATATCAACCTCATTTGCTAGTTTTGATCGAATTAAGAATATCATAGAAAAAGATGAAATCATTTTTGGCACTATTGGAATACATCCACATGAAACAACTGATAATAAAATCACCACCGATGTTATTGTAAAAAGCATTACTGATAATAAAAAAATAATTGGAGTAGGGGAAACTGGTTTAGATTTTTTCTATAACAATAGCGATAAAAATGATCAGATAATTAGTTTTAATGAACATATTGAAGCTTCTATTATAACTAATTCTCCATTAATTATTCATTCTAGAGACGCAGAAGAGGAAACTTTTAATATATTAAACAATTATAAAGATCAAAACCTTAAAATTTTAATGCATTGTTTTACTGGAAGTAAAGATTTTGCAAATAAACTATTAACGCTAAACGCTTTTTTTTCTGCAAGTGGAATTATAACCTTTAAAAATTCCATAGAGCTACAAGATACATTTAAATCTTTACCATTAGATAAAATTTTAATAGAAACGGATAGCCCTTTTTTAGCACCTGTACCTAACAGAGGTAAAAAAAATGAACCATCCTTCATAGATTTTACGGCTCAAAAACTAGCTGATATTAAAAGTATCTCCAAATCAGAGTTAATTAATTTTACTACAAATAATTTTAATAAACTTTTTTTTAATTAAAGATTATGAAGTTTGTAATTCTAGGATGTGGTAGTTCAATGGGTGTGCCTCGACCTGATGGCTATTTTGGTAATTGTGACCATAAAAATATAAAAAATTATAGAACAAGATGTTCAGCTTTAATCAAAACCAATCTTGAAAACATATTAATTGATACCTCGCCTGATTTACGTTCACAGATGCTGAAGCAGAAAATTAAAAAAATTGATAAAGTTTTTTATTCTCACATGCATGCAGACCAGACACATGGGATAAATGATTTAAGGTCTTTTTTTATATCTAATAAAAAACCAATTAATGTTTTTGCTGATCTAGTAACGTCAAAATATTTAAGAAAAACTTTTTCATATTGTTTTGATACGTATAATAAAGAATATCCGGCTACACTTAAGATTAATAATATTAATAAAAAATTATCTATTAAAGATAAAAAGAAGAATATTTTAATTAAACCTATCAAAGTACAACATGGCAATGTTCATTCGATATGCTATATAATAGATAAAAAATTAGCTTATATAAGTGATGTAAGTAAAATTTACAAAAAAGATTACAAACACTTTAAAAATCTTATGTATCTTGTTATTGATTGCTTGTGGTATAAAAATCATCCTTCACATTTTAATTTAAAAAAATCATTAGAAATGATAAAAATGTTTTCTCCAAAAAAAGGTATATTAACCAATCTTCACACAGATATAGATTATAAAGAAATTAAGAAATTATTACCTAAAAATGTTATCCCTGCCTATGATGGGTTAACAGTAAATTTATAAAATTTGATTTAATTTATTAATTATTTTATTAGACAAAGGGCCAGTAAATGAAGCAAAAGTATCTTCAATTTTACCATTTTTATTAATCAAAATTTTATGAAAATTCCATTTAGGAATTGTGGATTTACCAAATGTATCTTTTGCCCATATATAAATTGGATGAGCATTATCACCTTTAACATCATATTTACTAGTCATTGGAAAGGTAATATTAAAATTGGTTTCACAAAAATTTTTAATTTCAGTCTCTGTTCCTGGCTCTTGTCCTCCAAATTGATTAGTTGGTACACCTATAACGACTAATCCTTTATCTTTAAAATCATCATATAGTTTTTGAAGACCATCATATTGTTTTGTAAAACCACAGTTACTTGCAACATTAACCAATAATATAGTTTTACCAGTATATTTAGAAATATCTAAACTATCACCATTAATTGAGTTTATTTTGAAATCAAAAAAAGTTTTTGAAGTATCAGACATAGTTTTGTTAAAGAAAGAAAACATAAGTATTATTAAATAAGTTACAAATTTTTTGTTAAACATTTATTTTTTTGAGGACATTAACAAGATTATATATCCAAAAACTGTAGATAGTAGGGATCCAACTAAAACACCTATTTTTACACCGTCTATGTATTGAGTATTTTCAACAAAAGCTAAATTTCCAACAAATAAGCTCATTGTAAATCCAATTCCTGTTAAAATAGAAACACCATATAAACTTAACCAATTTGAATTATTTGGCGCTTCTGCAAACTTTAGTTTAATTGAAATATAAGAAAAGAATAGAACTCCAATTTGTTTTCCAAAAAATAATCCGCATAAAATGCCGAGAGGAACAGGTGCCAACAGACTTGATAAAGATAAACCTTCCAAGTTGACACCAGCATTGGCAAAAGCAAAAAGTGGCATTATCATAAAAGCCACATATGGTGAAATTGCATGTTCTATTTTAACAAGAAGTGAAAAATCCTTATCTTTAATTCTGTGGGGTATAGTTGAAGCTAATAAAACTCCTGCAATAGTTGCGTGAATGCCTGATTTGTAAGTAAAAAACCACATAAATAATCCAATAATTAAATAAGGAATAAATATTTTAACTGAAAACTTATTTAATATTAGAAGCAATATATAACTTAATAGAATAAGACTTAAATAAGGAATGCTTAAGTCTCCAGAATAAAAGAAAGCAATTATTAATATAGCACCCAAATCATCAATAATAGCTAAAGCTGTTAAAAAAACTTTAAGTGATATTGGAACTCTTGAACCTAATAAAGATAATATCCCTAAAGAAAAAGCTATATCTGTAGCAGAAGGAATTGCCCAACCATTCATAGTTTCTGAATTTCCCCAGTTAATAAAAACATAAAAAAGAGCAGGAACCAGCATACCACCCACAGCTGCTATAATCGGAAGCATTGCTTGTTTAATATTTGACAATTCTCCCTGTATAAATTCTCTTTTGATCTCTAAAGTAACAAAGAAAAAAAAAATCGCCATTAAAGCATCATTTATCCAATGATGAACTGAAAGTTTTAATCCAAATTCATTTACACCAATAAACAAGTATTTTTCTAAACTAATAAAATATAAATCACTTAGATTACTGTTACTTATTACTAGAGCAAGAACTGCAGCTATTAACAATACCAAGCCACTTGCTGCTTCAAGTTTAAAAAACCATTTAAAAGGTTTGGATAAATTGTTAATCATAAAAAATTAATATAAGTCCATAATAAATAGTTTTATATCATGCAATGTTTCAAAAAGGCTAAATAGAATAATTTCTAAACCTGGAAAAACGCTAATTAAAGGTGTTTTAAAAGTATCAACTAAAACAATCAAGGCTATAGAAGATATTATAAATACAACCAAATATGAAAAGAATTTACTACCAGTATTTTTTTCTTTATTTTCAGATATTGACTTTTGTTTTTCTATAAATTTTTTTTTTCTTTTTTCATCTTTTTTTTCAGTTATTTTATTAAATTCATCATCACTTTCTTGTTCAACTTTATTTGATACAATTTTATTATCATAATTATTTTGATTTAGTGTTAAAGGCATTGAGTCCACATCCTTGACTTTATAAAGCCAAACGTGATCACAAGAACCACATTTTAAATCTCTTCCATCTTTAGGTATTAAAGAAGTATCAATCTTAAATTTTTTGTTACAATTAGGACAAGTGATTATCATGCCTCGTTATATATCAGATTTTTATTAAAATTCTTTTAATTTTGACCTCTTTCTACTTTGAAATATTCAATAACTGCTGTATTAGTACTCGGATCGGAGTGTAGCGCAGCCTGGTAGCGCATCTGGTTTGGGACCAGAGGGTCGCAGGTTCGAATCCTGCCACTCCGACCATTATTTATGAGTAAAGCAATTATTTACATTCCGAACAAAAACCCTATGCAGTCTGGAACCGCAAAGAACAATAAGTGGATTTTGGAATTCATTACTAAAGACCCAACTAAAAATCCTTTAATGGGCTGGGAGAGTTCTTCAGATACATTAACTGAATTAAAATTAGAATTCTCATCAAAAGAATTAGCTATCAATTATGCAAAAAAGAAAAAAATAGATTTTGATTTAATAGAACCTAAAAAAAGAAAAACTATCAAAAAATCATACGCTGATAATTTTTTAAAATAATTAATGTTTAGATTTTTTAAATTAAAAAAATGGATAGCGTGGTCTTGGCTAGGATCGTTTATAATTTTAACTTCTTTATGGGTTCAGGTTAAAATTGATGTCAAAATTAATGAATGGTTTGGAGTTTTTTATGACATGATCCAAAAAGCTTTAGCTAAACCAAATGCAATTTCTATTAATGAATACTGGTCTAGTTTAGCATCATTTATTACTTTAGCAGGGATGTATATTGCGCTCTATGTTGCTATCAGTTATTTAACAGCTCACTATCTGTTCAGGTGGAGAACGGCTATGGTTGAATGGTATCATAGCGTTTACGATAAAGCTGGTAAAATAGAAGGAGCGTCACAAAGAGTACAGGAAGATACGATTAAATTTACACGTATTATGGAAAGTTTGGGTACAAGCTTTATTGAGTCTGTAATGGTTTTAATTCAATTTGTTCCAATTTTATTAAGTTTGTCAATTGGTATACCAATTTTCTTTTTTGGAGATTGGCAATATGGATTAATTACTGGAGCTTTACTGTGGACAATTGGTGGAACAATTTTTTTAATTGGATTAGGTTGGTTATTAAGATTGGTTGGTGTGGAATATGATCTTCAAAAAAAAGAAGCGGCATATAGAAAAATATTAGTAATAGCAGAAGATGATAAAAATATACGACCAAAAACAATTAATGAATTATTTAATAATGTTCGTTCAATTCATTTTTTAAGCTACATACGTTATTTATATTTTAATGTTGGTAGAATGGCTTATTTACAAGCAAATGTGTTATCTGCTTATGTTTTTTTAGCTCCAGCAATTGTTGCTGGTGTAGTTACATTGGGAGTTATGCAACAAATTATAAGGGCTTTTGGTAGGGTGGAAGGTTCAATGCAATATCTTTTAAAAGCTTGGCCTACAATCATTGAGCTAGCTAGTGTTTATAAAAGATTAAGAGAATTTGAGTCTCAGATTAATAGCAAAGATATAGTTGTAGAAAAAATTTAATGGCGATTGATAAAAAGTTTATTGACCAATTTATCAATGTTACATCTAGGGCAGCACTTGCGGCTTCATTTTTAGTTGGAAAAAATGACAAGATTGCAGCAGATCAGGCCGCAGTTGATTCAATGAGATCTGAACTAAATAAAATTGATATGAATGGACAAGTTGTGATAGGTGAGGGAACTTTAGATGAGGCTCCTTTACTTTATACTGGTGAATTTTTAGGTACAAAAAATGGTCCAGATTTTGATATTGCTGTGGACCCTGTTGAGGGAACTAATTTCGTAGCCAATAATTTACCTGGTGGAATTGCTGTTTTAGCGATTGGAGAAAAGGGTAATTTATTCAACGCTCCAGAAACATATATGGATAAAATAGCAACTGGAAAAATTGACAAAGGTTTAATTGATTTAGATTACCCTTTAGAAAAAAATATTAAAAACTTATCTGACTTTAAAAATAAAGAAACTTCTTCTTTGACTGTTTGTGTTTTGGATAGGCCTAGACATAAAATGATAATTGATAAACTTAAAGATTTGAATGTAAATATTAAACTTATAACTGATGGAGATGTGCTTGGTACTCTATTCGTTTCAGACCCTAAATATAATGTAGACATGTTTTTAGGTACTGGAGGTGGTCCTGAAGGGGTGATTGCCGCATCCGCTCTTGATGCTTATGATTGTCATTTTCAAGGTAGATTTATTTTTGATAATGACGAAATTATTAAAGAGGCAAAATCAATGGGTATAACAAATTTAAATAAAAAATATGAATTAAAAGAAATTGTTAAAGGAGACTCTATTTTTTGCGCATCTGGAATAACTAGCAGTGAAGTTTTAAATGGTATTGTTATTGAAGGAGAAAAATTTATAAGTCAAACACTAGTAACACACAAAAATAGTAATTATAAAGAAATAGTTAAAAGTGTTAATTTTATAAATGAATGATTTCTGTTTCTGGTAAAACGTGGACACAACAAAAAGTTAATAAAAATTTAGTTGAAAAAGTTAAGCAAGATCATGGTCTTAGTGTTTTTCTATCACAATTAATCGTTTCAAGAAGTTACGATACTTCAGAAATATATGGGATTAGTAATAATCAAAAGCTATCAAATATATTCAAAGATGATAGCGATTATAAAAAAGCATCTTTAATTCTTTTAGATTCCATTAAAAATAATGAAAATATTTGTATTTTAGGTGATTATGATGTTGATGGTGCTTGTGCAACATCGTTATTAGTTAGATACTTTAATCATATTAATCAAAAACATTTTTTTTATATTCCCGATAGAATTAACGATGGTTATGGCGCCAGTAAAAAACTTTTTCAAAAATTGATTTTAAAAAAACCTAAATTGGTAATAATGGTTGATTGTGGCTCAACTTCAACAGAGGCAATAAATTATCTAAACCAAAACAATATTAGATCCATAATAATTGATCATCATGAAATTAATCATCCTTACCCAAGATCAGATGTTATTATTAATCCCAAGAAAGATTTTATTAAAAAAGAAAATTCACTTTTGTGCGCAACAACCTTAACTTATTTTTTTATAGATATTTTAATTAAAAAAACTCAATCAAAATTTAAATTATCGAATTTTCTAATTTATGTTTTGCTTGCAACTACATGTGATGTGATGCCACTAAGAAAAATTAATAAAATTATTGCTCAAAACACCATGGATAGTTTTAATTTGAAAGATAATGCGGCCTTAAGTTATTTATTTGATCAATATAATTATAAAAAAAAAATAACTATTGAAGATTTAGGTTTTTTGATTGGACCAATAATTAATGCCGGAGGAAGACTTAATTTTTCAAAATACGGTGTTGAGTTATTATCTTCAGATAATTATGAAATAATTAAAGATAGAGCTAACAAGTTAATTAATCTCAATAATAAAAGAAAAATAATTGAACAAAATATTTTAGATGAAATAGATTTTGAAAAAATTAATAGTGAAAATAAGAATGTTATAATCTATTATAGAGATGACATAAATGAAGGATTGATTGGTATTATTGCTTCAAGATTAAAGGATTATTTTAACAAACCATCAATTGTAATTACACAATCTAATAATAGTCTCAAAGCTTCAGCTAGATCAACATCAT
The DNA here is from genome assembly GCF_059418045.1 of Candidatus Pelagibacter sp. PS_06. Classification (NCBI taxonomy): domain Bacteria; kingdom Pseudomonadati; phylum Pseudomonadota; class Alphaproteobacteria; order Candidatus Pelagibacterales; family Candidatus Pelagibacteraceae; genus Candidatus Pelagibacter; species Candidatus Pelagibacter sp. PS_06. The sequence goes on from NZ_CM182078.1 coordinate 620,955, forward strand.
CTTATAATATCGGATATTTAATCAAATCATTAATTGATAATAATATTATTGATCAGGGTGGTGGACACAATATGGCTGCAGGATTTATGATGAAAAAAAATAATCTTAAACTTTTAGAGAATTTTATTCAAAAAGATTATTTAAAAAAAAATTTTAAATTAAAGAGTCTTAATAATTATGATATGGAATTATCTTTATCAGCAATTGAGAAAAATTTTATTAAAGAAATAAATAAGTTAGGACCATTTGGAAATTCCAATTTTTTACCAACTTTCTTAATTAAAGATGTTAAAATTACAAAATTAGAGATTATTAATAATAAGCATATATCAGTCATAATAAAACCTAAAATTGGTCGATTAATCAAGTCAATATGTTTTAATTGTTTAAATACTAAAATAGGAGAATATTTAATATCCTATAAAAAAAACATTAATATTATTGGACAAATATATGAAAATATTTGGAATAACAAAAAAATAATTCAATTAAATATTAAAGATTTAATTCTTTAACTTAATAACTCTTGAATTTTAATAACTTTTAAAATAAAAGACCCATCAATGGTCCCTTCGTCTATCGGTTAGGACAGCTGGTTTTCATCCTGCAAAGGGGGGTTCGATTCCCCCAGGGACCGCCATTTATGTCATTTTTTGTTTATATGATTTTATCGAAGCATAATGATAAGTTCATTAGTTATGTTGGATATACAAACAACATTACAAATAGAATTTCACTGCATAATTCATCCAAAGGAGCAAAATTTACAAAAGGCAAAAAATGGAAGCTAATATATCTTAAAAAATATCAAAATAAAGTAGATGCAATGAAAAATGAATATAAATTAAAAAAAGATTACAAATTAAGATTAAAAATTAAAAAAGAATTTATTAAAAATGAGTAAGAAAATATTTATCATATTACCATTTAAAGAAAGTTTAAAACCAAACTTAGCAGGTGCTGTCTCAATATACGTTCAAGATACAACAAAATATTCAAAATATAAAAGAAATATAAAAATTATTTCCTCTGACAATATTCATAAAAATAAGTTATTTAGAAATAAAAATTATATATTAAATTTTTGTAAAAAATATCAAAAAACAAAAATAGATATTATTGAAATTCATAATAGACCAGAATATTTAATATATATAAAGAAATTTTTTCCTAATTCCAAAATTAAATTATTTTTTCATAATGATCCACTATTTTTAAGGGGATCAGTAAATACTGAAGATCGTGAATTTATTATTAAAAACACAAACAAAATAGTTTTTATTAGTAGATGGATTCAAAAAATGTTTTATTCAAAACTTAAAAATGTTGATATTTCAGAATCAATATTATTGCCTCATGGGATCAATAAAAAAAGAAATATAAATTTAAATAAAAAAGAAAAAAATATTTTATTTGTTGGAAAATTAAATAGATCTAAAGGATACCATATTTTTTGTGAAGCAGCTTATAAATTCAAGAAACTTGATCCTAGTTGGAAATTTTTAGCAATAGGGAATGAAGCTAGAAAAGAGATCTTTCCTATTAAAGATACTGTTAATGAATTAGGATATTTACCAAATAATGATGTATTAAAATATTATGAGAAATCTGAGATAGCTATTGGTAATTCTGTATGGGACGAACCACTTGGTAGAATTGCTATTGAAGCTAGCAGTAGAAAATGTTTACCAGTAATATCTAATAAAGCTGGTCTTTCAGATTCAAAAAAAATTGCTCATGTTTTAAAAGAGAATACTTCAGATGAAATTTTAAAGTATCTAAAGAAAATTACTTCTAACAAAATATATAGACGTAAGAAGCAAAATGAATTTTATAACAATCATAATTTTGATTTGAAGAAAATTTCAAAAGAATTAGATAAAGTCAGAAATGAGTTTCTTGATAATAAGTATGAATTAACAAATTCAAAAAGCAAAAAAATTTTACATATAGCAAATTTCAATGAGAATGCTGACGGAAGGCTATTTTATTCTTTTGCCAATAAAATTAATACTGGTTTCATAAAAAATAATCATGTTGTCGATATAATTAGTGATAGATTTTATCTTAAATCAAATAAAAGTATTATTAATCCATTTAATAATAATCAAAAATTTAATAACAAAATACTAAACACATTAAAAAATTTTTCACCTGATATGCTTTTAATTGGCCATGTCTTTAATATTAATGATAATGTTTTTTCTTATTGTAAGCAAAAAAATATCAAAATTTGCTCATGGTATATAGACTCTATCTCAAAAGAATTTTTTAATTTAGATAAAGAAAAAAAGTTTTTTAATAATTTAAAACATGTGGATAAATGTTTTATAACATCATCTCCAAAATTATTTAAAAAACATAAGCTATATAGTAAATTGAGATTTATTCCTAATCCAGTTGATAGTTCAATTGATAATTATAAAAATTTTGAAAGCAAAAATTTAGAATTTGATATTTTTTCTGCAATTAGCCATGGTCAAAATAGAGGCTTATTAAAAAAAGGTAAATCAGATAGTCGTGAAAAATTAATTAAAAATTTAATTACTAATGCTTCTGAAATAAAGTTTGCATCTTTTGGTTTAGATAAAATTGAACCTGTCTGGGGATCAAATTTTTATTATTACTTATCAAAATCTAAAATGGGTTTAAATATAAGTCGTGGTTTATATCAAAAACTTTATTCTAGTGACAGAATATCATCTTTAATTGGAAATGGTCTATTAGTTATTATAGATAAAAAAACAGAGTTAAATAAGTTATTTAACAATAAAGAAGTTGTATTTTATAATAATGAAAAAGATCTAATTAATAAAATTTTATATTATTCATCAAATGATAAAATTAGAATTAAATTTGCAAAGTCTGCTTATAATAAATATCATAAATTTATGAATAATAAGATAGTGACAAATTATATTTTAAGTTCAGTTGATCTTATAAATAAAAAAAATCCTTTTTGGCACAACATTAAATAAATGTTTTCTATACTAATACCATCTTTCAATAACCTAGAATATTTAAAAACTTGTATTAATAGTTTAAGAAAAAACTCTAAATACAATCATCAAATTATTGTACACATTAATGAAGGTACAGATGGATCGCTCGACTATGTTAAAAAAAATAAATTTGAATATACTTATTCAAAAAATAATATTGGGATGCCTAAAGCTCTTAATAAATCCTCTGAATTAGCAAAATTTGACTACATTTTACTCTCACATGATGATTTCTATTATTGTCCTGGTTGGGATGTTGAACTTGTAAACAACGTTAATTTTATTGGTCATAATAATTTTTATTTATCATCTACTATGGTTGGTGCAGGTCAAGTTTCTTTTGACGCTGGTCAAACAGTTGATACATTTAATGAAAATAAGCTGCTAAATAATTTAGAAATGATTAAGACAATTGATTTTCAAGGCACTACTAAATGTCCAGGTTTAATTCATAAAGAAATTTGGAAAAGAGTAGGCGGTTGGAGTGAGGAATTTTCTCCGACAGGAGGTGATGATACTGATTTTGCTATGAAACTATGGGCAATAGATATTAGGATATTTAAGGGATTGGGTAAATCTCTTGCTTATCACTTTGGATCAATAACTACGAGAAAAAAAGATAAATCATTATTCACCTATCTAGGTAGCAAAGGAAATAAAATCTTTTTAATGAAGTGGGGATGTAGTATTAATTTTTTTGAAAAATTTTACCTAAGATCGGGTCTAGATAAAAATAAAAATTTAATTTTTAATCGTTATGATGGACCTTTAATTGATCCATCTAAAAACTTAACCTTTTACTTTGAGCTAATTAAAGTAAAGTTAAAACTTATCTATCTTAAGATTGTTAATTATAAATAAATATTTACTATGATATATGAATATAAATGAATAAAGTTTTAATAACTGGTATTGCTATCCAGCAAGAAGGTTTTGATTTATCTAATTCGATTCAGGGTGATAATTTTAGAACAAGTTTTTCAACTTCTGATTTTGAAAAATTTTTTTATAAGAGAGATTAAATAAAAAGTAAATTAAAAATTAAATTTTGATCTTACTTAAAGCATTATTTTTAAATAAATTGGCTTCTTTAATGTATCTTCTAACCATTTCAGTAGACTTATGACCCGTCATAGCCATTATACTTCTTTCCTCTGCTCCAGACTCGGCAGCAGATGTTGCAAAACCTGATCTTAAGCTATGTCCAGAGTAATTCTTGCTTTCTAAGCCAGCTAATTTTAGATATTCTTTTATAAGTAAAGCAACTGTTTGGTCGGTTAATCTTTTATTTGATAATTTTGATCCTTTGCTAAACCTTCTAAATAAAGCTCCAGAAGTTATTTTTGATATTTCAATCCATTTTCGGATTGAAACAACTGGACAATATTGTGAATTGTTAAAATAGGGAAGACCTTTTATTAAACCTTCGCCAAATTGGTCTGTTTTAGACCTTCTAAGATTAATTTTAAGTCCCTCTTGTACAAAATCCAGATCTTCATAGTCTAAAGAAACTATCTCATTTCTTCTAAAACCGCCTGAAAAGCCGATTAGAATAATTGACCTGTCTCTAAATTTTTTTATTTCCTCTTTTTTTTGTTGATCAATTACATTAATAACTTGTTTTAAACTACTAATTAATAGTGGTTTTTTGCCTCTTTGAATACTTCCTTTTCTTCTTTTAATCCCCATTATATTTTCAATTATTGATGGGTGTTTTGTATCTAAATAGTGACCTTTAAGCTTATGTATAACTCCTATGGATACTAATCTTCGCTTTAATGTGCTCATTTTTATATCTTTAGTTGATAAATAGGTTAAATATAAAGAAATTATTTTTGGTGTTGATGGAAGAGATTTAAAGCCATTTTGTGCACAGAACAATCCAAAATCAGTAAAATCTGATTTATAAGCTCTTACTGTATTATTTGCTTTTGAATTTTGAAGGTTTAATAAAGTTTCTTCTTGTAATGCTTTTATGTCTGTAATTATTTCTTTCATATATTACTATTGATAACCATTAATTATCGTTAGTAATAATATAATAGATTTATAATGTCAATAAGAATAATTTAAAAATATGATAAAAGATTCTCAAGAAAATCTTAATGAAGTTAATAAAACTTACCACCAACATATGCGAATAGCTTTTAAAATTGGTTTTACGATGCTTGTGACTGAAGTTTTTTGTATTATACATGGGTTAATACCAGGGCTTTTTAAAAAAACTGGTAGCAATTAAATAGCTAAAATGTACGAGTTAGTTTCAAGAAATTAAAATTTTTTAAGATAATAATATCAATAATTTAAGATTAACTATTAAAGTTTATGATTAGGAAATTAGAACAAAAAGATAAGGAAAATTGGACTAAATTATACAATGGTTATGCCAATTTCTACAAAGTTCCAATGAATTTAGGAATTTTAGACACTCTTTGGAGCTGGATTCACGATGAAAGCCATGATGTTAAAGGACTTTGCTTTGAATTAGAGGGTAAAATAGTCGGTATTGCTCATTATAGAACAATGCCAAGACCAATTAAGGGCCAATATATTGGCTTTTTAGATGATTTGTTTGTAGAACCAGAATTTAGAGGTCAACAAATAGCTCAAAATCTTATTAGTCATCTAAAATCCTTATCTAAAGCAAATAATTGGGATGGAATTCGTTGGATCACCCACTCTTCCAATGAAAATGCAATGAAATTATACGATAAAATAGCCAATAACACAGGTTTTGAGCTCTATGAACTTAAACGGGACTAAGTTTCAACTAAAAGTCTGGAATTATTTGAGAAAAATACCAAAAGGTAAAGTTAAAACCTACCTTGAAGTTGCTAAAGCCATTGGAAAACCTAAAGCTTTTAGGGCAGTCGCTAATGCTGTAGGCAAAAACCCCTATCCTCCCAAAATACCTTGTCATAGAGTGATTAGATCTAATGGCAGCCTAGGTGGCTACTCAGGAAAAGGTGGTATTATGCAAAAAAAGCGATTACTGAGGTTGGAAAAGGTCTTAATTAAATAGAGTTTTATATTCATCAAATGCTTAAATTAATCCCTAAAATAAACACTTTTAAGCTTTTTTAATCCTTTTTCTCATAAATGCTATTATGCACCCTTCAGTTGTACCAGATATCTATCTTTGCTTAAAATAAGGTACTCTATGGTCGTTTAAAGGGTATATTCTGATAGTGCAATGCTCTAGTTTTCAATGATACCAATAATTTTTGAAGGATGAAAAAATAGTTTTTTTTTCAGTTATTTTCGCCCCCTTCTGTACTTTAATGTTAATTATTTATATTGGAGTGTTTAAAAGCGTTGATATTAAACAATTTTAATCAATCTCAATAAATTTCATTTATTGATATAGGTTTTTATTAATATGAAGCTGAATATTCGATTAATGTTTATCTTAATCGCTAATTATTGAGGTTAACCAAATATATAGAAATGTTTTATTATGTATTATAATATTATATGTAATTTTTACAAAATAAATTAATCAATAATTGCAATAATTTAGTTAATAAAACTAATCTAATACATTATTAAATAGTAAATAATTTATTACTATTAATTTAACTTACTTAGATAGTATTCTCTCCTAGAAATGTATAAACCGCTTAATACTATAATGAAAAGTCCGAGATAAGTCCAATTATCAGGAAGCTCATGGAAGAAATAATAACTAATAATGATATTGGTGATAATCTCTGTATAGCCTAAAGGAGCTAATTTAGAAGCATCAGCATATTTGAGAGATAAAATGATAAAAAGATGCGCTACAGAGGCTATAAGGCCGATTATAGCCATCATAATCCACTCATTTGGGGTTGGATTAACCCAAACTGATGGCATAAATAAACTAATTATTGCTAACCCTACTACACCAGTAAATAAAAGTGTTAAAAGTGAATTATCCGAAGTACTTAATTTTCTAGTTATTACTAAATAGAAACCATAACAAACACCACAAGCTAGAGCTGCTAAAGTGGCTAAATTAACATCTATAAATCCTGGTCTGATAACAATTAAAGTCCCTAAAAAACCTACAAGTACAGCTGACCACCTTCTAATACCAACTTTTTCACCTAGAAAAAATGGAGATAAAGCTGTGCAGGTTATTGGGGCAACAAATGCAAGTGTTAATGCTTTAGGTAACGAAATAACTGATATTGAATAAAAAAAGCATAAAGTTGAAAAAGCAAGGATTATTCCCCTAATAAGCTGAAGCTTTGGCCTTTTACTCCAAACAAGAGTTTCTCTATAAAATATTACCATTAAAGAAAGTGTAAAAATAACAGTGAAAAAATACCTAGCCCAAGTGATCTGAAAAACATCCATTGAAAGACTTAAATGTTTAGCAAGAGCGTCCATAACTGGAACAATCATCCAAGCAGTAGCATTTAATATTATTGCCTTCATTTAAGAAGGATACTGCTTAATAGAAGTATTTTAAAGCAAAGAATAAGGTAATTGGTATCGTAATAAAGGACATTACAGTTGAAACAACAATCATGCTTGCAACACTATCAACTATTTTTTTAGGTGAGTACATTGATCCAACTAAATATGTCAATACAGCACTTGGCATTGAACATTGAATTAATAACACTCCTGCAGCAAATCCAGATAAATTAAAAAGTTTAATTATAAAAAAACCAATTACTGGTCCAATAATCACTCTTCCAATTGAAGATATTAATGCAGATTGAAATGAAAAAACTTTAAACCTTGTTAAAGCAATTCCAAGCGACATGAGGATTAAAAAAATAGCTGTATAGGTAAGCATCATTGTAAGATTAATTATATAAACTGGTGACTCTATTTCGAAATAAAGGAAAAATACTGAAATTACTATTGCATAAAAAGGAGGACTTTTAATAATTAGATTTAGATCAAATTTTCTGCTTGCTAAAAAAACACCTAAAGTAAAGTGGAACAATATAACTAGTGAAGATATTGCTGCAGCTACACCTAAACCCTGACTGCCGTATGCAAATAAACAAATTGGTAAGCCCATATTTCCAGTATTAGGCAGTATAAAAGGTGGCAATTCTCTAATAATTTCTTTTTTTAAAACAAATAAAAAAACAATTCCTGTTAAAGCAAAACCACTGATAGCTAGCAAAGCATACCAAAAATAGTGAGTAAATATTTCAAAAGTAATTCCAGTTGTAGTTATGGAGTAGAAAACCATTGCTGGAGTACCGATATTTGCTGCGAAATTAGTAATGAAAGAAGTATCTAATTTTGGATTTTTCTTACCTAAAAAATAACCAACACCAACAATAAAAAAAACTGGAAATAAAACTTCAAAAAGTTTTAAGTAAATATCCATTAATTATATAATCTTATTAATACAGGGCTTTTAAGAATATTTTTATTATTCTTAAATATGGATAAACAATTATTACAATTAAGTTCAGATGTTTTGTGTGTGATTATAACAATAGTTGCTTTGTTATCTTTTTTATTTGGAGTTTGAATAATTCTTTTTACAGATATTTTGTATTTAGCTAATCGATTAGTAATTTGAGATAAAACGCCTGGTTTATCTTTAACTTCAAATCTTAAATATAAAGAATTTACATAATTGTTTACATTATAAGGTTTTAAAGATTTAAGCTTGTTAACAGATACCCCTAGAGGTTTTTTAATATTTCCTCTTAAAATTGATAATAAATCAGAAAGTAATGCAGAAGATGTAGGACCTGGGCCAGCTCCCTCTCCTTGTAAAATACTTTCGCCAACAGGTTTTCCTTCAAGAATAACTGCATTCATTACACCAGAAACATTTCCAATATAAGAATTTTTACTAACAAGGCATGGATGTACCGTTTCAAATAAATGACCATTTTTTAATTCAGATATTCCAAGAAGTTTAATTCTTAAATCTAATTGGTTTGCAATTTTAATGTCCTTAAGATCAATCTTCTCAATTCCTTCCATTAAACACTTATCTTTAGAAATTTTACTATTAAATGCTAATGAAGATAAGATTCTAACTTTTGCAAATGCATCAAAACCATTTAAATCTAGTTTTGGATTTCCAGGTTCAGCATAACCAAGTTTTTGAGCTTTTTTTAAAACATCATAAAAACCTTGGTTTACATTTTCCATTTCTGAAAGAATATAGTTAGATGTACCGTTTAAAATTCCATATACTTTTGAAATTTTGTTAGTAGCCAAACCTTCTTTGATAGATCTTAATATTGGAATTCCACCTGCAACTGAAGCTTCAAATTCAAGATTAACATTATTGAGTTCAGCAATTTTAGCTAGCTCATTACCATGTTTAGAGATAAGTGCTTTATTTGGAGTTATTACATGAATTTTCTTTTTTAAAGCAGTTTCAACCACTTTTTTTGAAATACCATCTGATAAACCTATAGCTTCAAATAAAATATCAACATTTGTTTTGCTGAAAATATCTAAAGGGTTTTTAAAAAATATTTTTTTATTAATATTAAATTGTCTTTTTTTATTTATATTTCTAGCTGATATGGCTACAACATTAATTTTCTTGCCTGTTTTAAGCTCAATATTATTTTTTTTAGTATTCAATTCATTAAGCAAATAAGAGCCTATTTGTCCAAGACCTACTACAGCAATATTTATTGATTTTTTCATTGGTTTATATCCGGATATTTACTTTTTTTAGTATAGTCATCTATATAAATCTTATATTCGTCATAACTCATATTTGTTATGTCTTCTGACTTTTTTATTACTTCAGATAGTTTTTTATGATCTTCGCTTTTTTTAACCAAATTTACAGTCCAATTTTTAGAATCTTTCTTTAATGAACAATTATTTAAAAGAAAAAAAATAAAAATAATAAAAATTAATTTCATTATAAAGCTGTTTTAATTGGAAAATTAAATTTCATATTTAGATTTTGTACTGCTTGACCTGCTCCACCCTTAATCAAATTGTCTATAGCTGAAATTATTACAATCTTATCATTGTATTTAGATTTACAAACAGAAATGAAACAATTGTTTGAGTTAATTACATCATTTGTACTTAACAGACTATTTGCTTCTAAAATTTTTACAAAGTCATCATTCTTATAAAAATCTGTTAGTGTCTTAATTATTTTTGACTGATTAACACCTTTTTCTAGATCAATATAAATAGTACTTAAAATACCTCTAAACATAGGAGTTAGATGAGGTGTAAAATGAAAACTTAATTTCTTCTTAGTGAATTTTTTTAACATTTGATCAATTTCGGAATTATGTCGATGAAAGCCAACACCATAAGCACTCAAAGATTCATATAGGTTTTTATCTTTATATTTTTTATGGACACCTCTACCGGCTCCTGAATAGCCAGATTTAGAATCCATTACTATATTATTAACTTTAACTAGGTTTCTTTTAAAAAGAGGAATTAATGGTAAAAGTATTGAAGTTGGATAACAACCAGGACAAGATACGATCTGGTATTTACCTATATCTTTTCCATTAACTTCTGGAAGACAGTATATTCTTTTCTTAATTAAATTTACTGCTCTATGTTTTTGTTTATACCATTTTAAATATTCTGATCCTTTTTCCAATCTGAAATCAGCAGCTAAATCAATTAAAGTGACATTTTTTGTTAAATGTTTTGAAATATCTTGTGCTTCTCCATTTGGTAATGCTGTAAAAACCACATCAACATCTTTTAAAAGTTTTTTATTAAATTTAATAATTTTTGGTAATTTTTTTCCTGAAAAATATTTTTCAAAACTAGAAATATTTTTTCCTACAGAACTGTTTCCACATAAATATCTTATGTTTATAAATTTGTGTTTAATTAATAATTTAATTAATTGAACTCCAATATATCCAGTTGAACCAGCAACCAATGCATTAAGCTTAGGCATGATTTATTATAACAGTTTAAAATTAAAAAAGAATTATCTTTTAGAGAATTGGAAGCTTCTTCTAGCTTTTCTTCTACCAGGTTTTTTTCTCTCAACTGCTCTAGAGTCTCTGGTTGTAAGTTTTTCAGTTTTTAATGTAGATTTTAAATTTTCATCAAACATAACTAAAGCTTTAGAAATACCATGAACTAATGCACCTGCTTGACCAGTAGGTCCTCCCCCGCTTACACTGCATCTAACATCGTAATCTGTAGACTGATTGATTATATCAAATGGTCTTGTAATTTGAAGATGATGAAATTCACTTGAAAAATATTCATTAAATAATTTTCCATTAACGTAAATTTTACCAGATCCTTTTTTTAACCAAACTTTTGCAATTGAAGTTTTTCTTCTACCTGTAGCATATTTACTATCTTTAAAGTCTAATTTTAGTTTTGGTGTTTTTGCAATTGTTTGAGTATTTTCCATATTAATTTCTAGCTAAGTTTTTACTGTTTAATTTCCCCAACTCAATAACTTGAGGATTTTGTGCTGAATGAGGGTGATCACTTCCTGAGTAAATTTTTAATTTAGTTAATTGTTTTCTACCTAATACTCCACCAGGAAGCATTCTTTTTACAGCAAGCTTTAAAGTTTCACCTGGTTTTTTTTCATGCAATTTTTCTGGTGTTGTTTCTTTTATTCCACCCGGATGCCCAGTATGTCTATAATAAATCTTATCTTGAAATTTTTTTCCAGTAAATTTTGCTTGTTCAATATTTTTAACTACAACAAAATCACCGTGATCCATATGGGGTGTATAAGTAGTTTTGTTTTTACCTCTAATAATTTTAGAAATCACAGTTGCTAATCTTCCAACAACAGCATTAGTAGCATCTATTTCATACCATGATGATGTTACTTCGTCTTTTTTTACAAATTTTGTCATTGTGCCAGGATTAATACTATTATTAATTGCAAAGTCAATTTGATATTTGGCTTGCATTACAATGCTTATCTGCTAAAAATATTAAGCCGATTTGATCCTATTGCGGGCATAAAACTGCTAAACAGGAATTTATACATCATTATCGGTAGGCATTTGAACTGTATTGTGCGCCTTACTTAAGTTAAAGCACTAAAAAAGGAGTAGAAATGAGTACAAAAAGAAATAATCCAGAAACTATAGCAATTCATGGTGGTGACTATAGAAGTGACCCTTCAACAAATGCTGTAGCAGTGCCTATCTATAGAACTACATCATATCAATTCGATAGTACAGAGCATGCAGCCAACCTGTTTGCATTAAAAGAGTTTGGTAATATTTACACAAGAATCATGAACCCAACCAATGATGTGTTGGAAAAAAGACTGGCGGCTCTTGATGGTGGTTTGGCGAGTTTAACCGTTTCATCTGGACAAACAGCTTCGACCTTTGCAATATTAAATGTTGCTCAAGCTGGAGATAACATTGTTAGTTCAACAGATCTTTATGGTGGAACTGTATCATTGTTTACACATACATTAAGTAAACTTGGTATTGAAGTAAGATATGCTGACCCTTCTGATCCAAAGAACTTTGAAAAAGCTATAGATGATAAAACAAGAGCTTTTTATGGAGAAACTTTACCAAATCCATATTTAAGAGCTTTTCCTATCAAAGAAGTTTCGGATATTGGAAGAAAATACAATATACCACTTATTGTTGATAATACGGCTGCACCAGTAATTTGTAAGCCATTAGAACATGGAGCTGCTGTTGTGGTTTATTCGCTAACAAAATATATAGCAGGTCACGGTACCGTTGTAGGTGGAGCATTGGTTGATGGTGGTAATTTTGATTGGACAGCAGATCCAAAAAGGCAACCTCTTTTCAACGAACCTGATGCTAGTTATGGGGGTGTAGTTTGGGGCAAAGCTGTTCCGGAACTTACAGGTGCCAATGTTTCTTTTGCAGTAAGAGCAAGAGTAACAATTTTAAGAGATCTTGGCTCAGCACTATCACCTGATAATGCATTTGGTGTAATTCAAGGCTTAGAAACTGTGGCTTTAAGAATGAAACAACATTGTGAAAATGCTTCTAAAGTTGTTGATTATTTAAAGAAACATAAAGCAGTAGATAAAGTGATTTATGCTACTGAACATAATGATGAAATAAATAATCGAGCTAAAAAATATCTCAAAGGTGGTTATGGTGCGCTAATTGGCATTGAACTGGCTGGAGGTATTGAAGCAGGAAAAAGATTTATTGAGTCTTTAAAAATGTTCTACCATGTTGCAAACATTGGTGATGCTAGAAGCTTAGCAATTCATCCAGCAACAACTACACATAGTCAACTTACTGAAAATGAGTTAGCTGCAGCCGGAGTAACACCTGGCTATGTAAGATTGAGTATTGGTTTGGAACATATAGACGACATTATTGATGATTTAGATCAAGCTTTAGAGAATTCTTCTAAAGGTAAATTAAAAGCTGTTAGTTAATTTGAGTTTTATATGTCTACAAATAGAAACTAATTAGTTTTTTCCTCATACTTAGTTATGTAGAGGAAATATAAAGTTGATAATATTATCAAAATAGAATTTATCTGGTGTAAAGATGCATAAAAGATTTTTACTCCAGATAAAATAGTAAATATCCCTAAAATAATTTGTAAAAATAAACTAGCTCCCATGAAAACCACAGGGATTCTAAAAATTTTATTCTGATCTTTAATAATAAAAAAAAGAATATAGATATAAATACCAACAATTAAATAAGCCAAATTTCGATGAATGAACTGAACTATAGAGGGATTATCAAAAACACTTATGTTTAAAAAATCAATAAACTGACTATCATCAGGAAAATAAGATAAACCCATCAATGGCCATGTATTATAAATTTTTCCAGCATCCATTCCGGATACAAAAGCACCTATTATTAATTGTAAAAATAATAAAAAAAGAAAAAACTTTACTAAATTGATATTTATTGAAGCATAATGAGTTTGAATTTTAGTCAATTTAAGAAAGTTCCAAAATACAACCGATAAAATTATAAAAGCTGTTACTAAATGTAATGAAAGTCTATAATGACTAACGTCCACTCTATCTATTAATCCACTTGATACCATATACCACCCCATAAATCCTTGAAAACAAACTAACAAAAAAATTAATCCATATTTTTTAAAAATCCATAAACCATTTTTAATGTAAAAAAACATAAGCGGTATTAACACTGTTAATCCAATTAATCTGCCTAATTGACGATGCCCCCACTCCCACCAAAAAATTACCTTAAATTCATGGAGTGTCATATTGTAGTTTTGTTCTCTAAATTCTGGGATAGTTTTATAAAGTTCAAAATAATCTAGCCATTTATCGTTTGTGAATGGTGGAAGAAATCCCACAAACAATTCCCAAGTTGTTATTGATAATCCTGAGTCAGTTAGTCTTGTTAAACCACCAACTAAAATTATAAGAATTATAAGTCCAATTAATGTAAGCAACCAGATTCTTAACTGTAAATTTAAGTGATTATTCTGACTGTACATATATAAATAAATATAATAATTATTAATAAATCCAATAAATTAAATGTCGCCAAAAAATAAAAAAAAATTAGAGAGTATTCGTATAAAACTAGATAATTTAGATAATAAACTTCTAGCTTTAATCAAATATCGAACTTCTCTTGTTAAAGAAGTTCTTAAGTTAAAAGAGTTTAAAAAAGAAATAGTAGATCAAAAAAGAATTAATTTTATTTTAAATAAAATTAAAGGGAAATCTAAAAAATTTAAAATTGACCCAAAAATTACTAATCGTATATGGAAGAATATGATTTGGTCCTACATTGACTACGAGAGACGAAATTTCAAAAAGAAGTGATTACTTACTGTGAGGTGGAAGCTTTTTTTCCACAAATGTTTCGTGTTTTCTTGTAGCCGGATTGTATTTTTTAGCTGAAAGTTTTACTTTTGCTTTCTCTCCGCCAGCAGGTTTTTTTACATAGTAAAAGAAAGGACTATCTGGTTTTGACTCGGGAACTAATCTAACTTTTACGTGTGTTTTTTTTGCCATTTTATTTTAAACTTTTTAAATTTTTAACTATTTTAGAAATTTTAACTAATTTATTTCTTAAATTATCAGCTTTTATAGAATTATTTGCCATTTCGTCAAGTTCTAAAGAATGCTCTCCATTAAGTAACTTTTTAACACCATTTATAGTCATGCCTTGTTCTTTAAGAAGAAATTTAACTTTTTTGAGAAGATTAATGCAATTTTCATCATAATACCTTCTATTCGAATTTAAGATTTTTGGTTTGATTTGCTTAAATTGTGTTTCCCAAAACCTAATAATATGAGTTGGAAGTTCCCCCTTTTTATTAGATTTTAAATTTAATATTTTAGCAACCTCGCCTATTGTTTTATAGGCACTATCAGATTTATCCATTATCTTTTAAATTTACAAATTCTTTAAATTCTTTTGAGGGTTTAAATAATACAACATCTCTACTTGAAATAATTTTAGTTTCTTTGGTTTTTGGATTTCTTCCTATTCTTGATTTCTTTTCTCGTATGGAAAAAGTACCAAATTTAGATAGTTTTAATTTCTTTTCTTTTTTAATATTTGAAACAATTGATGATAAAAAATCTTCAATAAGGTTTTCTGAAATTTGTTTTGAAAAACCTAGTTGCATATAAACTAAATTAACTAAGTCTTTTTTAGTTAAGTTTATTCTCATTAAATTAAATATTTTGCTTGATCTTTTCTATCAAATTACCTTTTACAATTCTATGACAAACATCTAAGGAATTTGAAAATCCAATATAATCAGTCCCCCCATGACTTTTGACAACTGGTGAGTCAAGACCAATAAAGATAGCACCATTATATAGCCTTGGATCTAGACGTTTTTTAAATTTATTCAAATTTGAAATATTTAATAATGATGAAATTTTTCCAATTATTGATCCTGTCATAGCCTTCTTAAGTTCACTAGTGATGAAGTTTGCCGTACCTTCAGCTGTCTTTAAGGCAACGTTACCAGTGAAACCATCAGAAACAATTACATTAACATTCCCATCCATTAAATGATTTCCTTCTATGTAACCTGAAAAATTATAGTTTTCTGTTTTTTTATCATTTAAAGCTTGGTAAGTTTCTTTAATAGTTTCATTTCCTTTAATTTCCTCTGATCCTATATTTAATAAACCAACATTAGGTTTTTCACTTGGGTATAATGATGTGTAAAGAGAGGCACCCATTATAGAAAAATCTAATAAGTTTTTAGAGCTACATTCTATATTTGCACCTAAATCTAAAACAACACTCATTCCTTTTTTGTTTGGCCAAAGAGCAGATAATGCGGGTTTGTCTATATTCTCAATCATTTTAAGATTAAGTTTTGAAATAACTAATAAAGCACCTGTATTTCCAGCTGACACAACAATATCAGCTTCCTTTTTCTTAACACTATCAATGGCAAGCCACATACTAGTATTTTTTCCTCTTTTAGCACCTTCAAGTGGGCTGTCAGTACTTTTAACTACATCTGTAGTATGAACGATTTCAAAATGATCTTTATTTACTTTGTTATTAATAAGATTATTAATTTTATTTTGATCACCAAAAATCTTATAAAATATATTTTTGTTTAATTCATGATTAAGAATAATACCTTCAATAACTTTATTTGGTGAGTTGTCACCACCCATTGCATCAACTGCAATTTTAATCAGATCTGTCATTTTAGATTTTTTATTATTCTTTTGGGTCTAAAACTTGTCTTCCCTTGTACATACCAGTTTTCAAATCTAAATGATGAGAAAGCCTATATTCTCCAGACTTTTTATCTTCAACAATATTTTTTGTTGAATATTTCATCGTTTGAGCTCTTCTCATTCCAGTTCTGGACGGGGTTTGTTTTCGTTTTGGTACAGCCATAATTATGGGTTACTTACACTTTTTAAATAAGAATTCAAAGTTTTTTTTGATAAATTTTCATCAAATAACTCAAAATAATCAAGTAAATGATCAATTTTAATAAAATCAGTTAAAAAAATTGTAAACTTTTCTATTTTTTGCAATCTTGTTAAATTGTTCCAGAAATGAATTTCTGAAACCATTGAGTGAAATAGATTTATATAATCTTTCATCTTTTTATTAATAGATTGGTCACCATAACCAATTTCTCTAATACTAAGCTCAAGTTGTCTGAAGTTGAAATCATAAATTTCTTGTAAAATAATCTTATTTTCTTCGTTTTTAAAATTTTTTAAAAAAAAAGCAAAATGTAATAAAAATAAGGTTAATCGATCTGAAAAATTATCTTCTCTATTTAAAGATTTATATAAGTCTTTATTTCTAGTGTAATTAATTAAATTGTTATAAATATATAGATATTTTTCACTCATGATAAAAATATTATATATAATTTTTCTTTCATTAATAGTTACAAATTGTTCAATTAAAAAAGTTGTTAAACATCACGGTGTACCTTTTCTAGAAAAAAAACAATCCTCATTAATTGTAAATAAAACTAATAAAAATGACATAATACAAATATTAGGAAATCCATCTACAAAAAGTAAGTTTGATAATGACTTATGGATCTATATTGAAAGAAAGCAAACACAATCAAAATTAATTAATTTAGGTAAAATGAAAATATATAAAAATGACGTCCTAGTATTAGATATAGACAATTATGGAATTCTTAGGAGTAAGCAATTTTACAACAAAAATGATATGAAAAAAATACAAAAGGTAGAAGCAACTACAAAAAGAGGATTTAAAAGAAATACGTTTGTTTATGATTTTATGTCTAGCATGAGACAAAAGATTAATGACCCTCTTGGATCGAGGGCCAAAAAAAGAAACGAAATTAACCAGCGATAACTGCTAATAAAAGTAAAGCAACAATATTGGTAATTTTTATCATTGGGTTAACAGCAGGACCTGCTGTATCTTTATATGGATCACCTACAGTATCACCAGTTACAGCAGCTTTATGAGCTTCTGAACCTTTTCCACCATAATTTCCATCTTCGATATATTTTTTAGCGTTATCCCAAGCACCACCACCAGCAGTCATTGATACGGCGACAAATAATCCTGTAATAATTACTCCCAACAACATGGCACCAACTGCAGCTAATGCAGCTACTTGGCCACCAATTAAAAGAATTATAAAATAAAGAACAACTGGAGATAAAACAGGCAATAAAGATGGTAATATCATTTCTTTAATTGCTGCTACAGTTAAAAGATCAACTAATTTAGCATAATCTGGTTTTTGTTTTCTCTTCATTATACCTGGGAATTTTTTAAATTGCCTTCTAACTTCAACAACTACAGCACCACCTGCTCTTCCAACAGCTTGCATTCCCATTGAACCAAATAGATAAGGTAACATTCCACCAATTAACAAACCTACAACTACGTAAGGATTAGATAAATCAAATGTTACAACTATACCCTCTAATTTAGAACCAGCTACATTTGAGAAATGTTTAATATCTTCAACGTAAGCTGCGAATAGAACTAAAGCTCCTAGACCAGCTGATCCAATCGCATAACCTTTAGTAACAGCTTTTGTAGTGTTACCTACAGCATCAAGAGCATCGGTAGTTTTTCTAACTTTTTTATCTAAGTTAGACATTTCGGCAATTCCACCGGCATTATCAGTTACTGGGCCATAAGCATCCAATGCAACAACCATACCAGCAAGAGCTAGCATAGTAGTAACAGCGATTGCTATTCCAAAAAGACCAGCGATCGCATTAGTGGCTAAAATTCCAGCAACAATAATTAACGCAGGGACAGCAGTAGCTTCCATAGAAACAGCTAAACCTTGAATAACGTTTGTACCATGTCCTGTTGTAGACGAAGCAGCTACAGATTTTACTGGTCTGTAATTTGTACCTGTATAATATTCAGTAATCCAAATTAACAATCCTGTAATTACTAGTCCAATTATTCCACAGTAATATAAACTCATACCATTAAAACTTTTACCATTAACATTATATTCTGTAGCAAAACCTATTACATAATCAGTAACTGGATACAAAATAACTATTGAAGTAATAGCTGATACAATAAACCCTTTATATAAAGCATTCATTACATTTTTGTCTTTTCCAAGTTTAACAAAGAAAGTTCCTAGTATTGAAGTTATAATACAAGCACCACCAATTGTTAGAGGGTAAATCATCATGCTCATGTCTCCTTGAAAGAAAATAGATGACAAAACCATAGTTGCAACAATTGTAACAGCATATGTTTCAAATAAATCAGCAGCCATACCAGCACAATCACCAACATTATCACCAACATTATCTGCAATAACAGCAGGGTTTCGTGGATCATCTTCTGGAATACCAGCCTCAACTTTACCCACTAAATCTGCACCAACGTCAGCACCTTTTGTAAAGATACCACCGCCTAGTCTTGCAAAAATAGAAATTAGAGAAGCCCCAAAACCTAGAGCAACAAGTGCGTTAACAATTTCTCTTTCATCGATGTTAAATTTTAATAAATAGTAATAATAAACAGCTATAGATAATAATGCTAAACCAGCAACCAACATACCAGTTACAGCACCCGATTTAAATGCTACTGATAAGCCTTGAGCCAGCCCTTTTCTAGAGGCTTCAGCTGTTCTAACGTTAGCTTCAACAGAAACTAACATTCCAACATAACCAGCTATACCAGATAATGTAGCACCAACTAAATATCCCAAACCAACTAAAGGACTAAATGCAATACTTACAATTACTAAAACAACTACACCAACAATAGCTATTGTTTTATATTGTCTAGCTAGATAAGCCTTAGCTCCAATTTGAATTGCAGAGGCAATTTCTTGCATTTTGGCATTACCTGCGCTTTGATTTAAAATATTTTTACCAGTAAAAAACCCATAAACTATGGATAATAAACCAGCTCCGATTGTGTATAATAAAATAGTCTCTACTGTTGCGCTCATATAAACCTTAAGGTTGTTGGTTGTTAAATTTTAAGCCCGGACAATACAAAAAAAGCTAAAAAAGACAATAATTAACTTTTAGAATTGGTGGATATAACCAGAGCTTTTAATCAGTAAAAGCTGACCTTTTTTATCAATAATAACCGGTTTTTCATTAATTCGTCTAATTTTGCCAATTTTTGATATTTTAATACCTAGTTTCTTTGATGTACTTTTAATGATTCTAGATTTATCAACACCAGCTGTAAATAAAATCTGATAATCATCACCATTAGATATAAAATTTATTTTTTTAAGATTGTTTGTTTTTAAATATGTATTTAAATTTCTAGATACAGGAATTTTTTCTTCAAAAATTTTATAGGATAATTTTTGCTTGTTTAGCATTTTTCTAAGATCATCAATCAAACCATCAGATATGTCTATTGACGAATTAGCAAATTTTAATAATTCTTTAGCTAATTTAATATGAATTTCAGGTTCAAAGTATTTTTTTACAAAATATTTTTTAAGTTTTTTGTTTGTTTTAATCTTGTTTTGTAAAATTTTTAAACCAATAAAACTATCCCCTAGATTCCCTGATACATATATATCATCATTATATTTAGCCTTATTTCTATAAACAATATTTTTTGAATAACCTACTGAGGTAATAGAGAAACTTAGTTTGTTTGAAAAAGTTGTATCACCTCCACATAAAAAAATTCCATATCTATCTTGTTCTTGTTTTAATGAGATAGAAATTTTAGACAAATTCTTATGTGTAAATGTTTTTTTATTCCCACTACCTGATATGAAATAATATTTTGGCAAAACACCTTTGCAAATTAGGTCTGAAATAGAAGACCTTATTATCTTTTTAATTACTAATTCAGGATTTTTAAAATCAAGAAAATGAGTTCCTTCATTATAAGTATCTATTGAAATCACTAAAGATTTTTTTTTATCGAAAAAAACATCATCGTTCAGATCTAGTGAATACTTATTAAATTTTGATAATTTTGAAAAATATTTCCTAATTAAATCAAATTCATGCATTTTTTGTTCTTAACTTTTTTCCAACATTATCTAGTAAGGCATTTAAATATTTTGTTTGGGAGTCTTCTAAGAAAAAATTTGATGAATTTAAGTATTCTTTGATTATGATATTGATGGAGATATTTGGTTTATATAAAAATTCGTAAGTAGCTGCTTTTAAAATAGTTTGAAAGACTTTGTCTAGGTTGTCTAAAACAAACTCATCACCAAGTTTATTGTTTAATTCATCTAATATTAAATCATTACGCTCAATAGTGCCAAAAACTATATCTTTTATAAACTTTTTAAATCTGTGCTTTGGAAAATCAATACTATCATCCTCATTATAAAATTTACCATATAGTTTTTGAATTATGATAACTCTTGGGTTATTTTTTGGATTAAAATGAGTTTTCATTTTTGTGATAAAACTGAGTTTACCGCAACTGCTGCTTCACCACCTTTTTTTCTTCGTAATTTAGCTTGTTTCATATTTAAACAAGTTATAATTCCATTTCCGATAGGTTTTTTACTAAGAACTGACATATGCATGATCGCATTAGTTGAAGCTTGTGAAATAAAATCGAAATGTGGTGTTTGACCTTTGATAACACATCCAAGAGCCAAAAAAGCATCGTATTTTTTAATATTTTTGGAAATAGTTACAGGTATCTCAAAAACTCCAGGTACTTTAATAGTCTTAACTATATTTGATTTTGGGATTAATCTTAATGCACTATCAAGAAGACCTTTGGCTATATCCTTATAATAATCTGCCACAACTATTAGATATTTTTTTTTCATTAAATAATTTCTTGTTTGGTAATTCTTATACCATAACCCTCTAAACCTATAACCTTTTTAGGAGATTTTGTAATCAAGGTCATATCTTTAATTTTTAAATCTTTTAATATTTGAGCACCAATACCATAATTTCTAATAAGTTTATCTTTTCCCTTTTTATAAAAATCCTTATTTTTGTAGTCTTTAAGAGTTTGAGTAACTGATTTAAGATTTATATCTTTTATAAATACCAGAACACAATTATTAAATTTTTTAAAATAATTTAAAGTTTTATTAAAAGAATTTGGTAACTGTTGATTTATAAGATAGTTTTGAACAACATTAGATGAAATTACTCTTACTCTAGGTTGAGCACCTTTTTTAATCGTACCCTTAATTAAAGCAAAATGTTCAGATCCATCTAATAGATTTTCGTATATTTTAATCTTATATTTTTGATTTTTAACTTCAATTAAACTCTGTTTCTTTAATTTAATTAATTTTTCTTTTTTTAACCTATAAGCAATTAAATCTTCAATTTTACCAATTTTAAGATTGTGTTTTTTTGCAAAATTAAATAAATCTTGCCCTTTGGCCATTGTTCCATCTTCATTCATAATTTCGCAAATTACAGCTGAGTTATTTTTTTTTGCTAATTTAGATATATCTACAGATGCCTCTGTATGACCAGCTCTTACTAAAACACCGCCATCTTTTGCAATTATTGGGAATACATGACCTGGGGACACAATATCATTTTTTTTTACATTTTTTTTAGATGCAATTTTAATAGTTTTAGCTCTATCTTTTGCAGAAATTCCGGTGGTAATTCCCTTTTTTGCTTCAATAGAAACTGTAAATGCAGTTTTGTTTCGTGATTGATTGTTTGCTGACATCAAAGTTAAATTCAATCGTTTTGCCTGAACAGAGTCTAAAGCTAAACAAATTAAACCACGGCCATACTTAGCCATAAAATTTATATTTTTTGCATTAGAATTAGATGTTGAGATTATCAAATCACCTTCGTTTTCTCTTTTCTCATCATCAACCAAGATAAACATACCACCTCTTTTAGCAATATTGATAATACTTTCTATTGATGCAAAATTATTTTTTGGCATTAAAATAATTCCTAACGTATTTAGATAAGATATCTATCTCTATATTTACAAGATCATTTTTTTTGATAGTCGACAGATTTGTTTCATTGTATGTATGAGGAATAACCCATATTTGAAACCCTTTTTTTGAAAGTTTTGATATTGTTAGGGAAATACCATTTACACATATTGATGCTTTTTCAATTAAGTTTTTTCGTTCTTTGATCGGGACCTCGAATTCAAATAAATAAGATTTATCCACATTCTTTATATCTTTTACCTTGGCGATAGTATCAACATGACCTTGGCAAATATGGCCTGAAATTTTTGTTCCATATTTTAAAGGTAATTCAAGATTTATAACATTTTTAGTTTTTAAATATTTGAATTTTGATCTAACTAAAGTTTCATTAGAGAGATAAAATTCCATTAATTTTGAGTTATATGAAATTAACGTCAAACAAACACCATCACAAGCTACTGACAAACCTTTATCTTTTTTGGAAACATTAAGATTGCTTTTTACAAATATATTTAACCCTTTTGGTCTTTTAATAATTTTTGCAACAGTACCCTGATTATAAATAATTCCATTAAACATATTAGTTTTTATATAATGTTATTTTATCTTTACCCAAGTTTAAGTTTAAATTTATTTTATTTTTATAATTTTTCTTTAATACATCTAAACTATTAAATTTCAAATACTCAGTTACTTTTGAAAGATTTTTAGGGCTTTTATATAAATAAAATTTATTAAAAATTCTATTTTTTAAAAGATGACTTGTTAATTCATCACCACCTTCAATTAATAAATTTCTACAATTTTGCATGTATAATTTTTTTAATAAATATTTAAAATTAAACCTACCTTGTTTGTTTACTTTAGATTTAATTAATTGGATTTTTTTTTTCGTAAAATCTAAAACTTTAGATTTATCAGCTTGATTATAAAAAATTATAGTATTATCTTTATTTGCAGTTTTTATTAGATAGCTATTAATTTTAGTTTGAAGTCTATTATCTAAAATTATTCTCTTGGGTGAATATTTACCAAACTCTTTAATTCTACAATTTAATTTAGAATTATCTTTGTTTAAAGTTTTGTATGAGACCATTATAGCATCATTCTTGTATCTTAATAAATGTGTAAATTTATCAGAATGTACATTTGTAATCTTTTTATTTAATTTACTATAAATAAGATTATTTTTTGATACAGCAATTTTACCAGTCACATAAGGTAATTCATTTTTTCTATTAAAAAAATATGTTGAGTAAAAGTTATTAATTTTATCCTGAAGAAGACCTTTTTTAACTTTGATATTATTTAATTTTAAAACTTTTAAACTTTTATTTCTTACTCTTTTATCAATATCTGCAACAGAATATATGACCTCAGAAATTTTAGATTTAATAATTATATCTGTACATGGTGGTGTTAACCCATGGTGACAACATGGTTCCAAAGTAACATACATCTTTGAACCATTTAATTCATCTATACAATTCTTTATCGCATTGAATTCTGCATGAGGTCTTCCATTATATGATGTTTGACCGATAGAGATTATTTTATCGTTTTTAACTATTACACACCCTACAGATGGATTTGATCCTGTAAGTCCTAGACGAGAGTTAGCCAACTTTAAGGCTATCTCCATATAAAATTTATCTTTTAGCGAAAATTTATCTTTTTTTGTAGACATCAAGTTTGTCCACGAATTGCACAAAATCTTTTTCTTCTCTAAAGTTTCTATAAACAGATGCAAATCGGACGTATGCAACTGGATCAAGTTCTTTTAAACCCTCCATCACCATGGTCCCAATTGTATTTGTCGAAATTTCACTTTGACCTAATTCTTCTAATGCTCTCGAAATTTTACTTATAAATTTCTCTACAGTTTCTGTATCTATTGGTCTTTTCTTAAGAGCTATATAGATTGATTTAGCCAATTTATCTCTATCAAAAGTTGATTTTCTTCCATTCTTTTTTACAACCATTATTTCTCTAAACTGAACTCTCTCGAATGTTGTAAAACGTGCACCACAGACACACAATCTTCTTCGTCTTATAGCGGTACCATCTTCAGTAGGTCTTGAGTCGACAACAGATGTCTCCCCTTTTTTACATATTGAACAAATCATCTATTATAAATTCTTATATATAGGAAATGATGAAGTTAAAGAAATAACTTCATTTCTGACTTCATTTTCAACTTTGCTATTATCAGTTGGATTTTCAGAAAGTCCTTTTATTACTTTAGTTATAAGTTCTCCAACTTTTTGACATTCATTAAGACCAAAACCTCTTGTTGTTATAGCTTGTGTTCCAAGTCTAATCCCAGAAGTTATCATTGGTTTTTCAGTATCAAAAGGAATACCATTTTTATTACATGTTATATTTGCTCTGGATAAACTTTCTGCTGCTAGATTACCTTTAACTTTGTAAGGTCTTAGATCTACTAACATTAAGTGTGTATCGGTACCATCTGAATAAATCTTAAAGCCATTATTCTTTAAAGTCTCAGCTAAAATTTTTGCATTAGCTAAAACAGACTTAATATATTCTTTGAACTCAGGCTGAAGTGCTTCTAAAAATCCAGCAGCTTTAGCGGCTATCACATGCATTAGTGGCCCACCTTGATAACCAGGAAAAACTGCTGTATTAAATTTTTTAGCTAAATCTTCATGATTAGTTAAAATAATTCCACCCCTTGCACTTCTGAAAACTTTATGAGTTGTTGAAGTGACTACGTGAGCATAATCACATGGGTTTGGATACCCTTTTCCAGCAACTAAACCAGAAAAATGAGCCATATCAACCATCAGGTATGCGCCAACTTTATCTGCTATATCTCTAAATCTTTTAAAATCAATTACTCTTGAATAAGCACTACCACCACAAATTATTAATTTTGGTTTATGTTCAAGAGCAAGTTTTTCAACATTATCGTAATCAATGAGCTCTGACTCTTTATCAACATCGTAACCTATTGGATTAAACCATTTACCTGACATTGAGATTTTTAATCCATGAGTAATATGACCACCAGAATTTAAACTCATTCCCATAAATGTGTCTCCTGGATTTAATAATGCTAAAAATACAGCACCATTAGCTTGTGCACCTGAATGTGGTTGGGCGTTAGCAAATTTACAATTGAATAATTTTTTTAATCTTTCAATAGCTAAATTTTCAGCTACATCAACGTGTTCACATCCGTTATAATATCTTCTACCAGGATAGCCTTCCGCATATTTGTTGGTTAAAACTGAACCTTGAGCCTCTAATACAGCTTGTGAAACAATATTTTCAGATGCTATCAACTCTATATGCTGTTGTTGTCTTAATAGCTCATCTTGAATTGCTTTGTATAGTGCAGGATCTTTTTTAGATAAACTATCTTCAAAAAAACTTTTATAGTTGTCATTTAAATAATTTTTTTCACTAGACATAATTAAATCTTTTTAATTCTTTTTGAATGTCTGCCACCTTCAAATTTTGTATCTAAAAAAACGCCCACACAACTTAAGGCATTTTTTTTGGTTAATAGTCTAGACCCTAATGTAATGATGTTTGCATCGTTATGCAATCTAGATAATTTGGTAGATTTTAAGTTAAAACATTGAGCTGCACGTATATTGTTATGTCTATTTGCCGCAATATTCATTCCCATACCAGAGCCACAAACTAAAATACCAATATTATTTTTATTTAACTTAACTTTTCTAGCAACTTTATGAGCAAAATCTGGATAATCTACTCTACTGTCATTGTAAGGACCCATGTCTGTAAATGATAATTTTTTATTAGATAAATAAGATTTTATAGCTTCTTTTAATTTAAAACCAGCGTGGTCAGATGAAATAAATATTTTTTTCAAATTAGTTAAATTTATAATCTAGAACACAAGCAACAAGATGAATTCTATTTTCTTCTCCACCATTAAATGCATTATGATATTTAGTGTTATTAGTGACCCAAACTGATCCATCAGCAGGCATATGTTTTGCAACATTATCTATAACCATTAAACACCCAGGATTACTAATTATTGGTATATGTAATCTTGGCTCAGGATCTCTATGCCAACTTAATGTTGATCTTGGCTCTTTTAGTAAAATTCTAACACGACCCAATTTATATTTTGAAGACAATACATCATAAACTTCTTTAAAATATGTGTTTTCATAATCTTTAATAAATTCTGAATATGCAGACTCGTCAACTTCAATATCTCTTGAAACTTCTTTTCCTGACTTATCAGGCTTAGTCCAATACACGCCTCTGGCTTTATTTCCCTTTATAGAGTCTGGATCACCAGGTATTTGAGTTAAAGAAATGGCTCCAAAATGTGTTACACCACCACCATCATCAAATTTTTTTGTTTGAACAATTTGATTGTACGCTTCATGTAACTTTGAAATGTCAAACTTGATGTTTTGTTTTTGAAAATCGCTAAAATCTAAAAGCTTATTTTCTTTTTTTATATTTAAGTCTACAACTTTTGTGTTATCTATGCTCATCGGAATTGTTTTGTACTTATTTTAATATATATTTGTATAATACATTTGTCGCATTAATAAAGTGATTTAAAACATGATTACAGGAAGATATCCAAACTTAAGACTAAGAAGAAATAGGAAGGAATCTTGGTCAAGACGATTGACTCAAGAAAGTACGCTAAGTCCAAATGACTTTATATTACCTATATTTTTAATAGATGGTTCCAATAAAAGAGAGTCTATATCAACAATGCCAGGGGTTTATAGATACTCAATCAATAGAATATCTCAAATTGTGGATAAAGCCATTAAAATTGGGATACCGATGGTAGCTCTTTTTCCTAAAACTAGAAATAGTCTTAAAAATGAAATTGGCTCAGAATCACTTAATGAAAATAACTTGGTATGTAGAGCAATTATTGAAATTAAAAAAAGGTATAAAAACAAAATTGGTATTATGTGTGATGTGGCACTAGATCCCTACACATCGCATGGCCACGATGGATTAATTAAATCAAATCAGATTATAAATGATGAAACAATAGAAGTTTTAATTAATCAATCTTTGTTACAAGCCGAAATGGGATGCGATGTGTTAGCTCCATCAGACATGATGGATGGAAGAATAGGAAAAATAAGAAAAGCTCTTGATAAATCAAACTATCAAAATGTTCAAATATTATCTTATGCTGCGAAATATGCTTCAAGTTTTTATGGACCATTTAGAGATGCAGTAGGATCTAAAGGATCATTAAAAGGAGATAAAAAAACATACCAGATGGATTTTAGAAATAGTGATGAGGCTTTAAGAGAGGTTGCTCTAGACATTAATGAAGGAGCTGACATGGTGATGGTAAAACCAGGGATGCCTTATTTAGATATTATAAAATCAGTAAAAGAAAAATTTAAAATACCAGTATTAGCTTATCAAGTATCAGGAGAATACAGTTTGATTTCAAATGCTATTCAAAAAAAATTAATAAATGAAGATGCTATATTTGAAAGCCTGGTGGCTTTTAAAAGAGCTGGAGCTAATGCAATTGTTAGTTATTACGCAGACAGAATAGACAAAATTTTAAAATAATTATGTTAAAGAATTGATAAATAACAATCTACTATTTGGATAGTTCAAATTATTTGGCTTTAAAATTGTTTTATCTAGATAATCACCAACTAATTTTAATCCACTCAATAAAACTTTTAAATCATTAACTTCCACATCTTTTTCAATTAGAAAATTAGGGACATATTTTTTTTCTGTTGATGAAATAGCATAATAAATAGTTTTGTCTTCAACAATATCTTTTTCAACAAGATTTTCTAATTCTAAATCATAACCAATCACTTTTAGTAAATCTAATTCCCAAAAAATATATTTTTTTAACCAGTCTTTATCGTTTAATATTAAAAAAAGATTTTCAATTATTTGATAAACTTTAATATTTGATTGAGAGTCAGCAGTAAGAATTTTAATTAAATTAATTGCAGATGTAATACATGACAATTTTTGTTTATGATCAAAATATAATGGACTGTGAGCATTCAAAATCTCTACTTTAAAATAACCAATTCTATTATCACTTTTAGAACTATAATTTACATGTAATCTATTGCCTATTTGTAAATAATTTTTAATTTTTTTTGAAGTACCCCCAAAAATTATACCTGAAATTTTTCCTCTATCTTTTGTATATATCTCAGCAATTAAAGAATTTTCACTATATCTATTTTTGCTTATTAAAAAACCTTCATCTATCCAGTTCATAATTTTATCATTTAATACTTTTTAAACATTCTATTGCAGCATTTTGTTCAGCATCTTTTTTTGATTTACCAGAGCCAAAAAAATATTTTGTATTAGGTAACTTAACTCCTATTTTAAACAATGGTTTGTGTCGAGGTCCAGTATTAGAAATTAGCTTATAAATTGGAAGCTTTTTAAAATTTTTTAACGTTAACTCTTGTAAAGTTGTTTTTGCATCTATTTGGGTAATAACACTTTCCTTAATATGATTTTTCCAAAGATCTAAGATTACTTTTTCAGCTACAGCTAAGTTTTTATCAAGGTAAATTGCTCCAATTAATGCTTCACAACTATCAGAAATAATTTTGTCTTCAATTTTTATTTTTTTATTATTAGGATTAAAGGTTAAAATATATTTTTCTAAATTAATTTTTTTTGCAATTTGTAAACACGTTTTTTTATTTACTAATGAGGCAAATTTTTTATCAAGTATACCTTCTTTTTCATCTGGATATATTTCTAAAAGTTTTTTAGCGATTACCAATCCTAAAACTCTATCACCTAAAAACTCAACTTTTTCATTATTATTTTTTGTATCAAAACTTTTGTGAGTGAGTGATTGAGTTAGTAAATCTAAATCTTTGAATTTAAAATTAATTTTTTTTTGTAGATCTTGATAATTAATTTTCATTAATTAATTCGCTCAAATGTTCTATTAAATCTAATAGATTTATGCCATTTCCAGAATGCAAAAATACTACCTACTTTTCTATCAGATGAAAAAAAAATAAATTGAGCTTTACCAACTAAATTATCTTTGTGAACGTATCCAACACTTGATAAAAATCTACTATCTTTGGAGCAATCCCTGTTATCTCCTAAGAAATAATAATGGTTTTTTGGAACTTCGAATACATCGGAATTCTGATAAGTGTAATCTTTTAAATAGACTGTATGAAATTTTTTTCCATTTGGAAGTTTTTCTTCAAACCTAAAAACATCAATTGCTCTATTTCCACAATTTATTTTTAATTTATTTTTAATTTTTGATTTTAAAATTTCACTATTATTTAAATATAAATTAGCATCAATAAATTGAACTTTATCACCTGGTAGTCCAATTAATCTCTTAATATAGTCAGTCCTATTATCTGCAGGCGTTTTAAATACTACTACATCACCTCTATCTGGACTGTTAAAAAATATTCTTTTATTCAAAATTGGTGGGCTAAAAGGTAATGAATGCTTACTATAGCCATAAGAATACTTAGTTACAAAAAGTCTATCTCCTACTAACAAAGTAGGTTCCATTGATGAAGAAGGAATATAAAATGGTTGTATAATTAAAGATCTAATTACTACAGCTATTACCAATGCATAAAAAAGAGTTTTTATGTTTTCAGAAATAAAGTCTTTATCTAACTTCATATTGATTGGATTATAGCAAAAGCTGTTGAATATTCTTTTTCATCTGAAATAGATAAGAAAGAATTAAAATTTTTAACTTTAAATTCTTTTTTAATTATTTTAGTTATTTTTTTAGAATCTGAATAATACGGTTTACCAAATTTATCATTCATTATCTCTATATCTTTAAAATTTAAATCATTTCTAAATCCAGTGCCTAAGGCTTTAGCAAAAGCTTCTTTAGCAGCAAATCTTTTTGAAAAGTATCCAATTTTGTTTTTTGAAGAAGCTGATAATTTAAGTTCATTGGAACTGAAAATTCGATCTCTAAACTTATGATTTTTGATCGAATTTTTTATTCTATCATTTTTAATTATATCAACACCAACACCTAAAATTTTCATAAATTAATTTTTTATAATACTTTTAAATTTTTTAATTACTTTTGAAAGACCAATAAATATAGACTCACCAATTATAAAATGTCCTATATTAAATTCTTCAATCTCTTTAATTTTGTTTAATATACCTGTTGTTTTATAATCAAGTCCGTGGCCAGCATGGACTTCTATATTAAGTTTACTTGCCAAGATAGAGCATTTCTTAATTCTATTTAATTCATTATTATATTTTTTTTTTGACTTTACCAAGTTCGACAATTTTCCGGTATGAATTTCAACACAATCTACATTAAGTTCTTTTGATAATGTAATATCTTTAATCGATGGGTTTATAAATAAACTGGTCCGAATTTTTTTCTTTTTAAACTTTTCAATGATACTTTTTAATCTTTTTTTATTTTTTATTATATTTAATCCACCTTCTGTGGTTATCTCTTTACGGTTTTCAGGAACAAGACAAATATAATCTGGTTTAATTTTGAGCGCATTATTTACAATCTTATCATTCATAGAAATTTCAAGATTAACTAAGACACTTTTTGTTTTGCAAATTTTTTTTGCATCTAAATCATTTATGTGTCTTCTATCTTCTCTCAAATGGATAGTTACTGAGTCAGCACCCATTTTCATAACTTGTAAAGCTGCATAATATGGATCAGGATGATTTTCTCCTCTAGCATTCCTTACGGTAGCTACATGATCAATATTTACCCCTAATCTTTTCACTTAATAAATCTACTTCCAGGCGTGGTGATAGGCATTGACTTTAGGTCATGGGGTAATTGGTTTTCAGTATATGTTGGAACATCAATTTTTAAATGTGATATAATTCCAGTCTTAATCCTAAGCGATTTTTTAGTTGATCTATCTATTATGGAAGCAAAACCTATGAGTTTTGCATCAGCTTTTTTTATTAGTTTAACACATTCTAAGCTTGATTTTCCAGTTGTTATAACATCCTCAATAATTAAAACCTTTGCACCTTTTTTGATTTCAAATCCTCTTCTTAATTTAAATTTTCCACTAACACGTTCACAAAATATTGTTTCTTTTTTTAAAAGTTTACCCACTTCATAACCAATGATTACACCACCCATAGCTGGAGCTAAAATTAAATCAATATTTTTATGTTTTTTTTTAATTTTATTGGCTAGAGATTTGCATATTTTCTCAGCTAAAAATGGAAAACTTAAAAGTTTTGCACATTGAATATATTTTGATGAGTGTAAGCCAGAAGATAGTACAAAATGTCCTTCTAAAAGAGCATCAGTCTTTTTTAAAATATTTAAGGATTTTTTGAGTGAAAGCATTTCTTTTATCTTCGTGTCTAATTATCTTAAATTTTATACCTTTTTGTTTAAGCTCTGCAATAAAATTTGTGAAGTTTTTAAGGTTCGTTATGATTAGTTTGAATTTAAAGTTAATGTATTTTGTACTTTTACCTGCCATTTCAACATTTGAAATATTAAGTTTGTGACTACCAATCAATGAACTTATATCCCCTAACTGACCTGGCTGATCAGGTAATGAAATCCATAAAGTAGTGTTATATTTCTTTATTTTTTCCTCTTTTTGCTCCCCTTTATCGTGCCAATATCTTCTAATAGCTGCTCTTGCTTTTCCTGTTTTAGTTATTGGTATCCAGTGTAATGAAGGTGATTGATTTTTAGATGTAATTATATTTACCCTATCTCCATTTCTTAATAATTCCTGTAATTCAGATTTATTTCCATTAATTTCACATCCTATTGCAGTGTTACCTATCTTTGTGTGTACAGCGTATGCAAAATCAATTGGTGTTGCATCTTTTGGTAATTTTATAACTGAGCCTTTTGGAGTAAAACAAAATACATTTTCCTGGAACATTTGAAGCTTTGTGTACTCATAGGAATGTTCAGGATTTTCATTTTTTTCGATAATTTCAACAAGATCCTTTAACCAATCATATTCTTTCCAACTTAAAGAATTAAATTTTTCTGAAGATTTATATTTCCAATGAGAGGCAACTCCTCTTTCAGCAAATTCATGCATCTCATTTGTTCTAATTTGAATTTCAATTGGTTTTTGATTGGAGCCAATGACAGATGTATGTAGAGATTTATAGCCATTAATTTTAGGTGATGATATGTAATCCTTAAACTTACCTGGAATGCAGTTCCATTTTTTATGAAATATACCTAGTGTTTTATAACATTCATCTACCGACGAAAGTGTAATTCTAAATCCAATTATGTCCGTGATTTGTTCAAGTGAAATTCTTTTTTTTTGAACTTTACGCCAAATTGAAAAAGGAGTTTTTTCACGACCATGTATTTCTGCATTAATATGATTTTCATTTAAAATTGAACTTAATTCAAAAGAAAGAGATTCAAAGAGATCTTTTTTATCTAATTTAATTTCATCAAGTCTATTTTTAATTAATTTTCTTGCTTCGTTATTTAAAATTTCAAAAGATAAATCTTCAAGTTCATCTCTTATTCTGTGCATACCCATTCTATCAGCTAAGGGTGCATAAATTTCCATGGTCTCTTGTGCTATACGTTGTCTTTTTTCCTCTTTTGGAATTGCTTTAATCGTTCTCATATTGTGAAGACGATCAGCAATTTTTACTAATAAAACTCTTATATCTTTAGATGTAGCTAAAATTAATTTTCTAAAATTTTCTACCTTTGAATTTAAGCCAGCAGTATTTTCAAATACAGATATTTTTGTAACACCATCAACTAACTCAGCAATCTCATCACCAAATTCGTTTTTAATAGTTTCATAAGTAGCGAAGGTGTCTTCTATTGTGTCATGAAGTAAACCTGTGGTAATTGTTGCACTATCAAGTTTTAGTTCAGTCAAAATATTAGCAACCTCTATAGGATGTACTGAATACGGATCACCTGATGCTCTTTTTTGATTTTGATGAGCTTTAACAGCAAAATTAAAAGCTTTATCTAATCTTTCTGGATTTAAAAATTTATTATAAATTTTAACCTTATTTATTAACTCATTAGAATTAAGCATATTTTATTATAACATTAATTCAAATTTGTTTAATAGATCTAATATCTTTAATTGGTAGGGAAAAAATTAACTTTTTTATGTTAACTTTTTTAATTGGGTGAACCCACTCTTTTTCGATTTCAAATAAAGGGAATAAAACAAAATTTCTTTCATGCATTCTTGAATGGGGAAGACATAGTTCATCTTTCAAAACCAACCCATCAAAGTCAATGATATCTATATCACAGATTCTTGGTGAATTTTTGGTAGATTTTCTTCTGCCTAATTTAGCTTCAATAATTTTACATAAATTGATCATTTCCTGAGGTTCGTGCTTGCAGCTAGCTTTTAAAACAATATTTATAAACTTTGGTTTTTTTGGATCTGGCCATGATGGGGTTTCGTAATAATTTGATACAGAAATAAAATTTATTCCATTTACCAATAAAAGTGATTTTGCTTTTTCAATATTAATAATTCTATTTCCTAAATTTGAACCAATTCCTAAAAAAATATTTTTAGCTCGATTTTTTGATATATCTTGCTTTTTCACGGTTCCAATCTCGATTTTTTTTTGTAGCTCTTTTATCAAATTGCTTTTTTCCTTTTGCAACAGCTAATTCAACTTTAGCTTTTCCTTTTTTAAAATACATTTTAGTGGGAACAATAGTAAATCCATCCCTTTGCATTTTACCAATTAATTTATTAATTTCTTTTTTATTTAGTAAAAGTTTTCTTTCGTCAGTTGGATTGTGATTTGAATAACTTGCCTGTTTATAGGCTGATATATGAGAATTTATTAAAACTAATTCACCATTTTTTTCTACAGCATAAGAATCTGCTATATTAACTTTTCCATCTCTTATAGATTTTATTTCTGATCCTTTTAAAACAATTCCAGCCTCTAAAAGATCTTCAAAAAAATAATTAAAACTAGCTTTTCTATTTAAACAAATAATTTTTAAACCAGGATTGGTTTTTTTGTTCATTAAATCAATTTTGCTGATTCTAAAGCTTTTTTGATAACAGGTTTAGCATTTTCAGAAGTTTTGACCAAAGGCAATCTAACCCCATCATCACATAAATTCATTAATTTAGCAGCATACTTAACTGGACTCGGGTTACTTTCAATAAACATTGCACTATGCACTGGTTGTAAAATTTTATCTAATTTTTCAGCTTCAGCAATATCAATTTCATTATTTGAAACTGAGAGTTTTTGAAAATCAGAACAAAGCTTAGGTGCAATATTTGCTGTCACGCTAATAGTCCCAACACCACCTCTTTTATTAAACTCAAAAGCATTATCATCATTGCCGGTCAATTGAATAAAATCTTTTCCCATTTTAGTCAATTGTTGGTCAACTCTATCAAGATCACCTGTAGCATCTTTCACACCTATAATGTTTTTTAATTCAAATAGTCTTGCCATTGTATCAACTGACATATCTATTACTGACCTACCAGGTATGTTATAAATTATAATTGGAATTCCACATTTGTCATTAATAGCTTTATAGTGTTGATACAAACCCTCTTGAGTTGGTTTATTGTAATAAGGCGTAACAACTAAAGCACCATTAGCACCAGCTTTTTCAGCGTGTGAGGTTAATGAAATAGCTTCTTCTGTAGAGTTAGATCCTGTTCCTGCTATGACAGGTATTCTTCCATTGCTCTCTTTTATACATAAATCAATAACTCTTTGATGTTCATTATGGTTCAAAGTTGGTGACTCTCCTGTAGTTCCGGCAGGAACCAGACCACTGGTACCATTATCCATATGAAAATGAATTAATTTTATATAAGCTTCTTCATCAAGACCATTATCTTTAAATGGTGTTATTAAAGCAACATTTGATCCTTTGAACATAAATACTTATAACATAGTTTATAGATTCATATACTAAAACATTATGCTTAAAATATTATTATTTATTGGATTGTTGATAACAATTTTTTTAAATTTTAGTTATGCTTTGGCTGAAACATCTTTAATAATTCCTCTAAAAAAACCCTCCCTTACTGATAAAGAAATAAAGAATAAAATATCTCAAAACATTTTAAAACCTTTAAGGAAACCAAGTAAAAACAAAAATGTTAAAGTTGAACGAAAAGAAGTAGCTGAAATAAAAAAAACAAAAAAAGATAAAAAATTATCATTTAAAATTCCTAAAAAAAAGCCTGCTATAGCTGGATTAACTAAGTCTAGAAGTGTCAAAATTTCTAAATATTATAATAAAAAAGATTTTAATATTGCAAAAAAGGCAATATCTGAAATGCAAAAAAATAAGTGGTCTTCGTCACTTAAAACTGCAAAAAAAGCTAAGGATAAATCAATATATAATTTTATTCAGTGGCGATACCTTTTAACCACAGGAAATCAGGCATCATTTTATGATTATAAAACTTTTATAGATAAAAATAGCCAATATCCAAGAATTGATAGATTAAAGTACCTTGCTGAACATAAGCTATCCACATCAAAAATATCACCAAAGAAAATAATTAATTGGTTTGGTCAAGCAGAACCGTTAAGTGGATTTGGAAAAATGATACTTGGAGAAAGTTATGCTCTAACTGGTAACAAAATAAAGGGAACAAATTTAATAAAAGAAGGATGG
This sequence comes from Candidatus Pelagibacter sp. PS_06, assembly GCF_059418045.1. NCBI lineage: Bacteria > Pseudomonadati > Pseudomonadota > Alphaproteobacteria > Candidatus Pelagibacterales > Candidatus Pelagibacteraceae > Candidatus Pelagibacter > Candidatus Pelagibacter sp. PS_06. The sequence continues at coordinate 657,363 of NZ_CM182078.1, forward strand.
ATAACTGCAAAATTATCTAAAAATGATTTAAAATTTTTTAGAAAAAAATTTAAGAAATATTTAAATGCAGAGGATTATATTAATAGAGCTGATTATCTAGCTTGGGATGGCAAATATTGGGATCTTAGGAGATTAACAAGATATCTACCTAAAGATTATGAACTTTTATATACGGCAAGACAAATTTTAATCAGTAAAGGCTATGGTGTTGACCAAGCAATAAAAAATGTACCAGAAAAATTTAAAAATAATGCAGGATTAAATTATGACAGATTAAAATGGAGAAGAAAAAAAGGTAGAGTGGACGCATCTGCAGAAATTTTACTTAAAATTAGAAATGATAAAGATTATTTAGTTAAGCCTGAAAAATGGTGGAAAGAACGTGAAATAATTTCACGAGCACTTATATACAAAAAAAAATATGAAATAGCATATAAAATTTCAAGTAATCATGGAATGACAGAAGGTTCTGAATTTGCAGCTGCCGAATGGATGAGTGGCTGGATTGCCCTAAGTTTTTTGAATGACCCACTAATTGCAAAAGATCATTTTCGAAATTTTTATAAAAATGTAAGTTATCCTATTAGCACATCTAGAGGTGCTTATTGGCTTGCAAGATCTTATGAGAAATTAGGTAATAAAGCACAATCTAATAAATGGTATGTAGAAGCATCAAAATATTTAACCACATATTACGGTCAGTTAGCTTTTTTAAAATTAAATCCAAACGGTAAATTTGAACTTAAAAAAGATATGGAAGTTGATAATAAGTATCGTTATATATTTTTTAATAAAGAACTTGTTAAAATTGTTTATCTCTTAAATGAATTAAAAAAAGACAAATACACAAAATTCATTTTAAGACATCTTGCTAATGATAATATTAACAAAGGGAGTGAGGTTTTAGCTGCTGAACTTGCAACAAATATTGAAAGATATGATTTTGCAATACAAGTTTCGAAAATAGCCTCTTATCAAAAAAGATTTCATAACCAATTTAATTATCCAATTATAAGCACTCCCAAAAATATCAATGGTCGAAAAATTCCTGAAAGTGCTTTTATCCTATCTATCATCAGGCAAGAAAGTGAATTTGATTTGAGTGCTAATAGTCACGCAGGTGCAAAAGGTTTGATGCAATTAATGCCTTACACGGCCAAGCTAGTTTCCAAACAAGCAAAACTTCCTTATTCAAAATCAAGACTTACTACTGATCCTGAATATAACATTAATCTAGGTTCTCATTATATTGCTGGTTTAATTTTACAATATGATGGTGCCTATCCTTTTGCTGTAGCAGCTTATAACGCAGGACCTAATAGAGTTAAATATTGGAAAAAATTAAATAAAAATCCTCAAAAAAAACAAATCAATTTTGTAGATTGGGTTGAGTTGATAAAATTTAGAGAAACAAGAAACTATGTTCAGCGTGTTTTAGAAAACTATAATGTTTACAGATATATCTTGGAAAAAAAACCTATACAAATGAAAGACTTTTTTAAAGACCATCCCCTATTTTAATGGCGGAAGAGGAGGGATTCGAACCCTCGGTACAAGTTTCCTCGCACGGTCATTTAGCAAACGACTGGTTTCAGCCTCTCACCCACTCTTCCGTATGACATAGTGTATTAAGTGATTGTATTGAAAATTCAATATTTATAAAGTAATTATTCGATAATAATGAAAAATAAGTACTCTGTATTTTCGCTAATCAAAAATGCTTTCTCATACCATGAGAATTGGCAAAGAGCATGGAAAGATCCTTTGCCAAAAAAAGAATATGATGCTGTTATTATTGGTGGAGGTGGTCATGGTTTAGCGACCGCATATTATTTGGCAAAAAAACACAATATGAAAAATATTGCAGTTGTTGAAAAAGGTTGGATTGGTGGAGGAAATACTGGAAGAAATACTACCATAATTAGATCAAATTATTTGTGGGATGCAAGCGCAGGGCTTTATGATCATGCATTAAAAATTTGGGAAGGTTTATCTCAGGAACTAAATTATAATGTAATGTTCAGCCAAAGAGGTGTTATGAATCTTGCTCATAATCTTCAAGATGTCAGAGATTTAAAAAGAAGGACTCATGCGAATAGATTAAATGGTATAGATGCTGTTTATTTGAGTACTGAAGAAGTAAAAAAATTTTGTCCAATAATTAATACATCACCGGATATCAGATATCCTGTTCTAGGCGGAACTTTACAACGAAGAGCTGGAACAGCAAGACATGATGCTGTTGCTTGGGGTTATGCTAGAGGAGCAGATGAAATGGGTGTTGATATAATTCAAAATTGTGAAGTTAAAGGAATTAAAAGAAATCTTGATACTGTTGAAGGTTTAGAAACAACAAAAGGTTTTATAAAAACAAAAAAAATTGGCGTTGTTGCCGCTGGTCATTCAAGTGTTGTAGCAAATATGGCTGGTATAAAATTGCCTCTTGAAAGTAAACCATTACAAGCATTGGTTTCAGAACCTGTTAAACCAATTATTGATACTGTAGTTATGTCTAACGCGGTGCATGCTTATGTTAGTCAATCAGATAAGGGTGAACTGGTAATTGGCGCAGGAACAGACGACTACGTTTCATATTCGCAAAAAGGTAGTCACCAGATAGTAGAAGGAACATTAAATGCTATTTTAGAACTATACCCTATTTTTAGTAGAATGAGAATGTTGAGGCAATGGGGAGGTATTGTGGATATTTGTCCAGATGCTAGTCCAATATTAAGCAAGACCTCTGTTAAAGGATTATATTTTAATTGTGGCTGGGGAACGGGTGGATTTAAAGCAACACCTGGTTCGGGAGATTTATTTGCGCACACTATTGCTAATGATGAACCTCATAAGCTAAATGCTGCATTCAACTTAAATAGATTTGTAAGCGGAGACCTTGTTGATGAACATGGTGCTGCAGCGGTTGCTCATTAATGTTTATCATAAAATGCCCATATTGTGGTGAGCGGGACCATCAAGAATTTAAAGCTGGTGGAGAAGCGCATATAGAAAGACCAAAACAACCAACAGAATTAAGTGATGATGAATGGGCAGAGTATTTGTTTATGAGAAAAAATATTAAAGGAGTTCAATTTGAAAGATGGAATCATGCACATGGGTGTAGAAAATGGTTTAATATGGTGAGAGACACATCTAACGATGAGATAAAATTAATTTATAAAATGGGTAAAAAACCTCCTTCAGAATAATATGCCAACAAATTTAAGAGTTCAATCGAGTGAATTTATAGATGAAACTGTTAGAGTTTCTTTTAAATTTAATGGCAAAATTTACTACGGATTCAAAGGGGACACATTAGCTTCTGCTCTACTCGCTAATGATATTCATTTAGTTGGTAGAAGTTTTAAATATCATAGACCAAGAGGCATAATGACTGCTGGATCTGAAGAGCCAAACGCAATTGTTCAGGTAAATGATAAAACTAATAGAACCGAACCAAATGTGAGAGCTACAGAGCTAGAGATATATGAAGGACTAGAGGCATCTAGCCAAAATTGTTGGCCAAGTGTAAATTTTGATATTGGAGGAATAAATAATGCAATTTCAGCATTTTTACCCGCTGGATTTTATTACAAAACATTTATGTGGCCAGCAAGCTTCTGGGAGAAATATGAATTTTTAATTAGACATTCAGCTGGTTTAGGTAAATCCCCAACAGATAGAGATCCTGATATTTATGATCACAGATATGTTCATTGTGATGTATTGGTAGTTGGAGCTGGTATATCTGGAATTTTAGCTGCTAAAAATGCTGCAAAAAATAATTTTAAAACATTATTGGTAGATGAAAAAAATGAATTGGGAGGATCAACTATTTATCAAAATAGAGAATTTAATAAAATTGAAAACCAAAGTTCTTCGGATTGGATTAAAAAAGAAATTAAAGAATTAAACAATATCAGAAATCTAGAAGTTAAAACCAGAACAAGCGTTGCGGCATTTCATGGATATAATTATTTATTAGCAAGAGAAAACTTGACAGATCATTTAGAGAAAAAAAATAAACAAGGTAAAATTAGACAAAGATTATTAAAAATTAGAGCTAAAAAAGTTATTCTTGCAACAGGTGCATTAGAAAGGCCACTTATCTTTAATAATAATGATAGGCCTGGGATTATGCTTTCTTCAGCTATAAAAAAATATGCTGATTTTTTTGGTGTAGTTTCGGGTAAAAAAAATGTTTTTTTTACTAATAATGATAGTGCTTACGAAACTGCCTTATGCCTTCACAACAAAGGTATTAAAGTTGAGGCAGTTATTGATATCAGGGAAAGTTCAAATTCAAAAATTATAAAAGCAGTTGAGAATGTTGGTATAAAAATTCATTGGTCTCACACAATTGTAGATACAAAAGGCTATAAAAGACTAAATTCTATATCGGCAATGAAGCTGTCTAATGATGGTTTGTCTGTAACTGGAAACAAAATAGATATTTCTTGTGATTGTCTAGGTGTAGCTGGAGGTTGGACCCCTGCTGTCCATTTATTTACACAATCAGGTGGAAAACTAAAATTTGATGAAAACAATAAAGTTTTTTTACCAAACAAATATCCATCTGATCAATTAAGTGTTGGATCTTGTAATGGGGATTTTAAGATAAATGAAATTGTAAATAATTTATCAAATAATTTAAAAAAATTTTTAAAAATTGAAAAAACAGATTTTGACAACTTATCTATAGAAAGTGAAGAGGATAATTCAAAAAGAAATATTTGGCTTTTACCATCAGATAAACCAATAGGAAAAACAAAACCATTTGTTGATTACCAAAATGATGCAACAGCAAAGGATATTAAGCTTGCTCTAAGAGAAGGCTTTAGATCAATAGAACATGTGAAAAGATATACAACAACTGGTATGGGTACTGATCAAGGTAAACTTGGGAATATGCATGCACTTGGAATAATTGCTGATACAGCTGGTGTTAAAATGGGTGAGCTTGGAACCACAACATTTAGACCTCCTTATACACCACTAACTTTTGGAACTATTGTTGGGCGTAATGTTGGAGAGTATTTTGATGTATTCAGAAGAACTCCTATGAATGATTGGCACATAGAAAATAAAGCTGAATTTGAAAATGTTGGTCAGTGGAAGAGAGCTTGGTACTACCCTATTAAAGGTGAAACTATGCATGAAGCTGTTCAAAGAGAAAGTGTTGCAGCAAGAGAAAGTGCCGGGATATTAGATGCATCAACATTAGGTAAAATTGACATTCAAGGTAGTGATGCATCAGAATTTTTAAATAGGATTTATACAAACGCTTGGTCAAAACTTGGTATTGGTAAGTGTAGATATGGTTTAATGTTAAACGAGGATGGCATGGTTTATGACGATGGCGTTACTACAAGACTTGGAGAAAATCATTACCTGATGACAACAACAACCGGTGGTGCTGCAAACGTTTTAGGTAAACTTGAAGATTACCTACAAACTGAATGGCCTGAACTTGATGTTTATTTAACTTCTGTAACTGATCATTACGCTACAGCTAGTATTTGTGGTCCAAATAGTAAGAAAATATTAAATAAAATTATTCCTGATCTAGATTTATCTGAAGAAAGTTTTCCTCATATGTCATTTAAGAATACTCAAATTGGAAATATTAAATGTAGAATAATGAGAATTAGTTTTACTGGAGAACATAGCTATGAAATTAATGTTCAAGCAAATTATGGAAAAGCTCTTTGGGAAAAATGTATGGAAGCAGGTAATGAATTTAATATAACTCCATATGGAACTGAAACTATGCATTTACTACGTGCTGAAAAAGGCTTTATTATTGTTGGTCAAGATACAGATGGAACGATGACCCCTATTGATCTTCAGATGGATTGGGTTGTAAGTAAAAAGAAATATGATTTTATTGGTAAAAGATCACTTTATAGATCGGATACTATGAAAGAAGATCGTAAACAATTAGTTGGGCTTGTGACAGATGATCCAAATATAGTTTTAGAAGAAGGGGCACAAATAGTCTCGGACCTTAATCAGTCTCCTGTCAATATGCTCGGGCACGTTACATCAAGCTATTACAGTCCTAATTTAAAAAAATCTATTGCCTTAGCCGTTGTTAAGGGTGGAAAGAATATGATGGGAAAAAAATTATTCATTCCAATGGAAAATAAAACGATTAATGTGACTATTTCAAATTCAATTTTTTTTGATGAAGAAAATAAGAGGTTGAATGCTTAATTATAATTCTCCAATTAATAAAGCAATTAAACATAATGATATCTCTATTAAAGAAATTTCACCTATAATGAAACTTAATCTAAGAGGAAAAAAAAGAGAATTTTTTACTACAGTTGGTAAACATTTAGATATGATTTTGCCTACAGAAGCAAATACTTCATCATCAAGTTCTAAGCTTACTTCTATTTGGCTAAGCCCAGATGAGTGGATGATAATATCCAACGAGACAAGTGAAAAAGATACAAATAAATATGATGTTGAAGAAAGTTTATACAACAGTGTTTCAAAAACAAATTTAGGTGGTGTAATTGATGTTACAGATCATTTTGTAATGCTAGAATTAGAAGGAAAAAATATTTATGAATTATTTGCATCTGGTAGTCCATTTAATTTTAATGAATTTAAAGAAAAAAAGGGATCAACGACACAAACCCTACTAAATAACATAGATGTTATAATAATTAATAAGGGTAAAAATTTAGTTAATTTATTTGTTAGGCGTTCATTTTCAGAGCATTTGTGCTCATGGATTAATGATAGTGCGTCAAGGTTATAAGGTTATTTTTAATCATTTGTAGGTAAAAAGAGTTATGAAAAAACTTATCTTACTTGCACTAATGGTGCTTTTACCCCTTTCAGTTAACGCAGAGTCTAAACTAGATCAGATATTAGCATCTGGTGAATTAAAAGCTGGAACTACAGGTGACTGGGATCCAATGACCATGAAAGACCCAGCAACAAATAAATATAAGGGTTTTGATATTGATGTAATGAATGAATTAGCAAAAGACATGGGTGTAAAAGTTACTTTTGTTCCAACAGAATGGAAAACTATCGTTTCAGGAATTACTTCAGGTAGATATGATATATCAACAAGTGTTACTAAGACCCCTAAAAGAGCAGAAGTTGCTGGTTTTACTTCTACATATTACAAATATGGAACAGTACCGCTAGTTCTTAAAAAAAATTTAAACAAGTTTTCAACTTGGGATTCTTTAAATAAAAATGGTGTTAAAATAGCTACTACACTTGGAACTTCTCAAGAGCAAAAAGCAAAAGAATTTTTCCCAAATTCTACTTTAAAATCAGTTGAAGCCCCAGCTAGAGATTTTCAAGAAGTTTTAGCAGGTAGAGCTGATGGAAACATTACAAGTTCAACAGAAGCTAATAAACTAGTTATTAAATACCCACAATTAGCAATAGTTCAGGATGGTGAAAAAAATCCTGCTTTTCTAGCTATGATGGTTCCAAAAAAAGATAGTGTTTGGAATGAATATGTCAGTAACTGGATAGAAAAGAAAAAAAGCTCTGGTTTCTTTGAACAGCTGTTAGCTAAATATAACCTTAAAAGTTTATAATCAATTAGATATTAACAATTAATTATCTATAATTTTAAGAGTGAAAAATATATTTTTTTTACTCTTAATATTTCCCCTCACCTCTTGTACAAATCAAGAACTAGGGTGGTTTATTATTTCACCTAATAATGTTGAGGGATTAACAAATCTAAAATTCTTATTAAGTGGATTAACTACAACAATCTTTATCTCTGTAGTGTCTATTATTATATCTATGATATTGGGTTTTATTGTTGCCATCCCCTCTTTAGCAAAAAACAAATATTTAACTTATATAAATATTGGTTATGTTGAAATTGTAAGAGCTGTTCCATTATTAGTTTTAATTTTATGGATCTACTATGGTTTACCAATAATGACAGGAATTAGCTTTAGTCCGTTTGTTTCTGGAATAATTGCTTTAGCTATAAGTGAAAGCGCTTTTCAAGCTGAAATTTTTAGGGCAGGAATAAATTCAATTAAAAAAGCACAATGGGAAGCTGGAAGTTCATTAGGTTTAAATTTCTTTAAAAGATTAAGGTTAGTAATACTTCCTCAAGCAATAAAAAATATTTTACCTGCTATTGGAAATCAATTTGTTTATGTTCTTAAAATGTCATCATTGGTTTCTATAATTGGTATCGGTGATTTAACTAGAAAAGCTAATGAATTAGTTGTTACTACCTATAGACCTTTAGAAATCTATACTTTCTTAATATTGGAGTATTTAGTCTTAATATTAATTGTTTCTTTCTTTGTAAGAAAATTAGAGAAAAATTTAAGAACAGATTAAATATTAATTTTTTCTTCTCCAATCCCATGGATAATCGAATTCCATCGACCACATACCAAATTTATTAGATTTGGCATAATTTTCATCAGGTATAAATTTTTTAGAATACCTTCTATAAGCAAATGCATAGCCACTTCTAACTAAATAACTTGATAAACTATCGTTATTTACAAAACACTCGGCTAAAGTTCTTTTATATCGATCTTGACCTTCCTTTACACAGGAAACATTATTATTAGCAATCTTATCTATAAGAATTTGTTTGGCTGTTATTCCACATGGTATTTTAATCCCTTGCTTAATACAGGTTTGTTTTAATTCTGGAGTATCAATACCGCTAAACCTAATTTTCTCTCCATTTACTTTAATGGTATCTCCATCTGTTATCTTGATATCTTGAGATTTAATATCTGAGTATGTGAAAAAAAATATTAGTATGAAAATACTAATAACTAAAATGGCTTTTCTTTTGCTTAAAAACATTATTTAAAAAATACCCAATGAAAATTATTAAAGCAATACCCATTACCCAGTTAGTAACCATTATTGTATAGAATATATCATTATAATCACCTCCTCTTATATTAATAACATACCATAAAGATAAAAATGGAAATGCTGTTAACCTAAGAATGCTTAAATATAAGCTGTAAATTGGTTTTTTAAGAGCTTGGAATACTGCTGTGGTGATAAAGAATACTGGGTAAATTGGACCAATTAGTGCTGCAACCTTAAGGTAAAGCGTTCCATGTTTAATTGCTTCTAAATTGTCTGTAAATTGAGATACAAAAAATTCTGCTCCAAAAAATAATATAATTCCTGCACCAACCATAAAAGATGAGCCAAATAAAAGAGCCTTTGTATATAATTCTCTTATACGATTAAATTTCTTTGCACCAAAGTTCTGACCACCGATTGAAAGTACTGCTGTATTCAAGCCAATAACGGGTAATAAAAAAACTTGCTCAACCCTTAAAGCAGAACCATAGCCAGCTGTTGCCATTTCACCAAACTGTCCTATAAAATATAAAATATTAAATATACCAACTCCTATGAAGAGCATACTAAACATTATAGGAAGTGCTTGAGAAAATAATTCTTTCAACATATTTAATTTAGGAATGAAGCACTGTATGTATAAATATTTTCTTAATTTACATGAGTTAATTTTATAAGCTAAATAAAATGTTCCAATGGATTGAGAAATTACTGTTGCAATAGCAAGTCCACCTATACCAAAGGCAGGTATAAATCCATAACCCCAAATAAATAATGGATTTAAAAAAATATTTAAGAAAAAGCTAAAAATTAATACATTTCTGTAGCTCTTAGTATCACCTTGAGCATTTAGTGCGCCATTTAAAGAAATTTGTATCATTACGATAAAAGTACCGTAGAAAATTATATCTAAATATTCTCTTGTTAAAGCTATGCTTGAAACATCAGAGCCCATTACGCCTAAAAGAAAATTAGAAACATTTAATCCAAATAATGTGACTATAACGGAGGTTAATATTGCAAAAATAACTGATTGAGCAATAAATAGTGATGCCTTATTAAATTTTTTTTCTCCTAATAAATTACCTATACAGGCATTTGTTGCAGCACCTATACCTACACCAACAGCTATGATTACAAAATATATAGGAAATGATTTAGCTACTGCACCTATAGCTTCAGCTGAAATTCTACCCGCAAACCAAGTATCGACTAAATTGTAGAAGGTCTGGAACAAAGAGCCTACGCTTGCAGGAATTGTTACTTTTCTTAGAAGATCCCAAATAGGGTCTTTTGTTAAATTTATTTGTTTAGACAATATTTTTTATTTAAATTCTTTCTGGAATATATGCTTTGATCCACTCTTTTTAGCAAGGTTTATTTGTTTCTGTCTCATTCTAAATCTGGCTTTTTGAGTATCAGTTAAATCATCATGACAATTTGGGCAAGAAACACCTTCTTCATATTTTTTAGATTTTTTATCTTTTACTGAAATTGGTTTTCTGCAACCGCTACACATAAAGTAACTTCCAACTTTTAACCCATGTTTAAGACTGATTCTGTTATCAAAAACAAAACATTCACCTTTCCACAAACTATCTTTTTCCTTAGTTTTTTTAAGATAATTTAAAATGCCACCATTTAATTGGTAGATATTTTTAAATCCTTTTTTTTTTAAATAAACAGAAGTTTTTTCACATCTAATTCCCCCAGTGCAAAACATAGCAACAGGTTTGTCTTTTTTAAGTTTGTTTAGGTATTTAGGAAAGTCTCTAAAATTATTAACATCCGGGTTAACTGATTTTTTGAACGTCCCAACATTAAATTCAAAAGGTTTTCTTGTATCTATTATATGTGTGTCTTTTTTTTGGATTAATTTATTCCATTCTTTTGGATCTAAATGTGTATCCAAATTTCTTTCTTTAGAATTTAAAGTCAAGCTCATAGGAATGACTTCTTTTTTAATTTTTACTTTTGGCTTATGGAATGGTTGAAAACCAGATTTGGATTTATTACTGTTATCAAATTCTTTGAAGGAAAATATTTTTTTTAATTTATTAATAATACTTTTAATATCATTAATATCACCAGATATTGTTCCGTTTAAACCTTCATTTGCAATAATAATAGTTCCCCTAATTTTCTTTTTAATTAAAAAATCTTGAAGTAAGTCTTTATTTTTTTTTAAAGATCTAATCTTTATAAATTTATAGAAACCTAAAACTTCAAACATTACAAAACTCTACAAACCATCATCCCATCACCCAATGGTACTATAATTTGTTCCACTCTTTTGTCATTTGAAACATATGAATTAAATTCTCTTATATTAACGGTATATTTATCTAGATTATCTTTGTCAGCAACTTCACCATGCCACAGAACATTATCAATAATTATCAATCCACCTTTATCTACTAACTTTAAAGATCTTTCATAATATTCTTTATAATTCATTTTATCCGCATCAATAAAAACCATATCAAATTTATTATTTTTTAATTCATCTAAACTTTCTAGAGCAGGTTTTATTTTTGTTTCAATTTTATGATCTTGATTTGCTTTTTTGAAAAAGTTTAAAGCAACTTTGTTTGTTTCTTCATTTTTATCAAGAGCTATAAGTTTTCCATCATTAGGCAGTGCGAGTGAAATTGAAAGTGCACTTAGACCTGTGAAAGTTCCAATTTCAAGTACATTTTTAATATTAGAAGTTTTTATAATTAAGTGTAGAAAATGACATTGTGATGTTGCAACTTGCATTCTTTTAATATCACCAAGTGTATTGTTGTGATCTATTATCTCTTGCTGAATAGGATTAAGCTTTAAGCTAAAATTATCTATGTATTGTTGAAGTTTATCGTTAATTTTTAGGTTCGTACCCATGGCCTTTTAAGTCCTTTGTGTCTACCAATTTCACAAAATTAAAGTTTCTTCTTTAATATCTCATTTATTAACTGTGGGTTAGCTTTACCACCAGAAACTTTCATTGCTTGACCCACAAAAAAACCAAATAATTTTTCTTTTCCATTTTTGTATTCAATAGCTTTTTCTCGATTATCATCAATTATCTTATCAATTAAAGCTTCTAGTGCTTTAGGGTCACTCTCTTGTTTTAAACCTTTTTCTTCAACAATTACTTGAGGATCTTTGTCTCCATTCAACATTAATTCAAATATTGTTTTAGCTATTTTTCCAGAAATTGTTCCATTTTTAATCAAATTAATTAACTTAGCTAAATTTTTTGCACTTATTGGACTTTCAGATATTTCTAAATTTTTATTATTCAAGACAGCAAATAATTCACCCGTAATCCAGTTAACAGCTAATTTCATATCACGGTTCTTACCCATTTTTGCAACAACTTCTTCAAAGTACTTTGCGGTATCAATATCAGATACTAAAATTGTAGCTTCATAAGCAGATACTTTAAATTCATCTATAAATCTTTTCTTTTTATCGTCAGGTAATTCTGGAATATCCACTTTTAATTGATCGATAAATTCATCGCTGACTTCTAATGGTAATAAATCTGGATCTGGAAAATATCTATAGTCATGAGCATCTTCTTTAGATCTCATTGATCTAGTTTCATTTTTTTTTGTATCAAATAATCTTGTTTCTTGGTCAATCGATTTACCCTCTTCAATTAAATCAACTTGTCTATTTGCTTCATAATCAATCGCCATTTGCATAAATTTTATAGAGTTAACATTTTTAATTTCACAACGTGTTCCAAGTTCTTTAGAATCTTTTAATCTGACAGAAACGTTAACATCTGCTCTTAAAGAGCCTTCCTGCATGTTACCATCACAAGTACCTAAATATCTCATTATTGATCTGAGTTTTTTTATATACGCACTTACTTCATCTGGGGTTCTAAGATCAGGTTTACTTACTATTTCCATTAGAGCTACACCCGATCTATTTAAATCTACTAATGTATTTTGTGGATCCATATCATGAATACTTTTTCCAGCATCTTGCTCTAAATGAAGTCTTTCAATGCCAACCTCTTTTTGTCCATTAGGCATATCTAGAATCACTGTTCCTTCACCTACTATGGGGTATTTAAATTGAGAAATTTGATATCCTTGAGGAAGATCAGCATAAAAATAATTTTTTCTATCAAAAACTGATCTCTTATTAATTTTAGCTTTTAAACCAATACCTGTTTTTATTGCTTGTTTCACACAGTATTCATTAATTACAGGTAACATTCCTGGAAATGCAGCATCAACTAAACTAACTTGGGTGTTAGGTTCTGCTCCAAATTTTGTTGATGAAGATGAAAATAATTTTGAATTAGATGTTACTTGCGCATGCACTTCAAGACCAATAACAACTTCATAAACGTTATCATACCTTTCAATTAGATATTCTGAATTTTCTTTAGGCACTATTTAATCCACCAATCAGTGATTTTATTTTTAAAATTAATTTTATCCTCCATTGCATATGCTAAATTTAAAATTTCTTGTTCTTGAAATGCTTTACCAATAATCTGTAATCCTAAAGGATATCCTGATGCGTCAAGACCTGCTGGTATAGATATAGCTGGCAAACCTGCTAAATTTACAGGTACAGTAAAGATGTCATTTAAATACATTGAAACTGGATCATTTTTCTTTTCACCTATCTTAAACGCTGAACTAGGTGTTGAAGGTGTTAAAATAGCATCTACTTTTTTATACGCTTCATCAAAATCATTTTTAATCAACTTTCTAACTTTTTGTGCTTTTAAGTAATAAGCATCGTAATATCCTGATGATAAAACATAAGTTCCAATCATTATTCTTCGTTGGACTTCAGCACCAAAACCTTCTGATCTTGTTTTTTCATACATATCTATTAAGTTTTCGCCTTTAGCTCTAAAACCATACTTGACACCATCATATCTGGCTAAATTTGAGGAAGCTTCTGCGGGAGCAACTATATAATATGTTGGTAAAGCATAACTAGTGTTAGGTAATGAAATATCAATTATCTCCGCACCACAATCTTTTGCGTATTCAATTCCTTTTTTCCATAACTCTTCAATTTCTTTTGGCATACCCTCTACTCTATACTCTTTGGGTATTCCTATTTTTTTTCCTTTAATATCTTTTGATAATTCTTTGCTATATTGACTTCTTTTAAAATCTATTGATGTAGAGTCTTTGTTGTCATAAGAACTAATTACTTCTTGCAACAATGCACAGTCCTCAACATTTTGTGACATTGGTCCCGCTTGATCTAATGAAGATGCAAAGGCAACTATTCCATACCTAGAACAACTTCCATAAGTAGGTTTTAAACCTACTGTTCCTGTAAAAGATGCTGGTTGTCTTATTGATCCACCAGTATCAGTTCCTATCGTAATCGGTGTCAGTTGGCCACTCACTGCTGCAGCAGAACCACCAGAAGATCCACCTGGTACCAATCCTTTATCAATTGGGTTTTGAACATTTCCATAGAAACTTGTTTCGTTTGAGGATCCCATGGCAAATTCATCGCAATTTAATTTACCAAGCAAAATAGCTCCTTCGTTCCATATATTTTGAGTCACTGAAGACTCGTAAGTGGGAATAAAATTTTCAAGAATTTTACTACCTGCAGTAGTTCTAATATCTTTAGTACAAAAAAGATCTTTTACTGCCATTGGTATTCCTGGGAGCTTTAAATCTAGATTGGGTTTTTCATCAAATTTTTTTGATTTATCAATTGCATTTGAAAAATCTTCAGTAATATAAGAATTTAATTCTTTTGATTTTTCAGAACGATCAACAAAAGCTTTGGTAACTTCCTCAGAGGATAATTTTTTTTCTTTAATATTTTTTACTAATGAAGTTAATGATTGTGAAGTTATATCAGACATTATTCAACAACTTTTGGAACTACAAAAAAATCCTCGTTATCTTCAGGTGAATTTTTTATAATTTGTTCTCTTATATTTTGATTTTTAACTTCATCAGATCTAAATTTTAAAGTTGTTTCAGCAACAGATGTAAGTGGTTCTACATTGTCAGTATCTAATTCATTCAATTTTTCAATAAATTTGAAAATTGAGTTTAAATCACCTGCAAGCTTTTCAGCTTTTTGTTCATCAACTGAAATCCTTGATAGTTTTGAAATATGTTTTATTGTTTTAAGATCAATGCTCATATGGTATTTAAATATGTCGCAAACTATCACTTAAGTTAAAAATATACAATATGATCGCTATTGAAGATTTAAAAAAAAAACAGGCTGAACCCTCTAGATTAATTGGATTAGATCTTGGCTCTAAAAGAATTGGTGTATCAATATGTGATGAGAGGCAATCTATAGCCACCCCCTTTAAGACAATTGCTAAAACAAATACAAATGAGTTAATTATTCAATTAAAAGAGATAATTAATGAGTATGATATTAAAGGAATTATAATTGGCAATCCTCTCAATATGGATGGTTCTTCAGGTAGATCTGCGCAATCTGTTAACGATGTTTCAGCTAATATAGATAAGGCTATTGGTATAGATGTGTGCCTTTGGGATGAGAGGCTTTCTACCGTCGGAGCTTTTAATCTATCTAGCCAACTTGATGTTAATGTGAGCAAAAGAGAAAAAAATATAGATCAAAATGCTGCAGCTTTTATACTTCAGGGAGCAATAGATTTTTTAAACAATTAATACTTGCCATGACATTACTTTATAGTTATAGAGTTAATTTTAATGGCATCTAAAACACATAAAGCTATTAAAATTTCCCAAAAACATTTGTTAGGTATTCAAGATTTATCAATCAATGATGTGAATTTGATTTTAGATGAGTCACAGTCATTCATTAAGCTTAATCAAAGTAAAAATAAACGTTTAAATATTCTAAATGGAAAAACACAAATTAACTTATTTTTTGAACCTTCTACTAGAACACAAAGTTCCTTTGAATTAGCAGGTAAACGTTTAGGAGCAGATGTCATGTCAATGAATATGGGAAACTCTGCAATTAAAAAAGGTGAAACTTTAATTGATACAGCAATGACGTTAAATGCTATGCACCCTGATATAATTGTCATTAGACACCAAGACTCAGGAGCTTGTAACTTATTATCTCAAAAAGTTAATTGTGCTGTACTAAATGCTGGTGATGGTCGAAGAGAACACCCTACTCAAGCTTTACTAGATGCCTTAACAATAATTAACCGAAAAAATAAAATTCAAGGATTAAAAATTGCAATTTGCGGTGACATTCTCCATTCAAGAGTTGCAAGATCAAATATTTATTTATTAACTATGCTAGGCGCTGAAGTAAATATTATTGCACCAACAAATTTAATGCCAAAAGAAATTGAAAAATTTGGAGTCAATACTTTTACTAACATGAAAAAAGGGCTTAAAGATTGTGATATAGTAATGATGTTAAGACTTCAAAACGAAAGAATGACTAGTTCATTTCTTTCCTCAAATAGAGAGTACTATGAGTATTATGGTTTAACTCCAGACAAACTTGATCATGCAAAATCAGATGCAATTATTATGCATCCTGGTCCTATGAATAGAGGAATAGAAATCGATACAAGACTGGCTGATGATATTAATAAAAGTGTAATAAAAGAACAAGTAGAACTTGGTGTAGCGGTAAGAATGGCTTGTTTAAAAATATTTTGTGAATAAATGAAAAAACAATATTTTATAAATGCAAATATTATTGATCCTTTTAACTCATTAAATGAGAATGGAGGTTTAATAATATCAGAAGATGGAAAAATTGAAGCTATAGGTAAAAAAGTAAATTCTAATAATTTACCCACAAGGGAAAAACCATTAGATTTGAAAGGCAAATATATCTTTCCTGGACTAGTTGATATGAGAGTTTTTGTAGGTGAGCCAGGCTATGAATATAAAGAAAATTTTAGAACATTAAGTAACGCAGCATTATCAGGTGGAGTAACCTCTGTAGTTACAATGCCTAACACTGATCCAATAATAGACAACGTTTCAATTGTAGATTTCTTAAAAAGAAGAGGAAGAGATAAATCTAAGATAAATATATTTCCTTGTGCTTCTTTAACACAAAATATTGAGGGAACTAACATGACCGAATTTGGCTTGTTAGCAAAAAAAGGAATAATTGCATTTACAGATGGAATTAAAACTATTCAAAATACTAGTTTAATGTCCAGAATAATGAATTCAGCTAAAGACTTAGATTGTTTAATTATGCAACATGCTGAAGACTATCATCTCTCTAAAAATGGAATGATTAACTCAGGTATAATTGCTACTAAACTAGGTTTATCAGGAATACCTGATATTGCTGAAAGAATTATCATTGAAAGAGACTTAGCTCTTCTTGAGAAAAATAAGTGTCGATACCATATATCGCAACTCTCTGCAGCAAAATCAGTCGAAGTAATTAAGGAAAGAAAAAGTGATATAAAATTTACCTGTGGTGTCTCTATAAATAATTTATCTCTTAATGAAAATGATATTGGTGATTTTAAAACATTTTTAAAATTGTCTCCTCCTCTAAGAAAAGAAGAAGATAGAGAAGCACTAGTACAAGGACTTAAAGATAAAACTATTGATGTAATAGTTTCAGATCATAAACCTGAAGATGAAGAGTCTAAACGATTGACTTTTTCACAAGCTGCTACGGGAGCTTCAGGTATAGAAACATTACTATCTTTATCCCTAGAATTATATCATAACGGGTCAGTAAAACTTGAAACCATTATTCAAGCACTTACAACTAATCCAGCAAAAATTTTAAGAATTGATAAAGGAAATCTTTCAATAGGTAATGATGCAGATTTTTGTATTGTTGATCTAAATAAACCATGGATTGTAAAAAAAGAAAATTTAATTTCAAAATCTAAAAATACTTCCATTGAAGACAAAAAACTTCAGGGAAAGGTCACTAATACCTTTGTAAAAGGTAGAGAGTTATTTAAAATATAAAAATGGATTATTTAGTTGTTGGTATTGCCTCATATCTAATGGGTTCTATTCCATTTGGTTTAATTTTAACTAAAATCTTCTTAAACAAAGATATTAGGGAAATAGGTTCTGGTAACATAGGTGCAACAAATGCGTTAAGAACAGGTAATAAGCTGATTGGTTATACAACTTTGATATTAGATATAACTAAAGCTATAATTCCAGTTATTTACGTAAAAGTTAATTTTCCTGAATTAATATACATAGCTTCTTTATGTGCTTTTTTAGGACATGTTTTTCCACTATGGCTTAAATTTAAAGGTGGCAAAGGGGTAGCTACATACGTTGGAATTTTATTTTCTGTAAATTTTTTACTAGGTTTTATCTTTGTTTCAAGTTGGGGAATCATATTTTTAATATCCAGATACTCTTCACTTTCATCAATAATAGGATCTATGTCAGTGCCTATTTATATTCTAATTACTGGCCAGTTAAGTAATGCTATTTTTTTTGGAATAATGTTTATTTTGATCTTCTTCACTCATAGAGAAAATATTAAACGATTGAAAAATAAAGAAGAAAGCAAGACTAAAATTTATTAATTTGACTATCAAAGACTTTTGGGTAGTTTGTTAAATTATGAATCTAGTCATAGTTGAAAGTCCTGCAAAAGCTAAAACTATTAATAAATACTTGGGTGATAATTATACTGTTTTAGCTAGCTATGGACATATTAGAGATTTACCATCAAAAAATGGCTCAGTTGACCCAAATCAAAATTTTAAAATGGAATGGGAAGTTGATAGTTTTTCAAAAAAATATTTAAAAGAAATTACTGATGCAGCAAAAGACTCAAGTAAAATTATTTTGGCAACTGACCCGGATCGTGAAGGAGAAGCGATAGCGTGGCACGTAAAAGAATATTTAAATGAAAAAAAACTATTAAAAGATAAAGAAGTTGAGAGAGTTGTTTTTAATGAAATTACTAAAAAGGCAGTAACTTATGGTATTGATAATCCACGCCAAATTGAGCCATTACTTGTTGATGCTTATATGGCCAGAAGAGCTCTTGATTATTTAGTTGGTTTTAATATATCACCTATTCTTTGGACCAAATTACCAGGATCAAAATCTGCTGGTAGAGTACAATCTGTAGCTTTAAAACTTATAACCGAGAGAGAGCATGAAATAGAGTCTTTTGATCCAGAAGAATTTTGGACATTAAGTATTAATTTTCAAGATAAAAAAAATAAATTGATTACTTCAAGTATTTCTCAATTAAATGGAAACAAAATAGAAAAATTTTCTTTTAAAAATAAAATTGAAATTAATGATGCAATAAAGAGCATTAAAGATAAAAAATTTAATATAAGTGATATTTCATCAAAAATTGTAAATAGAAACCCTTCTGGTCCATTTACAACATCAACATTACAACAGGCAGCTTCGAGTAGATTGGGTTTTGGAGCTTCTAGAACAATGCAAATTGCTCAAAAATTATATCAAGGCATCGAGATTGATGGGGAAACTATAGGATTGATTACCTATATGAGAACTGACGGGACAAATCTTTCTGCTGATGCGATTTCAGATTTTAGAGATTTTATCAAAAGTCAATATGGGGCAGAATATTTACCTGAAAAATCCTTAAATTATTCAGGAAAAAAAGCAAAGAATGCTCAAGAGGCTCATGAAGCTATTAGACCAACTGATATAAGTAGATCACCAGACACAGTTAAAAAATATTTGAGTACAGATCAGCAAAAACTCTATAATTTAATTTGGGGTAGAGCTTTATCATCTCAAATGGAGACTGCAAAATTTGATCGAAATACAATAACAATAACTTCTGAAGACAACCTAACAATATGTAAATCTAGTGGTTCAGTATTGAAATTTGATGGGTATTTAAAAGTATACCCTAGTCCTAGTAAAGATGAAGATGAAGCAATCTTACCTGAAATGGAAAAAGGCCCAATTAATATTGAGTCACTTATAGATGAACAGCATTTTACTCAACCTCCACCAAGATACTCAGAAGCAAGTCTAGTAAAAAAATTAGAAGAACTTGGAATTGGTAGACCATCCACTTATGCGAGTATTATATCTACTATCGCAAACCGAGGATACGCAGAAATACTTAATAAAAGATTTTTTCCCACTGATCGTGGAAAACTAATATCTGCCTTTTTAGAAAAATTATTTTCCAAATATGTAGATTACAATTTTACCGCAGGATTAGAGGATCAACTAGATGAAATAACAACCGGAAAAGAAAGCTGGATAAAAGTTTTAGAAATGTTTTGGAAAGATTTTAATAATAATGTTTTAGAAGTAAAAGAAAAAAGAACCAGAGAAGTTTTAGATCTGTTGAATGAAAGCTTAGGTACTTTGATTTTTGACAAAGATAAGGATGGAAAAGTTGTTAGAAAATGTCAATTATGTGAAACAGGTTCATTAAGTTTAAAAAATAGTTTTAGAGGTGGAGCGTTTATTGGATGTTCTAATTATCCAGAATGTAAATTTACTAGACCTTTATCTAAAGCAAAAGCAGCAGCACAAGCTCAATTATCTGAACCTAAGTTCATTGGTAAACACGAAAATGGAAATGATATTTATTTAAAGAATGGAAGATTTGGCCCCTATCTTCAATATGAGAAAATGCCAGAGGAAAATTCAATAGAAAAAGTTACAAAGAAAAAAAAGAAAACAAAAAAACTTAAACCTGATGTCAATGAACTTTTAAAAAATGTATCTATACCTAAAGGTTTAGAATTAGAAAATATTGATTTAGAAAAAGCTCAATTTTTATGTTCATTACCTAAATCTTTAGGATTAAATCCTGAAAACCAAAAAGAAATTACTCTAAATACTGGAAGATTTGGTCCATATCTAAAATGTGAAAACAAATCTGCAAGAATTGAAAACATAGAAGAAATATTTTCAATTGGTCTTAACAGGGCAATTACCCTTATCGCTGAGGCAAAACCAGGAAGAATGTCTTCTTCAATAATTAAAGAACTTGGAGAGCATCCTGAGGATAAAAAACCTGTTAGAGTAATGAAAGGTCAGTATGGTCCGTATATTAAATATAAGTCTTTAAACGCTACAATTCCAGAAGAAAAAGATCCAACTGAATTAACAATGGAAGAAGCATTAATCCTTATTGAGAAAAGAAAAGAATACGATAAAAATAAGAAAGGTAAAAAAAAGAAAACAAAAAAGAAAACAAAAAAGAATTAAAAAAGTACAAAAAATTTAAAAATATAAACAAAATAAAAAGAGAGAATAGTTAATGAACTTTGAAAATAAAATTAAAGAATTAAAAATAGAATTACCTGAAGCTAAAGCTCCTGTTGGTTCTTATGTGGCAACAAAAATTGTAGGAAACCTTCTTTATGTTTCTGGCCAAATATCAATTAACTCAAAAGGTGAGCTAATCAAAGGTAAGGTTGGTAAAGACTTGACTACAGAAGAAGCTTACAAAGCAGCAGAAAGATGTGGGCTAAGTATTGTTGCACAGGTAAAAAAAGCTTGTGATGAAGATCTTTCTAAAATTAAATCTTGCGTTAAACTAACTGGATTTGTTAATTCAACAGAGGATTATACTGAGCAACCAAAAGTAATTAATGGTGCTTCTGATTTAATAGCTTCAATTTTTGGTGATGCAGGAATGCATACAAGAGCAGCAGTAAGCACAAATAGTCTTCCACTAGGAGTATCTGTTGAAGTTGATGCTATTTTTGAGCTAAATTAAATTTTATCTTCCAATACCAAAATATTTAAATCCTTGTGATTTAATCTTTAGTGGAGAAAAAATATTTCTCATATCATAAATTTTTAGATTTTTGGATGGATGTAGTTTTTTAAAATTAATTGATTTAAAATCATTCCATTCTGTGTGTAAAACTACAAGGTCAGATCCCTCAACAGCATCACTAACGGAATTTACAAAATTTACATTCTTAATATTTTTAAATTCTTTTTTAAATCCACTTGGATCATAATATTTTATTTTAGCTCCTTTTTTTGAAAAGAATGGTATCATCTCTAGACTAGATGAGTCTCTCATGTCATCAGTATTTGCCTTAAATGTAACCCCTAAAAAACAAATCTTTTTGTTTCTAACTTTGTTATTGAGTATTTGGCTAATCTTTTTTAAAAGTAATTCTGATCTTAAAGAGTTTGATTTAATAACACTTTTAATTACTGATAAATTTGTTTTAAATTTATCTGCAGTTGTAACAATAGCCTTAGTGTCTTTTGGGAAACAAGATCCGCCATATGCTGGACCTGCTCTTAAAAAACGACTTCCTATTCTTTTATCTAAACCAATACCTATTGAAATATCCTCAACATCAATGTTCGTCTTTTCACATAAATTTGCAATTTCATTAATAAATGTAATCTTTGTTGCTAAAAAAGCATTAGCAGCATATTTAATAAGTTCAGCAGCTCTTCGGTTGGTAGATATAAATTTTGCTCCTTTGGATATTAATGGCAAGTAAAGATTTCGTAACATTTTAGCAGATTTTTTGTCATTAGCTCCAATTACAATTCTATCAGGATAAATAAAATCTCTTATAGCTTCCCCTTCTCGTAGAAATTCAGGATTAGATACTACTGAAAATTTTTTTTTATTTACCTTTTTTGATAATATCTTTTCAATTTCGTCTCCAGTTGCAACTGGAACTGTTGATTTCGTTATAATTATTTTGAACTTATTAAAAGTTTTCGATATTGAATTTACTACTGAATATATTTGGCTAAGATCTGCACCAGTCCCATTCTTTTTTACAGGTGTTCCAACACATATAAAAACAATATCTGATTTTTTTACTGAGTCATTTAAATCAGTTGAAAATTTTAATCTTTTATTTTTATAATTTTTAATAGCCAATTCTGCTAATCCTGGCTCATAGATTGGAATTATACCTTGCTTAAGATTATCTATTTTATTTTTATCTCTATCGACACAAATGACATCATTTCCAAGATCTGAAAAACATACACCACTTACAAGGCCGACATAACCTGTACCAATCATGCAAAGTTTCATAATTTTGCAATCTCCTTAGAAGAATTAATATATCCATCCATGCTTCCACAATCTAAATATTTTCCGGTAAAATTATGTGCTATGAATTTTTTATTGTCATTAATTAATAATTGAATAGCATCAGTAATATGGATTTCACCACTTTTACTAGGTTTCAAATTTTTTAGTTTTGAAAAAATATTTTTAGGTAATATATATCTACCAATTACAGCTTTATTGGAAGGAGCATCTTTAATATTTGGTTTTTCAACTACACTATTAATTAGATAATCTGTCTTATTTAATTTTTTATCAAGTTTATAGATTCCCCATCTTGAAACATTTTTTTTGTTAACAGTCATACTTGCCATCACTGAGGCTTTGTTCTTTTTATGTGAAGCAATCATAGACTTGGAGCAGTTTTTTTTTATTATAAGATCGTCTGGTAATAACATTAAAAAGTATTCATCTTTAATATATTTTTTAGTTTTAAGAACAGCATCTCCAGTTCCTTTTGGTTTATTCTGATAAACAAATTTAATCATTTTTCTAAATCTTAAGATTTTTTTATACTCCTCAATAATGCGTGGATCATTTTTCTTAATAATCAAATTTTTATAAAATTTATCATTATAAAAATATTTTTTAATCATCATTTTTCTTTTTGATATAATGAAAATTATTTCCTTAATGCCTGCATCTATGCATTCATTTATTATATATTCTAATCCAGGTTTTCCATTAATAGGTAAAAGTTCTTTTGCAAAAACACTCGTTAAAGGTAGCAGTCGTGTACCTAACCCAGCCAAAGGAATAATAGCTTGTTTAATCATTTAAATGTTTTACTTATTAAATATTTTAATACAAATGAAAATTATATTAAATAACAATATTTTACGTAAAACATTGAAACCTTTTAATGATATTGGTTTTGTACCTACAATGGGTGGTATACATGAGGGTCACATATCTCTTATAAAAAAATCAATTCAGTTAAATAAAAAAACAATAGTGAGTATATTTGTAAATCCAAAACAATTTAATGATATTAAAGATTTCAAATCCTACCCATCTAATATTAAAAATGATTTATCTATTTTAACAAAGATAAAAAAATTAGATTTTTTATATATTCCCAAATTTAGTGATATTTACGAAGATAAAAAACAATCACATATAAGGCTTGAAAAAAAAGACAAAATACTTTGCGCCAAATATAGAAAAGGCCATTTTGAAGGTGTTTTAGATGTTATGAGTAGATTAACAATATTAATTAAACCTAAAAAAATATTTATGGGCAAAAAGGATTTTCAACAATTTTTTTTGGTAAGAAATTTTATTGAACAAAAATTTAATACAAAGGTAATAGGATGCAAAACAATCAGAAATAAAAATAAACTAGCATTATCATCAAGAAATTTCTTACTTAAAAAACAAGAATTAAATGATGTTGAAAAAATTTCTAAATTATTTCTTAATTTGAAAAATAAAATCAAAAATATTAATAATATTAATAGATTTTTACAAAAATCAAAAAAAGATTTTGAAAGATTATTTAAAATTAAAATTGAATATTTAGAGAATAGAAATACAAAAAATCTAAAAATTTCAAACAAATACCAAAAATCAAAAATATTTCTAAGTTATTATTATAAGGGTATTAGATTAATTGATAATTTTTAAGCTTATAAAAAATAGGCGCCCACACCTAAGAATGATACAAAACCTATTACATCTGTAATTGTTGTTACAAATACACTGGAAGCAATAGCAGGATCAATATTTATTTTTTTTAAAGTGACTGGAACTAAAATACCAAAGAGTCCTGCTATGATCATAGTTAAAACCATCGAAATTGAAATTATTATTGACAAAGTATTGTCTTGGAACCAAATTTGAACAATAAATGCACTAATAGCTGCAAAAATAATTCCATTTAAAATTCCTATAAAAAATTCTTTTAAAACATTTGATGAAAAATTATTTTCTGTCAAATCATTTGTCGCTATTGTTCTAACAGTTACAGCCAATGTTTGCATTCCAGCATTTCCTCCCATTGATGCTACAATAGGCATCAAAAAAGCTAATACTACCATTTGCTCGATGGTAGCACCAAACAAGCTAATACACCAAGTAGCTAAAAAGGCTGTAAATAAATTTAACAGAAGCCAATTAAATCTTCTTTTAGTTTTAGTTATGACACCATCGGTAATTTCTTCATCCCCTACCCCTGCCAACCTCAATGCATCCTCTTCAGCTTCTTCTTTTAAAACAGTTAAAACATCATCACTCATAATCATGCCAACCAATTTGTTGTTCTTATCTACAACAGCAGCTGAATTTAGGTTGTAGTTCTCAAATAAATTTCCAACCTCTTCTTTATCCATATCTACTGGTATTAGTAATTGAGACTCAGACATAATTGAAAGCATTTTTGTATCTCTAGAAGTTGTTAGTACACGAGACGATGGAACTGTACCAATTGGTTTAAACTCTTCATTAGTAATAAATATTTCTAAAAATTCTTCTGGAAGGTCTTTATTTTCTCTTAAGTAATCAATTGTTTGACCTACAGACCAATTACTAGGAATTGCAGTAAATTCACGTTGCATTATTCTTGCCGCTGTATCTTCTGGATAACTTAAGCTTTCTAATAAAGCAAAACGGTCTTTAGGTGGTAATGAGCTAAGAATGTTATTTTTCTCATCTTCAGGAACATTTTCTAAAATTGATATTGCATCATCTGACTCAAGATTAACTAATATTGAAACTATAGATTCTGATGAAAGATAAGTAATAATCTCTGTCTGAACAGACTCGTTAAGCTCTATGAAAACCTCAGGGTCAATCTTAAAATTATTAAGTTTTATTAGACTTTCTCTATCAGATTGATTTAAGTGTTCGATTATATCTGCAGCATCAGCGGGATGCATTTCATTAAAAGAATTAGTAATGAAAAGAGCATCATTGTTAGCAATTTTAGATGTAACAACTTTTATGTATTCTTTATTAAATTCAAAATTTACTTTTTTATCTTTTATTTTTTTAACTAAAGACATAAATCTACCTATAATTTAGATTGGACTATTAATAGATAATTAAGATAATACAATTTATAAATGAATATAGAGATCAAAAAGTCAGTAAAACCAATAAATTATTTTGATGCAATAAACTTATTAGAGAAGAGATTGGAAGATTTATACAGCAAGAAAGATAAGGAGCTTATTTGGACATTAGAACATAATGAGATATTTACAGCAGGTACAAGCTATAAAGAAAATGAAATTTTAGATAATTCTATAAAACTAATAAAAACTAATCGTGGAGGTAAAATTACTTGTCACGGTCCTGGTCAATTAATCTGTTATTTTGTTATAGATTTAAGAGAAAAAAAAGATATTAGAAAATTTATTACCTGTATTGAAAATACAATTATTGAAACTCTAAAGAGTTATAAGATAGATACTTTTTCAGACAAAGATAATATTGGAATTTGGTATAAAAAAAATCAAAAAATAAATAAGGTTGCAGCAATTGGAGTAAGAGTGAAAAAGTGGATTGCATACCATGGATTTGCAATTAATATTAATAATAATCTAACTCAATATAAAAAGATTATACCGTGTGGTATAAAGGATAAAGGTGTTACCAATTTAGTTAATATTTCTGATAATGACTATTCAAACTTAAATAATTTATTAATAGAAAAATTTATTTCGAATCTAAAAACCTAAGTCTTTTTGTCTTTAGTAATTTTCTAAAATAATCTGGTAACAATGCTGTATAGGTATGCTTAACATCATCAATAATAAATTTAATTTGGTATGAATGAAGCATCAAATTTTTGTTTATCCCTTTAGGAGAGTTAGTCAATTTATATTTAATATCACCAAATATGGGTTGTCCTAAAGCATATAATTGTTTTCGTAGTTGATGTTTTCGTCCAGTAATAGGTTTAAGTTCAACTAGACTTGCCTCAGAATTTTTATCTAAAACTTTATAAATTGTTTTTGCTTTTTCAGTGATTTTTTTATCTCCATCATATCGAATAAGATCATCATTCCACTCTCCAGAGTCTTTATTTAATTCCCCATGACAAATAGCCAAGTATGTTTTGTGAACTTTACGCAACCTGAATAAAGAGGTTAATAATTGTGCTGCCTCTCTAGTCTTAGCCATTATAAATACTCCAGAAGTATCTTTATCTAGTCTATGAACTGAATATGGTTTGGTTCCTTGAAAAATTTCACTTTTAGCAAAAATATCTACTAGATTCTTTTTTGATTTTGTTCCACCTTGTACAGAAATTCCTGAGCTTTTATTTAATACTATAAAATTTTCATTATTATCTATAATTTGATCTTCATTAGATTTAATAATTTCACGAGATGGTTCAAATTTAATTTTTTTTTGAATTATAGTTTCTTTAAAATCTAAATTAAAAAAATCTACAACATCATTAGTCTTAACTTTTGATGAACTTTTAATCTTTTTTTTATTAATCTTTATTTTGCCTGATCTCAGGTATTTTTCGATTAAACCTTGAGGTATCTTGCCAATTTTAAGCCTTGTCCAACGATCTATACGCATATCATTACACGTTGAATCAACGGTGAATGACTTTTTCATGATTTAAAAATTATGCTGTTGCTTGTTTCTTTTCTTCAGCTTTTGGGGTTTCTTTACTAATATCTTTTTTGGGCTTATCAATTCTCTTAGCTTCAACATCTCTGTCTACAAATTCAATAATAGCCATTGGTGCATTATCGCCATATCTGAACCCTGCTTTTATAATTCTAGTATATCCACCGTTTCTTTTTTCATATCTTTTTGAAAGAGTTTTTTTTACTTTATTTGCAGATTTTATATCTTGAAGTTGAGAAACTAACATTTTTGTAGTTTGTAATGTTTCTTTTTTACCTAAAGTAATAATTTTGTCAGCTTGAGGTTTTAAAAATTTAGCTTTTGGCAAGGTAGTTTTGATTTGCTCATATTTAATTAAAGAATTTAACATATTCTTTAAAAGAGCCTTTCTATGTTCAGAAGTTCTATTTAACTTCTTATTTGCCATTCCGTGTCTCATTAGATAGCTTCCTCTAATTTTTTAGACATTTCAGCGATATTATCTGGTGGCCAGTTTGGAATTTCCATTCCTAAGTATAACGACATTCCAGTCAAAACTTCTTTGATTTCGTTCAAAGATTTTCTTCCAAAATTAGGTGTTCTAAGCATTTCTCCTTCAGATTTTTGAACTAAATCACCAATATAAATTATATTATCATTTTTAAGACAATTCATTGATCTAACTGAAAGCTCAAGTTCATCAACTTTTCTTAATAAATTCTTATTAAACTCTGGTTCAGTAGATACTTCTTTTACAGGAGCTTCAACTGGCTCATCAAAATTGACGAACATTTTTAGTTGGTCTTGAAATATCCTTGCTGAATAAGCTACAGCATCTTCTGCAGAAATTGAGCCATTCGTTTCAACTTCCATTATAAGCTTATCATAATCTAATGCTTTACCTTCTCTAGCGGTACTTATTGAATAAGATACTTTTTTTACTGGACTATATAATGAGTCTATAGCAATTAAGCCTAATGGTGGCTCTTCAGGTTTATTTAAGTCGGCAGGAACATAACCTTTTCCCGTACTTACATTCATTTCCATATGGAAATTTGTATTTTCATCAAGATTACATATTACAAGTTCAGGGTTTAATATCTCTACATCTGCAACTTGAGCAATATCAGAAGCTTTAATTTCACCTGGGCCTTTTGCATCTAATATTAGTTTTTTTGTTCCTTCTGAATTACTTTTTAATGCTAAAGATTTTACATTTAAAACTATATCCGTAACGTCTTCTCTTACACCCTTAATAGATGTAAACTCATGTAAAACACCATCAATTTGTATAGAAGTTACAGCTGCACCTCTTATTGATGATAGTAAAATTCTTCTTAGGGAATTACCTAATGTTAGTCCGTAGCCTTTTTCTAAAGGCTCAGCTATAATTTTCGCATGAGTTAAATCATCACTAATTTGAACATCTAATTTAGATGGTTTGATTAATGATTTCCAATTTTTAACATTTACATTTTCGACTTCCATTAAACTCTCCTTTTCTTTGGTGGTCTAGTTCCATTATGAGGCATGGGTGTTGTATCTTTAATTGATAAAATTTTAAAGCCTCTTGCTTGCAATGCTCTTAAAGCTGTTTCACGTCCAGAACCAGGACCCTTAACTTCAACAGATAAAGTTTTCATTCCATATTCTAATGCCTTAGAGGCAGCAGCATCAGCAGCAATTTGTGCGGCATAAGGAGTAGATTTTCTTGAACCTTTAAAACCTTTTTGCCCAGCAGATGCCCAAGAAATTACATTTCCATTAGTATCTGCAATTGAAATTATTGTGTTATTAAAAGTAGATTGTACGTAAGCAATACCATTTAAAATATTTTTTTTAATTTTTTTCTTTTTAGAGTATGAACTCTTATTGCTCTTCTTGGAAGATTTTTCTACCTTCTGATCTTTGTTTTCAACTTTATCAGCTTTAGCCATAATTATTTTTTAGTTGGAGTTAATTTTTTTCCTGCAATAGCGATTGCTTTACCTTTTCTTGTTCTTGCATTACACCTTGTTCTTTGACCTCTTACAGGTAATTTTTTTCTATGTCTTGTTCCTCTGTAGCAAGCAAGATCTATTAATCTTTTAATTGTAAGTGAGTAATCTCTTCTTAGATCGCCCTCAACTTTAAAATTAGCATCAATATATTCTCTGATTTTTAATATTTCATCATCAGTTAATTCATTAATTCTTTTTGCTCTAGGAATTTCAAGAGAAGTGCAAATTTGATTAGAAAACTTATCTCCAATTCCATAAATATAAGTTAAACCTATATGAACAAGTTTATTTTGTGGAATGTTGATACCTGCGATACGAGCCATAGTTTTTGTGATAATTTTGTGCCTTTTATATAATAAGATTCCCTAAAGTCAATGTCTTAAACATTGATAAAAGCCTCAATTTCCTTTGTTATTTGATCAATTTCTTTTGTCCCGTTAATCTCATGAAAATTTGGATTTTTTGAGTAAAAATCTAACACAGGTCTAGTGGTTTCCATGTAAGTGTCATATCTTTTAAGAATAGTATCCGTATTATCGTCAGATCTATTCTCTAATGTTTTTCTTTTTTCAACTCTTTCTATAACTGTATCTTTGTTTACATTTAGGAAGAAAATATGGTCTATTTTTTGATTTGATTTATCTAATAATAAATCCAAATATTGTGCCTGACTTAATGATCTAGGGTATCCATCAAATATTAATTTGTCTCTTTTTTGAGGGTCAAGCATAAGTTTTTCAATCAACGAGTTAACAATTTCATCACTGACAAATTTACCTTCATTCATATTCTTAGTTATTTGTTGACCTATTTCAGAATTATTTTTAATCTCTTCTCTTAAGATATCACCTGTAGAAACTTGAAAATTTTTTAATTTACTAACTAGATACTTTGACTGAGTGCCTTTACCTGCGCCTGGAGGCCCAAATAAAATAATATTCACTTTTATTTACCAAATTTTGTTTTCTTGATTAATTGTTCATACTGAGAACTCATTAATCTTGTTTGAATTTGTGTTACAGTATCAATAGCAACAACCACAACAATCAAAATTGAAGCACCACCTAAATAAAAAGGTATAGGATAGTTTGCAATTAAAAATTCTGGCATTAAACAAACTAGAGTTAAATATAATGCACCAATAGTTGTTAATTTAGTCGATATATTTTGAATATATAAAGCTGTACTTTCACCAGGTCTTATTCCAGGAACAAAACCACCATATTTTCTCAAGTTATCTGCAGTTTCAGTAGGATTAAAAGTTATGGATGTATAGAAAAAGGTAAAAAATATTATTCCAGATGCATACAGCAACATATAAAGGGGCTGACCTTGAGTAAAATAAGAGCTTAAATTTAAAAAAGTATCATTACTTGAAAAAGAAAAATTTGAAAAAGTTACAGGTAATAAAAGTAAAGCTGAAGCAAAAATTGCAGGTATTACACCAGCTTGGTTAATTTTAAGTGGTAGATGTGAAGACTCACCGCCATACATTTTGTTACCCATTTGTCTTTTAGGATAATTAATTAAAATTTTTCTTAATGCTCTTTCCATAAAAACAACAAATAAAATGGTACCAACTAGTAAAACAAAGATAGCTAAAATCATGAAAGTTGAAACAGCTCCTGTTCTACCAAGTTCAAAAGTTGTAACTAATGCTCTTGGAATTTCAGCAACTATTCCTGCAAATATTATCAAAGAAATACCATTACCAATTCCTCTTTGAGTGATTTGTTCACCAAGCCACATTAAAAACATTGTACCAGCAACTATAGTTGTAACTGTTGTTATCTTAAAAAAAGCACCAGGATTTATTACAAGGTCTGCTGAAGACTCTAAACCAACAGATAAACCATATCCTTGAACTGTTGCTAATAATACAGCTCCATATCTTGTAATTTGAGTAATTTTAGCTCTTCCAGTTTCACCCTGTGCTTTTAAATTTTTAAAATATTCAGAAACCCCTGTCATTAACTGAACGATAATTGCAGATGAAATATAAGGCATTATTCCTAGTGCAAATATAGCCATTCTACTGACAGCACCACCAGCAAAAACATTAAACATTCCGAGTAAACCTTTTTGGTTACCGTCCATCATTATCTTCAGTTGCTCAGGATCTATACCAGGTAATGGTACAAAAGTTCCAAATCTATAAACAGCTAGAATGAAGATGGTAAATAGAATTCTATTTCTTAAATCGTTTGATGATGACGACGCACTCATTGAAATTTATTATTTTTTCAATTGAATAGATCCACTAATTTTCTCTAGTTTCTCTATTGCTGATTTAGATGCTAAATCTGCCTCTATATTAACTTTATCTTTAATCTCTCCAGTTCCAAGTATTTTAAGCTTTTGAGAATTTTTATTAATCAGTTTAAGTTTTTTAAGTAATTCCATGTTTATAGTATCGCTTGGATTAATGGTTTTTTCGTTGATAAAAGATTGAATTTTTTCAAGATTCATTATTGCTATATTTGTTCTTGAGATAGGATTAAAACCTCTTTTAGGCAATCTTCTGTATAATGGCATTTGACCACCTTCAAATGCTTTAATTGCAACACCAGATCTAGATTTTTGACCCTTAACACCTCTTCCAGAAGTTTTACCTTTACCAGAACCAATGCCTCTGCCAACACGCATTTTAGATTTATTGATTTTATCTTTAGTGTTTAAAGTTATCATTATCCTCTTTTCTCAACTATTTCAGAAATCTTTTTATTTCTAATTGCTGAAATTTGTTTTGGTGAATTTTGTTTCAATAAAGCTTTCATAGTAGCTCTGATAACATTATGAGCATTAGAGGTTCCCATTGATTTTGCTACAATATCTTTAACTCCTAAAACTTCACATACGGCTCTAACAGGACCACCTGCAATAATACCAGTTCCTTTCGATGCAGCTCTCAATATAATTCTTCCTGAACCATCTTTTGCTTTAACATCGTGATGAATTGTTCTACCCTCTCTTAAAGGTATATGAATTAATTTCCTTCTAGCGACTTCATTGGCTTTTTTAATTGCATCAGGAACTTGTTTTGCTTTCGCATGAGCAATACCGATTTTACCTGCTTGGTTACCAACTACTACTAATGCTGAAAAACCAAACCTACGACCACCTTTTACTACTTTAGTAATACGGTTAATATGAACCAGTTTTTCTAAAATATCGTCAGCTTTTTTATCTTTAAAATTATCCATGATTAAAATTCCATTCCATTTTCACGTAGGGTTTCAGCAAATACTTTAACTCTACCATGATATCTGTAAATACCTCTGTCAAAGTAGATCTTTGTAATTTTTTTCTCTTGAGCTTTTTTTGCAAGCTTCATTGCGACTATTTTAGAAAGCTCAGTTTTATTAACTTTATCTCCTGATTTGATATCTTTTTCAACTGATGAAGCGGATAATAATGTAACTTTTTTAATATCATCAATTATTTGTGCAGAAATATTTTTTGATGATCTAGAAATACATAGTCTGAATCTATCTTTAGATGCAACTTTTTTAACTTTATTGCTAACTCTAAATCTTTTTCTAATGTTTGTATTTAGTTTCATTATTTTTTCTTTCCTTCTTTTTTAAGAACATATTGTCCTTTTTCACGTATTCCTTTGCCTTTATAAGGTTCAATCTTTCTATAAGTTTTAATTTTAGAAGCAACTGACCCAACTTGTTGCTTATCTGATCCTGAGATCTTTAAAGTTGTTTGTTTTTCGACTTCAATTTTAACACCTTCAGGAATATCGTAATTAATGTCATGACTGTAACCAAGTTGAAGATTTAGCTGTTTTCCTTTTAAGGCAGCTCTATAACCAACCCCAACTAACTCTAGCGTTTTTTCATAACCAGTGCTCGAGCCAATTACTGCATTATTAATCAAACTTCTATTCATTCCCCAAAGTCTTTTTGAATTCTGATCTATCTTTTTAGGTTTAATAGATATTTCTTTTCCCTCTTTAATATCTAAATTGAACATCTCTAAATCAATACCTATAGATTTTTTTCCTAAAGGTCCCTCAATATTTATAATGTTTCCAGCTAAAACTACTTTAACTTTTTCAGGTATTGAAATACTTATTTTACCAATTTTAGACATTAAAATACCTTACAAATTATTTCGCCACCAACACGTTGTTTTCTTGCATCTATATCAGTCATCACACCTTTGGGTGTTGAGATAATAGCTATTCCAAGCCCATTGTTTACTTTAGGTAAACTTTCAGCGCTAGAAAAAATTCTTCTTCCAGGTTTTGACACACGTTCAAAGGCACTTATAACGGGATTTCCTGAATGATACTTTAACTCTAAAGATAATGTTGGCTTATTATCTTCAGCAGCAATTTTAAAGTCTTTAATAAATCCTTCATTCTTAAGAATATCAGCAATTTTTGTTTTAAAATTTGATGAAGGTAAAGCTACTTTTTTATGATTTCTTGCTTGAGCATTTTTTACCCTTGCTATCATATCTCCAATTGGATCACTTAAACTCATAATATTCCTTTCTACCAGCTTGACTTAGTCATTCCTGGAATTAATCCAGCCAAACCTAAGTCCCTTAAAGCTATTCTTGATATTTTTAATTTTCTATAAACCCCATGAGGTCTTCCAGTAATTTTACATCTATTCATCACTCTTGTTTTTGCTGAATTTCTTGGCATTTGAGATAATTTTTGCTGAGCTTTAAATCTTTCTTCTAAAGGTAATTTTTTATCCATAATTATCTTTTTTAAACTTTGTCTTTTTTTATAAAGTCTGTCAGAAAGTTTAATTCTTTTATCGTTTTTGTTTACAGCGCTTACTTTAGCCATATCTAATTGTCTCCTTTTTTAATAAATGGGAAATTCATTTTTTCCAATAAAGCAAATGCATGATCTTTATTTATCGCTTTAATTACAACGACTATATCAAGACCACGTACCTTATCTGCTCTATCAAAACTAACCTCAGGAAAAATAATGTGCTCTTTTACACCAAATGTATAATTACCAAATTTATCAAATCCTTTTGGGGATAGTCCTCTAAAATCCTTAATTCTAGGTAAAGCTATATTTACTAATCTATCAATAAATTCATACATTTTATTTTTTCTAAGTGTTACTTTTAATCCAGCATTTGAACCTTTTCTGGTTTTAAAATTTGCAACTGATTTTTTAAATTTAGTAATTACAGGTTTTTGTCCAGTAATCTTTCCCATATCTTCTTCTGCAGCTTTAAGAATTTTTGCATCAGCTCCATCAAGTCCTAGACCCATATTTAAAACAATTTTTTCAATCTTAGGTGCCATAAAAATGTTTTTTAAACCTAAACTATCTTTTAAAGCTGGCTTAATTTCTTTACTGTAAATTTCTTTTAATCTTGGTGTCATTATTTTTTAGCCTCAGTTTTTTTTACAGCTTTTTCATCAATTAGCTTAAGGTTTGATATATGAATAAAACTTTCTTTTGATACGATTCCACCCTTTTTCTCTTTGGTCGTTTTTACGTGTTTTTTAACCATATTAATTTCTTTAACTTTCGCTCTATTATTAGGTCTATCAATTTCAATGACTTCACCTTCTTTTTTTTTATCTTTACCTGTTAAAACTCTAACTTTTAAACCTTTTTTAATCATATTATAAAACCTCTGGTGCTAATGAAATTATTTTCATTTGCCCTCTACTTCTTAATTCCCTAGTTACAGGTCCAAAAATTCTTGTTCCGACTGGTTCACCTTTATCATCAACTAAAACAGCAGCATTATTATCAAATTTAACTTTTGAACCGTCATTTCTATGGATTCCTTTTTTAACTCTTACCACGACTGCTTTATGGACTGTACCTTTTTTTACTTTACCTTTAGGTATTGCCTCCTTTACAGCAATCACAATAGTGTCACCTATGCTAGCATATCTTCTTTTAGACCCACCAAGCACTTTTATACATTCTATTCGTTTAGCGCCTGTATTGTCTGCTACCTGCAACTCTGTTTGTACACCAATCATTATTTTGTATTCTCCATTACTTGGAATTTTTTATTTTTTGAAAACGGCTTACTTTCTATTATTGAAACCTTATCACCTGTTTTAAATGTATTATTTTCATCATGAGCATTGTAATTTTTTCTTACTTTAATTACTTTTTTTAGCACAGGGTGAGAATATTTTCTTTCAACCATAACAGTTATAGTTTTATTTGGTTTGTCACTTATAACAACTCCAGTTAATATTTTTTTAGGCATTAATTTTTCCTTTTAATATAGTTTTTAATCTTGCAATTGTTTTTCTTGTTTCACCAATTTTTGCAGGGTTTGTTACTTGTGAATTCATTTTTTGAAATCTAAAATTAAAAAGGTCTTTTTTTAATTTATCAATATTTTTAATCATTTCGTCTTTAGATAATTTTTTGATTTCTTGTTTTTTCATATTAAGCAAACCTCTTAATAGTTTTAGTTTTAATTGGTAATTTAGCTGATGCTTTATAAAGAGCTTCTTTAGCTATTTGTTCTGACACACCATCAACTTCAAATAAGATTCTTCCTGGTTTAACTCTACAAGCGAAAAATTCTGGATTTCCTTTACCTTTACCCATTCTAACTTCAATAGGTTTTTTTGAGACAGGTATGTTTGGAAACACTCTGGTCCATACTCTTCCTTGTCTTTTCATATGTCTAGTTAATGCTACTCGAGCAGCTTCAATTTGTTTACCAGTAATTCTTTCTGGTTGTAAAGCTTTTAAAGCAAAGGCACCATAATTAATAGAACTTGCTCTTGTGGCAGTTCCATGGATTCTTCCCTTGTGAGCCTTTCTCCATCTAGTTCTGACTGGTTGAAGCATTATTCTTTACCGTCTTTCGCTATTACTTTGTTAGTTTCTTGACTAAATTCTCT
This sequence comes from Candidatus Pelagibacter sp. PS_06, assembly GCF_059418045.1. NCBI lineage: Bacteria > Pseudomonadati > Pseudomonadota > Alphaproteobacteria > Candidatus Pelagibacterales > Candidatus Pelagibacteraceae > Candidatus Pelagibacter > Candidatus Pelagibacter sp. PS_06. Next base: position 693,638 of record NZ_CM182078.1, read on the forward strand.
TGCAAATACTTCGCCTTTATAGATCCAAACTTTGATACCAATAATTCCATATGTAGTTAAGGCTTCAGCTTCAGCATAGTCAATGTCTGCTCTTAAAGTATGAGATGGTATACTTCCTTCTCTTAACCATTCAGTTCTTGCTATTTCGTTTCCACCGAGTCTTCCACTAATAGAAACTTTAATTCCCCTTGCACCTAATCTAATACATGATTGCATAGATCTCTTCATGGCTCTTCTGTATGAAATTCTTTTTACTAACTGTTGGGCAATATTTTCTGCAACTAAATATGCATTGGTTTCTGGCTTTTTTACTTCTTTTATATTTAAAGCAACTTCATTAGTTGTAAACTTTGATAAATTATTCTTAATTTTATCAATATCACTTCCTTTTTTTCCAATAACAAATCCTGGTCTAGAAGTGTAGATAGTTACATAGCATTTATTAGATGTTCTCTCTATCATCACTTTTGATACACCAGAATTGACTACATTTTTTTTGATATAATCTCGTATTTTAAAATCCTCAATTAAATAATTTCCAAAATCTTTTTTCTTAGCATACCAAACAGAGTCCCAGCCTCTATTGATACCTAGTCTAAAACCTACAGGATTAACTTTTTGTCCCATGACTCTCCATTTGTTTAACTTCTGATAAAATTATAGTTACTGTTGACCAAGGTTTTAAAATTGGTGCAGCTCTACCTTTCGCTCTTGGTCTAAATCTTTTCATTACAATTTTTTTTCCACAATAAGCTTCTTTAACAACTAAATTATCAATATCATATTGAAAGTTATTTTCAGCATTTGCAACTGCAGAACTTATTGTTTTTCTTATATCTTTACTTATTCTTTTAGCTGAGAATTGTAAGTCTCTAATTGCTACATCAACCTTTTTGCCAACAATACTTTTTAAAATAGGATTAAGTTTTCTAACACTAGTTCTTATACTATTGTTAACAGATTTGACTGTATCTACTTTTTTTCTATTTTTTTTCTTTGTCTTATTCATATTTATTTTTTAGCTGCTGTTGCAGGTTTAGCTTTTTTATCTGCAGGTGTATGACCATAAAAGGTTCTTGTAGGTGAAAATTCACCCAATTTATGTCCAACCATGTCTTCAGAAATAGTAATTGGTATAAATTTTTTACCATTATAAATCTGAAAACTAACACCAACAAAGTCAGGTAATATTGTTGATTTTCTTGACCATGTTTTAATAGGAATTTTTTTAGGATCTTCTTTGTATTTATCAACTTTTTTCATTAAGCTTTCTTCAACAAAAGGTCCTTTCCATACTGATCTAGCCATTATTTTTTAGTATCCTTCCTTTTGTTTCTTCTTTTAACAATAAATTTATCTGTTCTCTTATTGTCTCTTGTTTTTAAACCTTTTGCAGATTGACCTGTTGGTGAAACTGGATGTCTTCCTCCAGCTGATTTACCTTCACCTCCGCCATGTGGGTGATCTACAGGATTTTTCACAACTCCTCTTGTATGTGGTTTTCTTCCAAGCCATCTTGATCTTCCTGCTTTTCCAATTTTAATATTTTTTTGATCTGGGTTTGTTAATGTCCCAATAGTAGCTAACGATCTTGAATCTATTTTTCTTACTTCGCCTGATGCCAGTTTGATTAAACTGTAATTTCCGTCTAATCCACTAATAGTCACTGAAGAACCTGCAGATCTAGCAATTTTACCTCCGGCGCCTGGTTGAATTTCAACGTTATGAATATTTATACCGACCGGAATATCCTGAAGTGGCATGCAATTTCCTACTTTAATCTCTTTTTTAGATCCATTTTCAATTTTATCACCAGCTTTTATTTTTTGTGGTGCTAAATAGTAAGCATGAGAACCATCATCAAATTTTACTAGCATGATGTAACATGATCTATTAGGATCATATTCAATTCTTTCAACAGTAGCTTCCATGTCAAATTTTTTACGATAAAAATCAACATGTCTGTACATCTTTTTATGTCCACCAGATCTATTAATATTAGTTATATGTCCATTGTTATTTCTTCCTTTCATTGCATTCTTCGGAGATACAAGTGCCTTGAAAGGTTTACCTTTCCATAGACCAGTTCTATCAACTAAGATAGTTCCTCTAGTAGATTTTGTATAAGGTTTGAAAGTTTTAAGTGCCATTTATTAAATACCTGTTGTTAGATCAATACTTTGACCTTTTTTAAGTGTTATTATTGCCTTTTTAAATCCAGAAACTCTCACTTTTTTGCCTCTAGTTATTTTAACTCTGTTCTGCTTGTTAATAATATTAATTTTAGTCACGTTTACTTTAAAAATTTTTTCAATATTTTTTTTCAAGTTAATTTTGTTTGCACCTGCAGGAACTTTAAAAACAATTTTGTTTTGTTCTGATAAATTTGTTGATTTTTCAGTAACCATTGGAGAGACAATTTTGTCGTATAAATGTATTTTATCCATTTTAAGAGTATCTCTTTTCTAGTTCTTTTACTGAACTTTCAGTAAAAACAACTTTTTTAAATTTAATAATATCATAAGAGCTAAAATGATTAACGTCAGTTACTTTAACATTCGGAATATTTCTAGCTGATTTCTCAACTTTTTCTTTAGAAGCTTTATCTAGAATAATTAAAGAATGAGTTATTTCAAGTTTCTGAATAATTGCGCTCATTTCTTTTGTTTTTTTAATCTCTGTATCAAAGTCATTTAAAATTAATAAATTTTTATTATTATTTTTTTCAGTAATTAACGAAGCTACACTTAATTTTTTTTCGTTTTTATTTAGTTTTCTTTTTTTATAAGCAAGTTCACCTTTAGGGCCATGTGCTATACCACCACCAACAAATATAGGCGCTTTTCTACTTGCGTGTCTAGCTCCTCCAGTTCCCTTTTGCGCATATATTTTTGAAGTAGGACCACTTACTTCATTTTGCTGTTTTGTTTTAGCGTGTCTACCTTTGTAGTTAGCATTCGTTTTATATAAAACGCTGCTTACTAATTTACTATTAATTTTTGCTGAAAAAATTTTGTCTAACACTTCAATAGTGTCTTTTTTTCCATCAAGGCTAATTTTTTCTATTTTCATTATTTTTTCTTTTTGTCAGGTGTTTTTTTAGCTTCTTCTGCTGCTGCAATTTTTTCTGAAATTGTCATTTTGTTAATATTTTTAACTGATTTTCTTACTACAACTTCTGTATTTTTTGATCCTGGAATTGATCCTTTTAAATATAAAAGCTCATTTTCTAAATCTGTTTTAATTATTTCAATGTTAAGCATTGTTCTCAATCGATCACCCATATGACCAGCCATTTTTTTTCCTTTAAATACTTTACCGGGATCTTGACTATGTCCTGTTGAGCCATGGGCTCTATGTGAAACTGAAACACCATGACTTGCTCTTAAACCACCAAAATTCCATCTCTTCATAGCACCAGCAAAACCTTTTCCAATAGTTTTTGATCTTGTGTCTACAAATTTAATATCTTTAAATATCTCTAAACCAAACTCATTACCCTCTTTATAAGTCTCAGTGTCTTTAACTCTATATTCTTTAAGTGTTTTTTTGGCTTCTGTGTTCTTTTTTGCAAAAAAACCTTTCATTGCTTTTGTAAGTTTTGAATTCTTTATCTTTCCATACCCAAGCTGAACCGCTTTATAACCTCTTTTTTCTTCATCAATTACTTGAATAACTCTAGCTTTTTCAACTTTAAGTACAGTCACAGGAACTAGCTGACCAGTTTTATAAAATTCTCTAGTCATTCCTATTTTTTTTCCAATTAAAGCTATCTCAGACATAATTAAATTTTTATCTCCACATCTACACCTGAGGCAAGATCAAGCTTCATTAAAGCTTCAACAGTCTGTGGTGTTGGCTCAATAATATCAATTAATCTTTTATGAGTTCTTGACTCAAATTGTTCTCTACTTTTTTTGTCGATATGCGGGCCTTTTAAAACTGTATATCTTTCTATTCTAGTTGGTAATGGAATAGGTCCTTTTATAGTAGCACCTGTTCTTTTTACAGTGTTCACTATTTCTTCAGTAGATGCATCTAAAATCTTATTGTCGTATGCTCTGAGTTTAATTCTAATATTTTGTTTTTCCATAATTACCCTGCAATCTTTTTGGTTACTTCATCTTGTACATTCTGTGGTACTTTAGAGTAATGATCAAAGAACATAGAATATTGGGCTCTTCCTTGAGACATTGATCTTAAATTGTTTATGTATCCAAACATATTTGCTAAAGGAACCATTGCTGTAATTACAGTTGCATTACCTCTTTGCTCTTGGGTGCTAATTTGGCCTCTTCTACTATTTAGATCGCCTATTACATCACCCATATAATCTTCTGGAGTGACGACTTCAACTCTCATTACTGGTTCTAGTAGTTTTAATGTTCCTTTAGTGCAAGCTTCTTTGAAGCAAGCTCTGCCAGCAAGTTCAAAAGCAAGGACGCTTGAGTCAACATCGTGGTGTAAACCATCTAAAATTGTCACTTTATAATCTATCATTGGAAATCCACAAAGAATTCCGTTGTCTGAAACAGTCTCTATTCCTTTTTCTACACCTGGAATAAATTCTTTTGGTATAGCTCCACCTTTAATTTTACTTTCAACGGATCTTCCAGCACCTGGTTCTTGAGGTTCAACAAGAAGTTTGACTTTTGCAAATTGACCAGCACCACCACTTTGTTTTTTGTGTGTGTATTCCACTTCTGATGCATTTTCTAACGTTTCTCTATAAGCTACTTGTGGAGCTCCAACATTAGCCTCAACTTTAAATTCTCTTTTCATTCTATCTACAATTATATCTAAGTGTAATTCCCCCATACCTTTAATAATTGTTTGACCAGATTCCTCGTCTGAAGTCACCCTGAATGACGGATCTTCTTTAGCAAGTCTTCCCAAAGCTTCACCCATTTTCTCTTGGTCAGCTTTAGTTTTTGGTTCAACAGCAATTTCAATTACAGGATCTGGAAACTCCATAGGTTCGAGTAAAACTGGACTTTCTTCATCGCATAAAGTGTGACCTGTGATAGTATATTTAAGTCCAGCTAATGCTACTATGTCACCAGCATTTGCTTCTTTTATATCTTCTCTAGAGTTAGCGTGCATCAACAACATTCTACCAACTCTTTCTTCTTTTTCTTTTGATGAATTAAAAATTCCTGTACCAGTTTTAATCGTTCCTGAATAAATTCTTATAAATGTCAGTGAACCAACAAAAGGGTCATTTGCAACTTTAAAAGCTAAAGCAGAAAATGGTTGGCTATCTTCAAATTTCATTTCCATCTCATCCTCAGAACCAGGTTTAGTTCCTTTAATTGAACCAATGTCAATTGGGCTAGGTAAGTAATTAATTGTTGCGTCCAGTAATGGTTGAACACCTTTATTTTTAAAGGCAGATCCCGTAGTAATTGGAACAAAACTAAAATTTAGAGTTCCTTTTCTTATACATCTAACTAAGTCTTCTTCTTTAATCTCATCACCATTTAAATAAGCTTCCATTAATTTTTCGTCTTGCTCAACAGCTGTTTCAACTAATTCAGTTCTATATTTTTGAGATATTTCTTTTAAATCATCTGGTATATCTTTGTATTCCCATTCAGCTCCTAGAGCTTCGTTTTTCCAAACTTGTGCTTTCATTTTAACAAGATCAACCACGCCTGAAAGAGATGCTTCAATTCCAATTGGTATTTGAATTGGTAATGGTTTACATCCTAGTCTGTCTCTAATCATATCTACGCATCTAAAAAAATCTGCACCAGTTCTATCTAATTTATTGACGAAGCATATTCTTGGAACTTTGTATTTATCAGCTTGTCTCCAAACAGTTTCAGATTGAGGCTCAACACCTGCAACACCATCAAAAACACACACCGCACCATCTAAAACCTTAAGAGATCTTTCAACTTCAATTGTAAAATCAACGTGACCTGGTGTATCAATAATATTAATTCTATGATCATTCCAAAAACATGTAGTTGCGGCAGAAGTAATTGTAATTCCTCTTTCCTGTTCCTGTTCCATCCAATCCATAGTTGCAGCACCGTCATGTACTTCACCTATTTTATGGCTTTTACCTGTGTAGTATAAAATTCTTTCTGTAGTAGTAGTCTTTCCTGCATCAATGTGGGCCATGATCCCAATATTTCTGTATTTATCTAATGTATGAGTTCTAGCCATATTTTATTACCATCTAAAATGTGCAAAGGCTTTATTTGACTCAGCCATTTTATGCACATCCTCTCTCTTTTTAACTGCAGCACCTTTTTTTTCATAAGCATCAAACAATTCATTAAAAATTTTATCAGACATATGTTTGTCTTTTCTTTTTCTTGCAGAATCTACTAACCATCTAATTGCTAAAGCCTGAGCTCTTTTGCTTTTTACTTCAACAGGAACTTGGTAAGTGGCGCCACCAACTCTTCTTGATCTTACTTCAACAGTTGGCTTAATATTGTTAATTGCTTCATTAAAAATATTTATTGGCTCATCTTTTGATTTAGTTTTAATTTTATCTATTGCGTCATAAACAATCTTGGCCGCAACACCTCTTTTACCATCATACATTATATTGTTAATTAATTTTGGAATGATAGTTGAATTAAACTTTGGATCTGGAACTACATTCTTTTTTGGTTGGGTTTTTTTTCTAGACATTATTTACCTTTTTTAGTTCCATATAAAGATCTTCTTTTTTTTCTATTAGCAACACCTTGAGTATCAAGATTACCTCTCAAAATATGATAACGTACACCTGGCAAATCTTTAACCCTACCACCTCTAATTAATACCACTGAGTGTTCTTGAAGATTGTGTCCTTCACCTGGAATGTAAGCAGTAACTTCAAAGCCATTTGATAATCTTACTCTTGCAACTTTTCTTAAAGCAGAGTTTGGTTTTTTAGGAGTTGTTGTATAAACTTTAACGCACACACCTCTTTTTAGTGGTTGCTTTTGCAAAGCAGGAACCTTGTTCCTTGTTAATTGTTTAACTCTTTTTTTTCTTAACAACTGATTAATAGTTGGCATAAATTTTTTTAAAATAATTAATTTATTTTTAGAAGAAAATAACTGACAGGTTATTTTGTGGCAGCGTTTAGTACTATTAGTAGGTACTACATTCCAACCAAAAACACCGCCAAAATACTTATTAATCCAACTTTGTCAAACTAAAACTTCAAGTATTAAGTGATATTTTTGCTAATTTGCAGGAGTTTCTGAAGCTTCTGATGTTTCTATTTTATCTTGTTCTGCAATAAAATTATTATCATCTTCAAGGGCTTTTTTGTTCCATTTATTTTTGATATGACCTGTTCCAGCAGGAACTAATCTACCAACAATAACGTTCTCTTTTAGACCATTTAGTGGGTCTACTTTACCTTTAATAGCAGCATCAGTTAAAACTCTTGTAGTTTCTTGGAATGAAGCTGCAGAGATAAACGACTCTGTTTGTAAAGAAGCTTTTGTAATACCCATCAGTACACGTTCACCTACAGCAGGTGTTTTGCCTTCTGCTACAAGTTTTTCATTAGAATTGTCAAATTTTATTCTATCTATAACTTCACCTGGTAAATAACTAGAATCACCAGTAACTTTTACTTCAACTTTTTTAAGCATTTGTCTTAAAATTGTTTCAATGTGTTTGTCATTAATAATTACACCTTGCAATCTGTAAACTTCTTGAACTTGATTTACAAAATACTCTGTTAATTCTTTTATTCCCAATACTCTTAAAATATCATGTGGTAATGGCTGACCATCGAGTAAATACTCACCTTTTTGTATTCTCTCACCTGGATTAAAGTTTATGTGTTTCCCTTTTGGTATTAGGTAGTTTGAAGGTTCGGCGCCATCTTCGGGAACAATTGATACTTTTTGTTTTCCTCTAACTTCTTTGCCAAATACAACTTGACCATCATTTTCTGCAATAATTGCACTATCTTTTGCTTTTCTTGCTTCAAATAATTCAGCTACTCTTGGTAGACCACCCGTAATATCTTTTGTCTTAGTTGTTTCTTTAGGAAGTCTTGCTATTACATCGCCTGCAAAAACTTTTTGACCATCTTTAATTGAAAGAATTGAGTCAGGCACAAGATAGTATCTTGCCTCATTATCATCAGCTTTTTTAATAACATTTCCTTTTTCATCTCTAAGAGTTATTCTTGGTTTTAAATCAGTACTTTTTGATTGAGCTCTCCAATCAATTACGGACTTAGAAGATATACCAGTTGCGTCATCTGTAGTTTCTTGAATTGAAACACCATCAATTAAATCAACAAAACTTGCCGTACCACTTTTTTCTGCAATTACAGGGGTTGTGTATGGGTCCCATTCACAAATTTTTGTATTAGCTTTAATTTTGTCACCATTGTTAAAAAATAATTTTGATCCATAAGCAACTTTATAAACTGCAACTTGAACTCCATTATCATCTTCTATAGATAATTGAGTATTTCTACCCATAACAATTAGATTTTTCTTAGAGTCTTCTAATATGTTAGAATTTAAAATTTTAAGCGTTCCTTCATTTTTACTTACAATTTGAGAATCTTGTTTAACAGAAGCTGTTCCACCAACGTGGAATGTTCTCATAGTTAACTGAGTTCCAGGTTCACCAATTGACTGAGCTGAAATCATACCAATTGCTTCTCCAACGTGTACCATTTTTCCTCTAGACAAATCTCTACCATAACAAGTAGCACAAACGCCTTCTTTTGAACTGCATGTCATTACCGAATAAACTTTGATTGATTTCACACCAGCTGCATCTATTAGATCACACCCAGCTTCATCAATCATTTTAGATTTTTTGATTACAACATCACCTGTAAGTGGGTTTTTTACATCAGCTGCAGCAACTCTTCCTAGTGCTCTCTCTGATAAACTAACTACAACATTTCCACCTTCTAAAATTTCTGAAAGTTCAATAAATCCGGGATCATCACACTGAACTTTTGTAATTGTTAAATCCTGAGCTACATCACAAAGTCTTCTAGTTAAATAACCCGAACTTGCTGTTTTAAGAGCTGTATCAGCTAGACCTTTTCTTGCACCGTGAGTTGAATTGAAATACTCTAGTGCAGTTAAACCTTCCTTAAAGTTTGAGATAATTGGGCTCTCAATAATTTCACCCGAAGGTTTTGCTATTAGACCCCTCATACCTGCAAGCTGCTTCATTTGGGCCGCAGATCCTCTAGCTCCACTATCCGCCATCATATAAACTGAATTAATTTTTAATCCTTCTGGTGTTTTTTCTGTAGCTGAAATTCCTTTCATCATTTCACCAGCAACTTTATCAGTACATTTAGACCAAGCATCTACAACTTTGTTGTATTTTTCACCTCTTGTAATTAATCCTTCAGAATATTGAGTTTCGTAATCAGCTATTAAAGTTTTTGTATCTTCAATTAATTGAGTTTTGCTTTCTGGGATTACAAGGTCATCTTTACCAAATGAAATACCTGCTTTAAACGCATGTTTAAAACCTAAATCTTTTAATTTATCACAAAATATAACAGTTGTTTTTTGCCCACAAAATCTAAAAACTATATCGATAATTTCAGATACTGTTTTCTTAGGTAGTAATCTGTCTACTAAAGAGAATTTAATATTACTATTTTTAGGAAGTAAATTTGCTAATAAAAATCTTCCAGCTGTTGATGTGTATTTTTCATACTTCTTATTTCCATTTTCATCAACTGTTTCAATTCTTGATATGATTGTAGTATGAACTTTAATTTGGTCTGAAGCTAAGGCAAATTCAATTGCATCTACATCGACAAAATACCCAGAAGGTTTATCTGTCATTGGTTCTTGGGATAGGTAATAAATACCTAGAATCATATCCTGACTCGGTACTATGATCGGTTTTCCATTAGATGGAGATAAAATATTGTTTGTAGAAAGCATTAGTATTCTTGCTTCTAACTGAGCTTCCAAACTTAACGGAACGTGAACAGCCATTTGGTCACCATCAAAATCAGCGTTAAAAGCTGCACAAGTTAAAGGATGTAATTCAATTGCATCACCTTCTATAAGTTTCGGCTCAAATGCTTGAACGCCTAATCTGTGAAGTGTTGGTGCTCTATTTAAGATTACAGGATGTTCTCTAACTATTAATTCTAACGCATCCCAAACAGCATTTGTTTCTTTTTCAACTAATTTTTTAGCTTGCTTGATTGTCGATGCTAATCCAAGTTTATTCAATCTTGCATATAAAAATGGTTTGAATAGTTCTAAAGCCATTTTTTTTGGCAGGCCACATTCATGAAGTTTTAAATCTGGACCAACAACAATTACTGATCTTCCAGAGTAATCTACCCTTTTACCAAGTAAGTTTTGTCTAAATCTACCTTGTTTACCTTTTAGCATTTCTGCTAAAGATTTAAGTGGTCTCTTTCCAGTTCCAGTTATTACCCTTCCTCTTCGACCATTATCAAATAATGCATCCACAGACTCTTGGAGCATTCTTTTTTCGTTTCTAACAATAATGTCTGGAGCCTTAAGATCCATTAATCTTTTTAACCTGTTATTTCTATTAATAACTCTTCTATAAAGATCATTTAAATCTGAAGTGGCAAATCTACCACCATCTAAAGGTACCAACGGTCTTAACTCAGGTGGTATTACTGGCACCACTGTTAAAATCATCCATTCAGGTTTTTGTCCAGTTTCTATAAATGACTCAACTAACTTTAATCTTTTAATTGCTCTCTCTTCATTAACTTTAGATTTTGTTTCTTTAATAAAGTTAATAAGTTTTTTTCTTTCTAATTCTAAATCTAGATTTTTAAGCATTTGTAGTACAGCTTCAGCACCTATTCCTGCTTCAAATGATTCTTCACCAAACTCATCTTGATATTTGGCTAATTCTTCTTCATTTAGAAGTTGATTTTTTTGCAATCCTGTTAAACCAGGTTCAATTACTATAAAGTTTTCAAAATATAAAACCCTTTCAATTTCTTTTAGCTTCATATCAACAGCTAAGGCTATTCTGCTAGGTAAAGACTTTAAAAACCAAATATGAGCAACTGGTGTAGCTAAATTAATATGACCCATTCGTTCTCTACGAACATTAGATTTAGTTACTTCAACACCACATTTTTCACAAATGATACCCCTGAATTTCATTCGTTTGTATTTTCCACACAAACACTCATAATCTTTAATTGGCCCAAAAATTCTAGCACAAAACAGACCATCTTTTTCAGGTCTAAAAGTTCTATAGTTTATTGTTTCTGGCTTTTTAATCTCGCCAAAAGTCCATGATTTAATTTTTTCAGGACTAGCTAAAGTTATCTTTATACTATTAAAATTTTGAGCTTCAGAAATTTCAGTATTTTTAAATAGATCTGTTAATTCTTTTTTCATTTTTAGTTAAGCTCCACGTTTAATGCTAATGATTTAATTTCTTTAACTAAAACGTTAAATGATTCTGGAATACCTGATTCAAAATTTTCCTCACCTTTAACTATAGTTTCGTAAACTTTAACCCTACCTGCTACATCATCTGATTTAACAGTTAATATTTCTTGTAATGTGTATGATGCACCGTAAGCTTCTAAAGCCCACACTTCCATCTCACCAAATCTTTGGCCACCTAGTTGAGCCTTACCACCTAGCGGTTGCTGTGTAACTAAACTATAAGGTCCTGTAGATCTTGCGTGTATCTTATCTTCAACTAAATGATGAAGTTTAAGCATATAAATAATTCCAACAGTAACAGGTCTATCAAATTTTTCACCTGTTCTACCATCCCACAAATACGTTTGTCCTGAGCCAGGTAATTTAGCTAGTTCAAGCATCTCTGTAACATTTTTTTCTTTTGCACCGTCAAAAACTGGTGTTGAAATAGCTATTCCATCTTGCAATGTTTCAACTAAATCTTTGAATTCAGGTTTGCTTAATTTTTCAACCTTATCATCAAATATTTCCTCACCATAAACAGATTTCAAAAATTTTGATATCTTTTCAGTTTTTTCAATTTTTTTATTATTCTCATTAACTAATCTTTTAACCTCTTCACCAAATTCTTTACAAGCCCAACCTAAGTGAGTTTCAAGTATTTGACCCACATTCATACGACTTGGAACACCAAGTGGATTTAAAACTATATCAACAGGCCTTCCATCTTCTCTGTATGGCATATCTTCAACAGGAACGATTTTACTGACAACACCTTTATTACCATGTCTTCCTGACATTTTGTCCCCTGGTCTTAATCTTCTTTTAATTGCAACAAAAACTTTTACCATTTTCATAACACTAGGAAGTAAATCGTCACCACTTCTAATTTTCAAAACTTTATCTTCAAATCTCTCAGTAATATCTTGTTTAGCTTTGTTGTACTGGTCTTTAAGTTGAGCTAATGTTGCTTCATCATTTACATTACCAACTGTGATTTTAAAAACATCATTGATAGATAAACTATCTATTGATTCAGAATCCAATTTAGTACCTTCAGATAAATCTTTAACCTTTTTAGTTAAAGAAGATCCCGATAAAAATTGTGATGCTCTTTGTTTAATGCTTCTCTCTAAAATCTCTTCTTCTACAATCTTATCTTGTTGAACTTCTTCAATTTCTGCTCTTTCAATAGTTATCGATCTTTCATCTTTTTCTATACCGTGTCTATTGAAAACTCTAACATCAACAACAGTACCACTGCTGCCTCTAGACATTCTTAAAGATGTATCTGTAACATCAATTGCTTTTTCACCAAAAATTGATCTTAATAATTTTTCTTCCGGACCTGATGCTGAGTCACCCTTAGGAGTTACTTTACCAACTAGAATATCACCTGCATTAACTTCCGCTCCAATATAAACAACACCAGATTCATCTAAATTTTTTAAAGCTTCTTCGTTAACATTTGGAATATCTCTAGTTATATCTTCTTCGCCTAATTTTGTATCTCTTGCCATAATTTCATATTCGACAATATGAACAGATGTAAATACATCATCAGTTACACATCTTTCAGAAATCAAAATTGAATCTTCAAAGTTGTAACCTTGCCAAGGCATAAACGCTACAGTTACATTTTTACCTAAAGCTAATTCACCTAATTTAGTAGATGGACCATCTGCTATAATATCTCCTGATCTAACCTTATCACCAACTCTTACTAATGGTTTTTGGTTAATACATGTGTTCTGATTTGATCTTTTAAATTTTTGTAAATTATAGATATCAACACCTGATTTAGAAAAATCAGTTTCTTCGGTTGCTTTAATTACAATTCTTTTACCATCAATTTTATCTACTGAACCGTCTCTTTTAGCAACAATAGTTACACCTGAGTCTAAGGCAACGTCACTTTCAATACCTGTTCCAACTAATGGAGATTCAGGTTTTAATAATGGAACTGCTTGTCTCATCATGTTTGATCCCATTAGCGCTCTGTTAGCATCGTCATTTTCTAAAAATGGTATCAATGATGCTGCAACTGAAACAAGTTGCTTAGGTGATACATCGATATAATCAATAGTTTCAGGCTTAGCTAGAAGGAAATTTAAATTTTGTCTGCAAGAAACTAGTTCTTCAATTATTTTTCCATTTTTATCTAATTTTGTATTAGCTTGAGCAATGGTAAACTTAGTTTCTTCCATTGCAGATAAATACTCAACATTATTTTGAACTACACCATCTTTAACTTTTTTATATGGACTTTCAATAAAACCATATTTATTAATTTTTGCATAAGTGGATAAACTGTTAATCAATCCAATGTTTGGTCCTTCTGGAGTTTCGATCGGACAAATTCTTCCATAGTGAGTTGGGTGAACATCACGAACTTCAAAACCAGCTCTTTCTCTAGTTAGACCACCAGGTCCTAAAGCTGATACTCTTCTTTTGTGTGTAATTTCAGATAATGGATTTGTTTGATCCATAAATTGTGATAGTTGAGAACTTGCAAAAAAGTCTTTTAATGAAACTGTTAATGGTTTTGCGTTAATTAGGTCTTGAGGCATAGCTGACTCTACGTCTAGAGTTGTCATTTTCTCTTTGATAGCTCTTTCCATTCTGTAAACTCCAATACGAGCTTGATTTTCGACTAATTCACCAACAGAACGGACTCTTCTATTTCCTAAATGATCAATGTCATCTACTTCATCTTTTCCATCTCTTAAATCTAACATTTTATGGACAATAGCTACTATGTCGTCATTTCTTAAAATTGTGATCTTGTCAGAACAATCTTGTTCTAATCTAGAATTCATCTTCACTCTTCCTACGTCAGATAGGTCGTATCTATCTGAACTAAAAAATAGATTGTTGAAAATTTGAGTAGCGATTTCAATTGTTGGTGGCTCACCAGGTCTAAGCATTTTGTAGATTTCTGTTATAGCCTCATCTTTTGAATTGTTTTTATCGTTTAAAATAGTTGTTAATAAGTATGGACCTTTGTTAATAGAGTTTGTTACAGAAATTTGTAAAGAATGTATGTTTGCATCTAATATTTGTTGTATTACCGTATCATTGATTTCCGTTCCTATTGAAAAGGTTCCCTCTTCTTCATCATTAACTTTCACATCCCTGTGTAAAAATTTCCCAAATAATGAGTCTCTTGTTACCAAAATATCTTTTAAGCCATCATTGGCTAGTTTTTTAGCATTTAAAAAATTAATTTTATCACCTAACTTAATTACTATTTCTCCAGTTTTAGCATCCATAACTTCCTCTGAGAAATTTTTTGCTTTATAATTTTCTGGATTAAATTTTGTTTTCCATTTTTCAGTTTTAGGGTCAAATGTATATTGTTCACTCTCATAAAATTCATCTACAATTTCTGCTTTAGTAAAACCTAATGCCATCAATAATGTTGATGAAAAAATTTTTTTCTTTCTATCTATCTTGAAATATAAAAAATCTTTAACATCATATTCAAAGTCTAACCAAGAACCTCTGTTTGGAATTACTCTTGCATTAAATAAAAGTTTTCCACTTGCATGAGTTTTTCCTTTATCATGGTCAAAAAATACACCTGGGCTTCTGTGCATTTGATTAACTACTACTCTTTGAACACCGTTAGTAATAAAAGTACCACTGTTTGTCATCATAGGTACTTCACCCATATAAACTTCTTGTTCTTTTGCAGATAAAATATCTTTGGTATTATTTTCTTGATCTATTTCATAAACAACTAATCTTAAAGTACATTTTAGAGCAGATGAGTAAGTTAAACCTCTAGTAATACATTCTTCAACATCAAATTTTGGTTTGTCTAATCTATAAGAAACATATTCTAAAGTTGCTTTATCATTTAAATCTTCAATTGGAAAAATACTTTTAAAAACTCTATCAAAACCTTTGGTCAACTCTGCCTCAGAATGAAATTCTGTCAGTTCTTTGTATGAATTTTTTTGTACTTCTATTAGATTTGGTATGGATAAACTTTCTTTTAGTTTACCAAAACTTTTTCTTATGTTTTTCTTTTCAGTAAAAGATAATTGCATCTATATTTAATAATACTGATTATAAAAATCAGTATCTGAATTCTTTCTTATTAATTTATTTAAGTTCTACTTTTGCGCCTGCAGCTTCCAGCTTAGCTTTGATCTCTTCTGCATCTTTTTTGTTTACACCAGATTTAACTTCTTTTGGTGCACCCTCTACAAGATCTTTAGCTTCTTTTAAACCCAATGAAGTTGCTGCTCTAACTTCTTTAATAACATTAATTTTTTTCTCACCAGCTGATAAAAGCATGATTGTAAAATCATCTTTATCTTCTGCTGGAGCTGCGCCGCCTGCTGCTGCTGGTGCTGCTGCGGCCATTGGAGTTACACCCCACTTTTCTTCTAATTGTTTTGATAACTCTGCTGCCTCAGCAACAGTCAAACTTGAAAGGTCTTCTATAATTTTATTTAGGTCAGGCATAATTTACTCTTTGGGTTGTGTTTCAGAATTTTCTGCCGACAAATTACTCATTTTTTCTGAGTATGCAAGCAAAATACTCACTAATTTTGATGCTGGAGCATTTAAAATACCAACAATATTTGCTCTAGCTTCATCTAAAGTTGGTAAACTAGCTACATTTTGGACACCAGCCTGATCTAAGACTTCGTTATCCATTATTCCACCAATTAATTTAAGATTTTCGTTATCTTTTGCGAATTTTGAAAGAATCCTTGCTGACATTATGGCGTCTTCACCAAAAGCAACAGCAGTTGGACCTGCAAATAAATCTGACAAATCTTTACATTTAGTTTTTTCCAAAGCTAATTTTGTTATTCTATTTTTTGTTATTCTGAAAATTATTCCATGCTCTCTCATTTTAGCCCTTAACTCATCTAATTGAGTCATTGTTAAACCTTGATAATGAGTGACCATTACAGCTTTGCTATTCTCAAACTGAGTGGTCATTTCTGAAATATAATTCTTTTTTTGTTCTTTAGTTAGCATGATTATATCGTCTTCCCTAATTTAACTTTGTATGAAACACCCATTGATGAAGTAACAAAAGTGTTTTTAATCAAATCACCTTTTAAAGTATTGTTGGATTTTTCTTTCTCTAAAGCATCTAGTATAGCATGAAAATTTTTTAATAATTGGTCATCATGAAATGATTTTTTTCCTATGCTCACACCTATATTTCCATCTTTATCATTTCTAATTTCAACCTGACCAGATTTAGCATTTGTTACAGCCTCCTTAATATTTTCAGATACAGAACCAAGTTTTGGATTTGGCATTAATCCTTTTGGACCTAACACTTTACCTAATTTAGAAAGCTTAATCATCATACCGGGTGTACAAATTAATTTTTCAAAGTTTAATTCACCACCTTTAATTTTTTCAATAAACTCATCACTACCAACAATATCTGCTCCAGCATCTTTAGCCTCTTGAGCTTTGCTATCTTCACAAACTACTGCAACTTTAACATTTTTACCTGTACCACCTGGTAAGTTGACTACAGTTCTAATATTAACTTCGCTTTTTTTTTGCTTATGGTTTATTTGAAAACTTAGATCTAACGACTCATCAAATTTAGTAGTACAATTTTTTTTAACTTCCGGTAATAATTTTTCAATAACATCAGCATTTAAGTCTTTTGTTTTTTCAGGTAATTTTTTATATCTTTTTGACGGCATTATTCTTTAACCTCTATACCCATTGATCTAGCTGATCCTGCTATTATTTTTACTGCTTCTTCTAAATCATGAGCGTTTAAATCTTTCATCTTTTGATTAGCAATATCCTCTAATTGCTTTTTGGATATTGATGCAACAATATTTCTTCCTGGTTCTTTAGATCCACCTTTTAGTTTGACTGCCTCTTTAATAAAGAAAGAAGCTGGTGGAGATTTAATTTTAAAATCAAATTTTTTATCTTTATAAACTGTAATTTCCACTGGAACAGGTTTGCCAGCCATTGATTTAGTTTTGTCATTAAAAGCTTTACAAAACTCCATAATGTTTACACCACGTTGACCTAGCGCGGGTCCAACAGGAGGTGCAGGATTAGCTTGACCGCCTTTAATTTGTAACTTTATAAATCCACTAATTTCTTTTGCCATTAACTTACTTTCTCAACTTGGTTATATTCTAAATCTACTGGTGTTGGACGTCCAAATATAGAAACTGACACCTTAAGTCTAGACTTTTCTTCATCTATATCTTCAACCATTCCACTAAATGAAGCAAAAGGACCGTCAACAACCTGAACTTTTTCACCAATGTTGTATTCTATACCAGATTTTGGCTGTGCCACACCATCTTTTATTTGACCTAATATTTTTTCAATTTCTTTATCAGAAACTGGAACAGGTATTCCCTTAGAACCCAAAAATCCACTTACTCTCTTTAAATTCTTAATCATATGATAGATATCATTATTCATTTCACACTTCACAAGTACATAACCAGGAAAATATTTCTTTTTTCTCTGAATTCTTTTTCCTCTTTTAACTTCTGTTACATCGTGCGTAGGAACAATAATTTCCTCAAATTTATCAGATATCTTAGCTTTTTCTGCTTCTTCTTTTATTAAACCAGATACTTTATTCTCAAAGTTTGAGTGTGATTGCACTATGAACCAATTTTTCATTAAATACTCACCTTAAGTAGCAATTCTAGAAAAAACTTTAAAACCTGGTCTAGAAGTAAAAAAAACAAAGACATTACAACTGCCATTGCAAAAACCATCAAAGCACCTTGCAACGTCTCTTTCCATGTTGGCCATGAAACTTTAAAAGCTTCTTGTTTTACTTCCTGAATAAATTTCATTGGGTTTTTCATAATTTTTAAGCTCTAATTGGCAGGAGCGGAGGGACTCGAACCCTCAGCCTCCGGTTTTGGAGACCGGCGCTCTACCAATTGAGCTACACTCCTATTTATAGAGTTACTCTATAATTTTAGTTACTACTCCTGCTCCAACAGTTCTTCCACCTTCTCTAATAGCAAAGTTTAATTGTTCTGACATTGCAATCGGTGTGATTAACTTAACAGTAAATTTAGCGTCATCACCTGGCATAACCATTTCAGTACCTGCTGGTAATTCAACTTCACCTGTTACGTCTGTTGTTCTAAAATAAAATTGAGGTCTGTATTTAGTAAAGAAAGGAGTATGTCTTCCACCCTCGTCTTTCTTAAGTACATACGCTTGTGCTTCAAATTTAGTATGTGGAGTAATTGATCCAGACTTACAAAGAACTTGACCTCTTTCAATGTCAGTTCTTTCAACGCCTCTCAATAAAATCCCTACGTTGTCACCAGCTTCACCTGAGTCTAAAAGTTTTCTAAACATTTCTACTCCAGTACAAACTGATTTTTTAGTTTCTTTAATTCCAACGATTTCAACTTCTTCACCAGTTTTAATTACACCTGATTCAATTCTACCAGTTGCAACTGTTCCTCTTCCTGAAATTGAAAATACATCCTCGACAGGCATCAAGAAAGGTTTGTCAACTTCTCTAGCAGGTTGTGGAATGTGTTCATCAACAGCTTTCATTAATTCTAAAATTGAATTTTTTCCAATTTCTTCATCTCTTTTTTCTACTGCTGCTAATGCTGAACCTTTAACAATTGGAGTTGTTTCTCCAGGATATTTATATGAAGTTAGAAGTTCTCTAATTTCTTCCTCTACAAGTTCGATCATATCTTTATCATCAACTTGGTCTACTTTATTTAGGTAAACAACAATTGCAGGAATTCCAACTTGTCTTCCTAAAAGAATGTGCTCTCTAGTTTGTGGCATAGGACCATCTGCAGCGTTAACCACTAAGATAGCTCCATCCATTTGCGCAGCACCTGTGATCATGTTTTTAACATAGTCAGCGTGACCTGGACAATCTACGTGAGCGTAATGTCTTTTTTCAGTTTCATACTCAACGTGAGCAGTTGAAATTGTAATTCCTCTTTCTTTTTCTTCAGGAGCTTTATCGATTTGATCGTAAGCTACTGCTGTTCCACCGCCAGCTTCAGCTAATGTAATTGTGATAGCTGCAGTAAGAGTTGTTTTACCATGGTCGACATGACCAATAGTCCCAATGTTACAGTGGGGTTTATTTCTAACAAACTTTTCTTTTGACATTACTTTTTTACCTCAGTTTTTGTTTTCATTAATAATTTTTTTTCTTGGAGCGGGTAAAGGGAATCGAACCCTTACATCCAGCTTGGAAGGCTAGCGTTCTACCATTGAACTACACCCGCACAACCCCAAGAGTAACACTCCATGTTACTTAAAAATTTATTGAATGGTGGAGGGGGAAAGATTCGAACTTTCGAAGACCGAAGTCAACGGGTTTACAGCCCGCCCCATTTGACCGCTCTGGAACCCCTCCTCTGGGGAAGCGTCCCCTGTTCAATAAAGCTTCAAACAACATGCGTTTTATATATTTTATTTATGCAATTGCAACACGAGATTTAGTAGATAAATATCGAAAAAAACGTGTAAAACTGGTTAAAATTTATGAATAAATCATCTTTTTTTATTGCTGGTCAACATGCTGTTATCGAAGCTCTTAGAAATCCTGATCGAAAGGTTTTAAGAGTATTTTTAACAGAAGATGCTAAAAAAAATATACATAGAAAAAACCCAAGAAAAAATGTTTTAGAGGACGTTAAGGTTTATTTTAAATCTAAAAAAGAATTAGACAAATACACATCCAAAGAACAATTGATGCACGGAGGTTATGTTGCAGAAATTGAACATTTAGATCAACCTGATCTAAAAGAATACATTAAAGAGAAAAAAAATTGCACTTTTGTTTGCTTGGATGAAGTAACAGATCCAAGAAATATTGGTTCATTAATCAGAAGCGCTTCATCTTTTAAAATAGATGGATTAATTATTAAAGAAAGACAGTTCCCAAAAGATAGTAAGCTTATGTACAAATCAGCAAGTGGCTGTATGGAGCATTTAAATATTTTTCAAGTATCAAACATAAATTCTACTCTTAAAAATTTACGGGAAAGAAACTTTTGGGTTTATGGGTTTGATGCTAGAGGTGAAAAAGATTTTACTGATGTTAAATGGGAGGGAAAAAATGTTCTTCTTTTTGGATCAGAGGGGTTTGGTATGAGAGAGCATACAGGTAAATATGCTGATTTCTTTGTTAAAATAGATATGAATAAAGATATAGAAAGTTTGAATATATCAAATAGTGCAGCTATAGTTTTTCACCATCTAAGTTTTTTAAAAAAAAAGAGTTGATTATTTAACAAATAATTAATAGTTATTGCGCATGCCCTTGTAGCTCAGCTGGTAGAGCAATTGATTTGTAATCATAACCCACCCAATTATCTAACACACACATGTTATTCATCTAGTAAATACTAACATCATTTAAGTAAAAAAGATTCAGTTATTTTTATTATAGATATACCGACAGTATGCCGACAGATTGCTATTTATGAATCGAAAACACTAATGTTTTCGCTAGTCGCAGATGCTGCGCATCTGTTCCTGCTTCGCTTCTAGTTGTATTGTTTTATTTAAGATTAATTTAGAGGTCGTTGAAAAATATGGATTATAGAAGCACGGTCTTTAATCCCGGTTGCCTGTTGCTTTGTGGGGGTAGCCTGGTTCATGGCATTGGGTAACAGAACGCTCCTTACAACTCTCTTACTTTGCTTTGTTTGGATAAAAATTAAATCTCTTTACGTCTTTATTAAGTTTATAATAATCAAGTTTATCTTTAGTAAATATATTCATTATTGTTTTAAGTTTAGTGGGCCCATCAAGCATTCCAGCTGCAATAGAGATGTTTTTTGTTCCAATCACTTTAAAAAATATACTAGCACCACATTTGCTACAAAAACCTCTTTTAGCTCTTTTAGAAGATCTAAACCATTTTAAAGTACTCTTTTTTATAAATTTAATGTTTTGTTCTTCTACATTTGTATAAGCCGCATGATGACCATGGGTTTTCATGCATTGACTACAATGACAATTTTGTACATCACGATGACTACCTTCTGTTTTAAATTTTATTCCACCACACAAACAACTGGCTTTAAGAGATAAACTTTTCATATGATTTTAAATATAATTTATAAAATATCATTATCTTTTAGGAAACCCTTCTACGGTATAGAAGTTTCTTATCTTTTTTAGAGATACGTAATAAGCGCTTTCTCTAAAGGATTTTTTTATTTGTTTTTTAGCATTATAAATTTCAATAAATGCATTTCTCATACTGTCTTCAAGACCTGAAAAAGCTAAGTCCTCTTCATCAGCACCATGAATAATTTTTTTAATGGTGTCAAAATCTGTTTTAGTATTAGTTTTTTTATCTATCAAATCAATAATGTCTAATATCTTTTGTTCTTGAAATCTTTTTTCAACTCTACCAAAACGTATATGAGAAATATCTTTTACCCACTCAAAATAAGAAACTACAACACCCCCTGCATTGACATAGATATCAGGAATAATCATAACGCCTTTTTCAAATAATTTTTGATCCGCCTCAAATGAAATGGGTCCATTTGCAGCCTCAATTATTAATTTTGTTTTAATTTTATCTACATTATCAATGGTGATTGCATTTTCTAATGCAGCTGGAATTAAAATATCACAATCTAATTCTAAAAGTTCACTTGGATTGTTTTTAAATTTTCCAAGTTTAGGATTATTGATAGTTTTATTTGTCTTATAAAATTCAATTAGTGCATTTATATCAATGCCTTTTTTATTATATAAATAACCATCAAACTCACCTATAGCTATAATCTTTGCATTATCTCTATTATATAAATGTTTGGCTAAATTACTTCCAACATTACCAAAACCTTGAACTATAATTTCATTATCCTTTAATTCATTTTTCAATCCTGCTTCTTTAACAACATCTTCATGCCTAAATATTTCTCTAACTACTTCTTCAATACCTCTACCGGTAGCCTCAGTTCTGCCAGCAATACCACCTCTGTGTAAGGGTTTACCCGTTACACAACCTCTGTAATTTATATCATCTGGTTTAAGTGTTTTATAAGTCTCTAAAATCCATTCCATTTCTCTCTCAGATGTTCCAACATCTGGAGCTGGTACATTTAATGCTGGAGAAATAAAACCTTTATTAATTAGTTTACTAGCAAACGCTTTAGTAATTTCTCTTAGTTGAGGCATGGTGTAATTCTTAGGATTAATTTTTAAACCCCCTTTTGCACCTCCAAAAGGAATATTAACTATCGCACATTTGTAAGTCATTAAAGATGCTAGAGCTTCTGTGTCATCTTGATCAACGGTTTCTGAATATCTTAGCCCACCTTTAGTTGGAAGAATGTGCTCTGAATGAACGGCTCTCCATCCAGTAAAATTATTTATTTTACCATCTAAGACAACACCTACATTAACTTTAATTAATGAGTGAGTAGATTTTAGATGTTCAAGTAAATCATCACTAAAATTTAGTAATTTAGCTGATTTGTCTACATGTAAGTTGACGTTATCTTTAAAGCTCATTTAAAAAAATTATATATTAATTAAATGTATTAACCACTAAATATTAAAACTAGAAATATAATAAAGATTTTTTCATTACAAACCCAGAACCACGATACCTAAAATCTTTTTCATAACTACTAAATTTATTTACTTAAATTTATTTGATGTTTGTAATAATCATCTGGCCAAAAACTTTTAATGTAGGCTAAAACTGCATCTATATCTTTGTCACTAAGGTTGTCACCAAAACCACCCATCTTACCTTCGTAATCACTGACTATTCCAACTAAACCATATTTGATAATTGTATGTAACGTTGCGTCATCATGATGCCAAGTGTGACCAGTGCCATTTAAAGGTGGTGCTTTTCTATGACCATCTTCATCAAGACCTTTCCAGTTTTCTGCTCCAGCTAGATTAACTTGATGGCAGCTTACACAATTATTTTGGTATGCAATTTTACCACTAACAATCATTAATTCAGAATCTCGTGTGATTGGATAATGATTATCTGAATAAGCATTCCCACTTAACAACAAACCTAGAACTATAATCCCTAAAAGTTTTTTCATATTTTTTGTTAATTCATTTTTGTAGCTGTAATTTTTTCACCATCATCAATATTTATAATTTTATATAATTTATATATTTTTCCATCATGTTCGAATTCATTTGGCCCACAAATATAAAGATCTGAAAATGACATCCAGAACATTGAGTCAAAATTATCACCTGCCAAAACATCATACATAACACCAGATGTTGTTAATAGATATCTACCTCTCTCAATATTTTTTTTTAATGTATCGTTAAAACAATCAGCATAAGCATTCCCACTTAACAAAAAACCCAGAACCACGATCCCTAAAAGTTTTTTCATTAATGAAGCCTACCAAAACTTAAATCGGGTGTCTAGGTGATGGAATGATTGTTATTTAATAAAATATACACTACATAACGTTCTTTACGTTTTAATAAATTTTAAAAAGTTATTTAATTAAAAAGGATTCACAATGAAAGCTGTCGTTTATAAAGATTATACTGCCAATATTGAAATTATTGATATTGAAAAGCCAAAACTTCAAGATAAGTCTGTCCTAGTAGAAGTGCATGCTGCTAGCATTAATCCGATCGATAATATTCTACATGCAGGTTATCTAAAAGAAATGCTAGAGCTTAGCTTTCCCCACGTTATGGGCTACGATGTTTCAGGCAAAGTTGTCGAGGTTGGTAAAGATGTGCTTAATGTCAAAGTTGGTGATGAAGTGTTTGCTCGTCCCAATCAAGAAGACGCTGGCTCTATTGCTGAATTTGCTCGTATCCAAGAAAATGAACTTGCTATTAAACCAGAAAATCTAAGCCATATAGAAGCGGCATCTGTCCCACTAGCGGGTTTGACAGCATGGCAGGCATTAGTTACGAAAGGTAATATTAAGCAAGGTGACAAAGTGTTGATTCACGCAGGTTCAGGTGGTGTTGGAACGCTTGCCATCCAAATTGCAAAACATTTTGGGGCAACAGTTGCAACGACTACAAGTTTTAAAAATACTGAACTAGTTAAAAGTTTGGGCGCTGATCTAATAATTGATTATACCGCTCAGTCATTTGAAGATGAATTATCTGAGTATGATTTAGTCTTTGATATGATCGGGGGTGATGTACTTGCTAAGTCTTTCAAGGTTTTAAAAAAGGGAGGTACTCTGATTTCTATTAAGGGTCAAGATACTGAAAACCTTGCTAAAAAATATGGTGTAAACTTTGAATGGTTTTTCATGTCACCTGATGGAGCAATGCTAACTGAGCTTGTTACATTAATTAGTCAGGGTACCATTAAAACTGTTATTGATAATACATATCCAATGGAACAGGCTTCAGAAGCTTTTGGAAAACTAGCAGAAGGTCGAACCAAAGGTAAAATTGTTCTTACAATTAAATAGGATTTTAATAATCAAGCTATTTAAGTTTAAATCTTGAACAAAGAAACTTAAAGATAAGATAGTTAAATTTACCAAACCTCTAATCAGGTATCTATTTGCTTTGAACTAAATATTATTACTTTATTAAACGCCAAATAGATTTATTAGCATCATAATCTCGAGTAATAGAATGATATACAAGGACAGAGCCTTTTTCTAAATCAATATATATTCCTTGACCTCCATGACCAAGCATTAAAACATGTCTTGATTTACTTATTTCTTTATCAAACCAAAAAAATCCTGAGTACTTTTCATTTTTACTGTGAGCCTTAATTTTTGTATTCTCAATTTCATTCAAATAATCTCCAATACAAGTTTTTGAATTCCAATCTTTAGAAATCTGTATTCCAAGTCTTAAAAAATCATCACGGTTAGCATAGAAATACGCATGCAACAAAGGCCATCCGTTATCATCTGTAAGATAAAATATTTCAGAGCTAGTTCCAGATTTATTTGCAAAATCCTGATATAAATTCTTTAAACCACCAGGCACCGAAACATCTATCGCTCTTGCAACTAAATCAGCTATAAAGTTATTATAGTTGAATGTTTTTTTTGATATCTTAATTCCAGATGATGACAAAAGGTAATCTTTAGCTGTGGTTTTTCTTCCCATCACATCTACAGCATAAAAAAGTTTAGCACTACCAGGCTCTCTGCTTGCAAAATTTTTATCTCCAGCCGCCATATCAATTAATTCTTTAAAAGTAGAATTTTCATATAAAGTTCCTTTTGCTTCTGGAACATATTTTGAAATTTTATCATCTAAACTTTTAATATATCCATCACATATGGCATTTCCTAAAATATAACTTAGAAAACTTTTAGAGATAGAAAAACTATATAACTTTGTATCGTTCTTTATCTTTTCTGATTTTTTATCGACTACAACATTTTCACCATCAAAATATAGAACACTTAACAAGCTTTTTTTCTTTATAATCTTATCAATCTTTTTGGTATTTTTATTTTCAATTAATTTTTTAGTTAAGCTTTTAATATCATTTGCAGGTTGAATCTTTATATTATCAAATTGAGAAGGCAAACCAACAATTCTGATTTCAAGATATTCATCATGTACTTTTTTACTTTTACCTTTTAGATGTTTTGAAAATGAGGTTGTGTTAAAAATAAGAGTAAATAATAAACTAATGATACTTATGTGTAATAATTTCATAATAAAGTTTCTGTATCAATGTGGTCTCAGTATGT
The DNA here is from genome assembly GCF_059418045.1 of Candidatus Pelagibacter sp. PS_06. Taxonomy (NCBI): domain Bacteria; kingdom Pseudomonadati; phylum Pseudomonadota; class Alphaproteobacteria; order Candidatus Pelagibacterales; family Candidatus Pelagibacteraceae; genus Candidatus Pelagibacter; species Candidatus Pelagibacter sp. PS_06. The sequence continues at coordinate 719,715 of NZ_CM182078.1, forward strand.
CAAAATTTTTGTGCCCAAAACGAGCATTCAAATCAAGTGTCTAGGTGATGGAATGGCGGTTGATTATCTTCAATTCCCGTTGCCTGATTACTGTTGCCCGTTGCTTTGTGGGGGTAGCAAAGTTCATGGCATTGGGTAACAGAACGCTCCTCTTTCAACTTATAATCTTTATATATCAACAAACCTTACCTAAAATCCTCTACGAAGTTTACTACGAAGTTTACTACGAAGTTTACTACGAAGTTTCTACGAAGTCTTTATGTTAAGAAACTCTTAAGTTATAGTCGTAAAAATTAAAAATTTTATTTAAAAAATGATTTTTAGAAAAGCAAACTCAAAAGATGAAGAAACAATTAAACTAATAGCATCAAGAGCATATGAAAAATATATAAAAAGAATGGGTCAGGAACCTGCCCCAATGAAACCTAATATTCAAAAAAATGACATCGTTTTTGTTTGTGAAAAAGATAATAAAATTATAGCATTTGCCATCCTCGTTATAAAAGATGGAAACATACTTTTAGAAAATTTAGCAGTTGAACCTTTATTCCAAAAAAAAAATGTGGGAACTACTTTTATCTCTTTTATTGAGAATTATTTAATTAGTGAAAAATTTAATTTTTATCAACTTTATACTAATGAAAAAATGATTGAAAATATTTTATGGTATCAAAAAATAGGTTTCAAAAAAATTAAAGAAGTGACTGAAAAAGGTTTCAATAGAGTTTATTTTCAAAAAAAACTCTTTTAAAATAAAATATCAAAAACCTCTACGAAGAACCAAAACAAGAAATTAAACAAATAATGAAATCTTACTACGAAGTTTCTACGAAGAGGTTGTGGTTCTTGGCTTGTTATTAAAACTATCTTTTTTGTTTGTAGCTTGTTTATAGTTTCTTCCTACATAATCTTAGAATATTGAGATAAGATTCTATTATGAAAAAACTAGAGGATTTTTAGATAAAACAAGAATTAGGCAGGCATGAACAAAGAAAACGCAAGTAAACTCTGGAAAATGATTCAGGAAGCTGGCGATTATTTACTAGGATAAGATTTCAACAAACCCAGAACCACGATCCCTAAAAGTTTTTTCATTAAAATATACCTGGATCTTTTTTCTTTTTTTCATAGTCACCCGTTTCAAGAAAAATAACTGACAAATTAACTAAATCTTAACTTTTTAATCTTAGATTTTTAGGATCAAATGCTGGTTCTTCAATAATTTTTGCTTTTATTTTTTTTCCCTGAATATCAATTAAAAATTCAGACCCAATTTTTATTAAGTTAGCATTTACATATGCAAAAGCTAAGCTTTTATTTACTCTAAATCCATAAGCTCCAGAAGTAGTTAAGCCAACTCTTTCATTGTTATAATACACAGGCTCGTTTCCCAAAACATCTGCTGTATTTGCATCTACTTCTAGATAAGCTAATTTTATTTTAATTCCTTCTTTTGATTTTTTATCAATAATTTTTGATCCAATGAATTCACTTTTTTTATTTAAATTAAAAAATCGATCTAAGCCTGCTTCAACTATACTAATTTCTGGGGTTAATTCAGTTCCCCAACCACGATATCCTTTCTCTATTCTCATTGAGTTCATAGCATGAGATCCAAAATTTTTAATTTTTAAATCTTGGCCTGCATCCATCAATAAATCATAAAGCTCTTCCATTTTATTCATTGAAACATGAAGCTCCCAACCTAATTCTCCCATGTAATTCACTCTTAAAGCTAAAACTTTTATATTATTAATTTCGATTTCTTTTGCCTTTAACCAAAGGAAATTTTCATTTTCAATATTTTCCTTTGTGATTTTTGCTAGTACTTCTCTCGATTTTGGTCCAATTAATCCAAGGACACCATATTCATTAGTAATATTTTTAATATCAACTTTTTCATCTTTAAACTTATTTTGATTAAACCAATCTAAGTCTCTTATCTCGGATAAAGCTGCGGATAAACCATAGTAATGATTGTCTTTTACTTTAGTGATGGTTAACTCACTTTGAATTCGGCCAATTTTATTATGTATATGCGTTAAAGCTATACTGCCATTTTTTTTTGGAATAATGTTTGAACAAAGTCTATCAAGAAAAGTAAAGCTATCCTCTCCTGTTATTTCATACTTAGAAAAAGTGCTCAAATCAATAATTCCAACATACTTTGAAACATGTTCGCACTCTTTCTGAATTATAGAATGTATGTTGTTTCTACTATAGCTTAGCTCTTCAGCTATATTTTCTTTATTAAACCAAGCAGGTTTTTCCCAACCATATAAATCATAGTATTCAGCACCTTGATCTTTTAATTTTTTATAGATAGCTGAAGTTTTCATTGGCCTGCCAGCTTCAACTGTATCGTGAGGCATAGGTGTTACATACATTCTTCTGTATTGTTCTTTTGATTTTTCAATTGAATAATTTTTATCAACCCAGCTCATGAATCTACGTGGTTCAAACTCAAGCATGTTAATTTCAGAGTCTCCATGAACAATTTGTTGAGCCATATATTTTCCAGCTCCTCCACCATGAGCAATTCCAATACTAGCGGCGCAAAACATCCAAAAGTTTTTAAGACCAGGAGAGGGTCCAGCTAAAAAATTGTCATCTGGGGTGTGAGTGATTGGTCCACAAATTATTTTTTTAATACCTACATCTTTAAATTCAGGAATTCTATCCATCCCTTTTTCAAGATGTTTTTCAATTCTGTCTAAATCTGGCTCAAGTAATTCCATGTCAAATTTCCAATCCATCCCATCTAAAGCCCAAGCTTCTACGTCTTGTTCGTAAGGACCAATTAAAAGTCCCTTTCCTTCTTGCCTTAGGTAAGATGAAGAATCAGGATCTCTTATCACAGGTAATTCTTTTTCTAATTTTTCAATTGCTGGATGAGATTCAGTTACTAAATATTGATGAACCATATTAATACTTGGAACATTTTTTAATCCAACCATTTCAGCGACCTCTGGACAAAAACTTCCCGCAGCATTTACAACATGTTCACAAATAATTTCTCCTTTTTCAGTAATCACCTTCCACTCTCCTGATGGCAATTGTTTTATATCTATTACTCTATTGTTGCGATAAATTTTAGCACCAGCATCTCTTGCACCTTTTGCCATTGCATTAGTTGTGCTAGTTGGATCGGTGTAACCGTCTTCTGACGTATAAAATGCGCCAATGATTCCATCTAATTTAATAAACGGATGATATTTTTGAATTTCATTTGTCGTTATTATTTCACAAGGAGAGCCTACAATGTCCAGTATACCTTTAGTGTGATGAAACCATTCAATATCTTCTTTTTTATAAGCAAGTCTTAAACTTCCTGTTTCGTGAAAACCTGTTGCCTGGCCAGTTTCTTTTTCTAAAGATTTGTAAAGATTAGTCGAGTGTAAGTGAATTTTTGCTAGATTTAAGCTGCTTAACATATGAGGACATTGTCCTGCAGCATGCCATGTGGATCCAGATGTAAGTTCACTTTTTTCAATTAAAACAATATCTGTCCAACCTTCTTTAGCCAAGTGATATAAAAGACTAACGCCCATTATTCCACCACCTATGATAACTAATTTTGCATGTGACTGAATTTTATTCATTACTAATAAAAAACTATGATACCTAAAAGTTTTTTCAAAAACCAAGATCCTACCAAACCCCTAATCAGGTGTCTAGGTGATGGAATGAGGGTTAATCAATATATTTTTTAGCTGCTGCAATTGCTTCATCTATTTTAGGAAATTTACCAGTAGATTTATACACAGGTTCTCTTGATTTAGGTTCATAAGGTAAAATATATGTAACTGGTTCTGGTGGTGGAGCTGGATCACTAGAGTAATGGAAGCTCTGCGAGCTGCTTTTTGTAGTAGATATTATTTCCTAAATTAAATGGAGCTGTAAGCAGCTGCTTAGTAGACTCTTTCTTAGTTTTTACTAGAACATATGCATCTAGTAGATCAATATAACCTTTACCAGTTACTGGTTTATATTTTAATTTAGTGCCTTTAGTCTTAATCCTATTACCAGTTGAAGCTCCTGATTTCATATATTCAACAACAAGTGATGTTACTGTTTTTCCGGACTGAGTTGTTATGTTGTGAGCTTTCCAGACAGGAAGATTATTAACTATCTCTTGTTTGATAGCTTCAAGATTTTTAGATCCTCCGACTCTACCTAAATATTTGTATCTACCAGATCTTTTTTGTTTACCATCAGCACCATAAGTTACAACACTCCAAGATGCATAATAAGAAATTTTAAGTGATGGTTGAGGCATTACAAATACTGCAAGGCCATCACATCCTAAATCATACCACTTTTCAGGTTGCTTACTTATAGGATGTTTTAAGCTAGCTAATTTAGCTGGTGTAAATTTTATTGTTTTCTTCATTTTTCCACTCCATTATTTTTGTTATTTTTAATGGATGAAAACATGCTTTTGAAATCCCATGAGATGCAGGATTCCCATACCGACTCCATGCCGACAGATCAGTCACATTCAGTAACTTTCCATCACAATTCGAGTGAGCTGCTAACAAGCAGCGAACACCCATATTGTTTTTTATGCATTGATTTAATTGATGTTTCGCAGTAAAAACTTCACACGAAACAAAATGCCCTTGTAGCTCAGCTGGTAGAGCAATTGATTTGTAATCAATAGGTCCGCGGTTCGACTCCGTGCGGGGGCACCATCACTAAAAAAATTGTTAGTATTTTTACAAAGTAAATTTGTATTAAATTTCTTAAAATCTGTTGTTTTGAGAATGTGTTGAAAAATTTTTATATTATTAATTTATTGTGTGGCTTTCTTCATTGGGTAAAAAATATTTTGCTGTGGATATTGACATCCCGCACCAGTAGTCCTGTCAACAGCAAGTCCAATTATTCCACCAAATACAAGATTGCCCCACGCCATATTTTTGGCTTTGTCTTGAACCGTTCCAGCAGCAGGGTTAGCAGGAACATATCCCTCTTTAGTGCAAGAGATAGATAACTGGTCACAAGCATTTCTTACCATTACTGATCCAGGTGTATTTACATAATAACTTCCTTTTGAGTTTGATAATGTACACATTGCACCTGTAACTTCTCCAGTAGTAACTGACATTGATTGATTTTTTGACTCTGTTATGGACGCACAACCACCTAAGATTATGAAAATAAATAAAATTGATATTTTGTTTATTAAATTTTTCATATTATTGTTGAATATTATCATAACTTAAAAGATGAGTCGATATTGAATATTTTAAGATTAATATCGATTAATTGTATTTAAAAGTACAGCACCACTGCTTCTTTAATTTCTTACAGGATAAATCTTATTGATCTTAAATGATGGCTTGCTATCAAAAATAAAATTGTGATCAAATTTACTTGTTAGAGGCATGACCCTCATGGTCATTGCACGTCTTAAATTTGGTGATTTGTTCTTTTGTTGGCACTTTATTTTAAGTAGTTTCTCTTCTTAATTGTTCAATTTTAATTTTTTTTTGTAAACTTCTGCTTTTGTCATAGAGAAGATTGAATTTAATCTTATTATTGGTCTTTACTATAATTGATTTAGCATTTCTAACCTCTAGATTATCTGCAACAGCACTAATTGGTCTTTTGGATGGATTTAAGTTCGTGATTACAATCTTTAATTTATCATTAACTATTTTACCCTTCCATCTTCTAGGTCTAAATGGACTTATTGGAGCAATTGATAACTTTTTAGAATTTAAACTAAGTATAGGTCCATGCACTGATAAATTGTAAGCTGTACTACCTGCGGGTGTTGAAACAAGTACACCATCAGAAACAAGTTTTTTTATTATTTGTTTAGATCCATGTTTGATTGATAAAGACGCAGCTTGTCTACTTTGTCTTAAAATAGATACTTCATTAATAGCTAATGATTTTCTAACATGATTATTATTATTTTTTACAATCATTTCTAGTGGTGAGATAGAAATCATATTTGATTTTATTAAATTTTTAATAATATTTTCAGTTGAAAATTTATTCATTAAGAAACCATAATTTCCTGAATTAATTCCATAAAATTGTTTGTTTGAATTTTTATTCTTCTTTAAAGTTTGAAGCATAAAACCATCACCACCAATGACAATCACGAGGTTATTTTGTTTAAATTGATGACTTTTAATTTTATTGATTAATAACTTTTTTATATCTAGGGATTTTTTATTTTTATCAGAAATTATCTGAAGCTTACTCATTTAGTGGTGCCCTCGGCCAGACTCGAACTGGCACTCCGCAAGCGGCAAGGATTTTAAGTCCTTTGTGTCTACCAATTTCACCACGAGGGCATTAATGAATTTCATGAGTGTTTATGCTAATATTTATAATTGAACAAGAGGAATAAGTAAAATTTTTTTATTTTATCTTTAGTGTTTAAGTCTTTTTTTCATTATTATTTTTTATCTTTTTAACTTTTTCCTCTAAATTAGATCCACAGTCATTTAATTGACTCTTATACTTTGTAGCTTGTTTAGAAACTCTTTGAGCATAATTTTTAATTGCTTGTTTTTTTACACCCTTTTTATAACCACCCCATCCTTGATGGTACGCTAAATACTGATTGTAAACATCTTTTTGTGAAATCTTTAATATTGAATTTGATTTTGAAGTATACCAACCAATAAAATCAGTGCTGTCTTTAAAACTATTTCTTATGGCAATTTTTTTTCCTGTTTCTTTTTTATACATTTTCCATGTTCCATCTAAAACTTGAGCATATCCAAATGCAGAAGATAATCTTTTATATGGCTTGTTATTATTTAATAATGTTTTTCTTCCTGGTCGTGCAATAAAATTAAATCCTGACTCACCATGAATGATTGCCATTTGAACATGAATTGGAGTTCCCCACTTTTCTTCTGATTTTTTTGAGTGAAAATACCAGTGAGTTTTTTGACTAAAAATATCACATACATCATTAGGATTGACAGGTATTGAGCTATATTTTGGCATCCCTGCACAAGAATTTAAAAAAAATAATAGTAAAATAAATTTAATTGAAATTTTATTCATAAGCTTTTTAATACAAAAGTTAATTTGAGAAAAAAAGATTTAAAATTAAAAAAAACCCAATTTGATTATACAAATTAAAAATAAAATATATTTTTAGTGGCTAATATTTATGTTGAAATTCTAAATTACCTCTAGAATTAACTCTTTTTTTAACATGCTTATAATAACTAACATCATTTATAAGCTTAATGATATCTATTCCTTTGTCTTCATATCTTCTTTTAATTGTATTTCTTGAAACCATTATAAAATTTAAATTTTCAACAAAATTTTCAGTCCATTCTTTTTCAATTTTATCATTAATCATTTTTTTTAAGAATGACCTGAAATCAGAACAAGATATCATTTTTAATTTTTCATTTAATAAAGGCATAGTAATTATTTAATATATAAATTTTTTAATTTTCATCAACTTTTAAAAAGTTAAGAAATAAGATGATTTAGGTTTATGATTTTAATGCTTTGGTAAGGATTTTTTCTTCTAATTTGCAATCTTGATAGCCTTTTTTAACAATATTCAAATATCTTTCAGTTGGAAATTTAAATACTGATTTTTTAACCATAGTATAAGTCATTACTTTTTTGCCATAATAATAAAAATAATGTTTCTTATATAAATTTGGATAATCCTCATAAACATCAAGTTTTTTTTCATCACTTTTTGAAATTTCAAATAATCCACCTGGAACATTTGAGTGTTTTTTAGGCTCAATATCTGCTGCTCTATATTTGCTTCTAAAAGTTAGTTTAAAGTCTTTTAAATTTATTTTTTTTAAATAAATGCTATCTTTGCATCTACGCTTCATTTGAAAGTGATGAAGGTTACTTCCATAAGCAAAATAAAGCATTTACCGATCCACTACTTCTATTTTTTTATCATTCACAAATTTTAAAATTTGAGAATTACAATTATCAATTTTAGATTGATCTTCAGATCTAATTACAATTGAAACACCTAACTTTCCTGCTTGAAAAAATGGATAGCTTCCAATTTCAACATCTTTGTTTTGATCTTGAACTTTAGTTAAAGAGTTAGCAATTTCACTTTCAACAGTTCTTAGGCTAATCGTTAAACTTAAAATAGGTTTTCCTCCAACAATACTATTAGTTAACCCACCTAACATTGATTTTAATATTGATGGAACACCCGGTAAACAAAACACGTTTTCAACACTAAACCCTGGCGCGCCACTAGTAGGGTTTAGAATTAAATTAGCATTTTCTGGCATACAAACCATTTTTTGCCTACCCTCATTAAATTCACCTGGCTTATAATAGGCCTCTAATATTTTAAATGCCTCTTTATGTATCTCATATTTTAACCCAAATGCTTTTGAAACAGATTCAGCAGTAATATCATCGTGAGTGGGACCAATACCTCCTGTAGTAAAAACATAATCATAAGTTGTCTTTAATAAATTAAGTGTATCAATTATTGTCTTTTCAATATCAGGTATAACCCTAACCTCTCCCACTTTAACTCCAATAGAATTTAGCCAAGTTGCCAAAGTTGAAGTATTAGTGTCTTGAGTTCTGCCTGATAAAATTTCATTACCAATAATTAATATTGCGGCATTAACTTTTGTGTTTTTAGTCATTTTAAATGTATAATTTAGAAATGAAATTTACCAAGTCTTTAATAAAAGGCAAATTAATCAAACGATATAAAAGATTCTTTACTGACATTCAGTTAAACAAAGAAGTCGTTACAGCACATTGTCCAAATACTGGGTCGATGAAAGGCCTGCTAGATGAAGGAAATGATGTTTATTTACTTCCAAATAATGATCCTAAAAGAAAACTTAAATATGGTTTAGAAATAATAAAGACTAGAAAAAATCTTGTTGGAGTGAACACTCATATGGCTAATAGAATAGCTCAACATGGTTTAGAAAATAACCTTATTAAAGAATTAAAAAATAGTGACCTAATTAAACCAGAGGTATTTTTTAACAAAGAGACTAGATTTGATTTTCTAATAGAGAAAAATAAACAAAAAAGCTTTGTAGAAGTTAAAAATGTTACTCTTTTTAGAAATAAAGACACAGCTGAATTTCCAGATGCAGTGACAGCACGTGGGACTAAACACCTGCTTACTCTTATTGATGCCATAAAAAAAGGCTATAAAAGTTACTTATTATTTTTAGTACAGATCCATAATATGGAAAAATTTAAAATAGCTAAAGATATTGATAGTGAATATTATAACAATTATTTAATAGCTAAAAAAGCAGGAGTTAAGTTTTTGGCTTATAGATGTGATATAAGTTCTAAAAGAATTTTTATAGATAAAAAACTAAAAATTATTGATGACTGATTATAAAGAAAAATTTGAAAAAATGAGAGTTGCTGGAAAGTTAGCATCTCAAACTCTAGATATGTTAACTGACAATATTAAAGAAGGTGTCTCAACTGACTATATAGATAAATTAGGTTATGAATTTATCAGAGATAATGGAGGGTACTCTGCTCCACTCTATTATAGAGGGTTTACAAAATCATTGTGCACATCTTTAAATCATGTTGTCTGCCACGGTATTCCTTCAGATAGAGTTTTAAGGGATGGTGATGCAATCAATGTTGATGTTACAGCTGTAGTTGATGAACATTATGGGGACACCAGTAGAATGTTCTCAATTGGAAATACATCAGTTAAGTTAAATAATCTTATAGATACAACACATGAATCTATGATGAGAGCTATCAAAATTTTAAAGCCTGGAATTAGATTGGGTGATATAGGGCATGAAATTCAATCATTCGTTGAAGAAAAAGGTTTTTCAGTTGTTCGAGATTTTTGTGGGCATGGCATCAGTACAACTTTTCATGAACCGCCTAATATTTTACATTATGGAAGTAAAAACTCTGGAATGGATTTAAGACCTGGTATGACTTTTACAATTGAGCCTATGATTAATACAGGAAAATACGATGTTAAAATGTTAAATGATGGTTGGACTGCTGTAACAAAAGATAAATCTTTATCAGCACAATTTGAGCATACATTAGGAATTACTGAAAATGGTTATGAAATTTTTACAGAATCTGCTAAAGGTTACTCAAAGCCTCCATACTTATAATTAATGATTAAAAGATACTCGCGAAAAGAATTAACTGACATTTGGTCAGAAGAAAACAAATACAAAATTTGGCTAGATGTAGAGGTTGCAGCAGCCGAAGCTATGGAAAAACTTGGCCAAATTCCAAAGGGAGTTGCATCTGTTGTAAGAAAAAAAGCTAAAATAAATGTAAGTAGAATTCATAAAATAGAGTCTGAAGTTAAACATGATGTTATAGCCTTTCTAACCTCTGTTACTGAAAAGGCAGGAATTAAAGCTAGATATCTACACCAAGGAATGACTTCATCAGATGTATTGGACACAAGTTTTAATATTCAAATGGTCCAATCGGGTAAAATCATCTTAAAAGACTTAGATCAAATTTTAAAAGTTCTTAAAAAGCAAGCTAAGAAATATAAATTCACTCCATGTATGGGAAGAAGTCACGGTATTCATGCTGAACCTGTTACCTTTGGTTTAAAATTGGCTTCGTTTTACGAGGAATTTAAACGAAATAGAAAAAGATTAGTTGATGCTATTGATGAAGTATCAACTTGTGCAATATCTGGTGCTGTTGGAACTTTTGCTAATATCAACCCTAACGTAGAAAAACATGTTGCAAAAAAACTAGGTTTAAAGGTTGAGCCAATTTCAACACAAGTGATACCAAGAGACAGACATGCTTTTTATTTTTCAGTATTAGGTATCATTGCTGGATCAATTGAAAGAGTTTCTGTTGAGATTAGACATTTGCAAAGAACTGAAGTTTATGAATTACAAGAATTCTTTTCAAAAAAACAAAAAGGTTCTTCAGCAATGCCTCATAAAAAAAATCCAATATTAAGTGAAAACTTAACAGGACTTGCAAGAATGGTTAGAAGTGCAGTAATTCCTGCTTTAGAAAATATTGCACTGTGGCATGAAAGAGATATTTCTCATTCTAGTGTGGAAAGAAACATTGGGCCTGATGCAAATATCACAACTGATTTTGCATTAGTTAGATTGACTAATATTTTAGATAACATGATTGTTTACCCTAAAAAGATGTTAGAAAACTTAAATATCACCAAAGGATTAATTTTTTCACAAGAAGTTATGTTGGAGTTGACTAAGTCTGGATTGAGTAGAGAGCAATCTTACCGAATGGTTCAAAACTATGCTAAAAAATGTTTTGCAGAAAATCTAGATTTGTTTGATGTGATTAGTTCAGATAACTTGATTATGAGTAAAATAACTCCTAAAAAACTAAAATCGATATTTAGTTACGCAAAACACTTTAAAAATGTAAATTTCATCTTTAGAAGAGTTTTTAAATAATGAAAAAAGGAAAAAAACTATACGAAGGGAAAGCTAAAATCATTTACACAACAAATGATAAGAATTTAGTCATTCAGTATTTTAAAGATGATGCTACTGCATTTAATAACCAAAAAAAATCTACTATTGAAGGTAAGGGAGTTTTAAATAATAGAATTTCAGAACATATTCTCTCAAACCTTTCTCAAATAGGAATTAAAAATCATTTAGTAAAAAGACTTAACATGAGAGAGCAAGTTATTAAGTTAGTTGAAATCATTCCAATTGAATTCATAGTAAGAAATGTTGCAACAGGATCTATTACTAAAAGATTAGGAATTGAAGATGGAACAGTTTTAAAAGAACCATTAATTGAGTATTGCTTAAAAGATGACAAATTAGGTGATCCATTAATAGCAGAAGAGCATATCCTAGCATTTGATTGGGCCACAAAAAAAGAAATTGAAAAAGTTAAAAAGATGATTTTAAGAATTAATGATTTTATGATCGGTATGTTTAGAGGGGTTGGAATTAAGTTAATAGATTTTAAATTAGAATTTGGAAGACTTAAGGTTAATGGTAAAGATGAAGTTATATTAGCAGATGAAATTAGCCCTGATACTTGTAGACTTTGGGACAGCATTACTGATAAAAAATTAGATAAAGATAGATTTAGAAAAAATTTAGGTGATCTAATTCCTGCTTATACAGAAGTTGCTAAAAGACTTGGAATACTTCATGAACAATCTAACCTTTCTGCGGTAAATGTAACAAAATTATCTTCTGTTAAAAGAAAACGTAAATGAAAATCTCTGTAATTATTACTCTTAAAAAAGATGTACTTGATCCTCAAGGAAAAGTTATTCATCAAACATTAGATGGTATAGGTTTTGATGATATCAATGAAGTAAGGCAAGGTAAGTACTTTGAAATAGATACAAAAGAAAGTGATCCTAAAAAAGCTAAAGATAAAGTTGAAGAAATGTGCAAAAAACTTTTAGCCAATCTTGTTATTGAAAATTATAAAATTATTGATGCACAATAATTAATGAAATCATCTGTTATTACATTTCCTGGTTCTAATTGTGACAGAGATATGGATGTAGCTCTTAAAAAATTTGGTTTTAAAAATAAAATGGTTTGGCATGACGATGTTGAATTACCTAAGAGTGATTTAGTTGTTTTGCCTGGTGGTTTTTCATATGGTGATTATTTAAGATGTGGAAGTATGGCATCAAAATCAAAAATAATGAAATCTGTCATTAATTTTGCAAACTCAGGTGGAATGGTGATGGGGATTTGTAATGGTTTTCAAATTTTAGTTGAAACAGGTTTAGTTCCAGGCGTTTTATTAAGAAACAAATACTTAGAATTTATTTGTAAAAATGTATTTGTTAAAATTAATAATAAACAAAATACTTACTTTAAAAATATTGATAATGATGTTTTAGAGTTTCACATTGCACATAATGAAGGGAACTTTTTCTGTACAAAAGACCAATTAAAAGAAATTGAAGATAATGAACAAGTTGCAATTAATTACTGCGATAAAAAAGGTAAAACCGAAGAACAGTTTAATCCTAATGGATCCATTAAAAATATTGCAGGTATCTTTAATAAAGAAAAAAATGTTTTAGGGATGATGCCCCACCCTGAAAGAATGATTGACCCTTCTCTATCAGGTGAAGATGGGTCTCTTTTTTTTAATAATTTAATTAATAATTTAAAATGATCGTAAACGAACAAGTAGCTATAGATCATGGTCTTAAAAAAGATGAGTATGCTAAAATTTGTGAGCTACTTAAGCGTACACCTAATATTACTGAACTAGGTATCTTTTCAGCAATGTGGAATGAACATTGTTCTTATAAATCTTCAAGGCTTCATTTAAAAACACTACCAACTAAAGGAAAACAAGTCATTCAAGGACCAGGAGAAAATGCTGGTGTAGTTGATATTGGTGACAATGATGCAATCGTATTTAAAATTGAAAGCCACAATCACCCCTCCTTTATTGAGCCCTATCAAGGAGCTGCTACTGGTGTTGGTGGTATTATGAGAGATGTGTTTACGATGGGAGCACGTCCTATTGCAAATTTAAATTCAATTCATTTTGGCTCACCTCAACATAAAAAAACTAAAAATTTACTTAGAGGAGTTGTTCACGGTATTGGTGGTTATGGGAACTGCATGGGTGTTCCAACTATTGCAGGTCAGACAAACTTTGATAGCTCATATAATGGAAATATTTTGGTAAATGCCATGACTTTAGGGCTAGTTAAAAAAGACAAGATTTTCTACTCAAAAGCAGCAGGATTAAACAAGCCTGTTATTTATGTAGGATCTAAAACAGGACGAGATGGAATTCATGGTGCAAGTATGGCGTCAGCTAGTTTTGATGAAAAAATAGAAGAAAAAAAACCAACCGTTCAAGTCGGTGATCCATTTACTGAAAAACTTTTACTTGAAGCTTGCTTGGAGTTAATGGCTGGGGACTCAATTATAGCAATTCAAGACATGGGTGCAGCGGGACTTACATCATCAAGCATTGAAATGGCTTCAAAAGGAAATCTTGGAATAGAAATTAATTTAAATAAAGTTCCGTGCAGAGAAGCAAAGATGACCCCTTATGAAATTATGCTTTCAGAAAGCCAAGAAAGAATGTTAATCGTTCTAGAAAATGGCAAAGAAGATCAAGCTAAAAAGATATTTGATAAATGGAATTTGGATTTTGCAGTAATTGGTAAAACAACTAAATCTAAAAAAATTGAACTCTTCTTTGATAACGAGCAAGTTGCAGATATTCCAGTAAATACATTAGTTGAAAATTCACCCATGTATGACCGTAAATGGAAAAAAGCAAAACTTCCTAAAAAAAATAAAATTAAAAAAGAAGATCTTAAGAATTTAAAAATTATAGATGTGTTAAAAAAAATTTTATCTAATCCAAATGTTTGTAGTAAAGAATGGATCTGGCAACAGTACGATCACACAGTTATGGGTGATACTATTCAAAAACCTGGGGGAGACTCTGGGGTTGTTAGAATTCATGGAACAAATAAAGCAGTTGCTGCATCAGTAGATTCATCTGCTGTATATTGTTGGGCACATCCTTTAACAGGTGGAAAACAAGTTGTTTGTGAAAGTTTTAGAAATCTAATTTCTGTGGGTGCAAAACCTGTAGCTATTACAAATTGCCTAAACTTCGGTAGTCCTGAGAATGAAGAAAACATGGGTGAGTTTGTTGAATGTGTTCAAGGTATTGGGGAAGCAGCTGAATATTTAAAATTTCCAGTCGTTTCTGGAAATGTATCTTTTTACAATCAAACAAAAGAAGAAGGAATAAAACCTACTCCATCTATTGGTGGTGTTGGGTTAATCAAAGATTATAATAAAATGATTACAATGGACTTCAAAGAAGTTGGTAATATTATTTTGGTTATTGGGAAAACCGAAGGGCACATTGATCAAAGTCTTTTCGCGAGAAATATTTTAGATGAAAAAAATGGTCCTCCACCAGAAATCAATCTATTTAATGAAAAAAATAATGGAGAAACATTATTAAAGTTAATTGAAGCTGGTCATATTAAAAGTGCTCACGATATATCTATTGGGGGAATAATTACTGCAGTTGCAAAAATGTGTATTAAAGGAAACAAGGGAATTAATCTTAAAAAACCAAAATATCTAATTAATGAAATTGAATATTTTTTTGCTGAAGATCAAGGTAGATATGTGATCGAAGTATACACGGATAGTCTTAAAAAAGTGACTGATATTTTAAACAAAAATGCAGTTCATTATGATGAACTTGGAACAATAAACGAAGATCAATTGTTTATTAATGAAAAGACAAAAGTAACAATTGACGAATTGAGAACATCGAATACAAGTTGGTTAACGAACTATATGAGTAAATAATGGCAATGGATTTAAAAGAAATTGAGAGTTTAATCAAAGAAGCTTTAGCTGATGCAACAGTTGAAATTCAAGATTTAGCTGGTGATGGAAATCATTATTCAGCAACTATAACTTCTGCTCAATTTTCAGGTAAAAGTAAAATTGAACAACACAAAATGGTATATAATTCTCTAAAGGGTAAAATGGGAAATGAATTACATGCCCTAGCAATTAAAACAAAGGAACAATAATGGATGATAATACAAAAAATTTAATTCAAAATCATATTGATAACAATGAAGTATGTTTGTTTATGAAAGGTACGCCTGATGCTCCTCAATGTGGTTTTTCAATGGCTGTAACTAATATGTTAAAACTTCTTGAGGTAAATTTTCAAAGTGTAAATGTATTAGAAGATCAAAATATTAGAGAAGGAATAAAAGTTTTCAGTGATTGGCCTACAATCCCACAGCTATATGTTAAGAAAGAATTCATCGGTGGCTGTGATATTATAAAAGAAATGTACGAAAGTGGAGAGCTATCAAAACTTTTTGAAGCTAAAGGTATAAATTTTAAAGCTAAAAATTAATTATTACTATCTAGAGTAATATTCAATTACAAGATTTGGTTCCATTACTATTGGATAAGGAACTTCTTCAAACTTAGGTGTTCTAACAAATTTAACTTTTTTGTTTTTCTCATCCATTTGAATATATTCTGGAGTTTCTCTTTCTTTGCTTGCAAGAGCAATATCAATAATTGCTAGTTGCTTAGATTTATCTCTAATCTCAATTGAATCTTCTTCATTAACTATGTAGCTTCCAATATTAACTTTTTTACCATTCACTCTAACGTGACCATGGTTAATTAATTGTCTTGATGAAAATACTGTTGTTGCAAACTTTGCTCTGTAAATAACTGCATCTAATCTTCTTTCAAGTAAACCGATTAAATTTTCACCAGTGTCACCTTTAAGCATAACAGCTTTTTTATAAATATTTCTAAATTGTCTCTCATTAATGTTACCGTAGTAAGCTTTTAACTTTTGCTTAGCTTGTAATTGAGTACCATAATCAGATAACTTTCCTTTTCTTCCCTGTCCGTGTTGTCCAGGTCCGTAATCTCTTTTATTAAAAGGACTTTTTGGTCTTCCCCAAAGATTGGCTTTTAATCTTCTATCTACTTTATGTTTAGAGTTTAATCTTTTTGTCATTTGATAATGGGGTTTATAAGCTTACAGGATATTTTGTCAATCAACGTTTTTTACCCAAACTAGCAAATACACTAGCCAATATACGTGTTTCCTTAGATGATAAGTCCATTCTATAGAAAATATTTCTCAAGTTTTCCAACATAATAGGTTTCTTCTCCTTTGGTTTGAAGAAATTGATGTCATCTAAGTTTTGAATGCATAGATTGGTCATTGAATGTACCTCTTTTTTAGAGGCAGATTTAACTTTTTTAGATTTTTTAAAATCAGAAGTCCTAGATTTTATAATATTTGAAACATACTGAGCAATGATAATTAGACTATGAGATAAATTTAAAGATTTAAATTCAGGATTAGTTGGGATTTGTAAGGTGTAATTTGCATAACTCACTTCTTTATTCGACAAACCTGATGCTTCAGATCCAAAAAGAAATGCTACTTTTTTAGTGAAATCAATCTTTTTTAAGTCTTCTAATTGAATATGTTTAATGTTTTTGTTTCTAAATCTAGCAGATGTTGCAATGACATAATCTATATTTTTTAGTGCAGGCTCTAAGGCATCAAACACTTTACTCTTATTAATTATATTTTTAGCACCAACAGAAGTTGCTAAAATTTTATCATTAGGAAAAATAGGTTTTGGATCAATAATTGACATTTTTTGGAAATTAAAGTTCTTCATCCCTCTAGCACATGCACCAATATTTTCTGATAACTGGGGCTTATGTAAGATAAAAGTAATATTATTTGATGACATTAATTATGATAAATCAAAACTTATAGGCTAGCTGGAGCCTTATCCTTAAATAATTTATAATCCAAACTATCAACCAAAGCTTTAAATGATGCATCAATTATATTTGGTGAAACACCTATCGTAAACCAGTTAACACCTTTAGAGTCTGTGCTTTCAATTGAAACTCTAGTTACCGCTTCAGTACCTGTATTTAAAATTCTTACTTTATAATCAACTAATTTTAAGTCTTTTAAATACTCAGAATATTTAGCAAGTTTATTTACATTTTTTCTAATCGCATTATCAAGTGCATTAACAGGGCCGTTCCCCTGTCCTTCACATAATATTTTTTGACCATCAACTTCTAATTGAGCTTTAGCGTGAGAAATAATTTCACCAGTGCTATCTTTTTTAACTGATACATCATACTCATTAATTAATATATATCGTGGTATATCACCCATTAACCTTCTAGCTAATAATTCAAATGAAGCATCTGCTCCATCATAACTATAACCAATAAATTCTCTGTCTTTAACTTCACTTAAAAGTTTTTTAATTTTTGGATCATTTTTTTTGATTTGGATGCCAATAGATTTTAACCTAGACATTATATTTGATTGACCAGCTTGATCTGAAACCACAATATTTCTTGAGTTTCCAACTTCCTCAGGCTCAATATGTTCGTATGTTTTTGGATTTTTTTGAACTGCAGAAACATGCATCCCACCTTTGTGTGAAAAGGCAGAAGCTCCCACATAAGGTAGATGTTTATTGGGCTTTCTATTTAACAATTCATCTAATAATCTTGAACATTGTGTTAAATTCTTAAGGTTTTCTCTTTTAATATTAAGTTCAAATTTCTCACTAAAATCTTTTTTTAAAAATAATGAGGGAATTAAAGACATTAAATTTGCATTACCACATCTCTCCCCTAATCCATTGATAGTTCCTTGGATTTGTCTAACCCCCGCTTGAACTGCAGCTAAACTGTTTGCTACAGCATTTTCTGTGTCATTGTGAGCATGAATACCTAAATTTTCACCTGGAATATTTTTTGTAACCTCAGATACAATTTTAGTTACCTCATGTGGAAGTGTTCCACCATTTGTATCACATAAAACAATCCATCTAGCACCTTGATCAAATGCTGCTTTCAAACAATTTAAGGCATAACCAGGATTTGATTTAAATCCATCAAAGAAATGTTCTGCATCAAACATAAATTCTTTACCTGAACCAACAATATGTTTTGCACTTTCTTTAATATTTTCTAAATTTTCATCATTAGTAATCCCAAGTGCTACATCAACTTGAAAATCCCAAGACTTACCAAATAAGCACACAGAAGTGCTTTTTGAGTTAATTAAGGATGCTAACATAGGATCATTTTCCGCACTATGTTCTGACTTTTTAGTCATTCCAAAGGCTGTAAGTTTAGCTGACTTAAAACCATGATCTTTATTGAAAAATTCTGTATCTGTTGGGTTAGCACCTGGCCAACCACCTTCGATATAATCTACGCCTAGACTATCCAGTGAATTTGATATTTTCTCTTTATCATCAATTGAAAAATCAACACCTTGAGTTTGGGCACCATCTCTTAATGTGGTGTCAAATATATATAGCTTTTCCTTACTCATTTAAATTTCCAAATTGTTTTACCATCTTTATCTTCTATTAAAACACCTTTGTCTAAAAGTTGGTCTCTGATATTATCAGCTTCTTTATAGTTTTTATCAGCTCTAGCTTTATTTCTAAGATCTATCTTATTTTTAATTTCAGTCTCTGAAATATCTGCATTTCCTTTTTTATAATTTAACCACTCTTCTTTAGTCTCTTGAAGTAATCCTATAAAATTACATGCTGAGTTAAATACATGTTTGTCTTCATCATTACCTTTGTTAGCTTTATCATAAAGTTTATGTAAGTTAGCAATATAACCTGGGGTATTTATATCGTCATATAAAGGTTGAATGATTTCATCCACCAAACCTTTGTTTGAAGGTAAATAAACATTGTACCACTTATCAATGGTGTTTTGACAATCTTCTAATAATTTATCATTCCAATCCAGAGGTTGTTTATAGTGAGCACTTATCAGGGCTAGTCTTAAAACTTGTCCACTAATCTTTCCTCTAAAATCTTTTATCTTTAAAATATTACCCTGAGATTTTGCCATCTTTTCATTCGACATAGTAATAAAAGCATTGTGCAACCAATAATTAGCAAAAACATTGGTGTCATTTGCACATCGTGATTGAGCAATTTCATTTTCATGATGTGGAAAAATCAAATCTATACCCCCACCGTGTATATCAAATTCATTTCCTAAAAACTTCTTAGACATTGCAGAACATTCTAAATGCCAACCAGGTCTTCCCTTGCCCCATGGTGACTCCCAAGATGGTTCATTTTCTGAAGAAGGTTTCCACAATACAAAATCTTCTGAGCGCTTTTTGTTATCACTTACTTCAATTCTAGATCCAGCAATTAAATCCTCTAATTTTTTATTGGATAATTGACCATATTCATCAAATTTTTTTACTTCAAAATAAACATGTTTGTTATTTTCATAAGCAAAGCCTTTTTTAATTAATTTAGAAATCATCTCAATCATTAAGCCAATGTGCTCTGTCGCCTTAGGCTGTTCTGATGGGTTTTCACAATTTAAATACTTACAATCTTCAGTAAAACTTTTAATAATAGTTTTTGTTAAATCTGAAATAGATATTTTTTTTTCATTCGATGATTTAATTATTTTATCATCAACATCTGTAATATTTCTAACATAAGTGACAGATGAATATTTATTTTTAAGTATTTTAAAAAGAATATCAAAAATAACTATTGGTCTTGCATTTCCAATATGAGGATCGTCATAAACTGTTGGTCCACAAACATACATCCCTATATTTTTTTCATTGATCGGTACAAATTTTTCTTTTTTGTTACTTAGATTGTTTGTTAAAAAAATATCTTTATTCATCATTTTAGAAATATACTTAATTTATAGATTTGTGAATCTATTTGATTAATTTGGAATTTTGCATACTGGAATAGGCTCCATTTTATGCAAATTTTCTTTTCTTATACTTTCGTACTTTACTCTATTCTGTGAGTTAGGATTATCCATAGCTTCTTCTAGTTCGTGGTAATGTAAACCCAGTTGGCCTTCATCTGTTCGACCATCATCCCATAAACCATCGGTTGGTGCTGCTTCAATTATTTCTTTTAAAATTCCAAGCTCTTTTCCAATTCCCCAAACTTCTGTTTTATTACAATCAGCTATTGGAGATATATCAACTCCACCATCACCATATTTTGTGTAAAATCCAACACCAAAATCTTCTACTTTATTTCCTGTACCAACCACTATACCTTTGTTAGCAGCAGCTACTTGATAAAGAGTGGTCATTCGTAATCTTGCTCTAGAATTTGCCATCCCATGTTCGTTGTTAAATTTAGACAAGGTAGAAGTAAAAGCTGAAAACAATTCATCTAAGTTAATTGTGTGGGCCTCAACGTTTTTAAATTTGTTAACTAGCCACTCTTGATGTTTTAAACTTAAATCGTGTTGTTGAGATTTTTGTTTAATTGGCATTGATAATACAATTGTTTTTAATCCAGTCATTGCGCTTAAAGTGCTTGAGACAGAAGAGTCTATCCCTCCAGAAATTCCAATAACTAATGATTGAGCCTTACTTGGCATATTATTGGCATAATCTTTTATCCAATTAGATATAAAATTTACTTTTTCTGAAGCGTTCATAATTTATAATTATTAGTTGTTGGTATCTTTTACAATGTTTTAAGATGCCGCTCTGTCTGCATTTTTAGAATATGAGCTATTCTTTTTAATCTCATCAGAAATTAAAAAGGCTAATTCTAATGCTTGATTTGCGTTAAGTCTTGGATCACAATGAGTATGATATCTAGATGATAAATCTTTTTCTGATATTTTTTGGGCTCCACCAATACATTCAGTAACATTTTGGCCAGTCATTTCTATATGTAAACCTCCTGCATAACTTCCTTCGCTTTGGTGACATGCAAATACATTTTTAACTTCATTTAAAACACTATTAAATGGTCTCGTCTTAAATCCAGTAGCTGCTTTGACCGTATTCCCATGACAAGGATCACATGACCAAATTACATTTAAACCCTCTTTTTTAATTGATCTAATTAATTTGGGTAAATGTTTTGAAACATTATCAGCTCCAAATCTAGAAATTAAAGTTATCTTACCTTTGTCATTAGTTGGATTAATTTTATTACAAAGATTTATTAAATCTTCTGGTTTTAAAGTTGGTCCACATTTAATTCCTACTGGATTTTCAATACCTCTGCAAAACTCAACATGTCCCCCATCAAGTTGTCTGGTTCTATCTCCAATCCAAACAAAGTGAGCTGAAGTATCATGATTTTCTCCAGTTGTAGAGTCTGTTCTTGTCATTGTTTCTTCAAAGGGTAACAGTAATGCTTCATGTGAAGTCCAAAAATTAACTGTCTTTAATCTTCTGTTAAAATCTGAATTAATTCCACAAGCATCCATAAAAGCTAGTGCATCAGCTATTCTATCTTCTAAATCTTTAAATCTCTTTAGTGTTGGACTATTTTTAATAAATCCTAAGTTCCAATTATGAACATTTTGAAGATCAGCAAAACCACCATGACAAAAAGCTCTAATAAGATTTAACGTTGCAGCTGATTGAGAGTAAGCTTTAAATAATCTTTTTGGATCAGGAACTCTTGATTTTTCATTAAATTCCATACCATTAATATTGTCCCCTAAATAACTTGGAAGTTCCAAACCATCTTTAGATTCAACTGGTGAACTTCTGGGTTTTGAAAATTGACCAGCTATTCTTCCAACTTTTACAACTGGTAAAGATGCTGAGTAAGTTAAAACTAATGACATTTGTAACATTAGTTTAAATGTGTCTCTAATATTATCTGGATTAAATTCTGCAAAACTTTCAGCGCAGTCTCCTCCTTGAAGTAAAAATGCTTTTCCATCCACCACATCAGCAAGTTGATCTTTCAAATGCCTTGTCTCACCAGCAAATACTAAAGGTGGGAATGTTCCAATCTTATCCAACACCGTATCTAATTCCTTTTTATCAGGATACTCAGGGATGTGTTTTACAGGATATTTCCTCCAGCTATTTTTTTTCCAATTTTTCATATTCAACTGGTGATTGTTTTAACAGAGTTTAGATTTTATTCAACAGTTACTGATTTGGCCAAGTTTCTTGGCTTGTCTATATCATAACCTTTTTTAAGGGCTGAATAATATGCAAGTTTTTGAAGTGGGATAGTTAAAAGAAATGGAAGTAAATCATCATTTGTAGTTTCTACCTCAATTTTTTCCCAGATATTTTCAGATACAACTTCATCTTTACTTTTATTAGTAATTAATAAAACTTTAGCTCCTCTAGCAACTACTTCCTGCATATTTGAAATAGTTTTTTTGTAATAGTTATCTCTTGGAGCCAAAACTACAACGGGCATACCCTCCTCAATTAAAGCTAACGGTCCATGTTTCATTTCTCCAGCAGGATAACCTTCAGCGTGAACATATGACAACTCTTTAAGTTTTAACGCACCTTCTAATGCAATTGGATAAGAGAAACCTCTGCCTAAAAACATTGATCCTTTAGCTTCATTAAATGTTGAAGCAATAGCCTGGACATCGTTATCAATTAGTAATGTTTCTTCAATTAATTTTGGTAAATTTTTTAGATCTTTTATTTTTTCTTGATAATCTATATTTTCAATTTCTTTTCTTAATGATGATAATTTTAATGACAAAATATACAAAACGAGTATTTGACCTAAGAAAGCTTTAGTGGATGCAACACCTATTTCTGGACCACAATGAATTGGTAATACAAAATTTGAGTCTCGAGCAATTGAACTTTCAATTACATTTACAACAGCACAAGTTTTCATATTATTCTTGTTACATAAATCTAAAGCAGCATAAGTGTCAGCAGTTTCACCCGATTGAGATACAAAAATATATAAAGTATCATTTTTAAACCTATTTTTTCGGTATCTAAACTCTGATGCAATATCGATGTTGACGTCTAAAGTTGTTAATTCTTCAAACCAATACTTAGCCATTAAACAAGAGTGAAACGCTGTACCACAACCAATCAACATGATTGATTTAATTTCATCTATTTTCCAGGGGAAATTATAAATATTGATGTCTTTATTTATACTATCTACATATTCTTTAATTCCAGTTTTCAAAGTTTCAGGCTGTTCTTCAATCTCTTTAGCCATAAAATGTTTGAAATCACCTTTGTCATATTTTTGCTGGTCAGAAGAAAGCTCTAAAACTTTTTTATTAATCTTTATTCCATCTTCGTTAAAAAAATTAACCTCATCTTTCTTAATAAAACAAAATTCACCATCTTCTAAATAAGTTATCTTATTGGTCATCGATTTTAGAGCATAAGAATCTGATCCAAGGTAATTTTCATTAGGACCATATCCAACTGCCAAAGGAGAGCCTCGTCTTGCACCTATAATTAAATCTGGCATATCTTTAAAAATAATTCCTAATGCAAAACTCCCATGAAGCTGTTTTAAAGTTTTTGTAATAGCCTCTTGTAACTCAGATGTTTTAAGGTTTTCTGTAATAAGATGAACAATTACTTCAGTATCTGTTTGCGATTTAAATTTATGTCCTTTACCTAATAAATATTTTTTCAATAATGTTGAATTTTCAATTATACCATTATGAACTATCGAAACATTTTCTGATGAATGCGGGTGTGCATTAACACTATTTGGCACTCCATGTGTTGCCCATCTGACATGACCGATACCAATATTTCCTGAAAGATTTTTTAAATCAAAATTATTTTCTAAATTTTCTACTCTGCCCTCAGATTTAACTTCATTGATAAAACCATCGGACAAGGTAGCAATGCCTGCTGAGTCATAACCTCTGTACTCTAATTTTTTTAAAGAATTAATAATGCTACTTGATACAGACTTGTTGCTAGATATCCCTATTATACCACACATATATTATTTTCTTTTATAATTTTTTACTTCAGTTTGTTTAGATCTTGTAAGAGCTAAAGATTTCTTTTTTACATTTTTTGTTATTACAGAGCCAGCGCCGACTATGCTTTCTTGATCTATAGTAACTGGTGCTACTAGTGATGAATTTGATCCAATAAAAACTTTATCTTTTATTCTTGTCTTGCTTTTTTTAACACCATCATAATTACAGGTAATTGTTCCAGCACCTATATTAACAGATTTACCAAGGTTACTATCTCCAATATAAGATAAATGGTTTACTTTGGATTTTTTTCCAACAACACTTTTTTTTATTTCAACAAAATTTCCAATTTTAGATCCTTCTTTTAAAATAGTATCTGGTCTTATTCGTGCGTAAGGTCCAACTTGAACTTTATTTTCAATTTTACAAGACTCTAAATGTGAAAATGATCTTATTGTGACATTGTTTCCAATTTTTACATTCTTCCCAATAACAACATAAGGTTCAATAGTTACATTTTTTCCAATTTTAGTATCATTTGAAAAAAAAATTGTTTCAGGTCCAAGCATTTTAACGCCACTTATTAAAAACTTATTTCGAAGTCTATCTTGAATTTTTTGTAAATTTAATTCTTTCATTTTAAAATGCTTTATATTAAGTATGTGCCTTAATTAATTCACATAATATTTCTTTAAAAAACTTTTGATATGAAGCAAAAATTCACAATTTTATTTGATTTAGACGGCACTCTTGTAGATACAGCCCCAGATTTAATGTTAGCTCACAACCATGTAATGAGAAAATTTGGTTATCCTACTAAATCAACTGAAGATATTAGAAATTTAGTAGGCAAAGGTGCTGGAGCTTTAATTGGAAGATCTATATGGGGACAAGCCAAAAAAGAATTTAGTAAAGTTTTAGATGAAAAGATTAAAGATGAAATGGTTAAAGAGTTTGTAAATTTCTATGGAAAAAATATTGTTAACGAAAGCACTCTAGTAACTGGAGTTAAAGATTTTTTAATATGGTGCAAGGAAGAAAATATTTCTATGGCCGTTTGTACTAATAAACAAGAGCATCTATCTAATGATCTTTTAAAAAAGATCGGAATTTATGATTTTTTTGAATATGTAGCTGGTTCAGATACTTTTGATTATTGCAAACCAGACCCAAGACATCTAACAAATGTAGTAGAGATATTAGATGGTGATATAAAAAAAACTATAATGATTGGTGATAGCGAAACTGATGCAAATGCTGCTAAGGCTGCTGAGATACCAGTAATTTTATTGGAAAATGGATATACTGAAAAAAATACAACTGAAATATATCATAATCACCTTATAAAAGACTTCATTGGCATTGAAAAAATAATATCAAAATATCTTTAAGATTGATTAATTTTTTTTAACTATTAAAACAAAATCACTATTAAGGAGTTATTTTGTTATTACATACAGTTAAAGTTTACCCATCTAAAATCAAGCTTCCTAAAAAAAAACAACTAGCTTGGAAAATAGCTGAAATAGCAAGCGATAATGTGGCTTTGAATAAAGATGCAACAGAAATGGTGATCAATAGAATTATTGATAATGCATCTGTTGCAATAGCATCTCTCAACAGAAAGCCTGTTATTTCTTCAAGAGAAATGGCTTTAAAACATTCTAGAAAAAATGGTGCTACTTTATTTGGTGTAAATTCAAAACTTAAATTTGATTGCGAATGGGCTGCATGGTCAAATGGAACTGCTGTTAGAGAACTTGATTTTCATGATACTTTTTTAGCAGCTGACTACAGTCACCCAGGAGACAATATCCCTCCTCTTTTGGCAGTTGCTCAACAAAATAATATTAATGGGTTAGATTTACTGCGTGGAATTATTACTGCCTATGAAGTTCAGGTAAATCTAGTTAAAGGAATTTGTTTACATAAACATAAAGTAGATCATATAGCTCATTTAGGACCAAGTGTTGCTGCGGGTTTAGGTTCAATGCTTAAACTCAATACTGAAACAATTTATCAAGCAGTTCAACAAGCACTTCATACAACTGTATCAACAAGACAATCCAGAAAAGGTGAAATTTCAAGTTGGAAAGCTTACGCACCTGCTCATGCAGGTAAACTTGCAATTGAAGCTGTAGATAGAGTTATGCGTGGCGAAGGTGCACCTAGTCCAATATATGAGGGTGAAGATAGCGTTATAGCAAGAATATTAGATGGGAAAAAAGCTAATTATAAAGTGCCACTTCCTAAAAAAGGAGAAGTTAAAAGAGCTATCCTTGAGACTTATACAAAAGAGTATTCTGCTGAGTATCAATCACAAGCATTAATTGATTTAGCTAAAAAGCTTAAGACTAAAATTCCTAATCTTAACCAAATTAAAAAAATTGATATATTTACAAGTCACCATACTCATTACGTAATTGGAACTGGAGCAAATGATCCTCAAAAAATGGATCCAAATGCAAGCAGAGAAACACTTGATCACTCTATAATGTATATTTTTGCTGTTGCTCTAGAAGATGGAGACTGGCACCATGTAAGATCTTATACAAAAAATCGAGCTAATAAAAAAAGTACTATTAAAATTTGGAAATCGATTACAACTTATGAAGATAAGAAATGGACTAAAAAATATCATGATCCAAATCCTATGAAAAAGTCTTTTGGGGCCAAGGTAGTGGTCACTTTAAACAACGGTAAAAGAATTACCGAACAACTTGATAGAGCTGATGCTCATCCTTATGGTGCTAGACCGTTTAAAAGGCAAAATTATATTAATAAGTTCTTAACTTTAACAGATGGTATTCTTAACAAGAGAGAAAGTGATCGTTTCTTAAAAATAGTTCAAAATTTAAAAAATTTAAAATCAGGTCAATTAAATAAACTAAATTTAGAAATTAAGAAAAGTGATTTAAAAAGAAATTTAAAAAAAGGAATATTTTAGTGCATTTTGTTGACAAAGAGCCAAGCCAAAAAAGAATAGATTTTGTTGAAAAATTAAAATCAAATAAAATATTAAGAGTTCCAGGAGCCTATAATCCATTAACAGCAAAATTAATTGAAGAAATTGGGTATGACGCAGTTTATATATCGGGTGGTGTTATGGCTAATGACCTTGGCTTTCCCGATATTGGTTTAACAACATTGCAAGATGTTAGTACTAGATCTTATTTAATTTCAAGAGTTACTAATTTACCTACAATCGTAGATATAGATACAGGTTTTAAATCTTGTAAAGAAACTATTGAAACTTTTGAAGAATTTGGAATTACAGCTGTTCATTTAGAAGATCAAATCGAAAGAAAGAGATGTGGGCACCTTGATAATAAAGAATTGATCTCGACAGAAGCTATGGTTAATAAAATTAAAGAATGTGTGGCAGCTAAAAAAGATAGTAATTTTAAAATAATCGCAAGATCAGATGCTAAAGGTGTTGAGGGTATTGATAAAATGATTGATAGATGTAAGGCATATATTGATGCTGGTGCTGAAATCATATTTCCAGAAGCCTTACAGGATGAAAAAGACTTTGAAAAAGTAAGAAAGGAACTTTGTTGTTATTTATTAGCTAATATGACTGAATTTGGTAAATCAAAACTTTTTAATTACAAAGAACTAGAGAATTTTGGATATAATATTGTGATTTATCCAGTCACTACACAAAGGTTAGCAATGAAAAATGTGGAAGATGGATTAAGAGACATTTATGCGAATGGACATCAGAATAATATTATTGATAAAATGCAAACTAGAAAAAGACTATATGAGTTAGTTGAATATGAAAAATACAACTCTCTTGATGAAAAAATTTATAACTTTAGTACGGAAGGACATGAATAATGAGTGATGAAATAAAAAAAGGTTTATTGGGGATAGTGGTTGATGAAACGGAAGTTTCAAAAGTAATGCCTGAAATAAACTCTCTAACTTATAGAGGTTATGCTGCTCAAGATTTATGTGAATATTGTAGGTTTGAAGAAGTTGCTTATTTAATTTTAAATAAAGATCTTCCAAACTCAATTCAATTAAAACATTTTGAAAAAGATGAAAAAAATAACAGAGAGTTATCAAAAAACTTATATGAGATAATAAAGCATATGCCAAAAAAATCTCACCCTATGGATGTAGCAAGGACAGCTGTAAGTGTAATGGGTTTAGAGGATAAAGAAACTTCAGACTCTTCACCAGAAGCTAATATGAGAAAAGCTTTAAGAATTTTTGCAAAAACCCCAACTGCTTTAGCTGCATTTTATAGAATTAGAAGTGGAAAAAAAATTATTAAACCTAAAAAAGAGTTAACTTTTGCTGAAAACTTTTTCTACATGTGTTTTGGGAAAGTTCCTCAAAAAGAAATTGTAAAAGCTTTTGATGTATCTTTAATTTTATATGCTGAACATAGTTTTAATGTTTCAACTTTTACTGCAAGAACTATTACAAGTAGCTTATCAGATATTCATGGAGCAATAACAGGTGCTATCGCAAGTTTGAAAGGCCCATTACATGGTGGTGCCAATGAAGAAGTAATGCATATGATGAGAAAAATAAAAAAACCTGAAAATGCATTAAAATGGATCAATAATGCCCTTAAAAATAAAGATGTAGTAATGGGATTTGGTCACAGAGTTTATAAATCAGGAGATTCTAGAGTTCCAACTATGCGAGAATACTTTGGAAAAGTTGCTAAAATTAAAAAAGATAAAACTTTTGAAAAAATCTACGACATTGTTGAAAAAGTGATGATCAAGAAAAAGAATATTCATCCGAATGTGGACTACCCAACTGGTCCTACTTATCATTTGATGGGATTTGATACTGATTTCTTTACACCAATATTTGTAATTTCAAGAATTACAGGTTGGTCTGCCCATATAATGGAGCAGCATGCTGCTAACAAACTTATACGACCGCTTGCCAAGTATAAAGGTAGTAAGCATCGAAAAGTTATGGAATTAAATTATAGGTAATTTTAGCTTTTTTCTATTTTTGCAAATCTATCATCACATATAATAGAACAGTTAAAGTCATTTTTATTTACAAACTCATCAATTGCTTGTTTAACGCCGGGCGCTTGTTTTAAGTCATAATCATCACATAAAACTGTCCCATTATTAATTATTACTTCATAACAACAATTAAGATCATTGAGCACAGTGTTATATTCATGCCCACCATCTAAAAAGACATAATCAATTTTTGACATATCAATTTTTTTTAACACTTTATTTGAGTTACCTTTGATTAAATTAATATTATTTTTAAATTTAGCTAATAATTCCTCTACAGCTTCTAAACTATATGGGTTTTGTCTTTTTATATATTTGTAATAAAATTGTTTTACTGGATTTGATGAAAAGGTAGTATTAGGTATTACCTCATTTTTATTTTCATCACTCTCTTCAAATAAGTCCAAACCAATGTAATTAAAGTCATTTCTATGAATTTTAAATAAAAGTTCACAAACATTTCTAGCTGTTACTCCATGAAAAACACCAATTTCTAAAAAAGTTTTAGGTTTTTTTTCTAAGACTTCATCTAAAAAAAAAGAACCTACTCCTTTTTGCTTTAAACTAGTTTTTCGGTAGTATTTTTTATATTCCAAAATTAACTAAAAGCTTCCACCCAGGTACCTTGGGTTGATGCTTTAGAGTATTCTGTTGCACGACCTTCAAAGAAGTTCATGTGCTCAACAGCATTCAACATTGTATCTAGCCAAGTTAAAGGATTTTTTTGCACATCATAAATTGGCTCTAGACCTAATTGAGTAAGTCTTCTGTTAGCTATAAATCTAATGTAATCTTTAACTTCTTGAGCAGTTAAACCTTCCATTGGACCCATTTCAAAAGCAAGATCAATAAAAGCATCTTCATGTTCAATGATAGTTCTACACGCTTCATAAAGTTCTTTTTTTAGTTTTGGAGTCCATATTTCAGGGTTTTCATTTATGAATTCTTTGAAAACTCTAATCATAGAATTACAATGGAGAGTTTCATCTCTAACAGACCAAGTAACAATCTGACCCATTCCCTTCATCTTGTTGTGTCTTGGGAAATTTAAAAGGATTGCAAAGCTTGCAAACAATTGAAGACCTTCTGTAAATGCACTAAACACGGCAACTGTTTTTGCAATATCTTCTTTAGAATTTACATTAAAACCTTGCATGTAGTCATATTTATCTTTCATCTCTTTATATTTCATGAAAGCAGAATATTCTGACTCTGGCATTCCAATAGTGTCTAGTAAATGAGAGTATGCTGCTACATGGACAGTTTCCATTGAAGCAAAAGCTGTCATCATCATTAAAACTTCAGTTGGTTTAAATACCGTAGTATAATGTCTAAGATAACAATTACTAACCTCAACATCAGCTTGAGTAAAAAATCTAAATATTTGAGTTAATAAATTTTTTTCAGATTGAGTTAAATTTTTTTGCCAATCTCTAACATCATCCCCTAGTGGCACCTCTTCTGGTAACCAGTGAATTCTTTGTTGTGTTAACCACGCATCATAACACCATGGATATCTAAAAGGTTTGTAAACCGGATTCTCAACTAATAAACCCATTTTTTTTGGTTGGATTATTTCATTATTTGGTGTCTTAATTTTTTCTGCTACTGACATGATAGGCACTCCTCGTATTCTGGTTCTTCAGATTTAGTTTGTTTGCTTTTATAAACGTTGGCCAAAACATCTGTTGATTTTGCATCATTGATATTTTCTGCTCTTTGGATTGATTTTGATCTACAGTAATAAAGACTCTTTAAGCCTTTTTTCCAAGCATCAAAATGAATTTTGTGTAGCTCTTTTTTGTGAACATCGGCTGGTAAAAATAAGTTAACTGACTGAGCTTGAGATATAAATGGAGTTCTGTCTCCACTTAATTCAATAATCCATTGCTGATTTAGCTCAAATGCTGTTTTAAAAACATCCTTTTCTAAATCAGTTAAAAAACTTAAATGAGATACAGAGCCTTGATTAGTTGTAATTGTAGACCAAGTTTCATCATCATTTTTCCCATGACCTTCAAGGATTTCTTTCAAATACCTATTTCTAACATTGAAAGAGCCTGACAAAGTTTTATGAGTATAACTGTTAGCAGCAATCGGCTCTACCCCTGGTGATGCTCCACCACAAATAATTGAAATTGAAGCAGTTGGTGCAATAGCTGTTTTATTTGAAAATCTCTCTTGATATCCATACTCTGCAGCATCTGGACAGGCACCTCTTTCTTCTGCTAAATCTTTTGAAGCTTTATTAACTTGTTCATCAATTTGTTTAAATATTTTTTTATTCCAAGATTTTGCCATCACTGACTCAAGTGGAATTCTATTTTTTTGTAAAAAAGAATGAAAACCCATTACACCCAACCCAACACTTCTTTCTCTCTCTGCTGAGTATTTTGCATCCTTGAATTGGTCAGGAGCTTTTTTTATAAAATCAGTTAGAACATTATCCAAAAACCTCATAACATCGCTAATCATGTCTGGGTCATCTTTCCACTCTTCATACTTTTCTAAGTTTAATGAAGACAGACAACAAACTGCAGTTCTGTCTCTTCCATCTTTATCAATTCCTGTTGGCAATGTTATTTCACTACATAAGTTTGATGTTTTAACAGTTAGGTTAGCAAGTTTGTGATGCTGAGGAATTAATCTATTCACTGTATCAATGTAGATTATGTAAGGTTCACCTGTTTCAATTCTTGCAGTTAATAATCTTATCCATAAATTTCTAGCTGATATTGTTTGCTGAACAGTGCCATCTGCAGGACTTTTTAGTCCCCACTGCTCATCATTTTCAACGGCTCTCATAAATGCATCTGAAAGTAAAACACCGTGGTGTAAATTTAATGCTTTTCTATTTGGATCACCACCTGTAGGTCTTCTCATTTCAATAAATTCTTCAATTTCAGGATGATCGACTGGTAAATAACAAGCAGCAGATCCTCTTCTTAAAGAACCTTGGCTAATTGCCATCGTTAAAGAATCCATGACTTTAATAAAAGGAATTATTCCAGATGTTTTTCCAACTTTACCAATTTTTTCTCCAATAGATCTAAGGTTGCCCCAGTAACTTCCAATACCACCACCTTTTGCCGCTAACCAAACATTTTCACTCCAAAGATCAAGAATTCCTCCTAAGCTATCTGATGCTTCATTTAAAAAACATGAAATAGGCAAACCTCTTTTAGTTCCCCCATTTGATAAAACAGGTGTTGCAGGCATGAACCAAAGGTTGCTTATGTAATTATAAATTCTTTGTGCATGTAAATTGTCATCTGCATATGAGCTTGCAACACGCGCGAACAAATCTTGAAAAGATTCGTTATGACCAAGATATCTGTCTTTTAAAGTTGCTTTACCAAAATCAGTTAAGTTTGCATCTTTAGATCTATCGATCTTAATTATGATTCCTTTATCATTTTGAAAAAGTTCAGTTTCAGTACTTAAAGAAAATAGATCAGGTCTATTTCCTTTTGATACTTCTTTTACTTCTGGGCTGTATTCAGAGACAGCTTTCTTTAGGGCCTGTGATAGAATCTTATTCATAATTAATACTATATTTTGTTATTGTGACGAAAACAACTACATGTTGTATGCGTTTCTTGTTAATATACTATATAAACAACTATTCAATAGAACATTTATAGAACGCGACAAAAAATATTTCAATAAAAAAATATAAAAAAGGTTAAGTAATTAACAAATGAATAAAAATATAAAAATAGACCCCTATGGCTTTAGAGAATATGACGCTCGCTGGTTGTACGAAAAGGATATTAGTAAAGAGGGAATCACGAATCTTGGTAAGGGTTTGGGCTCTCAAATAAAAATTCATACTAAAAAAGATAATCCAAGGGTAATAGTTGGACACGATTATAGATCTTATAGTGAGGAAATTAAAAGTGCTCTTAAAAAAGGTTTGATCTCAACAGGCTGTCATATTGAGGATGTAGGTTTATCGTTGTCACCAATGGTTTACTTTGCTCAATTTAATTTAGATGCAGATGCAGTTGCCATGATTACAGCAAGTCATAATGAAAATGGTTGGACCGGTGTAAAAATGGGTATCAAAAAAGGTTTAACTCATGCACCAGAAGAGATGAAAGAATTAAAAGATATCACATTAAATGAAAAATTTTCAAACGGTGAGGGTAATGAGAAGCAAATAGAAAATTTTCAACAAGTTTATAAAGATGATTTAATAAATGGTAATAAGATCAAAAAAAAATTAAAGGCCGTTGTTGCTTGTGGAAATGGTACTGCAGGAGTTTTTGCTCCTGATATTTTAAGAGGAATTGGTTGTGAAGTTATCGAACTTGATTGTGAATTAGATTGGACTTTTCCCAAATACAATCCTAATCCAGAAGATTTAGAAATGCTTCATGCAATTGCAAAAGCTGTTAAAGATAATAAAGCAGACATAGGTTTTGGCTTTGATGGTGATGGAGATAGAGTTGGTGTTATAGATAACGAAGGAAATGAAATATTTTCAGATAAAATTGGTTTATTAATAGCAAGGAGCTTATCTACTAAACATAAAAATTCTAAGTTTGTGGTAGATGTAAAGTCAACAGGATTATACTCAAAAGATAAGGTTCTTTTAGAAAATAACTGCAAAACTATTTATTGGAAAACAGGTCACTCTCACATTAAAAGAAAAGTAAATACTGAAAAAGCTTTGGCTGGTTTTGAAAAAAGTGGCCATTTCTTTTTTAACCAACCTTTAGGTTATGGTTACGACGATGGAATTAATTCAGCTATACACGTATGTCATTTACTTGATGATCAAAATAAAAAAATGAGTGAAATAATAAATGAATTACCACCCACTTATCAAACTCCTACTATGGCTCCTTTCTGTAAAGATGAAGAAAAATACCAGGTTGTAGAAGATTTAGTTAAACAAGTTGAGGAAATTAAAAATAACAAAACTAAAATTGACGATCAAATAATAGCGGAAGTATTAACAGTTAATGGGATAAGATTTTCTTTTGACGATGGTTCTTGGGGACTGATTAGAGCATCTTCAAACAAACCATCACTAGTGATTGTAACGGAAAGTCCTACATCAAATATTAGAAAGAAAAAAATATTTGAATTTATTGATGATTTACTTCAAAAAACTGGAAAAGTTGGTGAATATGATCAAAAAATTTAGCCTAATTTTTCTACTATTCTTGCTAGTACCCTTAAAAAGTTATGCTTTTAGCGAGCAAAATGAGCAGCAAATGTATATTGGCTGCTATCAGAATTCAAAACAGTATTTAGGTGCAGACAAAGCAAAAGCTTATTGCGAATGCACTGTTAATAAATTAAGCGAAAAGTTTTCTGATGACGAATTAGATAGAGTATTCAAGCAAAAACCAGAGGATATTATTAAAGATACTGAATTTGCATCTAAATTTTGTGAAAATAAAATTCTTCAATAAAGTTATACAACAAATCAAAGATTCAATCAAAACGTGCTTAGTTATTTAGTGAGAATCAGATAATTATTTTAATGAGGTGATGGAGGGAGACTGAAGTCACCTCTTCTTATTTAAAAGCTTTATTAAACTTTTGCGTCATAATAGATAAGGCTGCTGTGGTATACTTTTTACCTTTTACAACCCATACAGATAGTGGCCATGAACTATCTTTTTTACTTCTTGCAATAATATGAATGTGTAACTGAGGAACCATATTACCAATTTTTTCGATATTTAGCTTTGAGGTTTTAAATAATTTTTTCATAATGTTGCTTACGTGAACAATTTCTTTCATAAGTAAAATTTGATCTTTAGAATTTAGATCACTCATATCAGTAATCTTATTTTTTTTGGGAATTAGAATAACCCATGGAAATTTAGAATTATCATGAAGCCTAATACTACATAATTCAAGTTCCGCTATATAATGTGAAGACTTTAAAAATTTCTTATCAATTTTAAAAGGCATATCTATAATTTTATGTACTCGTAGAAAAACTTAGCTGCAACTATTAATAAAAAAATACCAAGTAATTTACTAATCTTATTTTTATCTATTTTATGGGCTGTTCTTGCTCCTAGTCTTGCCATAAAAGTTGTAATAGGAATAAAGATTAAAAAAGCTGGAATATTTAAAAATCCAATACTAAAGGGTAAATTTGTTTTTAAATAACTTCCTGAAACAAAAAAACCTGTGGCACCAAATAATGCAATTAAAAAACCAATTGCTGCTGCGCTACCAATTGCTTTATTAATTGAATAACCAAAAAACTTGAGTATTGGTACATTCATGACAGCGCCACCAATACCCGTTATAGCTGAAATAAATCCAACAATAGAACCAAGTATAATTTTTAAATATAGCTTCATTTCAGATATTATATTTTTATCTTTCTCTTTGATTAAAAGTAAATAAATACCTAAAAACAATATTACGATTGAAAAGAAAAGCACTAGAGATTTTGTTTTAAAAGTTGCAGCAAATATTGTCCCAATAATTACTCCTATAACTACAAATATACCGTAATTTTTAACTACATTAAAATCTACTGCATTAAATTTATGATGAGTTAAAACTGAAACTATTGATGTTGGAATTATTATTGCAAAAGAAGTTCCTACTGCTAAGTGCATAATATATTGTTGATTAATTCCAAGTTGACCGAAAATATAATAAAGAAACGGAACTGTAATTAACCCACCACCTATACCAAATAAACCAGCAACAAAGCCAACAGGCACCGCTGTTAGTGCCATTAATAAAATAAAGTAACTATATTCGTTAGCTAGAATTGAATTAAGCAGATTGCCCTACACTTGTGTCGATATTATTGTATTTAATCTTATCCATGATGTGATCAATTTTTTTAACATCTGCATCTCTCACACACATATTTTCACTTAAATATCTTTTCCAATAACTGGCACCAGTTTGTCCATGAAATAAACCTATGGTGTGTCTCATTATTTGATTTAATCTTGTACCTTTCTTTATCTCATCTTTTACATATGGAATTAATTGTTCAATGACATCTTGTCTGCTTAAAACTTCTTCGGTACCAAAAATTTCTTTCTCAATATCTGCCAACATATAAGGCGTGTGGTACGCTGCCCTTCCAATCATGACACCATCTGTTTTTTGTAGAAGCGGCTTTATTTGATCAACAGATGTTATTCCACCATTTATAATTATTTCTTCATTTGGAAAGTCTTCCTTTAATTTGTAAACATAATCATACTTTAAAGGAGGAATATTTAAATTTTGTTTTGGAGTAAATTTTCCCAACATTGCTTTTCTAGCATGAATAATAAATGTTTTAACACCAGTTGATTTTAGAGTTGCAATAAAATTATTAAGATTTTCATAATCTTCAACATTATCGTATCCAATTCTAGTTTTTATGGTTACTGGTAAATTAGTTGATGCTTGCATTTTACTCAAGCAATCTGCAACTAAATTAGGTTCTTTCATCAAGCATGCACCAAATTTACTTTTTTCAACTTTTTTACTTGGGCAACCTAAATTTAAATTAATTTCATCATAACCAAAATCTTCCCCTATTTTAGAAGCTTCAGCTAATAGTTTTGGTGATGATCCTCCCAATTGAAGGGCGACAGGTTTTTCGTTGATATTAAATTGAAGTAATCTTTTTTTATCACCTCTATTGATCGCTTCATCAACGACCATCTCTGTATAGAGAAGTGTATTTTTTGAAATCAGCCTTAAAAAGTAACGCTCATGACGATCTGTGCAATCCATCATAGGAGCGACTGATACTTTCCTATTCATGTTTTGACTTTATATGATTTTATTATGAATTTGAAGCGTCTGAGTCTTCTGTAATTGCTTCTGCTTCTTGATTTTCTTGTTCTGAAACTTCGTCTAATGAAACTTCACCTTGTTCATTCATTGTCTCTTCACCAGCTGACACGTCTACATCTGGCTTAGCAGTTTCTGATAATTCAGCTAAATCTTCTTGAGAAACTTGAATTTTTTCTGGAGTTTTTCTCGCTCTTTTAGATGGCAAAATAGGTGTGCCACTTTTTGAAATTTCACCTTTGTACATGTTTTCAAAATCATCACCAACTTCTTCATCATCCTCGGAACCATCGTCAACTTGTTCAACATGTTTTCTAAGTTTATAAACTGCACTATCGGTTAAATCTGAAACTTTGATTTTTTCTTCTGCGATTTCTCTTAATGAAATAACTGTATTTTTGTCATTGTCTCTGTCTAAAGTTGGTTCAATTCCTGAATTTAATTGAGTGGCTCTTTCTTTAGCAACTAGTACTAGTTCGTAAGGGCTATCTACTTTATCTATACAATCTTCTACTGTAACTCTTGCCATGGGCGATTATTTATACCCCAGACTTTAAAAATGCAAGGATTTTTTAAATTATTACTGGATTAAGCTTTTTTCGAACAAAGAAAAGGAGAATTAAAGAAACAAATATATAAGAGCCTGACACAACAGCTATATCACCAACTGTAAAACCTGTATCTATCAAATGCCCGAATAAAGCAGTTCCAAAAGCTGTTGCAAATACCATTAAAGCAGTGGTTAAAGCTTTAATAGACCCAAGATACTTAACCCCATACAATTCAGCCCAAGTTGAAGATCCTAAAATATTAGCAAAACCATTGGATATTCCAACTAAACCTAAAAATATAAATGCTGCTATTGGAGTGTCAAAGAAAAATAAAACTACTACAGATAATAAAAGCGGAATATTCATATAAATCAGTAATTTTCTACTCGTAAACTTATCAATTAAAAAACCTGATAAAAATAAAGTAAGTACTGAAAAAATTGAATAAGACATAAATGATTGAGCAATTACATAAGGGCCCCATCCTTTTGAAGTTTGAACAAAAGATTGAAAAACTGCAAAGCCAGTAAATATCCAGGGCATTGCTAACATGTTAGAGCTAATGATGTAAAATCTATAATCTTTTATTACTTCTCTTCTCTTCCATTGTTTAATCTCAACTTCTTTTTTATTTTCATCATTAGTCTCTCTTGAGTCTAAATTTAAATTTTTTATTAATAAAAATGAAGTAACCGGTAGAACAATTAAAACAGTTAATGAAAAAATAAGCCAAAGATTTTTCCAATCAATAATCGTTAATAAATAAACCATTAAGACTGGCATGATAAATTCTGCAGACGAAAGGCCAAACCAACTTATACTTAAAGCTCTACCTCTGGTTCTGGTAAAGTATCTTGAAATAGTTGTTGAGGCTGTGTGAGACATCATTCCTTGTCCTGAAAATCTCATTAAAAAAATTGCCACAAATAATAAAAAAACTGATGATATTTTTGAAAAGAAGAAACATGCAAAAGATAAAAGAATAGTTACAAAAAAAGCAAATTTGAAAATATTTACATCGTCAATTTTTTTACCAACCCAAATTAATAGAAGACTACTGCATAAGGTTGCTGAGGCATAAATTGAGCCAAATTGTCCGTGGGTAATAGATAGTGCTTCTCTAATACTGGAATTAAATAACCCTAAAAAATAACTCTGTCCAAAGCTAGAAAAAAATGTAAAAATAAATCCAAATAAAATTACTTTAAACTTCAAACTATTAAACATAGGAAATAAAAATTATGTCTTTTAACGTTGCTTTCATAGGTCTTGGTGTCATGGGTTATCCGATGGCAGGTTATATATCAAAAGCTGGTCACAATGTAACTGTTTATAATAGAACGAGTGCTAAAGCTGATAAATGGATTGCAGAATATAAAGGCTCTAAAGCAGACACACCAGCAAAAGCAGCTGAGGGCGCTGACTTTATTTTTACCTGTGTTGGAAATGATAATGATTTAAGAGAAGTGTCTCTTGGGGAAAACGGACTGTTTAATACAGCTAAAGAAGGTTCAGTTTATGTCGACAACTCTACTGTATCTGCGGAGATATCAAGAGAACTATATCAAGCAGCTAAAGATAAAGGATTTGATTTTTTAGATGCGCCTATTTCAGGAGGTCAAGCTGGAGCTGAAGGTGGAATACTTACGGTAATGGTTGGTGGAGATGAAAATGTTTTTAAAAAAGCTGAACCAGTTATTGATTGCTATAGTAGAAAAGTAAAATTAATTGGTAAATCAGGAAGTGGTCAATTAACTAAAATGATGAACCAGATGTGTATTGCAGGTGCGGTTCAAGGTTTATCTGAAGCTATTAACTTTGGAATTAATGCGGGATTAGATATGGATATCGTTATGGAGACTATATCCAAAGGTGCTGCACAATCTTGGCAGATGGAAAATAGATATCGAACTATGACTGATGATAAGTTTGATTATGGTTTTGCAGTAGACTGGATGAGAAAAGATCTAGCAATTGTTATTGAGGAAGCAAAAAAAAATGGTTCGCCAGTTCCAATTACAGAACTTATTGATGGTTACTATGCAAAAGTTCAAGAGATGGGTGGAAACCGTTGGGATAGCTCAAGCTTGATTGCTCTATTAAAGAAGAAAAAATAATCTGTGACCGATACAGTTCTTTATTACGAGGACTTTACTGAGATCAAAAAGAAAATTTGGTCAATGTTAGCTAATGCAGTTAAAGATAGAGGCTCACCTTTTAGAATACCAGTATTCATTTGTGGAAACCAATCTGACTTTGATGGACGAATAGTAGTTCTTAGAAAAGCAGATGAAGCAAATAATCTTGTTCAATACCATAGTGATATAAGATCAGATAAAATAGCTAAATTAAAAGCCAACAAAAATGCTGCAATGTTATTTTATGATAAAGAAGAAAAGATACAGGTTAGACTTAAAGTTGAATGCACTGTTAATCATGAAAATGAAGTTACAAAAGAGTCTTGGTCTAAAACTCAACATATATCTAGAAAATGTTACTTAGTCGATAATGGACCAGGAACCGAAAGTGACATTCCAACTTCAGGATTAAAACCAGAACTTGATAACTTTGATTACACAAAAGAGCAAAGTGAAGAAGGTTATAAAAACTTTACTGTTATTCAGTGTAAAATTAAATCTATTGAGTGGCTTTATTTAGCTGCCAAAGGTCATCGAAGAGCAAGATTTGAATTTGCTGATAATCTTGGCTCTGAAAATACAATTAGCAGAGATTATTGGCTAATACCTTAAATTCCTTTTACAATTATATTACTTCCTTCAGAATTTTGTAAACGTATATCTTTAACAGGCTTATATTCGTCTGAATGATACCACTCTAAAGCTCTTTCATAACTTGGAAATCTAATAATTACTAATCTTGGAAAATTATCTTCTCCTTCTACAACTTGATACTCGCCATTTCTAACGAGATACTCTCCATCATATTTTTTAACAACCTCTGAAACTTTAGCTACATACTCTTTATAGTTTTCAGGATTTATTACTTTTAGTTGTGCAATTACATATCCAGCTGACATTTATTACTCCTTTAAAAAATTGATTTTGAATATTTTTTCCAATTATCTTGATAATGCTTATTATTCTCTAATACTGCTTTTTTTTCTTCCTCTGTTACTTCTCTAATAACCTTACCTGGAGAGCCAACTACTAATGAATTGTCTGGTATTTCTTTATTTTCAGTAATTAAAGCTTTTGCACCTATAATACAGTTTTTTCCAATTTTTGCGTTGTTAAGTATTACTGCTCCAATCCCGATTAAAGTATTATCCTCAATCATGCATCCATGTAACATTACTAAATGTCCAACAGTTACATTTTTTCCAACCTTTAACGGGAAACCAGGGTCTGTGTGCAAAACACTTCCATCTTGAATGTTTGACCCCTCACCTATATAGATATTTTCAATATCTCCTCGTAATACTGCATTAAACCATACGCTTGAGTTTTTTTCCAAAGTAACATCCCCAATAATAGTTGCATTTGGAGCAACCCAATTTTCGCCTGAGTTTTTTGGTTTTTTATCTTTTAAATCATAAAACATAATTTATATAGTTTACATTATGCCCATACAAACTCCAATATGTGATTTTGGTAAAAAAGCTATACCCTTTGAATTAAAGTCAACTGACAACAAAACTATTTCATTAAATGATATCAAAGGAGAAAACGGAACTTTGATAATGTTTATTTGTAATCATTGTCCATATGTTAAAGCTATTACAAAAGAACTTGTAGAAGACTGCAATGAATTAAAAAAGATTGGAATAAACTCAGTTGCTATATGTTCAAATGATTTTGTTAATTATCCAGAAGATTCTTTTGATAATATGATTAAATTTTCAAATGATAATCAATTTAATTTTCCTTATTTACATGATGATACACAAAAGATTGCAAAATCTTATGATGCTGTCTGTACACCAGATTTTTTTGGATATAACAAAGATTTAGAACTTCAATACAGAGGTCGATTAAGAGAGCTTAAAAATTTTGTGCCGGTAAAAGATGGGGAAAGTGATTTGTTTAAATCTATGAAGCAAATTGCTGAAACTGGCAAAGGACCTCAAAATCAAATCCCTAGTGCTGGCTGTGGTATC
Organism: Candidatus Pelagibacter sp. PS_06; assembly: GCF_059418045.1. Taxonomy (NCBI): domain Bacteria; kingdom Pseudomonadati; phylum Pseudomonadota; class Alphaproteobacteria; order Candidatus Pelagibacterales; family Candidatus Pelagibacteraceae; genus Candidatus Pelagibacter; species Candidatus Pelagibacter sp. PS_06. The sequence goes on from NZ_CM182078.1 coordinate 761,443, forward strand.
AAATGGAAGTATGATTAATGTATTTAATTGTTACTAGATCTTTCCCTCCTGAACTAGGCGGCATGCAAAGCTTAATGTGGGGGCTTGCAAAAGAACTATCAAAAAACTTTATGATTAAAGTTTTTGCTGATTACATTGAAAATCATAAGGAATTTGATGATCAAGCTTCCTTTTCTATTGAAAGAGTTGGGGGACCTAAGTTGCTCAGAAAATATCGAAAAGCATATCTCATTGATGAATTTGTTAAAAAAAGTAAAACAAATGGAATTATAGCTGATCATTGGAAAAGTTTGGAGCATTTAAAAACTAATAAAAAAAAATATTGTTTAATTCATGGTAAAGAAATTAACCATACTAAAGGATCAGGGATCAACAAACGTTTATTAAAAGTTTTAAATAATGTTGAAAAAGTAATTGCTAATTCAAAATATACTAAAAATTTAGCAATTGAAATTGGAGTAAAAGAAGAAAATATTATTGTTATTAATCCAGGGATAGATCCAATTAAAGATCTTGATAAAAAATCATTAGATAAAGTTGAAAGCTTACTTGCGGTTAAAACACCAAGATTAATTACAGTTTCAAGATTTGATAAAAGAAAAAATCATGAAAAAGTAATAATGGCTTTAAGAAATTTAAAGCAGATTTATCCAGATATTGTCTACGTTTGTATTGGTTATGGAGATGAAGAGGAAAATATTAAAAGTCTTGTAAAAGAATTGAACTTAGAGGGTCAGGTAATGTTTTTTAAAGATATAAGTGATGATTTAAAAAATGCCTTAGTGGCTAAATCAAATATATTTGTAATGCCATCTATTGTTCATAAATCTTCAGTTGAGGGTTTTGGAATAGCTTACACTGAGGCAGCACAATATAGTATACCCTCTATTGGTGGTGAAGTTGGAGGTGCATCTGATGCAATTGAACATGAAAAAACAGGTCTAATTTGTGATGGAACCAATTTAGACTCAATTTATTATTCAATAAACTCAATGCTAGAAAATAAAAAATATTTAGAGTATGGAAAAGGTGCCAAAGATAAAGTCTCAAAATTTTATTGGTCTAATATTATTGAAGAGTATAAAAAGATCCTAAGCTAATTTATGCTTATTTTTAAATCCAAAGAGTCTATTGGAATACTTTTTGGAATTTTTGCTTATTTATCTTTTTCTATTTTAGACACTATACAAAAAACTCTAATTATTCATCATTCAGTTTTTCAATTACTTCTCTTTAAATATTTTTTTGTTTTAATGTTAAGTTTATTCGAGTCAAAAAGGAAAAATAATTATTTATTTTATAAATCTAAAAATATTAAATCCCAAATATTTAGGAGCTTATTATCTGTAATGGAGTCTGGGTGTTTTGTTTTGTCATTTAAATATTTGTCTCTAGCTAATGCTCATAGTATTGGATCATTAGCGCCAGTAATAGTTGTTGCGTTATCTGCAATAATCTTGAAAGAAAAAGTGTCTGTTAAAACATGGATTGCAATTTTTATTGGCTTTGTTGGAGTTTTAATTATTCTAAGACCGACATCATCCATTTTTGATCCAAAAGCCCTATTACCATTGATTGGTGCATTTATATTGGGACTTTATCAAATCATTACTAAAAAAGTTTCCAAATATGACAAAAATGAAACATCCTTATTCTACACATCAATAGTTGGTATTATAGTTATGTCATTATTGGCTACTAATTTTTGGTCTCCAATTGATAAATCTTCATACTTAATGTTTTTGGGTATAGGTATATTTTTTTCTCTAGGTCTATATCTTCAAATAATTGCGTTGAGTAAAGCAAGAGCAAGTATTATCCAGCCATTTCATTACACATTGATTTTTTGGGCAATAATTTTTGGATATATATTTTATAATGATATTCCAGATATGTTCACAGTTATTGGAGCTATAATAATTACCTGTTCTGGTATCTTTGTTTTAAACCAATCTTCTAAAAATTAACCTAAACTAAGATTGTTTATAATTAGGTAATACTTATAGTCATTTATTAATGTCCAATAACAAATTAGCTATATCTTTAATAATCATTTCTGTTTTTTTTGGCACTGTAATGCTTTCTTTTTTAAAGATAGCTCAAGAAGATGTGAATGTTTACGTGGCTGGTTTTTTTAGATTTTTTCTAGGACTGGTAATTATTTTACCCTACATAATTAAAAAGAAAGGTGCCGTACTTAAAACAACTCATCTTAAACAACATTTCTTAAGAGCAATACTTGGCTTACCAGCAATGCTTTTATATTTTTCTGCTCTAGTACTGCTTCCTATTGAAAAACTTACAGCAATATCATTTGTAGTACCTTTAATTGTAACAATACTTGCAGTATTTTTTTTAGGAGAGAAAATTTATATTTACAGAACTTTAGCTCTATTACTAGGTTTTAGTGGAATGTTAGTTATTATTCGACCTGGTTTTGTGGATATATCAATTGGAGTATATATGGTTTTATTTTCAGCATTACTCTGGTCAATAAATATAATTATAACAAAGAAAATTTCTAAAGATGATAGTGCAATTACAATTTTAGCTTATCAATCTATTTTCATGAGCTTGTTAAGTTTCTTTATTGTTTTGTTTTTTTGGGAAATGCCAAACTTAAAAACATTTATCTATTTAATCTTAGCGGCTATGTGTGGGACAGTTTTACATTTAACATTAAACCATGCATTTAAACTAGTCGATGTAAGCATGACTCAGCCCTACTCATTTTTAAATTTAGTTTTTGCCTCAATTATTGGATATTTAGTATTTGATGAAATTCCGGATCTTTATACTTGGATTGGTGCTCTTATAATATTTACTGGTGTTCTTATAATTTCTTATAGAGAGATGAAATTAGATAAAGAAATAATTAGAAAAAGAATAGATATTAAATCTTAATTTTTTTTAGTAATTGTTTTGTAAATTTGCCATCCAACTATAAGAATTGTTGTAGCTAATATACAAGCTGTAAGCGTTCTATCCCATAAAAACGTCCAAGATCCATCACTTAATAACAATGATCTTCTTAAGTTTTCTTCCATTAATCCACCTAATACAAATGCTAAGATTAGTGGTGGCATTGGAAAATCATATAAGCGCATAAATGTTGCAACAACAGCTATTACAATCATTAAATAAATATCAAAATTGTTAAATGACATTACATAAATTCCTGTAATTGAAAAAAATAAAATAAGTGGAATTAAATAGTTTTTAGGTACCGCTAGAATTCTGGCAATATAAGGAATTAAGGGTAAGTTTAAAATAAGAAGTATTACCATTCCAATATACATCGACATTATAACAGACCAAAAAATTTCTGGATTAGTCATATAGAGTCTTGGACCTGGCTGAATACCAAAACCTAATAGAGCACCCAACATTACAGCAGTGGTACCACTACCGGGGATTCCTAAAGTTAATAGTGGAACAAATGCACCAGAACATGCTGCATTGTTTGCAGTTTCAGGCGCAGCTAATCCATGAACACTACCTTTACCAAATTTTTCTTTCTCTTCATCGCTTACTAAATTTCTTTCCATTCCATATGCTAAAAATGATGCAATCGTTGCACCAGCGCCAGGTAAAACTCCAATTATAAAGCCAATAATTGATGTTCGAGGAATGGTTTTAAACATCTTTTTTCTTTCCTCTTTATTAATTCTAATTGAACCAAGTTCTGTTAATGATACTTGTTTTGCTGCAGCTGTTGGATCATTTCGTTTTAAAATAATTGTAAGTGCCTCACTCATTGCAAAAGTTGCCATAACAACAAGTACGAAACTAATTCCATCTGTTAAATTCATATTGTTAAATGTAAATCTTGTAATATCAGACAAACTATCTTGACCAACTGATGCTAACATTAAACCAAGTACAACCATCATCATTGCTTTAATAAATTGACCTTTAGATGAAAATGCAGCGATAGCTGTTAACCCTAAAATCATTAGAGCAAAATAATCTGGTGATCTAAAAGATAAACTTACTTTTGATAAACTTGGGGCTAAAAATAATAAATAAATTGCAGCAAGTGTACCTCCTGCAAAAGAACTCCAAGCAGCAATTGCTAAAGCTTTTCCAGCTTTACCTTGTTGCGCCATTGGATAACCGTCAAATGAAGTTGCAACAGTTCCAGGAACACCTGGTGCGTTTAATAATATTGAAGAAGTAGAACCTCCAAATACTGCACCATAATAAACTCCAGCCATTAAGATTAAACCAGTTGCTGGATCAAATCCATAAGTTATGGGTATCATTAAAGCGATCGCTGTCATTGGTCCAAGGCCTGGCAACATTCCAATGATTGTTCCAAAAAAACAACCAATCATTACCATAAATATATTTTGAAAAGTCAGTGCGGTTGTTAAACCAATTAAAATTCCCTCTATCATCCCATCACTCCTATCATTTGAAGAAATGGATCTCTTAAATAAATATCAAGAACGCCGTGTAATAAGTACATAAATGCTGCAACAAATGGAAAAGATAACATAAACATTAACACCCATCTTCTCTCACCTAAAAAATAGTATGATCCCATTAAAAAGAGAGAAGTTGTTAAAAAATAACCAACTTTCAAAATAGTTGCTCCATATATAATCGCAATCAAGACTAAGATTGCAGTTTTTTTATATTCCAAAGTTTTGTGTTCAACTTTAATTGTATTTGGATCTGGTAAAATTAACTTTAATCCTGAAAAAAATAAGCCAGCATAGCCTAAATAAATTGGAAATGTTCTAGCATTGAATGGTGCATTTTCATCAAATGCAAAAACTTGAATTTGGTAAGCTGTATATAAATAAAATGCTGAAAAAATAAAAAAGAGCAGTGATATAATTTTTGTAGTATTTATATTCACTGCTCTAATTCTAAATAATCCTAAGGATTATATAACTCCTAGTTTTTTCATAAGAGCTGTCATTTCTTCTGTTTGTTTTTCTAAGAAAGAAACAAACTTGTCACCTGGATTGTAAATATTAACCCAAGCATTTCTTGCTCTTACATTTTCCCATTCAGAAGTTTTCTGTACATCGCCTAACATTTTAGCAATTGCATTTTTTTCTGCGCTGCTCATACCTGGAGGGCCAAAAAATCCTCTCCAGTTAACGAATTGTACATCGTACCCTTGTTCTTTTAGAGTTGGTGCGTCTGGAGCATCAGAAACTCTTGAAGGAGCAGTGATACCAATAATTCTTACTTGGTCTCTTGCACCCATCAATTCACCTAAACCTGTAGAGATAATTTGAGTCTCTCCAGATAAAAGTCCAGCTAACGCTTTTCCACCAGCATCATAAGGAATGTAAGCTACATCATTTGGATTAGCACCAGCAGCTTGGAAAGCTAAAGCACCAATTAAATGGTCCATACTTCCTCTTACTGATCCACCAGCCATTTTAATTGAGCTTGGATTCTTCTTATATGCATCAACTACATCTTTAAAGTTTTTATAAGGTGAGTTTTTTGCAACAGCGATCGCACCATAGTCACCAATTACACCCGCGATTGGCACAACATCTTTATAAGATAAAGTACCACTTCCACTCACGTAACCTTTGTGTCTAGTGATTGATCTTAAAACTAATGGTGTAGATTGAACTAAAACTGTATTTGCAGGTTTAGTATTAATCATGAAAGCTAACGCTTTACCACCACCACCACCTGACATATTTTCAAATGATGCACTTTTTAACATACCAGCTTTTGTTAAAGCTTCTCCAGTACCTCTAGCAGTTCCATCCCAACCACCACCAGCACCACCACCGATTACAAAGTGCAATTTTTCAATTGCTACTGAGCTAGTAGTTGTTGCTGAGAATAATAGGATTGCTGAAAATAATACTGAAAATAGTTTTTTTATATTGTTCATTATTTTCCCTCTCTATTTAATTAAATTAGATTTAATTTATTTTATTACCTAATGTCTAAATATATAATTACTATTGTTCTATAGAATAGAACATAGTATTCTAATAAGTAGAATTATATGAAATATATTAAAAATACGGTTGGTGTTGAAGCTGTAAACAAAGCTTTAGAAATATTAAATTGTTTTACAGAAAAAAATGAAGCTCTTACTGTAACAAAGATAGCTCAAATAACCGGCGATCATAAAAGTAGAATTTCAAGAATATCAAAATCACTTGAAAATTTTGGGTACATTAGAAAAATAAAAAGTGGAGAATTTAAAATAGGACACTCTATTCCTAGATTGTATGAAATTTACGATAATAGTTTTAATTTAAAAAATTCTATTAAATCAGAATTAGATTTCATCTCATCAAAAACTAAAGAAACAGCAAGTTTCTTTGTAAGACAAAATGATGTACGAGTTTGTATTCAAACTAGTACGCCAAATAAATCAATTATACACCTAGAAGAAATAGGAGGTAAAAAACCTTTAAATAAAGGATCAAGTGGTCACATTTTATCGGCTTATAATAATTTAGAAATTAATGATAAAGATAAAGTTTTAAAAAATGGATATGCTATGACTTTTGGAGAAAGAGATTCTGAAATGGCATCTGTATCAGTTCCAATATTTAGAAAAAAAAATCAAATTCTTGGAGCATTGACTATTGCGGGACATATTTCTAACTTTAACAAAAAAAACTGTCTCAATTTCTTAAATGTACTTAGGTCTTCTAAAGTAAAAATTGAAAAGAATTTAATTCAAATCCAATAATGTTAAAACAAATCAGTCAAATTTTTACAATAAAATTTATTTCTGTTTTAATAATTTCTTTTCCTAGTGCAATTATTGCTGATTATTTTAATATTCCTTTAGCTTGGTTTTTAGGACCAATGATTATTTCATCAATTGCTGCTTTATCAGGTCTAAAAATCATTATGCCTAAAATTGTATTAAGTTTTATCTTAATAATTTTAGGTTTGCATATTGGTAATTACATAGATCAAAATCTATTTAACCAAATATTTGATTGGATTTGGACTTCACTGATTATGTTAATCTACATAATAATTTGTATTTTAGTTGTTGCTAAATATCTTCAAAAATTTGCAAGTTATGGTGAAAAAGCCTCAATATTTTCAGCAGCGCCTGGTGCATTAGGTCCTTTAATGATTTTAGCTGAAAATGAAAAAACAGATTTATCGCAAGTTGCAACTTCTCATCTAATTAGATTAATCATAATAATAACTGTAATTCCATTTATTATAGTAAACAATACTGGCAACGATGTTTTATTAAATGATAACTTCAATTATTTAGCTCAAAATCATTTAAATTTAGTTTTACTTATTGCTGCATCTTTATTTTTTATTTTTATTTTTGATAAAATTAGAATTCCAGCAGCTTTATTATCTGGAACATTATTTGCGAGTGGTTTATTGCAAATTACAGATATAGCCTCATATAAATTACCTGATCAATCTATTAACTTTTGTCTTTTAATACTTGGTGCTTCTGTCGGATGTAGATTTGCTGAAAAAACAGTAAAAGAAATTGCTAATAACTCACTTCATAGTGTGGTTGCAACAACCATATTAGTGTTACTAGGTTTAGTTGCAGCTTATATAGCTACATTTTTTGTTGATACTAATATTTTAACTTTAATATTGTCTTTCAGTCCTGGTGGAATTTATGAGGTAGCAGTCATAGCAATTGCTTTTGATTTAGATCCAGATTTTGTCGCTTTTCATCATATAATAAGATTGCTCTTTATACTTTTCACTGTTCCCATATTTTTAAGAGTATTAGAAAAAATTAAGAAATAATTTCAGACAATTTTTCAAAAACTTTTTCTGGAGATAATTTTGATAACTCTGGTGCTTGTATCGCTTTAAAGTTTTCTCTTTCAATACTTACTTTAAATGGTGTTGTATGAGATCCAAATAAAGCAATTCCTTTAGATCCTAGATGAGCTGTCATATGAGCAGGACCTGTATCATTTGCAACAACAAATGAGCTATCTTTAATCAATGCAGCTAACTGGGAAATATCTAATGCTTTGCCATTATCTAAAACACAAAGTGCATTAATACTTAACGCATCTTTAATTTCTCCTGGTCCAGGTGCTATAACTACTTTAAATTTATTTTCTAATCTTTCATTAATCATAGAAATTAAATCATTATAATAAGGCCATTTCTTAGAAGTTAAATGAGGTGAGCAAAAAGGAAAAAGAACAATATATCTTTCTAATTGATGATAATTTTTTATTTGAGATATATCTGATGGGCTCCAAGAAAAATCAGGGTTTAATGTGTGAAGAGTTGTAATACCTGAGGTTTTTAATTGATGATCAAATCTTGATAAGACTGAATCTTTATCAAAATCTTCTTTTGTAGTCCCCTCGGGTAATGTCGTCTCAGTAGATGACCATGTATCTTTTGTAGCTTTAGGAAATAATATTTTTTTATAAAAAGCTGTTCTGCTAGAATTTTGTAAGTCATAAACTTTTGAAAAATTGTATTTTTTAATATTTTTCATTAATGAGTATAAATAGATCAGGTTTAGTCTTGATAGCCTCTTATCTAAAATAACATTTGAAATATGTGGATTTTTTTTAAATAAATCAAAGTATGGTTTTGTAGTTAATAAATGAATTTGATCATCTTTATGATTTTCAGAAATATCTTGAATTGCCCCACTTGCTTGAGCTATATCTCCTAAAGATCCATGTTTAATAACTAAAATATTAGACATATTTATAACAACTTAACATAGTATATTTTTTAATGAATAAAATTCTAGTCGAAGTATCAGTTGGTGAGTTATTGGATAAAATTTCTATCCTAGAAATTAAACAAGAAAAAATCAAAGATCCAGAAAAACTAAAATTTATTAATGAAGAACACTCAATTCTTAAAGATCAATTAAATAACAAAGTTAAACCTGATCAAAAACTAAATGAGCTATTTGAGTCATTAAAACAAATTAATGCTAAATTGTGGGTTATAGAAGACGATAAAAGACAGTGTGAAAAAGAAAAAGATTTTACAGAATCTTTTATTAAACTCTCAAGAGATGTTCATTTCCTAAATGATGATAGAGCCAAAATTAAATTAGAAATGAACAATCATACAGGTTCAAAGATTAAAGAAATTAAAGAGTATGCTAGCTATTAAAAATCTTAGGGAACCAGTCTTCCCTCATTAAATCTCCACTTTTTAAACTGATACCATCAAAAGGAGGTGAAGTTGGTCCATCCCTATCAATATACTTAACGTCATCACCAATAAATCTCATTGAAAAAGCTCTTCGAGATTTAGAAGTATTATTTCCAGTTGAGCCATGCACTGTTTTAAAGTTAAAAAGAACAGCATCGCCTAAATTTAACTCAGGTATTAAAATATTTTTTTCAAATTCTTCTAATGAAGGTAAATCCATAAAAGAACTATCGTCTTGATACCAAGATTGATTGTTAGACCATTTTGTAGGTCTAATTAACTTTGGCCATTTGTGAGAACCTAAAACTAATTTAAGATTATTTTTCTGATCAACTTCATCTAATGGTATCCAAAAACTTCCTGTATCATTACCATCGACACAATAATAAGGCATATCTTGATGCCACGGTGTTTCTTTGTGAGTACCAGGATCTTTTATAAAAATATGTTCGTGAAAAATCTGAGCTGATTTAGAATTGGTTGCCTCTGCTAATATTTGAGCACCAGATGAATTAAATATGCAATCTTTAAACTCTTTGATTCTCTCCCAATTACAATAATCCTCAAAAAATCTACCCTCATTGCCATCAACATTTTCTCTTCCATGTTGACTAGGATTTTTTAAAACTTTTTGAAATCCTTTTCTTAATGGTTCTATCCAATCTTTAAAAATTTCTTTAATAATTATCACCCCATCAGTTTGATAATCTTTAATTTGTTTATCCGATAAAAACATTTATTGTTGAAAACTGTATTTTTTTTCTAAGTATTTAATAACGTTATGAATTATAAAAGTCATAAACAAATAAATACCACCTGCAACAATGAATACTTCAATAGGTTTAAAGGTTGTTGAAATAATATATTTAGCAACACCAGTCAAATCCATTAAGGTGACTGTGCTAGCTAATGATGTTCCTTTCATCATTAGAATTATTTCATTACCATAAGCAGGAAGTGATTGTCTAATTGCAATAGGAATTTGAATTTTATAAAAGATAATTTTATTCGATATCCCTAAACTTTTACCAGCTTCAATAATACCTGGTTTTATTGTTTGAAATGCCGATCTTAATATCTCTGATGTATAAGCACCAGTATTTAAAGTAAAAGCTATAATTGCACACCAATAAGGTTCTTTTAAAATAACCCATAAAAAAGTTGATCTTAAATATTCAATTTGTCCTAATCCAAAATAAATAATAAATATCTGAACCAATAAAGGTGTTCCTCTAAAGATATAAGAGTATCCATAAGCAAATTTATTAATAAAGATATTTTTATTTAATCTTAAAATTGCAAACAATAATCCGATAAACAAACCAAAAAATAAAGAAACAGATAAAAGTTTTAAAGTAACAACAGTTGCTCCTAGTAATTTTGGGAAGCTGGTAAACATTAAATCAAAATCCATTAATACCCCCTACTATATCTAGCTTCTAATCTGTTAATTAGTTTCATGCTTAAATAAGTTAGCAACAAATATAAAACAGCAGCAAATGAGTAAAAGAATAATGGGTCTCTAGTAGAACCTGCTGCAATATATGATTGTCTCATTATCTCAACAAGTCCTGTGACTGAAATAAGAGAAGTATCTTTTAAAGTGATCTGCCAAACATTACTTAAATTTGGAATAGCTAGTCTTAACATTTGGGGTAATATTATTTTGTAAAATTGAGCAAATTTACTAATACCCAACACTTTAGCAGCTTCAAATTGACCTTTATCAATTGATTGAATTGCTCCACGAAATACTTCGGTTGAATAAGCACCTGAGATTATTCCAATTGCCATAGAGCCAGTTATAAAAGCATTAATCTCGATATATTCATAGTAGCCAAAGATTGACGCGACATACATAATTGCACCACTTCCACCAAAAAAGAAAAGGTAAATTACTAAAAGTTCAGGAACACCACGAATGACGGTTGTGTAAAAGTTTCCAATTAAATTTAAAGATTTATACTTAGATAATTTTAAAGGAGTGAATATAAGTGCAAAGAAAAATCCAATAAACATTGCTGTAACAGAGACAGCTATGGTCATTAGGGTTGCATAAAATAATTCATCACCCCAGCCTGTTTTACCAAATGCGAGAAGTTCCATATAGATTGGCGACTATATATTATAGTCGCCAAATCTGAAATTAATTACATAGAAGCGTCGAAACCAAAGTGCTTAATAGCAAGTTTACTAATAATTCCTTGTTTTCTAGCTTTATCAATTGCTTTGTTGAAGTCTTTTAGAAGTTTAGCGTCTCTTTTACCGATCGCATCATCTCCACCTTGTCTGATACCAACACCAACACCATTACCAAATGCACCACCTGAAAAAGTTGGTCCAACTAATGTAACTGGCTTACCTGATTTGTCAGCATAGTCTGTAAATGCAACAGCTGCAGCTAATGCAACATCACATCTTCCAGAAGTAAGATCTAAGTTAACTTCATCTTGAGTTTTGTAAGTTCTAACATTTACACTTCCAACATCACCAGACTCTAAAAAGTTTTGGTGAATAGTTCCTGTTTGAGTACAAACAGTTTTACCAGCAAGTGCACCTGTTATAGTTTTAAGCGCTTTTTTAACAGAAGATCCACCTAAAGTTAAGTTAACACCTTCTGGAGTATCCATGCCTTCTAAGCTTGAACCTTTCATTACTGCAAGTGATGCTACTTCATCCGCATAACCTTGTGAAAAAGTAATTGTTTTTTGTCTTTCAGCAGTAATTGACATTCCAGCCATAATCGCATCAAACTTTCTCATTAACAAAGCTGGAATCATTCCATCCCAATCTTGCTCAACGATAGTACACTCATGTTTCATGATTGCACAAAGTTCTTTTGCTAACTCAACCTCAAAACCAATAAGATTGCCTGAAGCATCTTTAGAGTTCCATGGAGGATAAGCACCTTCAGTTCCAATTTTTATTTTGTCAGCGTAAACATTTCCAATGACTAATAAAGAAGCTAGAACTGTTAAAATAGTTTTTTTGAATATATTCATTATTTTCTCCTTTAAATTAGAACAATTATTTCACAGATTTAATAATTTAAAAAGAAAAATTAATGATTGATTGACGATGAAAAATTCCAAGAACAATCAAAACTAGGGATATAAATTCTAGATAATTTAGTATTTCCAAAATGATGATTAAATACATTTAGCCAACTATCTACTTGTTTTGGTTTCTTATCTTGGCTTCCAACCTGAGCAGTAATTACGCCCTTAGGCTTTAAAATCCTAATCATAGAATCCATATTTTTAGCAGCAAGATCTATACAAAATTGATCATCATTAAGATCAACAAAAATATGATCATATGTATCATCTTCTACTGACTTTATACTTTCAAAAGCATCACCCCAAACACATTTTACAGAATTTTTCTCAGTTGCTTTTTTTCCAATATCCCCCAAATGTTTATTGCACACATCGACAACTTCAGGATCCAGTTCAAACCAGTCTACAAAATTAAAATCTTTAGAAATACATTCCCTTGCAACACCACCATCTCCACCACCAATAATTGCAGCTCTTTCATTATTTTTATTTAAATTAAGACCAGCACCAACAAATGTAGAACTATATAAATGCTCGTCTGTAGCAGCAACCTGTATTTCTCCATCAATAAATAAAGATTTGCCAAACTGTTCTAATTCTAAAATCTCAACATGTTGTCCAACTTTAGATTTAAAATCTTCAAGTACATCATTTACTACATAAGATTTTTGTAAACCTGGCGAACTATAAATGTCATGATAAAGAGATTTTGTATCTCTATTAAATTCTTTTTTTACAATTCTTTTATGTGCAAATTCTTTTTTTATAATATCAATTGCAATTGATGGATTTACTTTTCCACATGTAAAAAAATCAAAACTAATTATTCCTTTTTCAGGAAATGTATGAAAACTAATATGACTTTCAGCTAATAAAGCTAAAATAGTAAAACCTTGTGGTTCAAACTTATATTTTAAAATATTTAAGATTGTAACTTCTGCGGCTTTAGCAATATCGTGAATTACTTTTTCATAAACAGAAGGATCATATTCCTTGGTGGTTCCAATAATATCTAAGGTAATGTGCTCACCAACTTTAGTCATAAGTATTATAGTTTAAAAAAGCCTTAATATAGATATTAGCACTATTTTCAATTAAAATATATAATCGCTAAACTAGAAATCACTCACCTTAATATGAAATAATTTAGCTCCCTTTTTGCAATTTTCTATCCAATCTACGGGAGCATTATCATCTGCATTATCTGATATGAATTTAAAACATTTAAACTCTATACTCTCAAGTTTACACACTTTCGCTAAAGCATAAGCTTCCATATCAACAAGATCTACGTCCATCTCAATTTGTTTATTTACAAAACTATCTCCACTGCCACAAGAATATCCTTCATCAGAATTAATTATTTCATTAATATTATCAAATGGAGTTTCACCTAATTTAAGATCTAGCAAACCCCTGACATCCATGTCTCTTTGGTAAAATTTTGTGCATTCAATAATTCCAGATAATCCTTTTTTAACAGCCCCTGCTGTACCATAATTAATTATTTCTGATGGTTTGTGTTTATGAATTAATTTTGTTAAATTATAGGTAGCGTTAATTTTACCTACACCAATATGATAGAAATAATTAAGTCCTACAGTTTCTTCTTTCAAAGCTGCAACAAATAATTTATTCATAAAAAAATGGACTTAAAAAAATATATTAGATCAATACCAGATTATCCAAAAAAAGGAATTCTTTTTAGGGATATTACCACTCTAATTAAAGATGAAAATGCTTTTGCAGAAACTATTAATCAAATAGTTGAAAGATCAAAAAAATATAATTTTACAAAAATTGCAGCGATAGAGTCTCGTGGTTTTGTGTTCGCATCAGCAGTTTCCTATATCTTAAAAAAACCATTTATAATGCTTAGAAAAAAAAACAAATTACCTGCTGATGTTTATTCAATTGATTTTGAACTTGAATACGGAACAGCTACAATTGAGGTTCATAAAGACTCTTTAAATGAAAACGATAGTGTTTTAATTATTGATGACCTGATTGCAACTGGAGGTACAGCAGAAGCTGCTGCAAAACTTGTTGAAATGTCAAAAAGTAAAGTGTCAGCATTTGTATTCGTAATTAACTTATTCGACTTAGGCGGATCTGATAATTTGGTAAAAAAAAACTACCAAGTTGAAAATTTAATAGAATTTCCAGGACATTAATTGGTAGCGGGAAGTGGGATCGAACCACTGACCTCAGGCTTATGAGTCCTGCGCCATGACCCTTGGAGCCAACGCATCCAGCAAGAACATCTTCAAAACTCCTTTGTCTCTGCTCTTTTCTTTCTAGACTCAGATTTACATAAACTTAGACTCTAGTCAACTTCTATTGGAGCATTGGAGCATGAGTGGAGCAAAAAAAGTTAGTTCCAATCACTAACAGCTTTAACTTATCAAAATTATTAAAAGCTTTCAAATAAAACCCAAAATAAACATAATATGACTTTGATTACATTAAACATAAGTATATTTTTTAAAATTATGACTCAAACACTATTTGAAAAATATGGCGGAAAAAAAACAGTTGGTCAAATTGTTATTAATTTTTATCAAAAGCTTATGGCTGATGAAAATTTAAAAAAATTTTTTACAAATTCTGATATGAAAGTTTTGATTTCACACCAAACTAATTTCATTTCCCAAGCTTTAGGTGGGCCAAAAGAATATACTGGTCTTGATATGAAAACTGCTCATCAAGGAATGAAAATATCTCAAGAAGACTTTAATGGAGTTGCTGGACATCTTAAAAAAACCTTGGAAGAACTAAATGTTGAAAGCCAAGACGTTGACACAATTATTGGCGTTGTAGCTCCACTTTCAGAGCATATAGTATCAAAATAAAAGAATTCATAATCAATTAAATTGGCTAATATAAATTCTTAATGAAAATTAATAATTGGGAAGACTTAATAGCGTTAGCAAAAGAACAAGGGCTTACACCTAAGGAAGCATGGGAAAGAATTGAAAAAACAAATCTAAAATTTTTAAATAGAAAAAGTTCAGCAGAAAAAGAACTTAAAAAAGGAACAAGAGTACAAAGACTCATGTTTCCAAAGAATAATGAGGAAAATATTCTTTTAGCAAAAAATGTACCATCTTTAGATGTTTCTGGTGATTTTTATAATTTTAAAAATATAGGAGATAAAATCTATTTTACTCTTGGTGATGTTTCTGGCAAAGGAGTAGATGCAGGACTTATTATGGCAAGAGCTACCGCTTTGTTTGAAATCTTTGTTGAGGAAAAAAAGAGTCTCATTGAAATTGTGTCATTAATAAATGATAATTTATACAATTTACGTTCGGGAAAATTTATAACTGGAATATTTGCTGTATACGATAAAAAATCTAAAAATATTGAATTTATAAATGCTGGTCATTCAGAGTGTATAATTTCAGAAAATAAAGAAATTACTGAACATGTTTCTAATAAAATTCCACCGCTTGGAGTTCAGCCTATTAATTTTGACCTAAATAGTTTTTTAAATAAAATATCATTAAAGAAAAAAATTTTTTATATATACAGTGATGGCTTAAGCGAAAGTAAAGATTTTGAGGGAATTGAAATTGAAACTAAAGGTATAATAGACTTATTAAATAAAAACAAAAATCATAACATTCTAACCCAATTAGAAAATATTTTTATAGAAATTTCCGCATTTGGTGCATTGCAAAATATGTCAAATGAAGAGCAAAGTATAATTAAGGATGATCTTACTGTTTTAGTATTAAATGGTGAATAGTTGTAAATTACTAATTAACGCTAAACCTAAACACGCTTTTAATACATCGCTAACACAGTAGATGTTTTTTAAATGATGAAATTCATATTTTTAATGTTACCATTTAATTTACCTCATTGGACCATGAGTGGAGCAATTGATATTTGAAAATGTTCAACCTTAAATAAGGGTTGATTTATGGTAGCGGGAAGTGGGATCGAACCACTGACCTCAGGCTTATGAGTCCTGCGCTCTAACCAACTGAGCTACCCCGCCAAATAATTCAATATGGTTTATAATAGAATTCTTTTATGTTTCAATAAACAATTTTAAATTTGGTAATTAAAGAATTGAATTCCAGTTAAACTGAGGAAAAAATACCTGCAAAACCAACTACTAGAAATAACAAAAATAGATAGGTTATCTTTTTTTTAAACTCATTTTTTTTTGTGTGCCTAACTCTGTTTAGCAAAATATTTATGTCGGTAGTTTTAACTTTATCAGATCTAATACTTTTATGTTCAATCTTGGAGACATCCAATAAGTTGATTTGTCTACTAGTTTTTTTCATAACAAGAATAATTAACTACCTATAAAGCACAAAACCAAAATATCAATTAAATATCTTTAAAGCTTACCTGTTTTAAGGGTTTTAGAAGAATTTGAGCTTCATATTTTTTTTTTTCGATCTCAATATAAAGATCTCTATTAAGCAATTCTTCATTAGTAAGTTCTGAATTTATGTAACCAAACGATAAATTTTTATCATAGTTAAATGAATAGTTTCCCGATGTAGTTTTTCCAATAATTTCATTTTCTAAATATATTGGCTCCTCATGCAATAGAAGTGGTTGTCCTGGTGTGCTATCTTTTAAAATCAACATGACAAATCTTCTATTTAATTTTTGGTTTTTAAGTGCTAATAATTTTTCTTTTCCAATAAAATTGAATGGTTTCTTATAACTAATTGTAAAATTTAGTCCTGCTTCATATTGATTTTCTTCAGGAGAAATATCATGTCCCCAGTGTAAAAAACCACTTTCCATTCTCATTGTATCCATTGTGTGAGCACCACAATGAGTAAGACCAAAATTTTTTCCTGTTTCAACAATTAAATCATATATTTCTTTTCCATTATCTTTATTTATATAAAGTTCATAACCAAGCTCACCAACATAAGATAATCTTTGTGTCCAAACTTTCAAAGATCCAATATTTATATTTTTTGAAGTACCAAATTTAAACTTCTCATTTGATAAATTTTCATTAGTAATTTTTGATAATAACTCTCTACTTTTGGGTCCAAAAATTCCTAAACAAATTAAATCGTCTGTTACATCCTTAAACTCAACATCTTTAGATAAATGTTTTAATATATGAGCTTTATCATGAGTTCTAACAGCTGCTGAACTTATTATTCTAAAATGATTTTTGTTAATACATACAACGGTTAAGTCTGTTTCAATACCACCACCTTCATTAAGCATATGTGTATAGGTGCATTTTCCGATTTCATCTTTGATATTTGCAGTACACAGTCTTTGAAGCTCATCATAAGCACCCTCACCCTTAATTTCATATTTTGAAAAAGGAGAAAGCTCAAACAGACCAACATTTTCAATTGTATTTTTGCTTTCATGTTTAACTGATGGATACCAGTTTTGATAATTAAAGCTGTAATCGTATTCTGGCTTGATATCATCTAGCGCATACCACATGGGTCTTTCATATTCACCTGATTGACCAAAACATGCACCAGTTTTTTTTAAGTCTTCGTGATATGGAAGTAATTTTTGATCTCTTGATGTTTTATGTTGTTTATATGGCCAATGCATTCCATATAAATCTCCCAATGTTTCAGTTACTCTATTCATAATAAATTTCTTAGATGAATGAAACTTTTGAAATCTTTTAATATCTAATGAATATAAATCTTCATTCATATAACCATTGATCATCCACTCTGCTGTAACTCTGCCTGCACCTCCAGAGCTTGCAATACCGATGCTATTAAATCCGCAACAAGTATATAAATTACTAACTTCAGCAGTTTCTCCTAATAGATATTGAGTATCAGGTGTAAAAGACTCGGGTCCTGAAAAAAATTTTCTAATTCCAGCATTTTCTAATATTGGAAGTCTCTTAAATGATTTTTCTAAATAAGGTTCGAAATGATCAAAATCATCTGGGAATTCTCCAAAAGAAAAATCATTTGGAACTATCCCTTTTTCTTTAAATGCATTTTTTGCACCTGGCTCAAAGATACCAACTAACATTTTTCCAGCATCCTCTTTTAAATATAAACAATCATTATAATCTCTAAGAACAGGTAGATTTTTTGGAAGATCTTTCATCGGTTCAGTTATGATATAAAAATGTTCATTAGGGTATAATGGAACACTCACACCTATATCTTCCCCAATTTGTCTTGACCACATTCCAGTTGCTAGGACCACATATTCGCAATCAATTATACCTTCTGACGTCTCTACACCTGATACTTTGTTATTTTTTACTAATATTTTAGTAACAGGAGTTTTTTCAAATATTTGAGCTCCTTCCATTCTAGCTGCTTTTGCTAAAACATTTGTAACCCCTACTGGATCTGCCTGACCATCTTCAGGCATATAAACACCACCCAAAATATCTTGATCATTAATTACAGGATATAAATCTTTAACTTTTTGTTTATCTAAAACTTCAACATTTACACCAAAAAGCTGAGCAGAAGTTGCTTGTCTTAATAATTCTTGAAGTCTTTCTTTTGAACTGGCTACAGTAATAGCTCCATTTTGTTTTAGACCAGTTGAAAGCTCAGTTTTTTTTTCGAGTTCCTTGTATAAATTAAGTGAATACTTTCTAAGTTTTGTAATGGTAGCAGTTGCACCAAGCTGACCTACTAAACCTGCTGCATGCCATGTGGTTCCTGAAGTTAACTGATCTCTTTCAAGTAAAATAGTATCCTTCCATCCAAATTTTGCTAAATGGTAAGCTACAGAGCAACCCGCTACACCTCCACCAATTACAACAACTTTTGTGCTGCTTGGTAAAGCTTTTTCCATTTATTTAAATTTTGATTGCCTCTTCAGGTGCAACATAACTGTGCCCAAATACATCAGCAACTGCTTTGTAGGTAACATTGCCCTTATGAACATTTAGGCCTGCTAAAAAGTTTTTATCTTCACTTAGTGCTTTTTGATATCCTTTGTTAGCAAGTTTAACTAAAAAAGGTAAAGTTGCATTATTTAATGCAAGTGTTGAAGTTCTTGGAACTCCACCTGGCATATTTGCTACACAGTAATGAACCACATCATCAACTATAT
The DNA here is from genome assembly GCF_059418045.1 of Candidatus Pelagibacter sp. PS_06. Lineage (NCBI taxonomy): Bacteria > Pseudomonadati > Pseudomonadota > Alphaproteobacteria > Candidatus Pelagibacterales > Candidatus Pelagibacteraceae > Candidatus Pelagibacter > Candidatus Pelagibacter sp. PS_06. Next base: position 780,693 of record NZ_CM182078.1, read on the forward strand.
AAGTTGGATCACCATGTGTTGTTGGCTTACTTGTTTCAACACATCCACCCTGATCAATTGCAACATCAACAATAACTGATCCACGTTTCATTAATTTTATCATATCTTTGGTAACTAATTTTGGCGCTTCAGCACCAGGGATTAAAACACCACCCACTAAAAGATCTGCCTCTGAAACTAATTTATTTAAATCTATTTTATCACTTTGCTCAGGAATAATTTTATCTCCAAACATTTCAACAAGTTGCTTTAATCTTGCTTCAGATTTATCAACAATATGAACTTTAGCTTGCATACCTGTTGCAATTACTGCTGCATTTTCTCCGACAACTCCGCCACCTAAAATAACTACGGTACCTCCAGTTACTCCTGGTGCACCACCTAACAAAAGACCTCTTCCTTTTTGATTTTTTTCTAAACAATGAGCCCCTGCTTGAACAGACATTCTACCTGCAACCGCACTCATTGGTGCAAGTAATGGTAATCTACCATTGTCATCAGTTACAGTCTCATATGCAATATTAATACTTTTAGATTTTATTAACCCTTCAGTTAATTCTTTAGCCGCTGCTAAATGTAGATAAGTGTAGACGATTTGATTTTCTCTAATCATATCTACTTCTACTTTTTGAGGCTCTTTAACCTTAACTATAATTTCAGCATCATTAAAAATGTCAGCCGCAGTATTAGCAATTTTAGCACCTGCATTTGTGTATTGATCATTTTCAAAACCAGCTTCAAAACCACCATTGTTTTCAACAATAACTTCATGACCCTCTGATACCAAAGTTTTTACACTTTCAGGGGTAAGTCCTATTCTGTTTTCTTGTGGTTTGATTTCTTTAGGTACGCCTATCTTCATAACACTTTTCTTTTATTAATTATTTAAAAACTAATTAGTTTTTTTGGTTTTTTTGATAGTTAGTGATACCTGTTCTCAGTTTATCAATAATTTCATCAATATGTTTTTCTTCACAAACAAATTGTGGAGCAATAATTAAACAGTCACCTGTTGCTTTAAAGTTAACACCTGCTTCATAGCAAGATTTAAAACATTCAAAGCCAGCTTTACCTGGTTTAGTATTTAATTTCATATCAATACCACCCATCATTCCGTATCCTCTAATATTGTCTACTGACTCTAAATCTTGAAGAGAAAACAATCCTTTTTGGAAATAAGGTGCTAAATTTTTAGCCCTATTAAAAATATCATCTTTTTCAAAAATATCTTGAACCGCTAATGCAGCTGCTACTGCAACTGGAATTCCAGAATAAGTATATCCATGAAATAGTTCAACAGCACCTGTAGGTGAATCATCCATAACAGCATCATAAATATAATCATTACATGCAACAACACCCATAGGCACAACGCCATTGGTAGTTGCTTTTGCCATTGTCATAATATCTGGTGTTACACCAAACTCATCAGCACCAAACTTAGAACCCGTTCTTCCCCAACCAGTGATAACCTCATCAAAGATTAAAAGAATTCCATGTTTGTCACAAATTTCTCTAAGCTTTTGCAAATATCCTTTTGGTGGAACTAATGTTCCTGTTGATCCAGCAATAGGCTCAACAATGCAAGCAGCTATATTTTCGCCACCAAAGTTTTGACAAATAGTTTCTAAATCATTTGCCAAATAGTCACCTGTTTCTGGTTGACCACTTACAAATTTATGCTCTGGTAAATGAGTGTGTCTAATGTGTTGAACACCTGGCATTAGAATACTTGCAAATGTTTTTACATTATTAACCATTCCTCCTACTGAAACACAACCAATGTTCATTCCATGGTAACCACGCTCTCGTCCAACAAATCTAAATCTTTGTGCGTTTCCTTTTGCTCTATGATATGCAACAGCAATTTTAATTGCAGTTTCAACTGCAGTAGATCCACAAATTGTAAAAAACATTTTGTTTAAATCTCCTGGAGTATGTTTTGAAATTCTTGACGCTAATTCAAATGATCCACCAAATCCTTGTTGAAAAGGTTGAGCATAATCTAAAGTTTCTAACTGTTTAGTAACAGCTTCTGTAATTTCTTTTCTTCCATGACCTAATGGATTACAAAATAATCCTGAACTTGCATCAATTTGAGTTTTGCCGTGATGTGTCTTTAAATAAACTCCTTTAGCTTCAGTAATTAATCTTGGGTTTGCTTTAAAATCTTTATTAGATGTAAAAGGCATCCAATGTTCATTTAATGAATTTGGAACTGAAGTTCTGTTTTCTGAGCTCATAAAAGTTTCTCTCTTTATATTATTAATTTACTAATTTCTAATCTACGGCCTCTTTAGACTAAAATAAATACTTTAAAAGAATAATATTGACACAACCATAGATTGTAACTTAAGTATCTTTTTTTGTTTTACATCGCTCTAAATTTGAATTTTAATAAGACTAATTTAATTAAATTAACAAGAGGATAAAAATGAAAAAAATATTAAGTTTTATTCTTGGGTCTATCGTTGCTCTTAACCTTTCAATTTCAGTTGCAAATTCAGCTGCAAAAGAAGTAAGAGTTGCATTCTTTCTAGAATGGCCAACGCCAAACCAAGAAGACAAAGTAAAAGGTATTTACGAAAAAGCTCTAGGTGTTCCAGTTAAATGGACTAACTTTTCAAATGGTGGTGCAATGACTGACGCTATGTTAGCAGGAGATATTGATATTTCTTACTCACAAGGTTTAGTGCCTTTCATTAACGCTGTTAAATCAAAAGCTCCTTTAAAACTTGTAGACATTGCTATGGAATACGGAATGGGTGGAACAACTTGTGTTACATCTAATGCTTCTGGAATTACAAAAGCAAATGGTTCTGAGTTAGAAGGTAAAAAAGTTGCTGTTCCACTAGGAACAATGGCTGAATACGTTTTTGACGAAAGTATGAAAGTTGTTGGAGCTGACAGATCTAAAATGGATGTTATTCAAATGGACCCAGAAGAAGGTGCTGCTGCTTTAGTAAGTGGTGACGTTGTTATGGCTTGTCTATTTGGTGGTAACTCTATCAAAGCTGCAACTGCAGTTGGATCAAGACTTTTAACTGTTCAAGAAGCTAGAGATGCTGGTATCTTAGGTATTGATATTACATCTGTAACTGACAAGTTCATGAAAGAAAATCCAGGAATGTTAAGAACTTTCATCGAAGTAACTCATGAAGCTAACGCAAGATACGCGTCTGGTAAATCAGACATGAACGTGATTGCAAAAGATGCTGAAATGAAAGTTGCTGATATGAAAGAAACAATTGGTGGATTTAAATTTCTTTCACCTGCAGAAACTGAAAAATCTATGACTTCTGGAAACCTTGCTGGTTTCTTGAAAGGAATGGATACTCCTAACGGAGCAGTTGATACAAGCTTTTTACCTCTATAATTTTAGAGCGTAAAATAAATTTTAATAGGCGCCAATTAGAAATAGTTGGTGCCTATTTTTTTAAAACATTCTAATATAAAGTATTCTTATGAGTGATTTGATTTCACAAAATCTAAATATGATTTTTAAAACACCTAAAGGGGAGACGGTTCACGCATTAAAAGATGTAAATTTTACTTTAAAAAAAGGAGAACTTTTAACAGTTCTTGGTCCTTCTGGATGTGGGAAAACTACTTTACTTAATATTACAGCAGGGTTTCTTAGACCAACTTCTGGTCAAATAATTTTAGGTGGTAATGAAATTAATGGACCAGGTGTTGAAAGAGGAATGGTATTTCAGCAAGGAGCATTATTTGAATGGCTAACTGTTGCTGAAAATGTGAATTTTGGATTGAGAATGAAAAAAGAAGATCCAATTAAAACTGCAAAAAAAGTTGAAGAATGGTTAGGGATTGTTGGTCTTCAAGGATTTGGAAACACTCCCACTTATCAATTATCAGGTGGTATGCAGCAAAGAGTTGCTCTTGCAAGATGTTTGATCAATGATCCAGATTTAATTTTAATGGATGAGCCATTAGGAGCTCTGGATGCACTTACTAGAGAAAAAATGCAGTCTTTAGTTTTAAAAATTTGGAAAGAGACTGGAAAAACAATTATTTTAATTACTCACTCAGTAGAAGAAGCGTTATTACTTGGAGAAAGACTTTATGTAATGGCACCAAGACCTGGAAGAATTCACAAAGAATATAATCTTCCTTTTGCTTCTATGGGATTAAAAGAAGATTTAAGAGATATCAAAAATTTAAAAGATTTTACCAGTAAAAGAGAAGAGATTTTAACCATGATTTGGAACATGGAAGAAGAAATAATGGGTAAGGATATATAAAATGTTTACTCAATTTATTACCTTTGCAATTATTGTAGCCATTATTAGCTGCATTATGTATGGCCGAAAGCTTATTAGAACTGAAAAAGTTGATGCAGTTTTTGGAAACCCTGAAAGAGCCAAGGGAGGCACACACTGGATTATAGTTGGTAGTAGTGTCATATTATTAACCTGGCTTTATTATTCATGGGATATAGCTAAATCATTTTATCCTCAATCGGCTAATGAATTATGCCAAGTTGGTAAAGTAAATGACTCATTATTATCATTAAAATATCTATTCCCAATTGAAGAAAGGGAATTCAAAAGTACATCAATTATTAAGTCTGAAAATAAAAATATAGCTAAACTCAAAAATGAAATAATAAATTCAAAAGAAATTAGTGAACAACATAGATCTTTTTTAATTGGTTTAATCGATAAAACTAAATCAACTATTCCATTATTAACAAATGAGAATTTACTTGAAAATCAAACAAAGATTAAAATTTCAGAACTTGCTGGTAAAATTGAACTATTATCTAATGAATTTAAAAAGGAAGGTTATCCTTATGAAACTTCAGAACAACGAAATAAAAGATTAATCGATGCTAAAGCTGAAGGTGGCTGGGGTGCATCTGGAACTGCTGTAGAAAATACAGTTGAAGTTCCAACAATCCCTAAAACTAATAAAGGTTTAAAATTTGATGCTGCTGCTCAAGAATTAAAAGTAATTAGTGATGAGTTCTTCAAGTTAAGAAATCATAACTTTCAGTACAAATCAGTAATGAAAGAAATCAAAGATGATGTTAAGACATTTAGAAAAGCAGCAAGTGATAGTGAAGAAGTAGCTTCAACATTAGCTAAAGATGTCCTTAAAATTGCAAGACGAATTGAATATGCAAGTATTTTTCCTCCAGAGACATTGGATGTTATGCAAAATTCTATACTTACATTTGATGAGGTGCAAAAAAAAGAGCAAGGATCTTTAAGATTAGTTGATATACTTTTATTTCCAGCAGGAACTATTGTATCAAGTGGTCCAAATTGTTCTGAACAAGGTTCTGGTAGATGGTTACCTAAACCATCAGATACATTAAATAAATTTATTCTTCTATCAAAACCAAGTGTAGGATTTAAAAATATTCCATTGCTGTGGTTTGAAATGATGGATGTAAGTAAAATTGTTGGCTTTGTTTTACCTGATTGGATTGCAGATATAATGCCAGGCAAATACCCTGTTCATAACGAATTTGGTGTTGTTGAACCTAACTTTAAAAGTAAAGTTTTAAGTGTAGTATCTGGTGAGTTCAGTTTATTTAAAATTCCAATTCCAATGGGTCACATATGGGACTCTTTTTTAAGAGTATTATTGGGTTTGGTAATTGGAATTATCTTGGGAGTTCCTCTTGGATTGTTTATGGGCTTAAATAGATTTGCTAAAGGCTTTTTTGATCCATTAATTGAATTATATAGACCTGTGCCACCACTTGCTTGGGCTCCACTTATTATATCAGTACTTGGAATTGATAACGTTGGAAAAGTATTTTTACTATTTATGGTATCATTCTCTATCATGATTATTTCAGCTAGAGCTGGTGCATCAGGAACTCAATTATCAAAAATTCACGCATCACACTCTTTAGGTGCTTCTAGATGGCAAATTTTAAGATATGTGATATTTCCAAATTCATTACCTGAAATTTTAACTGGTGTTAGGGTTGCAATTGGTATGTGTTGGGGAACTCTTGTTGCAGCTGAGTTTTTAGCAGGAACTACAGGTATCGGTTTTGTTGAAAATGTTGCTAAAAAATACTTCCAATATGAAGTTATCTGGATCACTATTTTTGTTATGGGGATGCTTGGTTTACTATTCGATGTAACTTTAAGAAAACTTATAGACAAATATATTCCATGGCGTGGTAAAGGCTAATAGTGAAAACGCCAATTCTTAAAAAAGAAATCATCAAGATTTTTCAAAAATTTGGTCTAAGTAAAGATCATGCCTCAATCTCAGCTAATGCTTTAATAAATGCAGAATTAGTTGGTGCATATGGTCATGGTTTATCAAGGCTTAAAATGTACTGTGATCGTATTTCAAAAAAAGTAATTAATCCAAAACCTAAAATCAAAATTAAAAAAATTTCACAATCTATTTCTCATATAGATGCAAATAACAGTATTGGTTTTGTTGCAGCAGATATTGGAATTAAAACTGCAATCAAACATGCTCAAAAAACTGGAATTGGAATGGTTGCTGTTAAGAATAGTGGTCACTATGGATTGTCAGGTTATTATGCTGAACAAGCTGTTAAGAAAAATTTAATAGCAATGATTTATACCAATGCACCACCTGCTGTTGCTCCACATGGTGCTTTAAAAACTTTATTTGGAACAAATCCTGTTTGCTTTGGAACTCCTACAGGGTCTAAAATTCCATTTATTTTAGATACTTCAATCTCAATGATAAATAGAGGAAAAATTAGAGTTGCTGCAAGAAATAATCAAAAGATACCTGAGGGTGTTGCATTGGATAAATTTGGAAAACCAACAACAGATGCTAAAAAAGCTTTAGAGGGTGTTCAACTTCCGATTGCAGGATTTAGAGGCTCGGGTCTTGCTTGGATGGTGGATATTTTAAGTGGAGTGTTAACGGGTGGTAATCATGCAGGAAGAGTTAAAGATCCATTTGATGACTTTTCTGGCCCCCAAAACATTGGACACTTATTTATAACATTTAAAGTAAATTTATTTCAAAGAAATTATAATCAAAGAATTAAAGACAATATTAAAATAATTAAAAAACTTCCTAAAATTAAAGGAGTTAAAGAAATAATGTATCCTGGGCAAAATAAATTTAATAGATATAAACAAAATATTAAAAAAGAAATTTCAATTTCTAATGTTATTAAAAAAGATTTAGAAATATTAAATTCTTAACCTGCGATAAAACCAATAATTCCAACCGAGAAGAAAATAGTAAAAATTATAGCTCTATTTTTAAATTTATCTTTTTTTTGTGAATTATAAAGTCTTTGGTTAAGGGCATTAACACATGTTCTTTTAGTTTTATTAACTAAGTTAGTTCTTTTAATAAAATTAGTTTCATTTACTAAGTTAGTTCTATTAACTAAATTAGTTTCATTTACTAAATTAATTCTATTAACTAAATTTGGTTCATGACTTAGAGCACCTTCATTAATTATTGGGGTCTTGTATTCGTTCGTTTCGGGTAATTTAATTAAATTTTCAGTGCTCATATTTAACAATAAACCACATAAAATCTAACCTTGAACTAGAACAAATGCTCAAAATGGGTTGACATTAATATTTTAATGGTCAAATTGGGTTTTTTAATAATTATGAATGCTCTACCAAGTATATCCGCACAAATTGATGAAAAAAATATCTTAAAAGTAATAAGAAATAACTACTCTTCTCTAGGTCCTTTTTTTATATCGATGACAAGTAATTGGTTTGTTGGAGCTTACAAGAATTACAATGATATCGATAAATATGTCATAATTATTTATCTAATTAATAAAGACCTTTTATTTTATAGAAGAAATGGAATTAATATTGATTACGACACCTTCTATAAAGATAGAGTTTTAGAAATAGAAAAGATTAATATTTCAGACATCTCTAAAGACCTTGAGATACCTAAAGAAAGTGTAAGACGTAAAGTTGCAGAATTAGAAAAAATGGGAGAGATTAAAAAAATTGGAAAAAAAATATTTTTGAATAGAACTGCAATCCATACTGCCCAAGCTAAAAATACTCTTTCAGAACTTTGTATTCTGTTACATGAGTTTAATAAGTTATTAAAAAAAGACAAACTATCAAATAATATTTTTGACTTAAATGAAATCAATAAATCCATCAAAAATAATTTTACTTTTTGTTGGTATCAGTTTTACAAATTCATGTTTATTTATCTAAATAGATGGAAAAAAGAAGTAAATGATCTTGAAACTTTTTGTATTGGTCAGGTTGTGGTGGTGAATGCTGCTCAAAATAAAGAATTCAAACCTTCTAAATCAACTATGAAATCATGGAGAGAAGAGATTATGGGATCTGACCCTAGGGGTGTTAATGCAATGTCAATCTCAGAAATCACAGGAATCCCAAGACCAACAGTTGTAAGAAAACTAAAATGGTTAATAGAAAATAAATTTTTATATATAAATGAAAAAAAATTAATTTCTTTAGATATGAAAGATAGCACATTTAAAAGAACAGCTAAGTTACAAGAAATGAATATGTTAAGTTTAAGTCATTTGGTTTATAGATTGTTTAATCAAATTAAAGTAATTAATTCTCAATAATCTTTCAAAAACATTTAACGAAACTATTAGAGCTAATCTTAGTATAATTAACTATTAACAAATAGGTGTTATCTTAGATAAAAATTCTATTAATTATTATTTTTAATTTATTACCGAAGCTTTGCAAAAAACTTTCTAATATCATCGATTAGCAGTCTAGGTTTTTCTAATGCTGCAAAATGACCACCCTCAATTATATTACTCATTTGTTTAATATTAAAAATTCTTTCAATATAAGATTTTGGCGGCCATTCAGACATTTCTTTTGGAAAAATTGCAATTCCAGTTGGGATAGCGATTTGCTTAAAATCTTTTGGAAAATAACGTCCACCTTCTTCACGTCTTCCGAAGTATATCCAAGATGCAGTATTGAAAGTATTTGTTAAAACATAAGTCATAATATTTGCTAACAACACATCTTTAGAGAAAGTACTTTCAATTTTATTGTCTTTTAGATCAGACCATCCATGCATCTTTTCAATAATCCAAGCAGCTATTCCAACTGGACTATCAATCATAGCATAACTTAGTGTTTGAGGTTTTGTTGCTTGCTGAGTTCTATACCCATCTTGAATAATTTGATCTTTATCAAATTTTTTTTGCCATTTTTTCTCTTCATCTGTTTGAGGACCATCAGGATGTCTCATGGTTAAACAATTAATATGAATAGCTTTACAGTTATTAGAGTGATCATATCCTAACCAGTTAGCAATAGTTGCGCCCCAATCACCTCCCTGAGCTACATACTGTTTGTAATTTAAATTTTCAGTCATTAATTTATTCAAAAATTCTGCTATTTTTCTTGGACCAATAGGTTTTTTTGATGCTCCTGAAAAACCAAAGCCAGGTAAAGATGGAGCTATAACGGTAAATGCATCATCAATATTACCTCCAAAATCTTCTGGATGTGCCAAGGGTTTTATAACATCTAAAAATTCAACAATTGATCCTGGCCATCCGTGCATTAATAGTAAAGGTCTTGGGTTCTTTCCACTTCCCTTTTCTTCTATAAAATGAATATCAATATCATCAATAATAGTTTTAAAATTTGAAAAACTATTTATTAATTTTTCATGTTTTTTCCATTTAAAATCTGTAACCCAATACTCACATAGTTCTTTTAGATATTGTTTGTTAGTCCCATGAGTCCATTCATCCATGTCTTCAATTGAAGACCATGGGTAACTCTTTATTTTTGAATTAATATTAAAAATCTGCTCATCAGATACATTAATTTTAAAATCTTTAATCATTTTGTCTTAATTTGTTATCAATAACTATAAAAACAACTATATACATTTTAAAAATTATTTATAATCATTATTCATGCTTTCAAATAAAGAAATAGTCTGCCCAAATAACCTTTTAGATGAGGCTCATAAAAAAAAAGGTGTGAAAGTTGCTGTTGTAAATGCTGGAAAACCTTTACCTATGCTTTCTGTTCAAGATGCGGTCAATGAAAATTTAATCGAGCCTATTTTTATTGGTGATAAAAAAGAAATTCTAAAATGTGCTGAAGATTTAAAATGGGATATTTCAGATTACGAAATAATTGATGAGCCTGTTGAAAATAATACTGCAAAAATAGCTGCTAAGCTTGCAAGTGCAGATAAGGTTAAGATCATAGTCAAAGGTCATATACATACCGATATACTAATGAAAGAAATTCTTAAAAGAGAATATAATTTACTGGGTAAAACTAGATTAAGTCATATCTGGCATATGACTGTAAAAAAAGATGATAAACCTCTAATCATAACAGATGGTGCTTTAAATGTGTTACCGAATGTAAAAACTAAGATGCATATACTTAAAAATGTAATAAATTTTTCAAATAGAATAGGAATATCAAGACCAAAAGTTGCAGTTTTATCTGCTACAGAGGAAGTTCTTGATAGTGTGCCGAGTTCTTTGGATGCAGCTGAATTAACTAAATTAGCTAAAGAAGAAAATTTAGAAGCAGATGTTTTTGGGCCGCTTGCATTTGACAACTGTGTTTCAAAAAAATCAGCTGTAATAAAAGGAATTAAAAATTCTGTTGCAGGTGTAGCTGACGTTTTGTTGGTTCCAAGTGTTGAAACTGGAAATAGTTTAGTTAAATTGATGATATATTTTATGGGAGCTTGTGCCGCAGGAGTTGTTGTAGGTGGAAAAGTTCCAGTTGTAATTACTAGTAGATCAGATGAGGCTCAAGCAAGATTAGCATCTATTGCTGCAGCTGTGGTTGCCCTAGATTAATACATGGTATTAAAATGAGACCAATTGATTATATAAGTCTTTATTTGTTGGTCATAATCTTATGTGTTGTGAGTGTAAATATTGGTTATAGATTATATTTTTAAAATATTGAATTGAAGCACTTTATACTTTATTAAGATCCTTTCAAAACAAAGGAAACATTCAATGGCAATACAATACTTAAAAAAATCACCCAAAACATCCTCTACTGACGACACAAAAACAACTGGAATAGTTCAAGATCTTTTAAAAGATATTGAAAACACAAAAGAACAAGGTTGTATCGATTTAACAAAAAAATTTGATAAGTACGACGGTGACATTATTGTTTCTAAAGAAAGAATTGAAGAGATTAAAAAAACACTTGATCAAAAAACTAAAGATGATGTTCAGTTTTCATATGACAGAGTTAGAAAATTTGCAGAAGCACAATTAAAAAATTATGGTCAAGATTTTGAAGTAGAATTATCAGATGGTTTATTTGCAGGTCAAAAACTTATTCCTGTAAACACTGCTGGTTGTTATGTGCCTGGTGGAAGGTATGCTCATATAGCTTCGGCTGTAATGAGTGTAACAACTGCAAAAGTTGCTGGTGTTAAAAATGTAATAGCTTGTAGCCCTCCAAAAGAAGGTGTGGGTGCTCATCCTACAATTATATATACGGCTGATTTATGTGGAGCCGATGTAATTTTAAACTTAGGTGGTGTTCCTGCTATTGCTGCTATGACAAATGGTTTATTTAATAACCCTCCAGCTGACATTATAGTTGGTCCTGGTAATCAATTTGTTGCTGAAGCGAAAAGAATTTTATTTGGTAAAGTTGGAATTGACTTGTTTGCAGGTCCTACTGAAATTGGAATTATTGCTGATGCTAAAGCAGATCCAGAAATTGTAGCTGTTGATTTAGTTGGTCAAGCTGAACATGGTTATAATTCACCTTGCTGGTTATACACAACAAGCAAAGATCTCGCTGAAAAAGTAATGAAAAGAGTTCCTGAATTAATTGCTGAACTGCCAGAAGTTCCAAGAACGAATGCTGATGCTGCTTGGAGAGATTATGGTGAAGTTGTTCTTTGTGATACAGATGAAGAAATGGTTAAAATTAGTGATGAATACGCACCTGAACATTTAGAGGTACAAACAGAAAATCTACAATGGTTTCATGACAGATTAACAAACTATGGTTCATTATTTATTGGTGAAGAAACTACAGTGGCTTATGGTGACAAATGTTCTGGAACAAACCATATTTTACCCACTAAAGGTGCCGGAAGATATACTGGTGGTTTATTTGTTGGAAAATTTGTTAAAACATTAAGTTTCCAAAGAATGACTAAAGAGTCTACTGAATTAGTTGGAGCTGCAGCTGCTAGAATTTCTAGATACGAAGGAATGGAAGCTCACGCTAGAACGGGTGATGTCAGGTTAAAAAAATATGGTTATTCAAACTAATAACTAGTTTTTTGATTAACAAAACTCTTAATTAAATCATTAAATTTATCTGGTACTTCAAGATGAACATTGTGACTACAATCTTTAAAGATTTCTAATCTACTATTAGTAATATTTTTATTAAGTGTATCAACTTGATCAAAATTATAAGCCGTATCTTTATCACCCCAAATAATTAATGTTTCATTTTTAATATTTTTTAAATTTTCAATACCTGACCAATTTTTCATCGCTTTAAGCGCGTTTTCAGCAGTCTCTAGAGAAACATTTTGAACAGCATTCTCACATAAATAATAATTTCTATCTTGATCTCCTTTTACAAACCATTTCTTTGGAACTCTTGAGAATGATATGGTTGTACCTTCTTCTTTTAATCTTTTTCTCGTTTCATCAATTGTTTCAAATCTTCCGGGTATTTCGCCAATAGATCCTGTTGCAAAACAAATTAATTTATTAACTCTGTTACCTCTTATTTTAATTATCTCTTGAACTATCATTCCACCCATTGAGTGACCAAGTAAATTAAATTTATCTATTTTTTTTTCATCAATTATATCAATTACAAATTTAGCCATTTTGCTAATTGAGTCTAATGATTGAACACCACTACTCTCACCAAATCCTGGTAAAGCTGGTGATATAACTCTACAAAATTTTGAAAAAAAATTTCTTTGATTACACCACATTTCAGATGAGCCTAAATAACCATGAACTAATACTAAGGGATATCCCTCACCTACATCATCTATATAAATTTTACTCATGATATTTAATTAATCATTTTTGTTATAATAAACAATGTTAAAAAACTCATAAAAATAATTATTGAGATATTAATTGTATTCCAAATTTTTTTACTTTTTGCATATTTAGACAGATATTTTGAAAGATATCCAATTAAGAAAAAAAATAAAAAAGATGCAATTGAAGCACCTACTCCAAAAAATATTTTTTGACTAATTATGAAATTTTTTGAAAAATTTCCTAAAAAGAATACTGTATCAGAATAAACATGTGGATTTAAATATGTAAATCCTAGAGTTTTTAAAAAAATATTAATTACTGTAATACTGGTTAAATCTGTATCAAAATTAACTGCTGTATTATAATTCTTTATTTTTGCATAAATAAAATGTATTAGAAAAATGACTAAAGCTATATTGAATATTAATTCAACAATTGAATTAAAATGCTGATTAAAAAATTGAAAAATAAATATCCCAAGAAAAATTAAAATTAAGTCTGAAACAGAGCAAACTATACAAACAAGAAATACATGTTGTTTTTTTAACCCTTGTTCAATTACAAAAATATTTTGAGCACCTATTGCTAAAATAAGACTTAGGCCAGTAAAGAAACCTAATAATAAAAATTCCATTAGGGTTTATTAAACTCTTTTCTTACCTTGAACAACCCTATCTAAAATTAATGCCACGAATAATATTGCAACACCTGCAAGAATACCTTGACCAACATTAGCGTATTGTAAAGCTTCTAATACATCTTGTCCTAAACCTTTTGCTCCAATTAGTGATGCAACTACAACCATTGCTAAACTTAACATTACAGTTTGGTTTACACCTGCTAAAATTGATGGAGTAGCTAAAGGTAAATCCACCTTTCTAAGTAAATACCATTTACTTGCACCGTAAGCTATTGCAGCTTCCCTGATTGTCTCAGGAACTCCTCTTAATCCAAGCACTGTTAATCTAACAACAGGAGTTCCACCAAATATCATCGTAATAATTACCGCTGCAACTTTTCCAGTTCCAAAGAATGCGATAACTGGAATCATAAATACAAACGCTGGCATTGTTTGCATAAAATCCATTATTGGTCTTATCATTGAATAAAATCTTTGTCGTCTTGCACAAAAAATCCCAAGCGGTATTCCAATTGCGATACTTAAAATTGCTGCAGTTCCAAGTAAAGCTAGTGTTGTCATTGCTTTAACCCAAAAACCTAAAAAACCCATGTAACATAAAAAACCAGCTGAATAGATTGCGGCTCTAGGGCCAGCAGATAACCCCGTTAATGTAACTATTGCTGTAATAATTACTATCCAAGGTGTTTTAACAAACAATAATTCTAAAAAATCTAAAACAGATCTAATACCAATTGTAATTGCAGTAAATAACGCATCTCCTTTTAATACAGCATAATTAAAAATTTTTTCTACCCAGGCAATTGAGATTAATCTGATATCTGGGTGGGTTGGAAATTCATTCATAATTACAATTAAACCTGGAAAACTGTAGTGCACTACTGAAAAAAACATAATTACAGAAGCAAAAACTGTACTTAAAATATAGTTTTTAGTTTGCATACCAGGGCTTATTGATTTGTCAGATAACCATTCAGAATATCTTTTTTCTAATTGAGAGTTTGCAAGAACACCTTGGACAATCTTAATTGAAATCAAAAGTACTATTCCAAAAATTGTTATCCAAATGGCTGATGCTTCAATTCTACTAACTTCATCAATATAGCCTTGCATGGCGTCTTCTAATGATTTGATATTTCTTTTATAGACATCAACTTTATCAGGATTATTGGTAATAGCTGCTTCTAATTGCTTATTTCTAAACGCAATTGTTGATTGGACCTGTTCTATTTTTTGAATAGCATCTTTTGTGATATTCCCAAATAAACCTCTTATTATTTGAACAACAGAAAAAGTTTCAATAATTAGAAAAGTTAAAGCCCAATTCCAAATGTTTCTCATTCCAAACCAAATTGGTCCAAGAATTGCTGCATATAGATTAAATGAAAAAGAAAAAGTAGGTTTACTACCTATTTGTTGAAATTTCTCAATATAATATTCTGGATTTGTTTTGACAAAATCAGTTATTAACTGAGACCTTGAAGGGTTGTTTAGTTCTTTACTCACTATCTTCTCCTTCAATAACTGCTTTTAAAAGATCTGACTGCGATATAACACCAACAATTTTATTTTGATTATTATTTACAATTATTGGCTTATCTTTAGATGCCGAGGTTTCAATAAGTTTACTTAGCAAATCACTCTCGTTAACAATTTCTAAATCATTTGTAATTTTTCCATTTTTATTTTCAAAATTTTCAACCGTTTGCATTATTGATTTTGCCTGAACAACTTTTAGTCTAGAAATACCTTTAACAAAATCAGCAACGTAGTCATCTGCTGGGCTTACTACGATTTCTTCTGGAGTTCCAATTTGAATTACCTTCCCATCTCTCATAATTGCAATACGATGACCTACTCTTACAGCTTCATCTAAATCATGAGTAATAAAAACAGTTGTTTTTTTCATTTGTTTTGAAAGTTTAATAAACTCAGATTGAAGTTGTCTTCTTATTAAAGGATCTAATGCACTAAAAGGTTCATCCATTAATAAAAAATCTGGATCAGCAGCTAATGCTCTTGCAAGCCCTACTCTTTGTTGCATACCACCTGATAATTCATGTGCAAATTTATTTCCCCAACCTTGCAATTCTACGATATCTAAAATTTTATTAGCTGCATCCAATCTATCATTTTTACTTACCCCTCTTATTTCAAGAGGCATCGCTATATTATCTACAACAGATCTATGAGGCATTAGTGCAAAGTTTTGAAATACCATGCCAATTTTTTTATTTCTTAATTCTTGTAAATTATCTCTATCAAGCGTCATTACATCCTGACCGTTGATTAAAATCTTGCCAGATGTTGGTTCTAAAAGTCTATTAATATGCCTAACTAATGTTGATTTTCCACTACCTGAAAGGCCCATTACACAAAATATTTCACCTTGCTTAACATCAAAAGAAACATCAGATACACCTATAACTGAGTTATATTTCTCCAAGGCTTCATTCTTAGAAATTTTTTTATTTTGGATAGCATCTAATGCTTCGCTCGAAGTGTTGCCAAACACTTTCCAAACATTTTCAATTTTAATTGCTGATCCAGAAGAATCCATTTAACTCTCTTTTATTTAGGAAAATATACCCAGCAATATAAAATTGCCGGGTATAAATAATTTATTTTATTTAGATTAAAGACCTAACCAACCATCAACTGTTGATTTGTTAGCTTTCATCCAAGCTCTTGCTACATCAGCTGGTTGTTTTTTCTCAACTGAAATTGCATAAGCCATAGCCGATACATCGTCTGCAGTTAATTGAAAGTTCTTAAAAAACTCAACAATAGCTGGAGATTTACCTTCTAAAGAAGTACCCCAACCTATTTGAATTTGTTTAAGCGCATCTTTCGAAGCAACATAAGATTTTTTGTACCAGTCAGCATCCTCTTTAGGTTGTACCATTTTGTATTTAGCTGGATCAAATTTTGGCTCTTCCAACATAACTACATCAGCCATTCCCCAAATTGCATGTGGCTTGTAACAATAAAATGCATAACCTTCGTCTTTTTTAATAGAGTCAAGCACTCTTGCATTTTTAACAGCTTCTGCTGCTCTGATTGGCTCAATTCCTGCATCATATAAACCATAATCTCTTAGTTTAACTTGATTAACATTAGCTGACGCCCAACCATCTGCACCAATCCAAAATTCACCTTTACCATTGCCATCACTATCCATAGCTTTAACAACTTCAGGTCTTCCTAAATCTTCAATTGCAGTGATGTTAAATTTTTTCGCAAATTTTTGAGAAACACAATAACCTTGGTTTCCTTCATATGGTTTGCTACTTAATTTTAAAGTTCCTTTTGGAACTAAATCATTTGTATAAGCTTGTTGGTTTGGTAGCCAGATATCAGGGTGAACTTCGATTTCACCTTTACTTCTGTCGATTGCACCGTAGATTGCAGTATTGTTACCAGGAACAAGTTCTGCTTCTCCACCCATTTTATCATTAACAACTGCAGCTAATAAGTTTGCAATAGCTGTTGCGCCTGTCCAACCTGGATCTCCGATTTTAACTTTTTCAGCAAATGTTGAAAAAGTTGCAAATATAGAAATAAGTCCAGCTACAAGTGTAGTTTTAATTATTCTCATTATCTCTCTCCTATTAATTTAAAAAATAAGTTTAACGCGAATGAATAAAGCGAGTCAAAGGAAATAAAGTTATAAAAGATATATATCTATACTTTTTAACTCAATGGTTGCAGCAATTATTGATGACTAATCCAGATAGTTTTTGTTTGAAGAAACGAATTAAGAGCTTCGGTACCTTGATCTCTACTTAATGAACCTGATTGTTTATACCCTCCAAATGGAGTTTTGATATCACCTTCAGAAAAAGTATTAACTGATACTGTTCCACATGGTAAGCTTTTAGCTAGATGGAATGCTCTATTAATATCTTGAGTAAATACACTTGCATGTAATCCATATTTTGAATTACTTGCAACTTTTAAAGCTTCTTCATCACTTTTAACTGTTAAAACACCAAGAACAGGTCCAAAAATTTCTTCTTGGGCTATTGTCATGTTTTCTTTTAATCCATCAAATAAAGTTGGTTTTGCATAAAAGCCTTTTTGTTTATTGTTCGATACTCCACCAGATAAAAGTTTTGCTCCTTCATCTATTCCTTTTTGAATATACCCATCAACTGTTTGTAAATGATTTTTTGATATCATTGATCCCATATTTGATTTTAAATCTAATGGATCGCCTACTTTTAATTTTTTTACTCTCTTAATAACTTTATCTAAAAACTCATCTTTAACTTTTTTATGAACTATCTGTCTCATATTTGCAGAACAGTTTTGCCCACCATTCCAAAAAGCAGAATTTATTGCATTATCAATTAGATCATCATTAATTTTAGCATCTTCTAAAACTATAAATGGACTTTTACCACCCATTTCAAGTGCTACAGGTTTTAAATTACTTTCACTCGAATACTTTAAAAAATATCCACCTACTTCAGTTGAACCTGTAAATGAAACTGCATCAACATCTTTATGTCGACCAAGTGCTTCTCCAACATCTCCATATCCTGGAAGAACATTTAATACACCATCTGGAATTCCAGCCTCTTTACCAATTTGAGCAACTCTAATTGCGGTAAGAGGGGTATCTTCTGCTGGCTTAATTATTACTGAGCAACCTGCAGCTAATGCTGGTGCCATTTTCCAAACAGCCATCATTAAAGGAAAGTTCCAAGGAACAATTCCTGCAACAACACCTATTGGTTCTTTAACTATTAAACTTGTAATTGATGGTTCAGTTGGACCAACTTTTCCAAACACTTTATCAATAAGTTCTCCATACCACTGAAAGTGCATTGGAGCATCATTAGCAACTTCATTAATACAATCTGTAACTAGTTTTCCAGTATCAACACATTCTAAAACTGAATTTTCATCTCCATGTTTTCGAAGTAATTCTGCAAATTTTAATAAAACTTCTTTTCTATGCTCTGGTGAACTTCTCGACCAAACACCGCTATTAAAAGCTTTTCTTGAAACTTTAACTGCTAGATCAACATCTTTGTGATTGCATTTTGCAACAGTACAAAGTTTTTCACCAGTTGCAGGATTTATTGTCTCAAATTTTTTACCATCAATAGCGTTAACATATTTGCCATTGATAAAAGCTCTTCCTTCAAACTTTAATTTTTTAGCGATTGCTTTGTAGTTAACAGCCATAATATTTATAGGCTATTACTTAAAAGATTAATTATCAATATTTAATTCATTGGTCCAAACCAGTCAAACTTATTAGTCCAGTTTCTCCAATTACAAGTTGGTCCAATTCTATTCTTGTACCACTTGTTTGATTTTTCAGCTTTAGCCATAATCTTAACTAGCTTTGGATGTGTGTACTTTCCAAGATTTCTTTCACACATAATTTCATACGGATTGTAAGGATCTTTTGATGTTGGAGTTAGATAAACACTATCAATTAACTGAGGGCACCCTTCAATATCATGAGTATACAAATTTCTATTTAATTTAAAGCCGACACTTAGCATATGATCAGTGCCACCGTTATAATGATCTGAATAGTGAATTTTTTTCATACCTTTAATACATCTTATTCCCATTAGCTGAGTATGAAACAATTCATGTATATTAATCTGTGTTAATCTTTCTTCATTGTTATGACCATTGCTTCTGACAAAAATGCCACCTATTCCAACGCCAGCATCTCCACCATGATTTCCAGCATTAACGTCGGTCCATAAAAAATATGTTTTCTTCTTATTTGTGAAACCACCAAATTGGTGAAAATAATGACCCATTTGAGTATTAACGCTGTTATCTTTTAATGCTTTCCAGTTCTTACTCGTTCTAATAAAAGTGATATCTAGTTTTCCATCTTCTCTATAATCATATCTAAATTTTTTACCCTCACCACCTGAACCTTTGTTTGCTTTAGTAGCCTCAAACATTGCATCATTAGCTTTTTCCAAAATATCCTGCATTTTACCATTGATATCTAGCTCTCTGTCTTCAGCATCTGCAGGTAATAAATATATAAAATGAATTTGATGTTCGTCAGTTACATCAGGTTGATCTTCAAAAAATCTTCCAGGCTTTTGATCTTTAGATAAATCTATTTTTTCAAAATCTTTAATACTCTTAGCTGATAAAGAGTTTGATATAGAAAATAAAAAAATTATTAGAATTAATGATAAAAATTTAAACAAAATATTTTTATTGACCTTGGATTGTGATAGTTTGTGACGGTGGTGCTGCAGATAGAGTAGGCGCACTACCACATGTTCCAGTTGTATCCATAATTCCTGCACTTGTATCATAGGCCAAAAACACAGTTGGGGCAATTCCAGCTTTTGCAGTATAAGGTGCTGTTAATGGTTGTCTTGCTCTAATATGAGTGTCACCTTCAGTAACTGTACCAGGAATTTGTACAGAGGACCCTGTTGAATTTGAACCCTCTAATGCTGAGTAAAGAGTAGGATTAACAAATTCAGGTACTAATAATGTTACTTCTGCCTCATCACTCGCAGTTTGAGTACCAATTGCAAAACCATTTGCCGTACCTGCTACTCCATTATTTTTTGTATAACAACTACCAACTGATCCTTTTATTTTCATTGATCTACTAATTACAGCTTGTAAATAGGTATAAGTTTTACCTGAACTAGCTTTAGAAAAATCTGCAACAGTTCCCGCTGAGGCTCCAGCAGTTACTGCAGCTATATCCACATCTGCAACTCCTCCACCAATTGTAATATCAATAGGATTTAAACAATTGGATATTGTGCTACCTGTCTCACACAATTCAACTTTTGAAATTGTAATTTTATAAACACTCGCAGCACCTGTTGCTGCATAAACATTTAATGAAAATCCTATAATAAATGTAATACTGAAAATTAATTTTAAAATTCTATTTATCATTTTTTTGTTACCACCACTGAACCTTGAATTTCCATAACTAGTTTATTTCTTCTTTTAACTTTTTCTTTTAATTTCTCTTCCATGTTTCTTTTTTCAAACATTTCATTTGATAAGCCATCAGACATCACCATTATTTTATCTTTTGGAGGATAAACAAAATTTATGTTTATTGAGGTCTCGTCATCTATTCCATTTAGATCTGATTGGTCTAAGCTTGCAACAATTTCTACAGAATTTGTTACGTCTAATTCTAATGAATAAATATTACCTTTTTGATTTTGAGAACCTTTTTCAGTTTCCCATTCATAACCATTAAGGTTTATTCTTGCCCATGGAGCTCTTGGAATTTGTGATGTTAAATTATAATCCCATCCAGATAAAACTTGTTCTCTGTCTCCATCTACTATCTCTGAATTTGAAATTTTTTGATATCTGTTTGCATTGAAATCTAAAATAGAACCTCTGGCTTCAATACCAAGGCCTAATCTGTCTTGACCATCTGTCAAATCTCTATCATAGAAAGTATTTGCGCCAAACATAAAATTTTTATCTTCAGATAGTTTTCTATAACCTAGGCCTATGTTTCCAATAATTCTTCCAGAACTGTTTATTTCCTGGTTCATCAAACTAAATTGAGTAAAAAAATTAGAATTATCTGTGGCTTCAATATCTCTCACCCCTAATATTGAGAAATTAAACTGGTCCTCATCACCATCATTATAATCTAAAGATACTTCAGTAATTCCTTCACCAGGTATCAAATTTGATATTTTTTCAGATACTTTATTTAAAGCTTGAGATGCTACATCTGCATTAGCTACAGTTGTGATTATTAAACAGAGTGATGTTAAAAATATTTTTATAAATTTCATTTCATATAAAAATACAGAAAAAGAAAAATAATCCTATTAAAATAAAACCCAATTTAGGTCATATAAACCCAAAATAGGTTTTAAAATTATTATTAATCCTTAAAATTTAGAACTGCGTCTAATGTACCATTTTTTTTTAGATTTTTTAGAAATTTTGAAAGAGTTTTCAATTCAATTCCAGCAAAAGGTTTCATTAGTTCTTCAGTTTTATTTGTTGGCAACAGACCTTGTTTAGTTGAATGATTTATTAATTTTTTTTTTTTAAAAGCTCAATTTTTCTTCTAACGGTTTCTTTTGGTAAATTTAAAATGTTTGCTACAGCATAAATTGTTAACTTTTGTTCACTATAAAGCTCATCTATTTTTGATGATCTTATATCTTCCCATACAGTGTCCCAATCTTCTCCTAATTTATTATTATGTTTTAAATAATGAGACCCCATAACAGATAGTATCATGAAGGAATCGTAATCAATTCCTATCATTTTTTTTAATTGTTGGAATTGTTCAGTTCGAAAGTTTATCAAATGATATAAAATTTCACTATAAGCAGCTACTTTTTTTATCATTTAATAGTTATTCAGGATTACTTGTAAGAGTTTTAATTTCTAAAATATTTTCGTTAGGATCTTTTACAAAAAAAGTTTCTTGCTCATATTTTGTACCTTTAAATCTTAAATAAGGTTCGTCATAATATTTTGTACCATTATCTTTTAATCTTTGCTTAAGAGCATCAAAATCTTTTCTTGATAAATGAACACCAAAGTGTGGGACAGAAACATTTCCCATATCAACATCATGTCTTTCACTGTCTAATTTATGATCACTTGCATGAAGAGTAAGTTCATTTCCCCAAAAATCAACATCAGCCCACTCTTGAGCGGAATTATCTAGTCTACATCCTAGTGCTTCATTATAAAATTTTTTTGCAGTTTCTAAATCCCCACATGGCACAGCCAAGTGAAAACAGTTTGTATTTTTGTACATAATTCTCCTTTAAATTCAAAAATTAATAACTATATGATGACTAACTTTTTATCAAGACAACAAAATAACATGAATAGCTTCTTACAATCTATAATTGACAGAGATCCAGCGGCAAAATCTAAGCTAAGTTTGGTATTAACTTACCCGGGTGTGAAAGCTGTTTTCTTTCATAGAATTGCTAATTTTTTTAGCGTTGCAAAATTTGATTTGATTGCAAGAATCATTTCTCAGTTTTCAAGATTTTTAACTGGTATTGAAATTCACCCAGGAGCAAAAATTGGAAAAAATTTATTCATCGATCATGGTATGGGTGTTGTAATTGGAGAAACATCTGACATTGGAGACAACGTTACTATTTATCATATGGCAACATTAGGTGGAATTGCGCCAAGTATAAATTCAAATGATCAACGTAATATAAAGAGACATCCAACAATTGAAGATGAAGTAGTTATTGGATCAGGTGCTCAAGTATTAGGGCCTGTTACAGTTGGAAGATGCGCAAAGATTGGTGCTAATGCAGTAATCACCAAAGATGTTCCAGAAAAAGCAGTAATGGTAGGAATACCTGCTAAAAATGTTGGGTTAGCTGATAGTGAGTTCAAACCTTATGGTATTACCCCAGACAGTGATACAAAATCAAATTAATGAGTATTATTCAAAATGATTTTATTTCAGGAATTGGAAATACTCCTTTAATAAAATTAAGAGCTGCATCAGAAATTACCGGATGTAATATTTATGGTAAAGCTGAATTTTTAAATCCAGGTGGATCAGTTAAAGATAGAGCAGCGTTAGCATTAATAAAAGATGCCCAAGAAAAAAAATTAATTTCAAAAGGTGGAACCGTTGTTGAAGGAACCGCAGGGAACACTGGAATTGGTTTAGGACTTTTAGGAAATTCATTAGGATACAAAACAATTATCGTAATGAACGATAATCAAACGCAAGAAAAAAAAGATTTGCTTAGAAATTTAGGTGCAGAACTTAGATTAGTTGCTCCTAAACCTTACAAAGATGATAATAACTTTGTAAAAATTGCAGCAAGACTTGCAGATGAGTTAAGACCCTCAAATAACAATGGAGTTATATGGGCTAACCAGTTTGATAACACTGCAAATGCAAAAGGTCATTATGAAGGCACTGGTCAAGAAATTTGGAAACAGACAGATGGTAAAGTGGATGGATTTGTATGTTCATCTGGAACAGGTGGAACAATTTCAGGGGTAAGTAATGCTCTTAAAGAAAAAAATAAAGATATCAAAATCTATCTATCAGATCCTAAAGGATCTGCTCTTTATAATTATATAAAAAATGGTGAATTAAAATCTGAAGGTGGATCAATTACTGAAGGAATTGGATCCAGTAGAGTAACTAAAAACTTTGGTGAAGCTAAAATAGATAACGCCTATTCAATTGATGATCATGAAGCATTACCTATTCTTTATGATTTAATTCAAAATGAAGGATTAAGTCTTGGAACTAGTTGTGGAATTAATATTGCAGGTGCTATTAGACTTGGTAAAGAATTAGGACCTGGAAAAACGATTGTCACCATTCTTTGTGATAGAAGTGATAAATACTCTACTAAAATGTTTAACAAGAAATTCCTTGAAGAAAAAGGCTTACCCTACCCTAGCTGGCTTTAGATATAAATCTTGTCAGACAATCCAAAAATAAGAACTGCACTTAAAATTGTGAAAACTAATGGTGCGATGATGGCTTCATTAGAATCGTTCTTAACACCTGTTTTATCAATCTTAAGGGAATAAGTGTTCACCAGTAAGACACAAATATTTTGAACAAAAATTAGATTAAAGAATGCCCATGTTCCTTCAACACCGTTTGGTCTTACAAACATTATATAAAGAGCCATTAAAAATGATCCTAGAAAAATAGCCCCAGTCATTCTCATGATAGTTGCTGCGGTCTCGTCTATTTCAAACTTTGCTCTAAACTTTTGGTTATCAATTGTCATTTGATATGAATAAACACCAAAACCAATAAAGTGGATTATGAAAACTATTAAATAAAAAACTCCATTAAATTTATCTATCATTTTAAAACCATAACAAATTTAACTACAGATAAATTAAAATTTTTGAGCATTTTAGTCTCACTCTCCTTAAGGTTGAGTAAAATAATCAACAAATATAAGGGTATGCATTAAGAGCATTACTGTTGCTACTATTTAGCTCTTATTGGACATCATTAGAAACTGTAACGTTTAATTATAATAATTCTAAACAAGGAGAAAACAGTGCAGGCAATTTATTCAAGAACAATGAGAGTTAAAGACGACATGCTAGGCAAAGCTATGGAGATTGGCAAAGGATTAGCAAAAGTTAGAAAAAAATATTATCCAAAACATGGGATTTATTTTTCATTTCAAATAGGTGGTGATCCAAGAACAATTAGAGAGACAGTTATTGGCCCTATGTTTGAAGGTGATAATGAAGCTGATGCAAAAATGTCTGCTGATAAAAAATATCAAAACCTTCAAAAACAATTAAAGAAAGTTGCAGTTGAAGGAACTATTCAAGATGAAATGAGATTCATATTTAGTGAATAAAAAGAAAGGAAAACAAAAATGAAAAACTACATAGTAACACACACTTTTAAATCAAAAGAAGCTAAAGCTAAAATGATAGAAGTTACTGGTTCAATGTCAATGGAAGATATGACCAAAGCTATGACAAGTGAAAATGCAAAGTGTCAAATGAGCTGGAATACGCCAGGTGATAACTTAACAATGTTTTGCTGGTGGAAAGGTAATGATCCAGATGCAATTAACAAACAATTAGAGTCTATGAATGATTTCTATGAACCTCATAAATTTGTTGAGTGTACAGATGATATTATAGATTTTAACGCTAAATAAACAAAAAGGAGTTAAAAATGATAGTAAAAATAGAAGGACCAATTGAAACTTTTGCTAAATGGAAAGCAATGGTTCACAACAATTCAGAAAAAATCAAAAAATATGGAATGACATTTCTTTATGCCGGATCTGAAAAAGGCAATGAAACTAAAATCACTGCAATAATTAGATTTGATACCATGGAAGGTCTTGAGGGTTTTAAGGCTGATGATGAGCTTCATAAAGAAAGAGCTGCAGCTGGCGTAGATTTGGCTAATTCAGTTACAACCCCAATGGGAGATGATCTCCTAGAACAATACAAAGGATAATAAATATGTCAATATTGGCAAAATATAATGCTGCTATGGAAGCTAAAGATGAAGCTGCAATGAATGAAATTTTACATGATGATTATAAGTTTACTATGCATGCATCAGGTAATGTTTTGGGAAAAGCAGATGTAATTAAATGGGCTATGAGTGGTGACATTAAAAGAGATAAAATAAGAGTGGTTTTTGAAAATGATGAAATTGGTGTTGAGCATGCATTTGTATCATTTAATGATGGAAATACAGAAGCAGTAATGGCGGTATTTAAATATCAAGATGGAAAAATGATTTCTCTTGAAACGGGTGCAACTAAGATACCTAAATAATTATATATATTTTGCGAGATTTCATTTAATATTATTAAATGAGTCTCGCAACATCCTATGGCTATTTAATCTTAGCAGTTTTGCTTGGAGTGACTTCAAATAGTTTTGCAAAAAGTGCTGAAGGTTTTACCCTTCTCTTTCCAAGTATCACCACTGGTATAACAATTGTTGCATGTATGTATGCACTTTCAATGGTGATGAAAAATATTCCAATGGGAATAACTTATGCTTCTTTTGCAGGATTAACTATTATTGCAACTGTAGTTGTTGGAATATTTAGATTTGATCAAATACCAAATCTTTATTCAATAATAGGATTAGCTTTCATCATAGTTGGAGTTTTGATGGTTAATTTGTTAGGCAATAATTAAACATGAAACCTTTGTTTAGTTATTTATTCTTGGCTATAGGAATTTCATTTGGTATAGCTTCAAATAGTTTTGCCAAAATATCTGATGGTTTTACAAAATTAACTCCATCAATTTTGTGTATTTTGTTTATGTGCATTACAATGTTTTCTATTTCAAAAGCAATGTCAGCACTACCAGTTGGATTTGCTTATTCTACTTATAGTGGATTAACAGTTACTGGTGTCGTTTTATTTGCAATGCTTAAATATAATCAAATACCAAATATTTATGGAACTATTGGGATTATTCTAATTATTGTTGGTGTTGTGATGGTTAATTATTTAGGAAAACTTAATTAATTAAAATCATCTGGTAGCTTGTGAATACCGTCATCTGCAAGTTTAATTTCAAATTCATCTACAACATTAGATAGATCTAATGAAGAGTATAAATGAGGAAACATATTACCATCTGATGCTTGTTCCCAAATTAGATGATCCAATTTTAATGTTTCAACCTTTAGTAAAACTAGATTTTCTTGTTTTGAGTAATACTTTTCAAGAGTTCCTTTAACCTGATCTTCTCCTGAAAAATGAATGTAACCATCTGCTATATCCTTAGATGATCCCAAATAAGTTTCTGATTGTTTTACTTTTTGCCACTCATCAAAATCAATTATTTTAAAAATATATTTTAAATTCACAGTTACCAGGAAGAGTTTGGACCATTTAAAAAGGTTAATTCTTCTTCAGTAGACTCTCTTCCCAGAATCTTATTCCTATGAGGATATCTATGAAATTGTCTAATAGCTTTAGTGTGATCTTTCCAAAATTTTTTAATTTGAACATATCCCTCATGCTCTTTTAGATATTTGTTAAGTAGATAATAAGCCATGTCATGATCCGTTATCTCTTCACTATGAATTAGAGGTAATATCATAAAAAATCTTTCACTTTCATTCATAGATTCTAGATAACCTGCGTAAACCGCATCATTAACAATTAATCTTGTTTTATGATCTTGTGCAAAAGCTTTCTTATCATCTCTAAACATGTTTCTTGAAAATTGATCAAAAAGAATGACTAATGCTAGCGCACTCATTGGTTGATCTTGCCAATCATCGTACTCATTTTGACTTGCAAGTTCATAATCATTTAAAAATCTATCTTTTATAGTTTTATCAAACAACTCGTCTTTCTTAAATCTCTTTTCAGATGAAGTTTCTTTAAACCAAAAATCTAAAATTTCTTGAGCTTTTTTTGGAATCATTTTGATACAGGTTTCAACAATTTTAAAAACTTATTGTGAATAGTTTTATTAGAGGAAACTAAGATATTGCCTGCATTTACTGCATCTCTATTATCCCAAGTTGAAATATATCCCCCTGCAGCTTTCACTATTGGGATTAATGGATGAATATCCCATATTTTATTTGAACATTGAATTACGATATCAACTTTACCTTCTGCTAAATGTGAATAACTTAATGCATCACTACAGGGAAATTGCATCAATCTTAATATTTGTGGAATTTTTTTTTGTTTATTAAGGGAGAGCCAGCCGTGAAATGCTGCTGAAACTTTTACGTCTTTGAAAGCAACTTTTTTATTAACTGATATTTTTTTTCTTTTACCGTTATCAACTACATATGCAGCTTTATCAGAATGGTTAATATAATATTTTTTTAAAACTGGAAAATTAGCCAAACCTAAAATAGGATTTCCTTTGAAATTTAATGAAATAAGATTGCTCCAAGTAGGATTTCCAATAACAAATGATCTTGTGCCATCTATTGGGTCAATTACCCAAGTGAAATCACTATTAGATTTTTTGTGACCAAACTCTTCACCAATAACTTGATGATTAGGAAATTTTTTTTTGATTTTAGACCTAATAAATTTTTCAAAAGCTTTGTCAGATGTTGTGACCGGATCGTATCCTTTATCTTTAAGTTTATTTGATATTTTGAATGTTTTATTTAATTTAGAGTAATAAAAATTAGTTAAATCATTTGCTAACTTATTTAAAAAATTAGCATAAATTGAATAGTTTTTTGAATTAAATTGATCCACATTAATTTCATACTATTTTATTTATGTTGAATAAAGTTAAAATTTAAATAATTTTTGATTTTAATTATGAAAATTGAACTCAGTAAAACAAAGTTTATTTTAATTAGCTCAGACAAAAAAAAGAGATACGCCCTTTTTAGTTAAGAGATAGAGTTGATGGTGAGAAATTTTAAGATAAAAATACTCAGTAAAGGCTGTTCAATCTAAATTAATTATGGTGTTATCTAAGATTGACCGAGATATTTAAAAATAAAATTTAATATCTAGATTATTTTTTCAAACAATTGTTAACAAGTATTGCCATTAAGATCCAGACAACAAAAGTTTCCCCATGGCTAAACACATAGTCTGCACCAGCAAAACCAGCAACAATATTTATTGCATAAATAATAATAGTTGATGCAACAAGACTTATTAATAGATCTCTTAAAGCACATAAGTATTTCATAATTAAACTTTATACATATTCAATTATCATGTAAACTTCATTCTATGAATAATATTGGCTTTATCGGTGTTGGCTACATGGGCTATGGAATAGCTAAAAATATTTTAAACAAGGGTAACAACTTATTTGTAATTGCTAACAAAAATAGAGAGCCAATTGAAAAAATTGTTAACGAAGGTGCAAACGAAGTAAAAACCTTAGAGGAATTTAAAGAAAAAAAATTAAATGTTTTAGTTAAATGTGTAACTAATACACCTATTGCTAAAGAAATAGCATCAAAGCTCTCTGGTATTTTAGATGAAAAAACTCTAATTATCGATATTACAACTCACAATAAAACAGGATCAATTGAAACTGAAAAGATTTATCAATCTAACAATATTAATTATGTTGAATGTCCTGTTATGGGAGGCCCAACGCAAGCAGAAGAGGGTGTCTTAGGTGGTATTGTTGGTGCTACAGATGATAATTTCAAACTTGCAGAACCAATTCTAAAATTTTTTTGTAAAAATTATTTCCATTTTGGCCCTGTTGGAATGGGTGCAAAATCAAAGCTTTTAAACAATTTTTTAACATTGGGGAATGCTGCTTTGATAAATCATATGACAAAAGCTGCAAAAAAATTTGATCTTGATTTACAAAAAATCTTTGATGTTGCTAAACTTGGATCTGGAAATTCGGCTGCACTAATTAGAATTTTTGATGCATTACTTAAAGGAGACTCAAAAGGATTTAAATTTACAGCAACTAATTCTGTAAAAGACTTAACTTACATTCAAGATCTATTAAAAGATTTTCCAGAAGCTGAAAAAATTGCAGAGGATAATAAAAATTATTTTCAAAAAGCTGTAGATGATGGTTATGGTGAAAATTTTATTAGTGAATTAATTGATAAAAAATAATTTAAGAAGAACTAAATAAATTATCGAGAATCTACTAAAGCGGCAGGTTGTATTCAAGAAGTATATTTACATAAAAAACAAATAAACAAATTGAAATTATTTTTATAATACTTACCTTTATAACACGGAGGTTATTATGTTAAAACTTACACCACCTGACACTTAGCTGAAGAAACAATCCATAAAACAAACTAAAAAAATCCAATCGGATTTAAAAGCCGAAGAGGTTGAATAAGGGAGCTCTTTAGGACTTATCTTAAAGAGCGAACCCTTAAAATAATTGAATTTTATTTATAAACTATTTTAAACATTGCCTCATTTCTTCTGTTCATTGGAAGAGTAAAAGGACTATCATAAGTGGCTCTTATAGGGGGGCCTGAAGTCATAATATTATTTTTTTCTAATTCTTTTAAAAGAATATCTCTATGTTTAATAAAGTTTTTATCACTAGCTCTTCCAGAATATCTAATAACAGCATAATAACCCCCTTCAATATTTACAATACTTACATTTTCTTTTATTGGTTTAGGTGCATTTTTAGAATTAAATTTAGAAGGTAAATAAAATTGCATACTCATGTTTCCATTTTTTTCAAATTGTGTAACAGGAGTTGTCATTTTTATCTTCTCATTATCTTCATTTCTTCCAGATATATAATTGAACAGTTTTCTAAAATTATTCTCAGAGCCAGAATCTATAGTTTCAACTGCCAAACGATCAGAATATTTTCTAATTTCATAAATTTCAATTTTTTGAACAACTTTATAATTAGGTTCTTCATAAGCCATTAGCAAAGAATAAGGTAAAAATACTAAAGTGCAAAATATAAGAGTATTCAGTTTTAGAAATTTCATATATTTATATTATTTTGTACTCAAAGTTTTGAGTATTTTGATTTATTTGTACCAATTTAGCACCATTTTTTTTGTGAAAATTAGTTGCCATTTCAGTTAATGGGGAAAGTGTGACCAATCTATTTAGATGATTTGATTTTTTAATTTTTTTAAATACTTCTTTAACTATTAATTTACCACCGCCCTTTTTCTTAGACCAGACCGTGTAAGCAATAGCAATTTGACCACCGCTTTGATCTCTCATCGCAGTTTGTAAAAAAGCATCAGTGCTTAATTTTTCTAACTCATCGACACTTTTTGGAATTATATTTGTATAAGCAAAACACATAACAGCATGAATTTCACCTTTGTACTCAACTCCATATATTTTTCTACCGTACCCAGTTCTAAAGTCATTATCTAGTTCAGGTCTAACTGGATCTTCTTCAGTATTACATTCTTTAAGCTCAACAAGTTTAGCTCCTTTAACCCAACCAAAAAAACTATCAATATTTTGATTTAATATTTTTTTATTTTTTCTAATACGCGCTTTAATTCTTGGTTTAAATTTTTTATTTAAAATTTTAATCATAAAAGATTAATAGTACTTAATGAGTAAATTTCTAATATTTAAGAAATTGTCACATATAATTAATAAGATAATCATAAACTAATTTAGAACTAGAAAATAGGATTAATATATAAATTATATTATAAAATAATTTTTCATCTATCATTTTAAGAATTCTATATCCAATATATATTCCAACAATAGCTAGTGGTACCAGTATGATTGATTGTTTAAAGGTTTGAAGGTTCATCATTGATAAATGGATATAAAATGGAAGTTTAATTAAATTAACAAAAGTAAAAAAGATAACTCTAGTTCCAACATAAATTTCTTTTTTTAATCTTAATGGTAATAAATAAATGCTTGTAGGTGTACCACCTGCGTGTACACAAAAACTTGTAAACCCAGCAATAGCTGAACATATTCCACCTTTAAAAATATTCTTTTTAGACTTTTCTTCTTTATCTTTTTTAAATAAAAAATAATGAACTGTAAAAACAAAACCCATTACACCAACAATAAATTTTAGTATCTCTTCTGAAAAATATGAAAACGTTAATGATCCTATTAAGATTCCAATTCCAGCAAATGGAATTATTAATTTAAGAGTACTTAAATCAAATTCTTTTCTAAACCTATATACTGCGATCATGTCTGAAAATATTAAAATTGGAAGTATAATTGCTAATGCCTGACTCAAAGGCATCACCAATGTCATTAAAGGAACTGAAATTAATGATATAGATCCACCTAAACCAGACTTGGCAATTCCATACAATATAATTGCTGGAACAACTGTAAAAAAAAATAATAAATTTATTTCCATTTATTTATTGAATTTAATAATTTTTGACCCAAGGGACTAATTGGTTCTTGAAGTGTGATCTTTCTACCTGTTTTTTCTTTAACAAGTTTAAGTAATTTTTTTGCAAATCCTTGTTTTCTAAAAATAGGATTAACAAATATATATTCTACCTCTCCTTTGTCATTAAAACGAACAAATCCTAGTGTTGTATTTTCATTTTTAAAGGTAAAAACTTCATCAGATTCAACAAGTTCGTAATTGGAATTATCAATATTAATCATGACTATTAATAATTAAGAAGTAAAAGAATGATAGCAATAGTAATTATAATTGAACTTACAATTATATAGTTCAACCTAATATTAAATCTTTTTTCAACATATTTAGTAATTTTTTCCCAAAAAAGAACAATTAAAAAGATAATAATAGCTGGTAATATATATTTGATCATTATCTAAGAATTATTGTCACTAACATAAACAGAAACTCCTCTTGAGTTTAAATCTACATCAAATTTTTTATGTAATGGTGGAAAAGCTCTTTGAGAACAGTCCAATCGATCACAAGTTCTACAAGATACTCCTATAGGAATTTCTGTTGACTTGTCATTAATGTTTACATTTTCTGTATATACAAAATCTTTTGCATACTTAGCCTCACAACCAAGACCTATTGATAATATACTTTTTGCTTGTCCAAATCGTCCAATGCCTTTTTCAACAGTTCTTGCAATACAAACATATTTTTCACCATTAGTCATCTTACTGACGGCAGCTTGAATAACTCCTGGTCTTGTTAATGCAGAATAAACATTCCATCTTGGACACGCTCCTCCATATCTGGGTATATCTATACCTGATAAAGAAAATCTTTTAGAGATATTCCCTGCCATATCTACTCTTAAAAAATGAAATGGAATTCCTGGAAGTTTTGGATCTTGCAAACAGGTAACCCTGTGTGCCACTTGTTCAAATGAAGTTGCAAATGTATTTTGTAATAGTTCCAAGTCGTATTTAAGTTTTTTACACTCAGTATGAAAAAATTTATAAGGCATTAATATTGCTGCTCCACAATAATTTAATAAAGCTACCTTTGTTAATTTTTTTGACTCTTCTGAGGGAAAACTAAATTTTGATAAATATTCATCGATTTCATTGTTAGCTCCCTCTTGCGCTATTTGTGCAGCTGCATGTAATTTTTTTGTTTCTAATGAACTATAATCACTTAATAAAAGTTCTTTTTTATTTTTATGATAAATTTTTGAAAAAGGTTTATTCTCTTCTGGTATTACATCTACAACTTTAATTGAATATTCAGATTTTAAATATTCGCATAAAGCAATATATCTTGTTCGATTATTTTTTTGAATTTTTTCAAAAACTTTATTTGCAAACTCTTCTAACTTAGGAAAATAATTTCGATTTTGCTGAAGAAAATCTGAAATAACTTCACCTGGGAACGAATTTTTTCTATTATCAACGATCTTTCCAGATATTTTTTCAATCTTATCAATTAGCTCATGGTCTTTTTTTTTTAATATGTCACCTAACCTTACAATTGCCTTACCAATTTTAGGATTAGTACTAACTAAATCTTTAACTTCAGGTCCCAAAATATCTAAATCTTCAAATAAACTATCATCTAAAATTTCAGAAATTGTATTTTGCAAGTTGAGATCTGTCTTTGATGTTAAATCTGATAACTCAATATTTAATTTTTCACAGACACTTAATAGTAAATCACCATCTATTTTTCTTTTTCCACTTTCAATTAAATTTAAATAACTTGGAGATATGCTTAGGTCTTCTGCTAATTTGTTCGCCTGAAGACCTAGCTGTCTTCTAAAAGCTTTGATTTTCGGGCCTATTTTTAAATTTATTTGACTCATATTTACTATTTGTAAATTTTGTAAATTTATTTTTACAATTTTTTTCTTTGATTTACAAGCTTTTTTGCGAATTAAGTGGCTATTGTAAATCTTGTAAATTATAAGTTTTATATGAATAAAAAATTAAATAATAATGAAAATGAAGCTCAAATCATAAAAAAAGAAGATTTTGATCAACATAATAGTAGAGGGATCTACATGAGAGATGATCATTGTGATTGGGGTTCTAGTGGAATGAGTGACCTTATTAAGTCTTTAGACGATAATAACTAATCCTTTCCAACTAATTCAATTTTCTTTAAAAAATACTAACTTCATAGGAACACTAATAATGAGTGCAGAGAATATCTCATACGATTTAAAAAGATTTGCTGGAATTAAACGTGATTATACAGACGAAGAAGTTGAACGTCTTAGAGGTTCAATTAAAATTGAATACTCTATGTGTAAAAATCAATCACAAAAACTTTGGAATTTATTAAACTCAGAATCTTATGTTAATACGCTTGGATCATTGTCTGGCAACCAGGCGGTACAGCATGCTAAAGCAGGATTAAAAGCAATTTATCTTAGTGGATGGCAAGTAGCTGCTGATGCAAATACCGCAGGAGAAATGTATCCTGACCAATCACTCTACCCTTATGACAGTGCTCCAAAATTAGTCGAAACTATGAATAATTCCTTGGTAAGAGCAGATCAAATTCAACACATGGAATTACAAGATGGTGATATGAAGAAAGAAGACTCTGTTGATTATATGTTGCCAATTATAGCAGATGGTGAAGCCGGGTTTGGTGGACCATTAAATGTATTTGAATTGACTAAAAAATTTATAAGAGCTGGTGCAGCAGGTGTTCACTTTGAAGATCAGTTAGCTAGTGAAAAAAAATGTGGACACATGGGAGGTAAAGTTTTGGTCCCCACTGGAACAATGGTTAAAAATTTAAAATCAGCAAGACTTGCAGCAGATATAGCAGAAGTACCTTTGATTATTTTGGCAAGAACAGATGCTAATGCTGCAAAATTAATTACAAATGATTTTGATGAAAATGATAAGCCATTTTTAACAGGTGAGAGATCTCCAGAAGGTTTCTTTTATGTTAAAGATGGAATTGAACAAGCTATTTCAAGAGGACTTGCCTATGCACCTTATGCTGATTTAATTTGGTGTGAAACAGCAACCCCAAATCTTGCTGAAGCTAAAAAATTTGCAGATGCAATACATGAAAAATTTCCTGGAAAGTTATTAGCATACAATTGTTCACCTTCATTTAATTGGAAAAAACATTTAAGTGATGACGAGATAGCTTCATTTCAACAAGAAATTGCTAAGATGGGTTACAAATTTCAATTCATTACATTAGCTGGGTTTCATACTCAAAACATAGCTATATTTGAACTAGCAGAAAAATATAAAGCAGAAGGTATGACTGCTTACTCTAGAATTCAACAACAAGAATTTTCTAGAGAAAAAGATGGATACACAAGTGTGAAACACCAAAGAGAAGTTGGTACATCTTATTTTGATGCAGTATCAAATACTATCAGTAGTGGAAAGAGTTCAACAACTGCTATGGCAGGTTCAACTGAATCTGAACAATTTTAAATAAATATAGATTCCCTCTAATTTTTTAATAGCCCTTAATTGGGCTATTTTTTCTTTGAAAACTTAGAAATAGGCTGTTAATTATCAAAAATGAGTAATAAAAATTTTGGTTTTGGTACACAAATTAGAAAGTCTCCTTACTTTGACTCCACTGTCAAATGGGGTGCTACAGGATTTTCAGTTTATAATCATATGTATATTCCAAGGGATTTTGGGAATCCTGAGCAAAATTTCTGGAACTTAATTGAAAAAGCTATTCTTTGTGATGTAGCAGTCGAAAGACAGGTTGAGATTACTGGTCCCGATGCATACAAATTTACACAATTATTGACACCTAGAGATTTATCAAAACTTGCTATTGGGCAATGCAAATATGTTTTAATTACAAATAATGAAGGTGGTATTTTAAATGATCCAGTATTATTAAGATTAGCTGAAAATCATTTTTGGTTATCACTTGCAGATAGTGATATTTTATTATGGGCACAAGGTGTTGCAGTAAATTCAGGTTTTGATGTTCAAATTAAAGAACCAGATGTTTCTCCATTACAACTTCAAGGGCCAACATCAGGTGAAATAATGGTCAAACTTTTTGGAGAAGAAATTAAAAATTTAAAATACTATTGGTTAAAAGAATATGATTTAGATGGAATACCTTTGATTGTTTCTAGAACAGGTTGGTCAAGTGAACTTGGTTATGAAATATATTTAAGAGATGCTTCTAAAGGAAATGAATTATACGAAAAAATAATGCTAACTGGTAAGCAACATGGATTGCAGCCAGGTCACACATCCTCTATTAGAAGAATTGAAGGCGGAATGCTTTCATATCATGCTGATGCAGATATCAATACTAATCCATTTGAGCTAGGATTAGATCGTTTAATAAATTTAGACGAAGATATTAATTTTATTGGAAAGGAAGCGTTAAAAAAGATTAAACAAGAAGGAATAAAAAGAAAACAAGTTGGTATCGAAATAAATTGTGACCCTTTAAAATCACCAAATACAACTTTTTGGAAAATTACAAAAGATAATGTTGATATTGGTAAAGTTACATCTGCAGTTTACTCTCCTAGACTAAAAAAAAATATTGCTTTAGCTATGATTTCAGTTGAACAATCAGAAATAGGAAATGAGTTTAAAATAACTACAAATGAGGGTGTGTTTGATTGTATTGTTGTTGAAAAACCTTTTTATGATCCAAAAAAGAAAATAGCTAGTAATTAAGATTTAATATTATAACCTTTTTTAAGAATATACGAAACTGCTGTTATACAAATTATCAAAAATACCATCATTGAACTGATACTTTTCCAAATATTAAAATCAGCTACACCGTAAAAAGAAAATCTTAAGCTATCAATTAAATAAACTACTGGATTAAAATAAGATATTGTTTGCCAAAAAGGTGGTAGCATATCAAGGGAGTATAAACTTCCTCCTAAAAACACCATTGGTGTGATTACTAATGATGGGATGATAGACATTTGTTCAAAGTTTTTACTAATAACTCCAATTAAAAATCCAAATAATGCAAAAGTAAATGAGACTAAAACTAATAGAAATATCATTAACATTGGATATTTAACAGTCACATCAGCAAAAAATGATGCTGTAATAAAAATTACCGTTCCAACCATTAAAGTTTTTGTAGCTCCTGCCCCAACAAAAGCGAGGACTGTTTCAAGTGTTGATATAGGTGCTGCTAAAATTTCGTTAATTGTTCCATTAAATTTTGGAAAAAATATTCCAAATGAAGTATTACTTATTGATTGAGTTAATAAAGTTAGCATTAACAGGCCCGGAACAATAAACGATCCATAACTAACACCATCAATCTTTTCAATATAACCCCCAATAACTGAACCAAAAACTACAAAATATAATGATGTAGATATTACTGGCGAAAGAATAGACTGACCGATTGTTCTTATAAATCTATTCATCTCATGAACATAAATAGCTTTGAAGCCATAATAGTTAAATTTCATTATTTTCCTTTACCAAATTAACAAATATTTTTTCCAGAGTACTTTGTTCTGTTTTTAAATCTTTTAATTTTAATCCAGTGTCTTTTAAATCTTGTAACAAATCAGTAATACCAGTTTTTTTAGCTTGTACATTGTAAGTATAAATTAAAGATATGAACTCTTCACCTATTTCAAGATTATATTTAAGTAAATTCTCAGGGATATTTGTAATTTTTTCTTGTAATTCAACAGTTAATTTTTTATGACCCATTTTCTTGATTAATTCTTTTTTATCTTCAACAATAATAATTTCACCTTGATTTATAACAGCCACACGATCAGCTATGGCTTCTGCTTCTTCAATATAGTGTGTTGTTAAAATAATTGTGACTCCAGTTTTTCTAAGATCATCAACAACCATCCACATGTCTCTTCTAAGTTCTACGTCAACACCAGCAGTTGGCTCGTCAAGAAATAGTATCTTAGGCTCATGAGATAAAGCTTTAGCAATTAAAACTCTTCTTTTCATTCCACCAGATAATTGTCTCAATCTTTGGTCTTTTTTGTCCCACAAACTTAAATCTTTTAAAATTTTTTCAATATGTTCAGGCTTCGGTGCTTTTCCATGCAGTCCCCTGGAGTAAGACACTGTGTCAAACACAGTTTCGAAAGACTCTAAATTTAATTCTTGGGGAACAAGTCCTATTATTGATCTTGTCTCTCTATAGTCTTTTATAATATCAAAATTATCTATTGTGACTGTACCTGAAGATGGTTTAACAATTCCACAAATAATACTAATTAAACTTGTTTTACCAGCACCATTGGGTCCAAGCATAGCAAGGATTTCGCCTTGTTTTACTTTGAGGCTGACATTATTAAGTGCCTTGAAGCCATTATCGTAGACTTTTGAAAGATTGTTAATGCTTATTTGAATTTCAGACATTTGGGATTGATAGTTATATAGAGGTTATTTATTGAATTTCAATAAGATATAAATAACAGTGAAAAGAGACCATAAAAATGGTCTCTTAATATAATCTAGATATTAGTTTTTTTTTATTAAAAGTATTATCGCTGGAAAAAAAGTTGCTACTACAAAAGATAAAAACAACAAAGATTGTGTAACAAATGGAGCAAATAAATCTTTAGACATTAGCACACCAACAAGTAAACTTTTT
Organism: Candidatus Pelagibacter sp. PS_06; assembly: GCF_059418045.1. NCBI lineage: Bacteria > Pseudomonadati > Pseudomonadota > Alphaproteobacteria > Candidatus Pelagibacterales > Candidatus Pelagibacteraceae > Candidatus Pelagibacter > Candidatus Pelagibacter sp. PS_06. The sequence goes on from NZ_CM182078.1 coordinate 819,253, forward strand.
GAAAAATCTGGAAATGGAAACAATAGAAAGCCACCAATTAATCCTATAATAATTGCAACATATGCGACTTTTTCATTTACTCCTTTATTATAAAAACTATAAAAAACTGTGTACACAAACGCACAACAAAATAAATCAGCTAGTAAAAATAAATACAAAATATCAAAACCTTTTGAAGCAATAAAGAATGAAACTAAGGATATGGCAATTATAAAATATTTTGATAATTTTAGATAATCTGTATTTTTATTAAGTTTAAATGTTGCTTTTCCATCCACCACAAATAAGCTGGATATTGCATTAACTAAAGTATCAACAGTCGAAATTGTAAGCGATAATCCAAGTATAATTATTAATAAAGATAGAGTTTGCGTTTGCTCCTTTAGTAATAACGTAAAAAAACCTAAATCAGGTCTTTGACTAGGATCTATAGAAAAAGACACCATTCCAGTAAATCCCATGAAAAAAACTACTGGCACAATTATAAAAAAAGAAATTAACAAACTTTGTTTAAGAATTTGGTAATTTTTTGCAGCATATACTCTTTGCCAATTCCCTTGGTGAAATAAATTAGTTGCTGCTACAGCTATAAAAAAAGTTAGTCCAGCAGTGTAACTTGGTGCATAGGAGCCACTTAATAATTGGGGATTTTTTTGTTCTATAAACTCAAATGAAAAATTATTTCCAGTATTAGATAAAATATAAATTATTGAAATTAACAAAAGTATACTGATCACGATCATTTGAATATTATCTGTGAAAATAGATGCTCTCAAACCACCATATAGTGTGTAGGTTAATGTTGCTAAAAGTACTATTAATGCAGTAATCCATAATTCTGTACCTGATATATAGTTTATTAACACAGATACTGCTGTTACTTCTGCACACAAAAATATGAACATATAAAATATAGTCATTAACAAAATCAGTTTAAACAAACTCTTTCCAAATTTTTTTCTCATAAATTCTATGAGTGATGATCCTTTTGGAAATTCAGTTCTAATTTTTTTTCCAAAATAGATTAAAAAAATCATTGGAAAAGCTGTACCAAGTGAATATCCTAAAACAGCACCTATTCCACCCCATGTAGCTGCTGCAGCTGGACCAAATAAAATCCATGCTCCTAATGCGGAGGCAACCAAACTTGTAGTTAATGAGAATAAACCTACGTTTCTATTTGCTGTAAGATAATTGTTTATACCTTTGAATTTTCTTGAGTGATATAGCCCTAGCACCGTAAAAATTAAGCTTATAACTATAACTATTAATAATGATGTTGATTGACTTATTAAGTGTGTATTATCCATTGTTCTCCCTTTCTGAATTACCGGACAGGTTCTTAGGGTTTAATCTCAGTCTATCTAGACACCCCTTTAATTAACAAATAGTATATTTTTACCCTTTATGAAAGGTTTTTTTTATATCAAATGTTTCTCTATTAAATAATAAAGAGTAAAAATTATCAAAGACAAACAAATGATTATAAAAACTCTCTCTTGATTGCTCATTATTGTTGGCTTTTATGATTCATTATCTCAATCATACATTGAGTTGCATAGTCTCGCCATTCTGATGAATTTTTTTTTTTAAGATTGTTTAGATGATCTCGATTACTTTTAATGTCATCTTGATGTTTTAATTTATCAGCACCATTAAGATTAGCTTCCATACTTGATAAATTTGTCTCCATTGCTTTTATCCATTCATTACCAAGCTCAACACATTTTTGATCATCTTTTTCATCACAAATCTGTTTAAAAAAATTGAATATTACATCGTCAGTTTTGATAGCAGTATTCATGACTACTTATTACAAGTGCCTATTGATCCTGGACCACACGTTTCACCACTAGTCCATGTCGCGCCAATTAAATTAGCACCATCAAAATTAGCATTGGTAATGTTAGAAGAGGTAAAATTAGCTTCCATTAGATTTGCATTTTGAAAATTTGACTCTATTAAAGTGGCACCCATAAAATCAACTCTTGTCAAATTTGAACCTGTAAAATTTGTTTTTTCAAAATTTGCTCCTATAGAGATTGTTTCATATAAATTTGCTCTTACAAAAGTAGATTCAGGAAAAGTTCCAAATGACAAATTTGAATTCATCATGATACTCTTATCAAAATTTACTTGAATAAAACTTGCAAATGAAAGATTTGAATTAGGTAAGTAACTTCCTTGCAAATCTTGAGCATCTGAAAACCTACAATTTGAGTAATCTACTCCATCAGTCAATGGATCGTCACATCCTGCATTGCTATTAGTAAAAAAAAACAAACTTAAAATTATAAAAAGAAATATTCTCATATCTTATGTTAACAAAATAAATTTAATTAGACAAATAATTGTAAAAATATCTATTTATTTAGGCTAAATTATGAATTTGTTCTTCAGCCTCTTTGATTGATTTTTCATAGTCTAATGCCATTTGGTCAGCACTAACTACATCAACCTTTTCTATGCCAAAAAAATTTAATATGTATTTTAACCATGGTGTTAAGAAATCTTCCTTAGAGTTTAATTTGGTTCCTCCAGAAGTAATCACTAAATATGCGCGTTTATTTTTTAATAATCCTTCTCTTCTTCCATCGGGTTTAAATCTAAAAGTTTCTCCTACTCTAGCAGCTAAATCAGACCATGCTTTTAACGTTGCTGGAGGACCATAATTATAAATTGGGGCTGAAATTATAATAATGTCACTCTCTTTTAATTCAGAAACAAGTTTATCTGACAGACTAAACATCTTTTTATGTTCTTCTGTTTGATCTTTTTCGTCAATTTTCATACCAGACTCAGTGAGACCACTCACAAAAAGCATTTCATCATCTAGATCTCTATAAACAACCTCGTCCTCAGGTTTTTTAATTTTATCTAATACTTTTTTGGCTAATGCTCTTGAAGTAGAACCTTTTTTTCTAGCGCTTGAATCTATTTGATAAATTTTCATAAATTATTATTAACCGAAATTTTGCATAAATGGAAAAATTTTAATTATGTAGAAACCAATTGCCTGCAGTTGATTTGTTAAAATTAATATACCTGTAACTAAAAGAATAATTCCACCAGATTTGGATATAAGATTAATATTTTTCTTAAAATTTTTAGAAAATAATAAAAATTTTTGAATTAAATACCCTGAAAGTATAAAGGGGATTGCAAGACCAATAGAATAAAAACTCAATAACATAATAGCTTTTGATAAAGTTTCCTCTATAGAAGCTAAAGCTAGTATTGAACCTAAAATTGGACCAATACATGGTGTCCACCCAAATCCAAAAGCCAACCCTATTAAATAGGGAAATAAGATGTGTTGTGATTTCTTTGCTTCAAATCTTTTTTCCAAGTTCAAATAACCAATATTTATTAATCCGATTAATTGTAGAGAAAAAATTATTATTACAATACCTGCCAGCACCCTTAATATTTCTGAATTTTGCAAAAGTGTTTGACCTAAAAAGGATGCTGAAGCTCCCAAGATAATAAATACAGTTGAAAATCCAAAACAAAATAAAATTAAAGGTAAAACATCTATTTTTTTTGATTTTAAAATTTCTTGTAATGATTGCCCTGAAATAAAAGAAACATATCCAGGTATCAAAGGTAAAACGCATGGGGACAAAAAACTAATAAGTCCTGCTCCAAAAGCTATTAATAATTCAATCATTTAACCTGTGTTTTTCATAGCAGCAGAAATTCCAGCAATTGAAGTCATTAAAGAATCTTCTAAAAATTTTTTATCTAATTTTTTATATTTTTTATTTGTTAATTTATTCATTATATCAGATTGCAATATGTTTAACATTTCTGTGTAATTATTTCTTATAAATAATGCTTTTCTAAATTCTTTTCTCTCTTTTACTACATCTTTGGGAGTAATTTTATTATGTAACTTCACCAGTGCATTAAATTGAAACCTTAATTTTTTTCCAATTCTTTTTAAAGATTCATCTGCTAAATTTTTTTCATAAATTACTGAGATTTCAGTATCTACTTTTGAAATTACCATGTCCAAAATATCCATAGTTGACACAAAATATGGCCAATTTCTTTCCATGTCTGTTAGTGTTTTGGAAAATTTTTTTATTGAACCATATCTCAATGCTTCTGTTGTTCCAAGCCAAGCAGGCAACATTAATCGTATTTGAGTCCATGCAAATACCCAAGGTATAGCTCGTAGGCTTTGTATGTTATCAACATTTTTTCTTTTAGTTGGTCTTGATCCTATCGCAAGTTTTCCAAGTGATTTGTGAGGAGTGACTGTTTTAAAGTATCTTATAAAATCTTCACTTTGGTTTAAATATTTTCTATAGGCTGAAGTCGATATTTCAGACATTTTCTGGATTAACTCTCTCCAATTTTTTTTTGATCTTGGAGGAGGGTTTAACGATGCATCCATCACTGCACCAATGTAACTACAAAGATTGTATTCTGCCAGAGGTTTGTATCCATATTTTTGTTGAATTACTTCGCCTTGATCCGTAATTCTAATTTTCCCATTTACAGTATTTGAAGGTTGAGATTTTAATGTTGCTTGTATAGGTCCTCCTCCTCTTCCAGCAGAACCACCTCTGCCATGGAAAAAAACTAAATCTATTTTATATTTTTTAGCTAGATTTCTAAGCTCTTCTTGAAGCTTGTATTGATGCCAACTTGCAGATAGTTTTCCTGCATCTTTGCTAGAATCTGAATAACCAATCATTACTTCCTGCTGATTGTTTATGAGTTTTCTATACCAAGATAATTTAAAGAGATTTTCCATTACATCTTTTGCATTTTTTAAATCATCTAATGTCTCAAAAAGTGGAACTACTCTTAGTAAATTCTTAATTTGAGCTTGTTTTTGCAAAAAATAAACTGATAAAATATCTGAAGCTTTTGAAGTCATTGATATTACATAAGCACCAAGACATTGAGCTGGCTCTTTAGAAATCTGTTTAAAAGTATCCCAAACCTCTTTGTTTTCTTTATCTCTAATATTTATTTTATCTAAAAAATATTTTTTTTGTTTAATTAAAGAATTTAGTAAATTTATTTTTTTATTTTCAGATAGTTTTAAGTAATTAGTTTTATATTTATTTTTTATTGCATCATTTATCAATTTTTCATGACGTGAAGACTCTTGTCTTATATCTAATTTTGCAAGATTAATTCCAAAACATCTAACTCTTCTAATCAAATCTAATAGATCTGAATTTCCCACATGTTGTCCACGATTTAAATTTAATGAGTCCCTTATATCTCTTAATGGTTCTAAAATTTCATTTTTACTTTGTAATAATTTACTTTCATCAAGTGATATATTTTTATTTAAATGTCTCTCTATTATTTGGTGAGTTCTTCTTATTTTATCTCTCGTAGGTCTTAAATATACTCTGTATGGCTCAAAAGTATTTCCAACTACTCGTCTGATCTTTTGAGAACATTCTTTCATTGATAGGTCTTGAATTAATTTAGTTAATTCTTTTTCATACAATTTAGCAGCTTGCCATCTAGAAAATAAAATTACCTTTTTAGTAACTTCGGCTGTTACATTAGGGTTGCCGTCTCTATCACCGCCCATCCACGATCCAAATTGAATAGGATTAAAAGTCCTTGGTAAATCTTTTTTTAAATTTTTTCTAAAAATATCATTTAATCTTTTGTAAACTTTGGGAATTGTATCCCACAAACTGTCTTCAATAATTGCCAAACCCCATTTTGCCTCATCTAATGGAGAGGGTTTTGATCTTTTAAGTTCATCAGTTTTCCATATTATTGTGATTTCGGTATAAAGTTTTCTGTCTATTTCAATAATTTTTGATGGATACTTTTTATACAAATGTCTCTGTTCCATTAAATCAATTAAATTGGCGTATTTCTGAATCAATGTTCTTCTTTTTACCTCAGTTGGATGGGCGGTTAGAACAATGCCAATATCTAAATTTTTAGCTTGTTCGTATATTTTATTATTAGAAATATTTTTATCCTTAAAAAGTCCATTAATTATGTCTTCAATAAATATATTTTGATTTTTATCTTTAAAGAAAGGATTGTCATATTCATTTAGTTTTCGTGATGCATCTAATGACTCTGCAAGATTCATTAAATTTAGAATATGAGAAAATGCTCGAGTAATTTTGAAAGTTTGTTTGGGTGGTAGTTTTTTAATTTCTTTAGATATTTTTGAAAAAACTTTTCTTTTATTTTTATCTAATAATGTATTTTTAGATAATAATCTTAATCTCTCTACAATCTTAAAAAAACCAATACCTTCCTGATCTTTTATAACTCTTCCAAGAAATGTTCCTAATAACCTTATATCTTCTCGTAAAAGTTTTGTAGGAATTCGCTCATAATAAAGATCTCTTTTTTTCATCAGCTATAATAAATTTTTTTTGTAAAATTCCCTTCGAGTTAGTTTTTACACTAAATAAGAAACCTGAATATCTAAATTTTTGCAGATCAGCTCTGTTCATACCTTTTGTTGCTGAAGTAATAAAAATTTCATTATTTTTTTGTCCACCAAATGTACAATTAGTTATATTTTTTGCTGGCAAATTAATTCTATGAATTAATTTAGCATTTTTATTAAATACTGAAACACAAGCGCCATGAAAGTGTGCTACCCAAAGATTTTTGTCTCTATCCAAAGTCATACCATCTGGTGATCCATCCTTTGGTAAAAATTTTTTAAATATTTTTTTATTAATAATTTTATTTTGATTATTAATTTTTATTTTATAAATTATCTTTTTTGAACTATCGGTGTGATAAAAATTATTTTCATCTATAAATGCTGGTCCGTTAGTAATTCTATAATTCTTATCGACTTTAGTTAAATTTAAGTTCTTATCTAATTTATAAAGTGAGCCTTTTTCAATTTTTCTTTCTAGATTGTCCATAGTTCCAAACCATAAATTTCCTTTTGGATCAGTTTTTCCATCATTAATTCTATTTAATTTAATACCCTGTTCGATTAAAATACTTTTTATTATTTTTTTTGTTTTTATATTTTGAATTCTTAATTCACCTTGAAGACCCAAGATAAAGATATTATTTTTAATATGAGCCAAAAAACCAATTTCTTTATCAACTTTAAATTTTTTCTTTTTGTTATTTTTTGTATTTAAAGAGAAAAAATATTTTTTTTTAATGTCTACAAAGTAAATTGAATTATGTTCTTTAACCCAGAGAGTTCCTTCCCCAAGTTTACATCTTAATTTCCAGAGAACTTTAGGTTCAGTTGTTTTAATTTTATTCATTGACTTCAAATTCTTTAATAAAATCAAAGTTAGGGGTTATTCCTATTCCAGGATTATCTGATACAGACGCAAATCCTTTATTTTCTTTTACTTGATCTAGAATTGAAAAACTTTCAGTCGGAAGATCAGTGATAAAAATATTTTTTTCTGTTGTGTCAAACTCAAGCATTGATTTTGAAGGAAATAAACCTCCTGGCATATCAGGTTGAGCTATTAACAAATGTAGATTAGTTGCAATACTTACAGCAGATCCCCAGACATGGTTTACAACTGGTATAAAGTTAGCTTGTGCTAATGCAGATACTTTTAAATACTCAGTAATTCCACCTAATCCACAAACTTCTGGTTGAGCTATATCTATACATTTTTTTTTAATTAATTCATTCCATCCATATTTTGTAAACTCAGCTTCCCCTCCTGCAATATTTGTTTTGATTTTTTGCTTTAATTCTCTATAGCCATCATAATCTTCAGGCGCCACAGGTTCTTCAAACCAAAAAATATCAAGCTCATCTAAACCTCTACCAACAAATAAAGCATCATTTAGATTATATGCATGATTTGCATCTACCATTAGTCTAAAATCTTTTCCAACAACTTCTCTTACTGCTCTGACCAACTTAAGATCTTCAGTTGGTCCCAATCCAATCTTCATTTTCATAGCTTTAAAATTTTTAGATTTAATTTGGCTTGCTTCTTCTTTAAATAAATCAATTAATTCTGATGTAGATTTTTTTTGTAACATCATTCCATAACCATATACTGGAACTTGCTCATTACACTTTCCACCAATCAATTGGTAAAGAGGGCTTTTAGTTTTTTTTCCTAAGATATCCCATAGTGCAATATCAACACCAGACAATGCCTGAATTGGCATTCCTTTTTGCCCACTATCTCTTAAAAGATTATAAACTTTATGCCAAATGTGCTCTTTATTTAAAGGATTTTCGCCAATGATTAATGGTTGAATTACTTTTTCAACAATAAACTTGTTAGCTAAAGCAATATTACCAGGTCCAAAACATTCACCCCAACCTGTTATTCCTTCATCTGTTTGAACTTCTACAAGATGGGCAGTTCTAAATTTATAATATTGTTGTGAATACCCTAGTTCTTTTTCTAACTCATATTTAAGTACATGACTTTTAATAGAAGTTATTTTCACAATTTATTATATCGCAACTACTTTCGAGTTTTGCTCACCTAAGTTTTCTATTGATAATTTCATTGTGTCTCCAGCTTTCAAAAATTGCTGAGGTTTCATTCCCATTCCAACCCCTGGAGGTGTTCCAGTAGTAATAATATCACCAGGTTGTAATGACATAAATTTACTTACATAAGACACAATCACATTTACATTAAAAATCATTGTACTTGTATTACCTGTTTGCATTCTATTACTATTTACATCTAAGCTCATTTTTAAATTATTGATGTCTGATATTTCATCTTTTGTAACAAGATAAGGCCCAATAGGTCCATAGGTATCATGAGATTTTCCTTTTACCCATTGACCCATTTTTTCAATTTGCCATTCTCTTTCACTAACATCGTTAACTAAACAATATCCTAAAATATGATCTTGAGCTTTATCTTCTGAAATGTGTTTTGTATCTTTTCCAATTACAATTCCAAGTTCAACTTCCCAATCTAATTTTTTTGACCCTGAAACTATTTCAACATTATCATTAGGGCCAGTTATACAGCTAGTTGCCTTCATAAACATTATAGGTTCTGACGGAACTTCTGCTCCAGTTTCGGCAGCATGGTCAGAATAATTAAGACCTATTGCTACAAATTTTCCTGGTTTTGTAAGACATGAACCAACTCTTTCACTTGAAGATAGTTCTGGTAACGAAGATAAATCCACACTTTGTAATTTAGATATAGTTTCAAAATTTACATGATCAGGATTTAAATCTTTAATATGTGAACTTAAATCTCTAATCTTACCCTCTTTATCTAATGCTGCGGGTTTTTCATTTCCTTTTTGTCCTACTCTTAATAATTTCATAACTTTCCTTTTTTTATTAATTAAATTGAAATTCCACCGTCAACAGAAATAGTTGTTCCTGTTGTAAATGTTGCATCATCACCAGCTAAATAAACAGCTACAGCTGCAATTTCTTCTGCTGTTCCTAATCTTCCCATAGGCTGTCTAGCTATAAAATCTTTTTTGGCTTGAACTGGATCTGGGCTTTGATTAACTCTATCTTGCCAAGAAGGTGAAAACACTGTTCCTGGTGCTATAGAATTACATCTTATATTTTGCTTAACAAAATCGGCTGCTATTGATTTGGTTAAACCAATTACTGCTCCTTTTGTTGTGCCATATACAAATCTATTGGGAAATCCTTTTAAACTTGAAGCGCAAGATGAAACATTAATTATACTTCCTCCGTTTTGCTTAACCATTAAAGGTAAAATTGCTTTACACATTTGGTACATAGATTTGACATTTACATCAAAAGAAAAATTCCAGTCTTTTTCTTCACATTCAAGAATACTTCCATGATGAACAAATCCTACCGCATTAAATAAAACATCTACTTTGTCTAATGTTTTTATAAATTCTAAAATTGCTTCGTTATTTGTTGAGTCTAATGTTTGAACATTAATATTAGGATATTCTTTATTTAAATCAGCTAAGGTTTTATCGTTTAAATCTGTTGCTGTAACACTTGCTCCTTCATTATGAAAAGCAATTGCAGTTGCTTTTCCAATTCCCTGGCCAGCTGCTGTTACTATTATTTTTTTACCTTCTAATCTACCACTCATTTTTTATTTATCCTTTCAATTTCTTTATAAAGAGAACTATGGTCTGTTTCTCCATGTCCATTTTCAACAAGAGTTTTATACATTTCTTTAACTAAATTTGAAATAGGTAAATGAGTATTATGGCTATTTGCACACTCTAAAATGTTATTCATATCTTTTAAATGAACTGAAGTTCGACCTTTTGGAGTAAAGTCTTTATCAATCATTCTCTTTCCATGTGTTTGAAGAATTTTACTATCTGCCCAACCACCTGATAAGGCTTTGATCATTTTATTTGGGTTTGCTCCTGCTTTTTCACAAAGAGTTATGGCTTCTGCAACTGCTCCAATAGTTAATCCAACTATAATTTGATTTGCTAATTTAGAAACTTGTCCACTTCCAACTGGTCCTACTAAAGTTGGATTGCCCATAGCTTTTAAAACATTAAGAGCTTCATTAAAAACATCTTGTTCACCACCTACCATTATTGCTAATGAGGCCTCTTCTGCCCCAATAGTTCCTCCAGAAACAGGTGCATCTAAATATTTAATATTTTTAGATTTTAAATTATTACCATATTTAGTTGCTGTAGTAGGCTTAACTGAACTCATATCAATAACTGTAGCATTTGATTTTAAATTTTCTAAAAAATTAGAACTATCCATTACTTCATTAATTGCCGTATCATCAGTAAGCATAGTGATCACAACATCACTATTACTTACGACATCATCAATAGAAGTTGCGATTTCTGCACCAAATTCTTTTAAGGCTTCAGCTTTCTTTTGGGATCTATTGAAACCTTTTAAACTATAACCAGCTTTCAATAAGTTTTTTGCCATAGGTAGACCCATTAGGCCTATCCCAATAAAACCAATTTTTTTCATTATTTAGTGGGTTTGAACTCGTGGAAATTTTGTGTCGTAAATTCTGGAAAGAACATCACGCACGCTAAAACAATTAATTGAATTACTATGAAAGGACCAAATCCTCTAAAAATATCTGTCAATGAAATGTGAGGTGGAGTAACAGATTTTAAATAAAAAGCAGCTGGCCCAAATGGTGGGCTTAAAAATGAAACTTGCATATTTACACAAAATAGAATTCCAAACCAAATAGGGTCAAAACCAAGTGCTAAAACTATAGGTAAAAATACAGGCATTGCTAATAAAACAATCCCCACCCAATCCATAAATGCTCCTAGTATTAAAAACATTATTTGCATCATAAAGATTAGATACATAGGTTTTAAATCGTAGGCTAATATTGTTTCTGCAACATAAGTTGGACCACCTGCTAAAGAATAAGCTCCAGCTAAAGTAGTTGCTCCAAATGTAATTGTTAAAATTGTTCCAGAAGCCTTAAAAGTTCTAACTAATGCATCTTTAAATAAAAACCACGTTAACTCTTTTCTAAAAAAAATTATGATTAATGTTGCAACAACACCCATTCCTGCTGCTTCAGTAATTCCTGTTATACCAGAATAAATTGAACCCAAAACAATTACCACTATTCCAATTGGAGGAAGCAGACCTGGAAGGTAAGACATTTTTTCTTTAAAAGTTAATGGTGGTTCATCGCTTAATGGTGCTAAATGCGGCTGCAATCTTGTCCGAACTAAAATATAAGTAATTATTAAACCTGAGATCATTAAACCTGGAACTATTGCCTCTTGAAACAGCATCGTAATAGATGTTTGAGTTGTTAATCCATAAATGATTAAAACAATTGATGGCGGTATCATTGTTCCTAAAGAACCTGACGCACAAATAATTCCAATAGACATATCTTGGTCATATTTAAGTCTCAACATCTGAGGTAATGCAATCAAGCCTAGTAAAACTATTTCTCCTCCAATAATTCCACTCATCGCAGCCATAATTGTCGCCATGATAGCTGTTACGACACCAACACCACCTCTCGTTTTTCTTAACCATGCATTTAAAGCATCATACAAATCTCTAGCTATATTTGAGCGCTCAAGTAAGGAGGCCATAAATATGAATAAAGGAACAGATAAAAAAGAATAAGTTACAACAAGTGAATAATATCTTGAAAGTAAAATACCCATTGCATGTTCGCCAATATTTACAAATACAATAACTGCTGCCATAAAACCTGATGCAAAACCAAGTGGAACTCCAATAGCAATAAGTAATAGCAGTCCAAATATTACAATTAATGATAGCGTTCCTATATCCATTTTATTTTAAGTCTTTTGAGGGGTCGTATTGTTTTTCTTTTGGGTTTTTCCAATCTACTATTAAGTTATTTACTGATTGAACAGCGATAAGGAATACACAAATCAGTGTAAGCGGCTTCATGGTTGCAGGAATTGGAGGATCCCAAAAAGTTGCGAATCTTTCCCAAGTTACAAATGATCTATGTGCGTCTTCCCAACCTCCATAAATGACAGCAGCAGCAAAAATGACTATTACTAATGTGCTTATTAAATCAAAAATCCTTTGAGTTGGTCTTTCTACATAATCATACAACATCACAATTCTTATATGACTTCTAAGTCTTGTTGCATATATTCCGCCGACTAAATAAATAACTCCTGCTAACCACAAACATAGTTCATTTACCCACATAGTTGGCTTTTCCATAATATATCTCATAAAAATTTCATACATCATTACAATTACAATGACCGGGATTAAATATTTAATTGTATGGCTTATAAATAAAGTAATTCTATCTATCCAATTAATTGGGAAATCATCTTTGCTTGCAACTTTTTCTGTTTGTTCTTGTAAGGACTTATCAAGCATAATTTTTTAAATTTTGAAAAAGAAGGGCCTTTTCAGGCCCTTCAAGATTTTTCTGTATGCTATAATTATAGGATACCGTTAGCTTTCATGTAAGCTTTGTGCATTTCTATAAGTTGAGCAGCCTCAGGAGATTTTGTCTTCCAAGTTTCCCAAGCTTTTAATGCAGATGCTCTGAACTTAGCTCTCTCTGATGGAGCCCAGTCATGAAGAGTAACACCCATACCTGCTAATTGTTTAACAGCTTCAGCATTTTTTCTTTCAACTAAGCTAGTGATAGTTCTACCAGCAATTTCTATTCCAGCTTTCATAGCACCTCTTTCATGCTTCTTAAGTTTTTTCCAAACTTTAGAATTACAAGCTAAGTGATCAGCTGGCATAGAGTGGAAACCAGGATATGTAGCATATTTATTTTGCTCATAGTGTCCACCAGCAGTATTAGTTGCTAAACTAGAATAGTCAGCACCATCAATTAGACCAGTTTGTAAAGCAGTTGGAACTTCACCAAAATCCATTACGATTGGTTTAGCACCTAACTCAGCAAAGATCATACTTTCCATTCCTGGAGGTGATCTAAATTTAAAGTCTTTAATAGATGCAACATCTGGAATTGGAACACTTGAAATAAGCGACTCATGTCCAGGTATCCACCAACCAATAAGTGTCATTCCATACTTATTGTATAATGCATCAACTGCATCTTGAGCACCAGGGTACTTTAAGAAATCATATTGTTGATAAGGGTTATCGTATCCACCCATTACATCACCTGCAAATTGGAACGCAGCATTTTTACCAGTTTGGTAACCAGCACCTGTCATATCACAGTCAATAATTCCAGTTTGTGCAGAGTTAAATACTTCAGCAGATTTTCCTGAAACTGATGATGAGTAAAACATTTCTACTTTTAAGCTTCCGCCAGAAAACATTTCTACGTTTTTAGCGAACTGAGCTGCAACTTCACCGTTTGGTGAATTAGCAGTAAAGTGTGTTTCAATCTTTAATGTTTTTGCATTTGCAGAACCAAATAAAGCAACTGAAACAACAGCTACTGCAGCTATAGTTTTTGTTATTAATTTTAACATTATCTTCCTCTCGGTTATGTTTTTAATTATATAACTAAATCATATTTGATTTTAAATTACAAATAAAACGGTAATAATATGTGTATAGAAATTATATATATTAATTAAATAACAACTTTAAGTTGTGTTAGACTACTTCTGAGATAAGCGGTTTGTTTTCAAAAAAACAAAAAATATTATCAACAGCCATCATGCTCATTGCTAAACGAGTTTCATGAGTTGCACTTCCAACATGAGGTAAGACAAAACAATTATCAAGTTTCATGTATCTTTCATCAAGATTAGGTTCATTATTAAACACATCTAAACCTGCTGCATAAATTTTATTATTTTGAAGAGCTTCTATCAATGCATCATCATCGATAGTTGATCCTCTTGAAGTGTTGATAACGACAGCATGTTTTGGCAACAAACTAATTGTTGATGAATTTAAGATATGTTTAGTTTCAGATGTTGCTGGAGTATGGATACTTACAAAATCACATTCAGGCATCATTGATTTGACATCAGAAAAATATTTTGCACCATCTTCAAGATCTTCTGAAAGTTTATTTCTGTTGTAGTAAATTATTTTCATACCAAATGCTTTTGCGGATTTAGCAGCCATTCTACCAATTCGACCCATTCCTATTATACCAAGAGTTTTTCCTGTAACAGAATTTCCTATCATAAATTTAGTTAGGTCGGGTTTTTGATCTTTCCATGTTCCAGATCTTACAAGATTGTAAGCTTCACCTATCCTTCTTGATGCAGCTAAAATTAAAAGAATAGTTGTTTCAGCAACAGCTTCATTTAAAACATTAGGGGTATTTGTAACTTTAATTTTTTTACTTTCAGCTGATTTAACAGAGATGTTGTCGTAGCCCACTCCAACTTGAGCAATAATTTTTAATTTACCATTTAAATCTTTAAAAAACTCTTCTCCAATTTTATCAAACCCTGTTGAAATAAATCCATCGTACTCATTAGCCATTTTAACAAGATCAGCGTTTGGAATTGGCTCATCTTTTAAATTAAGAGTTACATCAAAATTTTTCTTTAATTTTTCTTCTGCTCCATCTGATAATTTTCTTGTTACTAGTATTTTTGGTTTCATATTAATGAGAATTTCTAGGTATACCTTTTTTAGTAGCTACATCTAAATACTGAGATCTAGATTTAATGCAAGCTCCATCTTCAAGTTGACCGACTGTATTTCTAAAAATTTCCTGCCATGGTGTTTGGTTATCAATTTTAAGAAGTTTCTTTTTCTTTCTTCTTTTTTTAAATTCTGATTGTGTGATTAATAGATCCACTCTTCTTTTATTAAGATCAATTGTCATTTTATCTCCAGTTCTAACAATAGCTAAATCACCCCCTACGGCAGATTCTGGTGAGACATGAAGAATAGATGGACTTTCTGAAGTACCACTTTGCCTTCCATCTCCAAGCGTCGGTAATGCATTAATCCCTTGCTTTAATAACTTATCTGGTGGCTGCATATTAACTACTTCTGCAGCACCTGGATAACCTACGGGTCCACAACCTCTAATAATTAGAATTGATTTTTCATCAATCTTTAATTTTTTACTATTTATTCTTTTATGATAATCCTCTGGTCCTTCAAACACTACCACTTTACCAGTAAAAACATTAGGTTTTTTTGGATCTGATAAAAATCTTTCTCTAAATTCTTTACTAATAACAGATGTTTTCATTACAGCTGTTGAAAAGAAATTACTTTTCATAACTAAAAATCCAGCTTTTTCTGTTAAGCATTCTTTGAAAGTTTTGATTACACTTCTATCTACTTCAATTTTTCTTTTTAAATTTTGACCAACATTTTTTCCCGATACTGTCATTATATTGGTATGAATTTTTTTATGTTTCATCAGCTCTTTCATAACAGCTGGAATTCCACCAGCTCTATAAAAACTTTCCATTAAATATTCGCCAGCTGGCTGACAGTTGGCAAGCAATGGAATTGCATGTCCTAATTTTTGCCAATTAGATAAATCAAATTTAATTCCCATGTGTTTTGCAATAGCAATTAAATGCGTGGTACAGTTGCTTGAAGCTCCTATTGCACTTGCAACTACAACTGCATTTTCAAATGCTTTACGTGTCATAATTTTTGATGGTTTTAAATCTTCGTGAACCATTCCAACAATTCTTTTTCCTGTTTCAAAAGAAATTTGCTCTCTTTCTCTGTAAGGTGCAGGTATAACCGCACATCCTGTTAAAGACATTCCTAAAGCTTCAGCAACTGAATTCATAGATGAAGCAGTTCCCATTGTATTGCAATGACCTATGCTTGGAGCAGAAGCAGATACCATATCCATAAACTCATCATAATTAATTTTTCCTTTTGACAGCAATCTTCTTGCTTCCCATATAACGGTTCCTGATCCAGATAACTTACCTTTGTAAACACCATCCAACATTGGTCCACCTGATAGAACAATTGCTGGAATGTTTACAGTTGCTGCTGCCATTAAAGCTGCTGGAGTAGTCTTGTCACAACCTGTTGTTAAAATTACTCCATCAATTGGATATCCATAAAGCACCTCAACCAAAGAAAGATAAGATAAGTTTCTATCTAACATTGCCGTTGGTCTTTTTCCCGTTTCTTGAATTGGATGTGTAGGAAATTCCATTGGAATACCTCCCGCTCTTCTAATTCCATCCTTTATTCTTTTACTTAAAGACTGAAAATGTCTATTGCATGGTGTTAAATCACTTCCTGATTGAGCTATACCAATGATTGGGTTACCAGATTGAAGTTCTTTTCTAGTTAAACCATAATTAAGATAACGCTCTAGATAAATTGCTGTTTGTTCAGGATCTTTTGGGTTATCGAACCACTGCTGACTTCTTAAATTCTTTTTTTTCATAGAAACAATCTAATAAAATTATTATGGCTTGTTTAAAATAATATTTATATAATAAATCTGTGAATAATCTAATAGTTTTAAATCAAAATGACAATGTTGGCGTAAGTCAATTTATAATCCCTGAAAAAACAAAAATAGAAGGGCATGATATAAGCACAATAGATCCAATTCCATTTGGTCATAAAGTTTGCTTAAAATCTATAAACAAAGGTGATCCTATTATAAAATATGATCAAATAATTGGTTTTGCTTTAGACAACATAAAACCAGGTGAGCATGTTCATTCACATAATCTAGAATTTAGAGAATTTAAAAGAGATTTTAAAGTAACTAATAAAAAGAATATTATTAATGAAAAAGCAGATACTTTTTTTAATGGTATCTTAAGAGATAATGGTGATGTAGCCACTAGAAATTATATTGGAATAGTAAGTACTGTTAATTGTTCTGCAACAGTGACTAAAATGATTGTAGAAAGAATTAAATACTCCAATATTTTAAAAGATTATCCGAACATTGATGGCATAGTTCCTATTACTCATTCTACTGGATGTGGAATGAATACAGAAAGTGAAGGTATGCAAATCTTTCAAAGAACAATTGATGGATTTAAAAATCATCCAAACTTTTCACATGTTTTTGTAATAGGTTTGGGATGTGAGTGTGCACAAGTAAGTTTGTTTGACGAGTCATTAAAAAAACATAACAGAATTCACTTCTTAACTATCCAAGATGAAGGTGGAACAAAAAAGATTGTGGAAAAAGTATTATCTCAAATTAAAAATTTGCTAGCTGAAGCAAATAAAGTTGAAAGAACATCTCAATCAGTAAATCATTTAACGCTCGCTTTGCAATGTGGAGGATCTGATGGATATTCAGGAATTACAGCAAATCCCGCATTAGGTATTGCTGCAGATCTTTTAGTTAAAAAAGGTGGGAGCTCAATATTATCTGAAACTCCTGAAATATATGGAGCTGAACACTTGCTAATTAATAGAGCTAACTCACAGGAGACAGCAGATAAATTAATAAAAAGAATTGAATGGTGGAAAAATTATACTTCAATTAATAATAGTTCGATGGATAACAATCCTGCACCTGGAAATAAAAAAGGAGGTTTGACTACAATTTTAGAAAAATCTTTAGGAGCAGTTGCTAAGGGAGGAAATTCTATACTCCAAGATGTATTAAATTATGCAGAGCCTCTAAAGAACAAAGGATTTAATTTTATGGACTCTCCAGGTTATGATCCCGTATCTGTCACAGGTCAAGTTGCTTCAGGTGCAAACGTAATCTGTTTCACAACTGGTAGAGGCTCTTGTTTTGGTTGTAAACCAGTTCCAAGTTTAAAACTTTCAACTAACTCTGCAATGTATGAAAAAATGACTGAAGATATGGATATAAATTGTGGAACTATTGCTGAAGGAAAAGAAAATGTAGAAGAAGTAGGACAAAAAATATTTGAACTAGTAGTGGATACAGCTTCAGGCAATAAATCAAAAAGCGAAATTAACGGCTATGGTGACGAAGAATTTAATCCATGGCAAGTTGGTGTTGTAATGTAAATATTATTTAAATATTTACTCAACTTATAAACATGACAGATACCAACAAAACCCCTCTACTAAAAATAGTTTTGTTATCTGCAACTGGCTTTTTTATGTTTGTGTGTATGGACTCTTTAGCTAAATTTTTAGGAGGAGTAATGCCAATAACTCAAGCTGTATGGGGTAGGTTTTTTTTTCATTTTATAGCATTGGGAATTTATTTTCTAATTTTTAAACCAAAGATAAATTTAAAAAAAAATTTTAAAATTCAAATTTTAAGATCTTTATTAATGGTCACAGCTACTTTTTTTATGTTTAATTCGTTACAAAGATTTGATTTAGTGGATATTTATGTAGTGTTTTTTTCTGCGCCATTAATTGTTGCAATGTTGTCAGCAATTTTTTTGAAAGATGTCTTGAGTCTTAAAGGTTTATTATTGATGGTAATGAGCTTTGGTTCTATCATATACTCACTTGGACCAAGCATGAAAGTTTTAAGTCCTGAATTAATTTTTCCACTTGTGCCTCCATTATGTTGGGCGCTTTATCAATTTTTTACTAAATTAATTTCTGGAAATAACGATCCTTTTGCTTCAATATTTTATACAGCAATTACCGGGGCTATTATTTTTACAATTTATGTATCATTAAATTGGGTTCCAATCGAAAAAAATAGCTATTGGTTACTTTTAATTTTATTAGGATTAGCTGGTTTTATAAGTCACTTCATGCTGATATATGCAATTCAATTATCAAATTTATCGTTTGTAACTAATTTTCAATATTCTCAGTTAGTGTGGTCTACAATAATTAACTTTATGATATTTGGTGTTCCAATTGATATTAATAAAATTTATGGGGTAATTGGAATAATTATATTTGGAATATTGTTCATTCGTACCGAAGGGAAAAAAAAGAAAATTAAAGTTTAATTTTTTTACCTGATTTAGCACTTTTAGTTATTGCGGCAAAAATTTTAAGAGAGATTAAACCATCATTCCCATTTACCTTTGGTTTAACTTTTTTCAAAACTACATCTGCAAAATGGTTGATTTGATTTACTAAAGTACTATCATCTTTTTTGTTTTTATCTTCATTAACTAAAATTTTATTCCACCAACTTCGTTCATTTTTATAAAACCAAAATTTTAAATTAGGAAATTGTAGTGAGCCCTTAGTGCCACCAATCATATATGCAGATTGATTGGTTACAGGGTAAGCAGGATTTTCTCCAGCTGTTAATTCATAACTCCATGGCGCAACGATAGTATCTGATAAATTTAAAGTACAAAGAGCTCCTGAATTAAAAACTAAACTAATTGTTGCAGTATCCTCTACTTTAAATTTTCTCGTTTTATTGGCTGTAAACGCTTGAACATATTTAATTGAACCAAGTAAATAACAAATCATATCAATATCGTGAACCAAGTTAATTCCTAAAGGACCCCCTCCTTTACTTATCCTCCATTTTTCTTTGTAATAAGTTTTGTGTTTATAAAGCCAGCACAACACATTTGCTGAAACTATATTTCCTAATTTACCTTTATCGATAAGCTCTTTTACCTTTGATACTATTGAATTATGTCTTCTGTGATACCCTATCAATAACGGGGTTTTATTTTTATTAGCACTACTAATAATCTTTTTAGCCGAATTAATGTTATCTGAAATAGGTTTTTCCAATAACACTGGAATTTTTTTCTTTAAAAAACCAACTGTATGCTTTTCATGTAATTGATTTGGGGTCGCAACAATCACTGCATTTAAATTTTTTGAGTTTAAAAGTTCATTTACATTTGAATATAATGGAATTTTAAATTTTTTTGATAAATTTTTAGCGGTATTACTAATATCTACTATTGAATGGAGATTAGCTTTTTTTGATTTTGAAATAGCCTTGATATGCTGAAGGCCCATTAAACCAGTTCCCACGATTGATATGTTTATTTTTTTATTCATTTTATGAAATATTTATTTTTGTAAAGTACTTATAAAGTTTATTTGGTTTAATTAAAGTAATAGGAAAATTTTTTTTATTAGGAGCATCTGGATAGTGTTGAGTTTCTAAACAAACACCTTGGTAAGGAGTGAGTTTATTTTTATATCTTAAACCTTGACTGGTATAGAGCTGTACTCCAGGAAGATTTGAATAAAAATCTAATTGGATATTAGTTTTTTTATTTTTTAATGAGGCTAAATAATTTTTGGAATTTTTTTTGACACAAAATGTTAAATCAAATCCTAATGCATTTATTTTATTTGATGTTCTCTTTATTTTTTTGTTTTTAATAATGTCTATTTTTTCTCCAATATTTTGGAACTTATTAAAGTCATTAATAGTGTTTTTAACTTTTTTAATTTTGCCTGTTGGGATTAATTTATTGGTTACTTCAAGATACTTTTCAGAATTAATTCTTAAATCATGGTTAAATATTGTTTCATTTTTATTTTTATTTAAATTCCAATAACTATGATTAGTTAAACTTACATAAGTTAATTGATTTGATTTATATTGGTATTTGATAAATAAACTTTTATTCTTGATTTCAAAAGTGCACTCTGAATTCAAATCTCCTGGAAAACCTTGGTCTAGATTTTTAGATAATAATTGATAGATAATTTTAGTTTTTGAATGATTTTGTATTTTCCATTCTAATCTATCAAATCCTATTTTTCCTCCATGTAGTGTATTTTTTCCCTCATTGTCATTGAGTTTATAAATCTTATTTTTAATCTTAAATCTTGAATTTGATATTCTTCCCGCATACCGACCACAAGTAGCACCTACATAAAAATTTTTACTACTATAATTTTTTTTAGGACCTAGATTTAAGATTATATTTATTTTCTTTTGCTTATCATAAACTTCATACAAACAAGCACCAATATTAATTGATTTAATCCTTAAATACTTATTTTCTATCGTAGAACATTGTACCCTCACAAAGTCTATTATAACCAGCCTTTATCAACTACGTAAGATTGATTGGTGCAACCCGAAGATTGTTCTGATGAAAAAAACAATACTGCTTGAGCAAGTTCATGTGGCATTAATTTTTCTTTTAAACACTGTCTTTTCATCAATTCTTTCTCAGACTCATCATTTAACCACAAATCTATTTGTCTTTGAGTCATTACCCATCCAGGTACAACTGAATTAACTCTGATGTTAAACTCACCTAAATCTCTAGCAAAAGATCTTGATAAACCAACAACTCCAGATTTTGCTGCTGTGTAAGCGGCCATGCCTCCCTGACCTACCATCCATGATGTTGATCCCATATTAATGATTGCCCCACCACCATTGTCTATCATTGATTTTTTAACAGATTGAACTGTGAAGAAAAAATGTCTTAAGTTTACATTTATTCTTTCATTCCAATATTCTTCAGTTACATCGTCAATTTTATGTCTAGTATCATTAGCAGCATTATTAATCAAAATATCTATCGGTCCCTTATTGCTAATAATATCAGCTATAGTCTTTTGAAGTTGTTTTATATTTAACAAATCACATTGAATAAAAGTTGGGATTGAATATTTTTTATCTTTTATCTCTTCAATTAATTTTTCAGATTCTGATACATTAATATCTATAAAGTAAACCTCTGAACCTTGTTCGCAAAAATGCTCAACAATTGAAGCACCAATTCCTGATCCTCCACCTGTGATAAATACTCTTTTACTTTCCAAATCATAATATTTTACTTTCATTATAACTCCAATTCTTTAGCAAGATCTCCAATTTTTGCACCACCTGCCATCAATCTTTTTACTTCTTCGTTACCAAGATCTGCAGACAATCCTGAACCAATTACTTCACCTAAACTTAAAAAAGTAAATCGATCAGCTATGAGACGTGCATGAATTTCATTGTGGGTAATTAGTATAATTGCAATATTTCCAAAATTTTGAACTTTTTTTATTGTTTTTAAAACTTCCATTTGCTGTTTTTGACCTAATGCTGATGTGGGTTCGTCTAATATTAATATTTTTGCACCAAAGTAAATTGCTCTTGCAATAGCCAATGTTTGTCTTTGTCCACCTGACATTGTTCCAACTGGTTGATTGGGGTTTGAAATGTTAATTCCAATTTTAGACATTTCTTCTGTTGTAATTCTATCCATCTCATCCATTTGCAGTAAACCAAATGCCCCAGGTCCTTTTTTAATTTCACGTCCAAGAAAAAAATTTCTTGTAACTGATGTTAGGGAATTGAGTGCTAAATCTTGATAAACTGTACCAATGCCTGCATCAGATGCTTGACGTGGTGTAGTAAAGTTAACTATTTCTCCATCTACTTTTATTTCTCCACTTGTCATTGGATGAACTCCAGATAACACTTTAATCAAAGTTGACTTTCCAGCACCGTTGTCACCTAAAAGAGCGTGAACTTCACCCGGATAAACATCTAATGAAACGCCATTTAAAGCAGTAAATGCTCCGAATTTTTTAACTAAATTTTTTATTTCAATTAATGGTTTTTTATCCATTAGATATTCCCCATAATTCGTTTCCTAATGTTCTCATTTGTAAAGGCAGCAGTAACAAGAACCGCTCCAAGGAACACTCTATAAAAAGATCCATCAATTCCAGGAATATAAAAGAAGGCTTCTTTTGCTATTCCAAAAATAATTGTACCTAGAATAATTCCACCTATTGTTCCAAAACCTCCTGTTAGAACAACACCACCAATAACCGCTGCAGCAATTGCTTCTAATTCTTTTAAATTTCCTTTAGCAGTATCAGCAGTATTAACTTCAAAAACCTGACATGCAGCAAACATAGTTGCACAAAACGCAGTATTGACAAATAATGCAATCTTAACTTTGTTCGTCGGTACACCATTAGCCTTTGCAGCATTAAGATTTCCACCAGTTGAATAAATCCAGTTACCTGCTTGAGTTTTGCTCAAAATGAAATAACAAATAAAAGCTATAAGTCCCCAAATCATTAAAGCAGAATACATTCCCTTAGCAAAGATGTTTCCAAAGTTATTTACATTCCAATCTACTGTATAATATAGCCAATTAAATACTGGCTCCATAATATCGCCTCCAAAGAAATTAGCGACTGGTCTTGCAGTAACTATGGTGTCAATATAAGCTCTTGCAATATCAATATTAGTAACTGCTTTTGCTGTAACCGCAGGAACGTCAACGCCAGCTTCAATTTTCTTTGTCAAAATTTCTACCATTGAATCATTGCCAGATTTCTTTGCCCCAGCTAAAGATTTTTCTAATGTTGAAATCATTTTTTCTGCATTTATGTCAGTTTTATAAGCTGCAACTTTTTCGTTCACATACGTTAGTCGTTCAGTTAATTTTGCAACAGTACTTGCTGGCGCGTTGCTAAGAATTTCTAATAATTGGTCATTTGGTAAAGCTTTAGCCGCATCTCTTTCCATTTCTCCGAGACCTGGTACATTTATAATGTTTTTGATATCTGGCAAATCAGTAACAGTTGTTGATCCAGCAGTTTGATCAGGAGCTCTATTAAATGCTCTATATGATACTTCTGTTAAACCTCTTAAGAAGAAAAGTCCACCAAGTGTAACAATGAAAGAAGATATTCCACTTTTAACAATTATCCATCCCTGGATCCATCCAAAGGATAAAGTCATACATAAAGTAATTAATATTGCCATTAATGGTGAGACATCTCTAATTTCAAATAATTGAAATCCCTCAAAATGAAAACCTCCTACAAAAGATACGTAAGGAATAACAACAGCAAAACCCCATTTTAATATCATTGCCATACAACCACCAGCAAAACCAATCATTGAACCAACTGAAAGATCAAATTCACCTGCAATAATTAACATCCCAGCAGCAAGTGCTACGATCCCTAATTGAGCAATTACCCTAAAATTATTTCTAATTCCTAAGGCGTTAAATCCTTCACCAGAAAAAGGGTTAAGAGAAAATTCTCCTTCTGGAATAGAAAAGTATCCCAACATACAAAAAAGTAAGATCATTACCCCCAAAGGTCCAACCTCTGGACGAGCCATTAATGCAGAATACCATTTTTTTTCACCTTGTCGGTCTGACTCTTGTCTTGGTTTGTTTGTTGTTGATGTATTCATTTTTAAAAAAGGTTTTTAAATTTTTATAAAAAAAAGGGCCGATTAAATAATCGACCCTTTAAATTTTAACTAACTATCTGTCAATTCCTGCAAGAGCAGCAACTGAAGAAGCGTTAGACTTATCTACGAAGCCAGGTCCTGATGGGATGTTAGCTCCTGGAAGAAGTCCAGCACTGTTGTTGTACAAGTGTAATACGATAACTGGCACATAACCTTGTAGTCTTTGTTGTTGATCAATAGTAAAAGCAACTCTTCCTGATCCGATTAAATCCATAACCGCAGGACTTAAGTCAAAGCAAGAATGGTGTACTGTCATACCAAGATCAGCTAAAGCTTTATCAACAGCTTCACATACGTGAGGTCCTACTGAAAGGACTGCATTGACATCTTTGTTAGCTTGTAAAGCAGCAGTAGCTCTAGTTTGAATAGTTGCAGGGTCAGATGTAGTATCAGTCATTTGCATAGGAACTGCAGAACCATAACCTTCACATCTGTCTACAAGAGCTGTGTTGTATGCTTCTTGAATCATACAAAGTGCTTTAGAAGCACCTTCAGCTTTTGCTCTTTCACCAGCTTTTTGTCCAGCAAGTAATTCAGGCTGACCAACGTGCATCAAAGCACCTAGGCTAGCAGAAGACTCTAAACCAGAGTTCATTGTAATTACTGGAACACCAGCTGCAACAGCAGCTTTAATAGCTGGGCCTAATGCATCTGGGTCTGGTAAAGAAATTACCATTCCATCTGGTTGAGTAGCTGCAGCAGCTTGAATTGAGCTTGCCATATCAGCCATATCAGCAGAAGGGTTGTAGATGTATTCAAAATCAGCACCGATTGCTCGAGCTGCATCTTCACCACCTTTTTGAACTACTGGCCAAAAAGGATCTTTTCCTTCACCATGAGTTATCATGACGTATCTTTCAGCGAAAGCAGTAGTTGCAAATAATGCAAGAGCTGCAATCGAAAGTATAAGTTTTTTCATTATTTCTCCCATTTTAAATTAATTTAAAAAATGAAATATAACTGCTTTAAGGAAAGATCATAACAAAAAATATAAATACAACTCTTAATTGATTTTTTTTAATCAATATTTTTTCCCTACTTTTCTTATCTTTTGTAAAATTAAAATTTTCTAAATTAAATTCTAATGAGAAATTTTTAATTAATATGTCGCGCTTCTTCCCAATCTTGCGGCACCACGAACACCACTAGCATCACCATATTTAGGTTTTAAAAAAACACCCTCGTATTCTCTTCCAATAACAAATTTTCTCACTAATGAATCTATTTCATGTAAAAAATCAATTTCATTTGAAACGCCTCCTCCAAAAACAAAAGCGTCAGGATCTAAAATATTTATTATACTTGATAGTGACATTGCTAAATTTACTTTAAAATCATCTATAAATCTTTCTGCATCTAAATCATGTTTTCTATTTAATTCAAAAATTTCATTTGTTTTTAAATTTTTTCCATAAAGTTTATTAAATCTTTTTGCTAAACCTAAGCCAGATAAAAAACTTTCAATCTCAGCTTCTCTTGGATTAGTCGAGTCAAAATTTTCTTTCTTTGCAGCAAAATAAGGAATTTGATTATGACCCCATTCTCCTGCAACACCATTAGGGCCACTTACTATTTTTTTATCAATCACTAAACCACCTCCAACTCCAGAACCTAAGATTATACCATAAACAATTTTGTAATGTTTGCCTGCTCCATCTATAGCCTCTGATAAAGCAAAACAATTTGCATCATTTTCACAAAACACTTCTTTGCCAAGTGCTTTACGTAGATCATTTTGAAAAGGTTTTTTTTCTAACCAACTTATGTTTGGAACATTTTTAACTAACCCTGTTTGAGGAGAGTGAACCCCGGGGTGACAAACACCAATTGGAAGTTCTCGTTTAAATTCTTGTTCTAATTGTCTTTGAATATCTCTTATTGAGGTAATAATTTGAGTATAATTTTTTGGGCATAGTATTCTAGATCTGTGTTTTTCTTGACCATCTTTTTCAAGTACAACACTTTCTATCTTTGTTGCACCAACATCTATACCTATTTGCATAATTATTAGTAAGTTGCTCTACCACCACTTAAATCAAATACTGCAGCAGTTGAAAACGAATTTTCTTCACTAGCTAACCAAGTAACTAAAGAAGCTAATTCTTCTACTTTTGCAAATTTATTTCTTGGTATTTTTGAAAGCATATAATTAATATGCTCTTCAGTCATTTGATCAAAAATTCTAGTTTTTGCAGCAGCTGGTGTAACACAATTAACTGCAATATTTTTTTGAGCCAATTCTTTACCTAGTGACTTTGTTAAACCAATAACTCCTGCTTTAGATGTGCTATATGCACTTGCATTAGGGTTTCCCTCTTTTCCAGCGATGGATGCAATATTAACAATACGACCATAGTTATTTTTTTCCATAAAAGGAACAACAGCTTTACAACAATAAAATACAGAATTTAAATTTAGGTTAATAACTTTATTCCATTCATCCAAAGGGTATTCAGCTACAGTAGTGTTCATTCCTGCAATACCTGCATTGTTAATAAAAATATCTATTTTTCTAAGCTTGCTCTCTGTTTCTAGTAAGCTTTTATTAATATTTTCAAAGTTACTTACATCAACAATCTGATAGCTTAAATTTTCTGAATTAACTTTATCTAATGCTTTTTTTATAGCATCTTCGTCAATATCCCAGATTACCACTTTTGCACCAGCTTCGATAAATCTCTCAGTTACTGCCAAACCAAAACCTTGTGCCCCACCTGTTACAACTGCAACTCTGTTATTTAAATCGTATTTAATCATATTATTTCTTTTTCTTTTTTGATCTTAATAATGGAAAAGCTAGGGCAATTAAAGATAAAATAAAGAATGTCAAAGCAATAGGTCTTGTTAGAAACATTAACCAATTTCCATCAAATATTACTAATGATTGTCTAAGAGTACCCTCAACCAATTCTCCTAATATTAACCCTATGATAACTGGAACAACTGAAAAACCATATCTTCTCATAAAAAATCCAAGCACTCCAAAGAATATCATTATCCAAACATCAATAATTGATTGACTTAATGAATAAGTTCCACAAACAGAAACAGCAAAAATCATTGGCCATAAAATCTTATTAGGTACCAATGTTATTCTTGCAAAAATCTTAGCACCAAAAAAACCAAATATAAAAAAGAGTACGTTAGCAATTAACATTGCTCCAAAAATTCCATATAAAAATTCTGGTTGTTCCCTAAATAAATCAGGACCCGGTCTTACCCCATGAATTATTAAACCTGTTAATATTACGGCAGTAGTTGCGCTACCAGGAATACCCAGAGCAAGAGTTGGCACCATAGCTCCACCTGTTGCAGCATTATTAGCAGCTTCAGCTCCTGCAATTCCTTCTATTGAACCTTTACCAAATTCTTCGGGTTTTTTTGAAAATCTTTTTGCTTCTGAATAACCAATTAAAGATGCAACTGTGCCACCTTCTGCAGGAAGCACTCCTATAAATGATCCAATACCTGATGATCTTAAAATAGTTTTCCATGTTTGTTTATAATCATTAAGTGAGGGTAATTTTACTGCTTTTAAAGCTACTCTTTTAAAAACTTGATCTAGTAAAGTTGATTGAGTTAACATTTCACTAATTGCAAATAAACCAACAACAACTGGTATAAAACCAATACCCTCAGATAATTCATTAATTCCATAGGTAAATCTATCTATTGAGGTCATAAAATCTTTTCCAATAGTTGAAATCAATATTCCAAAAGCTCCAGCAATTAAGTTTTTGATTGGACTTCCATCACCAATAGAAGCAAGCATAGTTAAACCAAAAATAGCTAAAGCAAAGTATTCTGGCTGCCCAAACTCATAAGCAAGTTTTGCCAATAAAGGTGCAAAAAAAACTAATATGATCACACTAAAAATTCCACCTACTGTGCTTGATACCGTTGCCATTCCAAGAGCTCTACCTGCCTCACCTTTTTGAGCCAATGGATAACCATCTAAACATGTTGCTGCTGCCGCAGGAGTTCCTGGTGTATTAATTAAGATAGCTGTAATTGCTCCGCCATAAGTACCAGCACAGTAAATAGAGGTTAATAATACAATTGCTGAAAGAGGATCAAGCGTCATAGTAAAAGGTAAAATTAATGCACCACCTGTTGTTGGCCCTAGTCCTGGTAAAACTCCTAAAATTAAACCAAATAAAGTTCCAAAAAATAAAACTGTCATTAGTTTTGAACTAAATAGAGGTGCCAACATTAATAATAAATTATCCATCTAATTATAATAAATGTTAGTTATTATTCCTGGTGGAAATCTTAACCCTAAAATTGTTTCAAAAAAAATAAATACTATTACTGGAAAAATTATACCTACTAATAGTAAATAAAATAATCTTTTTTCACCCCAATTATAAGATACAAAAATTGATAAAATAGAAATTGCTAGAAAAAAATCTAAAGTTTTTGAAATTACTACAAAAAATATAAAACTGAGTAATGTTAAAAAAAATGTTTTTGGTAATTTTTTTTCAATTTTCCAAGGTTTTTTTTTTGATAAATAATAAATTATTAATGTTAAACTTATTATTAAAACCAACAATGCCTTTGGGAAAGTTGCTGGTTGAATACCTCTGTTTAAAATTGGAGGAACAATATCAAATGTAAAAGTTGTAATTAGTAAAATAGTAGAAATAAATATTATTATAAATGAAACTTTAAATTCATCTTTAAAAAAAAAGGGCAAACTTTTGTTTGCCCTTTTTTGTTTTCGTACATTATTCATTAATTAAATGTACTTTCTTTTAAATTACTTAATATAACCTAAAGCTTTAAGTTGTGCAGTCATTTCAGTAAGCATTTCTTCCATTTGCTTACCCCATTCATCAGCACCAACTACACTAGTGTCATCAAGACCAATTTCAGTTAAGAAATTTTTGTAATAGTTGTGTCCCATAGCTTTCATCATTCCAGCTTCTAACTCTTTAACTCTTGCTGCTGGAGCTCCTTTTTTAGTTACGAAACCTCTAACTGTAGATAAAGAAACAGGTATTCCTAACTCTTTAGCTGTTGGAGAGTCTCCAATTTTAGCCATTCTATTATTTGCTAAAACAACAGAAACACATAGTGTTCCATCATTTATTTCTGTTAATGCTTCCCCTAAGTTTAAAACACCTACATCAATATCTCCTTTGATTAGGTTAGTTTTAATTGGAGCCACACCTTTATAAGCAACAATAGTTGGATCTTTTAATCCACCTTTTTTTGTAAATGCAATTGCACTAACGTCATCAATTCCACCAACGTGAGTTGTTCCATATTTAAGTGATTTTGATTTTTGAACACTAATAAATTTTTTAGCATCTTTGATGTCAGCTTTACAATTTACAACAAATAATTGAGGATCATCAGTTCCTCTTGCAAGTGGTTGCATATCGCTAATTTTAACTTTAGTTTTACCTAATGCCATTGATACAGCATGACCAGTAGTCCAAGTTAAAGTGTGTTGACCATCGGCAGGTAAGCTCATCATATAGTCCATA
The DNA here is from genome assembly GCF_059418045.1 of Candidatus Pelagibacter sp. PS_06. Lineage (NCBI taxonomy): Bacteria > Pseudomonadati > Pseudomonadota > Alphaproteobacteria > Candidatus Pelagibacterales > Candidatus Pelagibacteraceae > Candidatus Pelagibacter > Candidatus Pelagibacter sp. PS_06. Next base: position 849,176 of record NZ_CM182078.1, read on the forward strand.
GATACAGCTCCACCACCACCTTTTTTATTAACTAGTTGCATGTCTTGTTTAAGAACTCTTCGAGCTCTTAAAAGCATCATTCTAGTAGTTACATCAGTACCACCACCAAAACCAGCGTGAGTAATTGCCTGTATAGCACCATCTGCTCTAGCAGAAGTAGTAAGCATTGGTAATGCTATAACAAAAAATTCAGTCACTAGAAATGCAGCAGCTAAGAAAAGTTTAAAACTTTTTTTCATTATTTCCCTCTTTAGTTAATTTATAATTAATTATATAAACATAATCTGATACAAACCGTAAAGTAAAAAATGCCTCAAAATAAAATTAATATTGCATTACTGCTAGGTGATCCTTCTGGTATTGGACCTGAGTTAGTGTCTAAATTATTGACAAAAAAAATTACGAATGAGGCAAATGTTGTTGTAATTGGAGAAAAAAATATATTTGAAAATGGTAATAAAATTTCTGGTTATTCACATAATTTAAAATTTGTTGAAAGTTTTGATGAAATTAATTTTCAAGATGGAAATCAATATTTTCTAGATATTTCTAAAGGTAAAAATCATAGTTATAAATTATCAGAATGTTCTAAAGAATCTGGGGAAAGTGTTTTGTCAGCTTTAAATTTAGCCTTAGAACTTGCTAAAGAAAATAAAATTCATGCAATAAATTTTGGACCATTCAATAAAACAAGTTTAAAACTTGGAGGAAATAAATATTCAGATGAATTACATTTAATGGCAGAAAAATTAGATGTAAAAAATTTTTTTTGTGAATTTAATGTTATTGATAATTTTTGGACAGCACGAGTTACATCGCATATTCCAATTAAAGAAGTTCCAGATCATGTTAAAAAAGAAAAAATTATAAAACCAATTAAATTAATTAATGAAGCGATGAAATTAAACGGTATTAAAAGTCCAAGAGTTGCTGTTCAAGCACTTAATCCTCATGCAGAATTTGGAACTGAAGAAAAAGATGAAATTATACCAGCTATAGAAGAAGCAAAAAAAATGGGTATTAATGCAGATGGACCTTTGCCTTGTGATACTTCTTTTATTACTGCTTATAAAAATAAAAATCATGATTGTATTGTTGGGATGTATCATGATGCTCTTCAATCTGGTTTAAAAGCTTTTGGTTTTGATAGAGGTGTTACCGTTCAAGGTGGATTACCAGTTCCTATAACAACCCCTGCACATGGTACAGCTTTTGATATTGCTGGTAAAAATGTGGCAAATTTAGAACCTACTTTGAATTCTTTCAAAATTGCTTTAACAATGGCTGAAAATAAAAATAAATAATGACAAAAATTAAAGAGATAAGAACTAAAGTTTATCAATGGAATGGTAAAACTGTACCTCCACAAAATAACTTTTGTACAAATGCCTCTGATCTTTTATTTGAAAAATCTGATGCTATGGGTTCATTTAGGTTTCATGAATGGTTAATTTGTGAAATTGAAACTGACGATGGAACTATTGGAATTGGTAATGCAGCTTTAGCACCACAAGTAGCAAAAAAAACAATTGATACATATTTAAAACCATTAGTAATTGGAGAAGATCCTTTTGATTACGCTTATATTTGGGAAAAAATGTATAGAAGAACTCATGCCTGGGGTCGAAGAGGAATTGGTATGGTTGCAATATCAGCAATTGATATCGCTCTCTGGGATATAATGGGTAAAATTACAAAAAAACCAGTATTCAAACTTTTGGGTGGAAGAACAAAAGAAAAAATTCCTGTTTACGCTTCAAAACTTTACAGCCAACCTATTAAGCAACTTCAAAAAGAAGCTGAAAGTTACGTTAAGCAAGGTTTTAAGATGTTTAAAATGAGATTTGGTTGGGGTCCTAAAGATGGACCTGAAGGAATGAAAAAAAATATTGAGCTTGCAGAAGCTGTAAGAGAAGTAATTGGTGAGGATACAGATTTAATGATGGAATGTTATATGGGTTGGAATTTAGATTATGCAAAAAGAATAATTCCAAAACTTATGAAATTTAATCCAAGATGGCTAGAAGAACCAGTTATTGCAGATGACATTCATGGATATGCTGAACTCAATAATATGAATATGATTCCAATCTCTGGTGGAGAACACGAATTCAACATGTTTGGTTTCAAACAATTATTAGATTTAAAAGCGGTAAGTTATATTCAGTATGATAATAATAGAGTTGGTGGTTTTACAGTTGCTCAAAAAATTAATGCAATTGCAGAGGCTCATCAAGTTCCTGTAATTCCTCACGCAGGTCAAATGCATAATTATCATTTAACAATGTCTAATTTTAATTGCCCTATATCTGAGTTTTTTCCTGTTCACGATGTTGAAATTGGAAATGAACTTTTCTATTATATTTTTGAAGGTGATCCTACTCCAGAAAATGGATTTATTGATTTAGATGATAATAAACCAGGTCTTGGTTTAACGATTACTGACAAATATAAGTCTGATTTCAATATTATTGAATAATACAAATCTACTTTAAAATTTTTTTAATTTCCTTCAATGAAAATGATTTAGGTTTTTGACAGCTTGTTTTTATTGATTGAGAAACACCAGAGGTACAAGCTTTCATGGTTGATTGAATTATATCTAATACATGTAAAGATAACTCTCCATTACATTTATTTATTTTTTTATTTTCAATTGAGTACGCCATCTCAGCTAATCCAGCTCCACGATAATTTGCATTTGTTGGTGACTCGTTAGCTCTAGAACTTTGCGATCTGATGTTAATTTTTCCTAATGGCATTTTATCAGTTTTGTATTCTCTCCATGTGTCACCTAAATTTTTACATACATAAACTGAACCACCAAACATATTTGGGTCTGGGACTATCATCGATCCTTTATCACCATATAATTCTATGTGGTTTCTTTGGTGAGCTATCACATCAAAAGATAAAGTTAGTCTAATAATCGTTCCATTCTTAAATGTAATTGTTGATAAATATGTTGTGGGACATTCAACTTTAAAGGTTTTGTTTTTTCTTGGACCTATTCCAATAGTTCTTCTCTTTACTCCATTCACAATACTGCCTGTAACTTTTTTTGCTGGCCCTAATAAATTAACTAAAGCTGTTAAATAATATGGACCCATATCGATTACTGGACCACCTTCTTTTTTAGCAAACCAAGGTTCAGGATTTGGGTGATAAGATTGAACTCCAGGAAAGGCAAAAATTGCATTACCCAAATTTATTTTTCCTATAATTTTTTTATCTACTAATTCTTTTGATTTTTGAATACCACCACCTAAAAAAGTATCGGGAGCGTTTCCAATATAAAGTTTTTTCTTTTTTGCTATATTTATGAGATCTTTTCCATCCTTAAAATTAATTGCTAGTGGTTTTTCAGAATAAACATGTTTGCCATTAACTAATGCATGTTTTGCAACTTTATAGTGAGCTTTTGGAATTGTTAAATTAAGTATGATTTCGACTTCTTTATCTTTCAAAAGTTCATTAACGGTTACCGCTTTTATCTTATATGTTTTTGCACATTTGATCGCATTGTTAAGATTTATATCTGCACATTTAACAATTTTAATATTGTTGAAATATTTTTCTGCTCTAAAATATGTTTCAGAAATATGGCCACAACCAATTAGGCCTACTTTAAAAATTTTATTCATAAAGAATTAAACGCCTTGTCTTTGTTTGTTTTTTCCTTCTTTATATAGTTTTAAAGCTTCTTTATTTTCTTTAGTAGTTGGAATTTCTAATGTGGGACTATCCCAAAACGAAGAACCTTCTAACCACTGATAAGCATGTGTCTTAATTGAAATGACATATGTAACATCAGATTTTTTTGCTCTTTTAAATGCTTCTCCAAGTTCGGATATAGAATTTACATGTTCTGATTTAGCTCCCATGCTTTCAGCATGTTTTGCAAAATCAACACTTACAAGGCCTGGTGTTTTTGAGCTTTTAAGTAAATTATTAAATTCTTTTCCACCTTTAAATAATTGAAGTCTATTAATCACTGCAAAACCACCGTTATCACAAACAATTATAATAAGCTTATTGTTAGTTATAACTGAAGAATAAATATCTGTATTATTTAAAAGATAAGACCCATCTCCAACAAAAGAAATAACTTCTTTGTCAGGGTTTGCCATTTTTATTCCCAAGGCTCCTGATATTTCATAACTCATACAACTAAATCCCCATTCAGTTTCATGAGTATTTAATTCTCGTGGTCTCCAAACCTGAATAACTTCACCAACCAAACCTCCTGCTGCAGTAACTGCAATATCTGATGGATCAGAATTCTTGTAAACGGCACCAACTACTTGAACATAACTTGGCACCTCTTGATTAGAAGGAGCGCTCTCTTTATCTACATGCTCATTCCACGCTTTTAACTCTGCTTGAGATTTTTTATTCCACTCATCACCAGCTTTCCAATCACCTAATGCTTGTGAAAGTTCATCTAATGAAACTTTTGCATCACCTACTACTGCTTGAGCCAAATGCTTATTAGCATCAAATCTTGAAACATTTATTGATACAAGTTTAAAGTTTTCGTTCTCAAAGTTAGCCCAAGATCCAGTAGTAAAGTCTCCTAGTTTAGTTCCAACTGCAATTGCAAGATCAGTTTGTTTAGCTAATGAATTCGTATTTTTTCCACCTAACCCACCTATTTGACCGGCATAATGTGAGTGGTCTCTTTTCATTGTAGAATATCCCATCACAGTTTGTGTAACCGGTATATTGTGTTTAACAGCAAAGTTACTTAATTCTTCCATAGCATCAGAGTAAAAAACTCCTCCACCAGATATGATTATTGGATTTTTTGAAGATTTAATTTTTTCTGCAGCCTCTTTTATTTGAAATTCATCAGGTCTTGGTCTTCTAATTGCATGAATTTTTTCTTTAAAAAATTCTTCTGGATAATCAAATGTTTGTCCTTGAATATCTTGACTTAATGCAATGCAAGCTGGTCCACAATCTGCAGGATCTAACATTGTTTGAACTGCTGCTGGAAATGATTGAATAATTTGCTCAGGTCTAGTGATACGATCAAAATATCTGGTTACAGGTTTAAAAGCATCATTAGCAGTTATTCCTGGATTATTAAAATGTTCTACTTGTTGAAGTACTGGATCAGGCATTCTATTTGCATACGTATCTCCTGGTAAAAATAAAATCGGCAACCTATTACTCATGGCAACACCAGCTGCAGTTACCATATTTGTTGCTCCTGGTCCAACTGATGATGTTGCTACAAAAATTTGCTGCCTTCTCTTTGCTCTTGCATAACCAATGCCTGTGAGAGCCATGTTCTGTTCATGGTGTCCTCTATAAGTTGGAAGCTCTTTTTGATTTTCCTCTAATGCTTGACCTAAACATGCTACATTACCATGACCAAAAATTCCAAACACACCCGGGAATAAAGGTTCTTTTTTACCATTAATTAATATTTTTTGAGCAATTAAATATTTTACAATTGCATGAGCGCAAGTGAGAGTAATTTTTTTCATAAATATGTTTATCTTTTAATATGTATAGTGTTTATATATAAATATATTTATAAATTAATAAACCTAATTAAGTAAACTTAAAAATAAAACTTATGTACGAAAAATTTGGACAATTCATTGATGGTAAATGGCAACAAGCTGAAAAAAAAGAAACTTATGATGTAATCAATCCTGCAACAGAAGAAGTGATTGGAAAAGCATCAAAAGCGTCCTCTATAGAAGTGCAAAAAGCATTAAAGTCTGCTGAGAAAGGTTTAGAGATTTGGAAAAACACAGCACCTTGGCAAAGATCTTATGTTCTTAGAAAAATTGCTGACTTAATGAGAGAAAAAAAAGAAGTACTAGCAAAATGGTTAACTCTTGAAGTTGGAAAACCTCTTGCTGAAGCTGTTGGAGAAGTCGGTGGTGGAGCTGATATTTTTGAATGGAATGCTGAAGAAACAAAAAGAATTTATGGTGAAACACAACAAAGTAGATTTCCAGATACTAGAGTTCATGTTTACTATCAACCAGTAGGTGTTGTTGCTGCTTTGGTTCCATGGAATTTTCCAATAGTATTAGCGTCAAGAAAAATTTCTACTGCTTTGGCTGCAGGTTGTTCTGTTATTTGTAAACCAGATACAATTACTCCTGGTGCCGTAATGGAATTAGTTAATATTTGTAAAGAAGCTGGTGTGCCAGATGGAGTTGTAAATCTTTTATCAGGTGATCCTGCTGAAATTTCTAATGAACTAATGGAATCTGATATAATCAAAAAAGTATCAATCACCGGTTCAACAAGAGTTGGTAAAATAATTTTAAAAAAGGCAGCTGATAAAGTTCAAAGAGTTACCATGGAACTAAGTGGACACTCTCCTTTTATTGTTTGTGAAGATGTGGATATGAACAAAGTTGCCGACATAGCAATAACTGGCAAATTCAGAAATAATGGACAAGTTTGTATCTCTCCAAACAGATTTTATATTCAAGAAAATAGAAAAGAAGAGTTTGTAAGTGCTTTTATGGAAAGAGCAAAAAAATTAAAAATAGGAAATGGTATGGATGAAGGGGTTGAGTTGGGCCCTTTAAGTACTGCAAAGAGATTAGAAGAAATAGAAAAGCTAGTTGAGACTACAAAAAAAGAAGGTGCAAAAGTTTTAATGGGTGGAAAAAGACCTTCTGGTTTTAATAAGGGTTATTATTATGAACCAACAGTATTTGATGACGTAAAAGATAATTTTACTATTATGAAAGAAGAACCTTTTGGTCCATTGGTACCAATTCTTACATTTAAAACTTTTGATGAAGTTATTGAAAGAGCAAATGATAATGACCTTGGTTTATGTAGTTATCTATACACAAATTCTATGGATAAAGCTCATATTGGATCAGAAAAATTAGAGTCTGGATGTGTTGCGGTTAATACTGGCGTGGTTGCAATTGCTGAAGCACCATTTGGTGGTATTAAACAAACTGGTTATGGACGTGAAGGTGGATCAGGAGCAATTAAAGATTACTTAAATGTGAAATACACTCACATGGGTTTAAAAATATAATAATGAGAAAAAACAAAGTAAAAGAAATGATGAAAGCAGGGAAACCTGTAATCAATGGTTGGTTGCAGATTCCTAGCACTGTTTCAGCTGAAGTAATGGCTCATCAAGGATGGGACTCACTTACAATTGATATGCAACATGGTTTAGTTGATTACACTAATGCTCTCCCAATGTTACAAACTATATCAACAACTGATGTTACTCCACTTGCAAGAGTTAATTGGAATGAACCTGGTCAAATAATGAAAATACTTGATGCAGGTTGCTATGGAATTATTTGTCCAATGGTAAGTAATAAAGAAGAGGCGGAAAGATTTGTTCAAGCATGCATGTACCCTCCTCATGGTTATAGAAGTTTTGGACCAGTTAGAGGTTTAATTTATGGTGGTTCAGATTATGCAAAACATGCAAATGACGAAATGCTTAAATTAGCAATGATAGAGACAAAAGAGTCTTTAGGTAAGCTTGATGAAATAATGTCAACACCCGGCGTTGATGGTATTTATATTGGTCCAGCAGACTTAAGTTTAGCTATTGGTGAAGAACCAGGTTTTGATAGACCAGAAAGCACAAAAGCTTATTCAGAAATTTTAAGAATTTTAGAACATGCTAAAAAAAATAATATTTTTGCAGGAATACATAATGGTACGCCTGAGTATGCTCAAAAAATGATTGATAAAGGTTTTAACTTCGTAACAATTGGTGCGGATCAAAGAGCATTAAGTTCAGGCGCAAAAGCTGTGGTTGATAAAATGAAAGGTTCTTCTAAAAAAGAAGAATCTAAAGCTTATTAATTAAAATACATATTATATCCCTTTATACATAATATCTCTTCTATCGATAAACCCTTCAAAAGTTTTTATTGTAATTACAGATGGCAAGATAAAGATAGATCTTTTGTCTTTTTCATTTCTTATAATTCTAAAAAATCCTTTTTTAATAGCAGTATCGATATAAACATTTGAGGTTAAGTAAGATTTTTCAATAACTTTTAATAATTCATTTTTAGTAATTGATTTATTTTTATAATAAGCAAGCATTACCATGTGCAACATTATCCAATGTTGAGGTGTTAATGAAAACCAATTAAGCAATTCATTTTCCAGTCTTCCCTCAAAGTCACCTAGTGACACTTCAGCTAATTTAATTCTTTTTTGAGTAATTTTTGGGATTTTTTTTTGTTCCTCAAAATGCTTGGGATACTTAAATTGTCTCTTCATCTGGCAAATGTTATCTTAAAGAAAGTTAAATTAATATTATTTTTTATTGTTTAATTCTTTATATATATTGTTAACTCTGTGCACTTCTTCTGCAGTATTAAAATACCCTTCATACTCTATTTCTTCTGGAGTTACATCAAAGTGATAGTGGCCAGCAATATTTTCTTTTGTATAAGAATGAAAATGAGTGTGTTCGCCAGACTCTCTTAAATTAAGATTTCCTCCTGTTGGGTCGCCAGTCCAAAGCACACAATAACCTTGTAACTCAGGTCCAACTGGTTCATAAAATTGTAAAAAATCTTTTACACATTTCATTTGTTTAGGATCATAATATTCATGTTTAATATCTTTATAATCAGGCTGAACATGCGATCTGATCTTTCCATTTAAAATTCTAAAAACACCTGCCAATGCAATATGATCATTATCTTTAATTTTCAAATGATCAGATAAAGCTTTTCTCATTGCTTGCGTTAAAGATCCCTGCTCTCCAGATCTTCCTTTTATTTTTATTTTAATAACTTTTCCTCTATTTCCATCAGTATAAAAAACATTACCTAAGCCACCATGTTTTCTGGCTGTATATTTTTCAGCAATACATTCTTTATTTTTTCCAACACGAGCTATTATTGATTTTGACTCATCAGTGATTAGATTTTCGTTAATTACTAACTCTCCACAATGTCCATCTAAACATGACATAGCACCTGAACCAGCACCTAAAGCATAAGATTTTTCTGAACCAATCATTTTAGAAATTTCTTCATAATCAAATTCAGCACCTATAAATTTAGGATCATGCATGTAAGGCTCACCACCAACATCTATAATTTTTTGATTTCCACTAATTCCTTCAGATGGACAATCCCAATCTCTTAGATTTGGGCAATCAACTATTGAGACTTCGACTACTTTATAATTACTTGATAATCCACTTTGTAAGGCATCAGATATTTTATCAAATGAATACTCTGTAAATTTTGATTTTTCTATTTTTAATTGCATTGATTATTAAAGCTATAATTTATTTTGCATGATGTCTATAGATAATATATATAATATCTATACATAAATTAATTATAAAAAAGCTTTAATGATAAATAAAGATTTAAAAGTTGCAGTTTTAGGTGCTGGTGCAATGGGCTGTTTGTTTGGGGGTTTGTTAGCTGAAAAAGGACTTAACGTTATCCTGATTGATGTTTGGAAAGAACATGTAGAAGCTATAAATAAAAATGGTCTTAAGATGGATGGTCATGGTGGTGACAGATTTATTAAAGTTAAAGCAACAACTGATCCATCGACAGTTGGTATTGTAGATGCCGTGATAGTAATGTGTAAGGCAACTGTCTTAGAGCCAGCTCTAAATAGTATTAAAAATATTATTGGTGAAAAAACTGTTTTTATGTCATTTCAAAATGGCTTTGGTCATGAAGCAATTATGCAAAAAATTGTAGGAGTTGAAAAAGTTCTAGGAGGAACGACCACTCAAGCTTCAAATATATTAGGGCCTGGTCATATAATGAACCATGCTGCTCTACCTTCTTGGATTGGAGAATATGAAGGTGGAATGAGTGAAAGAGTAAAAGATATTGCTGACACTTTTACTGATTATAATCTCGAAACAATTGCTGCTGATGATGTAAAAAAAAGAAAATGGATGAAACTGTTTGCATTAACAGCGATTGGACCCCTATCAGCAATTTTTGATCTACATCATACTGATCTATACATAAATAATAGTGCAAATGACGTATCTAGATCACTAGGTAAAGAAATAATTTTGGAAACAAGACAAGTAGCCTTGGCTGATGGCGTACAGGTTTCTGAGGATGAGTGCCTTTTTATGTTTAATAAAATCGTAGACTCAAACCAAACAAATAAATCCTCTATGGCTTTTGATGTTCAATACAAAAGAAAAACCGAAATTGATTTCATAAGCGGTGTTGTTTCAAGTCTTGGAAAAAAACATGGGATAAAAACCCCTTTAAATGATCTTATGTATAAGATGATCAAAGTTAAGGAGGGAATGTATAGCTAAATGCTACGAATTGAAAAATTAAAAAAGGTAAAAGGAAATTTTCCAGTTCTAGTAGGTAGCAACATTATTCCAAAAAGTATTTGCAAAATATTAATCAAAGAAATTAGTTACTCTAAATCTTTTGATGATATGATAATGGGTGGAAGAAGTCGTATTAATAAAGGCTCAAAAAATTTTAATAATTATATTAAACAGTCAAAAATTTCTAAAAAACTTTTTAAGCTTTTTAATAGCAAATCTTTCTACAAGAAAATTGAAAATATATTCAAAAAAAGATTTAAAAATGGATCATGGGAAAACTCAAATCTACCAAAAATTTTTAATCCAAAAAAATTTACTATTAAAAAAAAATTAAACTCAAATGAACTTCAAAAATTACTTGGCAATAATTATTCTAATCCAAAAGTGAATTTAGATATTGATTTTTCTGTTTCAAAAGGTGGTTATAGATTGAGACCGCATCGAGACGATATTACAAGATTATATAATTTTTTAATTTATTTAACCGACATACCTAAAAAAAATGGAGGGTCACTTACCATTTATAGAAAAAAAACTAAAAAAAATATTAGAAAAAGTTTTAGAAGATTTCCAAAAATTAGTGAATTAGAAGTTGTCAAAGAATTTACTCCTAAACAGGGAACAGTAGTATTTTTCCAATCCACTCCCAATTCGTATCATGGTGTTAAAAGATTTATTGAAAAAAATTGCCCTAAACGTTTTTTTATTTATGGAAGTTATGCTTTAAATAAACCGGTAATATGGAAATTTAATGATATTCCCTATTATCCTCATATAATTAAAACTAAAAAAAAAATGTTAACTTCTTTTCATGATGCAAATTATCTTACAGTACCAGTTGCAAATTAGTAAAAAATTTAAAAATGATATCATTAAATAAAAAAAAATTTGAAGAACAAGGATATGCGATAGTAAAAAATATTTTAAATTTTGATAATGATCTAAAACCTATTTTAAATGATATGGAATATGTAATGGATCGATTGATTCACAAATTCTCTCCAAAATCTAAAATTTCAAAAGCACTAAAATTAAAATTTGAAAAAAAATATCAGTTTGTATCTTCTCTTAATATTTTTGATTTAGATCAATATTTTAATACTCGACTTCCAAGAGATCATGTTAAAAAGGATAGCGATTATTTTGCTACACATTCTTTATGGAATTTAATTAAACACAAAAAAATACTTAATGTGGTTGAAAAAATACTTGGCTCAGAAATTCTCTCTAACCCAGTTCAAAATACAAGAATAAAACAACCAGAAAAAACACTACCTAAAAAATCAATTTTTGATGGTTTAAGTGGTAGAACTCCTTGGCACCAAGATGCAGCAGTATTATCTACTAAAGGTCAAAAAAATACTGAGCTTTTAACTGTGTGGATTCCATTTACAAAAACAACTAAGAAAAATGGATGTATGATTACTATTCCTGGAATTAACAAGTTAGGATTGCTGAATCATCACTCAGGTTACAAAGGTCAAGTTGAAATCAAAAATTCAGACTTACTAAATTCAAAAAAAATTTTTTACCTGGAAGCTGATGTTGGAGATATAGTTTTGCTTCACCGATACTCTCCACACTGCTCTATTCCAAATAAATCAAACTCTTTTAGAATTAGTGCTGATCTAAGATATAATAAAGCTGGTCAAACTTCAGGTCGCGAACCTTTGCCTAGTTTTTATGTTAAAAGTAAAAATAAAAAAAATATTACTATTTTAAACTTTAAACAATGGCTTGCTCTTTGGGAAAAAGCTAAAGAAAAATGTATACCCCGTAAATATGCCTTTAAATATCCTTTGCCAACATATAAAAATAGCAAAAGAGATCTTTCAAAACTAATATAAAAAATAAACTTATGAATTCAGTAACTACCCGTGTCTATTCGGTAGACTTTCTTTTAGCAATTCTTGGCTACTCTTTATTTGTTATCATGGATTCCATAGCAAAAGAATTGACAAATTATTATCATGTAACACAAATAATTTTTATTAACTCCATATCGGCATTACTTCCAATCTTACTTTATACTCAAGTAAGAAATTCCTGGAAAAAAATTAAAACCAAAAACTTCCTTATTCATTTAGTTAGAGCGGTAACTATAATAATTTCGATGGGATTATTTTTTCTTTGTATAAATAAACTTCCACTTACAACAATGTATAGCATTATCTTCTTTACACCCTTTGTGTTAACGATTGGCTCAGTAATTTTTTTAAAAGAAAAAGTAAGTTGGAGAAGATATACAGCAATATTAGTAGGTTTTATTGGAACAATAATTGCAATTGATCCGTTTGGAAAAGAAATAAATAATTATGTATTATTAGCATTATTAATACCAATTTTTGCCTCAGTAGGTCATTTGTTGGTCAAAAAGTATGGTCAATCTGAGAGTGTGTATTCATTTTTAATAATTGGAAAATTAATTTTAATTATAATTTCTGGCGTGATTACATTTGAAGTTTATATTCCAATGACAAAAACAGATTTCTTTTTAAATTTTAATGCGGGCTTATTAAGAGGAATGGGAATGATTTTTATTATAAATTCTGCTCGACATCTTCCAGCTTCTATATTTGCAAACACACAATATATCCAATTATTAATAGGTGCATTAATTGGTTTTTATGTATTTAATGAAATTCCAACTTGGAATATTTATTTAGGAAATATTTTTATAATTGGAGCTGGAATTTATATTGTTTTAAGAGAGATAAAACTTTCTAGAAATATAGTTTCAAATTCAATAAGACCATCAACGATTTCAATAAAAAAGTAAGTTATTTAATTTAATATTTAATAAAATTTATTTTTGTGTATAAAGCCATATGAAAAAAATACTAATTATCCAACCCATACATCAGGCTGGAATTGAACTTATTAAAAAAAATCCTGAATATGAATTCGAAGTAGTAGAAAATACAGATATTGAATTTCTGAAATCAAAAGTAAAAGATTGTGATGGTGTTTCTATTAGAACTGCAAAACTCCCAGGGGAAGTAATTAATTGTGGAAATAAACTTAAAATAATTTCAAGACATGGTGTTGGTTATGATAATATTGATTTAGAAACATCAAAAAAAAATAATCTTACTCTAGCAATTACTGCAACAGCGAATGCTGTAGCTGTAGCTGAACATGTAATGTTCATGCTCCTTAATATTTCTAAAAGAAAGAGTATGTACGATAATGCTGTTAAAGATGGAAAATTTAACGACCGAAATAAATTGCCTAAGACTGTAGAACTTTGGGGTAAAAATATATTGATTGCTGGATTTGGTAGAATTGGTCAAGCTCTTATAAAAAGATGCTTAGGTTTTGAAATGAAAGTTTTTGTTTATGACCCTTTTGTCTCTAAAGATGTAATAGAAAATTTAGGTGGAATAAAAGTTGAGAGTATGGAAGATACTTGTAAAGATATGGATGCAATTTCTCTTCATATTCCATTAAATGATAAAACTAAAAATATAATTAATTATGATTTACTCAAAACTATGAAAAAAAATTGTATTATAATTAATGCTGCTAGAGGTGGAATTGTTAATGAAATTGATTTAGATAAAGCTTTAAAAGAAGATTTAATTTTTGGTGCTGGTTTAGATGTTTTTGAAATTGAACCCCCGGAGTCAAACAATCCTTTACTTAAAAACGATAAAGTTTTTCTAAGTCCACACACAGCAGCTTTTACAGAAGAGTGCATGACAAGAATGGGTAAAGAGACAATACAAAATATTATTGATTTTTTTGATGGAAAATTAGAAAAATCAAAAACAGTAAAATTATAATTTAAAAATTATTTTTGAAAGACTTCTAAGTTACTCTTATTAAGAGTTTCTGTTAAATATTTGTAGCCAATCTTTGCATATTCAAAAGGATTTGCTTTTGCAGGATCTTGTTCGGCCTCTACTACTAGCCATCCTGAATAATTTTTTTCTTTCAATACATCAAACAAAGGCTTGTAATCAATACATCCATCACCCGGAACTGTAAATGCACCCTCTAAAAAAGCACCTCTAAAACTTAAATCTTCTTTTAAAGATTTTTCTAAAACACTTTTTCTAATATCTTTACAGTGCATATGAATTAATCTTTCACTAAAATCATTTAATAATTTTAAAGAGTCTCCTTGAGCAAACAACATGTGACCAGTGTCTAATGTAAGTTTTACGCTATCATCAGTATTTTCAAGCAATCTAACTGTATCTTCTTCAGTCTCTATTACGGTGCCCATATGATGATGGTAAGCAAGTGGCATCCCTTCATCTTCAAGATATTTTCCCATTTCTGAAATTTTTTCATAGTATTTTTTAGACTCTTCAAGATCCATTTGAGGTCTTGTAGATAATTTTCGATTTGGATCTCCTTGAATTGAACCAGAAACTTCAGCAAAAACCATACAAGGTGAATTACAATCTTTAAAAAGTTTTAACTGATCTTGAATTAGATTTTTTTCTTCATTAATACTATTTGTTCTTAAATTAGCTCCATACCAACCTGAGCATAAATTTAATTTAAACTCTTTTAATTTAGGTATTAATTCCCCTGACTTTTTTGGAAATTTACCACCAGATTCAATTCCAATAAATCCTGCCTGACTAGCTTCAGACAAACATTGTTCTAAAGAAGTATCACCTCCCAATTCAGGCATATCATCATTACTCCATGCTATCGGTGCTATTCCTAATTTTACTGACATAAAAATTTATTAAAAAGTTTAATGGATTTTTAAATGATGATGTTGTGTGCATCAAGAAAATTATATTTTTAATTGATGTTTAATTCATCATTAAAAAATGTTTCTTGATTTTGTTTTTTAATTCTGTTCTATATTCTTATGATCAACTTTTCTTTAATGGGAGCAGGACGGATTGGAAAAATGCATGCTAAATTTATAGCAGCACATCCAAAAGCAAAATTAAAATACATATATGACGTTAATTCTCAATTCGCTGAAGAAGTAGTAAAATTAACAGGATGTTCAATTGCATCATCACCAGAAGAAGCAATTAATGCAGATGATATAGATGCAGTTCTTATAGCTTCTGCTACACCAACTCACACTCAATTTATTACAATGGCAGCAAAAGCTGGAAAAGCAATTTTTTGTGAAAAACCAATTGATTTAGATATCAATAAAGTAAATGAGTGCATGGAAAATATTAAAGGAACAAACGTTCCTATTCAAATTGGCTTTAATAGAAGATTTGATGCAAGCCATGCTAAGGCACAACAGTCAAGAGTAAAAAAAGAAATTGGTGAATTGGAAATGGTGGTTATTACAAGTAGAGACCCTGAACCTCCAGGTATTGACTATTTGAAAGCTGCCGGAGGTTTTTTTAGAGATACTACTATCCATGATTTTGACTTAACTAGATTTATATTGGGTGATGATCCTGTGGTTCAAATATCTGCATTTGGAGATGCTTTATTTGATAAAAATTCACAACAAGTAAAAGATCTAGATACCGCAATGTTTATTTTAAAATCAAAAAAAGGTGTTTTAATTCATATTAATAACTCACGAAGAGCAGTTTATGGATATGATCAAAGAGTTGAAGTATTTGGCAGTAAAGGAATGGTTATCTCTAATAATCAAACTCCTACTTCTTTAGAAAGATACACAAATACATCTACAAGTGAAAAAGAAACTATACATTTCTTTTTTATTGAAAGATATGAGCAAGCTTACAGAGATCAATTTAATGAGTTTGTAAAATGCGTTGAGGATAAAACAAAACCTTTGGTAGGATTTGAAGATGGTAGAAATGCTTTGATTATAGCTAATGCAGCATATGAATCGTTTGAAAGTGGTAAAGTAATAGATATTAAATTCTAGTATGTCTAATAAATATATATCCGAACAATCTAACCAATTTAAAAATAAAATAATAATTGTCACAGGAAGTACTCAAGGAAGCGGAGCTGAGACTGCAAAATTACTAGCAAGCAGAGGTGCTAAAGGAATAACTATCTGTGGAAGAAATAGCGACAAAGGAAATAAAGTAAAATCTGAAATAGAAAGTATGGGTACAGAATGCATATACATTCAAGCAGATTTAGAGAAACTTGCAGACTGTAAAAAAATAATTTCTGAGACTGATAAAAAATTTAATACTGTAGATAGTTTTATCAATGTTGCCGCTTTTACAGAAAGAGGAACAGTTTTAAGTACGACAGAAGAAAATTATGACAAAAATTTTAATGTAAATGTAAAAGCTCCTCTTTTTATGATGCAAGACGTTATAAAAATAATGATTAGAGATAAAAAAAAAGGAACTATCGCTCATATTTTATCAATGGCTGGATATAGTGGTATGCCTTTCTTAACTGCTTACAGTTCTTCTAAAGCAGCATTGGCAGTAATGATTAAAAATGTTGCAAATTCAGTTTCTGGTCATCAAATAAGAGTGAATGGTGTAAATCTAGGTTGGACAGATACCCCAGCAGAAACAGTAATTCAAAAAAAATTTCACAACGCAGATGATGATTGGTTAAAAAAAGCTGAGGCAAAAGTTCCTTTTAAAAGATTAAACAAACCTTTAGATGTTGCTAAAATCCTAGCTTTCTTATGTTCAGATGAGTCAGGAATAATGACAGGAAGCATTGTTGATTTTGATCAAACAGTTGCAGGATGGCATTCTTATTCAGCATATGACACTAAAATATTAGATGATAGTATTTTAGGTGAGTAAGTCTTATTTAAATTAACTTATGAAAAAAAATAAAATTAAAGATACTGATGTAGAAGTTACAGAATTGAGTTTTGGAACATCCTCTTTGGGGAGTATGCCAGATACTTATGGCTATGAAGTACCAGAACAAAGAGCTCAAGAAACTTTAAAAAGATTTTTTCAAGGTCCAGTAAATATGCTTGATACTTCAAGAAATTATGCAATGGGAGAAAGTGAGAAAAGAATTGGAATAGCAATAAAGGAAAATGGTAGCTGGCCAGAGAATTTTGTTTTATCAACTAAAATTGATAGGGATATGGATACTCTTATTCTTGATAAAAAAAGAACCAGGGAGTCTATTGAAGAAAGTTTAAAAACTTTGAATGTAGATTCTGTTGATGTTTTATTTCTTCATGATCCAGAATATGTAAAAGATATAAATGACGTAACCAAAAAAGATGGTGCAATAGATGAGTTATTTAAAATAAAAGAAGAGGGATTAGCAAAAGCTGTTGGTTTAGCTATGGGAAAAGTGGACATAATGTTTCCTATGTTAAAAAATTGGGACTTTGATGTGATAATTAATCATAACAGATATACTTTGTTAAATAGAGAGGCAGATGAAATGTATAGTTATGCCTACAGTAAAAATATATCTATTTTTAATGCAGCTCCTTACGCTGGAGGTGTTTTAGCAAAAGGTCCAAGTAACTTTAAAAAAATAACTTATCAAGATGCTACAGAAGAAAAACTTGCACCTGCTAGAGAAATAGAAAAAGTTTGTAAAAAGTATAATGTAGAAATGGGTGCAGCTGCTTTACAGTTTTCAATGAAAGATAAAAGAATAACCTCTACCCTATGTGGAGTTACTAGTATTCAGAGTATTGAAAAAAACCTTTCTTGGGCTAAAACAAGTATACCAGAGGATTTTTGGAATGAAGTTTTAAAATTACCTTACTCAACCAAAGATCCAGAATCTGAAAGAAATTATACACCTGGTTAAATTCATTGATTTCATTATCATTTAAAATTTGACTCATCGTTTATTTAATCAATAATGACACTTATAACATATGAGTATTCTTAAAGATAGTTTCGGTAGAAAATTCCCATACATACGACTTTCTATTTCCGATGTTTGCAACTTTAAATGTGGGTATTGTTTACCTGATGGATACAAAATTGATAAAAGTGACAATAGAAGTTTTCTAAATATTGAAGAAATAGGAAGATTAGCAAAAGCACTATCTGAATTAGGTGTGTCAAAGATTAGACTTACTGGTGGTGAACCAACTGTAAGAAAAGATTTTTTTGAAATAGTTAAAATTATTAAAAAAAATTCAGGAATAAAAAAAACTGTTATGACTACTAATGGTTACAGATTAGATAAGATAGCAGATAACATAAAGAATAGTGGCTTAGATGGAATTAATATTAGTATTGATAGTTTAAACGCCGATACTTTTAAAAAGATTACAGGTCATGACAGATTAGGAGAAATTCTAAAAGGTATTAAAAATTTACAAAAATTAAATTTCAAAAATATTAAAATTAATGCTGTTTTGTTAAAAGGAGTGAATGATACAGAGAAAGATTTTAATAATTGGGCTGAATTTATAAAAAATAATGAAATTGATTTTAGATATATTGAATTGATGCAAACAGGAGATAATCTTGATTATTTCAATAATTATCATGTTTCATCAAAAAAATTTACTGATTATTTAAATAATAATAATTGGGTTATTCAAACATTTGGTAAAGATGCAGGGCCATCAAAGAATTATTTAAATCCAAAGTTTAAAGGGAAATTTGGTGTTATAGCTCCCTACTCTAAAGATTTTTGCAAAAGTTGTAACAGGTTAAGAATTACTGCAAAAGGTGATTTAAGATTATGCCTTTTTGGAAATACTGGAATTAATATTAGGCATTTAATGCAAAAAGATAATCAAATAGAGGAATTAAAAGATTTAATTTTAAAACAACTTAACTTTAAGAAAGAGTCTCATTATTTAGAAATTGGTGAAACTGGGTTAACAAAAAATTTATCAACAACCGGTGGCTAATATGAAAAATTTAAAGGTTATTAAAAATAATGAATTAAAAGATTGGGCAGAAGAAATCTTTAATAAGAACTCTTTTAATATGGTAAATGTTTCAGCTAAAAAAGAGACATTTAGAAGAGCATTAGCGTCTGGAAAAATTTATGTTGGAAAAGATGTTTTTAAATTAATTAAAAATAAAGAGATGCCAAAAGGAGACCCAATAAGTCTTGCAGAGGTATCGGCAGTTTTGGGAGTTAAAAAAACTAGTGAATTAATACCTTTATGTCATCCCCTGCCAATTGATCATACAGCTACTAAAATTATTATGCATGATGAGGATAGTTCACTCGAAGTATTTTGTATTGTATCTGCATATGCAAAAACAGGGGTAGAAATGGAAGCTATTATGGGAGTAAATGCTGCTTTAATAACTATCTATGACTTAAGTAAAATTGTTAATCCACATTTGAAAATTGATAATGTTAAGTTGTTGATTAAAGAAGGTGGAAAAAGTGGTCTATGGAAAAATCCTGAGGGACTTCCAGAATTTTTAAAAGAAATATTTTAATTGTTAAAATTAATGAAGGTAACAATAGAACTGTTTGGTGCTAGTAGAGATTTTAGTAATCAAGATTCTATTGAAATAAATATTGAAAACAATTCAACAATTAAAGATGTGAGAGATAAGATGTTAGATTATCTACATTCAAATTTTAAAGGTAATGAAAATTTTATAAAAATTGTAAATTCATCAGTATTTTGCTCAAAGGACAATATAATCAGCGACAATTATAAAATAACAAATCATGAAAAAATTGCTATTATTCCGCCAATCGGAGGAGGTTAATGCTTCATACAAAAGTTGTAGATATTAAAGATAAAAAACTTTCAATTATTGATGCTGAAAAATTTATTTCATCCTCTGACTTTGGTGCATCAATATTTTTTTCTGGAACAGTAAGAAATCAAAATAATAATAAAAGTGTAACTGGAATAACTTATGATAGCCATGATGCACTAGTGATAAAAAGTTTTGAAGAAATTTATAATGAAGCAGATCAAAAGTTACAAATTAAAGACAAAGCGGTATTTATTGAGCATGCAAAGGGTTTCTTAAATCTTGGCGAAATAAGTATTATTATTGCTGTTGCCTGCAAACATCGTGATGAAGCTTATGTTTTATCTAGATATATTATTGAGGAAATAAAAAAAAGATCCCCTATTTGGAAAAAAGAACACTATCAAAATAATAAAACAGACTGGTTAAAAGGAAATCCAATCCAATATGAAAAAAATTAAATATTCAGAAATTACTCCAGAAAAGATTTATAGAAATAGAAGAAGCTTTATCAAATCAATGGGTTTAGGTGCTGGATCTATCGCTTTAACATCAATTCCATTTATTAATAATGCTAGATCCGAACAAAAAGACAAGCTTACTAGTTACAAAGATATTACTACCTACAATAATTATTACGAGTTTGGTACATCTAAAAGCGATCCATATAAAAATTCACAAAATTTTAAAACAGATCCTTGGAGTATTAGTATTGAAGGAGAAGTTGAAAATCCAATCAATATTTCAATGGAAGAAATTTCAGAACAATTTATGTCAGAGGAAAGAATTCAACGTTTAAGATGCGTTGAAGGATGGTCGATGGTAATACCTTGGATGGGTTTTTCTTTAAATCAACTTCTTTCAAAAGTAACTCTTACCTCTAAAGCAAAATTTGTAGAATTTGAAAGTGTTTATGATCCAGATCAAATGAAAGGACAAAGATACCCAGTGCTGCAATGGCCTTATAAAGAGGGATTAAGAATTGATGAAGCTATGCATCCTTTAACTACTGTTGTTACAGGTCTGTATAATAAAAAACTTCCTAATCAAAATGGAGCACCTTTAAGAATTTTTCTTCCTTGGAAATATGGTTTCAAAAGTGCAAAAGCTATTGTTAAAATTAAATTAGTTGAGAAAATGCCTACATCTTCATGGATGAGAGCTTCGCCTAGAGAATATGGCTTTTATTCAAATGTAAATCCAAATGTCGATCATCCTAGATGGTCTCAAGCTACAGAAAGAGTTATTGGTAATGATATTTTTGCTCCAAGGGTAGAAACTTTAATGTTCAATGGGTATGGAGATGAAGTTGCAAACTTATATAGTGGGATGGATTTAAAAAAATATTTTTAATGGAAAAATATTTTAAACCAAGCGTATTTTTTTTAAGTTTAATTCCATTTTTAATAATTATATATAAGATTTTTTTTAATCAATTAGGACCTGAGCCAGTAAAAGAAATTACACATCATACAGGTGAATGGACATTAATTTTTATTTGCTTAACACTTGCTATGAGTCCTTTAAAAAGATTAACCAATTTAGGTTTGTGGATTAAATTTAGAAGAATGTTGGGATTATTCGTTTTTTTTTACGCAACCATTCATTTATTAACTTATGTTGGAATTGATTACAGATTTGATTGGGCTCCAATTTTTAATGATGTTGTAAAAAAAAAATACATTTTTATTGGATTTTCAGCTTGGTTATTATTAATTCCTTTAGCTATTACATCATCGCAGAAAATGATGAAATTATTAAAACATAATTGGAAAAAATTACATAAATTAGTTTATGTGATAGCAATCTTTGGTTCTCTTCATTATATTTGGTTATCAAAATCAATTTTTTTTAAACCATTAATTTTCATGATAGTAATACTTGTGTTGCTTGCCTTAAGAATTAAAATTAAAAAAAGAGAGACAAATTATGGATGATAAAATAAAAAATGAAATTCAATCAGCTACTTTTGAAAGATTGTTAAATCATTTAGATGAAAGAAAAGATGTTCAGAATATAGATCTTATGAATTTAGCTAACTTTTGCAGAAATTGTTTGTCTAGATGGTATAGAGAGGAAGCTGAAAAAAAAGGTATTACTATATCTGACCCTGATGCTAGAGAACGTATATATGGAATGCCTTATCCAGAGTGGAAAGAAAAATATCAAAAATAACTATTTTTCTTTAAGTCTCGGAAAAAGTTCAACAAAATTACATGGTTTATGATTAATATCTAACTGATATTTTAAAATTCCATCCCATGCATCGGTAACACCTCCAGATGATCCTGGTAATGCAAAAACATATTTACCGTTTGCTAACACCGCACAAGCTCTAGACTGTATTGCTGACGTACCTACTGTCTTAAGACTTATGGTTCTAAAAACTTCACCAAAACCTGGTATTTGTTTATCTGCTATTTCATCTATTGCTTCTGGAGTAATGTCTCTTCCAGTAAGACCTGTTCCTCCAGTAGTTATTATTACATCAATGTCTTTATTGTTAATCCATTCTTTTAAAATTAAGATAATGTCTTCTTTATTGTCTTTGCAAATTTTTCTATCAATTAAATTATGACTAGCTTCTTTAATTTTTTCTACAAGAATTGCTCCAGATTTATCATTATCAAATGTTCTGGTATCTGTTACAGTTAATAAAGCTATATTTACATTCATAAAAATTTTTTAAGTATGATTATATTATCAATATTTTTTCTCATAACATCAATATTATATTCTAGTGTTGGTTTTGGAGGTGGATCAACTTATCTAGCTTTAATGTTGATATGGGAAATCCCTTTTTTTATAATTCCAATATTAGCATTATGTTGCAACATTATTGTAGTGTCAGGAAATTCGATCAATTATGTAAGATCTGGTAATTTTAATTTTAAATTACTTTTTCCTTATTTATTGGGATCTATACCTTTTGCATTTTTTGGAGCTTCAATATCCATCTCAAGGGAATTATTTGAGATAACATTATTTGTTATCTTATCCATTGCTGGAATATTTTTATTGATAGAAAGCAAATCATTTAACAATGATCAAATTAAATTAAATTCAATTCCAAAAGTTGTTTCAATTTTTATCGGCTCTATAATCGGGTTTATTTCAGGAATTGTTGGAATTGGTGGTGGAATATTTTTAAGTCCAATTTTATTCTTAATGAAAGCAGGATATCCAAAACATATAGCAACTACAGCTTCATTATTTATCTTAATTAATTCTATTTTTGGTGTGGCTGGTCAACTTACAAAAGATATTGTGTTTGATGAATTTTTAAACTATTGGCCTTTATTCCTGTGTGTTCTTGCTGGAGGGCAGATTGGAAATTTCTTAAATATAAGATTATTATCCAACAAAACCCTTGCATTAATTACGTCTGTGTTAGTTATTTTTGTAGCAATAAGAATGGGTATAAGACTGATACCATAATCTTGATTTAATTATCTTTTAATATATTTAAACTTAAAATGAAAAACATTAAACCTTTTGGACCATCGATCGGAAAAACTAAAATTTCTAAAAAATTTTCTGACAAATTAAATAACGAGTTTGATAGTAAATCTAATTCAAAAAAAATTGATTATAGTTCAAAATTAGCAAGTCAAATTAAAAACGAATTAAAGATCTCGAGTAATTTTATTAAAAAAAATTTAGAGAAAGAACTTAAAGAAAGTATTAATAAATTTCTTTCGAATGAAAAAATTCAAAACATCAAAGAGATTAAAATTTTAAATTTTTGGATAGTTAGACAATTTAAAGGTGAGTATAATCCAATTCACTATCATGAAGGTGATTTATCTGGTGTAGGTTATTTAAAACTGCCAAAAGGTATGACAAATAATAAAATGGTTAAAAATAAAAAACTTAAAACAAATGGCACAATTGATTTTATTAATGGTCAAAAAGGATTTCTGAGCAAAAGTATTTATAATGTGGTACCAAAAATCAGAGATTTATTAATCTTTCCAAATTATTTAATGCATACAGCCTATCCATTTAATATTGAAGGAGAGCGTAGATCTTTTTCCTTTAATGCAAAAATTATTTTAAAAAAATAGTTTACAACTAACCTTAAAAGTTTTATAAATTTATTGCCGATTTGATCCTATTGCGGGCTTTAACTGCTAAAAAGGAAATTCCCACATAAAATCAATAAGCAAGGAAGTTGAACTATATTGTGCACCTAGCAAAAGCTGAAGCACTAAAAAAGTGAGGATAAGATGGACCTAAATTTTTTCAAACAAACACGAATATTAGATGGTGGTATGGGGCAAGAACTACTAGCTAGAGGAATGAAACCAAATGGAACACTATGGAGTGCTAACGCAATATTGGATGAAAATTATCACCAATTACTTCAAGATACTCATAGAGATTTTATAAAAGCAGGAGCTGAAGTGATTGTCACTACCACTTTTACGACAAGACGAAAAAGACTTCGAGAAAATAATATTGAGGATAAATTTGAATATCTAAATATAAAGGCTGGCGAAATTGCTCATAAAGTAAAAAAAGAATTTCCAAATGTTTTAATTGCTGGTGGATTACCTCCTCAAGAATTAACTTATGAAGCGGATGAAAGAAGTGAAGAAGAAATTATCAACACTTTTAATGAGCAAGCAAGGTTATTAAATGATTATGTTGATTTTTTTTATTTTGATGTGTGGAGTAGTATTAAAGAGTTTAAATGCGGAATTAAGGCCATCAAAGAATTTAAGAAACCTTATCTGATTGGTATTCATATATCTGAAGGAACCAACTTACCAAGTGGTGAAAAAATTTCTGATATTAAAAACATTATTGATGACCAATTATTGGGAGTCATGCTTTCTTGTGTGTCTCCTGAAAATTATGAAAAAAATCTGAAGGAAATGAAAGAATTAAATGTTCCATTTGGTTTTAAATTAAATGGATTTATGACAACAAAACCAAAAAATGGTTACACGTCTTCTTTCTTTAAAAATTCTGGGGGAAATCCAAATGAATTCCTTGGTCATAGACATGATTTTACACCAGAAAATATTGGAGAAATCGCAAAAAAGTTTAAAGAAAATGGCGCTACTATATTAGGAGGATGTTGTGAAACTAGACCTTCTCATATTGCAGCAATGGCAAAACTCAAATAGTTTTTTTATTATCTGCTTTTTTAACAAAATAAATACCGATACAAACTGCTATTAAAGATATCAAAACTTTAATTGTTATTAACTCTTTAAGAAATATATAACCTAAAATAGTTCCAAATATGGGTATTAAATAAGAAACTTGAGATTGAAAGATTAATCCATTATTTTTTAATATTCTAAATCTTAACAACCACGCAACACCTGTTGGAACTATTCCCAAATATATTACTGATATCAAAGAGTCTGTTCTTGGAATAGACTGCCAGGGTTGTTCTATAAAACTTACAAGTGGAATTAAAATTATAATTGCCCAAATCAAAATTGAGCCAGTTACATTTTCATTTTTTTTCTTACTAATTTTTAAAGTTAAAACACCACCAATTACATAACAAGTTGATCCCAATAAAATTAATAGTGCTGACATAAAATTATTCTCATCAATTAAAAGATTGTCTGAAAATAAAAATACAATTCCTGAGAAACCAATTAAAATTCCAATTGTTTTTACTAAATTAAACTTTTCATTTTTGGTATAAAAATGTCCCAATACAGTTGAGCTTAAAGGGGTGGTTGACATTAAAATTGCTGCCAAATTACTTTGAACAGATTTTACGCCATATGCTATTAAGAAAAATGGAGCCACTAAATTGATAAATCCTATCATTGCAAACCAATGCCAGTCTTTTGAAAAAGCTTCAATTTTAATATTTTTATAATAACAAAGAAGCAAAACTGGAATTGCTCCAAAAAAAACTCTTAGAAAAGCAATTGTTACTGGTCCAAATGAATAAGTTGCGATCTTAATATTAAAGAACGCAGAAGCCCAAATCAACGCTAATACAGTTAGTAGAATATAATCAATTAATTTTGGTTGTCTCATTCAGCTATTTCTTTCATTTGACCATTAGTTAATTTTATTAATTGATTAAATTCTATTTCGAAAACACAATTTGGGTGTCCTGCTGCAGCAAATACGTTTTTAAATCTTTCTAAATTTGTATCAACATAGATCTTTAATTTACTTAAGTGACCTACTGGTGAAACACCTCCTATTGTATAACCAGTAATTCTTTTAACATCATCAGGATTTGCCATTGAAACATCTTTTTCTTCTAAGATTTTTTTTAGTTTATTTAATGAACACCTTTTATCTCCTGATACTAAGCAGAGTACAAAATTTTCTCCTGCCCTAAAAAGTAAGCTTTTTACAATTGCTCCAACACTACAACTTAAAGCTGTAGCCGCGTCTTGGGCAGTTCTTGCTGTTTGTTCTAAACAGAAAACCTCAAGACTTGGGTCAAACTCTTTAATTGATGTTTCTGTTCTTTTTACAGGTTCTTTTTCTAATATTGGATTCATAGATTTTTAATTCTTGTGGAATAATATTGAATAAATACACCACTTATGTGAAAATTGCATAGGTGTTATTTATTAAATTAGCGATATTTTTGCTGATTAATTTGTTAATTACCACTCATAAAATTATATAGGAGACATAATGAGCGCAGCAAATGTATTAAAATTTATTAAAGAAAAAGAAGCAGAATTCGTAGATCTTAGATTTACCGACCCCAGAGGTAAGCTTCAACATTTAACAATGGATGTAACTATTGTTGATGATGAAATGCTAAATGAAGGTGTGTTTTTTGATGGTTCATCAATTGCTGGCTGGAAAGCTATTAATGAGTCTGACATGATTTTAAAACCAGATACCTCAAGAATGATTATGGATCCTTTTACTTCTCATAATACAGTAGTTCTATTTTGTGATATTTTAGATGCTGTTAAGAAATCTCCTTACGAAAGAGACCCAAGAGGAACTGCAAAAAAAGCTGAAGAATATTTAAAAACATCAGGAGTTGGAGATAAAGCATTCTTTGGGCCAGAACCTGAATTTTTTGTATTTGATGATGTAAGAATTAGTAATGACCCTAATAACACAGGATTTGTTCTAGACAGTAAAGAAGGTCCTTACAACTCAGGTAAAGTTTATGAAAATGGCAACATGGGTCACAGACCTCCAGTTAAAGGTGGTTACTTTCCAGTTCCTCCTGTTGATAGTGAACAAGATATGCGTGGTGAGTATTTAAAAAACTTAAAAGAAGTTGGAATTAAAGTTGAAAAACACCATCATGAAGTAGCACCTAGTCAGCATGAACTTGGTATGTATTTTGGAACTTTAGTTGATCAAGCTGATAATGTTCAGTTATATAAATATGTTGTACAAATGGTGACACACTCATTTGGTAAAACAGCTACCTTCATGCCTAAACCTGTTGCAGGTGATAATGGTTCAGGTATGCACATACACCAATCTATTTGGAAAGGTAATACGCCAGTGTTTTCTGGTGATGCTTATGCAGGATTATCAGAAACAGCTCTACATTATATTGGTGGAATTTTAAAACATGCTAAGGCTATTAATGCTTTTGCTAACTCAACAACAAATAGTTACAAGAGATTAATTCCTGGTTTTGAAGCACCAGTACTTCTTGCATATTCTGCAAGAAATAGATCTGCATCTTGTCGTATACCAATTACTCTAAGTAAAAATGGTGCAAGATGTGAAATAAGATTTCCTGATGCGTCTGGAAACCCTTATTTAACTTTTGCCGCAATGCTGATGGCTGGACTTGATGGAATTAAAAATAAAATCCATCCAGGTGAATCGTTTGATAAAGATCTATATGAATTACCACCAGAAGAAGTTAGTGCTATTCCAACTGTGTGTGGTTCTCTAAGAGAAGCTATGGAAAGCTTAGATAAAGATAGAGAATTTCTAACTCAGGGCGGTGTATTTACAGATGATCAAATAGATGCTTACATTGCACTTAAGTTTGAAGAGATACATAAGTTTGAACACGCACCTCATCCAGTTGAGTTTGAGATGTATTACAGTAGCTAGTATTTAATTACTGCCTAGTTGTTGCGATAGTATCTTTGTTAACACCTTTTTTAACAACGTAGTCCTGTGTGCCGTTTGCACCAGTTTCTACTTCTTTACGAAGATCTTTAAAAAAAGTTCTTTGCTTTAAAGAATTCTTAAGGGTTTTAACAAGATTTTTAAATTCAAATGTATTCATAACAGATTCTTATACTAGATATGCAATATATGCAATATATGCAATACTGATATGCAAATAATAGGATAATATGTCCTACTCTATTTTGAAAGACTCACCACACCCACAACGCTCTGTTTCATTGGGGTTATTGAATACAAAAGATGATGAAAGTTCTTCTTTTTTATAATCCATCTCAGTTCCTAGCAAATACATTATAGCAGCAGAATCAACGAATACTTTTACGCCTTTATCATCAATGACTTCATCATTAGGATTAATTTCTTTTGTATATTCCATCACATAAGACATACCGGCACAACCACCTGTTTTAACTGACACTCTTACACCCAGTGAATCTTTTTCTGCATTAGACATGATTTCTTTAATTCTTAAAGCTGCATTATCACTTAATTTGATTATAGGATTCATTATAAATTTAACTCCAATTTTGCTGCTTCAGACATCATATCTTTATTCCAAGGAGGCTCCCAAACTAATTCAAGATCAACATCTTTTATTCCTTCAACTTGCATAGCACCTTCTTTAACTTCTTTAGGTAAGCTTTCTGCTACTGGACAATTAGGTGTTGTTAGTGTCATCTTAATTTTAGCAAAATTTTCATTTTCAACAGTAACATCATAAATTAAGCCTAGTTCATAAATATTTACAGGCAGTTCTGGATCGTAAATTTTTCTAATCTCTTCAATTATCTGTTCTTTTTTAGACATATCCTTTTAATTTTCTGTTTTAACTTCCTCGTTTTTATCATCGAATGCAGACACTAAAGTGTGCCATGATAAAGTTGCACATTTAACTCTCATTGGATATTGCTTTACACCCGATAAACACATTAATTTTGTTTTTTCATCTTCTTCCAAATTTTCAGATTTTAATTCTGGATTTTCTTTAATCATTCCTAAGAAATCTTCAACAATCTCCTTAGCTTCATGTTCATTTTTTCCTTTGATTAAATCAGTCATTATAGATGCTGATGCCATTGAAATGGCACAACCACTTCCTTCAAAAGAAATGTCCTCAACTATTTTTTGACCATTAAGTTTTAAAAAAACATGAACATTATCACCACATAAGGGATTATGTCCTTTGGCATCTTTATTAAAATCATCGGTCTTACCAAGATTTCTTGGATTTTTACCATGTTCTAGTATTATTTCTTGATATAATTCTTTTAAATTCATTATAAGTTAAATATTTTTTTACAGTTATTTATAGCATCATTAAGTTTATCAAGATCATCTTTAGTATTATAAATTCCAACTGATGCTCTAGAACTTGCAGGAATATTTAATTTATCATGAAGTATTTGACAGCAATGATGGCCTGCCCTAATAGCCACACCATCTTCATCCAATATAGTCGCTACGTCATGTGGATGAATACCTTCAATGGTAAAAGATAAAACGCCACCCTTATTTTTTGGATTACCAATTAATTTAACAGAATTATTTTTTTGCAGTAACTCTTGTCCATATTCAACTAATTCTGCCTCATGTTTCATCACATTTTCTATTCCAACACTCTCTAAAAATTTAATAGATTGGTCAAATGCTATTACTTGTGCAGTAGCCATTGTGCCAGCCTCATACTTATTGGGTAATTCACCATAGGAAATTCTATCTTTTTTTACCTCATTGATCATTCCTCCACCCCCTTGATATGGTGGCAATTCTTCAAGCCATTTTTTTTTACCATACAAAACCCCTAAGCCGGTAGGGCCATACATTTTATGACAAGAAATCGCATAAAAATCACAATCTAAATCTTGCATATCCAATCTTAAATGAGGCGCTCCCTGACAACCATCAACAACAACAATTATATTTTTGGAGTGTGCTAACTCAGTTATTTCTTTAATAGGTAAAATGGCTCCTGTAACATTTGATAAATGGGTAATTGATATTATCTTTGTTTTGGGTGTTATTTTTTTTTCAATTTCTTCTAAAGTAATCTCACAATCTTCATTAATTTCAGCAAAATTAATTTTTATATTTTTTGATTTTCTCAGAAAATGCCATGGTACATAATTAGAATGATGTTCTAATTCTGTAATAAGTATCTCATCACCTTCTTGCAAATAATCTTGGCCTAAAGTATTAGCAACTAAGTTCAATGCCTCAGTAGCACCTTTAGTAAATACAATTTCATTCTTGTCTTTTGCATTAATATATTTTTGAACTGAAGCTCTTGTATTTTCGTATAAATTAGTAGCAGCAACAGCAAGATAATGAACGCTTCTACCTACATTAGAAAATTGTTTTGTATAAAATTCATTGATTTTATCTGTTACAACTTTCGGTTTTTGTGATGAGTTTGCACTATCTAAATATACCAAATCATTATTTTGAATTTTTTCATCAAAAATAGGAAACTCTTTTTTAATTTCATCTATTTTCATTCTTTGATTCCAATCATATTTTTAATTAAATTTTTTATTTCTGAGTCGGTAATCTTTTCAACCACATCAAGTAAAAAACCATTAATCAATAGTTCTCTAGATTGCTGATAATTTAATCCTCTAGACATTAAATAAAATATAGAGTCTTCACTTAAGCTACCTGATGCAGAGCCATGTGAGCATTTTACATCATCTGCATAAATTTCTAATTCTGGTTTAGCATTAAATTCAGAGTCTTTATTTAATAAGATTGCTTTACTTAGTTGGTATCCATCTGTCTTTTGTGCTTCTGAATTAACAAATATTTTTCCCTGATACACTGATTTAGAATTATCATCTAAAACACTTTTAATTAATTGATAGCTTTTCGTGTTCTCAGTTAAATGGTTTATTACTGTTCTAATTTCATGATGTTTATCATTATTAAGAGAGAGAATGCCATTCACAAAAGCTGACGAATATTCCCCTTTTAAATTACAATTAATTTCATTTTTAAAGAAATTTGATCCCGAAGACAAAATAAATGTTTCTGAAATACTATTTTTATCTTGTTCAATATTATTAAAGGAATATTTAATATTTTTATTTTCAAATTTATCTACTTTGTAATTTTTTAAAACTGCATTTTCTTTTAGATCAAAGTTATAAAAAATATTTAAAAAATTTTTTTCAGAAGTATCGTTATATAAGTCAATTAATCTTAAAGAACTATCTTTACCTAACTCAAAATCTAATCTTAAATTTATATTTTTAGACCAAATATCAGAGTTAGTAATATGATAGATAATAAGTGGCTTTATTAGTTGATAGCCATTTTTAACCACTATTTTAAAAGATTTATTGGTAAAAGCATTATTTAGATCAGATAAAGAATTATTATTGTTAAATTTATTAATATTTTCTGACTTATCAATTATTTCTATTTGGTCTTTTTTTTCATAATTGAATTCAATTTTTTCAATTCTGCCATTTATAAAAACTATTTTATTATGCTCTAGTCCATCTACAAATACAGAGGTATCAACTTTACTGGTAGATGTATAATCATTATAAAAACTTAATTCCCCAATATTTTTTTTTATTATTTGATTAAGATCTGAAAATTTCCAATTTTCATCTCTTCTATTTGGAAATCCTTTGTTTATAAAGTTATCTAAATAAAATTTTTTAATTTCAGTATCTCTTTGAGATAAACTCAAATTTTTAATAATATTATCAAAATCTTTTTGTAATTGCTCTTTCATCTAATGAAAATTTTCGTATCCTTTTTTTTCTAATTCTAATGCTAAGTCTGGTCCTCCAGATTTAACAATTTTTCCATTTATCAATACATGTACAAAATCAGGTTTTATGTAATCAAGTAATCTTTGATAGTGAGTAATTATTAAAAATGAATTTTTCTTGTCTCGCAAGGTATTAACTCCTTCAGCAACAATCTTTAAAGCATCAATATCTAATCCTGAGTCTGTTTCATCTAAAATTGATAACTTTGGTTCCAATAATGACATCTGTAAAATTTCATTTTTCTTTTTTTCTCCACCTGAAAAACCGACATTTAATTGTCTATTTAATTTCTCCTCATCAAATTTAAGCTCTTTGGATTTTTGTTTAACTAGTTTTAAAAATTCTATAGCATCAAGTTCTTTTTCACCTCTTGCTTTTCTAACTGCATTTAATGATGTCTTTAAAAATATATTTGTATTCACTCCTGGAATTTCAAGTGGATATTGAAAAGCTAAAAAAATACCTTTATGAGCTCTTTCCTCTGTTTCAAGTTCAAATAAATCTTTTTCTTCAAAAAAAACTTCTCCAGAAACTTCATAGCCTTTTTTTCCTGATAAAATATTTGATAATGTGCTTTTACCAGATCCATTTGGACCCATTATAGCGTGCACTTCTCCAGGATTTATATCGAGAGAAAATTCCTTTAAAATTTCCTTATTATCAATTTTTGCATTTAATTTATTTATTTTTAACATTAACCTACGCTTCCCTCTAAACTGATCCCCACAAGCTTCTGGGCTTCAACTGCAAATTCCATTGGCAACTGTTGCAAAACCTCTTTGCAAAATCCATTTACAATCAATCCAACAGCCTCTTCTGCATTCAATCCTCTTTGCTGACAATAATGTAATTGTTCTTCACTTATCTTTGAGGTTGTAGCTTCATGAGCAATATTTGATTCAGAATTTTTATTCTTAATATATGGAACTGTATGCGCTCCACATTTATCACCCATTAATAATGAGTCACATTGAGTATAATTATTTGAATTTGAAGCTTTAGATGAAATATCGACAAGACCTCTGTAAGTCATATCTGAAAATCCAGCACTTATTCCCTTAGAAATAATCTTACTTTTTGTATTTTTACCTAAATGAATCATTTTAGTACCAGTGTCAGCTTTTTGGTGATTATTAGTAATAGCAATCGAATAAAATTCTCCAACAGAATTGTCTCCTTTTAAAATACAACTTGGATATTTCCACGTTATTGCAGAGCCAGTTTCAACTTGTGTCCAAGAAATTTTTGAGTTTTTACCTTTACATAAACCACGTTTAGTTACAAAGTTGTATATTCCACCCTTTCCATCTTTATCTCCAGGATACCAATTTTGTACTGTAGAGTATTTTATCTCGGCATCATCAAGTGCAATCAATTCAACGTTTGCAGCATGTAGTTGGTTTTCATCTCTCATTGGTGCAGTGCAACCTTCTAAGTAACTTACATAGCTTCCTTTATCTGCAACAATTAAAGTTCTTTCAAATTGACCTGTGTTAGTAGCGTTAATTCTAAAGTAAGTAGATAGTTCCATTGGGCATCTTACACCTTCTGGTATATATGCAAATGAACCGTCAGTAAAAACTGCAGAATTTAGAGTGGCAAAGAAATGATCTGTTGTTGGAATAACTGACCCTAAATATTTCTTAACTAACTCAGGATGGTTTTGGATAGCTTCAGATATAGGGCAAAAAATAATTCCTAGTTTAGATAATTCTTCTCTAAAAGTTGTGGCAACAGACACAGAGTCAAACACTGCATCGACTGCTATACCATTTAATCTTGCTTGTTCTTGAAGAGGTATGCCAAGTTTTTTATAAGTCTCTAAAAGTTTTGGATCTAATTCATCTAAACTTTTAGGTTTATCATCCATACTTTTGGGTGCTGAATAATAATATAAATCTTGATAATCAATCTTTGGATACTTTGGTTTTTGCCAATCAGGTTCTTTTAACTGTTTAAATCTTTCAAATGCTTTAAGTCTAAAATCAAGCATCCATTTAGGTTCTTTTTTTATATTTGAAATAAATTTAATTACTTCTTCACTTAAACCTTTTGGAGCTTTAGTACTTTCAATATCAGTTGAAAACCCATACTTATAATCTTTTAAATTATCAATTTCTTTTTGTCTTTGATCCATTTTATGTTCGTTGTTCTGTGTTATTTTTTAATAAATCTTCTAAGCTTTTTTTTTCAAAAAAAGTATTAATATGAGTTTCTAATTCATCCCAAAGATTATGAGTCACACACTTAGTTGCTTTACCATTACATCCTTTTTTTGACTCTTTCTTACATTGTACAGTTTTAACTTTTTCATCAACTGCATGAAATATATTGGTAAGTTTTATTTCATTTGGTTTTTTTGATAAAACGTATCCTCCTTGAGTTCCTCTTATACTTTTAACAATTTGATCTTTTTTTAATTTAGAAAAAATTTGCTCAAGGTAATCCAATGATATACCTTGTCTTAAAGATATATCTCTTAACGACACTGGATTGATGCTATCAAACCTTGCAAGATCTACTAATGCCATTACGGCATATCTACCTTTAGATGTTAATTTCATATTACCCTTTAAATTGTGGACTTTTTATACATACCTGACTAAATTGGTCAAGTATAGTTTACAATAAAAAAACTAACATATTGTCGCTCACTTATGATAAACGTAGTTTTTTTTTGAGAATAATAATCAATATCGCATATGGATAACAAAATTTTAGAAATATTTATTCCAGGTCCTGCTGGAAGACTTGAAGCAAAATATTACAAAAGTAAAAAAAATACATCACCGATTGCACTAGTGCTACAACCACACCCTCAATATGGTGGGACAATGAATAATAAAGTTGTTGTAGATACTTTTCACACATTTATGGATAATGATTTTTCAGTGTGTAGAGTAAATTTTAGAGGCGTTGGTAAAAGTGATGGTGAGTTTGATAATGGACAAGGTGAACTAGCTGATGCGGCAGCTGCATTAGATTGGCTTGAAAGAGAAAACTTTGATAACTCACAATGCTGGGTATCTGGATTTTCTTTTGGATCACTAATAGCTATGCAACTATTAATGAGAAGGCCAGAGATTAATAGATTTATAGCAATTTCTCCTCAACCTAATGTTTATGATTTTTCTTTTTTATCTCCATGCCCTTCATCTGGTTTAATGATTTACGGAAAAAAAGATGAGCTGGTACCATCAGAATATATCACTGAACTGGATAAAAGATTAAGTGCTCAAAAAGGTATAAAAGTTGAATTTCAATCTGTGCCTGAAGCTAATCATTTTTTTTCAAAAACTGAGGAAACTTTAATTAAAAATCTTGATAAATATATAAAAAAAGAGACTGCTCTTTATTAAAAATTTTTTACTAACTTACCCCCAATTGTCGGCACCTTACAACCTGTAGTCCTTGGAAATGATATTGGTAATTTTAGAAATGATCTAATCGAAAGATAACCAAATGCTTGGGATTCAATAAAATCTCCATTTAAACTATAATCATCAATTGAATTTAAACTTATATTTTTTTTATGTAATAAATAATCTTTAATAGATTGAATTAGAAAGGTATTTTTTCTACCACCTCCGCAAACTAAATATTTTATTGGTTTAATATTACTTCCATTAGCATGCTCAACTCCTTTTGCTATAAGGTAAGCAGTAAAATTAGTGATTGTAGCACAACCATCTTCTAATGATAGCCCTCTTGAAAATGAAATATCAAAATCTTTAACGTCTAAAGATTTATCAAAGCTATCTATTTTAAAATTATCAATTACTTGATTCAGTAATAGTTGATTAATTTTACCACTTTTTGCAATTGAACCATTCTCATCAAAATTATTTTTTGAATTTTTTCTTACCCATTCGTCAATCATACAATTCCCTGGACCTGAATCAAAAGCTTCTAAATTCTCTTCCAATTTTTCATCTTTTTTAATTATTTTGGTAATATTTGAAATTCCTCCAATATTGAGAAAGCAAATAGGAAAATCTATTTGGTGTTTTTCATTTATTCTTCTAGATAATAAGTTATGAAAAATAGGTGTTAATGGAGCGCCTTGGCCTTTATTTGCTAAATCTTCTTGTCTAAAATCATAAATAACTTTTTTTTTAACTAATTGAGACATTAACCTTCCATCTCCTAATTGTTTTGTAATTTTTTGTTCTGGATTATGAAAAATTGTTTGTCCATGAAAACCAACAAAATCGATCTCATCTTCATATTTAAAGGACAAATTGCTGACGATTTTGCTATGAAATACAGTAATTTCTCTCTCAAGCTTGTTTAGTCTTGATGAGTACTTTTTCAAATCATTTATATTTGCAATTAAATTTCTTAATTCAATTAATTCTTGTTGTAAACTTTCATTATACTCAAAATATTCATCTAAAATATTGGTAAATTGATTAAATCCATCTGATCTGATCAATGATACATCTACTCCGTCCATTGAGGTTCCACTCATTAATCCTATAGCTGTATATAATTTATTTTTCATTGATATTCTTTTTAATAAAAATTTGTATATTGTGTAACTATAAACTTATGAATAAATTTTTAAAAGAATTTAAAGATAGAGGTTTTTTCTATCAATGCACAAATGAAGAAGAATTGTCCAGTTTAATGGACAAGGAAAGAATTAAAGCATACATCGGATTTGATTGCACTGCAGAAAGCTTACATGTTGGTAGCTTGTTACAAATCATGTGTCTTAGATTATTACAAAAAAATGGTCATAGACCTATAGTGTTACTAGGTGGAGGTACTACTAGAATTGGCGACCCTTCGGGAAAAGATAAAACAAGAAAAATATTGAGTGAAGAAGAAATTGAAAAAAATATTAAAAATATAAAAAATATACTTCAAAAATTTTTAGATAACGATAACTTAGAAACCAAACCTATATTTGTAAATAACTATACATGGCTTAAAAATTTAAATTACATCTCTTTTCTTAGGGATATAGGTAAGCATTTTACAATTAATAAAATGTTAACTTTTGACAGTGTAAAACTAAGACTAGATAGAGAGCAATCTTTGAGCTACATGGAATTTAACTACATGATCTTGCAAGCTTATGATTTTTTAGAGCTTAGCAAAAAAGAAAATTGTGTTTTACAAATTGGTGGCTCAGATCAGTGGGGGAATATTGTCAATGGTGTGGAGCTTATTAAAAGATATTCAAATAAGCAAAGTTATGGGCTAACCACCCCCTTAATTACCCTGGCTACAGGAGCAAAAATGGGTAAATCTGAAAATGGAGCAATATGGTTGGATAAGAAATTTCTATCTGCTTATGACTATTGGCAATTTTGGAGAAACACAGATGATAGAGATGTTGTAAAATTTTTGAAAAATTTTACAGATATGGAAATAGAAGATATTAAAAAAGTTGAAAATAATAATATCAATGATTTAAAAATACTTTTAGCTAATGAAACAACCTCTATGCTTCATGGTGAAGATGCTGCAAAAAATTCAGAACAAGCTGCTAAAGAGGCCTTTTCAGGTAATACTCTTGGTTCGAACTTACCTTCTATAAAAATTAATTCAAAAAAAATTGGTGAAAAATTAGATATAATTGATCTAGTTGTTCTCTCTAAATTAGAAAAATCTAAAAGTGAAATAAGAAGATTGATTAAAGGTAAAGCTATAAAAATTAATGATAAAGTTATATCTGATGAGAAGCTAATTATTACAAACGATTTATTTAGTGAGGACTACCTTAAGCTGTCTATTGGAAAAAAAAGACATTTAAAAATTGAATTAGATTAGTTTTTTTTAATCTTTTCTAGCGTTCTAGTGATAAATCTTGGTGTTAATGTTTTTATTGGATTTACAGTTGTTTCAAGTTTTTTTGGAGGCCCCTTCACTTTAAAACTTACTCCAAAAACACCTTCACCAGCTTTCTTTCCAATAAGTAAATCTCCAATTATTGGAATTGAAGCAATGGATCTATTAATTGTAGTTGCGGGAACTAATGTGCCCCTTAAACTAATTAAATTGTTTTCTTCGATATAACCTTCAATTAAGATAGATATAGCTGGCCCAAGCGCATATAATTCTTCAATAATCATAAGCTTATCTTTATTTGTGAAATTCATTTCAAAATCTGTAAATCTAATACCCTCCCCAGTTAGTAAATCTGCTATCCCCTGTAAAGAAGCAAGAGCCAGCAACTTTGCTAATACTGGAATTTCTTTGACTTTAAAATTATCTATTTTTAATTTTGAATTTGAAATGCCATCTTTTTTTGAAGAATAAAAATCTAAATAACCTTCATTATTGTCTTCGAAACCTTTTATAAATTTATATCTTTTTACAAGCGGTTTAGCTCTTGAGGAAGATAAAGTTGTAATTTTTTCTCCTTCTTTAGTGTTTATTGTAAATTTTAAATTTTCATCATTTGTAAATTGTGCTGATATATTGGTATAATCTACTTTGTTATCTATAATTTGAATTCTACCATTTAAATTTTTAACAGAGTTATCATTATCAAGATAAACATTAGATAAATTTAGTTTTATGTTAATATCTTCTTTAAAAATATCTAGTTGTTGATCATTTTTACTTTCTAACAAGTTTGTTATGATGGTATCGGCATTTAATAATGATCCTTTTAGTTCATAATTATTGTTTTTAATTCTACTAAGTGCAAATTTATTTTTCATGTTTTCATTGTCAAAATAATCTAAGTCAATTTTATCTACTTTTGCTAATTTGTTATCTTTATCTATTATTAAATTACCAACTATCAAACTGTTACTTTTAGATAAAAGAGTAATCTTTTTAAAATCAAACCCAAATTTTTTATTATAATTTCCATTAATTTTTAATTGAGAATCAAAATTTTTATTTTTTTTATAATTAATAAGATCTATCTTTATTGGTGTATCATTAATTTCCAAATCAGTTTTAAAATTATATTTTTTATCTTTTTTTGAAAAAAAATATTTTATTTTATTTAATTCTTTCTCTAATCTGATTTTCCCTGAGCCTTCAAATGTCAGAACATTATTTTGATAATTTAATTTAATCTTGTGGTCTTTAAGATTTAAGATATCCTGAGTTTGAGGTAAATATTCTTTAATTAAATTTTGATTTTTAATATCTAGCTCACTTAATTCTAAATTTGATGATAGATTTAAATCAGAAACATTATTTATTAACTTATAATCAATAAGTTCAAATTTATTTTGAAGTTTAATTTGGCCTTTTCCTTCAATAGATAATTTTTTATCAGCATAAGATGCTTTTATCTTATGATCTTTTAAGTCAATTAGCTCCTTAATCTCAATGAAGTTCTCACTTATTAAATTATTTTTTTTAAACTGAGAGCTATTAATTAAGATACTTGAATTTATTGCAAAATTCTTAACTTTAAGCTTGTTATTAATATTAAATGAAAAATCATTTTCAGACTCAAAGTTTGCATTTATTAGATCAAATTCAGGATATCTTAATTTGATTGTTTGAAGTAGTTGATTATTTATAGAGGAATTTTTATTTCCTATGGTACCCTCAAATAAATAATCTTTTTTATCTTTTTTTATATTCAGTCTCTTAGATAAAAAATTAATGTTATTTGTATCAAAACTTATATCTCTAAAATTAAAATTATTATTTGTAATATTGAAAAGAAAATTTATTTTTTCTATTTTGTTTTTTTTTAAAACACTAATTTCTCCTTCTTTTAGTAAACCATTAACCTTATAATCTTCCTTAAGTTTACCAAACTCATCTAAATTAAATTTTAAATCTGCTATTAAATATCCTTTCTTTATAAATTGTTCTAAAAAAAATAATTCATGTCTGTTATTTATGGCTCTTGTAAATGATACAAAATTTTTAAATAAAATTGGTTTAGTTGATATTTCTATTTCTGAGGTAACTAATTGACTTTTAATTAATGAATTCAGTGATATTTGAGTTTTAATATATTCAAGCTCAATTGACTTGCCCTTAAAAGTTATTTTGGCATCTATTGTTTTTGCATTAATCCTAAAATTTAATAGATCCAAGGTAAGTCTAATTTTTTTTAAACTTGTATCGAATTTATTATTTTTTTGTTTAACAATATCTTTGATTTGCTTGTTAAATTTCTCTGTCTCAATACCAACTGTACTTAAATAAATTATTAATAAAATAAAAGGTATTAATAATATAGATGTAGATTTTAAAATTTTTTTACTCATTTAATTTGATACAAAGATTTTTCTAAAAATTCATCTAAATCTCCGTCTAAAACTTTATCTGGGCTTGTACTTTCAAAATTTGTTCTGTTATCCTTAACAAGTCTGTATGGTTGTAAAACATATGATCTAATTTGGTGACCCCATCCAATCTCTGATTTAGAATTTTCTGTATTTTGATTTTTTTGTTCTTTTTTCTTAATTTCATAATCATACAATCTTGCTTTTAACATGTTCATACACGTTTCTTTATTTTTGTGTTGGGATCTCTCATTTTGACATTGGACAACAATTTTAGATGGTAAGTGTGTAATCCTAACAGCACTATCGGTCGTATTTACATGCTGGCCTCCTGCTCCACTAGATCGATAAGTATCAATTCTTAAATCTTTTTCAATAATTTCAATATTAATATTCTCATCAACAACTGGATACACCCATACACTTGCAAAACTTGTATGTCGTCTTGCCCCTGAATCAAATGGAGATATTCTTACCAATCTATGAATCCCAGACTCTTTTTTAAGCCATCCAAATACATAATCACCTTCAACTTTAATTGATGATGATTTTATCCC
Source organism: Candidatus Pelagibacter sp. PS_06 (assembly GCF_059418045.1). Taxonomy (NCBI): domain Bacteria; kingdom Pseudomonadati; phylum Pseudomonadota; class Alphaproteobacteria; order Candidatus Pelagibacterales; family Candidatus Pelagibacteraceae; genus Candidatus Pelagibacter; species Candidatus Pelagibacter sp. PS_06. The sequence continues at coordinate 889,715 of NZ_CM182078.1, forward strand.
TGCTTCATCTCCTTTGTGCTCACTAATTAAATTTGATTTAAAATTTTTTTGATCTGACCATTTTAAGTACATTCTTCTTAACATTTCTGCCCAATCTTGACTTTCTGTTCCACCCGCCCCTGCGTGTATTTCTATATAACAATCAAGAGAGTCTGCTTCATTTGATAAAAAACATTTAACTTCATTCTTTTTTACTAGAGTTCTAAGCTCTTTAATATTTAGTAACACCTCTTTTTGAATAGGCTCATTTTTTTCCTCTAAGGCCAACTCACTTAGATCATTTAAATCTGATAGATTATCTATTGATAGCTTGTAAGTGTTTAATAGATCCTCAAATAATTTTTTTTCTTTAATTACTTTTTTAGAATTGTCTTTATCTTGCCAAAAATTGGCTTCTAACATTTTATTGTTTAATGCTTCAAGCTTTGAATGAATATTATTTTTTTCAAAGATACTCCTTAACTCTTGAGTTAATTTTTTCTATTTCTTTTTTATAATTTTGGTATTTATCGTCCATTAATAAAATTTTAATATATTATTAGCATCTAATCTATCATTATTTGAGTATAAAACTTTTCCATCAACCACATTCTGTTTCTTATAAACTTCAATAATAGTATTTTTAGAATTAAATTTTGCTTTTTGGCCAGTATTTGGATCCACAACCATCATTACTGTTCCTTCTGCTGCTTTAAATGGTCTTGCATCTGATTTATTAACTGTTTTTTTTATAAATTCTTTAAAAATTGGTAAAGCCGTTTTTGAGCCTGTTTCATATCTTCCAAGTGGCGATGGATTATCTAAACCAACATAAACTCCAATTAAAAGATTAGATGTATATCCAACAAACCATGTGTCTGTATTTTTATTAGTTGTCCCAGTTTTTCCAGCAATATTTAATTTAAGATCTTTTAATTTTTTAGCTGTACCTCTTTGAACAACTCCTTCAAGGATTGACGTCATTTGATATGATGTTTGAGAAGAAAAAATTTTTTTATAATTATCTCTTATAATTGGATAATCTTTACCTAGATAAGATATTTCATCACAATTAATACATTTTCTTTTATCATTATTAAAAATAGTTTTTCCTTCACTGTCTTGAATTCTATCAATTAAAATTGGATCGACTAATTTGCCTCCATTAACAAAAACTGAGTACGCTGATGTAAGTTTTAATAGTGTTGTTTCTGCAGATCCTAGTGAAATAGACAGAAGTTCCTCAGGATTATCATATATACCAAGATCTTTTGAAAAATTTATAATCTTTTTGAGACCTAAGTCTTGAGCTATTCTGACTGTCATCAAATTTCTTGATTTTTCCAATCCTATTCTCAATGTTGATGGTCCATAAAACTTTTTTCCATAATTTTCTGGTTTCCACATTTTAAGATCTTCTCCTTGATCCAAAACAATTGGCGCATCTAAAATTAGTGATGTTGGAGTATAATTATTTTCAAGAGCTAAAGCATACACAAATGGTTTAAAAGCTGAACCGGGTTGTCTCAATGCTTGTGTTGCTCTATTAAATTCACTTTTTTTAAAACTGAAGCCACCACTTAAAGCCAACACTCGGCCTGTATAAGGATCCATAACAACAATTCCACCATTAACTTTTGGAAGTTGTTTTAAACTATATTTTTTATCAACAATTTTTTTTACATAAACTATATCGCCTACTTTTAATAATTGATTAAAATCTTTTTTTGTCCAAGAAATATCTTTAAATTCTATTTTTCCATTTAATTTATTTTCCGTTTCAATATTAGCTGAAAATTTATTTAATTTCTTAACAATTGCTAATTCCCAATTAATTGAGTCTTCTAAATTAAATTTATCAATATCTTTATTCCAATTTTTTGAATATTTTTTGTTTGTAAGAGCTCCTCGCCAACCTTTTCTCTTATCATAAGATGATAATCCATTCCTAAGTGAGTCGGTTGCTATCTTTTGAAACTCTAAATTAATTGGAGTATTAATGTTAAATCCTTGCTTATAAACTTTATCATAAGTTAAAGTATCAATTACATTTTTTCGAACATCTTCAATATAATATTGAGCATCTTCTAAAAAAACCTTTTTTGTTTTATTCAGTACAATTTTTTTTTCTTTAAGGTAATTATATTCCCTTAAATCTATATATTTGTTTTCAAACAGATTTTTTAAAACCAAGTCTCTTCTAAATTTCGACAACTTAATATCTCGATAAGGATTATATCTACTTGGTGCTTTTGGTAAAGCTGCCAATAACGCGGCCTCCCCATAATCTAAATCTTGAATAGATTTGTCAAAATATTCTAAACTCGCTGCAGCTACACCGTATGCGCCACTTCCAAGATAAATTTGATTTAAATATAATTCTAGGATTCTCTGTTTAGATAAAGCTCTTTCAATTCTAAATGCTAAAATAGCCTCTTTTATTTTTCTGTTGAGACTTACCTCGTTAGTTAATAAAAAATTCTTAGCTACTTGTTGTGTGATTGTTGAAGCGCCCTCCAGTCTTTTTGATGAGATTATGTTTGAAATATTGTTTATCACAGCCCTTAAAACTCCTTTTGCATCAACACCTGGATGAGAAAAGAAATTTTTATCTTCTGCAGATAGGAATGAATAAATTACATTTTTTGGAATTGAGTTAAATGGAACAAATATCCTTTTTTCTTTTGAAAAATCTGCAACTAGCTCCCCATCACCTGAATATACCTTACTTGATACTGGCGGCTTATAATTTTTAAGAAATCTATAATCAGGAATATTGTTTGAATAAAACCATAAAATTCCAAATATCAAAATACTCATTAAAAATAGAAAAGATAACAATATAAACAGGGTATTTTTAATAATTTTATTCATTTTATTTCCATTATATCTTGGAATTTGTTAAAGATAAGGCATTAGAATTAAACAAAATTTTATTAACACTTAAAATATTAAATGAATCAATTAATCAAATTATTATGGAAAAAAATTTATATATCGATGCATCGCATCCTAATGAAACTAGAGTTGTTCTTAAATCAGATGACAATATTGAAGACTACGAATACGAAGGTTTAAAGAATAATTTAATTAAAAATAATATATATCTAGGTAGAGTCAGTAGAATAGAACCATCTCTTCAAGCAGCATTTATTGATTTTGGACGAGAGAGGCATGGATTTCTATCTTTTAATGATATTCAGTCTGATTATTATCAAATACCAAAAGCAGATTTAGATAGAATTAAAGAGGAAGAGGAAAAAGCTAGAGAAGAACTCTCAAAAGAGATTGAGGCAAAAGAAGACGAAAATATTGCTGAGGGAAAACTTGAAATAGATGACCCTATTAATATTGATAAAGATCCAGCTGAAGAAAATGAAAATACTTCCGAAGAAAAAGTTAATCTAATTGAAGAAAAAGAAAAAAAGAAAGAAATTAAGTTTAAATTTAAAAGATACAAAATACAGGAAGTTATAAAACCAAATCAAGTTATCTTAGTGCAAGTCATCAAAGATGAGCGAGGACAAAAAGGTGCAGCACTTAGTACATTTATTTCAATTGCAGGAAAATATATTGTCTTGATGCCTAATACTCCAAAAGGAGGCGGGATATCTCGTAAAATATTTAATCCAGCTGATAGAAAAAAAATAAGAACTATTTTGAATGAAATTGAGATCCCTAAAGAAATGGGCTTGATTGTAAGAACTGCTGGAAGCAATAAAACCAAAAATGAAATTAATAATGATTTAGAAACTCTTATCAAAACATGGAGTCAAATTAAAGATACAGCTATCAATTCTATAGCACCATCATTAATTCATCAAGAAAGTGAAATTATAAAAAGAACTTTAAGAGACATGTTTGATGATACCACTCAAAATATAATAGTTGAGGGTAACGAAGGATATAAAAAAGCACAAACTTTTATGAAAATGATCATGCCGTCAAGTGTTAAGAAGGTAAAAAAATATAGAGGAAAAGTTCCTTTATTTATTGAAGAAAAAATTGAGCAAAAATTAAACCAAATATTTGACTCTGAGATAAAACTAAAATCAGGAGGATATTTAGTAATAAATCCCACTGAGGCACTTGTTTCAATTGATATAAACTCAGGTAGCTCAATTAAAGGTAAAAATGTTGAAAGCACTGCGTTAGATACAAATATTGAGGCAGCTGAAGAAATTGCAAGACAAATAAAAATTAGAGACTTATCTGGTCTAATTATAATCGACTTTATTGATATGCTCAGTTATGGAAATAGAAGATTGGTTGAAAGAAAACTTAAAGAAAAATGCAGAACTGATAGGGCTAGAATTCAAATTGGAAGAATAAGTAACTTTGGACTTCTAGAAATGTCTAGACAAAGACTAAGAGAAAGTGCAATAAAATGGAGGGTAACTCTTACAGATGAGTCATTTGCTCAAAAATTACTCAAAACAGTCGAGTTAAATGCAATTATTCACAAAGCTAAATTTGTTGAGCTAAAAGTTTGTGAGAAAATCTCTGATTTTTTAAAAGAAAATTTTGTTGATGATTTAACTTATTTTGAAAAGAAAAATAAAATGACAATAGATATTGTTAGCGATCCTACACTTATTATCCCAGAGTATATTATAGATGTTCAAAATAAATCAAAAAAAACAATTGAACTAATCGAACATTTTGAAAAATTAAAAAATTTAGAAATACAAATTAGAGAAGATAAGATTATTGACAAGAAAGAGGCTAAAAAATTTCATAAAAAACCCTTTAAAAAGAAACCTTACTTTAAAAAGAAGTTTGTAAAAAAAACAACAACTATTTAATAATTCCTATTTTTGGGGAAGACGCATTTCCATACAAATATTTATTAATACGTCCTGCTAAAAAGGATTGTCTACCGGCAATTACAGCATTTTTAAACGCAAGAGCCATATCAAATGGTTTTTTTGCTTTAGCAATTGCAGTGTTAACTAAAACACCATCACAACCTAACTCCATTGCAATTGTGGCATCTGATGCTTGGCCTAAGCCTGCATCAATAATTAAAGGTAATTTAGTTTGTTTTCTAATAATTTGAATATTTGTTTTATTCTGAATTCCCAAACCAGAACCAATAGGAGCAGCTAACGGCATTATTGCATCTGCACCTGAGTTTTCTAATCGTTTTGCCATTAATGGATCATCATTACAATAAACCATAACTTTAAAACCCTCTTTAGCTAAAACCTCTGTTGACTTTAGAGTCTCAATCATATCAGGAAATAAATTTTGTTTATCACCTAAAACTTCTAATTTAACCAATTTCCATCCACCCATTTCCCTCGCTAATCGAAGTGTTCTTAATGCCTCTTCTGAAGTAAAGCATCCTGCTGTATTTGGTAAATAAGTAATTTTTTTTGGATCAATATAATCCATAAGAAGTGGTTTTTTTTTATCAGTTATATTTACTCTTCTTACAGCAACGGTCACAATTTCTGCTCCTGAGAGTTTAATTGCTTTTGCACACTCGAGCATATTTTTATATTTACCAGTGCCTACAATTAATCGAGAATTAAATTTTTTATTTGCTATAATTATTTTATCATTTTTCATTTAACCCCCTCCAATAAAATGAACGATCTCAATTTTATCATCTTTTTTTAGAATAATCTTACTAATTTTTTTTTTATCTACTATCTCTTGATTGTGTTCAATTGCTACTTTTTTTAAAGGAATTTTAAGATCTTTTACCAAATCTGAAATCTTATAATTTTCTGTAATATTCTTAAATTTACCATTCACTTTAATTTCTATTTTTTTTATTTTTTTCATCGTATATAAGAGTTAAATGAACAATAAAATTATTATTATCAATGGTCCAAATCTTAATCTATTAGGTGAGAGAGAACAATCACAATATGGCTCAACAACTTTTGATCAGTTAAAAGAAAATTGTTTAAAGGAGTCAATTAAAATTGGTATTGAATTAGAATTTTCACAATCAAATATTGAAGGAGAGCTAGTTAATTTAATTCAGGATGCGAGAAAAAAATATGATGGAATGATAATAAATGCTGCAGGTTTTACTCATACGTCAGTTGCGATCAGGGACGCTCTCGATTTATTTAAAAAACCAATAATTGAATTACATATATCAAATATATATAAAAGAGAGGAGTTTAGGCATAAATCTCTAATAAGTGATATAGCAACAGGGGGAATTTTTGGATTAGGAGTTGAAGGTTATATTTTGGCCATAATTTCAATAGAAAAGATTTTAAAAAATGAAAATAGATAAAAGCATCATTAAAGAATTAAGTGACTATTTAGATGAGTTTAATCTCACAGAAATAGAAATTACTGAAAAAGATACTAAAATTAAAGTTTCTAAAAACAATGTGTCTATCGGCAATCAGCCAGTTTCAACCTCGGCAAATATTAGCGCAGGTAATGAAAATATTTCTGAAAAACTAAATTTAAAATCTGGTACTGAAATTACTTCTCCAATAATTGGAACTGCTTATCATGCTCCAGAACCAGGGGCGAAAAAATTTGTTGAAATAGGTAAAAAAATTAAAAAAGGTGATACAATTATGATTGTTGAAGCTATGAAAACAATGAATCATGTGCCATCAACAGCAGATGGTGTTGTAAAAGAAATCTGTGTTGAAGACGGTCACCCTGTCGAGTTTGGTCAAACTATTATTATCCTTGAATAAATAAATGTTTAAAAAAATCTTAATTGCAAACCGTGGGGAAATTGCAGTTAGAATTATTAGAGCTTGTAAAGAATGGGGAATTCCAACTGTAGCTGTTCATTCTGATGTTGATAGAGAGAGTATGCATGTAAGAATGGCAGATGAAAGTGTTTGTATAGGATCTCACCAACCTGCAAATAGTTACTTAAATATTCCTAATTTAATGTCAGCAATAGAACTTACTAATGCTGACGCTGTACATCCTGGTTATGGATTTTTATCTGAAAATGCCAGTTTTGCAAAAATTCTTGAAGAAAATAAAATTAGTTTTATTGGTGCATCATCAAAACATATAGAAATGATGGGTGATAAAATTCAAGCAAAGAGAATTGCTAAAGAGAATGGCTTACCAGTAATCGAAGGTTCTGAGAGTGGTGTCACCGATATTGCTCAAGCTAAAGAGCTATGTAAAAAAATTGGATTTCCTGTCTTAATTAAAGCATCAGGTGGTGGTGGTGGAAAAGGTATGAAAATTGTTCATAAAGAAGAGGAGTTTGAAACCTTGTTTTCTACTGCAAAATCAGAAGCAAAAAAATACTTTGGTAATGACGAAGTTTATATTGAGAAGTTTTTTCAAAATCCAAGGCATATTGAAGTTCAAATCTTGGCAGGTAAAAATAATGTTGTTCACCTTCATGAAAGAGATTGCTCTGTTCAAAGAAGACATCAAAAATTAATAGAAGAAACACCCAGCCCAGTTCTTAATGATGAAATAAGAAAAGATTTATTTGAAAGAACAGTTAATATGGTTACAAAAATTGGCTACCTAGGAGCTGGAACCGTAGAATTTATTTATGAAGATGGAAAATTTTATTTTCTTGAAATGAATACACGGGTACAAGTAGAGCATCCAGTAACCGAAATGGTAACTGGTATTGATATTATTAAGGAACAAATTTGGATCGCTTTTTCTGGAGAAACAGCACTAAAACAAAGCGATATAAACCCAAGAGGTCATGCGATCGAGTGCAGAATAAACGCCGAAGATGCAAGTAAAAACTTTCAACCATCTCCAGGAACTATAGGTATGTGTCATCAACCATCTGGTTTCAGGACAAGAGTCGATGGAGCTATTTTTCAAGGATATAAGGTTACCCCATATTATGACAGTATGGTTTGTAAATTAATTTGTCATGGAAGAAATAGAACTGAAGCAATTCAAAGAATGAATAGATCGCTAGATGAATTTGTTATAGAAGGAATTACTACAACCATTCCACTACATAAAAAGCTTCTAAGTCATAAAAAATTTATTAACTCTGATTTCAATGTTAGTTGGTTAGATAAAGATACTATAGTCTAGTAGCATTTAATAAGCCAAACATCATATACCGGATGATCGAATGGAGTAATTGATGGGCTTGACGAAAACATCCATCCATTAAATACAAAGACCTCATTATTATTTTCATCAGTTAGGTCTTTGACTTGTATATAGGCTGTAATTTCAGGATCATCGTCAAATTCTGAATTTTTGCATTTTAAAATTTTTATAGAGAGATCTTTAAAATTAATTAACTCCCCATTTTTTAATTTTAATAGAGTATTTTTTGAGCTTATTTTATCTAAAATTTTTATGTCTGTGAAAGAGCCTTCTGTAGCATCTTTTGCAAATGATAGATTTGTTAAAAAAAAATAAATTAAATAAATTATAAGATAAAAATTAAATTTATTGTTTCCAGCTAGAATATTTCTTTTTGATTCCATCTTTATCTTTATTTGGATAATAAGCTTCTTCTGTGCCGGTTAAGTTTGATTGATGAGGCTTTTGCCAATCATATTTTTCAAGTTCATGGGTTTTTTCTATTTTATTAGGAGTGAAATGCATCCATGAATACCACTCAACTGGTATCTTGGAAGCATCAATAGTACTTGCATAAATGACCCATCTCTTTCCGTTTTTACTTTCATAATATTTATTACCAAGTTCATCACTACCAACTAATTTTCCAAAAAAAATTGTTTTTAATCTAGTCCCTAAAGTATCTTGATTCCACCAAGTGAAAATTTTTTTTAAAAGTGTCAACATAAAATTTTTTATCAATTCAATTAAAAATTGTATAATTTAAATTAGACTAAAATATGAATTTGTATATAAATTAATTAATTCAATATTCAAATTAAAATTTAAATTGGAGTTAAATGGCAAAATATTTAGTTGAGACTTACTACACATGTACATTTAAAGTTAATCATTACTTAGATGATATAAATGAAACAGAACTAAAAAATCTTGAAAAAAGAGACGATGGAAAGTTTGAGGTCCTAGATGTTAAACTTGATAATCGTAAAACAAAAAGTCTTGATCCAAATAATAATAAAGTTATTGAAAGCAAAAAAGTTGAAGTTGTAGCTGAGGTCAACCAAAATAATTCTGTAAACAAAGAAAATATCATTTCAAACTTCAATAAATCCTCTGAAAGAGGTGGTAAAAGATTTGGAATGCCAGATAGAAGAAAAGGTTATATTCAAAAAGCTACTATTGGAGACCATAAAGTTTACTTACATACTGGAGAATACGAAGATGGCAAAATAGGTGAAATCTTTATTGATACCAGTAAAGAAGGAGAATTAGTGAAAGCACTCATGAACAATTTTGCTATCGCTGTCTCTTTGGGACTGCAATATGGTGTACCTTTAGATGAATTCATTAGTGCATTTGTTGGTACAAAATTTGAACCGTCTGGAAAAGTACATGGTAACGACAGAATACTCAGTGCAAGTTCAATACTGGACTATATTTTTAGAGAACTAGCAATATCTTATCAAAATAGAGAGGATTTAGCACATACACCTTCTATTGGTGGCAATGAAACTGCTACAAATGAGGAGAGTCAATCTGAAGATCAAAACCAGTTATTAAAAATTGTAAAAGATATAACAAGCAAAGGTTTTGTAAGAAATAATTATAAAAAAAATTTAGTAGATCTTTCAGATGTTAAAATAAATTTAAAAGGTAAAAAATAGATTTATTTTTTATTTTTTATACTAATACTAAGTTCTTTTAATTGTGTTTCACTTACATCGGATGGAGCTTTCATCATTAAATCTTGTGCATTTTGATTCATTGGAAACATAGTCACTTCTCTTATATTTTTTTCATTTGCTAACAACATTACTATCCTATCAATTCCAGGGGCAATTCCTCCATGAGGTGGTGCTCCATAGCTTAATGCATTAATCATTCCACTAAATTTTTCATCTACTTGTTTTTTATCATAGCCCGCAATTGAAAAAAGTTTATACATAAGTTCTGGCTTATGATTTCTTATTGCTCCTGATGAAAGCTCAATACCATTGCAAACAATATCATATTGATAAGCCAATATATCTAAGGGTTTTTCAAAATTTTCTTCGGTTAAATTTCCTTGTGGCATTGAAAATGGATTATGACTAAACTCAATTTTGTTAGTAGTTTCGTCTTTCTCAAACATTGGATAATCAACGATCCAACAAAATGCAAAAATATCATCATCAATCAAATCAAGATCTTTAGCTATTTTATCTCTTGCAAGTGAAGTAATTTTTTCTAAATCATTTTGTTTTCCACAGGCCATAAAAATACTATCTCCAACTTCCGAATTAGTTTGTTTCATGATTTTCTCTAAAGCCTCTTTAGAAAAAAACTTTCCAATGGGTCCTTTTGCTGAGAGCTGACCCTCTTTTTCAAAAGTAAAATATGCTAAACCTGAAGCACCTTGTTCTTTGGCCCATTTATCAATATTATCAAAAAAGCTTCTGGGTTTATCTTTTGTATTTTTAGTTGAAATACATCTGACTTTTGAACCAGATTTTACAAGTTTTTTAAAAATCTCAAATGAAACATCTTCTCTTGTAAATATTTCCGTAATATCATTTATAAGTAATGGATTTCTTAAATCAGGTTTATCACTTCCATAATTTAACATTGCATCAGCATATGAAATTTTTGGAAATTTATCATTCATTAGTTTTTTATTTGAGAATTTTTTAAAAGTATTAACCATTAAATTTTCAACAACTTTAAAAACATCTTCTTGTTCTACAAATGACATCTCTAAATCAAGTTGATAGAACTCTCCTGGACTCCTGTCAGCCCTAGCATCTTCATCTCTAAAACAAGGCGCAATTTGAAAATATTTATCAAAACCAGAAACCATTATTAATTGTTTAAATTGCTGGGGAGCTTGTGGTAATGCATAAAATTTTCCAGGATTAAGTCTACTTGGTACTAAAAAATCTCTTGCACCTTCTGGGCTTGATGATGTTAAGATTGGGGTTTGAAATTCTAAAAAGCCAAGTTTTGTTATTTCATTCCTAATATAAGAAATTACTTTTGATCTTAAGATTATATTTTCATGAATCTTTTTTCTTCTTAAATCTAAAAATCTATATTTTAATCTTATTTCTTCAGCATATTCTTGATCACTAAAAACTGGCATTGGTAATTCTTTGCAAGTTCCTAATATTTCAAATTCGTTTATAACAACTTCAATTTCACCCGTTTCAATATCTTTATTTATCGTGTCATTAGAACGATTAACTACTTTTCCATTTATTTTTATAACTGTTTCAAGTTGAGTTTTTTCAATATTTAAAAAATTTTTATTCTCTTTATCAATAATACACTGAGTAATTCCATAATTATCTCTTAGGTCTATAAATAAGAGATTGCCATGATCTCTTTTTTTATTAATCCATCCAGATATTATGATATCTTTATTTAAATCATCTTTTCTTAGCTCATTGCAATTATGTGTTCTATATTTACTCAATTATTCTCCTAAGACTTCTTTTATAATTTTAAAATCGATTGGTTTTTTTCGTTTTAAACTAATTTTGTCGATTTTATATATGAAATCAAAAATTTTGCCATACGATCTATCAATTCTTTTGATAATATAATCAACTAATTTCTTATCTATAGATATTTGGCGATCTGATAAATTTTTTAATATCAGGGCAAACATGAGATCATCCTCGGGTTTTTCAATATTGCATAATAAAAAATTTTTAGACCTTGAATTTAAATCGTTTAACTTAAAGGAATAATCAACAATGGAGTTTTTTGAAGTTAAAATTAGATATTTATTATCCTGGTCAACAATATTCAATAAAGTAAATAACAAATTTTCATCAATTTTATCATTAAAATTTTCAATGATTATATTTTCAAAGACCTTTATCTTTTTTAGAAATTCATTATCGATTTCTTTGGCTTCAATCTTAATTCCTTTAAACTTAGATAAAAAAATATTTACTAAATGAGTTTTACCTGAGAATCTTTCTCCAATTAAATTTACAAAGTTTTTTTCCCACTTGGGCCAGCTATTTAATAGTTTGAATGCAAATTCATTACTTTTTGAAACATAAAAATCTTGGTCTTTAAAATTTTGATCATATTTAAAATCTAATATTAGTTGATTTAAATTATTCATTTAAGGGCCCATATCTGATCTTGAATATCAAATTTATAGTTTTTATTTTTCATAATTTTTAGGAAATGGTCTGGTGATCCATTGTATATAATTTTATAAAAAACATTTTTATTATTTAATTTATGAATATAAAAATCATACACTAAATTCATATTACTTAATAACTCCTCAAATTTCTTAATTTCTATGTTTTTGTTATCTACAGAAATCGTTAAAAATATTTTTACCGATGTGTTAATTTCATTTTTACTCTTCCAATAATTTTCAAAAATAGTTTTTAAGCTTTTAACTAATTTATCTGCTTCTTGATTGTTATCTATATTAAGATTTTCAAAAGTTTTATTTTTGATATCTTCTTTTTGATTAAAATTTATTTTATTTAAAACTTTAACTGCATTATTTTCTTTGAAGATGATTGATATAATATATTCTTCAAGATTATATTTCTTAATAATTTCATTAAAGTTATAACTTTCTAGATATTTTGAATTTTTTTTTAATAGATTAAAATCATCTAAATCTTCAGTGGGCAAAATATATCTCAATAAATGATACTTTTGACTGTTTAAATTCCAATTATTAAAAATATAGTTTTCTGAAAAAATTGAAATTTCATCTTTATTGTTATCTACGACAATTGGCAAAAAAAAGATATTTTTTTTGCCAGGAAGAGATGGAAAAATATTTTTTTTCTCCATCAAATTTAATACTTTTTTTTTGTTAAAAGATACATTTAAGGATAAATAATATATCTCATCAATAAATTTTTCCTCTTTAATAGAAAAGGTTTCAATCATGCCTTTTATCAAACCAAGAGATACCTTATTAAGTTTTTTTTGATCTTTAGTTTGAACAATAGATAAAACTAACCTTTCAAATGCTTTTAAGAAACCTTCATCAATTATGTTATTTTTATCAAAATTTATCTCAAAAGGAGTGGATATCTCTATATCGTTGATTGAAAAAGTCTTTGCTTGAATATTTTCTGTGGAAAAAAAAATATTTAGCAAAGCAAGAAAGCAAAAATGAATATATAATCTTTTAAAATTTAAAATTTTAATATTTAATCTCATAAAACATACTAATGAATAATAAATTAATAACCTATAAAAAAAGTGGAGTTAACATAAACGCTGCTGATCAATTTGTTAATTTCATTTCATCTGTTTCATCAAAAAAAAGAGGCAAAAAAAAGTTTTCAAATATTGGTGGTTTTGGATCCATATCAAGTATACCAAATCAAATAAAACAACCTAAAATTGTTGCATGCACTGATGGTGTTGGCACAAAAGTGGAAATTGCTAATACTCTTAACAAGTATGACACTATTGGAATAGATTTAGTTGCAATGAGTGTCAATGATTTAATTGTTCAGGGTGCTAAGCCTCTATTATTTTTGGATTATATATCAATAAATAAAATTGATTTAAAAAAATTAAAGTCAATCATCAAAGGTATCTTGAAAGGTTGTGAATTATCTAAATGTGAATTAGTTGGCGGAGAAACAGCTGAAATGCCTGGTACATATGAAAAAGGTAAATTCGATATTGCTGGTTTTGCTGTTGGCATTGTTGGTAAAAATAAAATCTTAAGTAAAGATAAAATCAAAAATAATGATTTGATCTTAGCTATTCCTTCAAGTGGTCTTCATTCAAATGGATATTCTCTAGTACGTTACCTTCTTAAACAAAAAAAAATAGATATTAAAAAAAATAACTTTTTAAAAAAAGAGTTAATTAGACCAACTAAAATTTATGTAAATGAAGTTTTAAAATTAATAGACAAAGATTTAATTAATGGATGTGCAAACATTACTGGGGGTGGTTTAGCTGATAATATTAGAAGAGTTATTCCAGATAATTTAACAGCTGAAATAAATTTAGAGCAAATAAAAACATCTAAAATTTTTAAATGGCTCCATAAAAAAGGTATATCCGATAAAGAAATGCTTAAAACTTTCAATTGCGGTGTTGGTTTTTGTTTAATTATTAACCCAAAAAAATTTAATAAAATTAAAAAATATTTTACGCATAATTTTAAACCATATGTAATAGGAAAAATTTCCAAAAATTTTAAAGAAAAAGTAAAACTAAATGGCTCTGTTAACTGGATCTAATAAGATAAATACAGCAGTTTTTATATCTGGAACAGGTAGTAATTTAAAATCTCTTATCAAATTTTCAAAACTAAAAAAATCACCCATAACTATTGGGATAATTATTTCTAACAACCCTAAATCAAAAGGTTTAAAATATGCAAAAATTAATAAAATTAAAAAAAAAGTGTTTAATCTTAACAGCACTTTATTTGAGAAAAAAGCTATCAATGAACTAAAAAAAAATAATATAAATTTAATTTGTCTTGCTGGTTTTATGAAAATTTTATCAAAAAGTTTTATCAAAAATTTTAATGGAAAAATTCTAAATATTCACCCTTCTCTTCTTCCAAAATATAAAGGATTAAATACTCACGTAAAGGCAATCAAAAACAAAGATAAATATTCAGGATGTACAGTTCACCTTGTAAATTCTAAACTTGATTCTGGTAGAATTATTAATCAAAAGAAAGTTAGAATTAACAAGTTAGATACTCCTGAAACCTTAGCTAAAAAGATTTTAGCCCAAGAGCATAAACTATATCCAGCAGCTATTATGAAGTTGCTTAATCTTTAAAGAAAAAATCTATTTCGATTTTTGCATTTTCAACACTATCTGATCCATGTACAGAGTTTTTATCAATAGAAATTCCATATTTTTTTCTTATAGTGCCTTCTTCCGCATCATTTGGGTTGGTAGCACCCATTAACTCTCTATTGCCTAATACTGCGTTTTCTTTTTCAAGAACCATAACTACAATTGGTCCTGAGGACAGATAAGCACAAAGATCATTATAAAATGGTTTTGTTTCATGAACCTTATAAAATTTTTCAGCCTCTGATTTTTCAATTTGAATCTTTTTTTCTTTTAAAATTGAAAATCCTTTATTTTTAAACATTTCTTTTATTTCATTATCTAAATTTCTTTCAACTGCATCTGGCTTAATAATTGATAATGTTTGTTCTGTATTACTCATAGTCATCCTCTATTAGTTTGTTTAATAATCTTACGCCATAACCTGTTGCACCACCTGAATTAAGTGCTCCTCCATATTTTGAAAAAGCCATACCCGCTATATCTAGGTGTGCCCAAGGTGTTTTGTTTAATACGAATCTTTGTAAAAATTGTGCAGCAGTAGTTGAGCCTGCACCACCAACATAATTAATATTTTGCATATCAGCATTTTTACAGTCTATCAATTTATCAAAGTTTTTGTGCAGTGGCATTCTCCATAATTTTTCATCAACTTTATTTCCAGCATTTAATAATTGATTAGATAATTTATCGTCATTAGAAAAAAGACCAGCGTATTCAGATCCAAGAGAAACTATAATTGCACCAGTAAGAGTTGCTAAATCAACCATAAATCTTGGCTTGAATTTTTTTTCTGTGAAAGTAAGAGCATCAGCTAAAACTAATCTACCCTCTGCATCTGTGTTTAATATTTCAATTGTTTTACCACTATATGATTTAACAATATCGCCAGGTCTTTGAGCATTTCCCCCTGGCATGTTTTCTACAAGACCTACAACACCAACAGCATTAATCTTTGCTTTTTTTACTGCTAAGTTTTTCATCAAACCAACTACTGTGGCAGATCCTGCCATATCATACGTCATATCTTCCATAAACTTTGCAGGTTTTAGTGAAATACCACCCGTATCAAAACAAACACCTTTTCCAACAAAAGCTAAAGGTTTAGAATTATTTTTTGCTCCATTCCATTCCATTGTGACGAGATATGATCCTCTAATACTACCTTGCCCAACTCCAAGCAAAGCATTCATTCCAAGTTTTTTTAGTTTTTTTTCATCATATATATTAATTTTTAATCCAAATTTTTTAAGTGAATTAATTCTTTTTGCATATTCATCAGGATGTAAAATATTACCTGGCTCAGAAACAAGATCTCTTGCAAAAAAGATTCCTTCTTCTAATGCTTTAAATCTTAATTGATCTTGTGAAGATATCTTATTTTTACTTCCAATTAGATTTATTGAGGCAAATTTTTTATCTTTTTTTGATTTATATATATTAAATTCATAAGATTTTAATTTTATTCCATGCAAAAAATATCCTACAAAATTTTTAATATTACTATTGATGGTATCTGAATTTACAAAATAATCATTTTTCTTATCATATTTTATATAACCATGAAATTTAGCGCCTAAATTTTCTATATCAGAAGTATTAATGTCTTTCTTAATTGATATTAAAAATATTGTTTTTTTTGAGTTAACTTCAAAAACAAGTAAATTTTTTTTTAAATCACTATTTTTTAAAAGGTCTGAGATGTATGATAATTCAGAATTTGAGATATGTTTTTTTAATCCGCTAATATTGAATTTTTCATCCACAAATAAGACAAGATTTGATGAAATTTTTTTTGAATTACTACTTTTATAATTAATTTGAACAGTCATAAATTTTAAATACAATCCTAACGAGTAGAATGCTATATATTGTCAAAATTTACATATTTCAATGAAAAAAATTATTTTTAGAAAACTATTATTAGACTGCTTAACTTTTTTCTTTTTAGCATTGTTTGGTATAAGTTTAATTATTTGGGTTTTTCAAGCAGTAAATTTTTTAGACATTATGATTGAAGATGGTAGAAATTATAATGTTTATTTCAATTATACACTACTAAATTTCCCAAAAATTATTAGTAGGATTCTTCCTTTTGCACTTTTTATAAGTTTTTCTTATACATTTATCAAATATGAGGCAAACAATGAATTAATCATTTTTTGGAATCACGGAGTTAGTAAAATAAGTATAATAAATTTTTTTTTCTGGATTTCGATTTTAATTATGTTGGTACAAATTCTACTAATGTCAGTCATTGTTCCAAAATCACAGGAAATGGCAAGATCAAAATTAAGAAGCTCCAATGTAGATTATTTTGAGGGATTAATTAAGCCAAAAAAATTTAACGATACAGTCAAAGGACTTACTATATTTGCTGAAGATAAAAATGAAAATGGGGAACTTAAAAATATTTATATCAAAAAAAATAACTATGAAAAAGGATTTCAAATTACATTTGCTAAAAAAGGAGTTTTTGAATTAAAAGGAAATAAAAGAATTCTTGTTCTTTATGATGGCCAAACCTTAAATAAAAATAATAATAACAATATTACAAATTTCGATTTTTCTCAATCAGATTTTGGACTGGGAGATATGGACTCGCATCTTGTTACTCACAAAAAGATACAAGAGCAATCAACATTTTCTTTGTTAACATGTATGAAATCTATTTTCGAAAAAAAAAATTATAATATAATTAATTGTAATAAAAGTAATCCAAGAAATATTTATAAAACAATATTTAAAAGATTGATAAACCCATTTTATTTACCAGTTTTAATATTAATTTCTCTATTATTTATATTAATCTCAAAAGAAAATCTTAAATATAATAAATATAAATATTTAATTTTTTTATTTGGTCTTGGGTTGATAATACTCTCTGAGAGTTCACTTGGGTATATTTCAAATAATTTAAATAAAAATATTTTAATTTTAATTCTTCCGATTATTTTAACTTTATTTATTTACTTAATTTTTATTCACAAATTAAGATTATTTTACAAAATTACAAAATGAAAACATATACAAAATTTTTAATAAATGGTTTTATAAAGTCGTTTCTCAACGTCTTTTTTATAATGTTGTGTCTTGTATTTATTCTAAATATTTTAAAAGAAATTGAATTTTTTAGTAATAAAGAGGTGCATTCACTTTACCCAATTTATCTGTCTATCATGAGTTCGCCATCTATTATTTTTGAAATGTTTCCCTTTATATTTTTAATAGCAACTCAATTTTTTTTTCTTAAGTTGTTTAATAATGATGAAATAAATATTTTTAAATATTCAGGCTTAAAAAATATTAAAATAATTTATATTTTGAGTTTTGTTAGTTTTGTTATTGGTATTTTGGCTATAACTACATTTTATTCTCTTTCATCCAATTTACAGCATTATTACCTACAAATTAAGAATCAATTTTCAGATGATAAACTATATTTAGCAGTCATAAATAAAAATGGATTGTGGATGAAAGATGTTGTCAATAACCAAACTAGTATTATAAATTCATCAAAAATTGATAATAATTTTTTAACTAATACCTTTATAACAACTTTCGATGATGAGTTTAATTTAATCAAAAGTCTCAAAAGTGACAAGATAGATATAAAGGATAATGAATGGTTAATTTATGATGTAACAATTTTTGAGGGAAATATGAGTAAAAAAAAAGATTTGATAAAATTTAAATCAAATTTTAATCAAAAAAAAATTGAAAGTTTATTTTCAAATTTATCATCACTTTCTCTGCTTAAGCTTATTGATTTAAGACGAAACTATAAATCATTAAATTATTCTACTGTAGATGTTGATATGCAAATTTATAAGGTCGCAACATATCCTCTAATTTTAGTCATAATGACAGTTCTGTCTTCAGTTATTATGCTAAATACTAAAAAATCTAACAGCAAAGTCATTAAGATAATTATTGGTCTATTTTTTTCAGTAATAATTTATTATATAAACAATTTTTTTAACGTAATGGGTTCAACTGAAAAACTACCATTAATGGTATCGGTATGGACACCCATTATATTTTTAAGTTTAGTAAATCTAATAATGTTATTAAATATAAATGAAAAATAAATTTTTTAATTCTTTATTCTTCTTAATTTGGATTATCTTTTCCTTGAG
Source organism: Candidatus Pelagibacter sp. PS_06 (assembly GCF_059418045.1). NCBI lineage: Bacteria > Pseudomonadati > Pseudomonadota > Alphaproteobacteria > Candidatus Pelagibacterales > Candidatus Pelagibacteraceae > Candidatus Pelagibacter > Candidatus Pelagibacter sp. PS_06. The sequence goes on from NZ_CM182078.1 coordinate 908,659, forward strand.
TGCTTCAAATGCAGATGAAGCATTTACATTAAATGTTACTGAAATCGAAATTTTAGAAAACGGAGACAAAATCAATGGCACTAATGGTGGTACAGCTATTTCAGATGATGGTAGCACTATTACAGGTGAAAATTTTTTTTACAATAAACTTACAAACATTTTGGAAATAACTGGCAACGTAAAATATTTAGACAACATTAAAAATGTTATAATTATTGCTGATAAAGTAATTTATTTTAAAAATGATGAAAAAATATTTACAATCGGAAATTCAAAAGTAGTTGATGAAAATAAAGATATAAAAGCAGATAATTTAGAATATGATAAAAGCCTTAATACTTTTAAAGCAAAACAAAATGCTGAAATCAATGATTATGAGAAAGATACAAAAATTTATGCAGAAGAAATATCTTACTTTATAAATACAGAGAAAATTTTTACAAAAGGTGAAACTAAAGCCTTAATTCAAAAAAAATATAAATTTAAATCCAGTGACATCTCTTATTTTAGAAATGACGAAAACCTATTTTCAGAAAAAAAAACATCCATAGAAGATGAAAATGGAAATATTTATAAACTAGATAAATTTTCATATAATATACCCAAAGAACTTTTAAAAGCTAAAGAGATAGAAGTTTTGGCAAAAGTTGAGGGGAACAAAATAGATAAATATTTTTTTTCAGAAGGTTTTTTTAATTTTAAGAATAAAAGTTATATAGCAAAAGAAACTAAGATTAATATTCATAAAGATGTATTTGGAGATGAAAGTAATGATCCTAGAATTTATGGCTCAGCCTCATCAAGTGATCAAAACAAGACTATAGTCAATAATGCGATTTTCACTAGCTGTAAACTTAATGATGATTGCCCTCCTTGGAGTATAAAAGCAGAAAAAATAACTCATGACAAAATCAAAAAAGATATGATTTATAAAAATGCCATAATAAGAATATATGATACTCCTATTTTATATTTTCCAAAATTCTTTCATCCAGACTCATCTGTAAAAAGAAGAAGTGGTTTTTTGCAACCTAGATTAAATAATTCAAAAACTCTAGGTTCGTCAATTAATATCCCTTATTTTAAAACACTTGGGTCTAATAAAGATTTAACCTTTAAACCAACATTATTTGAAAAATTTTCAAAATTTGAGAAAGAAAAATATATCTTACAAACTGAGTTTAGGAAAAAAGAAAAAAACTCCTCACTAATTGCTGATTTTGCTTTTTTAAGAGATTATAAGTCATCAACCAATAGTAAAACTAAAAATATTAATCATTTATTTCTTAATTATAACAACGAATTAAATATTCCCGATTTTATAGAAAGTAGATTTGAAGCCAATATTGAAAGAGTTACAAACGATACGTACTTAAAAGTTTTTGAAAACAATTTATTCGATACACCTTTGTTGCCAGCAAGCCAAACAACGTTGAATTCAAATGTTAAACTTTATCTTGAGAAAGAAAATCAAAATCTAACAACAGGTATAGAGGTTTATGAAAATCTAGGAGTAAAACACAGTGATAGGTACCAATACACTTTACCTTATTATGATTTTTCAAAAAATGTTACCTCAATGATTACTGACAATACAATTAATGGATATTTAAATTTTTATTCGTCGGGAGTAAATAAACTTTCAAATACGAATAATGTAAGAACCACAGTTGTTAATGATCTTATTTACAATTCAAATAGTTTTATATCAAAATTAGGATTTAAAAATAACTTTGACTTATATTTAAAAAATTTAAACTCAGCAGGAAAAAATGACTCTATATATTCATCCAACATACAAATGGACGGAATGAGTATTTTAAAAATCGACTCTGCTATCCCTTTATTAAAATCAACTAATATGAACATACAAACTCTTACACCAAAAATTTCTCTAAGAATTAATCCAGGAAATAATATGGACAATTATAGTGACACAGTGACTAATATTACTGCAAATAATGTGTATGATATAAATAGACTAGGTATCTCAAATGCTTTTGAAGCTGGGAGATCTCTCACACTTGGTTTAGATTATAAATTTGATAAACAAGAAAATGATCTGTCTGAAGATGTCAAAGACAAATATTTTGAAGTTAAATTAGCAACTGTTGTAAGGGATCAATTTGAAAATGATATTCCAATAAGCTCTACAATTAACAAAAAAAATTCAGACATATTTGGGTCCATCAATAATAGATTGTTTAATAATTTGAATTTAGTTTATGATTTTTCATTAGATAATGATTTGAAGACCATAAATTCAAACTCCATTTCAACTGAATTTTCAATTAATAATTTCGTTACATCTTTTAATTACATTGAAAAAAGACATGAAATTGGATCAACGCATGTGCTTTCAAATAACACAGAATATACAATTAATGATAATACCTCTTTAAAATTTTCCACAAGAAGAAATAAAGAAATTAATTTAACAGAATATTATGATCTTAGTTATGAGTATAGAAACGATTGTTTAACAGCTGCTTTAAAATTTAAAAAAAGCTTTTACCAAGATGATGACTTGAAACCTACTCAAGATTTATTTTTTTCAATAACATTATTCCCACTAGCAACCTATGAAACTGGAATAAAGAAATAGTTAAATAAATGTTTAAAAAGTTAATTCTGATATATTTGACGTTTATTTTCTTTATTTATAGCTCTAGTTCGTTTGGAATTGAAAATAAGATATTAGTAAAAATTGAAAATCAAATAATTACAAGTTTAGATGTAAATAATGAATATAAATACTTAATTGCACTTAACCCAAGTTTAAAAAATTCTAAAAAAAAAGATATTATTAAACTTTCAAAAAAATCAATCATAAATGAAAGAATAAAAAAAATAGAAATTGAAAAAACTTTTAAAAATCCACAATTACCTAAAGAATTTTTAGATAAAATTTTACAGAATATTTACTCAAGAATAGGTATTACAAATTTAAATGACTTTAAAGAATATTTAACTCTTAATAATGTTGATATTGAAAATGTAAAAAATAAATTAGAAATAGAAGCTCTTTGGAATGAGCTAATCTTAATTAAGTTTTCTTCAAAAGTTAAAATCAATGAAAAAAATTTAAAAGCAAAAATAAATGAAGGTAATAAATTTTCAAAATCATATTTATTATCTGAGATTTCTTTTGAAGTTTCAAATCTAAAGGATCTAGACAATAAATTTACAGAAATCAGTAATGTAATAAATAATAGTGGTTTTGATTTTGCAGCTCTTAAGTATAGTGTTTCAGCGACTTCAAATTTTGGAGGTAAATTAGATTGGATTAATGAAAATTCTCTTAATAAGAAGATTAAAGACGCAATAAAAAATTTAAATATTAATGATTTTACAAAACCAATTAATGTATCAGGTGGTTTTTTAATTTTACAAATTAATGATATTAAAAATATTCAAATAGAAGTTAATGTTGAAGAAGAATTAAAAAAAATAACTAATTTTGAAAAAAATAATCAATTAAATCAATATTCAAAAATTTATTTTAATAAGATTAAAAAAAATTTACAAATTGATGAATTATAAACCAATAATAATTGTTGCTGGAGAACCTAACAGTATTTTCTTTGAAATTTTTTTTAAAGTTATAAAAAAAAAATTAAATCTCCTATTATTTTAATAGCATCAGAACAGTTAATTTTAAAACAAGCAAAATTTTTAGGAAAAAAAATTAATTTAAATCTTATTAATGAAGATGATCTAATTAAAAAAAAGAATAATTTAAAGAAAATAAATTTAATAAATGTAGACTTTAAACAAAACAAAGCATTTGATAAAATTACACCCAAATCAAATGAATACATTTCTTCTTGCTTTGAAATAGCTATAAAATTAATCCAAAATAATATTAGCAACAAACTAATCAACGGGCCTATTGCTAAGAAAACTTTTTTGAAAAATAAATTCAATGGAATTACAGAATTTTTAGCAAAAAAAACTAATACCAAAGACTTTGCAATGATAATTTATAATCAAAAGCTTTCAGTTTGTCCTTTAACCACTCACCTTCCAATTAAATATGTTTCTAAAAAAATTAATAAATTAGAATTAATTAAAAAAGTGTTGCTTATAAATAAATTTTGGAAAACAAAATTTGGTAAAAAAATTAAAATTGGTGTCACAGGACTAAATCCACACTGTGAAAGTATTGATAGTTTTAATGAAGATAAAAGTATCATCTACCCTACTATTAAAAAATTGAAAAAACTTAAATATGATATTCAAGGTCCTTTAGCAGGAGATACTATTTTTTTAAAAGATAATAGAAAAAAATTTGATCTAATAATTGGAATGTATCACGACCAAGTACTTGCTCCTATTAAAACACTATTTGAATATGAGGCAATAAATATAACTATAGGTCTACCTTTTATAAGGGTTTCTCCAGATCACGGCCCTAATGAGTCTATGCTTGGTAAAAATAAATCTAACCATTTAAGCTTACATAACTCAATAAAATTTTTAGATTTTTAAGTGATTAGAGCAAAAAAAAGTTTAGGGCAAAATTTTTTAATCGACAATGATATAATCAATAAAATAGTAAGCACTGTATCAATTACTGATAATGAAATTTTAGAAGTTGGTCCTGGTACTGGCAATTTAACCAAAGAAATTTTAAAAAATAATCCAAGCAAAATGTATCTTGTTGAAAAAGATAATTTTTTAGCAGAATCTTTAAAAGAGATAATGGATGAAAGAGTTGTAATTTTTAACGAAGATATTCTTAAATTTGATACAACCTCACTTTCAAAAAATAAAATCGTGGTATTTGGAAATTTGCCCTACAATATTTCAACTGAAATTTTAAGTACATGGATTGTAAATTTAAAGAATAATTATTGGTTTTCTGACCTTATTTTAATGTTTCAAAAAGAAGTGGCAGATAGAATTATAGCTCAATTTAACACATCTGCTTACGGAAGATTATCAATTTTAGCAAATTGGAGACTAAACGTAAATAAAATTTGTGATATTTCACCTGAAAGTTTTTCACCTAGACCTAAAATACAAAGCACTTTAATTCATTTTACTCCTAAAAAAAACTTTGTTGATATTAAAGATCCGTTAAATTTAGAAAAAATTACAAGAGTATTTTTTAGTCACAGAAGAAAGATGTTAAAAAAACCATTTAATCAAATATTTAATGGAAATACTGATTTACTTGATAAATTTAATTTAGACTTAAAGTTAAGACCTCAAAATTTAGATTTTGATACTTATTATAAATTAACTATTGAATATGAAAAATTAAGAAGTTAATTTTTCAACGTGATTTCGAATATATTCCAAATCATAATCTTTAGACCCATCAAAAATTTCTGCATTAATCAAATTACTAATTTTAGAATAACAACTTTTTAATTCATCATTAATCACCACATAATCATAATTTATCCAATGCAATACATCTCTTCCAAATTGCTTCATTCTTTCCTCTGCAATTAATTTATCTTTCATATCTCTATTCGATAATCTTTCAAATAAGACCTCTTTACTTGGAGGCAAAATAAAAAATGTTATGAGTTTGTAATCTAACTTTTTGTTTTTAATCTGATCTGCACCTTGCCAATCAATATCAAATAAAACATTTTTACCTTTATTTAATTTGTCAATTACAGGTGTTCTAGTTGTTCCATAAAAATTGCTAAATACTTTTGCATATTCCAGAAATTCCTGATTTTTGATTAACCTATTAAACTCATTTTCATTGACAAAATAATAATCTTTGTCGTTTACTTCATTAGGTCTTGGTTGGCGGGTTGTATGTGAAATTGAGGTTTCGTAGTTATCCTTTTCGGATAACATTTTAACTAATGTAGTTTTACCCGCCCCTGAAGGAGAGGATAAAACAATCATTACGCCATCATTTTCTGAAGGCATTTAAAATATTAGTTCGCTTTTCCTTCGATAAACTTAACTGCATCGCCAACAGTTAAAATTTTCTCAGCTTCACTATCTGAAATTTCAGATCCAAATTCTTCTTCAAAAGCCATCACTAATTCAACAGTATCTAAGCTGTCCGCACCCAGATCATCTATAAAACTAGACTCCTCAGTTACTTTTGCTTCGTCGATACCTAAGTGATCAGCTACAATTTTTTTTACTTTGCTTGAAACGTCTTCTGACATATTGATCCTTTTTAGTTATAAATTCTTAATAGTTTAAAAAGCTATTTTGTCAAGCCATATACATGCCCCCATTAACATGCAATGTTTCGCCATTTATATAATTAGACAGATCTGAACTTAAAAATAATACCGCATTTGCTATATCCTCTGGTTCACCAAGGCGAGCTGATGGTATTTTTGATATAATAACTTCTTTGAATTTATCATCAATTTTATCTGTCATTGCTGTTTTAATAAATCCTGGCGAAATACAATTTATATTAATATTTTTCTTTGCGTATTCTGTTGCCAAACTTTTTGACATAGCAACTATCCCAGCTTTTGATGCTGTATAGTTGGCTTGTCCCAAGTTACCTGTGTGACCAACAACTGATGTAATATTCACAATTTTTCCAGACTTATTTTTAAGCATTTTTTTAATTGCAAATTTACTCATTAAGAAAGTTGAGGTTAAATTGATATTTATAACTTTTTGCCATTCATCTAAGCTCATTCGAATTGCAAGATTATCTTGAGTTATTCCTGCATTATTAATTATACCATCTAAACTTCCACCTAACTCACCTGTAGCATTTTCAATAAACTCTTCAATTTTATCACTTTGAGATATGTCAAATTTTAATATTTTAATACCTTCAAAATTTTTTTTAAGCTCTTCTAGTTTTTCAATTCTAGTACCAGAAGCTAAAATATTTGCTCCTGCTTCACTTAGTTTTTTAATTATGGCATTACCTATTCCACCTGATGCACCAGTTACAATAATATTTTTATTTTCTAAACTACTCATAATTGCAAGCCTTCAATATCTGTTTGATTGTTAATAGTATCTATTTTTACTTCTTTGCTAATTCTTTTAACTAAACCTGATAAAACTTTACCTGGGCCAATTTCAATAAAATGATTTACACCACCACCAATCATATTAATTACACTCTCTCTCCATCTTACTCTATTTTCTATTTGTTTTACTAACAAATCCTTTAGCTCATTGGTATTTGATATTTCATTAGCAGTAACATTTGAAATTAATTTATTCTTACCTTCTATAAAGTTTATTTTGTTTAATTCATCATTCATTATATTTGTTGCTTTATTCATTAAACTACAGTGAAAAGGTGCACTAACTGGTAACTTTATATTTTTAATAGAATTTTCTTTTAAAAGTAAAATAAATTTATCTACATCATCCATTTTACCACTTAATACGATCTGACCCTCAGAATTATCATTTGCTATTTCAACACTTAAACTTTTTTCATTATCTTTTAGGATTTTTTCAACTATTTCAACAGTTGAGCCTAATACTGCAACCATACCACCCTCGCCTTTAGGAACTGAGTTTTGCATAGCGTCTCCTCTTGTCCTTAAAATTTTTAAAGTATCTGAAAAATTTAAGTAACCCGCGCAAGATAAAGCAGAATATTCACCTAATGAATGTCCTGCAAAATATTTTGCTTTACTCAAATCAATATTGAATTCTTTTTTAATTACATGATAAATTGAGTAGCTGATTAAAAATATTGCTGGTTGAGTATTTGCAGTTAAGTCTAATTCCTCTTTAGGACCCTCCAAAATAAGCTTAGATATTGAAAAATTCAGTGTATCATCAGCCTCTTTAAAGAGGTTTTTAACAAGGTCAAACTTGTCATAGAATTCTTTTCCCATACCAATCATTTGTGAACCTTGACCTGGAAAAATTACTGAAAACATATAAAAAAAACTATTAATTTTGCTCTTTTAACTATTGTAATTGAACATTTATAATAGTATATCCTCACTTTTTATTAAAGAACTTAAATGAATTTATACGAACATACTATCATAGCTAGACAAGACACTTCACCAAGTGAAATTAAGCAATTAACAGAGAAATATTCTAAAATTGTTGAAAAAAATGAAGGTGAAATTGTTAAAACTGAAAATTGGGGTTTATTAAACTTATCTTACCTAATTAAGAAAAATAAAAAAGGTAGCTACATTCACTTTAAGATTAAAGGTAAAGGCAATGTAATTGACGAGTTAGAAAAAAATGAAGCTATAGATAAAAAATTATTAAGATACTTAACAGTTAGAGTTAAGAAATTTGATCTTGAGGCTAATTATTTTGCTAAAAGAGATGATGATGAAAAAAAAGAAAGTTATAGAAACTAATTATGCCTAAAAGACAAAGTGGAAACAAAAAAGGTAAACAAAGCAATTTTGCTAAATTAAGTATTTTTCAACCAAATAAATATAAATTTAAAAAAACCTGTCCACTATCTGGAAAAGGTGCTCCTGCAGTAGATTATAAAAATGTAAGACTTTTAAAAAAATATATGTCTGAAAATGGAAAAATTTTACCTTCAAGAATTACCAATGTTTCTCAAAAAAAACAAAGAGAGTTATCTCTATCTATTAAAAGAGCTAGAAATTTAGCTTTAATATAATATGAAAGTAATCTTACTAGAAAATGTAAAAAGAGTTGGTTCTATCGGTGAAGTGATAGAAGTTAAAAGAGGTTATGCGAGAAACTTTTTAATTGCTAACAAAAAAGCACTGTATGCTTCAAAGGAAAATATTTTAGAAGTTGAAAAAATAAAATCAGATTTATCAAAAAAAGATAGTGAAAAGAAAAAAGAAGCTGCACAAATTTCAGAACAAATTAATGGTAAAGAGTATGGTGTTCAAAAACTAAGTACTGAAAACAATGAATTATATGGTTCTGTTAAACCAACTGAGATTGCAAAATTAATTCAGGAAGAAAATAAAATTGATATCAAGCCTTCAATGATACAACCAATTGAAGAAATCAAGTCTCTTGGAAAATTTAAAGTAAAAATTTCTTTACACTCTGAAGTTGACGCTGAAATTACAGTTAACGTTACTTCAGCTGATACGATACAATAATTATACATTCTTTTCCCCAGCCTTTATTAGTAATTTTATTAAAAAGATAATTCTGTAAATTATTATTTATGGAAAACAATTTAAGCATCGTTAAAGATCAATTTAAAGAATTGCCTAATAATATTGAAGCAGAACAAGCTGTAATTGGATCCCTATTGGTGAACAACGAAATTTTTGATGAAATTAGCACAATTATTTCTGGTGTAAATTTTTATGATCCGATGCACCAAAAAATTTTTGATGCAGTGGATACTTTAATTTACAAAGGAATGCTTGCAAACCCTATTACTTTAAAAAATTATTTTGAAGATGAAAAAGATGATTTAAATGTCCCAGAATATTTAGTTAAAATTACTAAATTTTCTACATCAGTGCGTCAGGCATTAGAATATTCAAAAATCATTTATGATATGTTTGTAAGACGTGAATTAGTTAAAATATCTGAACAAACAATGGATAGTGCAAAATTAAGTGAGCTCGATACTACTGGACAAAATATTATTGAAAATACAGAAAAATCTTTATTTGATTTAGCAGAAAAAGGTTCCTTTAATTCTAATCTTGTTAAGTTTGATGCTGCTATGAAACAAACTATCGAAATGGCATCTGCTGCATATAAAAATGAAGAAGGTATTGTCGGTGTTCCAACAGGTCTAAGAGATTTAGATGATAAGCTTGGAGGCCTTCATCAGTCAGATTTAGTAATTATAGCTGGTCGTCCTTCAATGGGTAAGACATCACTTGCAACAAACATTGCGTTCAATGCAGCTCACAAATTACAAGAAAGTGGTAAAAAATCTTCTATAGCTTTCTTTTCACTTGAAATGTCATCTGAGCAATTGTCTACAAGAATTATTTCTGAACAAGCAAGAATTAGTTCAAATGATATAAGACGTGGAAGAATTTCTGATGAACAATTTGATAAATTTTTAGAAACTTCAAAAAATATAGCAGATCTCCCTCTATTTATAGACGAGACACCTGCAATTAGTATTGCAGCCATGAGTAACAGAGCAAGAAGAATTAAGAGACAGCATGGCCTAGATATGGTTGTTGTTGATTATATACAGCTGATGAGAGGAACTACATTTAATAAAGATGGAAGAGTGCAAGAGATCTCTCAAATTACTCAGGGACTAAAAGCAATTGCTAAAGAACTTGGTGTCCCTGTTTTAGCATTATCACAACTTTCTAGACAAGTTGAGCAAAGAGATGATCACAAACCACAACTATCAGATTTAAGAGAGTCTGGTTCTATTGAGCAAGATGCGGATGTTGTAATGTTTGTTTACAGAGAAGGATATTACTTATCAAGAAAAGAGCCAAGAGAAGCAACAGTTGAACATGCAGAATGGCAAGCAAAAATGAATGAAGTTGCTCACTTAGCGCAAATTATAATTGGGAAACAACGACACGGCCCAATAGGTAATGTAACTCTTGAGTTTGAAGAGAGATTTACTAAATTTAAAGATACTCAAATTAATTAAATTCCAATATAAAAGAGCTAATGTTTGCTCAATTGTATCAAAATAGTGTTCTTAAAAATTCAAAAACAGTATTTATTTTACTTATTATTGCGATATTGAGCTTTGGATATTACTCTAAAGACTTTAGGTTGGATGCTTCTTCTGAAACTTTATTAATAGAAGGCGATCCTGATTTAGCATATTTAAAAGAAGTAACAGAGAGATATGGCTCAAAAGACTTTTTAATTCTTACCTATACCCCTAATGAAGGGATGGTTACTGATAACTCTATTAATAATCTTTTAAGTTTAAAATATAAAATTCAAAGTCTAAATTGGGTTCATAGTGTAATTACGCTTTTGGATGTACCTCTTTTAAGTAATTCAGACGCGCCCCTTCAAGAAAGATTGGAAAGTTTTAAAACTCTTAAAGATGAAGGAGTTGATAAAAATCGTGGTTTTAAAGAAATTTTAAATAGTCCAGTTTTTAGAAATTTTGTAATTAGTGAAAATGGAAATACCAGCGGAATAATTGTTAACATTAAAGAGAATAAAAAATTAGAAAATATTGAAAATTTATCCAAAGAAGAGATTGAAGAATATAAAGATAAAATAAAGAAACAAAATCATGAAAATATATTAGAGATCAGACAAGTTATTCAAAGTTATGGCGATGTGGGAAAAATATATCTTGGAGGAATTCCCATGATAGCTGATGATATGATGACTTTCATTAAAAGTGATATTGTAGTTTTTGGTTTAGGCGTTCTTTTATTTATTATTGCAACTCTGTGGTTTGTTTTTAGAAAGTTAATTTGGATAATCGTTCCAATTAGTAGTTGCTTATTTTCAGTTGTAATTATGATGGGCTTACTTGGAATTCTTGGGTGGAAAGTAACAGTTATTTCTTCAAATTTTATCGCCTTAATGCTCATATTAACCATGGCCATGAACATTCATATGAGTACTCGATTTCTTCAATTAAGAAAAGATTACCCTGCTAAAAATAATTTTGAAATCATATCTCTTACTACAAATAAAATGTTTTGGCCTATTTTGTATACTGTTTTTACTACTGTATTTGCTTTTTTATCTTTAATCTTTAGCGGGATTAAACCAATTATTGACTTTGGCTGGATGATGACTTTTGGATTAATTACATCATTTATTATTACTTTTACTCTTCTTCCAACTCTTTTAAATTTTGCCCCCACAACAAATATATCCCTAAAGAAAGAACAAGACTCTAAAATCACAAATTTTTTAGGTCTACTTTCTTTGAACAACAAAACTGCAATTTTTGGTGTAACTGGAATTATTGTTATTTTAAGTGTGGTTGGAATTAGTAAGCTTGAAGTAGAAAATAGTTTCATCAATTACTTTAATAAAGATACTGAAATTTATAAAGGAATGAAACTTATTGATGAAGAATTGGGTGGCACTACTCCACTTGAGGTTATCTTAAAGTTTCCTGTAACTGAAAATAAAGAAAAAATAGCAGAGGATGATGAGTTTGATGATTGGGGTGATGATGAAGATGGAAATGATGAAAAATATTGGTTTACCAAAGATAAAATCGATAAGATAGCTTCAGTTCACAATTATCTAGATAGTCTACCTCAAGTTGGAAAAGTTATATCTTTTTCTTCAATTATAGACGTTGCGACACAATTAAATAACAACAAGCCTCTTGGTACTTTAGAAATGGGGGTTTTATATTCTAAAATTCCAGAAAGTATCAAAACTGAAATTATTGATCCATACTTATCCATTAAAGATAATGAAGCTAGAATAAGTTTAAGAATTATAGACTCTCAAGAAAATTTAAGAAGAAATGACTTAATAAATAAAATAAATTTTGACCTAAAAAATAAAATAGGATTGAAGGAAAGTGAATTCAAACTAGCCGGAGTTTTAATTTTATTTAATAATTTATTACAGAGCTTATTCAAATCACAAATTCTTACTTTAGGATTGGTTATGATAGGAATATTTACAATGTTTATTATTTTATTTAGAAATATTAAGTTATCACTCATTGGTGTAGTTCCAAATTTTATTGCAGCATTTTTTATTTTAGGAATTATTGGTCTACTTGGTATTCCTTTAGACATGATGACAATTACTATTGCAGCAATAACTATTGGAATAGCGGTAGATAATAGTATTCATTATATTTACAGATTTAAAGAAGAATTCAGCAAGATTAAAGATTACAGCAAAACTTTAAAAAAATGTCATTCTACAGTTGGGGTTGCTATATTAAATACATCCATAACTATTGTCTTCGGTTTTTCAATTTTAGTGTTATCAAAATTTATTCCTACAATTTATTTTGGGTTATTTACAGGTATAGCAATGTTGCTTGCAATGATATCTGTTTTGACTTTATTGCCTGCTTTAATCTTAACTGTAAAACCTTTTGGTAAATGATCTAGATGCTAAATACACTTCAAGACTTTTTTAATGAAACATCAGTAATTGATTTTTTGTATCTTGTATTGACAATTTTATCTTTAATACAATGTTATAGCAAAGGTTTTGTATTAAGTATTCTTTCCATGGCTAAATGGGTTTTAGCTTATGTGATTACTTTAATTTTATTTCCTAGAGTTAAACCTTATTTTAAGGATATAATTGATAGTGAATACATTCTCGACATAGGGCTTAGTATCACTATTTTTGTAGTAGTTATATTTTTAGTGCTACTAATTAATAAAGCAATCAGCAAGGCCATCAGCTACACTGGTATTGGTGGGCTTGACAAAACGTTTGGATTCTTTTTTGGATTTATTAAAGCATATATTGTTGGTGTTTGTGTCTTTGCTGGAATTCATATTGTCTATAATTATGATAAATGGCCTATAAATTTAGATCAATCATACGTCTTTCCTTACCTTGAAAAAGGTAGTAATTATCTCATAAAAGAATTTCCTAATGAAAAAACATATCAAGATTCTAAAGAAAAAATTAAAGAACTTTGATCCAAAATTAAAAGAAGAATGTGGTGTATTTGGTGTAAGTAATGCAAAAGATGCCTCTGCATTAACAGCGCTTGGTCTTCATGCGCTTCAACATCGAGGTCAAGAAGGTTGTGGAATAGTATCTTTTGATGGAGAAAAATATTATTCTGAGAAAAGATTTGGTTTAGTTGGTGATAATTTCAACAAAGAAAAGGTACTTGAAAAACTTAAAGGAAATTATGCAATTGGGCATAATAGATATAGTACAACTGGTGAAAACACTCTAAGAAACATCCAGCCATTTTTTGCAGATACGAATGCAGGTGGTATTGGAGTTGCTCATAACGGAAATTTAACTAATTCGATTTCTTTAAGAAATAAACTAGTTGAAGATGGAGCTATTTTCTACACAACATCGGACACTGAAACAATAGTTCAATTAATTGCAAAATCTAAAAGACCAAAAACAATAGACAAAGTTGTTGATGCAATATTTCAAATTCAAGGTGGTTACGCCTTAGTTATGCTGACACAAAATTCTCTAATTGGTGTTAGAGACCCCTATGGAATTAGACCGCTTGTAATTGGTAAATTAGGAAATAGTTATGTTCTTGCCTCAGAAACATGTGCATTGGATATAATTGGAGCAAAATTTATAAGAGATGTTGAAAATGGAGAAATAGTTCTAATTGAAAATAATAAGTTAGAAAGTATTAAACCATTTCCTCCAAAAAAAGTAAGACCATGTGTTTTTGAATATATATATTTTGCAAGACCAGATAGTATTCTTGATAACAAAACAGCTTATGAACATCGAAAAAATATTGGAGCAGAACTTGCTAAAGAAAATGATGTTGATGCAGATATAGTAGTTCCTGTTCCAGATAGTGGTAACGCTGCAGCTCTTGGGTTTGCTCAAAATTTAAAGATGAATTATGAACATGGTTTGATAAGAAATCATTATGTAGGTCGAACTTTTATTGAGCCTAGTCAAAAAATCAGAAGCCTTGGAGTGAAATTAAAATTAAATGCAAACCAAACAACCATTAAAAATAAAAAGATTATATTAATTGATGACTCGCTTGTGAGAGGTACAACTTCACATAAGATTGTTAAGATGCTATATGATGCTGGTGCTAAAGAAGTGCATGTTAAAATTGCATGCCCTGAAATTAGATATCCAGATTTTTATGGAGTTGATACCCCAACTAAAAAAGAATTGTTGGCTGCAAATAAAACTAATGATGAAATTTGTGAATATATTGGTGCAAAATCCTTAAAATTTTTATCTTTAGATGGACTGTATAAAGCAATTGGTTTTGACAAAAGAAATGATACCTACCCGCAGCTTACAGATCATTATTTTACAGGTGATTATCCTGTAAAACCTATTGATGAATTAGGAGATAATAAAGTAACTCAATTATCCTTATTAAGCACTGGTTCTAACAACTAAATAACAAAAAAATTAATTTTTAATAATTATCTTTAAATTATAAATTTAAATATTATCTAGATACACATGATCAAATCTAAAGAACAAATAATAGAATATTTTAAATCAGGAATTAAACAGACAAAAGATTTTAGAATCGGAATTGAGCATGAAAAATTTTTGTTCAGTAACATTGATAATAAAAGAATTAACTATTTAAAAATTAAAGAAATGTTTGCAGCTCTTTTAGAATTTGGCTGGAATCCAATTTTAGAGGGAGAAAATATCATAGGGTTAAATAAAGGTGGCAAAAATATTACTCTTGAGCCTGGAAACCAAATAGAGTTATCAGGAGATAAACTTAATCATATTCATGAAGCTTGCGCAGAGTCTCAAGATTATCTATTTGAATTAAGACAAGTTACTCAAAAATTAGATATTAATATTGTGAGTGCTGGATTTGATCCTATTTCAAAATTAGATGAAATTCCAAATAATCCTAAACAACGATATAAATTAATGACTAAGGACATGCCTTTAGGAGGTGAGCTTAGTTTGGATATGATGTATCGAACTTGCGGCACACAACTTAACATCGATTACAACTCTGAAGACGATTTCATGAAAAAATTTAAAGTTGTTAATTCTATAGTTCCAATTTCAATTGCTTTATTTGCAAACTCAGCAATTGTCGAAAAGAAAAAAAGTAATTATTTATCCTATAGATCTAAAGTTTGGCAAAGCACCTCTAGAGGAGGACTTCCTAAATTATTTTTTGAAGATTTAAACTTTGAAAAATATGCAGAATTTATAATAAATTTTCCAATTTTATTTATTCAACATGATGGAACATATATTTCTGGAAGAAAATATACCTTTAAGGACTTTATGGAGGGTAAAATTGATGAGATTGGAAACAGACTACCCACCGAAAGTGATTTGACTACTCACTTAAGTACAATTTTTACAGAAAATAGATTGAAGAAGTATATTGAACTTAGATCAATGGATACCTGTGGCTGGGATTGTCTGTGTTCAGGACCAGCTTTTAACATCGGTATGCTATATGGAAATTTAGATGAAGTTTATGAATTAATTTCGACTTGGGATAAAGATAAAATTATTAACGCATATCTTGAAGCTCCTGAAAAAGGATTTAACACACAGCTTATGGGAAAAGATCTTCTTTATTGGGCAGGTACATTATTAGATTTATCTAAAAAAGGACTAGAGGATCGAGATATTCTTAATAAACATGGAAAAAATGAAACTTTATTTTTAAATCATTTGCAAAAAGTGATTGATGAAAAAACAACTAATGCAGATCATATGATTAGCAAATTTTCTAGAACTGAAGATTTAAAAGAATTATATGACAAATAAAATCGTTGCTATTCAAGGCAATCATCCTTCAAAATTAAACCCTGAAACAGACACAAGTGTTTTTCTTGCAAATGAAATTCAAAACAAAGACTACAAGATATTTTATTATGACCCAAAAAATTTGTCAGTAATTAATTCAAAAGTAATTGCCTCAGGTTTTTTTATAAAGTTTAATTATAAAGACAAAAAATTTTTTAAAATCTTAAAAAAACAAAAGCTAGATCTTACAAAATGTAAATTTATTCTAATTCGTCAAGACCCCCCTTTTAATCTTGAATATATTTCAGCAACTTACATTCTAGATACAATTAAGGATAAAGTTAAAATTTTGAACAACCCTACTTCAATTAGAAACGTATCTGAAAAACTATATTCTGTCAGATACCAAAAATTTATGCCCAGTACTATTTTCACCCAAAATATTAATGAGATTAAAAACTTTTTTAAGGTACATAAAAAAGTTATTATAAAACCTATTCATAGTTATGGAGGAAATGATATTCATCTTTTAAATAGATTTAATTCAAAATTTATTAACCAATTTATCAAAAAGCATGATCATATAATGTGTCAAAAATTTTTACCTAAGATTAGCAAGGGAGATAAAAGGGTTTTTTTAATAAATGGTAAAGTGTGTGGTGCAATATCAAGAGTTCCAAAACAAGGTTCTTTTTTAAGTAACATGAGCAAAGGTGCAAAACCAATTAGTATTGAATTAACTAACATAGAGAAAAAAGTTTCAAAATTAATTGCTAAAGATCTTAAACAAGAAAATATTTTTTTTGCTGGAATAGATTTTATAGATCAAAAATTAAATGGTGATATCAACGTAACATCACCTACTGGATTAAAAACATTGTATGATTTATCAGGAATTAATCTTGCAAAAACTTTTTGGAATGAATTAAAAACATGAATAATCTATCAGACCAACAAAAAGGATCTTTTTTAGCATTTGTTGCAGTGATGTTTATTACCCCTGATAGTTTATTTATTAGATTATCGAATGTAGATACTTGGGGTTTGGTATTTTATCGTGGAATGATTCCATTTTTTACTGTCTTGATTGGAATGTTAATCGTTTATAAGTCCAATTTTTTTAAGATGTTATTTAATAGTGGTTACCATGGTTTAATTTTTATAACTACTTTCTCTATTACTAATATTACTTTTGTAGTCTCTATCCAGAACACTAATGTAGCTAATACTTTAGTCATGATAGCAATGGCCCCTATGTTGTCTGCAATTTTGGGCGCTATTTTCTTAAAAGAAATACCTGATAGAAAAACTTGGATTGCAATTGGAGTAACCTTTTTAGCTGCAGTTTATATTTTCTACGACTCTCTTCAATTAGGTAATGTTTATGGAGATATCTTAGGTTTTATCACAGGCCTTGGACTTGCAATTAATGCTGTAACTATTAGATCGGCTAAGAAAAAAAACTTACTACCCGCAGCAGTTGTTGGGAAATTATGTGTTGCAATCTTTGCTATGTTTTTTATCGAAACCTACTCTTTAGTTGATAGAGACTTATTTATCATTCCTTTAATGAGTATTATGTGTGTTGCTATTCCTTTTGTGCTTGTAACAATTGCTCCAAGATTTATCCCTGCCGAAGAGGTAAATTTGTTCTTTTTATTAGAGACTATCATTGGTCCTTTTTGGGTGTGGATGGTAATTAAAGAACAGCCTAGCATCGAGACTATCCAAGGTGGAATGGTCATCATCTTAACGATTGCCATTCACTCATTTTTAAAGCTTAAAAAATCATAAACTTCTAAATACATTTAACTTGATTTAGCCACAAATCAGAAATAGATACCGATTCAGATGGAAAAAGTATTAAAAAATTCATGGGCGTTATTTTTAGGAATGGGAGCACTTATGCTTGCCTATGGATTTCAAGGGTCATTACTTGGGGTTAGAGCTGTAAAAGAAGAATTTAGTTTAACAGCAACAGGATTTATGATGTCTGGTTACTTTGTTGGTTACTTTATTGGTGCCAAAACTATTCCACAAATAATTTCTCGTGTAGGACATATCAGAGTATTCGCGGCTTTTGCTTCAATAGCCTCATTAGTAGTTCTAATTCACGCAGTATATGTAAGTCCTTTTGCATGGTTTCTATTAAGGGTGCTTACAGGAATTAGTATGGTTTCTATTTATACTGTTGCTGAAAGTTGGTTAAACGATAGAGCAAGTAACAAAAATAGAGGAAGTGTTTTATCTGTTTACATGGTCATTTTATATGGTGCGATGGGACTTGGAATGTTTTTGCTTAACTTTAGTGATCCATTAAACTTTGAACCTTTTATATTAATTTCAGTCATAACATCAGCTGCACTAATTCCAATTTTACTTACCAAAAGAAAAGCTCCAACATTTAAAAAAATATCTAAAATGTCATTACAGGAAGTATTTATTTCATCTCCTTTTGGAATGGTTAGTTCATTTTTTTATGGAACTATTCAATCTGCATTATTTACTCTGCTTGCGGTATACGCAACAACAATGAACTTTTCTATTTTTCAAATCTCATTAGTTACATTTATGCTAGCAGTTTCAGGTGCAATCTCTCAATGGCCAATTGGAAAATTGTCAGATATGTATGATAGAAGAAAAGTAATCATTATAGTAACTTTTGCAGCATCATTCTTTGCCTTTTGTGCAATTTTATCTTCAAGACAAATGTATTTACCAGGTGATTTAGCAACCAGTAAATTTTGGTTTTACGTTTTTTTAATTTTATTTTCTTTTTGTAGTCTTCCAATGTTCTCTTTAATTTTAGCACATACTAATGATTTTATTCCTAAGGAAAAGTTTGTTGCAGCCGGAGCTAGTTTGCAATTTACATTTGGCATGGGTGCTATGGGTGGGCCTTTTTTGTGTTCAGTTTTTATGGGTATGGTTGGACCTAATGGATTTTTTATTTTCTTAATATTTTTTCATAGTTTGATTGGTATTTATGGTCTTTATAGATCAAAAGTTAGACCTGTTGTTGAAAATCCAGACTCTCAATTCGTTGCAATGCCTCAATCAATTACGCCAGCTGGTATTGAATTAAACCCATCAACTGAACCTATTGATGATCCAATTAAACCTGTAACTGAGCCTGTTGTTGAAGAAAACAAACCTTAAAGCCTTAAGTATTAAAATTGTTATAGTGAATTGATTTGAGAATAAATCTTTTCTTTATCTGTTTGACCAATGGTACGTGACAATTCTTTATTGTCTTTATAAACCACAATTGTAGTCCAGTAATCAATGCTTAAAAATTTAGCAATATCCTTATCTTTTGTTTGTTCGAAACTTAAAAAAATAACGTCTTTAAAATCTTGCTTAGCTTTATCTAATATTTTTACTTGTTGAGCACAAGTTACACAGGTCTTATTCCATGAATGAATTACAACAGTTTTTCCATCTAATTGAGATTTTTCAAATATCTCATTAGTAAAAGTGGTTTCTTTACTTATTGCAGTCGCACTAAGACTAAATGTTAGAAGAATAAAAAATAATATTTTTTTCATATGTTCATAATTTATATTTTTTAATGGTTAATGTAATCAAACAAATTGTCTCTATATCAATTTCTAATAACCTAATTTTCGATCAATTTGATTAATTAGTTCCTTGTTTTCTATAAAGTATTTAAGATTTTTGAAAAATATTTTTAATACCATCTCAATATAATTACCTTGGCTGTCTGATGAAATATGAGGGGTAATAATTAAATTTGGGGTATCCCAAAGACTAGAGTTTTTTGGAATGGGTTCATGAGAAAATACATCTAAAATAGCCCCTGCTATTTCATTTTTTTCTAATTTAATTCTTAAAGCTTCATAATCTAGAACAGATTGTCTACCAATATTAACAATTCCACAGGTAGATTTAAGACTATCTAATCTAGTCTTATTAATTAATCCTTTAGTTTCTTCTGTTTCAGGAACTGCAAGATATAAAAAATCAGCATTTGGCAATACTTCATCTATTTTATCAAAGGTAATTACTTTTGAGCAACCCTCAACATTTCTTCCTTTTCGATTAACCCCAATAACTTCTGCTCCAAGTTTACTTATATGTTTTATCAATGATCCACCTAAGGATCCGGTTCCAACTACAACAACTTTAAAACCTTCAATAGGTTTGCTTAACAAAGTAACAAACTCTTTATTTTTCTGGTTTGTAACTATTTTGGTCATTTGATTTTGAAGCATTAAAATACTCATTAAACCAAATTCTCCTGCTTTTTTAGCATGCACTCCACTACTGTTTGTTAAAACTAAATCTTCTTTCATCCAATCAAAGGGTGATAGATGGTTTACTCCAGCAGAGCTTACATGTATCCATTTAAGGTTTGGTGCAATCACTTTAATATTTTCTGTTGGAAACTGCCAACCAAGCAAAATATCTGCTTCTTTCATAGAAGTTAGATAATTATCATCATCCCAATCGACTAAATATTCTATCTTTTCTCTAATTTCTGGGTGTTGACTAAGTCCTTTTTCGAATTCTTCTTTAGTGATTGTGCTATGCTTTTCACCTTCTGGATCACAAGGTAAAAAACCCTCTTTCCAGTGGTTATTTCTTATATGAATTTTAATTTTATTCATTTGTTAATCGTTATCTTATATTTAATTTATTCAATAAAAAATATATTATCATATAGATTAATAAAAATATTATGCCTACATTCGATGTGATCAGTAAAATTAATTATCAAGAATTTGATAATGCCTTAGCTAATTGTTTAAGAGAGATTAGTAACCGATATGATTTTAAAGGACTTAATATTTCAATTGAACGAAAAGATAAAAATATCACAACAATAGCCACAGATGAATTAAAACTTAAACAAGTCAATGAACTATTAGAAACTCATCTGGTAAGAAGAAAAGTGGATCCAAGAGTATTAAGTATTAAAAATTCAGAAGGTGCAACAGGTGGAACCATTCGACAGGTTAGTGAATTAAAAGAAGGAATAAGCCAAGAAAATGCAAAAAAGATTATTGGTGATATCAAAAAGTTAAAACTTAAAATTCAGATCAAAATCCAAGGAGAAGAATTAAGGGTTGATGGAAAAAAAAGAGACGATCTTCAAGAAGCCATAGCTGCAATTAAGGCAATTGATATTGGTCTTCCTATTGAATTTATTAACTTTAGAGATTAAATATTAAGTCCACCCGCCATCAACAACAATACTTTGTGCTGTAATCATTTTGCTTTCATCTGAGGCTAAAAATAATGCTGCATTTGAAATATCGTGAGGTTGAACCTTGTCAGGTAAACATTGTCCATCTTTAATTTTTTGTTCTGTAGTATCGTCTACATATTTTTCTATTTGTTTTTTTGTCATAGTCCACCCTGGAACTAATGTATTTACTCTAATTTTATTTTTACCATATCTTCTAGCTAGACCATTAGTTAAACCATTCATTGAGGACTTAAATATTCCATATAAAATAGTTTTATCATTTTTTCTCATCCAACCAATTGAACCTAAATTAATTATAGTCCCTGAGCCCAATTCTATCATACTCTTGATCACAGCTTTCGCTGTAAAGACATGAGGCCTTAAATTGGTTTGATACTCCCAGTCAAAATATTCATGTGTCGTGTCATTAAACTCATGCCTTTCATCATTTGCAGCATTATTTAAAAGTACTCCAATATGTCCAATATGCTTTATACAATGTTCTATTGAGGCTTCTAAGGTTTTAAGATCTACAATATCGCACTTATAAAACTTAGGAACAAAACTACAATCGCTTAGCTTTTCAATAAGTGCATTCGCTAATTTTTCATTTCTTCCAACAAAGGCAACTTTTGATCCCTGTTTTGCAAAAGCTTCAACGAAGTCTGCTCCAATTCCTGAGCTTCCACCCAGTATAAATACTACTTTGTTTTTTAAAGAGGGATATAACGCAGAATTATTATTCATATTTGAAAAATAAATTTTATTTAATGATCAAAGAAAACGCAAGTGAACTCTGGAAAATCACTCAGGAAGCTGGCAATTATTTGGGGGATTAGAGTTTCAACCTATCCTAATAGGTCAACCTATTGATTTTGTTAATTTTAGAGATTAACTTAAAAATTTAGATCAAATATGAATAAAATTTTATATAATTTAAAAGAAAGTAGAATTTTTCAATTTGTTGTAATTTCAATTATCATAGTAAATGCAATAACAATTGGAGTTAATACTTACGATTTAAGTGAATTTACTACACAAGCAATAAATTATTTAGATTACTCAATTACTGTTTTTTTTGTGATTGAAATTTTAATCCGATTTATTGGAGAGCCTAAAAAATTAAATTTTTTTAAAAGTGGGTGGAATATATTTGATACTTTAATTGTATTAATTTCATTAATTCCAATACCAAATAATTCAAGTTTCTTACTGTTAAGATTATTGAGAGTATTTAGAGTGCTAAGAATTATCTCCGTTGTTCCAGAATTGAAAAAAATAATAGAAGCCTTATTGTCATCAGTGAAAAGAGTATTTTATGTAGGACTATTATTATTTATAATTCTTTATATCTACGCAACTATAGGTTCAATTTTATTTAGCAGCAATATCCCTGAAAGATGGGGAGATGTTGGGGTTTCAATGATTACATTATTCCAAGTCTTAACTTTATCGAGCTGGGAGCAAGTGATGTTACCTTTGCAAGATGTTTACTGGTGGGCTTGGATTTATTTCTTTAGCTTCATCATCATTTGTGGAATTACTATGCTCAATTTATTAATTGCAGTATTAGTTGATGTAGTGATTAACCAAAAAAAACTATAATTAATTAATAATATTTATATTTTTTCCCTCTACTTTTAAATTTATCAGAGTGAATACTCACATAATTTCCCTGTTCATAAGCATTACACCAGTGAACTAAACGTTGCTGCTTATAAAATGTCGCTTCATTATAAGCTAATCTTTGCTTTTCTTTAGTTTTCTCCTGCTGCGCTTTAAAGTCTTTTTCTTGCTTTATCTTTTTATCTTTAGCCTCTTTCTCCTCTAAAGCCTCACGATCTTTAATACTTAGTTTTGATTGAGGGGGTACAAATGCATTAACAGGTGCAATTTGAATATTTTCTTTTTTCAAATATTTTTTAGGAAGTTTTTTACCCATCATTGAATAATAAAGAGCAGGATCATCTTTTTTTAATTCTTCCGTACAAAGTTGTTCTCTAGCTTCTAAAGTAATCTTTTTTAATTCTCCTTTTAAATAAAGATTATTTGGCTTCGTTTTCGTACAGAATGTACTGTAATGATGATAGTTCACTTTAATATTTTTAAAGTTACTCACTTTACTTTTATCAATATCTTTTTTCATGAAGTTCTCCCTGCTGATTTTGCATGATCTTGATAATCTTTAATGGCTGTTCTTAATCTTGCAAAAGATCTTCCATTAATGGTGTTGATCTTTAAAAAAGCATTCCCACCATTAGCATCTCTCATAAAAGCAATACTTGGAAGCTCTGTTGATCTAACTAATATTTTTTGTTCATTACTTCCAAGTTCTGAACTATCTAGATAATAAGATTTCTCTGATATATTTTCACTTTGATTATAATCTAAGCTTTCTCTTGAAAAAGAGCCTGTTTCAATAGTTTGATAACGTCTAATAGACCATTCAAAGCTAATAATTTTTCGAACATAAAGTTCACTGATTAGATCAAATATTGGAAATTGCTTTAACACATCCTTCTTTAAATCTTCAAACTCTTGCTTGTTTTCTCCAATTGCAACATTCTTTTCACAAGTTAATCCATGTTTAATAGAATTTAAACTCGATCTTCTTTTACCAGCTTCAGACTTTGGTCCTGTTGATTTTTTTGAATTAAGTCTATTTGCTTTAATCTTCTTTTCTGATGACATATTTTCCTCCATATTGTTAAGCGTCATTAATTTTTAAGATTACGTTTGTAGTTGCGATCTCTACGATGTGCGCTTCACACTGGAGGAACCAGCTTTAATTAAGTGAGCAGGATTTACGATCCAGAACGATCTTTTTTGAAAGATTAATCATTTTAACACAACCAAGACTCTTCAGTCAACACCACACCAATAAAAGAATAAAAAAAAGTTAAATTCTTTTAAAAATCTCTAAAATTTTATAGGACACCATAGGACATCATAGGACTTAGTAGGATTCCATGGGATTAAGTAGGATTTTTTTTATAAAAATTAATTATGATTTTATAAGCCTTAGGCGTGGGTACCACTTATTCAAGCTAAGACTTTAAATCATTTTTGTTTTTTTGCTTTCTTCTTTCTAGCAACAATTTTTCAGCTTTACTTAAAGGCAGACCTTCTGCGTCTGGTTTAATTGTTTTGTATGGCCATCTATTTTTAGATTTTAATATTGATCCAATTGATACTTTTGATTTATTTTTTTTTTTGATTGTTAAAAGTGTATGACCACCAATATAAGATCCTTTTTTACTCATTAACCACTTTCTCTAAAAGTTTTTTCATTTAGCCTTTTCACTTAGCATATCAACGAAACTATCAAAAAGTCCTTTATAACCATTCTTTCTATAATATAAATTTAGATTTATATGTTTAGCATCATCATGATGATAAATACACAAAGGTATTAAATTTTTAGTGTCATTTATATTGTCATTTTTTTTTAATATTTTAGTATCTTTAACATTAATTATATGATGGATTTCTATTCTTCTTTTTTCACCACATATGAAACAAACTTTTGGATCAATGCTTTTACTGTTAAGTTTTGAAATCAAATTTTTTGTATGATCTCTTTGGCCTTTAACATTTAAATTCAAGAAATCTATCAAACTCAGCCTAAGATCTTTTGCATTTATTGTATTAAAAGTTTTGCTCCAAAATTTTCTTGATAAACCATATAATCTTAAATTTGGCTCACTAAATGTTCCAAATTTATCAATAATTAATGAATACTTTACGTCAGAGTCTAAATCTTTTTTTGTTAAATCAATGTCATTTTTTAGCTTAAAAACTTCGATCATTGCTTTCAAAAAATTATCTTTTCTATCAAAATAATGAAATGTATTTGGTTTTTGAAATTGGTATGGAAGGAAATTATTCGGAAATGCTCCACAGATTAAAAATGCTGCTGCATTAAAATTTTTCCAATACATATCTTTTTTAACTCTATCTAGAGCATATGTATAAAGTGCTGAATACTGACCTTTAAAAATCTTATGATTTTGGGAGATTTTTTTTGGGAGAAATTCGTTAATTTTATATTTTAAAACTTCTGTAATTAGATATTTTGTATATCGAAAAGCTCTTTCATCATTTAAATATGAAGAGTTAAATGAATTATTTATATCTCTTAACTTTTGAAACTTAAGACATAACCGAAAAAAATTAGAGTTAGATAAACCTAATCTCTTACCTAAAACTTTTGGAGGATAATTGTCTATATCCTTAACCGCTCTTATTAAAATTTGGTGCCAATCTAAATACCTTTTTTTCATTTTTTCATCAATAACATTATTCGCTCTCTAATTTGAGGTAGACTTTTTTTTAATATTTTAGATAAGGCAAATTCTGGGACGTTTCTTTTATATAAAGCTATTAACTTATTATCTTCACTTGTAGTCCAGTCATCTTTTTTAGAAGAATTGTCTTCTTTTTTTAAGGTCATCTTATTATTAACAATTTCTTTTATATATTTTTTTTCAAGCTTTTGCCCAATAAATTCCAAAACACGACTATCAAAAATAATGTCTTTTTTATTAATCTTTTTTAATAAAGTGATCCCTTCTAGACTTTTAGCTCTACTTAATGCTACGTAAGTTTGCCCATGTGCAAAAGATCCAGTATCTAGATCAATTGCAACTTTTTCGAATGTCTGTCCTTGCGATTTGTGGATAGTTGTTGCCCAAGCTAATTTAATTGGAAATTGTATGAAAGAACCAACGCTTAGTGCTGTAACTTTTCCTCCTGATAATTGATAAGAGTATTTGTCCCATTTAACTTTACCAATTGTAAATACTTCATCTTTAATTTTAACTTTAATTTGATTTTTTGATAATGAAGTTATTATACCTAAAGTACCATTCACCCACCTTTTAGCAGGATCTGCATCATTTTTGGTTATCATAATTTGAGCACCTACTTTTAAAATAATTTCTTTCTTCACAGGAAATTCGTTATCTTTCCATTTTCCTTTAACTATCGCTTCGTAATGTAATGTGGGAGTTTTAAGTTGATATAAATTTGTATTATTTATGTCGTCAACTTTTCTATTTGTTGGACAAAGAACAATTGTGCCTGGCTCAAATTCATTTTTAATTCTCTTATTTAATTCATCTAAATCTTCAGACTTAATTTTATTAAGTCTAATCTTATTGAGCAAATCTATAAACTTTTTATCAGATTGTCTAAAAATCTTAGTAAGTTCAACTTGTCTAAATATATTTTTATCATATGAGTTTGAGTTAAAGAAAAAAGGCCCTTTTGGATAAAATTCTTCCATAACCTTTTCATCTTTTCCGACTATTGGATCAATTTGCATCACATCACCAAATAAGATCATTTGAACTCCACCGAAAGGCTTATCATTTTTTCTATTTTTTCTTAATGAAATATCTATTGCATCAAACAGATCTGCTCTAACCATAGACACTTCATCTATTAATATTGTATCTAATTTTTGAATAGCCTCTTTATCTTTAAGTGTATCAACATCATCTTCCGAAATAAAATGAGGTGGAAATTTGAAAAAGGAATGAATAGTTTGACCTTTAGCCTTGATCGCAGCTATTCCTTGAAATGCTAATGTTGCATAGTTTTTTTTTGTATTTTGCCTAAAATATTCAAGCAGTGTTGATTTACCAGAACCTGCTTTACCCGTTATAAATAAATTAGAATCTGTATTATTTATAGTTTCAAAAATTTCTTTAAATTCTTTTGTTAAGACAAAACTTTCAGGTAATTCTGTTCCTGTATCAAGTTTAATCATTGTTTAATTTCATATTTTAACAATTTACAAAAATTGTTTATTAATCTCATCTCCTCAATTTTCTGGCAAGAGGTATTAAGAAGATTTGGATTAAATAAAATAAAGGTTACACATTCAGCTCTAGAAATACCTACGTTTAATCTATTTCTACTAAACAAAAAACCTTTGTGTCTTGGTATATTTTCTGGATCAGATGCTGTCATAGAAATGAAAACTATTTTAGCTTCTTGGCCTTGGAATTTATCAATGGTTCCGACCTTTGAATTTGCAGGCAGGTTTCTGTTTAAATTATTTACCTGCATGTTAAATGGAGCAACAATTAAAATATCATTTAAATCTAGGTTTCTTTCTTTAGTATCTCCATTATCTTTGCATTTCTTCCCTATTATTTTTCCCATCAAATCTTTGATATAATCAGACTCTTCTATAGATTTTTGAGTATTATTTTCATGAGACATAGGGATATAATTAATGCCCTCATCTTTAATATTATCTAAATTTAGTTTTACATGTCTTTCACTTGTAACTGGATGAGGTTTTAATCTAGACTCATAAAAACTTGATGAAATAAATTCACATATATTTTTATTTAATCTTCTAGTTTCATTTAAGAATATTCCTTTTTCTGGAGGAATAGTGTCATAGCCTTCTAATAAATACTCTAAAGAACTTTTACCCCCAACACCTGGGTGAGTACCTTTAATAGGTTGAGCTAATTGCATTTGGTCACCTATTAAAACTATATTCTTAGTTGCAGTACACATTGCAAGTGTGTTTGCAAGCGATACCTGTCCCGCTTCATCTATAAACAAATAATCAATTTTTTGATTAAGTTCTGGACTAGAAAACAACCATGCAGTTCCTGCAATTAGTGAATAAGGTTCATATCCTTCTTTTCCAACTTTATTAGAATCTTCAATAAATTTACCATTTAACTTATCTTCTTTTTTAGAGACCTTTTTAAATCCTCTAAATTTAAAATCTGTAATTTCTTCAACTTGTTTTAAGAGATTATTTATTGCTTTATGAGAGTTGCTAGTCACTCCAACTTTCTTGCCTGCTTTTATTAATGATACAATCATATGAGCAGATATATAAGTTTTACCAGCGCCTGGTGGCCCCTGAACTAATAAATAAGAGGAGTTTAAATTTTTAACCGTATTTTGAGCTTCCTTGATTAAATCTTTTTTCTCATCAAAAATTTTTTCACCCTTTTTAACGTTTAATACATCAGGAAAATTATTTTCTAGAATATCCAAACCACATTTATATTTAAAGTCTTTAGACTCTGCATAACTTCCTAAAAATTTATTTAATGCTTCTCTAATTGGATCTGTTGGAGGAGATCCACCAGGTTTAATAGTAAGGATTTCAGGGGGTTTACCTTTGTTATTAGAAATTATTTCAACAAAGTTTCCATCGTCTTCATCTTCTGTAATTTCTCCTACTTTTCCATAACTTGTTTCATCAAATAATTCTTTAGCGTAGTCCCCTTCTTTAATCTTGAAATTTTGAGTTTCAAATTGGTAAATATATTTTGTTTGATTAGTTTCTTTATCAATAATTTCTTCTTTAAATAAGCAATTAGCTAAACACTCACTATCATCTTCTAACATTTCTGGAGTTTTGTTTAATCTGTCATAATATCTCCAATTATCTGGTTTTGCTTCTCTTCTATGAAAGCCAACTAAATCTATTAAATTTTCTAATATAGCTTTGTCATTTTTAGATTTATTGAGTTTATCAATTAGCAAAAGCTCTTCCTCTTCAACCTCTTGTACTGTTTTTTTATTAGGATTTTTTCTTACTTTTGTTTTCTCTTCTTCGTCATCATCCTCTAATTTTGGAGTGAAAAAGGGAATATCATTTGGCTTTTTATCTAAAAGAAAATCTCTCAAATCACCTGTAGATACACAGTCTTCTTCATTATAATGAATAATGTCGTCTCTAATTTTATCATCATTAGTAGAACACCAATTATCGTATAATCTGATACTGTCTGCTGCAGTTTTAATGTTTGCTTCTCGTTCTTTTCGATAGAATTTCTCAAGACTTTTAAGGGATAAGTCTTTCTCTGAAGTTCTTAAGGTGTGTTCTACCACTCTATATAAATCAACAAATTTTTGATTTCTTAACAGAAAATCTACTAAGTTATTTCCCTCTGGAAATGCTCCACTATATTCACTGGCAAGTTCTTTAAGTGCTCGTGTTTCATAATCATTATAATGATAAATATAAGCGTCAGGATATTGTTCAAATCTTTTTTTAAGAAAAATAATTAAATCTTTAAAAATCTTAAACTCACTTTCTCTCGTGTTATCCTCTACATAAAAATATTTAAATATTTTTTTGCCTTTGTCTTTAAAATACAATCCATGCAAATATTCCAAGTTTCTTTTATTAGACTCTGGAAAACCCTCTATATCAAAAAATAAATCACCATCATTAGGTTCTGGTATTTTATAAAAACCCTGACCTTCAACTTGATCCAAAACTACATATTTACTTTTTCCAGTTAATCGTTTTTCTTCTTGTAAGTTCGCTTGATGATTGAGTCTTTCTAAAGATGCTTTATTAATTTTTGATTTAATCTTTTCAATATTTGCTTTTGCAAGTTTTTCGACTGTGTCTATTCCTTCTTTTTTTAATTTAGTAATTTGAGATTTGTTAATTCTGGCTACTTGATTAATGTAATTATCACCCTCCCAAATCTTAGTGCACTCATCTTGCCAAATACAGAAATTACAATGATTGCAACTTTCTGGGTATAATTTTTCTTTATTTTTTTCTAAAATAAAATCTCTAAACTTTGTTTTTGTAAAATCAAAATAATCTAAAAATTCAAAAACTTTATATGAATGATATTCACTTTTGCCATCTATTAAATACATCAACTTTGGTATAACACCTGTAATTTTACTAATAAGATATGAGTAAGCTGTTATTTGCAATACATGCTTAGGCTTTAAATTTTTTGTAATTTTTGTGTCATAAACTTCATAGCTATAATCACCTAGTTGAGACTTTTCTTTTGTCTTTATTAAAAAATCTGCCTCACCTCTAAATTGATCTTCAATAAAAAAAGCCTTGTAGATAAGATCAAATCCTTTTTTTATTGCATCAGTAGTTGCATTAAATCTTTCATCGTCACTTTTAGTTGGGTCAATAGTAATATTATTCGAATATTTATCTTTCAATAACTTAAGATGTTTAGCTTCATGTTCATCACCATATCGCCTCCAGAGTTTCATGTCCTCTGAAGGCTCTTTCTTTTTAAAGTTTTTTATATGTGCATTAAGATCATTAAAGGCATGGTATTTGCAACTTACAAAGTTATTAAGATCACTTGGTGATAAATAAATTTGATCTTTTTTAATTTTCATGTCTAATATCAAAAGATAACATTATCTATCAACATATACATATTATATTTTAAAAAAATGAATCAATGAAAAGCAAAAAATCGATAATAACTAAAGTTGAAAAAGGTTTAAAAGTTGCTTTAGAGAATAAGATGAATTCATATAAAAGAGAGACTACGTATATGCCGTTTATGGAAGGAATATTTGGCAAAAAAAATACTGCCATATATTCATTTGGAATTTCTATTGCAACATGGTTTGGACAAAATACAAAAGGTGGATATGAAGAAATAGCTAGAATATTAGGTGAAGCAGCTGGCAAGGAAGTTCAGACTCAATATCATATTCCATATAATATTAATAAATCTACTTCTAATAAAATTTATGATCTTTATCAAAATATACGTAAGAAAAAAATAAATCCCGATGCAGGAGATCTTTCAGAAAAAATCAAATCTTTTGCTGAAAAAGATGAAGGTCTCCATGAAGACAAGGTTGTAGATGTTTTTATAAAAGACAAGAAAAGAAATTTAATGTTTATTGATATA
This sequence comes from Candidatus Pelagibacter sp. PS_06, assembly GCF_059418045.1. NCBI lineage: Bacteria > Pseudomonadati > Pseudomonadota > Alphaproteobacteria > Candidatus Pelagibacterales > Candidatus Pelagibacteraceae > Candidatus Pelagibacter > Candidatus Pelagibacter sp. PS_06. The sequence continues at coordinate 939,811 of NZ_CM182078.1, forward strand.
TCATCACCCAAAAGCAATATGAAAGAAGCAGGAGCTTTAAAACTTAAATTAATGAATTGGCTTGCTTTAGGTTTTGCGAACTATGATTATAACTCCATATCGGCTATAATAGGTTTTCCCTATAATCCTTATCACCCAAAACCATATTCAAGATTTTCAACTCAAATATTTGATAAAGAAAAAGATATTTTAATTCAGGAAAATTTCTGGAATGCTATTGCAGGCTTTGATGTATACGATGATCTTATTAGAACGGTACAGAAAGTTGGTGATCAAAATCAAAAAAAAATGTTTACAAAAGTAAACAGCATAATCAAAGATTAAGAGATTTTAATTACACTATCTCTTTAGCCAAATGATAAACGACGTTAGTAGGTACAGCATTACCAAATTGTTTCTTTGCAATTTTATCATTTGAGTGGATTTTAAAACTATCTGGAAACCCTTGTAATCTAGCCGACTCCCTTCCCGTTAATAGCCTAAAATTTTTCTTTAAAAATATTTCATTGATAAATTTGGCTTTATAATCATCAGGGTTTTTGCCAGAGATTGATTTTGTGGCAATAAAATCTCTGTTTTCCGTTGCAGTGATAGTTGCGAATATATCTGATTGAGGTAAAAAAACTCTATAAACTCCATTTATGCCTGCAGAATTTTTTGTATTCATTAATTCATAACGACCATCTTCTTCTTGTGTTAAAATATTTTTTTTTATGAGACTTTTTAAATTTTTTAATGTTGTCTCTTTGACTAATTCCTTAATTGATTTAAAACTTAAAGGGTTTCCATCCCACTCACCATAGATTTTTTTTCTCCTATTTTTCAAAATAGCTAAACAAATTTTCTTTTCTAATTGTGTGGTTTTAATTAAGTCCCAAGAATGAATAGTTGTATGCCCATCTCTGGTATCGCAAAATATAAAAAAATCATTTAATTCATCATCTTTTTGAAAACGATTACGTGAAAAAGGAATTTTTTCTCCAAAAAGGTTTTTAGGAATAAACTTTTTTTTATTCAAATGGTTTGATTTAATATCTAAGTTATCAATAATTTTTGCTAATGGCTTGGAACTACCTGTTGGTATAGGAAAATTGAAATCTGATTTAATATCCTTTCTAATACCTACAATAAACAATCTATCTCTATTTTGAGGTAAACCATAATCATAAGCATTTAAAACTTTATGGTACACTTCATAATTACACTTTCTAAATTCACTAATAATTAGTTTTAAAGATGCTTTATTTCTTGGGTCGTACAATCCCTTTACGTTTTCAAATATAAAAGCCTTTGGTTTTGTTTTCTTGACCACTCTTATTGTATCCTCCCAGAGTTTACCCCTTGGATCATCAAAGCCCTGTTTTTTTCCAGCAACAGACCAGGCTTGGCATGGCACACCCCCAACTATTAAATCAGATTTTTGAACTGTTTTTACTAGAGTGATATCGTCTAAAAAAGTTTCATCAGTAGTTTTAAAGTTTTGCCTATAAACTTCTATTGCGTGCTTATCAATTTCAGAATAAGCGATGCATTTACCCCCTAATTTCTCTAATGGTATTCTAAAACCACCTACCCCAGAAAATAAATCAATAAATGTAAAACTTTTTTTAATCATAAAGAATCTTAATTGAATTTTTAATATAATATCACATTATATTCGAGTCAGATTGACTCATTTATTAGTTATATTTAAATACTTTAAGAAAGTGGATGGTGGTGCCTCGAGCATGATTCGCACATGCGACACAAGCCTTTTCAGGGCTCTGCTCTACTCCTGAGCTACCGAGGCAAAAATTTAACCTCTAAAGATTATTCTACCTTTAGTTAAATCGTACGGTGTCATTTCCACAGTAACATTGTCACCCTGTAAAACTCTAATACGATTTTTTCTTAACTTTCCAGCAGTATGAGCTGTAACCGTATGCCCATTTTCTAGCTGAACTCTAAACATTGCGTTTGGAAGGAGATCCATCACTTTTCCTTTAAACTCCAATAAATCTTGTTTAGACAATTTTATTTTCTCCTAATTCTATCATGGTTACTGTCCTTTATTATCTTTAATCAATTCTGAATTCTACCCCCATTAAATTGCTAAGTTCTTTAACAAATTTTTTAAAGTTTCTTGGAAAAGAGTCATAACCCGAACAATACTTTGCTTTATCATGATAAATCATTTTTAATTTCCAATTAGTCAGGTCAGGCATTGATTGATATTTTGGTTGTCTGTGGGGGTATTTGCTATGCCAATTCCAAACACCAAGTTCATCTATTTTTTTCCAGAAGTTTTGCTTTTTAAATTCATCTATCTTAACTTTAATAGGCTCTCCATCCATATGCTCCTCTACTAACCCCCTGTCGTTATCTAATAATATGTACTGTCCACCTCCATAATATTCAGTACTAATTTCAATAACTTCATTTTCTGTATTTAAATCTTCAATAGTCTCTATTTTTGAACCAAATAAATTATTTAAAGCCTTAATTAATTTATTAAAATTATGAGGATATTCTTCATAACCATTCACAACCTTTGCTTTTCCATCTTTATTTCTTAGACGTAGCTCCCAAACATGACCATCACAAATTTCGTCAACAGATGTATAATTTTTCTCCCAACCCCAGACATCAAGCTCATCCACCTTTTTCCAAAAGTTTTTAATCTTTCTATCAGTTAATTGAAATTCTCGCATATGACCCATTCCATGATCGATTCCTTTGTTGTCTGGTTTTAGTTCTAGAGTTCCTCCATGCGATGGAAATGCATTGCCATCATAAAAAATTACTTCTTTTTTTTTCATTATATTTTTATCTCTGAAAATTCATCCTTAATAGAATTTAATAATTTGTCTGACATCTCACTATTATTAGATTTTAAATTTTCTATTGATGAATTTAAACTATCAACAAATTTAGAATTATTTACGATATTATTATAATCATCAATTTGTACTTTAAATTTTTCATAAGTAATTTCTTTTAATTTTGTAGAAAATATTTGAGTTAATTCACCTTTAGACTCGTGACCCGAAAAAGGATCAAATAATTTTGGAATATAACCAATATTCCACGGTGCCATAAACATAAGTGCATTTTTAGTACGTCCAAAAATATGTGATACCTGATAATTGCTAATTAAATTTGAATTTTTCAATTTTCTTTTTGAAAACCCTGTTAAGTTTTCTAAAATTTTTGTTGGATGAGCATTATTTGAAGGGTCTTTTTTAATATTTGAATTACCAAAGAGACTTTTATGTACTTCAAGCATATATTTTGTACCTGTAGCATCTCTACCCATACCTCTAATGTATGCTTCTTGATTGGAATAAACTTTATTTTTTAAAATCTCCCATTCACTTATAACTTTATCATTTGGGATAAAGATTATGTCATTTAATCCATATTCAATAAAATCTTCATTAGAAATATTAAATTTTTCTAAAAAATTTAAGTAAGAGTCTCTGTTCACTTGTTCCTCAATAATATTTTCATATTTATCTTGTTTTCTTTAATCAGCAATATAACTTACATCTTCAAAATATTTATCATCAAATAGTTTTATGGCTAGCTTTGATGTTTCATTCAAAGTAATGCTATCCACTATATTTTTTAAATAAGTCACCTGCTCAATATTTTGATTATACTTTTCAGCATTTACAATAGAGGTAAGCCAGTAGTTATTTGTTTTTAAACTGGCTTCAAAGTCTTTCTTTAAAGCTAATTTTTGGTCTTTAAAAATTTGTTGGTCAAATTCTTTATTTTGAACATTCTTTATCAATTCTTCTATTCTTGTATTAATTTGATCAACATTATTAGGGTCTGCACTATAATAAATGTAAAAACTTAATAATTCTTCTGGAATTTTTTGATCAAAATACTTTGAAGCTGAAATAGAATATACAAGATTGTCTTTTTCTCTCACATTATCGAATAGCAATTTGTCTAATACTGAAAATAACAAATATGCTTTTGTTTTATCTCTTAATGAATATTTATAATCTTTGAAATACACTCTAAAAATATCTGCTTTTTTTGCATTATCTTCCCTATATTCGTTGTACTCTCTATTTCTTGTGTATCTGATACCATGATCAATAGGAGGATCTTTTCTTTCTAAATTAGGTAAACTTCCAATATATTTTTCAATTAGTGGTTCAATCATTTCATACTCAAAATCACCTACTATGACAAAATCAAAACCACCTCCATCTATAAATCTATCTTTATAAAAATCCTGGACTTCTTTTAGATTTATGGTGTTAAAGAAAACATCTGTTGCATATTCCATTCTAGGATGATTTTGGTAAAGTTTTGATCGGTAATCTAGATCTGATTGGTGTTTAGGACTTTTTTTATCAATATTGTATTGATTAATTTCAATTTCTTTAAAACGATCTACATGATTTTGTTTCACTCTTAAATCTGTAAAGTTTAAGTAAAGCATCTTAAACATATCTTCTAAATTTTTATTATTAGATGTACCGCTAACCCCTTCACTAAATCGACTAATATATGGAACGACATCTACAATATTTTCTTGAAACATATTTTCTTTTTCATTAACTGATACATCTCCTAAATCAGCACTAACTAAAATATCTTCTGTATATTTTGCAGATGCAATCTTATCTAAGCTTGCTGTTGAATAACCTCCTAAACTAAATGCTCTAAGACGTATTTTATCTTTTTGAAAATCAGTTTTTTTTAAAAAAACTTCAGCACCATTCTGTAAAGTAAGTTTTGTAATATCTGTTCGTGGAAATCTTTTTCTTTTAACAATTTTACTTCCTGTTAAATCTTTATTTATTAATTCAACTTGATTTAATTCAAATTTGTAAGGTTTAATTTCTTTTTGACTAACTTTTGTGAACAGATTCTCAAGTTCTTGTTCTGAAGGCAAATTTTTAATATAATCTGGGGCACTTATTAAAATAATCCTATTCTCTGCTTTATAAAAATTTTTGAAATAATTATTTAAATCTTCAACAGAAATAGAATTTAAAATATCTGATGAATAATCAATTTCTTTAGCAATACCTGTAATCATTTCATCATACTGAAAATGATTGACGTATTCACTAACAAAACTTTCAGAAGAACGAGTAGATTCTTCTACTAAACTTTTATTTAGATATTCTAATCTTCTCTTTTTAGCTAATGTAAGTTCACTTGATAAAAAGCCATATCTTTTAATTTGCTCAAATATAGTGAGGATATCTTCAATACCTGAGGTAACTTTATTTTGTTTTAAATAAGTAGATGACACATAATACATATCTAAATCATTAATCCTGTAATCAAAAACATAACTATTAGTAAATCCAGCTTGATTAAGTTCTTTAATTTCATCCATTCTTCTTTGGTAGATATCATCAACTAAATAGCTAATAATTGCTTGGCGATAATTTTTAAAAGTATTTATCTTTTTAAAATCATCTTTCTCCCATATAGAAATTCTTACACTTTCTTCTAAAGGATCCTGATATATAAAAAATTGATTTTTCTCAAAGTTAGGTATTTTATAATCAGGCACTATAGTTTCTTCTGAATTTTTAAACTCTCCAAAATATTGATTGATTAATTCTTTTATTTCTTCAGGCTCAATTTGTCCGACTATAAATAAACCCATTCGTTCTGGCTGATACCATTTTTTATAATAACTTATTGCATCTTCGTATTTAAAGTTTTGAATAACTTCTAATGTCCCAATTGGTTTTCGTTTTAAAAGTCGAGAGTTTTTATAAATATATTTATGAATTTCATCTACATATCTTTTATCGTTGCCAATATCTGTTCTGTATTCTTCTTCAACAATTTTACGCTCTCTCTCAAAAGCCTCTGGCGTTAAATCTAAATTTTTTGCTATATCCGCTAAAATTTGAATAGCTGTTTCAATATCTCTTTTATTTTTAGTTGGGATTTCAAAGTCATACACTGTTTCAAGAAAAGATGCGTAAGCATTATAATGAGAACCTAAATTAAGACCAATTGAAGATAAATATTCATCAATTTTTTTTTTAGGGAAATTTTTAGAACCATTATAAGCCATGTGTTCCAACAAATGTGCTAATCCTCTTTGGTGTTCCTCTTCCATAACAGAACCTGTATTCACAAATAACTTCATTACAACTTTATCTTTAGGAGTAGAGTTTTCCCGAATGTAATAAGTTAAACCATTTTCTAGTTTGCCATATGTAATTGCAGGATCTAATGGAAATTCATTTTCAGCACTAACAATTGTAATAAGTGAGATACTTAATAGTAACGATATTAGATATGATTTAAGTATATTAATATTTGTCATCAATATGCTTAACTAAAATTTTCTCCAATTTATCAACTTGTTTACCGTCTTTTGTTGCTAGTTTTAAGTGAGGTTTTTTAATTCGTTTCATGTGCAAAGTCGTATTTTGAATATCAACTCTGACATCTATTTCATGCTTATCATCTGTGTTTTTTTGAAAATCTAAAATCGTGTCATCTAATTCGTTAAGTTTCGTGCTTTTATCAAGTTCTATACTGATGCCTTTTATTTTTTTATCATCTAATTTTTTCATACCCTCAACCCTAACAATAAGGGTTAAGGGTTTCAATTTAGATATTAGTCATTCTCTTTGTTTTCCACAAATGAAACATGTACCTCTTTAGTGTTACTTTCAACCTCAATCATTTTAAGATAAGATTCTCCAAACATTCCTATATCTTCACCATCTTTTTGTTTTTGCTTTAAAAGCTCATAAACTTCCTTAAGAGTTGCCATTATCCCCTCCATTTTTATTTTTAATGAAAGTCGCACTTACCTCTTTAGTAGTTTGAGGTACATCTGCTTCATAAGTATCAACGATTGCTTGAAAAAAAGGATTTAACTCTTTTCCTTCTGCCTCTTCTTTTTTGATTAGGTCGTACAGACCTTTGACTGTTGCCATATATGCTCCTTTAGCGTTATTATTTTATGTCCGAAGCAAGTAGAGTTTTTTCTAAATCACGGACATCGTCATTCTACACTAGAACTACACTAGTTTTCAATAACATTAGCATCCCTTAAAATCTTTTGGCAATCATCCTTATAGAAATCACCAACTTCTATATCATAATCACTATTAAAAAATTCTATTGAGACATTATTTTGAATACTTTTTCTGAATAATTTTAATTTATTTAAATGAATTGAATTTTTTAATCTTGGTGCAGAAGACCGCCACTTAAATTTTAGATTATTACAATAATTGATTATATAATGTCTCAAACCTTCATTGTGTTTAAGTTTTCTTGGTTCCATAATAATTATACTTCCATAATCAACAAAAATAATTTTTTTTAGATTTTTTAATTTTTTTATGAGTTTTACTACTGCTTTTAAATCAGTCCAAATTAGATCTGCTGTTAAATAAAGAATATGATCTTTGTTATGAAAATTATATAGTATTGTTGTAATAAATACTGGTCCACAAAGTAAAGAATGTTTTTCTGTTTGAGTGTTAATTAATTTATTTGTCTCTTTTTTTGAGGTTGGAACATGATAATTCATTCCCCATCTAAATCTGTTTAATTTACAGTCAATTTTATCAACAAATTTTGAAAAAATTTTATAACAATGAATATTATCATTTTTTAAAATAACATTTTTCCTTAAATAAAGATCTCCACATTTAAAATCAATATATTGAAAATCACCTTTATTAAGAGTGCTACCTTGAATTGGTTTTTTAATTTTTCTTGTAAATAATCCAACAGTATCTGCGATATGACCTATTCCATAAGAAATATTTACCGCCCTGTCATAAAGTTTTTTATAATCTTTATTGGTTAGTTTTTTATAAGTTTTAGATTGATGATATAAATCTTGGTTTTCTGAGGATAATTGATTAAATAATTTATTCTTTTTATAAATATATTCATATTCAGTAAAAAATTCTAAATTTTGTTTTATTTTATTTGTATACGAGTTTTTAAAGTTCTCTTTTTTTGCCATAAAGTACAACTGTAAACATCAAAGCCCAAAAGAACTTAACAAATATGCTATTTGTAAATAAAATTTCATTATCCAAGACTAACAAATCTAGAACTCTTATTCAAGTTGAGTTAATTAGCTAATACTAAATAGGATTATAGAAGACTGAGTCGTGGCTATTGATAAATTTTATTCTAAAACATTGCCATGAACCCAATGACAAGTTTTTTTGTTTCCATCAGCTAAAGTCATCGTACCTAGACCATAAGGTAAATCAAAATCTATTTCTCCTTTATAATGTGATCCATCATCATAAAAAATTTCACCAAAAGTTAATTTTATATTTCCCTTAAATTCTTTATCAAATACTTCTCTAATATCTGGCTTTTGATAAATAATTTTTTTTATGCCTTCGTGATCTGAATAATTAATTAATGATGGATGCAAAATTTCACCTTCAACTAAACTACCATAATTGAATAAACCTTTCACATGTCCAATAGGTTTATTGTTTTCATAATTTTGTAAATTATCAAAATGAAGTTCAATTCCTTGGCCATGTAGTTCCCAATCCCCAGAACCGACACGTTCACAAAATTGAAATGATCCTTCGTTTAATTGAAATGATCCTTCGTTTATATATTTGTCGTTTGTATATGTGCCTTTGATAAATGCTCCATCTTCCCACTCACCATTGCATTTAGTATCTTTGTATTTTGAAGAAGTAAGTTCGCCTAAACCATGTGGCAAACCATCTGAATTACAAAAACCTATATATTTTCCTTTCTGGAAAATATTTGGAAAATTATCTAACTCTATATTATCAATCGTTCCTGGCTCAATTTTTTTTCCTTTATATTCTTCCATCTAGTTAGTCACATTATAACAAGTATGGAACTCCCCAGCTATATCAAATAATTCAATAACGCAGGATACTATTTTAGTTTTGTCTTTAATAAACGTATAAAGCATTACTCTAGGTCCTTCCTCTGAAATAGGTGTTATTGAATGCAATACATAACCATCATTCATTAAATCTTTTGGTTTGATATTGGGTAACTTGTATTCTTCTGAAAAACTTAAATTATTAAATGATATAAAACTAAGAGATAAAATTAATAGAATTTTTTTCATTACTTTTTTTTTCATAATTTATATTTTCCAGAATAACTTTATGTAACTTTATTAAATATAAAAACCCCATTCTTACTCAGTCACTTTAAATGAAACTTTTTTATTAGCATTTAATAAATTACAATGTTTTCCAATATTTGGAAAAGTTTTAAAGTTCACAAAATGGAAGTAAATATCAAAAGCACCATTAGGTACTGACTTGTATTTTGGATCAAAATAGTTTCTAAAACTTCTCATAGAGGAGTTCTTAATTTTCATTGAAAAACCTCTCTTAAATATTTTTTCCATAATTTTAATATCAATATATCTTTGCTTGTCTTCATTTATAAAAACATCCATGTCACTAAATATGTCATCTTTAAACCAGTGATCCATATCTCCGTAATCAGGAGGTGGGAGCTTCACACCAAATCTATTATAATTTATATAGTACTCCACTACTTTTTTTGAAATATCTTTTAAATTCTTACTATTATTAATTATTAAAATAGGTACAAAAATTTCATTTTCTACAGTGCCTGTGTGGCTTAAAAAATCCTCCTCTACAAAAAGAATTTTAAAATCATCTTTTATGCCTGTCGAATATCCAAAAGTTAATAGTCCACAATTTAGATAATTTACATTTTTGCCATAACCTGAACCATCTCTTATGGATAATAAGTTTTCATAAACAAATGATGTGGGAGATAACGTTTTAAAAAAATCAACTTTATTTCTATAATGAATAGATTTATATCTCTTTGGAATTTTTTTATTATCTTTTAGATTTAATGCCTTAATAATAGCTAAATCAACAATGTTCCAGTAATTTTTAATTTCTTTTTCGAAATTTACTAGTTCTTCACAAAATTTCTTAGTATTAAACTTTTTCTTTAATGCACTACTTAACAACTTTCCTGTTTTAGAATGTAAAAGCTTATTCATTTACCTATACATAGCATAATCAATAAAATAATTTGTTATAAATAAAATAATAAAAGTTAAAAAAATAACAAAAACTATATCGCTTGTTTTTGGTATTACTTTAACTCTTTTTGTCTCTAAATTCTGAGATTGTCTTTCTTTTCTAAATATGAATATTGCTCTTATCAAAAAAATAATTAATAAAATATATATATAGAAATCTGATATATTTTTTGAAAAGAGAATTAAATCGTATAATCCATGTAAACATACTGGAAAAAACAATGCTAAAAATAAAAAAAATTTTCTATTATGCTTTTGAAAAATTGCATCCATTAAGAAAAAACCCATGAATACGCCTGCTAGAGCGTGAAGAGGTACTGCAGTAAATGACCTTATTAAAGCAACATCTTTTGCAACTTCAAGGCCATCTTTGCTTGCACCCAATACGTATTCCCAATTTTCAATAACAGCAAAACCAAGAGAGGCTGCAACCCCATAAACCAATGCATCCATTGGTTCATCAAACTCATCTAAATGTAAACAATAAAATACGATTACAAAAAACTTCATCATCTCTTCTAAGAATGCAGCTCTTATAAAAGACATAAAAAAATTGCTACTCTCTATACCTAGATTCAGAGTTCCCAAAAAACCTTCAACAGCAATGATTAATATTCCTATTGGAAATGTAGTGGCTATACCTAATAAGAAAGTTATTAATACAATTCTAGGAGGTTCAGGAAATTTGTCTCTTTTATAGACGTAATAAAATATTAGCGCTACCGGAAGTATTGCATAAAACGATAAGTTTAAAAAAACTTGACCAGTTCCAAACATTTATTTTGTCATTCTTCTTTTTTACTTGAGCCTTTAAATAATTTACCCAACCAAATAAATGGTAGGAATATTATAAACCAGAATTTTTTTAATAATAATAAACCAGCTGCAATAATTCCTGGTTTTAAAGCTTTGACCCCTAACGTCGTTGCAAGAAGTGCACCTATTCCAGCTGCAGCAATTTTATCACCTGATTTCCAATCCTTGTATTCTTTGGTGGCATTAAATTTGTGTATTTTTGATAAATTTAAAAGCAACTGTTCCTGGTATCCAAGTTTACCAGCCACATAAGAACCAGTAGTATAGCCTTCTCTCCCTAAGATTATTGCTGTTCCTTCAACGGTTGAACTATTATCAGACCAAGTAATGTTAAAGGCATAATAAACAGAATTATAAGTTCCATCTAGATAAGGTTTTTTTTTCCAGTTAACATTCAATACTGTAGGTTGACCATTTTCTTGTCTGGTAATATTGCTAGCTTTATAATTTTCTCTCATTTCATTTATAAATATATCAGGATCAACATCAGTCCAATCATCAGTTTTTACATATCCTGAGTCTGTGTAAGAAAACGTATACTGTCCACTGTTTTGACTAAAAGCGAATACATCCACATAATCAAAATCTACACCATTGGCCCAATAAAGCATTTGATGAGCATCCTCACCCTCTAAAATTTCAAAATTAGATGGAATGCTTATCTTTGAGTTTGCTTGATTATAATTAACAACCAAAGGCCCTTCTTTCCAGTTAAGAGATTGCATAGCTTTATCCCATGCCTCATCTGTCTTAGGTATGTTTCTATCAATTGCTAATGCACTTAAAGAAAAAAGTACAATTAATAAATTTAAGACAAAAAAGATTTTTATCTTTGAATAATTCTTAATAATTAACATAGTAAATCGTACCTGATATTTTTTGATAAATACATTATAAATTAGTATTGAAAAATAAGGTATATAAGAACTGATTGTAAGCTATCATTCATTTATTATTCTTGAAGAAATAATAAAAAATATAAATTATTATAGATATAGTTATTACTATTAATAAACCTTGATAAAATTTTTCATTATCATGATATCTTATTACGTTAGTTATAGCTCTTAAGATATCTTGTAAATTTTCTGGTAAAACTAAAATATCATTAAAAGAAGTTGAAATAAGATCTGGAATATTTTTAAAAAATTTAAGGATATCGTTTAAAAATGGAAGTAATTTTATTAATAACATCTTTGCTTTATCAAAATTAATTATTTAATATAAATAATACAATATGGAAAAAATATTCAAGAAAACAATCCAATTTAGTATAATTGCTTTAATTGCATTGATAATAAGTGCTTTTAATGAGCCATATGAAGTTAATCAAATAAATGAAACTATTAGTTCAGGAATTATTGACAATGAAGGGTCTATCGGTCTTTTGTTTGGAATTATTGTTGCAGTTTATTTAATAGCTTATTTCGTATCTTTATATTTTGTTTATAGCTTTAAGAAATTAGGAAGAAAGCTATACACAATTACGTTTGTAGTTGGTTTGGTAATAACTCTTTTATCAGGTCCTATTGTAATGGGTCCTATTAGTGCTTTTATTCATGAGATAGCAGTGACATTTAATGGTGCAATTCTAGTTTTTTTATTTTTTACGCCCCTTCAAAAAAAGTTTAACTAATCACAGTAAGTATAAACTGTACCTTGTTCAAGTATCTCTAGTAATTTATGGTTATCTTTAATCCTAGAATACATCGCTTTCTTTGGTGTAACTTTATTAGATCCTAAAAAGTTTTTTCATAAATTTCACTTTAACCCCACTCCTCAATAAAGTTATCTTCTTAAGATGACTGCTCTTAATAAAAACCAAACGTTTTTAAGATTTAATATGCTTGTTAATGAACCAATTACATAGGTAAAGGCACAAACTCTTAAAATAGATCTGCATGATGAATGATATTCTTCTGGTATTTTTTTTTCCAATATTGGCATTGCTCTTTTAAAACTAGCATCTAATTCAACATTAAGGGTTACTAGATGGGCAATCATATTAATTAGGATAGATGCAAAAATTATTATTACACAAATTCTTATAAAGGGAATTGCACCTGTTGCTAATATTGTTGGAATACCAGCGTATAATAACAAACTTGATAACTTATTTAACCATTCTGTTTTAGAGATGATTATCTGTCTTCTGATAAGAGGAGGGTAATTTTCTTTATGTTGAATTGCATGACCTATTTCATGACAAATAACTGTAATACTCGTGATGCTTTTTTTATCTAATCTATCAGGTTTAACTCTTACAGTTTTTGAATTGGTATCATAGTGATCACCAATTTTTGTGTCTTCAATTTTAACTTCTTCTAAATGTTTCTCCTTGAGTAAATCCAAACCAAATTCCTTTGCTGTAAAAGGCATATTTGGTAAAATATCGTCATGTTTATTTAAGGTGTAATTTACCCAAGCACCAGGAACTACATAAGACAAAATTCCTATTAGATATAAAATCATTAGATAACCCTAACCTAACTCTAAAATAAATTCATCTGTTGAATTTTTATAATAAACATGTATTTTTATAAAAGGTAATGTTTAAATGTTTTATGAAGGCAAGATATATACATTAATTAATGCTGACGAATGTATATTTCCTGCCTTCAGATTACACTGCCAACCTTTTGAGAGTTAAAACAAATTTTAACATATACTTAAAAGGTATAAGTGTGAGGGATCTTTAAATGATTTTACCTATAAACTAACAACTAAGAACGAAAGTTTTTAATGGTAAATTATATAGTCAGCAAAATAGATCTATTCATTATCTTTAATGAACTTTCAGTTCATAAAGGTAAAAATGAAAAAAAAGACAAGAAAAGGAAAGATAGTTAATCTTTCTGATCATGAAAAATTAATTAACTTAATTTCAATCCACGACGAAAAAGACGTTAACTACCTACTTCGATCTGTGGATCAGGTATTTTTTGAAGTTTTCAATTTTAAAAAAAAAGATTTACCTTGGTTAGGTAATAACTCTGAAGAAGAGTGGAATAATGTCATAAGAAAAGTCCGGCTAACTATATTCAAATTGTATTTTGAGTATTCAAAAAAAGAAAGGACTTATCATTAATGAGAAATTACGTAAAAAATAAAATGATGAATAGGTTAACTTATTGTAAGGATTGGAAAAATACAGTTGAAATTTATTTAGAAGGTAAAAAAATAAAACATATTCACTTAGTTAATACTTTTATGAAGCTACTTGAATTTGAGAGGTCACCAAATTAAATTATAATTTCTTTTTTCTTTTCTTTATTTTTTTAAAGGATCTTCTCCATATTGGTAAAGTGCTCATTTAAAACTATTGTCTAACAGAAATATAGTCTGCAAACTTTCTTGTTAAAACTCCCATTTTTAGGTTATTTCTTTCAGGTTCATCTTCAAAATGATAACAAAGAACTGATGAAGTTTCTTTTTTTCGTGGATATTCAAAAATCACTGCTCGCCATTTACCAGGTCCACCCGGCCTAGGTTGAACTCCATAATCAGTAGGCTTAAGATTAAATAATTTACTATTAGTTTTCACATATTCGTCTTGTTTTTTCATACATCCCTCAAAATCATTTGGGAATTTCTCAAATAGATAAAAACCTTCAATTTTAAAGTTTTCATCCTCAGGATCAAATACTGCTAAATATAATCCTAGCTCATCTGGATAAGTAAAAGGATTTGGAACATACACTGTTGCAATATAATCTTCTCCTTTTGAAATTGGATTTAAACCTTCAATAATTTCATCAAGTGTCATTAATTCTAATAAACTCTTGCCTAATTTAATACCTCCTTTTTCATAATTTTTAATTGAGTCTGCGTGTGATAAATTAAATTGAAAAATACTAAAAAGTATTAAAAATAAAATTTTTACTAAAAATTTATTTAACAATTTATATTCTTCCTAGCATTAAAATCTAAATAATCTTTGTAGATATACTGTGTTTCTGTATTAAACCCATCTTGTATGAATTTTTCTTTTAAGATGCTACAGTAAGTTGTTTTTTTGTTATTATATATTTCAAGCAAATCATCAAGGTTTTTGACTAGCTTAAAAGTTCCTGCATACCAAAACTCATCAGTTAAGGTAGAAATTGAAAACATGGTATCAGAAGCTTCATAAGCTTTTAATTGTTTTAAGTATTCAGGTGAAGAGGAAATCATTATTTGGTCATCATCTCTTACATCAAACTTCCAAATAAAATTATCTACTTGAAAACCATCTTTCATATAACTCTCCATTTTACCATCTTTTGACATAGAGGCTGGTTGAATAAACGTTGTTGCTTTATTATCATTTCGATCATAAACAACTTTAAAATACTCATAACCACCGTAAGAAATTATTTTTCCATCTATCAATTTTCGACCTCCAAAACTTACACTTCCCCCTGTTTTATTTAAAAATAAAACTGTATCAAAATCCTCCTCTATAAATATTGAGTAAGAACTATTTGCAACTTTAGTCTCTTTAGTTTCATTGGAATTTTTAGTATTCAAATTTCTAGTTTGAATATCTTTTCCCTTTAATCCTAGTTCTTTCATCTTCTCTGCAAGTTTAAAAAAATAAGGTGGAGGCTCACCATTTGTGCCTTTTAATAAATTTGAGCTAGCGAATTTCTTAGCCTTTTGTTTTTCTGCAGCTGTATATTCTTTATCCTGACAACCTAATGTTAAATTCCATTTATTAAATGACAGTCCTGTTTGATCAATTTTAGCAAATAGAATTTTGGGTATTCCCTCTTTTATAACTAATTTATTTTTGTATTCGTATTTTACCTTATCTGTGGCTTTGTCGCCCACTAATTCAATTATATTTGTATAGCTGACATCATAAGTATTTGGATCGCTTGGAGATATATTTAATTTTTGAAAATTTTTTATATCTTGAATACCATACATTCCTGATAACACGCTCACATCGTCATCTGAAGAAATATCAATTATTTCATTTTTAACATCTGTTATATAAAAAGTAATTACTTTGCCTGCAAATCTTGGGTAGTCTACTTCGGTTATACCAGCCTTTTTTAGTGCTCCAGTGGTAACTAAACAATACGCCTCTATATTTGTAAGATCAGTAGCTACCCCTTGACCCCAACTTCCATCAATAATATTTGTTAAAGTATAAGAAGATATATAGTCTCCCTGAGCAAAATCTGAGTACCTAAATTTATCGTTGAACTTAACTGTTGATGAAATTTCCTCAATTATACTCTGATAATAATTAAAGAAATCATCATTTTCATTACCATCACCCATTAAAGTCATTTTTAATTGCAAGAAACCATTTCTACCTAGAATATTACTTAAATATACGTATGCCACATCACCCTCTGGCCAATTTACTCTATAACCATAATTTGATACTTTATTTTCAGTAAGTGTAGGTTCTAATATCCAAGTTATTTTTTTCATACTATCAGATTTTCTTTTATTGAATGTTTCAATAATATCTTTTGATGTAAAATTCTTAAATCTATCTGTTGTTACATAACCTTCGTCATAATACCGGGCCTTGATTGTATAATATTGTTCTTTATCTGAGATGATTAAGCTCTCACTAATGTCATCAATGCTAGTTTCTTCACTATATAAGTATTCCTCATAATTTTTTATATCTTCTTTTGTGTCTAAGTAAATTTCAGAGTCTACTATTTCAATCGAAGCATTTGTATTTGGGATTTCTATACTTTTATTTGTTGAATTGTTTAAATTTTTCCAACCTAATTTGAAATAAGGATCATTAAGATCAATTTCATTTGCAATCAAATTAGAGTTAAAAGTAATTTGGATTAATAGAAAAAATAAAAATATTCTCATTATATTAATATAATTTCATAAAAATTTTCTTAAACAATAATTATTGATTTAAATATTCGCGTTTAAATTGAAAAAATTCTTATTGAAATTATTGTTCTATATCAATAAAGTTTACCTATGGGACAAATAGTAGGTTACATTTTAATAGTTCTTGGAGTGGCAGATTTTTTGCTTGGAAATTTTGCACAAATAAATCTCACACATTTTTTAGGTCCATTATCAACTTTTTCGCCTTATGTATTTGGAGGACTTGGTGTTTTAATTTTAAATGGAAGTAGACCTAAAGATAAACAAGATACTGATTAATTTTTATAAATTTTAATGGTGAATATAGTTTTTAATTTTCATCACCAATTATGCTAATTTAATAAAGACATTTATTATCAACAAATACTAATTTTCATGAACTTTTTAAGAAAAAATAAAGGAGCTATAATTAAATTATTAATAGGAATATTTTTATTTTTTTTTAACTATATCACTATGGATCATTTGCCCATTGGTAAAGTTCCTGCAATTTTAGGAATTATGATTTTCGCTAAAGGGTTAATTGAATTAGAATTTAAAACATATGAACAAAGAAAACGCAAGTAAACTGTGGAAAATGATACAGGAAGCTGGCGATTATTTGGGGGGGCAGCTGCCCGATCATCCAAATCATCCCAAAGGGAGAAACCCCTATGCTCATGTTGCAATTTGTGTCAAAGATCATTTCGATGCAAGCTACAAAGATATTCCTGATGAGAAATTTGATGAAGTGGTAAAGTATATTGAATTTTTAAAACAAAACCCTAGTTAGAGTTTTTTAAAATTTCTAACAATTGATCGACATCACTATCTTGAGTATTCCAAGCTGTGACTAATCTTGTTGATTTTCCATCCAATTCGTCTTCATTCATTTTATAACCTTCTGAATTTAAATGTTCGATCATATTTCTTGGAAACTTTGCAAAAACTTCATTGGCTTCTGTTGGGTATGAAAGTTTAATATTTGAATGATTAGACAATCCTTCACTTAATTTTTTTCCCATTTTATTTGCATGTCTTGCATTTCTCAACCAGACATCATTTGAAATATAAGCATCTAATTGAGCAGAGACAAATCGCATTTTAGATAACAAGTGCCCTGCTCTTTTCATTAAAAATGCAATATCTCCTACTAAATCTTTCTTAAAGAAAATTATTGCTTCTGCTGCTAAACATCCATTTTTCGTTGCTCCAAAAGACAAAACATCAATACCTGACTTCCAAGTCATCTCAGCAGGTGATGCATTAAGGGATACTAATGCATTAGCAAATCTTGCACCATCCATATGCATTTTTAAATTATGTTTATGAGCAACATCTGAAATTTTTTTAATTTCATCTAATTGATATACCTCTCCAGTTTCACAAACTTGGGTAATGCTTACTGATGAAGGTTGTGTGTGATGCACTATTCCTTTTCCACCAATAGATTGATCTAATTCATCAGCGGTAATTTTTCCATCAATACCCTGTAAAGCAACTAATTTTCCTCCCCCTGTATAAAATTCAGGAGCACCACATTCATCCGTATTAATATGAGATAATTTGTGACAATAAATATTTCCAAATGACGGTGTCATGGTTGATAGTGCTAAAGCATTAGCAGCAGTTCCCGATGCTGTTGGAAAAACAATTACTTCTTTTTCAAATATCTCTGAAAATTTATCCTGTAATTCAGTTGAGATTTCATCATTGCCATAAGGAGTGCTATCACCATCATTCGCTTTTAAAACTGCATCTAAAACTTCAGGACAAGCACCAGCAACATTGTCTGAAGCGAATTTAACTCGCTCCCTTTTTGTTTTAATTTTAGCCATATTATTGTTTTGGAAAATAATCTTTTAGAGTGCCTTCTCTATATACATCTGCTGTACAACAATGAAGTCCTCCACCAAATGCATAAGCATCTCTTAATTCTACCGGCAAAACTTCCATGCCTAATTTATCTAATTGTTCTTGCTGATAAACTTCACTTTTTTCAACACATACTGTTTTTGGATCCAAAACTAATACATTCATTGATAACCAAGTAGATGAATAACATAAAGGAGGTGGTTCATTATGAGCAGGTTGTGCGCTATCAACAATTTCCCATCCATTATCCTCAAATAGTTTTCTTTGCTCTGGTGGTAATCTTCTTTGAGGGTTATTAATAATTAAACCTTCTTTAATTGGGGTAAATGTTGCATCGATATGGATTGGATAAGGGTCACCTGGAAAATTAACAGCATGAACTCTATGATCTTTATAATGTCTTTTTAACCAATCAATTCCTTTTAAATTTGTCGTAAAACCATGTTGAACAACTAAATCTTTTCCAAATCTAAGCACATCCGCAGCATCAAATAATGGTTCTTCTTCTGTGGTTACAAAAAATTTATCTTCTGTCCACTCTAATCTTTTTTGAATACCAATTTTATCTGACAAATAATCTTTTCTATAATCCTTATCTGTTAACCTAGGTTTTGGAGCAGACTCATGTCTCATATTTGGGTCTTGATTATAATATTCTTGAAGCAAAGGTCGGTAACAAAGATACTCAAACCATCTACAACGATAACTCATTGTGGCTTCTAAAATTTCATTTCCAACAGTAAGCAAAACATCCCTTGGTGGCATACAGCCAAACATTGTTTCAGCTTCCCAATCAGGCGTTGAAGTTTTTTGATTAAAATCAATTGGAGTAGGACGATCTACTTTAACTCCTCTTTTAATAAGCATATTAGAAAAATCATCTAAGAGTTGATTAGCTTTATCTACGGTATCTTTAATTCGTGGACCAAATTGACCTCTCATGTCACTATCTTCAGGAACTTTAGCATCTAGTGCTGGTTCTGGAGCTGGTATGCAAGTTCCATCAGCTCTACCAACAATTACATGTTTTAATGGATCCCACTCATTCCAGCTATTAACAATAGTTTTAGTATCACTCATAATTTTTAATTTTTTATAATATTATGTTCAGGCCCGAAAGGAAATTTAGTAATATTTTCTGCGCCATCTTTACCGATTACCAATATATCATGTTCTCTATACCCACCTGCTCCTGGATTTCCTTCAGGGATCATTATCATCGGCTCCATTGAGATAACCATATTTTCTTCAAGCACTGTATCTATATCTTCTCTAAGTTCTAATCCTGCTTCTCTTCCATAAAAATGAGAAAGCACTCCGAAAGAATGTCCGTATCCAAAAGTTCGGTAATGCAAATATCCTAGTTCTGCAAACAATTCATTTAACTCATGACAGATATCTGAACATTTAACACCTGGCTTTATAAGCTCCAATCCCCTTTTGTGAACTTTAACATTTGCTTCCCAAGCTTTAAGACTTTCATCATCAGCATGATCTAAAAATAATGTTCTCTCTAAAGCTGTATAGTATCCAGAAATCATTGGAAAAGTATTAAGAGATAAAATATCTCCTTTATTAAGTTTTTTGTTTGTTTTTGGATTGTGTGCGCCATCAGTATTGATACCTGATTGAAACCAAACCCAAGTATCCATGTATTCAGCATCAGGATATGATTTTACAATTTCACGTTCCATTCGATCACGACCTGCAATTGCTATCTCAATTTCTGTATTGCCTTCTTTGATGTTTTTAACAATTTCTTCTCCACCTAAATCAGCTATTCTTGCTCCGTTTTTAATAATTTCTATTTCCTCATTAGATTTAATCATTCTTAGTTGCATTAAATCTTTTGAAACATCACTAAAAACAGAAAAGGTAAATATAGAACCAATTTTTTCCTTCATATCTAAAGTGACATGATCATTTTCTAAACCAATATTTTTAGGAGGATCGTCTCGTCCAATAATAGAGACTATAGCTCTTAAAAAATTATCTCTTTTCCAATCTGTATAAATTACATTGTCAGAGTGTGATCTTCTCCAAGGTTGACTGGCGTCAATATTTGCTGAAATGGTTGAGATTTTATTTTTTGTGACCACGCATCCATAAGGTCTTCCAAATGAACAATAAATAAACCCTGTGTAATAAGCAATGTTATGCATTGAAGTTAAAATAACCATATCCAAGTTATTTTGATCCATTACTGTTCTTAAATTATTTACTCTTCTATCATATTCAGAATTTGAAAAAGGAAGTTTAACTTTCTCCCCATTTTTTAGTGAAAAAAAATCTGGTCTTTCCATAAAATTAATTTAATCCGATATATCTTTTATTCCATCTCATTACTAAACTGTAATAGGTAAGAGATATAAAAAGAAAAAAACCACCGATAATAGTATTGGTTGTTGGAATTTCATTGATACCAAATAAAGGTAACCATACCCAAAAAATTCCACCTATTACCTCTGTAAGAGACAATAAAGTTAATTCAGCAGCTGGAATTGCTTTGGATCCTATTGAATATAAAATTAAACCTAAGCAAACTAAAGTTCCATGTAGGGAAAATAAAGAACTGTTATAACTTGATGAAAAGAAAACTAAGTCTTTATTTAAAATTACTATCGCTGCAAAAACAAAACAAAACAATCCAGCAAAAGCAGTGGTTGTAAATTTAGGGGTTTCTTTACGCCATCTTAAAGTAACTGAAAATACTGCAAATCCTAATGAAGAGGTAATCCCAAAAATAAATCCTACAAATGATGTTTCCGTATTATTTCCAACAGCCATAATGCTGATACCCACAGTGGCAATTAAAATAGATACCCAAACATTTAAAGAAATTTTTTCTTGTAAAAATAAGAAAGCAAGAAGAGCTGTAAAAAATGGCATAGCAGCTAGACACAATAAAGTTATAGCGGCACTAGTATTTGTTATAGAGAACATAAAAGAGATCATTGCAACACCTAGGCCGGCCCCCCCTAATATTCCAGATAAGCCCATCTTCAAATAATTTTTATAAAAATCTTTTCCTTCTTCAAAAAATAAATAGAGATTTAGTAAGATGAATATTGTTAATCCTCTACCAAATATATACTGCCAAGGTATTAAATGTGGTTCATCCATATGCCTAACTACCAATGGTCCAAATGACCATATAAGACCAGCAAACAAAACAACAGGAACTGCTATTTTAGGGTTTTTCAGTTGAAACATATCAGGATATTTAATTCTAAATAGATTTAACTACAACAAAAATGACATTGGTTAAATTAATGAACTGTTAGAGTGATTAGGAAAAAAACACTCAACAATTTCACCTTTTTTAAACTTAGACTTGCCAGCTGGTAATAAAGCCCAAATATTGGATTTAACGAATGATTTCAGCTTATACGATTCCTGACCCTCAAGAATTTCCACTTCTACTTTTCCATTTTTAGTTGTGTTCAGTTTGCTCTTAGCAAATCTTACAAAACTTTCCTTCTTAGTAAAATTATTTTTTAAAATAGCCCTTAAAGGTTTTTCTTCATTAAGGCCCAGTATATTTTCAATATATGGGTAAACAAAAAACCTAAAACATGCAGCTGATGACATTGGGTTACCTGGTAGACCAAAAATTACTTTTTGATTTCCTTTGATTTTTGCAAATAAAATTGGTTTTCCTGGTCTTATTGCAACACCTTTAAAAAAATTTGATAATTTAAAAGATCTAATAACATCTGGCACAAAATCAAATTTACCTGCCGAAACTGCACCTGAAGTAATAATAATATCAGTACTAGATTTTAACATCTTGGTTATTTTGGTTTTAAAAACTTTTTGATGACTATCTCTTAAGATGCCCCCATTCTTAAAATTAAATAAGAAATTTTGGTCTAAATTTTTAATATAGTGACAATTAGAATTTCTAACCTTCCAATCAGGAATATTATCTTGGTTAGATATTTCATTTCCAGTTGAAAAAAATAAAATATTTATTTTTTTTTTAACACTTATGTTTTTAATTCCAAGAGTTTTAAATGTTAATATATGATTAGGTTGAATAATCGAATTTTTCTTAAGAACAATTTCATTTTTTTTATAATCAGATCCTTTAAATCTAACATGATTAAATTTATCCACTTTTTTATTAATCAAAATATATTTTCTATTTTTAATACTTGGAGAAAAAACAATTTTTTCAATTGGGACGATGGTATCAAAGCCGTTTGGAATAATACCTCCTGTCATAATTTCAACTGCATCAAATCTTTTAATAATTTTCTTAAAGGGTCTTGCTCCTGCTGCAATGGATCCTATGATTTTAAATTTTTGGTTTATTTTTTTATTTATATTTTTTGTATCTTTTGAATTAATTGCAAAACCATCAAAAGCTGCATTATTCCCTGATGGGTAATCAATGCTTGAATAAATATTTGCTGAAGCAACTCTATTTAAAGAGTTAACACTTTTAATTTTCTCATCTTTGATTTTGATGATACTTTTTTTTAAAATTTTTTTTGCTATTTGATAATTAATCATTTAATAAATTTACTTTAGCTTCTTCAAGGTCCTCTTTAGTATTTATATTAAAAAATGGATCATTTTTATCAAATTTCATATTAATTATTTCCACCCCAACACTATCCGCCCAATCTTCAACTTTTCTATTTCCTTTATTTAAATCATCCTCCAATTTATCAATTAAATCAATAGACCATAGACCAAATATATTGTGTCTCGTATTATTGGATTTAATAAAAAAAAGCTTACTTTTTTGAAGACTTACCTTGTCATAAAAATCCTTTAATATTTGTTTTTTAAAAAATGGAGTGTCAGTTGGAAAGGTAGAGATCCATTGGTAATCCTTATTATTATCTTTTATCCACTTCATTGCTGTCAAAACACCTCCTAGTGGCCCTAAATTATTTTTAAAATCTTTAATGACTGAAATCTTCTCTGATTTTTGAAATTTTATTGAATTATTGGATATAATTAACAGCTCTTTAAATTCATCTATAACTTCAGATAAAACATAATCTATTAGTGATTTATCTTTTAATTTTACTTGGGACTTGTCTTCCCCAAATCTTAGGGACTTTCCGCCTGCTAGAACTACACCTAAAATCTTGCTATGATCCATTTACAAAATATAAAACATTAAGACTTTAATTAAAGAAATATAATGGATCTTAGAATTTTAGAAATAGCATCTCATACCGATAACAATAAAATCCTAGAAAATTTTACACATAAATCAAAACACAAAAATCCTTTATGTGGTGATGAGATGGAAATTAGCCTAGTTGTTAAAGACGATGTTGTAAAAGATATGGGTTATCAATGTAAATCTTGTGTTTATTGCCAGGCCTCAGTCAGCTTACTCTCACGAAAAATAAAAGATAAAAATGTAGAAGAAATTAAGTCTTTTGCATTATCAAGTGAAAATTTATTTACGGATGTAAAGACTATTTTAGAAAAACATTGGAAAGATTTTAAAGAAATTTTTGATAAAAAGAATATTGCAAGAAAAGATTGTTTACTGCTTCCACTTAGAACAGTTTTAAAGGCTTTAAAAACTTAATGATTAAAATTACTAAACCACTTTTGCAGAAAGCATTGATTGCAGGTTTTTTTTCAGCTTTTACAATCGGTGTCTTAACTGTTCTTACTTATAAAAGTACACTGGGGTATTTTCTTGCTGGTTCATTTGGTTCTTCTATGGTTTTATTATTTGGTTTTCCAGAAAGTCCATTTGCTCAACCAAAAAATGTTTTCTTTGGCCATCTGTTAACAGCATTAGTTGGGATAATTTTTGTAAACTATATACCTTTACCAATTTATATGAACATCGCTCTTGCAGTAGGTGCCGGGGTTTCATTAATGATTTTATTAAATGTAGTTCATCCTCCCGCAGGTGGAAATCCAATCATAGTAATTATTGGAAGTGTTTCTTATGAATATTTGATTAGCCCAATAATTTTTGGTTGTATTATAATTTTATTATTAGCTATTTTGATTAATAAATTTATTCTTAAAAAAAATTATCCCTTAAAATAACTTATGAACTCTAAGTATAAAGTTTTAAAATTTAATTCTAATAAATTTGAAAATTTTGAGGATTTAGTTTCTATTGAAGAACCCTTAGAGATTTCATTAAAATTTAAAGAGAACGATCATTGGGTTACAAAAATATTATCAATTACGATGAGAACTCCTGGTGATGATAAAGATTTAGTGCGAGGTTTTCTTTTCAACGAACAATTAATAAAAGATATTAAAGATATTGATACTGTAGAAAGTTTTGGTGATAAGGTTGGTCAATACAACATTCAAAATAAAATTTTAGCGACTTTAAATAATTCAGAAAATATTGACATCACAAAGATTAAGAGAGATTTTATGTCAAACTCCTCATGCGGTGTCTGTGGTAAATCTTCATTAGATGCATTAGAGATTATAAAACAAAATAAGACAAATCCAGATCAGCCTAAAATATCTAAAGAAGTTATAATTAAATCCCCTAACATCCTTCGAGAAAATCAATCTGAATTCAGTAAAACTGGTGGTATTCATGCGAGTGGCTTGTTTAACAACAACGGTGATTTGATCTCTGTTAAAGAGGATGTGGGTCGTCACAACGCTTTAGATAAACTTATCGGTTGTACTTTAGTTAATGGGCAAATTAATCCCTTAACTCAATTCATAACTTGCTCTGGAAGGCTAAATTTTGAACTTGTTCAAAAGGTATTGATGACTGATATTGGAATTATGATAGGCGTTGGTGCGCCAACTAGTCTTGCTATAGATTTAGCGAATAAATTTGACATTACCCTTATAGGTTTCGTAAAGAGGGATAGTTTTAACATTTACACAAATAACAAAAAAGTTATTGTGAGCTAATTAAAAAAAAGGGTAATTGTGTCAAAAAACATTAGTAATTTATCAGGAAGAATAGGCTTAAAAGACAATCTTTTTAAGCAAATCTCTGAAAATACATTAAGCAATAATCCTAAAGATATTAAAGAAATTGCTAAAGAACATAATTTAGGAGTTTCAACTCTTCATGGTGCTGAGAGTTTCTACGAATTTTTAAGACCTTCACACAGAGAAAAAAAAGCATTTGTTTGTAATGGAAGTGCTTGCATGTGTGCTGGTACACAAGAAAAATTAAAAGATACTTTAAAAGAAAAATTAGGTGACGATAAAGTTGGAGAAATGTTTTGCTTAGGGCATTGCTATGAAAATAATGCATTTCATTATGATGGTGAAAACTATGCAGGAAAAGACATAGAAAAAATTGATCAAATTTTAAAAGGTGAAGAAATCAAACAAGATAAGTTTTTCTCAAAAAGTTACGCAACAACAAGTTTTTTAATGGATGATAAGTTGTCATCTACTGATCAATTTAAAGATCAATTAAATAAATTTTTAAAAACAGACAAACAAGAAATTATTAAGTCTCTATTAGAATCAAACCTTACTGGAAGAGGTGGTGCTGGGTTCCCAACAGGAATGAAATGGGATTTTTGCAGTAAAGCAAAAGGAGATAAAAAATATGTTTTATGTAATGCTGATGAAGGTGACTCAGGTGCATTTTCAGATAGATATCTATTAGAAGATCAGCCACTAAAAGTTATTTTTGGTATGGTGTTATGTGGAATGGTCATTGGAAGTGATGAAGGTGTTTTATATATAAGAGGAGAGTATCCAAAATCTATAGAAGCTATCAATGGCTGTATCAATGATCTTAAAAAATTAAATCTATTAGGTGATAATATTTTAGGAACAGATTTTTCTTTCGATCTAGGTATTTGTATTGGTCAAGGTGCTTACATTTGTGGAGAAGAAACTGCTTTGATTGCATCTATTGAAGGAAGACGTGCTGAAGTAGATGTTAGACCTCCATTTCCAGTTACAGAAGGTTTGTATAAAAAACCAACGGTTGTTAATAACGTAGAAACTTTAGCAGCAGCAACTGGTATTTTAATAAATGGTCCTGAAAAATTTTCAGCAATTGGAAATAAAAAATCTGCAGGAACTAAACTTGTTTGTCTTGATAGTTTTTTTAATAATCCTGGTGTTTATGAAATTGATATGGGAACACCAATGAAAAAAATATTTAATGAAATTGGTGGAGGGTACAAAGAACCAATTAAAGCTTTTCAAGTTGGTGGTCCATTGGGTGGTGTTGTGCCATTAAGTGAAATTGATAATTTAAATTTAGATTTTCAAGAATTTACTGCCAAAGGTTTTATGTTAGGGCACGCTAGTGTTGTTAGTATTCCAAAAGATTTTTCAATGTCTGAATATATTCATCATTTGTTTGAATTTTCAGCAGAAGAATCATGTGGAAAATGTTTCCCTGGAAGACTTGGTTCATACAGAGGTAAAGAAATGTTTGATCAAGCAAAGAAAGGAACTGCTAAAATACCCCTTAAATTACTTAACGAATTGCTTGTAACAATGCAAAAAGGCTGTTTGTGTGCTTTATGTGGGGCTATCCCTACTCCAATTATGAATATTCTTAAGTACTTTGGAGACGAAATGAAAAATGATATGGTGAAAGATAATTAATGAGTTCTGAAAAAAGAAAAATAGCTTATATCGATGGTAAACCATATGAAATTGGTGCTAACCACACGTCTATATTAAAATTTGTTAAAAGTTATGTTGGAGAAAAAAAAGTTCCAACTCTTTGTGATGATCCAAATTTAGCTCCTTATGGTGCTTGTCGTGTTTGTTCGGTTGAAGTTGCTTTAGAAAAAGATGGCCCAACAAGAATGGTTGCATCTTGTCATACTCCAGTTGCTGAAAACCAACATATCTTTACATCCAATGAAGCAATAACAAGTCTTAGAAAAAATATTGTTGAATTAGTTTTAACAGATCACCCTATGGAATGTGATAGTTGTGAAGTAAATAATAATTGTGAACTTCAAACAGTTGCTAATGATTTAGGTATTTCGGATCACAGATATAACAGTCCAAAGCAGCACAAAGGAATTCCAAGAGACACTTCTCATGATTACATGAGAATGAACTTAGATAATTGTATTAATTGTGGAAGATGCGTTAGAGCGTGTGATGAAATACAAGGTTCTTTTGTTTTAACAATGAGTGGCAGAGGATTTGAGTCTAAAATTACAACAGACAATGACATGATGTTTGGTGATAGTTCTTGTGTATCTTGTGGAGCTTGTGCACATACTTGCCCAACAGATGCAATCTCTGATGTTTTTAAATCAAAATCTGCTGATGTAGATGAAAAAGTTAGAACAACTTGTTCTTATTGTGGAGTTGGGTGTAATTTAGAAGCATCAATCAAAGACAACAAAGTTGTTGCTATAGATACTCCAAAAGAAACAGAAGTAAATGCAGGACATACTTGTATTAAAGGTAGATACGCTTTTAGTTTTTATGATCATCCTGACAGATTAAAAACTCCATTGATCAAAAGAAATGGAAAATTTGAAGAAGCATCGTGGGATGAAGCTTATGACTTTATCAAAAAAGAAATGAATAGAATTACAAATGATAATGGTCCTGATGCATTTGCGGGAATTTCTTCAGCAAGATGTACTAATGAAGAAAACTATGTTTTTCAAAAAATGATACGAGCTGCTGTTGGAACTAACAGTGTAGATTGTTGTGCAAGAATTTGTCATTCACCAACAGCGTGGGGTATGCAACAAACATTTGGAACAGGAGCTGCAACTAATTCTACAGAGGATATTTATTTTGCTGATTTGTTTTTAGTAATTGGCGCCAACCCTACTAACGCTCACCCAGTCACAGGTGCAAAAATTAAACAACAAGTAATGAAGGGCAAAAAATTAATTGTACTAGATCCAATTACTACAGAGCTTGCTAAGCTTGCAAATTATCACATCAAACTTAGACCTGGAACAAATGTTGCAGTTCTTAATATGATGTTACATTTCATCATTAAATCAAAACTACATAACGCAGATTTTGTAAGAGATAGAACTGAAGGTTTTGATAATTTTATTAAAGAGATTGAAAGACAAGATGTTGATCATTTAGCAAAAGTTGCAGGTGTAGATAAACAACTTGTTAAAGAGGCAGCAATTGCTTACGCAACAGCACATAATTCTATGGAATTCCATGGTTTAGGGGTAACTGAACACCAACAAGGTTCAAAAACTGTAATGCTAATAGCAGATCTTGCAATGATTACTGGAAATATTGGAAGAAGAGGTGTTGGAGTGAACCCTCTTAGAGGTCAAAACAATGTGCAAGGTGCAGCTGATATGGGTTGTCAACCACACCAAGGTGCTGGTTATTTTGAGGTAGCAGATGAAAAAAATCAAAAATTCTATACAGAAAAATATGGAGTAACCCATCCGACTAAACCAGGATTAAAAATTCCACAAATGTTTGAAGCAGCAATTGATAAAGAATTAAAAGGTCTATGGATTATTGGAGAAGATATTGTTCAAACTGATCCTAATAGTGCACACGTAGTTGAAGCGATGAATTCTTTAGAGCTTTTAGTTGTTCAAGAAATTTTTATGAGTGAAACAGCAAAACTTGCAACCGTTGTTTTGCCTGGTACAACTTTCTTGGAAAAAGATGGTACATTTACAAATACTGAAAGAAGAATTCAAAGAGTAAACAGAGCTGTTGAACCTTTACCAGGAACAAAACCTGATGGATTAATTGTAACAGATATGATGCAAAAACTAGGTTTTAATCAACCCACATATAACGCTGATCAAGTTTTATCGGAAATTGCAGATGTTGTTCCTTTCTTTAAAGGAGTGACAAGAGAAAGACTTGGTAAATTAGGATTACAATGGCCAGTTCAAGAAGATGGAACAGATACTCAAATTCTTCATACTGAAACATTTAAATTAGGAAAAGGACAGCTTAAGAATTTTGACTGGAAAGAGTCGACAGAAATTGAGGAAAACAAAAAAGATTATCCTTTAATTTTAACAACAAGCAGAGTTCTTCAGCACTATAATGCTGCTACCATGACAAGAAGAACTAAAAATATTAATATTGTTGATGAAGATGTTCTTTTAATTCATCCTAAAGATGCTGCACATCGAGATATTAGTACTGGTGATATTGGAAGACTATATTCTGGAAGAGGTGAAGTAGCTTTAAAGGTAGAAGTAACAGATAAGGTCAAAGAAGGAATTGTGTTTACAACATTTCATTTTCCAGAACATATGGTCAATATGGTTACAGGTCATGGTAAAGATGAAGAGACTATGTGTGCTGAATATAAAGTTTCTTCTGTTGAAGTTCAAAAAATTTCAAACCAATTTAAAACTGAAGTTAAACCTAAAGAAAATCAAGCAGAAGTTAGTTAATCAAAATGACCATTGGTTGGCATTTTGATAACACATATTCAAAATTATCTAACACCTTTAGGGAAGAAGTTAAACCTACCCCCGTCCATAATCCTGAGTTAGTAGTTTTAAATGATCAATTAGCTAAAGATTTAAACCTAGATTTTTCTAAAATAGAAAAAAAAGATTTATCTCAAATATTTTCTGGAAATACTTTACCAAAAGGATCTACTACTATAGCTCAAGCGTATGCAGGTCATCAATTTGGACATTTTACTATGCTTGGAGATGGTAGAGCTGTTTTGTTAGGAGAGCATTTAGTAAATAATACCAATAGATACGATGTTCAATTTAAGGGCTCTGGTAGAACGTCTTTCTCAAGAAGTGGTGATGGTCGTGCAGTTTTAGGCCCCATGTTAAGAGAATATATAATTAGTGAAGCCATACATGCTTTAAAAATACCAACTACTAGAAGCCTTGCTGTAGTCAAAACTGGTGAAAAAGTTGTTAGAGAAAATTTATTACCAGGAGCTATCTTAACACGTGTTGCTTCAAGTCATATAAGAGTTGGAACTTTTCAATATATTGCAGCAAAGCAAAATATTGATGACTTAAATACATTGGTTGATTACACAATCAACAGACATTATCCAGAAATTCAATCCTCTAAAAATAAAGCACTAGATTTACTTAATCTTGTAATGGAAAGACAATGTAAATTAGTAGTTAACTGGATGCGAGTTGGTTTTATTCATGGTGTTATGAATACAGATAACATGTCAATCTCAGGTGAAACTATTGATTACGGCCCATGTGCCTTTATGGATCACTATAATCCTAAAACAGTTTTTAGCTCTATAGACCAACTTGGAAGATATTCTTTTTCAAATCAACCCCCAATAACGAAATGGAATTTATCAAGATTTGCTGAATGTCTAATTCCACTTATTGATAAAAATGAAGATAAAGCCATTCAGTTAGCTACTGAAATAATTGATAACTTTCAAAATATTTATGAAGAAAAATGGCTTAATATGATGAGGGATAAACTTGGTATATTTGGAAAAAGTAAAGATGATAAAAAGCTTATTGATGATTTGTTAACTTGGATGGAAAAAAACAAAGCAGATTACACAAATACCTTTTGTTATTTGATGAACATTAAGATTGCTAACAACAGCTTATATAATGATAAAGACTTTATTAATTGGTCAAATGAATGGCAAAATAGAATTTCTATAAATGATAATTCAAAAGAGAAATCCTTAGAGCTAATGAAAGAAACAAACCCAGTTATTATACCAAGAAATCACAAAGTAGAAGAGGCTTTGAAAGCAGCTAATGAAGATAACTTAGAGGTAATGAATAAAATGTTATCTAAATTTGATAACCCATACAATGAGCAAAAAGATATTGAAGATTATCAGTTACCCTCACTTGATGACAACTATCAAACATTTTGTGGAACTTAATTTATAGAACGTAAGGTTCTGGTCGTGCATTATTTCCAAGCACTCTTTCAACAGCAAAATCACTAATATCAATTGTTTGATAAGATCCAGTAGTAATTAGTTCTGTTAAGGCTCTTCCAATCCCTGGAGCTTGCATAAGACCCCTACCAGTAAATCCTGAGGCCATATAAACATTATCAAATTTTGGATGTTTACCAACAACCGCGTTGTTATCTAATTTGTTACAATCATAATAACCAGCCCATCCACCAGTTAGTTTTAATTCTTCAAATGCCGGTATCCTTTGTGCTAAAGCTGGCCATACTAATTCTTCAAAATCATTCCATGCTGGTTCTAAATCAGTTGCATCAAAAACAGAGTTTGGAGATCCAGCTAGATACTCTCCCCCTTCAGGTCTCCAATAAACACCTGTAGTTAAATCACCAGTAAGAGGCATTTCCTTTATATATTTTGGACATTTAACTCTAAAAACTGTGTGTTTTTGAGGAACAACCGGAATATCTTCTAATAAATCTTTAGTCCAACAACCAGCAGCAGATATTATTGTTTTAGCTTTTATTTCAGAAATACTTTTAACTTCTCCTTTAATAAATTCAGCACCAAGTTCAATAGCTTTACTTTTTAAAGCACTATGAAACATGAATGGATCAATCCAACCTTCACTTTGGTTATCTGTATAAGTTGCTGTTTCTATACCTTCACTGTTTATATAGGGAAATACTTTTGATAATTCAGAGCCTTTAATATTTTTTGTTCCTGCTTCACAAACTTTATGATTTTCAAGAGCCTTATATTGTTCATCAGCATGTTCTGGTCCAAACATTAACAAATAACCATTAGTTACCATGCTGGCAGTTGGATTGGGATTTTTTTCAGTTTTTAAAAGATTTGGAATTTGGTAAATAAATTCTCTTGCAAATTTTCCAAGTAAGATATTTTCTTTTTGGAAAAACTGTCTTCTAAATCCACCTAAAGATAATGGAAATGAAGCTGTTTTATAAGTTGGGTCTCTTTCTATTACTTTAACTTTTCTACCTTCTTTAGATAAAAAATAAGCACTTGCAGCACCTATTATTCCACCACCAATAATTACAACATCATCCATATTTAATTTAACAGTATTAAGTTCAAATTTAAAACTAAAGCAAACGTACACCAAAGTACATAAGGAATCATTAGGTATGAGCTAACCAAGTTGACACGTCTAAACCTAAAAATAAGTATAATAATTAAAACTATTAAAATTACCAATATAACTAACGCTAATAACATATTATGTAGTACGAAAAAAACTATACTCCAAGTTGTATTAAAAACTAGATGGATGAAATAAATATAGACGGTGTTCATATCTCTTTTTTTATTGTGCCAATAAATCCATATAGCGAATGTCATCATCAAATAAAGTGTGGTCCAAACTGGAGCAAATATCCAATCTGGAGGATTAAATGAAGGTTTAATTAACAATGAATACCATGGCTCCTTAAAGCTAATTGTTGCCAAACCTCCAATGAAAGAAGCCGAAAACGTAACTAAACTTAATAGTAAGAATGATATGAATTTGTTTTTTAACACATATCTATTATACAATAAATTATGGGAGATAAAAAAGTTATTTGGATTACAGGTGCTAGTAGTGGAATAGGTAAAGCGTTAACAATTAAATTTGCAGAAAGTGGTTGGATTGTTGCTGCATCTGCTAGACGTGAAAATTTATTAAATGAACTTAACGAACTTAATAAAAATATCTACCCTTTTCCATTAGATGTAACAGAAATAGAAAATTGTAAAATAGTTGCAAAAAAAATAATTGAGCAATTTAACCAAATTGATATTTGTGTATTTGGTACTGGTATGCATGATCCAAAATCAGAAAAAAAATTTAATCTAAATAAAATAAGAGAGATTATGGAAGTAAATTATTTTGGAACAATGAATTCTATAAATTCTATTTATGATTACTTTTCTGAAAAAAAAAGTGGGCAAATATCAATAATATCTTCAGTTGCTGGTTACAGAGGATTACCTGCTGCAGGTGCATATTGTGCCTCAAAAGCAGCTCTTACCAGCTTTGCAGAAAGTTTGAATTTTGACATGATGCAAAAAAATGTAAGAGTTTCTTTAGTTAGTCCAGGTTTTATTAAAACGCCAATGACTGATCAAAATGATTTTCCAATGCCAATGATAAAATCTCCTGAATTTGCTGCTAATGAAATTTTTAAAGGACTTACTACTAAAAAATCATTTGAAATACATTTTCCAAAAGTTTTCACTTATTTTTTAAAATTTCTTCAAATACTACCTAGTAGTCTTTATTTTAAACTTGTTGCTAAAGGAATGAAGAAAATAGATTACTAGTCTTTAACAAATACGACTGTTAACTCAGCAACTTTAAAACCAAACTTAGTCATAGTAGCTCTATTAATAGCAACTCTATCATCTTGTTTAAAAATCCAGTCATCAAAGGTAATTTTCATTTCTTTGCCTTTAACTGGTACCAACAAAACATATTCGAATTTAAAAGCTGGCCCATAAGAGAAACCTTTAGCCTTTCCAACAACATCACCGGCTGTACCTTCGTAATAATTTTCATCTATTTTATTAATAATCCATTCTCTATCCTGAACCTCACCATCATCCCAATTAAATTTTTCTTTAAGGATTAATTGTTTCCCATCCCAAGATCCATTTAAGTCAGCTGAAAACTGTCTTGTTACTTTTCCTGATCTATTTTGTAATACGCCCCAAGCTTTAACATTTCCAGTCATATACTCTTCTATAACTAATCTTGGTTCTTTATTTTTAAAATCTTCTGGTTTCATGGCACTATTATTTGAACAACTTGTAATTAAGAATAATGAAATTATCAATGAAATTGATCTAATAAATTTTATATGACGCATTAACTTCTCCTATATGTATTATTTGTTTTGAAGTGAAAATTGAATTAAATCAATATTCTTAGATTTAAAACCTGCTTCACAATATGAAAGATAAAATTCCCACATTCTTTTAAAAGTTAAATCAAATCCTTGATCTTTAATTAAACTCCATTTTTTGTTAAATTCATCTTTCCATATAGCAAGTGTATCTGCGTAATGATCAGCATATGAAATATATGAATTTACACTTAGACCGTTTTTAGAAACGAGTTTATTAATAGTATTTTTATTGGGCAAAAAACCACCTGGAAAAATATATTTTTGGATGAAGTCTTGTTTGTTTTTATATCTATCATAAAGACTATCATCAATTGTTATTGCTTGTATTGCGGCTTTGCCACCATCAGATAGATTATCCTTTATAGTTTTAAAATAACTTTCTAAATAATTTTGTCCTACAGCTTCAATCATTTCAATTGATGCAATAGAATTATATTTACTGTTTAAGTCTCTATAGTCCTTAATTTCAATATTTACTTTTTCATTAAGACCACAACTATGGATTCTCTCTTTAGCGTACTCGAATTGCTTTTTTGAAATTGTGATACAATCTAATTTAACATCGTAATTTTTACCAAGGTATTCAGCAAACCCACCCCAACCACAACCTATCTCTAAAACTTTATCTCCATTACTAGGTTGAATTAAATTAATTAATTTTTGGTATTTATTGTTTTGAGCATTGGATAAGTCTTTATTTTGCTCATCAAATATTGCGCTAGAATAAGTAAGTGTTTTATCAAGCCATAGTGAGAAGAAATCATTTCCAAGATCATAGTGTCTAGCTATATTTTCTTTACTTCTACTTTTGGTATTTTTGACAAATTTATTTTTAATAAAATTTAAAAATTTTAAATCTAATATTCCAGAAAATTTATGAATAATACTTATATTTCTTGCTGCTAATTCAATTAGATTAGATAAATTACTAGTTTCAAATTCATCTCTCATATAGCATTCGGCTAAACCAACGCTTCCCCCTTTAATCAAATTATAGCTTAGAGATGATGATTTTATTTTTAAATCCGCTTTAAGTTTATCATCATAATTACCAAATTTAAAAAGTTCGCCAGATATTGAGGTGATTTCTAAATATCCAACACTTATTCTTTTTAAAATATTAAAAATTATTTTGTCAGCAATTTTATGTAAAATCATTAATTTTCAAATGTAATATTATTTTTGACTTTTATTTTTTTTTTAATGAATTTAATTCCTTTTGCCCATAATTTAAACGCTTCAAAATGTATCGCTAAAATAATTTTAAATGTCATTACTGGGTGTTTTAAGTAAGATTTAACTAATTGTTTTGTATTAAAATCACTTCTAACTCCATCTTGAGAGGCGTATAAGATTTTGTCTTCATTCTCGTATTGATCAATTACAACTGAAATTTTATTTCCTGGTTTTAATAACCTAAAGAAATAATTACAATTCATTTCAATAAATGGGGATACATGAAATTTTTTAGAACAGTTGTTTTGTATCAAATTTGAATCTTTTGTTACTTTAAATATATATGTGTGTTGTTCACCGAATGTATTCTTAACTTCATATAAAATTGAAATTAACTTATCTTCTAAATTATAAATATAAAAAACACTTAAAGGATTAAAAACAAATCCAAAAATTCTTGGGTAACACAAAATTTTAATTTTTATATCTTTAGCTTGAATGTTATTTCTTTCTAAATTTTTTTGGACCCATAGTTTTAAAGGAGTACCATTTCTTTCACCATGATCTTTTTCGTAAAAACTAATTAAATTAAATTTATTGATTGAAAAAAAATTAACATTTTGATCTAGTTTTTCTAATTCAGAAAGATCTATTAACAGAGAAAAAACTTTATATCTAAAATTATGAACTTTAGGTTTAAACCTTTTGTGTATTACTTGACCGTTATAAATAGCTGAGTTAATCATTTAAGGTTTTAAGCATCTCTATTGAAGATTTTATTCCATCTTCATGAAATCCGTAACCAAAATAACTTCCAGCAAACAAGGTATTATTTACATTTTGAATTGATTTTAAATTTGACTGATTTTGTAGGGCATTTTCATCATAATATGGATGGGTAAAATCAATTTCATTAAACACTTTATGATGATCAATTTTAAAAAAAGGGTTTATCGTTAAAAATATATTTTTATCAATTTTAAGATTTTGTAATTGATTAAGCCAATATGTAACTGAAGAATGTTCCTTATTTTCAGGATTTAATGAGGAATTCCATGAGCACCAAGCTTGTTTATTTTTTGGCATTACACTTTCATCAGAATGGATGACTGCTCTATTTGGTTTGTATTTAAAATTACTTAAAATTTCTTTCTCTCTATCTGAAATATCTGAAATGATTTTCAAGCTTTCATCTGCATGTGATGCTAGAACAACTTTGTCGTAAGTAAAAAATTCACTTTCTGAACCATAATAAATTTTAACACCATTGCTATTTCTTACAATTTTGTTGATTTCATAATTTTTAAAATATTCTCCACTAATTTTGGAAAGTATTTTACTAACATAAGTTTTACTTCGATTAGCAACTGTAAACCATTGTGGTCTATTTTTAAGTTTGAATAGTCCATGATTTTTAAAAAAATTTAAAAAGAATACTAATGGCATTTGTGAGGCCTCATATGGTGGCATTGACCATATTGCAGAGACCATAGGTATAATATGATAATCAACAAAATATTTAGATTTTCCAATATTGTTTAAATATTCACCCAAAGTAACCTTATCTAATGAGTTTGGGTCTAAATTTTCACAATTTTTATAAAAACTTATAATTTCAAAGAACATTTTAACAAATTTAGGATTTAATAGATTTCCTTTATTTGAAAAAATACCATTTAAACCTTTTCCGCAATATTCAATATTTGTGTCTTTAACAGTAACTGAAAATGACATATCGCTTTCCTCAATTTCAATTTCATTTTCTTTAAAAAAATTTATTAAATTTGGATATGTAATTTTATTAAAAACCATAAATCCTATATCAACTGCAACTTTTTCTTTATCATTAAGCTTAATGTCTAGCGTGTATGAATGACCGCCAAAACGATCTTGTTTTTCAAAGAGATCGACTTTATGTTTTTTTGAAAGATAATATGCAGAACTTAATCCAGAGATACCTGACCCAATTACAGCAATTTTCATTAATAAATTATTTTATGCAGCAGTATCTTTATATTCATCAATCGATGGACATGAACATACTAAGTTTTTATCTCCGTAGACATTATCAACTCTTGCAACAGGTGGCCAGTATTTAATCTGTTTTAAAAACTCTGATGGATATGCTGCTTCCTCTCTTTCATACTTATGTTCCCATTTGTTGGCGATTAGTTCAACATGAGTATGTGGTGAGTTTTTAATTGGATTATCAATTTTATCGTATTCTCCCGATTTAACTTTATCAATTTCTTCTTTGATTTTTTTTAAGGTATTACAAAACCTATCAATTTCTTGTAAACCTTCACTTTCTGTTGGCTCAATCATCATTGTTCCTGCAACCGGCCATGACATAGTTGGAGCGTGAAAACCAAAATCGATTAATCTTTTTGCAATATCTTCTTCTGTAATCCCTATTTCTGATTTTATTTTTCTAATATCAATAATACATTCATGAGCCACATTTCCATTTTTACCTTTATATAATATTGGAAATGCATCTTTTAATTTATGAGCTACATAATTTGCATTTAAAATCGCTACTTGTGATGCTTTTTTAAGTCCTTCAGAGCCCATCATTTTTATATACATCCATGAAATAGATAAAATACTAGAGCTTCCCCATGGTGCCGCGGAAACCGCGCCCATACCTGTTACTGGCCCACAATCTTTAATTACAGAATGATTTGGCAAATAAACTTCTAAATGTCTCTTGCATGCTATAGGTCCCATTCCTGGTCCTCCCCCACCGTGAGGAATACAAAATGTTTTATGTAAATTAATATGACAAACATCAGGACCAAACTTTCCAGGTTTTGCAATCCCAACAAGAGCATTTAGATTTGCTCCATCCATATAGACTTGCCCACCATTATCATGAATAAGTTCACATATTTCAGAAATTTGTTCTTCAAAAACTCCATGCGTTGATGGATACGTGACCATTAATGCTGCAAGGTTTTCTGAGTGAGTTTTTGCTTTCTCTTTAAGATCTTCAACATCAACATTCCCATGTTCATCACATTTTATGACCACTACTTTCATGCCTACCATTTGTGCACTTGCAGGATTTGTTCCATGTGCTGAGCTTGGTATTAAGCAAACATTTCTATTCTTATCTCCATTATTTTCATGAAATTTTTTGATAACCATCAAGCCTGCAAACTCTCCTTGAGCACCAGCATTTGGCTGCAAAGATACACCTGAAAACCCAGTAATTGATCTAAGCCAATTTTTTAAATCAGTAAATAGGGTTCTATATCCTTCCATTTGTTCAACTGGAGCAAACGGATGGGGTTCAGAAAATTCTCTCCAGGTAACTGGGATCATTTCCGCAACTGCATTTAACTTCATTGTGCACGAACCTAAAGCTATCATAGATCTGTTAAGAGCTATATCAGCGTCCTCTAATTTTTTAAGATATCTAAGCATATCTGTTTCTGAGTGATAACTATTAAAAACAGGATGAGTTAAATATTCAGATGTTCTTAATAAATTTTTTGGCAAATTATTTAAATTTTCATTTAAATTTTCTTTAATTGCTTCTGAACAATTAAAAATTTTTAATAACTGATTAGCTCTATAAACATTTTTTCTTTCATCAAATGCAACGGAAAGCATCTCGGAATTAACTTTTCTTATATTTACATTTTGTCGTAATGCATTTCTAAAAATAGAGTCAGTTTTATCTAAAGTTTTAATTGTTACTGTGTCAAAGAAATGGTCTGAATAAAGTTCATAACCTGATTGTTTAATTTTATCTGCAAAATTTTTTGCTAATTGAGATGTATTTTCTGCAATTTTTTTCAAACCATCGGGTCCATGATAAATTGCATACGCAGCAGACACAATTGCAAGCAAAGCTTGAGCTGTACAAATGTTACTAGTAGCTTTATCTCTTCTTATGTGCTGTTCTCTTGTTTGAAGGGAAAGTCTGTATGCTTTATTCCCATGTCTATCAACAGAAACACCTATAATCCTTCCGGGCATAGATCTTTTAAATTCATCTTTAGTTGCAAAGAAACCAGCATGTGGACCTCCATATCCCATTGGAATTCCAAATCTTTGAGAACTACCAACTGCAATATCTGCTCCTAGTTCAGCTGGTGTTTTTAGTTTAGCTAAAGCTAATAAATCACAAACCAACACAGCTTTTCCATTATTTTTGTGAATTTTACTTATTGCTTCACTTGGATCTTTAATATCTCCCAATGTTCCAGGGTACTGTAAAATCCCACATACAATATCCTCTTTTATATCTGTAGATTCATCACCTACCACAACTGTTAAACCTAGAGGCTCTGCTCTAGTTTTTATGACATCAATAGTTTGTGGATGACAATCTTTTGATACAAAAACAATATTAGAATCATTTTTACAAATTCTGTAGCTCAATCCAACGGCTTCTGCTGCAGCTGTTCCCTCGTCTAATAAAGAGGCATTTGCAATATCTAAACCTGTAAAATCAGTTATCATTTGTTGAAAATTCAAAAGCATTTCCAATCTTCCTTGAGCAACTTCAGGCTGATAAGGAGTATAAGCAGTATACCATCCAGGATTTTCTAAAATATTTCTTAAAATTACATAAGGTGTATACGTGCCGTAATACCCCATACCAATAAAATTTGAATAAATTCTATTTTGTTTTGAAATAACTTTTAACTTTCTCAAAGCTTCATATTCAGAATTTGGTTCACCAATTCCAAGATCCTCTTTTAATAAGATTTTTTCAGGAACAGTTTTAGAAATTAAGTCATCTAGGCTATCAAAACCAAGCTCATTAAGCATTTTTTGTTGATCAGCATCTGATGGACCAATATGTCTTTTTATAAAATCTTTTTGAGAACTTTTAAGCATTTTAGTTTCCACTTTCCTTTGCAAATTTGTCGTATTCTTCTTTATTCATCAAACTATCTAACTCACTACTATCTTTTATTTTTAATTTAAAAAACCAAGCTTCATTTTCTGGATCTGAATTTATCTTTC
The DNA here is from genome assembly GCF_059418045.1 of Candidatus Pelagibacter sp. PS_06. Taxonomy (NCBI): domain Bacteria; kingdom Pseudomonadati; phylum Pseudomonadota; class Alphaproteobacteria; order Candidatus Pelagibacterales; family Candidatus Pelagibacteraceae; genus Candidatus Pelagibacter; species Candidatus Pelagibacter sp. PS_06. The sequence continues at coordinate 980,261 of NZ_CM182078.1, forward strand.
CTGGATCATCAACAATTGCTTGATTATTTTCCATTACCTCACCTGATATAGGTGTATAAACATCACTTGCAGCCTTAGTAGACTCTACAACTCCTGCATTACCATCTTTTTCAACTGATGAGCCCACATCTGGCAATTCAACAAAAACTATATCTCCAAGCATTTCTGTAGCATGCTGTGTGATACCTATTGTACCCACATCGCCCTCCACTTTAATCCACTCATGTTCTTTAGAATATTTAACTTCACTCATTAGTTTGCTCCTTTCACATAACTTTTTTTATAAAATGGTAATCCACAAATATTTGCAGGATATTTTTTTCCTCTTACCTCCAACAAAATTTTTGTTTCTTTTTTTGAAAATTCACGATCAACAAAACCCATTGCTATTGGTCCATTAACACTTGGACCAAATGTGCCGCTCGTTATCTCTCCGATCATCTGTTCGTTTTCATCATAGACTTTAGTTTTTTCTCTAGCAATCAATCTACCCTCAGGCTTGATACCAACTCTAATTTTTTTTGCTCCATCATTAATCTGACTGATAATATTTTGAGATCCAATAAATCCACCATTATTCAGTCTCTCCTTGGAAATTGCCCATTTAAGATTTGCCTCTATAGGGGTCGTTTCAGTACTAAGTTCGTGGCCATACAAACAAAGACCAGCCTCAAGTCTCAATGTATCTCTTGCCCCAAGACCAATTAATTTAGCTCCATTTTTTAATAATTCTTTAGTAAATACTTCAGCTAACTCATTAGAAATTGAAACTTCAAATCCATCTTCTCCTGTATAACCTGATCTTGTCACATAGAGTTTTTGATCTTTATACGTAAACCAATTGCCTGACATAAAGCTCAAATCAGCAACTGTTTTTAAAATTTGATTTAAAATATCAACTGACTTAGGCCCTTGGATAGCTATTAATGACCTTTGGTCATCTAAAACCATTTTGTATTTGTCTTTCAGTAAACTAGATAAAATTTTAAAATCATTATCTTTGCACGCAGCATTTAAAATGATTAAAAACCCTTCTTCTAATTTTGTGATAATTAAATCATCATGGACACCGGCTTTATCATTCATTAGAAAACTGTATTTAGATGAATTCAATTTTAAATTATGTAAATCTAGTGGAAAAATCTCTTCTAAATCATTAGTTAAATTATCATCACCATAAATAAATAACTGTCCCATGTGTGATACGTCAAATATTCCAGAATTTGATCTTGTAAATTTATGTTCTTCAATAATACCTGAGCTGTATTGAATTGGCATTTCATAACCAGCAAACTCTACAAACTTAGCTTTATTGTCTTGGTGAAGTTTATTTAAAGATGTTTTTTTTATTTCCATATCAACTCTTTGTACCCATCTGTATATTTGCCTGAGAGTTTTGCTCCTTCGGCGAGAATTTAATCTCTTTCCAGAGTTAATATGTTACGGTCCTTTTTACCTGAGAGTTTCCTGGGTGGTTGCTCCTTCGGTGCTACAAAGTTTGTAGTCTCTCCCGTTAAAATGTAATTTATCAATTATTTAAGAATGGTCAATGAGAAATACTTTTTTTATTCTTAGATAGTAACGAATAAAACTGTATTAAAACGGCAAAAAGAATTATTGCTCCACCAATCAATCCATACGTTGATGGTCTTTCGCTTACAAACACAAAAGCCCAAATAGGACCAAGCACAGATTCTGATAACATAATTATTCCAACCATTGCAGAAGGTGTTGTTCTTGCTCCTGTAGTGATAAAAATAAAACCTAAACCAACTTGAAAACAACCTGCTATAAACCCTAAAAATATATCATGTGGAGAAATCATAATCTTTGTCGACAAGAAATAGCCGACTAAACAAGAACATATTCCAGCATAAAATTGCGCAGGAACCATATCAACTGTTGGAAATTTTCTAACAATAATTATTAAAATTGCAAAAGTAATTGGCATTGTAAAAGCTGCTAAATTTCCAGATAATTCACCAGGTGTTAATGAGTTGCCAACCATTAATAATACACCCGTCATTGCAAGAATAATTGAAGTTAAGGTAATCGCAGAAATTTTTTCTTTTAAAAAGAAGTATCCCAATATAGCTAAAAATAAAATTTGAAGAGATATAATAAAATTCGTATTAGCAACTGTTGTATTGTACATTGCAAAAACATAACCACAGAAACCAAAAGATAAAATAATCCCACCGATAAAACCTGGTAAACCTGAGTCTTTAAATGCTTTAAAAGTTTTTTTTCTGTAACTAATAACTAAAAAAGCTAAGACAGTTAGAGAAAAAAATAAGGACCTCCAAAATAATATCTGCCATAAGGTTGAGCCCTCAAAAGATTTAACAATTAGCCCACCAAAACTTAAACTACATGCTCCAAGAAATACTAAAAGTGGACCTGGAAGTTTTGTGATTATGTTCATTAAATTTGTGAAAGTAAATTCTGAGTTTCCATTTGATACAACTTAAATAAAGTTTCCGCATCAGATAATTCAATTTCTTTAAACTTTATTTTAGATCCAGATGATATTTGAACTAATCTGTCATAATCAACACTAGCGACAACAGCAATTTTTGGATATCCACCTATTGTTCCATGGTCTGACAGCATTATGATAGGGTTACCATCCGCTGGAACTTGAATAACTCCTTTCAACAAACCTTCAGATTTAATATTAGTATTTATAATATTTTCTATTTTTGGGCCTTCTAATCTCATCCCCATTCTGTCAGATAATTTTGAAACTGTGAATTCTTTTTCTAAAAAAATTTTTTTTCCTTCGTCTGAAAAATAATCAAAATTAGTTCCTCTGATTATTCTAATATTTTCTATTTTTGAATTAAGATAGTTAATTTTCGTTTTACTTATATTTTCATTAACTTCAGAAATTTTAATTTTTTGATCTTCTTCTAATTTTTTACCTTCATTTGAGCCAATGTTTGCTTTTGTATTAATTGAACAACTACCCCACTGTAATTTTAAATCAAAATTGCCTGAGATTGCTAAGTAACCATAAACAGATTTGTTTGTTGATAGAATATTAATCTCATCCTCATTACCTAACTGATAACTTTCATAACAATTTCCATCTATTTCTTTACCTTTTTGAATTAATTTAAAGATAACATCGCCAGTAATAACAATATTAATTTTATTTCCATAAAATTTTAATAATGGCCCCTGATAAGCGAACTCAATAACAGGTGTATCTAATTTATTGCATACTAACTTGTTAGCTAATAAATAATTTCTGTTATCCATCGCTCCACTAAATGGAATACCTATATGATACAAATTATCTCTACCTTTATCTTGAAAAGTTGTATTTATACCTGGTCTTAGTACTTTAAAGAAATTATCAACCATTATAATTTTTATATTCCTCTAATGAAATCTGTTTAAATCTAACTGTATCACCTGGATTAATTAAATTTGGTTCCTTTTCCTTGGAGCTATCAAATACTTCAAGTGGTGTATTACCAATTATGTTCCAACCACCTGGGCTTTCAAATGTATAGATATTAGCAAATTGTTCAGTCATGCCGACTGAACCTTTTGGAACTTTTACTCTAGGAGTTTCCAAACGTTGAGCTCTCATTTTTTCATCTAAATCACCTAAAAAAGGCATTCCAGCAATAAACCCTGTCATGTAACAAAAGAATTCTTTGTTAAAAAAATTTTCTAAAATCTCAGTTCTCTTTAAGTTTAATTTTTTTTCTAATCTTTCCATATCTAATGAAAAAGTTAAATCACAACAAACTGGTATTTCTAAATTTTTATTATTCATATTAGGCGCTTCACTTTCACTAAGTGATTCAATTTTATCTTTAATTTCTTTAAAATTTGTTACTTCAAGATCATAGGAAATTATTAGTTTATTATAAGAAGGAGTAAGATTATTAATTCCTTTAATATTTTTTTCTCTAATAGCATTAAAATACCTAATCACTTTAGAATTAATTTGTTTATTAACCTCAGTTCCAAAATCACAATAAAGAGCTGCGTCACCAAGATTTGATATATTTTTTATCATGCCATGTTATACTTCAACAATTAAGACTATGGAAATTAATATAAATTGTGATTTAGGTGAAAAATCTAAACAGCATTCTAACAAGTATGATCCAGATTTACTTGAAATAGTAAATTCAGCTAATGTTGCTTGTGGATTTCATGCAGGTGATGATGAGTCCATGAATCAAGTGGTTCAAATATCAAAAAAAAATGGTGTGAGTATTGGTGCACATCCTTCGTTTAATGATCCTGAGAATTTTGGAAGACAGAGAATGAATTTATCTTCTGCTGAAGTTAGAAAATTGATAATTGACCAATACGAAATTTTACAAAAAATTGCTGATAATTATGGAGAAAAAGTTACTCATATGAAGCCTCATGGTGCACTTAACAATATGGCTTGTGAAGATATTGATCTAGCAACAACTTTAGCTAAGACTATCACTGAAATTAGTAAAGATTTAATCTATCTTGTTCCTACTGGTTCCAAAATGGAAGAGGCTGCCAAGAGATTTAATATGAAGATTGCCTGTGAAATTTTTGCGGATAGAAATTATGAAGATGATGGAAATCTAGTTTCCAGAAAAAAACCACACGCATTAATTACTGATCCTGAAGAAGCTAAAAAACATGTATTAAACATGGTAAAAACTCAGTCACTTAATTGTCACAGTGGAAAGCAAATACCTTGTGAAATAGACTCTGTATGCATACATGGAGATAATGAAAGTTCGTTAGCTACAGCAAAATCAATTAAAGATAATTTAATTGATAACGGACTCAAACTAAAACCTTTAAACTTAATGGAGAAATTTATTTAATGATAAAAAAATATTTAATTGTATCTTTTTTTATAACTTTATTTTCAATTAGTTCACATGCAGCTGGCACTGATGATGGTTCATCAAAAGTTAAATCTAATTATGACAAAGCAGTTTCACTTATAAAGCAAGCAAAAAAGTATGAAAAAAAAGGTAAAACTAAAAAAGCAAATAAAAGATATGAGAAAGCTCAAAAATTATTGCTTACTTCTAATAAAAAAAAGCCGCTTCAAGCAAATACTCTAAATTACCTTGGATTTACAACTAGAAAACTTGGTGATTATGAAAATGGAGAAAGATATTATCTGCTAGGTTTGGAGATTGAGCCTAACCACAAAGGTATTAATGAATACTTAGGTGAGCTTTATGTTGTGACAAATAGAATTGATCTTGCAAAAGAAAGATTAAATGTATTAGCAAATTGTAATTGTGAAGAGTATGGTGAGCTTAAGGAAATAATTGATGGAACTAAAACATCAAAATACTAGTTCATATGCTTGATATACAAGATCCAATAGAAGCAAGAAAAGTTATCAGAAGTAATGATTATACTGAGCAAACTGCTGGATCTGCAAATAAATATGTTCAAGGAAATATATGTATTTTACCAAGTAAGTATGCAATGGATTTTGCCTCATTTTGTCAAAAAAATCCTAAACCTTGTCCTTTAATTGGATTTGGCACTAAAGGTGATCCTTCTTTAAAAGATTTAGGAGATATCGATATTAGAACTGATGTGCCTCAATATAGAGTATGGGAAAAAGGAAAAATTATTGATGAACCTTATGACATTAAAAAATACTGGAACGAAGATTTAACAACTTTTGTTTTGGGATGTTCAATGTCCTTTGAATTACCTTTAATTGAAGCAGGAATACCTATTCAACATATAGAAAATAATACTATTGTACCAATGTATCGAACATCAATAGACTGTGAACCTGCGGGCCAGTTTTCAGGAAAACTTGTAGTATCAATGCGGCCATTGAATTCAAAAGATGCAATTAGATCTGTTCAAATTAGTTCAAGATTTCCAGCTGTTCATGGTGCTCCTGTGCACCTTGGTGACCCTTCAGAAATTGGAATTAAAGATATAATGAATCCAGAATACGGCGATCCGCCAAAAACATTTAAGAATAATGAAATTCCAGTTTTTTGGGCTTGCGGAGTAACACCACAATCTGTTTTACAAGATTCAAAACCAGATTTTTGTATAACGCACAGTCCCGGAAAAATGCTTATAACTGATAAACTTAATAATGATTTAGCAGCTTTGTAATTAATTTCCTAAAAAGACTTTAGTAACTTTTTCATTATCAATTAGATCTTCTGATTTACCATCGATAACTAATCTTCCACTTTCTAAAACATACCCTCTATCAGCCATACTTAACGCTAGTCTTACATTTTGCTCTACAAATAAAATTGAAATTCCTTGTGCAACTATAATTTTAAAAATTTTAATTAAGTCTTTCATAACCATAGGTGACAAACCTAAAAATGGTTCATCAACCATTAAAAGTTTTGGAAGACCCATCATTCCTCGAGCGATTGCTAACATTTGCTGCTCACCACCAGACATTGTTTTTGCTAACTGATCTGATCTAGTTTCTAATTTTGGGAAAATTTTATAAACTTGATTTAATGATTTTGATAACTTTTCTTTTGCCCTTGGATGCCAGGCACCCAATATGAGATTTTGTTTAACAGTAAGATGAGGAAATACTCTTCTTCTTTCAAGCACATGTGAAATTCCTAATTCAGTTCTTCTATAAGTTGGAATATTTGAAATTAAAGTATTATTAAAAGTAATAGATCCTTTTTTATGTGCAACTAAATTACTTATAGTGTTTAAAACAGTACTTTTACCAGATCCGTTTGGTCCTAATAGAGCAACCATTTCTGCTTTCTTAACATTTATAGACACATCCCAAATTACTTGAAAGTCATCATATAAAACGTCAATATTTTTAATATCAAGCAGCATCGAATGTTCCTAAATAAGAGTCTACAACCTGTTTATTATTTTGAATTTCTTTAGGAGAGCCATAGGCTATTCTTTCTCCTTGATCTAGAGCTAAGATATTATCTGAAATCTCCATAATGATATTAATATTATGTTCAATCGTAACAATTGTAACTCCTGACTTTTTAAGTTTTTTGATAAGCTCCACGAGACCAGGTATAGTTTTTTGGTCAACACCACCAGTTACTTCGTCCATTAGTAATAATTTTGGCTCTATTGCCATAGCCCTTGCCATCTCAAGTCTTTTTCTTTGTCCTGTAGAAAGCTCTTTTGCAAAATGATGTCTCTTCTCAATCAAGTCAACAAAATCAATTATTTCTAAAGCTTTATCTCTAGCCTTTTTAATATTTTTTTCTTTAACAAACGAACCTATCATTACATTTTCAAGCAATGTTTGATCTGCAAATGGTTTTAATTTTTGAAATGTTCTTCCAATACCTAGGTTACTTATTCTGTCAGGAGTTAATCCATAAATATTTTTTTCAAAAAATTTAACTTCACCAGTATCAGCTTTTGTATACCCTGTGATTAAGTCGAATAAAGTTGATTTTCCTGCACCATTAGGACCAATTACTCCAAGTATAGTGCCCTCTTCAACCTCAAAAGAAATATTATTGTTTGCTTTAATTCCACCAAAAGCTCTGCTTAAATTTTCTACAGATAAAATTTTCATCTTTGTTTTTTTCTCTCTAAAATATTTTTTGGAACAAAAGATATAAGTCCATCTGGTCTAAAGACACAAATTAACATTAATATTAACCCATAAAGAATTAAATCTACCGCACCCCCTGTGCCGCCTAAATATATTCTTGAATATTCTGAAATTGGAATCAAGATTGCTGCTCCAAGTAATGGGCCCCAAACATTACCTATTCCACCAAGGACAGTTATCAATAAAACAATAATTGATATTTCAATATTAAAAACTCTATCAGGGTCAATTATTAAAATATATTGAGAAAATAAACTTCCCATTGGAGCCATAATCATCGCTGATATCACGTAAGCAATGATTTTATAATTTGAAACATTAATACACAAACTTAATGCCGCTTGAGGATCATCTCTCACTGCTCTTAATCTAAATCCTAATTTTGATCTACTTAAGATCCAAACCAAATAAAAAGTGATTAAAAAAAATACTAAAAAAACATAATAGTAAGGCATTTTACTTGTGTGAAATTGAAGCGCTAACCAAGAGTCACCAGATGTCATTGGAACCCATAAACCAGATGCTGCACCAACTAAATCCCATCTTTGAAAAACTACTTGAAAACTTATGCCTATCAGCAATGTTGCAATTGCAAAATAATGCCCACTTAATCTAAGCATTGGTATTCCAATTAAAACTGCAGCAATTCCTGAAAAAATTATTCCAAAAAAAATGCTTATCCAAGGAGAGATACCGTACTGAACATAAAAAAAAGAAGTTGCGTAAGCCCCTATGCCAAAGAAAGCACCATGGCCAAGACTAATCTGACCAGAAAATCCAGCTATCACATTCCAAGATTGAGCCATAACTGCATGCATGAAAATCATGATCATTAAATGCAGATAAAAAGAGTTTAAACCCAAATGAGGTAGTGCAAATAATAATAAAACTATACCAGCGATTAATGAAATAATTTTTTTGTCTGTGTTCCAAAGTGGCTCTGCTTGTGCGGTTAATAATTTATCGTTCATTAATATCTCCCAAATAAACCCTGTGGTTTATAAATCACCACCAATAAATAAATTGCAAAGACATACAAAAGTTTAAAAGATGGGTCTATTAATAAGCCACCTAATGACTCTACAAGGCCTATGATTATTCCTGCATACAAGCAGCCAATAATACTTCCAAAACCACCTAGAGCTACGGCAACGAATGCAAATAATGCAAAATTAATTCCTACATCAGTAAAAATGAAAAAATAGTTAGCCATCATTCCTCCTGCTATACCCACACATCCAAGTCCAATTGCCCACCCAATTGCAAACATTTTGTTTGATGGAATTCCTAAAATTTCAGCTGCATGTCTGTCTTGAGCTGTAGCTTGTAAAGCTAAACCAGTTTCTGTTTTTGTGACAAATAGATACAAAGCTATGAAAGCAACCAAACATACCAAACTTGCAATTAGTTGTGGCTGACCAATAAAAACAGAGCCTATTTCAAGCCTACCTTCTAATAATGGATTTTCTACATTTCTAAAATCAGGTGTCCATAACAATTGAGCTATAGATCTTATAAATATTGATAAACCAAAAGTTGCACAAATTTGAATTAACATTTTTGCTTTTAGAATGTATCTAATTAAAAAATAATGTGTGAGTATTCCACAGATGGCCATCAACAAAATCGTAATAGGTATTGAAAAAATTGGATCTAATCCAAATAATGACCATAACCAAAATGAAGAAAACATTGATAACATTAGGTGTTCACCATGAGCAAAATTAACAATATCCATTAATCCAAAAATTAAACTTAGTCCCGCAGCTATTAAAGCATAAATTAATCCCATCATTAGACCGGTAACAATTGCTTGAAGAATAATCTCTGATGTCATTTTGAACAAATATAAATTAGATTATGTATAAACATTATATATAATTATCAAAGTATATCATTGAATTGATTTTATATATGGTATTTAATTAATTATTAACAAAACAAATATGAGGGGAAATAAATGAAAAAATTAATACTTACAGTATTTACTTTTTTATCATTAGTTTGTGCGCCTGTAATAAGTTCTGCGCAAGATGTTAAAATTGGAGTGCTGTATCCATTAACTGGTCCTGTAGCCCAAGTTGGTAAGGATGCGGTTGCTGCAGTACAAACTGCATTAGATATTATTAATAACAGCCACAATATTCCTGGTATGCCTTTAGCAAAAAATGCTGGCTTAAAAGGTTTAGGTGGTGGAAAAATTTCAATTGTTGTTGGTGACCATGGTGGAAAACCAGATATTGGGGTTGGTGAAACAGAAAAAATGTTAAACTCTGATAAAGTTCATGCAATGTTTGGAGCTTACTATTCATCAGTTACTGGTGCAGCTAGTCAAGTATCTGAAAGAGCTGGTATACCTTGGGTTAATGGTGAGTCTACATCTCCAAAATTAACAACAAGAGGATTTAAATATTTCTTTAGAGTTACACCTCATGATGGTGAATTTACTCAATTAATGTTTGAATTTATGAATGATTTCAACAAGAAGAATAATAACAAATTAAATACACTTGGTATTATTCATGAAGATACATTGTGGGGATCTGATAGTGGTGGAACGCAAAATAAAATGGCTGAAGGCCAAGGCTTTAAAGTTGTAGAGAAGATAAGTTACAAAGCAAAAACAACATCTTTAAGTTCTGAAGTACAAAGATTGAAAGCAAAAAACCCAGATGTTTTATTGCCATCATCTTATACAGCTGATGCATATTTGTTTTTAAATACAGCAAAAGAACTTGATTATAACCCTAAGCTTTTGGTTGCTCAAAATGCTGGTTATACAGATCCTAAGTTTATAGCTACAATGGGAAGTAAAGCTGAAGGTGTGATTACAAGATCGCCTTTTAATACTGACTTAGCGACTACTATTCCAATGATAGGAACTGTAAATGATCTTTTCAAAACACATTCAGGTGGAAGAGATCTATCTGATGTGCCCGCTAGAGCATTTACTGGATTTATGGCTTTAGCTAATGCAATTAATAATGCAGGATCAACTGACCCTGAAAAAATTAGACAAGCATTAGTTAATCTAGACATGTCATCAGATTCATTAATTGTTCCTTACAGAGGTATTAAATTTGGTGCAGATGGTCAAAATGAAAAAACAAGAGGTATTTTAATGCAAGTTCAAGGCGGAAAATACTGTACTGTTTATCCGTTTGAATTAGCTGCATGTAAATTGCAGTACCCAATGCCTACTTGGGCACAAAAATAATTTTAAACAATATTATTAAAGGCGATCATTAATTTGGTCGCCTTTTTTTTATACTTTTGATTGAATTATTAAAAATTTAAAATATTATTAAATTATCTTGATAGAAGAAGCCATAATACTACTCCAAATTATATTCATAGATATTATCTTAGCAGCGGATAATGCTATTATAATTGGTTTAATAGCTGCTAACTTTGTTCCGAAATATAGAAAACAAATAATTTTATGGGGTGTTGCTGGTGCTCTCGTTTTTAAAGTTATTTTTGCAATTTTTGCCACTTATCTTTTTGAATTCTATTTCATAAAAATCTTAGGAGGGTTGCTTCTAATTTGGATTGTTAATGATCTGCGAAAAGATTTAGTAGAGATGAAAAATAAAGTTAAAACTCCAACAAAAAAATTGAAAGCACCATCATATATCAATAGTGTATACAAAGTATTATTTGCAGATATTACAATTAGTTTTGACAATGTAATTGGGGTAGTTGGGGCGGCTAAAGGTTATTTTGGGTTTATGATTTTTGGCCTTGTTTTATCGGTGGTTCTCACAGGTGCCTTAGCAACTTACATGGCAAATTATATACAAAAACATATTTGGATTGCCTATGTAGGATTAATCTTAATTTTAATAGTTGGTTTACAATTAATTATTGGTGGATTGGTTGATTTAGAAATACTTAAAATTAATGAGAAATTTATTAAGTATTTTTAATTAATACGAGTGTTTCTTTAAAGGAAATTTTTTGTATCTAACTTCTTTAGCATAACTTGCCACTGCTTTCGTCATCTCTTTTCTAATATTTGAATATCTTTTAACAAATCTAACATCAATTGGATTAAGACCTATTAAATCATCAAATACTAAAATTTGCCCATCACAATTACTTGATGCTCCTATCCCTATAGTTGGAATATCTATTTTTTTAGTAACTATTTTTGCTAAAGAAGTTTCGACACATTCTAATACAATTGAAAAAGCTCCAGCAGACTGCAATAATTGTGCATCTTTTAAAATTTTACTCCTTTCTGAATTTTTTTTACCTTTAAATTTAAATGTTTTATCTGTTTGAGGTAAAAGACCCAGGTGTCCCATGACAGGAATCTTATTTTTGACTAATATCTTAATTGTTTGACAAATTTTTTTACCACCCTCTAATTTTACTGCATCAGTTTTTGTTTCTGACATAATTTTTTTTGCATTTTTTAAAGCCTCTTTTGGATTTCTGTATGTGTTATGAGGCATATCAACTACCATTAAACTTTTTTTAACACCCATCCTTACACTTTTAGAGTGTTCTATCATTGAGTCTAAGCTTACTTCTCTAGTTGATTTATAATTATATAAAACTGAACCTAGAGAGTCTCCTACAAGTATAACATCACAAAAATTATCCAAAATAGTTGCAATATTTTTAGAGTAAGCTGTTAAGGATACAATCTTAGATTTATTTTTTTTAGCAATTAATTCTAGAATCTTTTTTTTCATCGACTTACCAAGAGCCGGTATTTTCCATTGAAGCCCATGGTTCTTTAGGCTCTAAATTTCCTTCTTGAAGTATTTCAATTGAAATTTTGTCAGGAGATCTAACAAATGCCATATGACCATCTCGTGGTGGTCTATTAATAGCGTAACCCATATCCATTAATCGTTGACAAGTATCATAAATATTATCAACTCTGTAAGCTAGATGCCCAAAATTTCTTGACCCTTCACCTAGTTCATCGCCATCCCAATTATATGTTAACTCAATTTCTGCTTTTTCATCATTTGGGGCAGCTAGAAAGACTAGAGTGAACCTACCTTTTTCATTTTCCATTCTTCTTGTTTCTTTTAAACCTAATCCATCACAAAAAAATTTTAAAGACTCATCAATATTTTTAACTCTGATCATAGTATGTAAATATTTCATATTATTAATATATAGTTTAAAACTACTCTAATTCAATAGTGCTAGGTGGTTTTGAGGTGATATCATAAACAACTCTATTAATACCTCTTATACTATTCACTATTTTATTTGAAATTGTTTCCATGAAAGACTTCTTAAATTCATAAAAATCAGCTGTCATTCCATCTTCGGAAGTAATTGCTCTTAACAAGCATAAGTACTCATAAGTCCTATTATCACCCATAACACCTACTGTTTTAACGGGAAGTAATGCTGCATAAGCTTGCCAAATCTTATGATATAAACCGTGATCCTTTAAAGCTTGAATAAAATAATAATCAGCTTCCTTGAGAATTTTTATTTTATCATTGGTAATTATCCCTGGCATTCTAATTGCTAGACCAGGCCCAGGGAATGGATGTCTTGAAATAATGTCTTTGGTTAAATTTAATTCTAAACCTAATTTTCTAACTTCATCTTTAAAAAGAAACTTTAAAGGTTCGACAAGTTTTAGTTTCATCTTTTTTGGAAGTCCTCCAACATTATGGTGAGACTTAATTTTGGATGTTTGACTGCCTGTTACTGATTTACTTTCAATTAAATCTGGATAAAGAGTTCCTTGAGCTAAAAATTTTACATTTTTAATTTTTTTTGCATATCTTTCAAAGATTTTAATAAAAAGATTGCCAATAATTTTTCTTTTTTTTTCAGGGTCAGAAACATTATGTAGTTTTTTTAAAAATTCTTTTTCAGCATTTACATAAATTAAATTCATTTTTAATCTTTTTTTAAAAGTCTGTACAACTTGCACTTCTTCATTTTTTCTCAAAAGGCCCGTATTAACAAAAATACAGTAAAGTTTTTTACCAATAGCTTTATTCAGTAGCTGAGCTACTACGCTACTATCAACACCACCTGATAAAGCGCAAATAACTTTTTCTGATCCAACTTGATCTTTAACTTCTTTAATAAGTTGAATTTTTTGGTCTTTAGAAGACCAATTACGTTTAATTTTACATATCAAAAAAATAAAATTACTTATCAGTCTTTTACCATTTTCAGTATGTGTTACTTCTGGATGAAATTGAATTCCATAAAATTTTTTTAATTTATTTTCTACAATTGCAAATTTTGAATTGGTACTGGAAGCTATTACTGTAAAGTTTTTTGGAAGTTTTGACACTTGATCTGCATGACTCATCCAAACTTTTTTAATTTTTTGTTTATTAAAAAAATTTTTAGTTAAAAGACTTTCTTTTTTTTTATATATATTTGCTAGTCCAAATTCTCTGTGTTTTGATTGTTTGACGCTTCCTCCATTAAGTTTGGAAAGTATCTGATGACCAAAACAAATCCCTAAAATAGGAATATTTAAATTAATAATTTTTTTATCAAATGAATATTTGTTTATTTGATAAACATTTAGTGGTCCACCAGATAAAATAATTCCTTTAATTGTCTGATCAATATCTTTTAATTTTATTTTTTTATGACTTATGATTTCAGAAAAAACACCTAATTCTCTTGTTCTTCTTGCGATTAGCTGTGTAAATTGAGAGCCAAAATCTATAATTAATATTTTATCTAGATTTTGATCAAGACTCATTTTCTGGTTCTATATTTTTAAGGGACTTTTGAATTTCATCATTTTCATCACATAATTTTTCACAAACTTTGACAAATGTTTGAGAAAGATTTTTAACTTTTGAATAATTTGATTTCTTTAAAGCTATTTTCATCAACATCAAAATAGCTTCCTCATTATTTGGTTCTATTAACAATGCTGTATCTAAATTATACTCTTCTTTCCTCTGATTTTCTTCATGATTATAAATTTTCGCCAAATAAAGATAGGATTTAGCATCCTTTGGATTGAAAACTATATTTCGCTCTAACATAAAACGCGCATCATCATATTTTTTATCCTGATACATTTTTAACGCTTCATCAAAAAAGTTTTCTTTACTAGACGCAATATTTGTAAAAAAAATTAAAAAAAGTGCTGGCGTAATTATTTTAAAAAATTTATTCATTAATATTTACTATCATTTTTAACCATATCTACGTTATGAACCATGCTTTCATAAAATCCTGCTTTAGTAATCTTAACAAAATTTGGTTTTACTCTTAATTTTATAATATTTTTTGAACCAAGATAACCCATGGATGATCTTAATCCTCCAATTAATTTATAAATAATACTTCCAACATCACCTTTATATTTTGCAAATCCCTCAACACCCTCTGGAACATATTTTGATGTGTCTTTTTGTTTAGCTTGAAAATATCTATCTGCTGAACCTTTGTTCATTGCTCCTACAGAACCCATACCTCTAAAACTTTTAAATAGTTTTCCATTTTTCTTTATCAATTTACCTGGTGTTTCATCTGTCCCAGCAAATAATGACCCAATCATTACAGCATCAGCTCCTGCTGCAAAAGCTTTTGCAAGATCCCCTGAGTATTTAATTCCACCATCTGAAATTATTTTTACATTTTTATTTCTTAATCCATTTCTTACTGACAAGATTGCGCTCAATTGAGGAACACCAATCCCAGCAACTAATCTTGTTGTACAAATTGATCCGGGACCAATTCCAACTTTGATAATATCAACACCTAATTTAATTAAATATTTTGCAGCCTCTGGCGTTGCAATATTTCCTGCACACAAAGCAATTGTCTTTTTTTTAAATTTTTTAATAAATTTAATTATTTCTCCTACTTTTTTAGTATGTCCATGAGCAGTATCGACTACTATTAAATCAACACCTTCTTTAATAATTGCTTCAGCTCTCTTAAATTCATTTGGTCCAGCACCAACTGCTGCACCTACTAATAATTTTTGTTTTTTTACTTTTTTAATTTCTAAAATTTGATTTTTAATTTCCAAATTTCTATGAATGACACCTATTCCTCCTGATTTAGCTATAGCTATTGCCATCTTACTTTCTGTAACTGTATCCATTGCAGATGATAAAAGAGGAATTTTAAGTGTTAGGCTTTTAGTTAATTGAGTTGCTGTATTAACTTCAGAGGGTAATATTTCTGAATATTTTGGAGCTAATGTGACGTCATCAAAGGTAAGTGCTTCTTTTATAGGAACCATAATCTTTTATATACGATTCCTTTTAAATTTAAAGTGTCTATCTAAGTTTGCTGCAAATGATAAAGCTTTCCTTAGAGTCTTTCCTGCTAGATTTAGGTTTAAAAACCTTAACTTCCTTAAAAAACTTTTTTCCTTCTGCTACTATTTCATTAAATGTGCCACCCATAAAAATTTTTGAAATAAAGTATCCTTTATCAATTAAAAGATCTTTTGCAAAAAACATAGCCTCCTTACATAATTCACCGGTTTGGATTGAGTCAATATTTTTTATTCCTGTCGTATTTACCGCCATATCTGACATAACAACATCAACTTTTTTGTTTATATGCTTTTTAATTTCATCTTTAATGTTTTCTTCAGTAAAATCACCTTCAATTTGAATGGTATTACCTATTGGCTCCATCGCTTTCAAATCGATTGAAATTAACCTCCCACTTTTTACAGTTTTAGCAACGTATTGTGACCAGCTACCTGGAGCGGCACCAATGTCTATGACTGAGACACCACCTTTAAAAATTTTGAATTTTTCATCTATTTCAATTAATTTATATGCAGATCTTGCTCTATATCCATCAACCTTAGATTGTTTAACGTAGGTATCTCTCCTTTGTTTATTTACCCAATTTTTAGAAATTTTATTTTTTTTCAATTAATTATTAAATCTAAGTTTTATCTCGATAATTTTGCCATCTAGACATTCAATTTTACTAAGAAAATTTTTATTATTTCTAATTTTGTCATTATGCTTTCCAGCAAAATGAACAATGCCAATTTCATGATTAGGTAAATAGGGCTCAACATATGTTTCTCTATCAGGATCATACTTCATTCCTTCTACATGTGTCCAATTACAATATGCTGGTAATATTTCAACTGGAAGGTTGTCATTATGAATTGTTATATTCATTGCAATCTGCTCAGATCCCCAAATTTTTCCAGACTTTAACGCTTGTTCTAAATTTTTTTGCCAAACTTTCCAATGTGAAGCATTAGCCTCTAACGCAAATACTCCTATATTCAAATGAGGTTTTGTAGCAACTTGTCTTGCTATTTTTTCCGAAAAACCTGATGATTTTGCGTGTTTATAATTTTGCGATTTTACTTTAGCATAGCCCCAAAAAAGCCATTTTACTCCTAACCCACCATAAGCTCTATCTGCATTTGTTGAAATCGAAAGTTTGTTATTTTCACATCCTTTAAAATATAGCTCAATAACTTCCCATGAATTGACCCAAGCATCTGCATCTATCCATAAATATTTTTCATAATTAGGAAAATACTTTGGAAGAAAAGCTCTTGATACTTGGCTTTTAAGCCATTCTTTCCCTTTAATTTTGTAATCAGGAACTTCTATGTCCCAATCAGCAGGTTTTATTTCGTCCACTTTTTTTTCTAGAATAGCTTTTTGATCATCAGTCAAACCTGCATCCATTATACAAATTGCAGTATTTTTGCTTTGTTGAAATCTTTTTATTGAATCTACTAATTCATTAATTAACTCAAAATAATTAGAGTCAGCAAGAGAAATGATGACATTTTTTCTCATTACAACACATCTTCGAGATCTTCATCATTCTCTTCAAAAGAATCTTTATCTTGATTTTGTTTTTTCATTTTTTTATAGCTAAAAAAACTAACTGGTAACAAAATTAGATAAATGATTGAGCTAATTGAGATTATTACAAAAGGATAAACGAGTAGAAGTCCAAAAAAGAGAATTATTCCAAATAATAAAAAAATAGTTGCTTTTCTTTGAATAACTATCTTTTTAAATGAGTAAGTGGGAAATTTACTTATTAACAATAAAGACGTTAATATAAAAAATATAGGTACGATAATATTATAATCAAGTTTGATATAATCAAAGTTTGATAAACTTACAATTAGAGGTGACAAAACTAAAATCCCACCAGCTGGTGATGGAACTCCTTCAAAAAAATTGTCTTTCCATGATGGTTCCTGATTTGAATTTACATTAAACCTAGCTAATCTTAAAGCAACACAACTTACATAAATTAAACATAACAACCAACCAAATTTACCTAGTGAACTTAATGTCCAAAAATACATAATAAATGCTGGTGCAACACCAAAACTTATTACATCTGCTAATGAATCTAATTCTTTTCCAACTTCAGATGTCCCCTTAATTAATCTGGCAATTCTTCCATCTAACCAATCAAATAAAGCTGCAAAAATTATTGCTATAATTGCTAGATCAAACTGTGCATTAAAAGAAAATCTAATAGAAGTTAACCCAATACAAACTCCTATTAAAGTCAACATATTAGGTAAAATTACTCTAGCATTTTTCTTATCTGTAATAATTTTTAAATTATTTTTTGGTTGTTCCATCTTATTTCTTTGCTAATAAAGTTTCACCAGATATTGTTTTTTGCCCAACTTTTACTAGTGGTTCATAATTTTCATAATAGACATCTGCTCTACTACCAAATCTAATCATACCAATTCTATCACCTTGATTAAGCTCTTGACCATTGTCAGTCTCACAAACAATTCTTCGTGCAATAAGACCAGCTATCTGAACTACAATAATATCATTTCCATGTTTGTCTTTTAGCTTATAATAATTTCTTTCATTGTCTTCGCTTGCTTTATCTAAAGATGCATTAAAAAATTTTCCAGGTTTATATAAAATCTCTTCAACTTTTCCTGCACAAGGTGTTCTGTTAACATGGCAGTCAAAAACGTTCATGAATATACTTATTTTTTTAAATTTTTTATTTTCAAGATTGACTTCTTTTGGTCCATCTACTTCTTCAACTTTAATTACTTCACCATCAGCAGGGCTAACTAAGTAATTGTCATCTTCAATTATAACTCTTTCAGGATCTCTAAAAAAATAATAAACCCATACAGTTAACAACAATGCAATCATTCCTAAAAAACCACTAATAAATAATAAAACAAGAGTTATAAATCCTGCTATGACTAAAAATTTATATCCTTCAGTGTGGATCGGTGGAAATATCTTGCTAAACATATTCTTCTATTTGCTAATTTTTGATTAATATGTATATAAACCACTCAAATTCAATTAATAAGTTAAATTAAATTTTAATGAGCAAAATCAAGGTAAATAACCCAATTGTAGAACTAGATGGTGATGAAATGACTCGTATTATATGGGAGTTCATTAAGAGTAAACTAATATTACCATATCTTGACCTTGGTATTGAATATTATGATCTTGGCATGAAAAGTCGAGACAATACAGATGATCAAATCACAATAGACTCTGCAAATGCTATAAAAAAAGTTGGGGTTGGAATTAAATGTGCAACGATTACTCCTGATGAAGATCGTGTTGAAGAATTTGACTTAAAGAAAATGTGGAGATCTCCTAATGGAACGATAAGAAACATCATTGGGGGTACAGTTTTTAGAGAACCCATCATATGTAAAAATATTCCAAAACTTGTTCCTTCTTGGACTGATCCTGTGATTATTGGAAGACACGCTTTTGGAGATCAGTATAGAGCGACAGATTTTAAAGTACCTGGCAAAGGTAAAATGGAAGTTAAATGGACTTCAGAAGATGGAAAAGATGAAATAAAATACGAAGTATTTAACTTCACAGGTCCCGGTGTTGCACTTTCAATGTACAATTTAGATAAATCAATTGAAGACTTTGCAAGATCTTGTTTTAGTTATGGATTAATTAAAAAATGGCCTGTTTACATGTCCACTAAAAACACAATTTTAAAACAATACGATGGTAGATTTAAAGACATCTTTCAAGAAATTTTTGAAAAAGAATATAAAGATGATTTTGAGAAAAATAATTTAACTTATGAACATAGATTAATTGACGACATGGTTGCTTGTGCAATGAAATGGAGTGGAAAATATATTTGGGCTTGTAAGAATTATGATGGAGACGTCCAATCTGATACAATGGCTCAGGGTTATGGTTCTTTAGGATTAATGACTAGTACATTATTAACACCTGATGGAAAAATAATGGAAGCAGAAGCTGCACATGGAACTGTTACAAGACACTATAGAATGCATCAACAAGGAAAAGAAACTTCAACAAATCCAATAGCATCTATCTTTGCTTGGACAAGAGGATTAGCTCATAGAGGTAAACTTGATAATAATGATGAGTTAATTAAGTTTGCTCAGACTATTGAGAAAGTTTGTATTGAATGTGTTGAAAATGGTGCGATGACAAAAGATCTAGCAATTTTAATTGGTCCTTCAAGTAAATATTTAACTACCAATCAATTCTTAGATGAAATTGATGGTAATCTTAAACAAAAATTAAATTAAAGTTTTAAGTTTTTCAAAAGCTTGATCAATTTTAGATTGATCTTGACCACCTGCTTGAGCGAAGTCTTTTCTTCCCCCGCCACCTTGGCCTCCGATAATCTCTGAACCAACTTTAACAAATTGAACTGCATCAAACTTGTTTGTTAATTTATCAGTCACACCAACTGCAATTCCAACCTTGTCATCTTTGTTAGCAAAAACTATTATAATTCCTTCACTCAATTCTTTTTTACCTTTATCAACGAGTTTTCTTAATTCTTTTGGTGGTAATCCATCAACTTTTTGAAGTCGCAGTTTAACTCCATTAATTTCTTCATCTTTGATAATGTTTTTTGATTTATCCTCTAAAATCGAATTAACAGAAATTGTTTCTAACTGTTTTGATAAATTTTTAATTAATGTTTTTGGATCCGATTGATCTAAATTTGGTTTTCCACCTAATATAGTTATTTGATCACTTAATTCTTTAATAAGCTCATTATCCTTTTCAGATGAAATATTGGATATTTTTTCTTTATCATTCAAATAATCTTCTAATTGCTTATCTCTTAAAGCCTCAATTCTCCTAACACCTGCAGCAATTGATGATTGGCTAATTATCTTGAATTTACCAATATCACCCGTGTTTTTAACATGAGTACCCCCACAAAGTTCTGTTGAAAAATACTTATCTCCCTCATCTCCCATTGATAATACTCTTACTTCATCACCATACTTTTCACCAAATAACGCTAAAGCACCATTTTCAACAGCCTCATCAGGTGTCATCAAACGTGTTTTAACATCTGTTTTTTTTGAAACCATTGTGTTTACAAAACCCTCTATTTTATCAATCTGCTCATTTGGTATTGGCTTCATATGGGAAAAATCAAATCTTAATCGACTTGGTTCAACTAAAGAACCTTTTTGAGTTACATGATCTCCTAATACTCTTCTTAACGACTCGTGCAGTAAATGAGTTGCAGAATGATAAGCTCGAGTATCATCTCTTCTCTTGATATCAATTTTTAACTCAACACTATCATTTGTCTTTATTGTTCCACTGATCACTTTTCCATAATGTACAAATAAATCACCTAATTTCTTTTGAACATCGATTACTTTAAATTTAAAACTATTTGTAACAATTTCACCTATATCCCCTACTTGACCTCCAGACTCTCCATAAAAAGGAGTCTGGTTTACAATAATCATGCCTTCATCATTTTCTTTTAATTCGTTCACTTCTTTATTGTTTGAAAGCAGTGACAAAACTACTCCTTCAGCTTGGTTGCTTTCATAACCTAAAAATTCTGTAGCACCTAATTTTTCTTTTATTCCAAACCAAATATCTTCAACGGCAGCATCACCCGATCCTTTCCAATTTTTTTTAGCAAGCTCTCTACTTTCTTTCATCAATGATTGAAATTTTTCTGTATCAATTGACATTGATTTATTTCTTAAAATATCTTCTGTAAGATCTAATGGGAATCCATAAGTGTCATATAATTTAAATGCTACATCACCAGGTAAAACTTTATCAATTTTTGAAATTTCTTCATTTAATATTTTAATACCTCGATCTAAAAGAACTAAAAATTTCTCTTCTTCCATTCTCAAGGTTTCTTTAATTAAAGACTCTGCTCTAACTAATTCAGGATAGTTCTCTGACATTTCATTTTTAAGTGTATCAAATAAATTAAAAAAAACTGGATCTTTAGATCCAAGTAAATGTGAGTGTCTCATTCCTCTTCTCATTATTCTTCTTAAAACATAACCTCTACCTTCATTTGATGGCAAAACACCTTCTGCAATTAAAAACGCACTAGCTCTTAAATGGTCTGCAATAACTCTGAAACTTGATTGATTAGATTGATCTTGTTTAATTTTAATTATTTCAGACGCTGAACTAATTATTTTTTTAAAATGATCTGTTTCATAATTATCATGTGTGCCTTGAAGTAGTGCTGCAACTCTCTCAAGGCCCATACCAGTATCAACAGATGGCTTTGGAAGATCTATTCTTTTTTCTTTGGAAATTTGTTCAAATTGCATGAAGACTAAATTCCATATTTCAATAAATCGATCTCCATCTTCATCTTTAGTTCCTGGTAAACCGCCAGCCAAATGGTCACCATGATCATAAAAAATTTCTGAACATGGGCCACATGGACCTGTCTCTCCCATTGACCAAAAATTGTCAGATGTTGCTATTCTAATAATCTTATCATCGCTAAAACCTGCTATTTTCTTCCAAAAATTGAAGGCTTCATCATCCTCATGATAAACCGTTACATAAAGTCTATTTTTATCTATACCAAAATCTTTAGTGATCAAATTCCAGGCATAGTGAATTGCTTGCTCCTTGAAATAATCTCCAAATGAAAAGTTTCCCAACATTTCAAAGAATGTGTGATGTCTTGGAGTGTATCCAACATTCTCTAAATCATTATGTTTTCCACCTGCTCTTACACATTTCTGTGAAGTAGTTGCTGTTTGATAATCTCTTTTCTCTAAACCAGTAAATACATTTTTAAATTGAACCATTCCTGAATTTGCAAACATTAAGGTTGGATCATTATTAGGGACCAAGTTGCTAGACTCTATAATCTTATGATCATTCTTTTCAAAATATTTTAAGAATGTGTTTCTTATCTCGTTTAAAGATTTGTCAGCCATATTTTTAAAATACAGCTTTTTTATTCTATGTCTAGATAACAGTAGGGGAAAAAAGGCGCTTAAACTAAGCGCCTTTTAATAATTAAAGATGACCTTTTAACTAATTTTTTTTAGTAGGAACTACTTCTTCCTCTTTCTTTTCTGCTTTGGGATCTTCAATTTGATCTTTTGCAGCTTTTTCAGGGTCTAGAGGGTTTCCTTCAATCTTTTTTTGAATTACACCTGCTTTTTCTCTTATTAACAGTTCTATTTCAGCAGCTACTTTTGGGTTTTGTGCAAGATAAGTTTTAGCATTTTCTCTACCTTGACCTATTTTTTCACCCTTATAAGCATACCATGCTCCTGATTTTTCAATAATGTCTGCTTTAGAACCTAGATCAACGAGTTCTCCCATCTTACTGATTCCTTTTCCATACATTAAATCAAATTCAACAACTTTAAATGGTGGCGCTACTTTATTTTTAACTACCTTAACTCTTGTTGAGTTTCCAATAATTTCATCTTTATCTTTAATTGCACCAATTCTTCTAATATCCATTCTAACAGATGAATAGAATTTCAATGCATTTCCACCCGATGTTGTTTCTGGACTTCCAAACATAACTCCAATTTTCATTCTAATTTGGTTAATGAAAATCATCATTGTGTTTGTGTTTGAAATTGAACTTGTTAGTTTTCTCAAAGCTTGACTCATCAATCTAGACTGAAGACCAACGTGATGATCTCCCATCTCACCCTCAATTTCAGCTCTTGGAGTTAGGGCTGCAACTGAGTCAATCACGATAACTGAAATAGATCCTGATTTAACAAGAGTATCAGCTATTTCTAACGCTTGCTCACCTGCATCTGGTTGAGAAATTAAAAGCTCTTCAGTATTTACTCCCAATTTTTTTGCATAAACTGGGTCTAACGCATGCTCCGCATCAACAAACGCACAAATACCACCAGCTTTTTGTGCTTCAGCAACAACTTGTAGTGCCAATGTTGTTTTTCCTGAAGATTCTGGTCCATAAACTTCAACAATTCTTCCTTTAGGTAATCCACCTATTCCTAATGCTAAATCAAGACTTAAAGATCCTGTAGACACAGACTCAATGTCCATGGCTCTTCTTTGTCCAAGCTTCATTACTGAACCTTTTCCAAAATTGTCAGTAATTTGAGCTATTGCTGCATCTAATGCTTTGTTCTTTTCTTTAATGTCCATTTCTTGATCTTTAGTAGATTTAACTACTTTTAGGTTACTTTTCGTCATTTTTAGCCTCTTTTTTTAATTTTTTTAACACTCGAATCATAAGTTAAATGTACACATTTTGTTCTCATTAGCAATATATTAATTATAGGACTAAAAAAAACAAATAATTACTTAAGTTTTAGGTATTGGCTATTTAAAAGTCCAACTGCTTTTAGCAAGTTATACTGAGCCATAAGGTAGTTTTTTTCAGAACTTGCCAAAGAAATTTGTGCAGAAAGTAATAAACTATTCGATTGAATAACATCCAAGGTTGTTCTTGATCCTCTTTCATACTCTGCAGCAATTCCATCATTTGCAATTTGAGCTGCTCTAACTTGAGCTTTTACTGAATTTAAAAAACCTCTAGAAGACTCTAAACTTGACCAAGCACTTGCAACATTTGTTTCATTAGTTCTAACAGCGTCATCTAATAATAATCTTTTTCTGTTATTTAAGTTAGATTTTTTATTAATTGTGGATTTTGTTTTTCCACCTGAATAAAATGGCCAACTTACAGTTGCTTTTAGAATGTCTTTTTCTCTTTGATCAATTGTTGAGCTAATGTCATCAGCATAAGATCTTTCTAAAGATAAAGATGCTGTAGGTTTTAAATCTGACTTTGAGATTTCTAGATCTTTTTTAGATTGCTCTAAGTCAAATTTTGCTATTCTTATATCTGGATTATTTTTTTTAGATAAATTAATTGCTTCATTTAAAGAATTTGGAATACTTACAATTGATTTTGAATTTTTCTTTAATTGATTAGGATCAGATATCTTTCCAATTATATTTTCATAAGTTAATTTAGCAATTAGTAAATCACTTTTTGATTGAGTGAATTGAGCTTGTGCACCAGCAAATGAAGACTCCGATTGTGCTAAATCAGTTATTGTAATTTGACCTCGATCTAATCTTATTTTGTCATTTTCAACTTGTCTTTTTAAAAGATTTAAATTTTTTCTATTAATATCTTTTTTTTCTCTTGTTAATATTAAATTAGAGTAAGCATCGATTGCGCTATGAAGAATATCTTGTTCTTTTTTTATTAGTTTTGCTTTGGCTAAATCTAATGCTGTTATATTTTTTTCAAGCGTTAAACCTCTTCCATAATCTAAAATTGTTTGCTCTAATTTAATTGATGTAGTAAATGGATTTACATCACTAATTGTGGCATCCCCTCCACTTTGATTAGTAAGTTTATTTGTGTTCTCAATACTTTTAGATCCACTTAATGTAAGTTTAGGTTTATAATCAGCTTTTGAAATATTTATATCTTCTTTTGATGCTTTAATATTTTCTCTTTCTGCATTCAATTGAATATTATTTTGATAAGTTTGATTTAAAGCATCGTATAAAGTAACTGCTATAGCGTTACTAAAACCGAAGACTGTTAAACTAATTATTATTAATATTTTTTTCATTTTGACTTATATACCGCAGATTTAATTTGATGGTTACTATTTAAATTCAAAATAATAGACGCATATCTAGGCATTTTTTTGAACATGTTCTCTGTAATTCTTTGGTAAGTTTGCATAAAGCTTATTACATCTCCTTTACTCATAATTTTATGACTAGGTGATTTTTTGGTTTTTAACCAGAGTTTATGCTCTTGTTTTAATCTCCATTTTTGAAGCAAACTAAAGTTTTTAGCTTTTAGATAAACCATACAATTAAGTTGGGAATAAAGTTTTTTGTATTTTGTCTTTAGTTGTTGGTTAACATATTTTCTCCAAATAAGTTTTTGATCATTTACTTTTTCAAGCGAATTTATTGATTTTTTAAGAGTTTTGTTCACTTCAGCTTTTGCTCCAACACACCACCCTTCAAATATTATCACATCTGGTTGCTCTTTTATTTTATACCAATGCTTTTTAGAGAACCTATCATCCACTGCTTTATTAAAATTTGGTAAATCGATTTTCTTAAAGTTTCTACTTTTTACTTTTTTAAAAAAGTTTAACATCATTTGTACATCATGAGTTCCTGGCACCCCTCTTGTAGCTAGCATTGGGTGAACTTTTTTTGATAAATTTAATCTTTCATTTCGAGTTTTATAAAAATCATCTATTGAAATTTTAAATACTTTTAATTTGAAATACTTTTCTAATATTATTTTTATAATTGAACTGATAGTTGTTTTGCCTGTTCCTTGACCACCTGCCAAACCAACAAAGTAAGGTTTTTTATTATTTACTTTTTTTGCAATCCAAAAACACATTGGAATTAAAAAAGATTTCAACATCCCCTCTTTATTACCAAACTTTTCAGTAGAGGTTTCTTGTGATTTAATAAATTTAAAACAATCTTTTTTAACTTTACTAAAACACTCTTCAGTAACTTTCATTGAACTTATTATTTTTTTTGATCCATTGGATGGTTCTTTCCATCTATCAATGTTATATCTTTTAAACTTGTCACATCAACCTCATCAACACATCCTAAATTAAATCCTGTCATTGCTGGATTACTTCTTGGATGATGATGGGTATAAATTCCACATTCAGAACAAAAATAATGTTTAGCAACTTTTGTATGGAATTGATAAAGCTTTAATTTGTCTTCTCCTTTAGTAATTTTAAAATCTTCATTTTTAACCATGCCCATTGTTGCACTTTTTCTTTTACAAATAGAACAGTTACATTTTACAATTTTTGCTAATTCATTAATTGGAACTTTTATTTCAGCTTCTATACATCCACAATGGCATGTTAGTTTTGGCATTAATTATTCTCCCCATTTTCCATGAAACTCATAAACTACTGCAGGCTCATCACCTACTACCCAGCCATCATGACCTGGATCTATTGAATATGCATCACCAGCTTTATAAGTTAGTTCTGTTCCGTCATCATGCTTAGCACAAACCGCTCCAGAAACTATTACCCCAAGATGTTTTGCTTTACAGCTATCAGTACCTACAGTTGGTTTAATATCTTGTGACCATTTCCAACCAGGTTGCAAAGTTAATCTCATTACTCTTTGGTCTCCTATTTTTACAATATCCATTTTGGCATTATTAAAGCTGGTGTTACTTTCGTCTGGATTATCAAAAGTTTTAACTTCAATTGAGCTCATAGTTTTCTCCTTTTATAATTAAATTAGAAATATAAACTATCTCTGGTTAGAGTTATCCACAATAGCACAAAATGTGGTTTTGGATGTTCACGTTTTGATTCACTTTTGATTCACTTACAGACTCAAAATACAACCTCTTGCGTGTATTGTATAACTAGTCTATAAATTAGAACAAAACAAGAACATGAAACTGACAATCCCTTATTATCTACATAAAGCAGGCGCTGGTTTTCCTTCTCCTGCAACTGATTATATCGAAGAAGATATTGATCTAAATATGCATTTAATAAAAAATGTTCCAGCAACTTTCATCATTAGAGTTCAAGGTAAATCAATGGTGGATGTTGGAATTAATGATGGAGATTTATTGGTAGTCGACAAAAGTTTAAAACCAAAAAACTTTTCAACTGTGATTGCAAATGTTCATGATGAGCTTGTAGTTAAAAGCTTGGTTCAAGAAAGAGATAAAAAGTTTTTAACGTCAGGATCTAAAGAGTTTACTGACAGAATTTTAATTAACGAAGAACAAGATATTTTTATCTGGGGAGTTGTAACTTATGTCATCCATTCTACGTACTAAAAAAATAGCATTGGTTGATTGTAATTCTTTTTACGTTTCTTGTGAAAGATTATTCAATCCTAAAATAAGAAGAAAGCCTGTTGTGGTTTTATCTAATAATGATGGTTGTATCATTTCGAGATCTACTGAAGCAAAAGCTTTAGGAATTAAAATGGGTGAACCTTATTTTAAAGCAAAAGATATTATTATTAAAAATAAAGTGGAAGTTTTCTCATCTAATTATTCTTTGTATGGAGATTTATCTAGAAGAGTAATGCGAACTCTTAAAAGATTTAATTCAGATATGGAAATTTATTCTATTGATGAAGCATTTTTAGATTTATCAAATTTTCCAGATCAAGATGTGGAAAAAATTGGAAAAGAGATTAGGGACACTGTTTTACAATGGACTGGGATCCCTACTAGTATTGGAATTGCTAAAACAAAAACCTTGAGTAAAATTGCAAATCAAATTGCAAAGAAAAAGCAATCAGGAGTTACTAGCCTAATTGGAATTGATAACTTAGATCCTGTGCTTGAAAAAATTGAAATTAATGATGTGTGGGGTGTTGGTAAACAATTAACA
This sequence comes from Candidatus Pelagibacter sp. PS_06, assembly GCF_059418045.1. NCBI lineage: Bacteria > Pseudomonadati > Pseudomonadota > Alphaproteobacteria > Candidatus Pelagibacterales > Candidatus Pelagibacteraceae > Candidatus Pelagibacter > Candidatus Pelagibacter sp. PS_06. The sequence goes on from NZ_CM182078.1 coordinate 1,008,460, forward strand.
AAATTTTATCAAAAACATGGTGTCTATAACGCAAAGCAACTTAAGAATAAATCTAATAGCTGGATTAAAAAATCTTCTAATGTTTTAAGTTCAAGAACTGCAATGGAACTTAAAGGAATTCCTTGTATCAATTTAGAAACTACAACTTCAAAAAGAAAGAGTTGTGTTGTTTCAAGATCATTTGGAAAAAGAGTTGAGAGATTTCAAGAATTAAAAGAAGCAGTTGCAAATTATTGTTTAAATGCATCTGAGAAAATAAGATCAGAATCGTTAGTTGCAAAAGCAATCACAGTATTTGTTAGAACTAGTCCCTTTCAAAGAAACTATGGATATTACTCAAATGCAAAGACAATTGATTTTCCAATTGCAACAAACAATAGTATCGAAGTAGTTAAAACTGCAGTTACCATACTTGAAAGTATATTTAAAAATGGTTACCAGTATCAAAAAGCAGGAGTCATGCTAACGGGATTATCAAATGCCAATGACAAAACTAATCTGTTCTCATCTGAAAAAGATGAAAAAATAAACAGCTTAATGAGATCAATTGATAATACCAATCATAGATACGGAAGATCTACTTTAAGCGTTGCAAGTGCTGGTGTTCAAAAGAGATGGAATATGAAAAGAGAATATTCTTCCAAGATAGATACAGCTGATTTTTATTCTCTACCAACAATTAGAGCCAATTAAGCTTTAAAAAGCTTATCTGAGAGATTTTGTAAATCTTCACCCCAGAACACATCTTTTTGGATACGTTTGAAATCTAAATCAAATACAGTAGACATTGCTGATGCATAAACAGATCTTGCATCAATTGTTGCGTTTAGATCCCTTCCATCATAAAGCTCTTTTCTTTTCAACCCTGGCCAGTCAGTGTGAACTTGGCTTTTCTTTAACAGACCCCCTGCCATAAATATTGCTGTTCCATAGCCATGCTCAGTTCCATTTCCACCGTTTTGTTTTATGGTTCTTCCAAACTCTGTAACGGTTAAAATGATTGTGTCTTTATAAGCTTCTTGAAGATTATCCTTCAAATTATTAATAATCTCATCCATTTCGACTAAAGATTTTGTATGAGATCCATCTACTCCCCCTTGGGCTGCATGAGTATCAAAACCGTTCACTTCAAATACAGCAACTCTTGGACCATCTGATTTTCTTAAATAGATAGCTGCTTGTCTTGCAAGATTTTTATTTTCTCTTTTACCACGTCTCATGGTACCACCCATCATCTCTTCATTTTTTCTTTTTTTAATATAATTCATCATCTCTAAAAGCTCATCTTCAGAGCTTTCTGCATAAACAGATCTTAAAAGTTCCAATGTTCGTTCTCGAGGCAATCTACCTCTTCCAGGGAAATAATTATTATTTTTTGGAATACCTCTTAGTAATAATGGCATTGGTAAAGATAAAGCTAATCCATCACCTTGGAGATTAGCAAGTTTCATAGCTCTTCCAACCCATCCTGTTTTTTCTTGGTAAGGTGTTCTTCCACCTGACTCCATTAAATTTTGACCTTCAAAATGTGACCTTTGAGTATAAGGAATGCTAGCTGCATGGACTATTGATCCTGTATTATCATTCCAACACTTATTAAATCCTATTAATCTTGGATGTAATGCAAAATCAGAATTAAGTTTGATAGCATTTTCAATTAAAATACTTTTTCTTCTTTTCTCAAAATTTTTGTCTCCAATTACTGGAACTGCACAAAGACCATCCATACCTCCACGTAACATAATTACCACTAAGTTCTTTTTTCTTGATGAAGAGGCTAATGCTGGAAGATTAAATCCAGCTAAAAATAATGTTGTAGCTGTACCTTTTAAAAAATCTCTTCTTGTTATCTTCATGCTCTTAATACCTCAGGTAGATTGAATAAAATCATATGCTTTTCCTCATTACTTTTAGCTTTTGATAATATTTTTAGAATTTTATCAGGGTTATCAAAATTATTGTGAACGATTTTTTCATGAATATATTGATCTACCTGATCTCCTGAATTGTATCTATGAAATGCTTTTTTGGCATAAAGTAGTCTTCTAATAATTAATTCAGTAGACATCCAATCACTTGAAAAATCTGAATATCCATTTGGTTGTTGTGCTAGATATGGATGATATCCTAGATCTTCTAACATCCAATCAGGTTCTCTTAGATCTTCTCTCAAAATATTACCCAATTTATATGTATCCATTCTTTTTTCAGGTATTGGATATGCGTAAGTAGCTCCTGACATATTAATTGTTTGCAGCCACCAATTTTCAGGATTTTGAAATTTTTTATATTTATCATTATATTCAAATGTTACTTTGATTGCAGCTTTGTGGACTTCTGGTAGATGTCCATCTGATTGGACCCATGCTTTAATAATTGGGGCAATCATTTGTTTTGTAGGATGATCAGTTATCAAATATCTACAAAGTTTTGTTGCAATAAACTCTCTACATGAAGGATGGTTTACTAAATCTTTAATTACAATTTTTAAACTTTTTCTTCCTTTTTTATAAGTTTTACCAAGAACATTTTTTTTTCCCGGTTCATGACGTTTAGACATGAATCCTACATCTGTTCCATGATCAGATTTTTTTGTCCATTTAGGTCTCCATCCAGTCATAATTTTTGCAAGTTCTTGAACATCCTCTTGGGTATATCCCGCTTCTGGAGATACTGTATGAAGTTCCATTAATTCTCTTGCATGATTTTCATTAAGTGTTGCAGGTCTTTTTTCTTTTCTTCTCCACTCTTGCCTGGCACTTTCTGATTTAGGACCAATATTATCTTTGTTGTCTAGATGCATTATCATTGGCCATGCGATTGTTCCTTCATAAACCATTGTTTCAAAAGTTTTATCCATGTTGTCTCTAAGAAACTCTCTTTGATAAGCCGCAGTTGAATATTGATGTAATCTTTGTGTCTTACTTATTGTGAAATGATTACCCCAAAAATACCAAAGTTTTGCAAGCACAGGATGATTGCTTCTAACTCCCTCTGCATGTCTTATGCTCAATTCATAATTTTTCCAAAATTTTCCACCTGTATCATTTTCAAGTTGACGTTCAGCTATTTCAAGACCTTTTGGATCATTTTTATATTTTTTTCTTAAAGTTGTATTTTCTTCAACTCTTTGGGTTATCCAGTATTTTCTCATTTCTTTTTCTGAGTAAATATGTATGCCTTTCCAATTTAATTCAGGAATTGTTTCAACTTGTTTTTGAGCCCAAGTTAATGGATCTGATGGGGCTTTCTCTTCAGGTTTTAATCCAAAAGCAACTTTTCTAAAAAAGTTTTTCATTATCACTTAATATTATCTATATTATGAATATTATCTAGTGATTTAGATAGCTCATTTAAATTTTCTCTTAAAGCTAAATTAGAAACTGAATAAATCATTACCAATAATAAAACCAGAGGTAATGAAGTTATAATTGAAGCGTTACTTTTTATTAACAAAATATAAAAAACTATAAATAAAGCTGACCGAATTAAAACAGTTTTTCTAAAAACACTAATTATTGAGAGAGAGTGTTTTAATAAATTAAAAAAACTCATTTTTGATGAACCAAAATATCTAACACCTCTTATAGAGGGAGTAGACAATAAATTTTTTTCAATTTTTTTTAATGATCCCGAAAAACTATTCCAAGTAGCTTTTTCTTTAAGCATTTTTTCAACAGTTGGTTTGGATAAACATGTAAAATTTCCAAATTTAATATACTGACTGGTAAATGCTAAAGTTATAATTTTATGAGCTAGATAGCAAAATTTAAAAAAAATACTTTCAGATCTTTTTGTTCTCTCTCCTATTATCGATTGATTTTTTGATTGTTCTGCAAGTTTAATGAAATTTTTAATTTCCTCTGGTCGATCTTCTCCATCACCATCCATTGGTATTACATAGTCAAATTCTTTTTTTTCATAAATATATTTAAGTCCAGAGGCAATACATCTTGCGTGACCTCTATTTTCTTTCATGTTTATAATTTCAATTGAATTAATGTTTTCAGTATTTTGATAATCATCAATTATCTGTTGGGAAGATGCATCGTTAATCACAACAATTGATATCTCTGAATTAAAATCTTTTACCTCAGAATTAATATTTTCAATTAGCTTGGTTAAGCTCTCTCTGTCATTATAAATAGGAATTAAAATTACGTATTTTTTCATAATTATTTTGAACCTACGCAAACATTATCAAGACACATATAGTCTTTCAATTGATCAAGCTTTTCCCTATCAACAATTCCCTCCCATACGGGTCTTGATTTTAGATGATATGATAAATTACCAGCATTCCACTCATTTCCGTAAACTACATTGATCTTTGATTTGAATTGCTGATCCCAAGCATATTGAGTTTTAATCGCAATTTCTTTACCTGGATAATCAGTTCTTTTGTCATCCTTTGAAATTGAGACATAAGCATAAAGTATAGGGGATAAAAAAAATAAAAAGACAAATCCGATCATAAATGGTTTTAACTTTTTAATGTTTATTTGAGATTGAAATACATAGATAAACAAAGTTCCAAAAAACAAATAAAACGGAGTCATCCACATTGTTCTAATCTTAGAACCTGTAACCACAGAAGTTAAAAACATTAATAGAATTGGTAAAATGTTAATCGCTAATAAAAAAAGCAATCTTTTATCTTTTAGATCAAATTTGAATTTAATTTTTTTTACAAGTAACCAAACTAAAATTAAGAAAGGTATTAATAATCCAACCTGTTTAATTAAAAAAAAAAGCGGAAATTTAATATGATCAATCAAAATCGATTGCTCTAATCCAGTTCTAGCAAGTCCATAAGTAATGGTGATAAATTCATTGTTGTTTAACCAAATTAAATGTGGAACTAATACAATTAAAAATACCTCAAGGGTTATCAAATATTTAAAATCAAACTTTCTATCTTTTTTTATAAATATTAAATAGACAAACAAAAGATCAATTGATGCTAAAAGATAAACAAATAAGTATTTAGATAAAAATCCAAAAGCTGCAAATAATCCAACTAAAAAACAATCAGTAAATCTGACTTCTTTACCATCATAAATTTTCCAAGAAAAATATACCGTTAAAGACCAAAATGGCAATTGGCAAACATTTACATTAAATTCTGGAGTAGTAAAATTATAAAAATAGATAGCTTCTATAAGTAAAACTGAAATTAAACCCAGTAAATCATTATTAAAAAACTCTTTAGAAAATTTAAATACATAATAAAATGACGTAAGTACAAAAATTTGACTAAGCAAATAATATATCCAATCTTGAGATCCAAAAATCTGAAAAAAAACTTCTGGAAAAAAAGCACTCATTGGGGGATGCTTGTTAAATCCCCAATCTAAATTACTTCCCCAAGCTAAGGCCTCGATAGTATCTAATGGTAAATTTTGATTAGTTATAGATGGTATAAAAGTCCAAAATATAAGATGAGATGTGATAAAGATATAATAAATATTATTTATATTTCTAGTATTATTACTCATTTATAAATATTTATAACAATTACGCTTGCTTGACACCCCTATTTTGCTGAATATACTCCGGAAATTCAAATTTAAACTATGCCAAAGACTACAAAAGTAAAAAAAAAAGTTACAAAATCAAAACCAAAAGCTGCTGCTAAACCAAAAGCTGCTGCTAAACCAAAAGCTGCTGCTAAACCAAAAGCTGCTGCTAAAGTTACTATCAAAATTTCTAAAAATTATGTCCCTAAAGACACCGAAAAATATATGTGTGAAAAACATAAAGTTTTTTTTAGAATGAGATTAACTGAATGGAAAAAAGAATTGGTAAAAGCTAATAATGAGGCACTTTACTTTGGAAGTATGGACGATAATAGCATTTCCGCAGACGTAGTTGATCAAGCAAGTTCATATACAGATAAGAATGTAGAGATGAAGGCTATTAACAGACAAATCAAGTTAATATCAGAAATTGACAAAGCACTAGCTAGAATTAGAGAAGATATTTATGGATATTGTTTAGACACAGCAGAACCTATTGGATTAAAAAGACTAATAGCAAGACCTGTTGCAAAATACACAATCGCAGCTCAAGAAAAGCATGAAAAAAACGAAAAAGTTCATGCGGATGATTAAATTTTACAATTAATCAAAATTAATTAAATCTCTGACACTTATTTCACCATCATCTAAAGCTGTCAAAAATACACCCATATCAAAATGATTGTAGGTTTTTTTCAATAGCCGAAGTAAATCAAAATAATTATCGTCTGTTTGAGGTTTAAGATTAATTGCAACACATCTTGGAATATTTTTTTCAACTTTAAAATGAACATCGTTAATTCTTATTACCTTACCTAGCCATTCTCTTTCTTCCCAAGATTTAACTCCATCAATATAAATATTGCCTCTAAATACTTGTTGTTCTACTTTTTGATTAATTTTTTTTTCAAAATCTTTGATACTTTGGATATTCAAAAGGGAGATCGAGTTAGTAAAATTAATTTTTTTTGAAATAGAAGTGTCAAAAAACGGAAAGTTTTCATTTCTAATTAAAACTAAGGGTTGTTTTAAAGATTTTTCCAGTTCTGTAATTTTATTAGATAACATTTGACATTCAGTAGGCTGATTTACATCAATGGTAAGTATTTTGTTATCTTTAAGGAATAATGTTAACTCATTATCTTTAAATATAAAATTGTATTTATTTAGAACTGGTGAACTTTTAAGAGTTAAAATTTTATTCCACTTATCTTTTCTTTCATTGGGATTTTTTTCAAATAATTTTACCTCATCTAAATTAAGGTTTTGAGAAAATGCAAAATTTCTATCGCCCTCGATTCCAATATTTTTTTTAATTTTACATTTGTTGATTTTTTGAAACGATAAAGATTTTACTGGGCAATAATTTAGTGATGAAATTTTTATATTCATAAAGTGATTTTAGAATAAAACTCACCTTAAAGAAAATTAATTAAAATTAATTAAAAAGATAATTATTGACAATTAGAGCTTTGGAATTTGACTGCCAATCTTGTAAAGATCATACCCTTTAATCACTGCTTCACGGTCTGCTATTTCTAAATACCATCTAGATAAATTCTTGTAATTTTTTAATCCAATATCATGCCATTCATGCCTTGCAAACCAGGGCCAAGTTGCAATGTCAGCAATAGTATATTTTTCTCCTGCAAGAAATTTGGAGTCTTTTAATCTATTGTCTAATTCTTGATATATTCTCTTTGTAATTTTAAAATATCTTTCTTCACCAAATTCACTTTTACCAGGATTGTAGTGATGAAACTGATGATGTTGACCAATCATTGGACCAATGGTTCCCATTTGAGCCATCAACCACTGATTTATTTTTAATCTATCTTGTTGTTCGTAAAACTTTCCACTTTTTTCCCCTAAGTACATAAGAATTGCCCCAGACTCAAAAATACTTTCTTTATTATCATGATCTGTAATCACAGGAATTTTACTAAAAGGACTTAACTTTACAAATTCTGTTTTAAACTGTTCGTCTTTACTTAAGTCTACTTTAATTATTTTATAATCAAAACCAATCTCCTCAAGCATAATAGAAATTTTTTTTCCATTTGGAGTATCAGCAGTAAAAAGTTCTATCACTTCTTAACACCAAGTCTTTCCTGAGCAGCTTTTGACGTAGTTGTAAATTCAAATCTTAGTTTTTCATCTGGTTTCGCATACTTAAAGCAGCCTCTTGCAGCTAATGCACCTTCATGAAAACCTGACAAGATTAATTTTAATTTGCCTGGATACGAACAAATATCTCCAATAGCAAATATGCCATCAACATTTGTCTCAAAATTTTCTGTATTCACTTCAACTGTTTTTTTATTAATATTTAATCCCCAATCTAATATTGGCCCTAATTGCATAATTAAACCAAAGAAACCTAGAACGTAATCTGTTTTAAATTCTTTAACTTCTCCTTCATCATGTTTAATCTTAACTATATTAATATTTTTATCTCCTAAAACTGAGTCTATTTGATATTTTGTGTATAAATTTAGTTTTCCTTGGTCTTCTAGCTCTTTAACTTTTTGAACACTAGATTCTGCTCCACTAAAACCATCTCTTCTATGAATTAAATTTACTTTAGAGGTATTGGATAATTCAATTGCCCAATCTAATGCTGAGTCACCCCCACCAAAAATTGTAATAGTTTTGTCTTTAAAAACTGTCTTATCTTTAATTGAATAAAATAATGAACTACCCTCAAATTTTTCACATTCTTTTAATGGAAATTTTCTAGGCTCAAATGATCCAACGCCACCAGCTATAACAATACTTGCTACATCAAATTCTTGTTTTTCACTTGTTTTTACATGCCATCGATTTTCAACTTTTTTAAGTTCCTCTACTCGCTCATTTAAATGAAATTTTACATTAAAAGGTTTAATTTGCTGAAGAAGATTATTGGTTAATTCTTCACCAGTGCATTCAGGCACTGCCGGAATATCGTAAATTGGTTTATCGGGATAAAGTTCAATACATTGACCTCCTGCTTTATCAAGATTGTCCACTATCTCACAACTTAATCCTATGATCCCTAATTGATGAGCACAAAATAAACCTGTTGGTCCAGCTCCAATTATTAATACGTCTGTTTTATTCATTTAAGCTTGCTTTGATGGAATATGAACCACTAGACCATCTAATTCATCAGATACTGTTAACTGACAACTTAATCTACTATTCTGTTTTGGTTCAAATGCCATATCCAACATATCTTCTTCTCCATCTTCTTTAGTTGGAAGTTTATCTAACCATTCATCGTTAACATAAACATGACAAGTAGCACACGCCATTCCCCCTCCACAATCAGCATCAATTCCTGGAATATCGTTTTGAACTGCGCCCTCCATAACAGTAAGTCCATTTTGAACTTCAATTGTATGGGTTTTATTATCGTGAGTGTTATATGTAATTTTTGCCATGGGCTATATATAGTTTTTTATTTAGATAGAACAAGTCAGTAAAAACAAACTAAGTCTATTTTTAGACATTTTGTAATTGAGGTATATTTTTTTTTATAAAATGGCTTGTATCTTCTCTCTGTTTAATTAGAGCTGGAATTATTTCTCTATAAGCGTCGATTAGTCCGTTATTTGGTTTTGGTAACTGATCTTTAATATAATGATGAAGTTTATCTAAATTATAGGATGGAACAGTTGGAAACATATGATGTGTTAAATGATATTCCATTTTCCAATATAAAAAACTTAGTATTGGATTTAAGTACATTTCTCTTGTTGAAAACCTATGATCTTTTATATTTCTTGCAAGTCCCGCGTGCTGAGTAAAGGCAACAAGTTTGTGTAAAGTTTTTCCATAAAACTGTGGAAGCAGAAAATAAAGTAATGGCATCCAAGAAAAGGTAACTATTGACCATAAAATAATTAACAACCAAATTGAAACATAAATTCTTGAACTAAAAATTACTTTTGCTTGTGCTTTTTCAGGAATACATTCTTCCATTACTTTTGTTTTAACTCCAAATGCATGCTGAATAATTTCATATGAAATATGTTTTTTAAAAAATATTAAATCTAAAAACGGAATTATATTTATAATTAATCCTTTTGGAGTTTCTTTTAAATTGTTTCCATATTCAATTTCATGATCAAATGGATTTTCAGTTGAATAAGTATTGCCATGATGAACAAAATGAGTGTATCTCCATCTAATCGGTTCAAAATTAGCCATATAAGATGAAATATAATAAAAAATTTCATTTAAAAATTTTGATTGGAATGCAGTTTTATGACCCGTCTCATGCCACAATGGATTTGAAAATGAATAGATGTTCCCATACACTAAAAACCAAAACACCGACCACCAGGTTCCCCAAGTTAAATACGCCAAGGTTCCAGTTAAAATTAATAAACCAAAAAAAAGAGAGATATGTTGTAAACCTTTTATGTCAGATTTTTTTGAAAGTTCTTTAAGAACTTCAATATCGACTTTGCACTTGTGCCATTTGTCTAGCTTAACTTCCATAGCTTAAATTATTGCAGGCAAAAAAAAAGGGCAAGTACAAAAATGTACCAGCCCTTTAATTTAAATTTTAAGTAAAACTACTTAGCTCTACCAGGTTGTTGCATTGCTGCTGCCCAAATGATTAGACCGAAAGCGATCTTGTTCAAAAAGTCAGCTGCGTTGTAAATCACGTTAAGTGAGTTAGCATCTACTCCACCTGTTAGGTAACCAAAAATGTAACCTAATGGGTAAATAGCCCAACCTACAGTAACGATCATTCTCATTGCACCAAAAGCAGTTACAAGTGCTTTATTACCACTTTTTGCTGCTCTCTTACCTGCTTCACCAGAGAATACTTCATAAAGAATGTATACCCAACCAGCCATACCGATAATGAAACCAAGTGTAGCGTTGATGTATCCTGCTTCTCCTAAGTATCCACCTACTAGCATTACTAGTGTACCAAGCATCAATCTCCAGAAAATTCCTGAATCTGCTTTGTTTACTGCTGATAGAACAAAATAGAATTCTAACATTAGTAATGGCACTGTAATTAACCAGTCAATGTATCTGTAAACAGTTGGTGAGTCACCAGTCATGATCCATACATCTCTCATGTACATGTAGTGAACGAATGCAATACCAGTTACTAGACCAGCAACTGTCATTGAAACTCTCCAACCAGCTGGAACTGAACTTCTTTCAAAGAAAAAGAATACAGTAGCAGCTAAACAAGCCATTGATACTAACCAAAATGAAATACCTACGAAATCATCTTGAGCTAACATCACTGTCTCTGCGTTTGCTACACCTGTAACACCCATTAGGGCTACAGCTGTAAGAGCAAACAATTTAAGTTTTTTCATAAAAAAACTCCCTCTTTAGTTAGTTTTTATTTATTTAGTTTATATAAACTAGGCTAAGGTTTCCCCTAACCAAGATAGGGCGTTAAATAACAAATAAATTAAGATTAATGAAGAGTTAATTGTCGCTAATAACCATTGATTTTACTTATTTTTTAAAATTAAATGTAATTTTAAAGTTAAAAACTAACTATTTTTATTAATTCGAATCAAATTTTATGTCAAAAAAATTTCAAGAAATTTATGATCAATCCATTAATAATCCTGAAAAATTTTGGCAAGAAGCATCCGATGATATTTTTTGGTTTAAAAAACCAACTAAAATTTTAAACAAATCTAATCCTCCATTTTATAAATGGTTTGAAGATGGGATAACTAACACTTGTTACAATGCTTTAGACATTCATATTGATCAAGGTAGAGGAAAAAAGACCGCATTAATTTATGATAGTCCTATTACAAATAACAAAAGTCAATTTAGTTACGAGGAACTTAGATCAAAAGTTTCAAAATTTGCAGGAGCTCTTAAAGATCAAGGTATTGTTAAAGGGGATAGAGTAATCATTTATATGCCAATGATCCCAGAGGCAGTCATTGCAATGCTAGCATGTGCAAGAATTGGAGCAATTCATTCTGTTGTCTTTGGTGGTTTTGCTTCAAACGAACTTGCAAGCAGAATAGATGACAGTAAAGCTAAATTATTAGTTACAGCCTCTTGTGGTTTTGAGCCTGGAAGGACAGTTGAATATAAACCTCTTGTCGATGAAGCTATTAAACTAGCTAATCATAAAATCAGTAAAATGATTTTATTTCAAAGACCTGGTCATGAAGTAAAATTGAACGCACCAATAGAAGTTAGTTGGGCTGAAGTTGTCTCAAATGCATCTGATGCTGATTGTGTTGAGATGAATTCCAATGAACTTGCTTATATCTTATATACATCTGGCACAACTGGAACCCCTAAAGGGATAGTCAGAGATATCGGGGGTCATATAGTTGCTCTGAAATGGACTATGAAAAATATCTATAATATTGATGCTGATGATATTTGGTGGTCAGCTAGTGACATAGGCTGGATCGTTGGACACTCTTATATTGTCTACGCCCCATTGTTTAAAGGATGCACTACAGTTCTATTTGAAGGAAAACCAGTTGGCACACCTGATGCTGGAGCTTTCTGGAAAATTATATCTGACTACAAAGTAAAATCACTATTCACAGCACCTACTGCTTTTAGAGCTATTAAGAAAGAGGATCCCGAAGGTAAGTTTTTTTCAAAATATGATTTAAGTAGTTTTGAAAGCTTATTTCTTGCAGGAGAAAGAGCAGATCCAGATACTATTAAATGGGCAGAAAATTTACTTAAAGTTCCAGTAATTGATCACTGGTGGCAGACAGAAACTAGTTGGGCGATCAGCTCTAATTGTACAGGAATAGAAATGATGGAGACTAAATATGGTTCAGCTTGTAAAGCTGTTCCTGGTTATGACGTTAAGATTATTAAACCAGATCAAACATTAGCAAAACCAAATGAAATGGGAGACGTTGTTGTTAAACTTCCACTGCCTCCTGGAACTTTTCCAACATTATGGAATGCAGATCAGAGATACAAAGAAAACTATATGACTAATTATGAGGGATACTATCAAACTTATGATGCAGGACATATCGATGAGGATGGTTACATTTGGATTATGTCTAGAACAGATGACATTATTAATGTTGCAGGACATAGACTATCAACAGGTGCTATTGAAGAAGTTTTATCTGAACATCAATCAGTTGCGGAATGTGCAGTACTTGGAATTACAGATAAATTAAAAGGACAATTACCTATTGGACTTGTTGTCTTAAAATCTGGAGTAGATAAACATAACGAAACCATATCAAAAGAATGTGTGCAAATGGTTAGAGATAAAATCGGACCAGTTGCTGCATTTAAAGTGGTAATTGTTATAAAAAGACTACCAAAAACAAGATCTGGTAAAATTTTAAGAGGAACTATTAGAAAAATTGCTGATGGTGTTGAGTATAAAGTGCCTCCTACAATTGATGATCCTGCAATCCTTGACGAGATAAAACAAGACCTAATTGAAAATAAAATTCTAAATAATGATTAAAACATATTTTTTTTTATCTATTGCAATATTTTGTGAGGTAGCTGGAACAATGTTGTTGCCAGTATCACAAAATTTTACAAAAGTTATACCAACAGTTTGTCTTACAATATTTTATCTTACTTCTTTCTATTTAATGACTTTTGTTATGGATAAACTTCCAATAGCAATTGTGTACGCAACATGGAGTGGACTTGGTGTGTTTACAATAGCAATACTTGGGTACATATTTTTTAAACAAACGCTAGCTTGGCAAGCCATTGGTGGATTGTTCCTTATTGTTATTGGAGTTGTTCTAGTTAATAGTTTTACAGTAAAACTTAGCTAAATTTTAAAGGTGTTCCTTCAGCATCACCTAAAATTTTGCCATCTTGCATTTTAATATTTCCAGCAATAATTGTGTGAGTTGGTGTTCCTTTAAATTTATCTCCATTAAAAGGAGTCCAGCCACACTTACTTTCAATATTTTCATTTTTTATTTCAATTGTTTTATTCATATCGACAATTGTAAAATCAGCATCATATCCTTCTTTAATAAATCCTTTGTTTTGAATTCCAAAAATTTTAACTGGGTTTTCACACACAAGATTCATTAACTGGTTAAGTGTAAGCTTTCCATCATTCACATGATTTAACATTACAGGCAATAAAGTTTGAACACCAGGCATACCAGATGGTGAGTTAGGATAATTTTTTTCTTTATTCACTTTTAAATGTGGTGCGTGATCTGAGCCTATTGTATCGTTTAAATTATTTCTCACACCATACCATAATCTATCATAGTGAGATTTGTCTCTTAGAGGAGGATTCATTTGAGCATAAGTTCCAAGTTTGTCATAACAATCTGGTGCATAAATTGTTAAATGCTGAGGAGTTATCTCAAATGTAATGTTGCCTTTATGTTGTGATAAAAAATCGATCTCTTCTTTTGTGGTTATATGAAGAATATGTGCTTTTTTATTATGTCTTTCTGCAATTCTAACAATTCTTCTTGTAGATGATATTGCACATTCTGCGCTTCTCCAAACTGGATGTGAATGAACATCACCATCTTTAATCAACTTTTTGTTAGCATTCAAAATCGCTTCATCTTCAGAGTGAACTGCCACAACTTTTGAGCTATTTTGAAAAACCTTATCAATATCATCTTCTTCTGCAACTAAGAGATTGCCAGTTGACGATCCTGCAAAAAGTTTAATTCCACAGCATCCTTCTAAGCCTTTTAAGCTTGCTAAATCATTTGCATTGTCTGCTGTTGCTCCAAAATAAAAAGCATAATTGCAATACATTCTATTTTTTGCGAGATCTAATTTTCTTTGAAACTCCTTCATATTAGAAGTTGGTGGATTTGTGTTAGGCATTTCAAATACACTTGTAATTCCTCCAGCAATTGCTGCTCTACTTCCAGAATGTAAATCTTCTGTATCCGTTGATCCTGGCTCTCTAAAATGAGTTTGGGTATCTATACATCCTGGTAAAACAGTTTGACCTTTAGCATTTATAGTTTCTTTAGCTTCATCAGAAACCTCACCAATTTTATGAATTTTACCATCTTTAATAGCAACATCAGCATCTTTTAACTCTCTATCGATGTAACATTGTCCATTTTTAATTATAAGATCTAACATTTAAAAAAAAAGTAATTATATTAAAAACATCAATTAATCAATTATGAATATCAAAGATGTATATATTTTAGATGATAGAGCAATTCTTTATTTAAACGGTGAAGATGCAAAAGAATTTCTACAAAATCTGATTACAAACGATATCAAAAAAGTAAGTGAAACTAACACATGTTTTGCTTCTTTGTTATCTCCACAAGGTAAATTTTTATATGAGTTTATAATAATCAAACATAAATCTGGTTATTTGATTGATTGTGAAAAGTCTCAAGCTGATGAATTGTATAAACAATTAAGTATTTATAAATTAAGATCAAAAGTTGAAATTCTAAATTTAAGTAATGAATTCGTAGTAGCAGCTTTTAGTCGTAAAAAATTTTTAACATTTGATAAAGTTCAAGACAAAATTGGTTTTACTATAAAATATAGAGAAGATCCTATTTTTTTAGATCCAAGAAACAAACAATTAGGAGCAAGATTAATTATTAATTTAGAAAAACTTTATCTATCATTAAAAAAGCTAAATCTGCATGATGCAAATCTACGTGAATATTATTCTTTTAGTCACAAAATTGGGATTGTACCAAAAGATTTAAATAAATTGCAAAATAAATTATTTGGAATTGAGTGTAATTATGAAGAATTAAATGGAATTGATTTTAAAAAAGGTTGTTATGTTGGGCAAGAAAATACTGCAAGAATTAAATTAAAAAATAAACTGTCAAAAAGATTATTGCCAATAAATATAATTAAAGGTGAATTATCTGAGGGGCAAAGTATCTATTATAATGAAAATGAAATAGGAAAAGTATTAATAGATAATGTTTATCCATTTGCTTTAGTCAAATACTTGGATGAAAATTTTAATGGAAAATCAGATTTTAATACAAAGGAAGCTTCGATTAAAATTGAATTACCTGATTGGATAAAAAGCTAATTTGTTATTAAATACATAGATAATCACCAAGATTGTGAGAACTATAATAATCCAAATACTTAGGTTTTTAAAAAATTGCTTTAACTGTGAATTTGATTGTAAAAAACTAGGCAACACTAAAAGTAAAATTATACCCATAAATATAACTGAAAGTAATTTATCCATTAAAACTCCTATAAATTTTTACTTTGGTGCGGTCGGAGAGAATCGAACTCTCATGGACTAAGTCCACACGGCCCTCAACCGTGCCTGTCTACCAATTTCAGCACGACCGCAGTATGTGTCATAATAAATGAATGACAACTATCTTTCAAATTGGTAAATATCATCATGGAATTTACACAAGAAGTGCAAAAAGCTACAGATCCTATTTATCAGAAAATTTCTAAAGTAATGCCTGAAATTGAATGGTCTGTACATGCTCCATACATTCACAAAATTAATGAACTTAAAAAGAAAAAGAACGCTGTAATACTTGCTCATAACTATCAAACTCCAGAAATTTATCATGGTGTAGCAGACTTTGCTGCTGACTCTCTTGCTTTAGCAATTGAAGCTTCAAAAACATCTGCAGATATAATTTTAATGGCTGGAGTTCATTTTATGGCAGAAACAGCAAAACTAATGAGTCCTGATAAAAAAGTTATTTTACCAGATATGGATGCAGGTTGCTCATTATCATCTTCAATTACAGGAAAAGATGTGAGGCTATTAAAAGAAAAGTATCCAGGAGTTCCTGTGGTATCTTATGTAAATACATCAGCAGAAGTTAAAGCTGAAACAGATGTATGTTGCACATCAGCGAACGCTGTTAAAATTGTAAAATCTTTAGGGGTTAAAAAAGTAATATTCTTACCTGATGATTATCTTGCAAAATACGTTGCTTCTCAAACAGATGTAGAGATCATATCTTGGAAAGGCATCTGTATTGTGCACGACCAGTTCAATGAAAAAGAAATTCATGATATTAGAAAAAATAACCCAGGAATTAAAATTATAGCACATCCCGAATGTCCGCCAGATGTAATCAAAGCAAGCGACTTTGCAGGCTCAACATCTGGTATGATTAAATACGTAGAAGATAATCAGCCTAAAAAAGTAATGATGGTTACAGAGTGCTCTATGAGTGACAATATACAAATAGAAAATCCAAATGTAGAATTTGTAAAACCATGCAATATGTGTCCTCATATGAAAAAAATTACGCTTCCAAAAATATTAGATTGCCTTGAAAATGAAACTGGTGAAATAATTATGGATAAAGATACAATTGAAAAGGCTAGAGTCTCAGTTGAAAAAATGGCAGCAATTGGCAGATAATTAAGTGTCAAAAATAAAACTCAGCAAAGATTTTATTCGTAACACAGTTAAGAGAGCATTGAATGAAGATCTCTACCCCTCTGGAGATATCACATCAAGTTTAATAAAAAATAATAAAACTATTAAAGTTAAACTTATTTCAAATGAAAATGCAATTGTTGGTGGTTTGTTGTTTGCAAAACAAGCTTTTGATTTAGTTGATAATAAAATTAAGTTTAAAATTAAAAAAAAAGATGGATCTAATGTAAAAAAAGGTTTTTTAATTGCAACTATCGAAGGTAATGCTAGAAATATTTTAATTGCTGAAAGAATTGCTTTAAATTTTTTATCTCATATTTCGGGTATTGCCACAAAGACAAATAAATTTGTCAAACTTGCTGGCAAAAAATGTAAAATTTGTTGTACTCGTAAAACAATTCCAAATACAAGGGTTATTCAAAAGTATGCCGTCAAGTTAGGTGGAGGTACCAATCATCGTTTTAATCTAAGTGATGAATTTTTAATTAAAGATAATCATATTGCTTCATCAAATATTAAAAAATTAGTTTCATTGGCTATTAAAAATAAAAAAGGACGAAAAATAACAGTTGAAGTTGATAATTTAAAACAACTCAATGAAATAATGGGTCTAAAATTTAATACTGTTTTGTTTGATAATATGTCAGTTAAAAATCTTAAAACAGGTGTTAAAATTGCAAAAAATTATTATGAAACTGAAGCTTCAGGAAACATTAATTTAAAAACAGTTAAAAGAGTTGCCAAAACAGGTGTAGATAGAATTTCTATTGGAAGCATAACTCATAGCGCTACAGCTATTGATTTTAAACTAGAAATTTAAGATACAAATTTTGTTAAATCAGGTTTAAAATAATTTGGGCCCTTCATTACTTTTCCTGATTCATTATAAATAGGCTCACCATTTTCGCCTAATTTACTCATATTAGAATTTTGAACTTCATCAAAACATTTATCTAAATCAATTCCAAAAGCATGACCTGTCCCATAAGTTACATACAAAATATCTGTAAGTGCATCAGCGACTTCTAATAAATCATTGTTTTTCATTGCTTCTTGAAGCTCATCTAATTCTTCTTTAATAAGATCTATTCTTAATTTGTTAATTTTATCACTACTAAATGAAGGTTTTGTTTTAACCTCTTGACCAAAGGTTTTCATAAAAGTTCCAACTTTATTAAAATTCGACATTTTGCTCCTGTAAGTTTTTTTAAAATTATTGTATGTTATAATTATTTATTACATACAAATTAATCAATGAAATTAAGAAAAGAATTCGATAGTATTGGAAGTGTAAATGTTCCTAATAATAAATATTGGGGAGCATCGACACAACGATCTAACAAATTTTTCAATATTGGTAAAATACTAGTAAATATTTCAATAATTAAATCTATAGCTATAGTTAAAAGATCAGCTGCAATTGTTCATTCTAAAGACAAGTTGATTTCAAACAAAATTTCTAAAGCAATTATTAGAGCCTCTGATGAAGTGATAAGTGGAAAATTAGATGAAAATTTTCCTCTTAAAGTATGGCAAACAGGCTCAGGAACTCAAACAAACATGAATGTTAATGAGGTAATTGCTAACAGAGCAATAGAAATCTTAGGTGGTAAAAAAGGAACTAAAAAACCAGTTCACCCTAATGATCATGTAAATAAATCACAATCAACAAATGATGTTTTTCCAACTGCAATGCATATTTCTGTAGCAGAAGAAACTTTAAAAAAATTACTACCCAATTTAAAAATTTTAGAAAAAGAACTAAAGAAAAAGTCAAGTGAGTTTCAAAGTATAGTAAAAATTGGAAGAACTCATTTACAAGACGCTACACCCTTGTCACTTGGACAAGAATTTTCTGGCTATCATACACAAGTTAAAAAGAGTATTGAAAGGATTGAATATGCATTAAAAGAAATTCTATACCTTGCACAAGGTGGTACAGCTGTTGGTACCGGCATAAATTCTAGAAAAAATTTTGATAAAAAGATAGTTAAAGAAATTGCAAAATTTACAAAAATCTCCTTTAAGCCAAGTGCAAATAAATTTGCTGAACTTGCAGCCCATGACTCAATTGTTAATTTTTCAGGAACATTAAATACATGTGCTGTAGCTTTAATGAAAATTTCAAATGATATTAGATTTTTAGGATCTGGTCCTAGGGCTGGATATGGTGAGCTTATATTACCTGAGAATGAACCAGGTTCTTCAATTATGCCAGGAAAAGTTAACCCTACTCAGTGTGAAGCTGTCACCATGGTTTGTGTTAAAGTAATTGGTAATCACAATGGTATTACTATTGCAGGATCACATGGACATTTCGAACTAAATGTTTTTAAGCCATTGATTGCACATAATATTTTACAATCTATTGATTTAATAGCTGACAGTACTAAAAATTTTGCTCTATATTGTGTAAAAGGAATAAAAGCTAATAAAAAAAAAATCCAAGAACATTTAGATAATTCGCTAATGCTAGTTACAGCTTTAGCTCCTAAAATTGGCTATGATAATGCAGCAAGAATTGCAAAGACAGCCCTCAAGAATGATACTACGCTAAAATTTGAAACATTAAAGACAGGTCTTATAAATGAAAAGGATTATGACAAAATAGTAGATCCTAAAAAAATGATCTATCCTGAATAACCTTTAATAGCCTTGTTTACTAAATTTTTTATATAAATTCTATTTTGAAGCTTGCTTTCTTTAAAAATAAATTGTTTTAAAGTTTCATTAACATTTTTATCAATAACATCATTGACTTTAATTGTATTTAAATTGGCAGTGTGCTGATCAAAATTATAAATTAAATTAAACTGAATTTTTTTGATTTTTTTTCTATTTTTAAGTGGAGTTTGAAAAATTTTATAAACCTCGTTATAATCTTTAACATTTATTGAGATTAAAGTATCTAAAATTAAATTATTATTATCTGTATAAATTAAACTATCAGTTATTTTAAAATCAGCATAGTTTTTTAATTCAAACTTAGTTCCATTTATATCTATTAAACCTTCGCTTATTTTTGCGCTTAAAGATAAATTAATTAAATCTCTAAAAGAGGAAATTTGCTTTACTTTAATTTTTGTATTTATATTTAAGTTATTATTATTAAGTATTCCTGTCTTTAATAATTGAACCAAGGTTGAATTTGAATTTAATAATATATTTGAATTTAGCTCGCTAAAATCACCTGAAAGTTCTGAAAAAAAGGGCTTTAAACTTACAAAACCATTAAATTTGTAATTCTTATCTTTAGATTTATCTAAATAATTGAAATTAAAAAAGTTTTTTTCAAAATTATAAGTTCCCCCGCTCTTATTCTTGTTATAAATTAATTCTATTAATCCATTTTTTTTATAAGACGAGTAATTATAACTATTTTCAATCTGAAGATTAATAAAATTTAAATTTATTTTACTTATAATCTTCTCTTTAATTGAGTCATCTATGATTTTAACCTCATAAAATATATTAAAAATTTTATTCTCAGCAAGTAAAACATTTTCTAAATTTTTAGTATCATAAAAATATTTTAAATCTTTAATTTTATTTATAAATAAAACATCGTTTTCAATATTTTTATAAAAGATATTACTATTCTTAATTTTAAGAGTAAAATTAGAAAAGTTTCTATTTAAAAGTTTAGTAAAAAAATTGTAATTTTTTTTATTCAAATTAAAATTTGTATTATCAAAGATAACATCTACTATTTTAATTTTTTTTGAAAATAATAAATATTTAGGAGAAATATAAATTTTGACCTTCCCCGAACTTTCTACTTGGTTTAGAAATGAACCACTTTTAAATTCAAAATTGGGTCTAGGAAATAAATTATACTTATAATTATTTGATAAATTAAAATCTAAATTTAAATGTTCAGATAACTGATTCTTAATATTAATAACTGATTTACTGTTGTCATACAAATGCGGTACAGATAAATATAAAAAAAGAGAGACAAATAGGGCCAAATTAAAGATAAAAATTCTTTTAAAACTCAATAAAGCTAACCATTTGTCTTTTTTAAAAAGAAAATTTAATTTGTTTAAATTTTTCTCTAATTGGTTATTTATAAAGTTGTTTAATTTAGTTAACGATTTATCTTTTTTAAAAAAAAAATTAAATTGGTTTAAATTTTTCTTTAATTGAGTACTTATAGAGCTGTTTAACTTAGCTAAAATTTTAACAAAATTATTATGATTATTCATAAAACTACGAAACTTATAATGAAATTTTTTAAATGATAAACTCTGATTATTTGAAAAATTTAAATAATGCTCAAAAAGAAGCTGTTTTATATTTAGATGGGCCATTATTGATAGTTGCTGGTGCAGGATCTGGGAAAACAAAAGTCCTAACATCAAGAATTGCCCACATAATTAAAGAAAAGAAGGCATTTCCTAATCAAATTTTGTCAGTAACTTTTACAAATAAAGCTGCAAAAGAAATGCAAACAAGAGTAAGTAAGATGCTTGGTTCAGCTGCAACCGGTCTTTCCTGGCTTGGAACGTTTCACTCAATTTGTGCAAAAATATTAAGAAAACACGCAACAGCTGCAAATCTTAATTCAAACTTTACTATTATAGATACTGATGACCAAACAAGACTTATTAAAAATATATGTAAAAGTGAAAATATTGATATCAAACAATTGGCACCTAGATTTATATTGGCAATAATTGATAGATGGAAAAATAAAGGATACTATCCATCTGAAGTTATAATTAACAACAAAGATATCTATGAAAAAACTATACTTCCTTTGTATAAAATTTATCAACAAAAATTAATAGATTTAAATTCTTGTGATTTTGGTGACTTAATTTTACATACTGTAAAAATTTTAGAAAATTATTCTGATATAAGACAAATCTATACAACAAACTTTAAATATATCTTGGTTGATGAGTATCAAGATACTAATTTTATTCAAAGCAAATGGTTAAACTTATTATCTGAAAAAACTAAAAATTTATGTTGTGTGGGAGATGATGACCAATCAATTTATAGTTGGAGAGGTGCGGAAATTAAAAATTTTTTAGAATTTGATCAAGTATATGAAAATACGAAAGTAATAAGACTTGAACAAAACTATAGATCTTCTCAGAATATTTTATCGGTGGCTTCAAATCTAATCTCAAATAATCAAAATAGAGTTGGTAAAACACTTACCACTACTATGGAAGAAGGAGATTTAGTCAAATTAAATTGCTTTAAAAATGGAAAAGATGAAGCAATTGGAATTTCAGATGAAATAGAAAAAAAATTAAAAAAGAAATATTCATTTAACGAAATGGCTATTTTAGTAAGAGCTATATTTCAAACAAGAGAATTCGAAGAAAGATTTCTTAAAATCGGTATGCCTTATAGAATTTTAGGAGGAACAAAATTTTATGAAAGGGCTGAAATTAAAGATTGTGTTGCTTATTTAAGATTAATTCATCAAGAAAGAGATGACCTTGCTTTTGAAAGAATTGTCAACAATCCAAAAAGATCAATTGGGGACACTACCTTGAAAACTATTCATGAGTTTGGAAAAGAAAATAATTTAAGTTTAGAGTCTGCGGCAAATAAAATGCTTGAGCAAAATTTAATTAAACCAAAAACTAAAATAGGTCTTAGTTTTTTTTTAAATGCATTAAATAAATGGAGAAACGATCTAAATATAAAAAATATTAATCATATAAAATTGCTACAAATAGTTTTGGACGAGTCTGGTTACTCAGCAATGCTTAAGAATAAAAAAGATTTAGATAATGAAAATAGATTAGAAAATATTAAAGAATTATTAAGTGCGATGAAAGAATTTGACAATCTAGAAAGCTTTTTAGAACATGTGTCTCTAGCAACCTCAATTGATCAAGAATGGGATGGGGAAAAAATTAATATGATGACGATGCATGCTGCAAAAGGACTTGAATTTGACGTAGTTTTTCTTCCTGGTTGGGAAGAAGGTTTATTTCCACATCAAAAATCAATTGAAGAAAAAGGCCAAAATGGTTTAGAAGAAGAGCGCCGTTTAGCCTATGTTGGAATTACCAGAGCTAAAAAAAAAGCAATAATTTCATTTTCAATGAATAGATTTTACCAGGGTGATTGGATTGATAGCATGGCCTCAAGATTTATAGAAGAATTACCAGAAAAACACTTAGAAAAAAATTCTTTTTTTGATGATGAAGTTGATGTTGATCAGGATTTTGATTTTAATCAAGATTTTGAAATTGAAGAAGGAACAAGAAGCCCTGGGTGGATACGATACCAAAAGAGAATTAAATGAAAAAAGAAGTAAAAGAATTAAGAAAAAAATTTAAAAAATACGATATTGATGGATATATTATACCCAAAAATGATGATTATTTTACAGAATATTCAAAAATAAATAGATTAAAAATTATTTCAAATTTTACTGGCTCTGCTGGCTTAGCTATTGTTTTAAAAGATAAGAACTATTTGTTTACAGATGGTAGGTACACTATTCAAAGCGAAAATGAGAGTGGAAAATATTTTAAGATTATTAACTATGAAAAAATAATTAATTGTAATTTGTTTAAAAATCTAAAACTAGGAATAGACCCAAAATTATTCACACATCACCAGATAAATAATTATTTTTTAAAACATAACAAAGTTAAGTTTTTGTCAAATAACTTAATTGATGAAATAAAAATCTCAAAAATTACAAACAATGTTCCTTTTTTTTCAATCAAAGATGAAATTATTGGAGAAAACAGCAAATCAAAAATAAATAAAATTACAAAATACTTAAAAAAGAATAAAGCTGATAATTTATTTGTATCTGCTCCAGAAAATGTAGCTTGGATTTTAAACATTAGAGGTGGTGATGGTCCAAATAGTCCTCTACCAAATTCAAGACTAATCATAAATAAATCAAAAAAAATCTTTTTAATAACAGAACCTCAAAAAGCTAAAAAACTAATAAAAGAAAAAATAATTAATAAAAATCAATTAGTAATCACAAATGATTTGCCAAAAAAGATTATGACTTTAATTGGTAAAAACTTCATAATTGATAATAAATCTTGCTCTATTTTTTATGAAAATATTATTAAGTCTAAATTTAAGGTTATAAAAAGAGTAGATCCAACTTATCTTTTAAAAGCTATAAAAAATAATATTGAAATTAATAATATGATTAAATCTCATATTATAGATGGTGTGGCACTAACAAAATTTATTTATTGGATTAAAAAATTAAATAAAAAAAAGATTACTGAAGTTGATGCTCAGATTAAATTAGAAAAATTTAGAAAAAAAAGTAACAAATACTTATATCCAAGTTTTGAAACAATTGCAGGTGCTGGAGAAAATGGTGCTATTGTTCATTATAGAGCCAAAAAAAGAGATTGCAGAATAATAAAAAAAAATGATATTTTTTTATGTGATTCTGGTGGTCAATATGAATATGGTACCACTGATGTCACTAGAACTATCTGTTTTACAAAACCAAAACAGAGTATCAAGAATATTTACACTAAAGTATTAAAGGGACATATAGCTGTAGCAAATACTGACTTAAGATTTGATAATACAGGTCTAAAAATAGATAAAAGAGCAAGAAAATATTTAAAGGAAAGTAAATTGGATTATGCTCATGGTACAGGACATGGTGTTGGTTTCTTTTTAAATGTCCATGAAGGACCTCAATCAATCTCCAAACTAAATAAAGTCAAAATTCAAAAAGGTATGATTTTAAGTAATGAACCAGGTTATTATAAAAAAGGTTCGTATGGTATTAGAATAGAAAATCTTGTTTTTGTTAAACAAATCAAGAAAAAAATTTTTTTTGAAAATTTAACACTTGCTCCAATAGAAAAAGATTTAATTAATTATGATCTTTTGACTAGCTCAGAAAACAATTATCTATTTAAATATCATTTAGATGTTTATATAAAACTTTCTAAGTATCTTTCTCCAAATGAGAGAAAATGGTTAGCTAGTTATATTTAACAGCTTCAAAAAATCACTTTGATTTAATATTGTAACATGAAATTCTTTAGCTTTATCAACTTTCTTTTTAGTTGGTTTTTCACCTATGATTAGATAATTTAATTTTTTTGTTACAGTACTCACAGAAGTACCAGAATTTTCTTCTATTAAAGATTTTACCTCCGCTCTACTAATGCCATTTAACTTTCCAGTTACCATAAATGTTTTTTCATTTAATAATCCATTTTTATTTTTAATTATAGTATCTTTGACTTCTAAAATTTTTTGTAATTTCTTCAAAATATTTATATTAATTTTGTTTTCAAAAAATTTTTTTACTGACTTCAGCTGAGTTTCTCCAATTCCATCAATATTCAATATGTCATCTAAAATTTCTTCATTAGAAAAACTAATAAACTTTGAAAATGTTTTAAAATATTTTGATAAAATTTTTGCATTTTCTAAACCAATATGCCTGATACCTAATGAGTAGATCAATCTTTCTAAAGAAATATTTTTTCTTTGATTAATAGAGTATTTTAAATTTTCCATTGATTGTCTACCCCAACCTTCAAGATTTTCTATCTTTTTAAAATCTAGATTAAATATATCCTGTGGTAATTTTATTAAATTAAGTTTCCAAAAATTCTCTACAATTTTTTTTCCAAATCCATCAATATTAAATGCATCTTTTGAAACAAAATGTTTTAATTTTTCTATTGCAATTTTTTCACACTCATATCCTTCGTTAGAACACCTTCTTACTGCATCTTCTTTTTTGGTAATATTATTAAAATCTTTAATTGTTTTTGAGCCACATGATGGACATTTTTTTGGAAAAATAAATTTTGTTGATTTTTTATCTCTTTTAATTTTATCTACTGAAAGAATATGAGGTATTACATCACCCGCCCTTTCTATAGTTGCTAAATCTCCTATTCTTATATCTTTTCTATCAATCTCATCTTCATTGTGCAGAGTAGCATTAGATACAATTACTCCTCCAATATTAATTGGTTTGATTTTTGCAACTGGTGTCAAAGCTCCAGTTCTTCCTATCTGAATTTCAATATTAAGAATTTTAGATACAGCTTTGTTAGAGGAAAATTTATGAGCAATAGCCCACCTTGGAGAATTTGCAACATTTCCAAGTCTTTTTTGAAGTTCAAAGTTATTAATTTTATAAACTATACCATCAATATCAAAATCAATTTTTGCTCTATCCTTTTCTATCTTGGAATAATTAATCAACAAATCATCAACACCTACAAATAGTCCATTCAAAGGATTTGTTTTAAACCCCCAATCATCTAAATTTTTTAAAAAGTCTGTTTGATTTTTTGCCTTAAGACCTTTTTCATAACCAAAAGTATAGGCAATAAATTTTAGGGGAATTTTTTTTGTTTCATCTGAATTTTTTTGTCGTAATGATCCAGATGCAGCATTTCTTGGGTTTGCAAATTTTTCCTTTAAATTTTTAAAATCACTATTTTGTATAAATACTTCACCTCTTATATCAATTTCTTTAGGAAAATCTTTTAGCTGAATTTTTTTTGGAATGTCTTTAATAGTAGCAAGATTAGCTGTTATATCCTCACCTTCTTTTCCATCACCTCTTGATAATCCAATTTTAAACTCACCATTTTTGTAAATTAATGAGGCTGATATACCATCTATTTTTGGTTCAGCACTATAAGAAAGCTTATAGTCCTCATTCTTAGATAAAAAATTTAATATTTTTTTTTCAAAATTAATTAGATCTTCTCTTCCAAAAGCATTTGCCAAAGACAACATTGGAGCTCTATGAGTTATCTTTTGGAAATTTTTAGATGGTTTAAATCCAACAACTTTTGATGGTGATTTTTTCGAATTAAGAAAAGTATATTTACTTTCTAAAACTAAAATACTATTTTTTAAATCATCATATTCTTTATCTGATACTAATGGTTTACTAGTATCATAGTAGTTTTTATTATAGTTGGTTAATAACTTTATTTTTTTTTTATATTCAGATTCTAGATTTTTTTTTATCATCTCAACTAAATAGAGACTTAAATTTTTCTATTATAGAATTATTTTCTTTTTTGATATCTTTTATAATATTTTTTTTATATTTTCTGTTAAATATAATAAATGATTTTTCATACCACTCAGATGACTGGTAATTATATCCTAATAAGTTAGCATATTTTTTTGCTTCTGTTTCAATTCCTAGAATATAATAAATTTCAACCAATCTATGTATGGCTTCCTCCACATATATGGTAGTCTCATAATCATCGATAACAACTCTAAATCTGTTTATTGCTGGAATCCATTTTTTTTTATCAAAGTAGTATCTTCCTATAAACATTTCTTTACCAGCAAGAATTTCATTAATCAGATCAATTTTAAATGCTGCATCAGTAGCAAATTCTGAATCAGGATACTTAGATATAAGACTTTCAAAGGTTGTTTTGGCATTTACAATGGATTGAAGATCTTTTTTTGCATCAATAATTTGTTCGTAATAACACAATCCTAATAAATATTCTGCATAAGCAATATCTTTATGGTTAGGGTAAACTCTCGAAAATCTTATTAATTCAGCCATCGCATCTCCATAATAATTTTGAGAATAATATGAATAGGCCGCCATCAATGCAGATTTTGGTGCATACTCTGATTGTGGAAATAAAGTTTCTGCCTCATTAAATTTTTTTGCTGCGAACAGAACATCGCCAGCTTCTAATTCCTTCAATCCATCCTCATAAGCCTCTATCATTTGTGACTCTAAATTTACTTCATTGATATTAGATTTTTCAATTTCCTTTTTGGAACAAGAAAAACAAAATAAAATAATTATAAAAAAATAAAAATAATTCCGATAGATCATGACTAGTTATACCTTTAATTTATATCTTTGAAAATATATGTTTAGCTTAGGCTATTGATTTTAATAATTTTCTATGAATTAAAGTATGAGGAAGGTTTTTTTCTTTTATTTCAAGAATAGAAAAGTTTTCTTTGTTTTCGAATACTTTTCTCAATAATTGATTTGTAAGATAGTGGCCACCTTGAGAACATTTAATTTTAGCAATTATTCTATAACCTGAAGTAAACAGGTCACCTATACAATCAAGTATTTTATGATTAACAAATTCTTTGTCATTTCTTAAACCCTCTTTATTTAAAACTTTATTATCATTTACTACTATTGCATTTTGTAAGCTTCCACCTTTTCCTAGTCCTTTTTTTCTAATTAACTCTACATCTTCAAATAAACAAAATGTTCTTGAATTAAAAACATTAGTTAAATCATCTTCAAAAACTTTAACTTTGTTTCTTTGATTTCCTATAATTTGATTTTCATATTTTAATTCAAAATCTATATCTAAACTTAAAGTGGAAGGCTCTATCTTGATAAATCGATTGCCGTCTGAAAACTCAACCTCTTTATTGATTTTAATAACCTTAATAGGAGCTTCACTAACCTCAAGTCCACAATTAATAATTTTTTCAATAAATTCCTTCGCAGATCCATCTAGAATTGGAACTTCTTCATTATCAATTTCTATTAGCGCATTATCAATACCTAGACCAAATAATGCACCCATCAAATGTTCAATAGTTGAAACTTTAACCCCAAATTCATTTTCAATTGTTGTATTAAGCAATGTATTTGTGACATTCATAAAATTTGGGTAAACTAGATTGTTTTCTTTATAATCTGTTCTTTTAAAGACTATTCCAAAATTAGGCTCAGCTGGTTTAATACAAATATTTACTTTTAATCCACTGTGCAGTGCAATTCCGTTAAAGAGTACATTGCTTTTAATTGTTTTTTGAGTCAGATAAGACATTAAAGACTTTTAATTTGCTTTAGATAAATTTTGAAAACAACAATTATTACCAGAAAAAACAGTTTCAGCTAAATAGTTGAAAAAATCTTTCAAAAAAACGCTTATTTTTTGTATTTTTTGAAACAAGTCTAACCTCATTTTTATTAAAGCCATTATTTATTTGATTTGCCATTTTTGTTAATTCATTTTCGTTTTCACTTAAAAAACTTTTTATATAGCCACCTGACATATATTGTTCAATTCTGATTTGATGCTTTTCTAATAATTTATCATAAATAAAAGTAAAGCTATCTTGAATAGAAATAAAATTAACTTCTAAATAAAGATAGTCATCATTAATATTATCATTATTAGAGAGTAAATTATTTTCATTTTTATCTTTATTGATAATAACCATATGCATAACATTATGGTTCTGATAATTTTCTCTAAATATATCTTTTACTTCTTTTAAATTTTTTTCTAAATGTTTTTGATAAATATTTTTTTCATAATTTTTTTTTTTAAATGATATATCTACACTTAAAACTTTATCGTTCTCTATTATTAAAATTATACTTCTAATAAAGTTGTTTATCGTTTTTTCAATTTTATAAATATTTTCATCAAGAAATTTTGAAAGATTATAAAGCTCAATTTCATCATCAATTCTTATTTCTTCATTGTATATATTTTTTAAATTGTTTTTATCATAAACGAATATTTGATATTTGTTTTTAGAAATATAAAGAAATGTTTTAAAGTGAGATTCTTCAATCATTCAAAATAATTTGATTTTCAATTCTTGCATCTATTATTTTATCATCTTTAAATTTTCTATCATTCAAAAATTCTATTGCTAAATTAAGTGCAAGATAGGTATTATCATTTGGTAATTTTATAATAGTATTGTCCTTTAATTCTAAATCCCATCTTCTAGATGGAAAAAAATATAAATTTTTAATTTCTTTGTATGAAATTTTAGACTGATCAATAATTTTTTTAATACTGAAAAATTGAATTACATCTGGATTTCCAAAAATAAAAGGCAATTGTTTTTTTGAAAAATCATTTTTTATAAATTTTCCATTTGAACCTAAATAAAAAATTTCCTCATTTTTATTTATTTTTGCTAAAAATTTTGTTTTTTCTATATTTATATTTAATGAAGATGGGTATTTTTTAAGAATGAAATATTTTTCTACCAAAGCATTTGACTCAATTTCTTTTATTAGATCATCTTTATTAATTGAAAAAATATTGTATAAATTAAAGTCTACTTTATTAAGTAAATTTCTCTTATCTTCATTATCTAATCCAATAATATTAACATTGTGAATATTATGTAATTTTAAATCATTAAGATTGATATTGTTAATTGAGCCAACTAACAGCAGTAAAAAAAAATATTTTAAAATTTTTTTACTTTTTCGTTTTTGCATCTTTTAAAATCCACTCAATTAATTTTATAAAAGATATTCCATTATATTTTGCTATTTCTGGAACAAGAGATAGTTTTGTCATACCTGGTTGAGTATTAATTTCTAGTAAATAAAATTTATTTTCATAAAATTTAAAATCTGATCTTGTAACCCCATTACATCCAATAGTTTTATGTGCCTTCAGTGAAAGGCTCATCACTTCATTTAATTTATTATTTGAAAGTTCAACTGGAATTATATGTTCTGTTTTTGCATCAACATTATACTTAGCTTTGTAATCATAAAATTTTCTTTTTGGTTTAAGTTCTATTGCTCCTAATTTTTTGTTTCCCATAATTGCAACTTGAATTTCTCTACCACCAATAAACTCCTCTATCATTATCTGTTTATAGATTTTCATTGTGCTTAGGATTCGTGAAATATTTTTTTTTGTACAAATAAATACATTTACACTTGAGCCTTCATTAATTGGTTTTATTACAACTGGAAATTTTAACTTTTTTTCAATGTTTTTTATTAAATCAAAAATATTTTCTTTATAAGAATACTTAATATATTTTGGAGTATTGATTTTATTTTTTATAAAAATTTTTTTTGATATCTCTTTATCCATTGCTATTGAAGAAGCAATTACCCCCGAATGAGTGTATGGTATTTTAAATCCTTCTAAAATGGTTTGTATATAGCCATCTTCACCAAACTGTCCGTGTAACGCATTAAATATAACATTAGGTTTAAATTGATTAATATTTTTTGACAAATTTACATTTGGTTCACAAATTTTTACTTTGTAACCATTTTTTTTTAGTTCTTTTGCAACTTGTGCTCCCGTGTCCAGACTAATTAATCTTTCTTTCGAAACTCCACCAGCAAGTATTAATATTTTTTTTTTCAATTTATTCTAAAATTTTTATTTCAGTTTCTATCTTTACACCAGTTTTTTTCAAAACACTTTCAGATACAAATTCTATTAATTTTTTCATATCATCAAACTTAGCATTACCTTTGTTAACAAAAAAATTACAATGTTTTTCTGAAATACATGCGTCTCCAAATGATTTTTGCAAAGGGACCGATTCTTTTATTAACTGCCAAACTTTTTTATTCGATTGACCTAATGGATTTCTAAATGTGCTCCCACTAGTTTTAATTCTTGTAGGTTGTGATTTTTCTTTTTTTTCTTTTAATTTTATAATTTCATTTTTAATTAAATTTGATTTTTTTTTAAAACCCTTAAAAGATGCACTCAAAAAAATTAAATCATTTGATAGTCCGCTATCTCTATATTTAAAATTAATTTCTTTTGTTGGGATCGTAATAACCTGCCCTGATTTACTGATAGCTTGAACAGAAATTAGAATATCTTTAAATTCTCTATCAAAACACCCTGCATTCATTCTTATTCCTCCTCCAATTGTACCAGGTATGCAAGATAAAAATTCAAATCCACCTAGACTATTATCCATTGCAAATTTTGAAAGTGATTTATCACTAACGGCACTTCCAGCAATAATTATATCTTCTGATAAAAGCGAAATATTATTAAAATTTTTAGATAGTTTAACAACAACACCATCATAAGTTTTATCTGTAATCAGAGTATTTGATCCTCCACCTAAAACAAATAATCTCTCCTCGTTTCCAATTATTTTTAAAAATCTGATTAATTCTTTTAAATTTTCTGCTTGATAGAAAATCTTTGTATTACCACCAATATTAAACCAGTTTTTTTTTTTTAAATTATAATTAAATTTTATATTTTCATTAAATTCTATCAATAGATCATCTTGATTTATACTCATGATAAATATCTTGGCATTTCTCTCATCCATGTTGAGATGGTTCCAGCACCCATTCCAATAACTATTTTTTTTCCATAAATATTATTTTTAATATATTTTGATAATTGAAATTTATCATCTACTAAAAATAGTTTTACTTTTGAGTTTTTGATTATTTCTCTTGCAAAATTTTCATATTTAAATCCTAATGATATTTTTTCTCCAGCAGTATAAATAGGAAGTAAAATTACTTTATCTGCATTTTTGAATGCATAAGTGAATTCTTTTTTTAAATCTTTCAATCTTGAAATTCTATGTGGTTGAAAAATACATACTTTTTCATAACCTTTATAAACATTATTTACTCCATCTAATACGACTTTGATTTCTGTTGGATGATGAGCATAGTCATCAAAAAAATCAACTTTATTATACGTAAAAATTTTATTAAATCTTCTTTGAACTCCCTTAAAGTTTTTTAAACCTTTTTTAATATTTGAAACAGTCAGTCCAACAGTAATAGCCAAAGCTGATGCAGCAACTGAATTTCTAATATTATGCAATCCTAATAATGGAATTTTAATTTTTTTAATTAATTTATCTTTTTTATTAGGCAAAATTATTTTTAAATCAAACATAGAATAGTCTTTTGATTGTCTAATATTTTTAATGCAAAAATTTGATTTTTTTTCAATTCCATATGTATAAAAATTTTTATTACTTAGTTTCTTAATCAAATTTTTATTATTCTTATCGTCTATACAAATAAAAGATTTTCCAAATGATGGGACCTTATTTACAAACTTTATAAAATATTTATTCAAATCATCCATAGAACTATAAAAATCCATATGTTCTCTATCTATATTGGTTATTATTGAGTAGGTGGGTGGAATATATACAAAGCTACCATCAGACTCATCTGCTTCTAGGATCGACCAATCACTTTTGCCAAGTTTAGCAGAATTGTTGATGGAATTTATTACGCCTCCATTAATAATAGTTGGATCTATTTTAGTCTCTTCAAAAATGGAGGCTATTAGTGATGTTGTGGTTGTTTTTCCATGAGAGCCAACAACTACAATATTTTTTGTTAGAGAAACAATGTTTGCTAGCATTTCTCCTCTTTTATAAATTGGTAATTGTTTTTTTTTTGCCTCCATTAATTCTGGATTATTTTTTTTAATCGCTGAAGAAATTACAATAATGGTAGCTTTATTTATATTTTGTTTTTTTTGTCCAATTATAATTTTTATTTTTTCTTTTTTTAATCTTTCAATATTTTTATTGCTAGCGATATCACTGCCTTGAACCCTAAATCCTTTGCCCTTCATTATAAGGGATAATCCACTCATGCCTATTCCACCAATACCTATAAAGTGAATAATCTCAGATTTTGCTAATTTAATTTTCATTAATAATATTTAATAATTTTTGATTAACATTATTCCACGTGTTTTGATAATTTAATTTTTCTAAATTATTTTTTTTTAAAAGTATTTCGTCTTTATTGCATAATATATTTAATAATAAATCTTCAAATTTTTTTTTGTCAAAATCAATTTGATTCACAATCCAACAACAACCTTTATTTTTATAATAATTAGCATTTTCTAATTGATGATTATCCTTAGAGGTTGGTAATGGAATAGCTATAAATGGTTTTTTAGATAGAGAAATTTCAGCCAAACTAGAGGCACCAGCTCTCGTTATGCATAAATCTGCTTGATCTATTAATGAATTAAGATTTTGATCAAAACTAAAAACAGTATTATCAATCTTATTTTTTAAATATAGATTTTTGAGAACATCTATATTTTTTTGATTTGTTTGATGAATTACATTTAAAGGTTTAATTTTTGAAACTTTAATAATTGACTCATGTAAAATTTTATCAAATATTTGTGCACCTTGACTTCCACCAATTATTATTAAAGTAAATCTTTCATTATCATTTTCTTTTAATTTTTTGTTATAATATTTCTTTCTTATAAGTGGATTTGTAATCATTAATTTATTTTTATACTCTTTTGGAAAACCGATAATATTCTCTGAATAACATATAATTTTTTTACAAAATTTAAGAAAAAGTTTATTTGCTCTTCCAATTACCATGTTTGGTTCTAACAAATAAACTTTAATGTTTAGTATTCTTGCGGCTATACATAATGGTAACGACATATATCCACCTGTCGAAATAAGAATTTGAATTTTTTTATTTTTTAATATTATCAATGATCTTAGTGTTAAAAAAAATACTTTTAGAATTGATAAAGGCAGTAAAATTAAATTATTCAACTTGGGTGTATCAATAACTAGGATGTTATAAAATTTATCGTCAAGATATTTAAGACCTCTAATATCACTTGAGATTACTATATCATAATTTTCTATTAAATGATCATGTATTGTTATTGCGGGAATAACATGTCCCCCAGATCCTCCGGTGGAAATAAGAATCCTTCTTTTCATTTTAATTTTCTATTTTTCTTTTAGTTAAATTTAAGATTATTCCTGATAGTATTGAGATACTTACTATAGAAGAACCTCCATAGCTCAAAAATGGCAATGTCATACCTGTAGTAGGAAATAACCTAATATTAACACCTATATGAATCGTCGCTTGCATTAAAATTAAGCTTACACATCCAATCAAAACAAGTTTAATTTTGTCATCTTTTTCATAATTTATTTTTTTAAAAACCATGTGAATAAATATTAAAAATAATAATAATATTAATATTATGGCAACAACACCAAACTCTTCAGAAATTACAGATATAATATAATCGGTATGTGCTTCTGGCACACGATTTTTTAGGGTTCCTTCACCAATTCCTTTTCCAAAAAAACCCCCACTTGTAATGGATTCAATAGCTTTATCAGATTGAAAATTATGTGTACCTACATCTCTATTAAAAAATGAAAAAATCCTACTTTGAATATAATCAAACTTAGGAACATATATAATTAAATAAGCTAGTGAAATAAAAGCAAATATAGAAAGGCTAAAAAGAAAAAAGATATTGATTCCAGAGGTAAAAATTAAAACAGCCCAAGAAAAAATGATAAGAAGAGTCTGACCTATATCTGGTTGCATTACAAGAAATAAAGAAATTACCGAAACTATTATAATTGATAATAAATATTTTAAATAAAGGTTTGAACTTCTAACACTACAAAGAATGCTTGAAATTATGATAATTAAAAAAGGTTTTAATAATTCAATTGGTTGAAATCTTGGTAAGAAAAATAAATCTATCCATCTTTTTGATCCTTTTACTTCAACACCTATAATAGGAACTAAAAATAAAGAAATTAAAGCAATAAAAAAAAAGAAATATGAATAATAAAATAATTGATTAGTTTTCAAAGAAGAAAAAATAAAAATTATAATTATTCCAATAAAAATATAAATCAAATGCTTAAAAAAAAAGAAATAGCTATTTGTATCTAATTTATCTGAAGCAATTAATGAAGTTGAAACTAATGAAAAAAAAAGTCCAATTATAAATAACAAACTAATTAGTAATAATATTGACTTATCTATATTTTTCCACCACTGATAATAAAATTTATATAGAAAGCTATTATTTTGCATTAATAAATTTTTTAATTAATTGATTAAAATATTTACCTCTATCTTCAAAATTTTTAAAGTTATCAAATGATGCGCCTGCTGGACTAAAGAAAATAATATTTTTTTTTATTTTCTTATTTTTTAAATCAAGAAAAATTTCTTTTAATATGTCTTTCAAATATTTTAAATGCTTTACTGGTATCTTATTTTTAATATTTTTTTTAAATTCTTTATAATAATTACCAAAAATAAATGTTTTAAAATTCTTACAATTTTTCTTGGATAGATTTAACTGATCACCTTTTTTGGGAATACCACCTAAAATCCAATAAACATTTTTTAAGTTTTTTAACATATTTTCTGATGAAGCAAAACTTGTTGACTTAGAGTCGTTAATTATTGTTAAATTTTTATTTTCATAGATAATTTGCTGTCGATATTTTAATCCTTTAAATCTATTTAAAGTTTTGAGTAATTTTTTACTATTTAAATTTAATGTTTCAGAAATCTTTAGAACAAATGACAAATTTTCTAAATTTCCTGCTGACATAAAATACTTATTTTTTAAATGTTTAATTACCTTATTTGCTTTTTTTAAATCAACTTTGATAATTTTAGGATTATATTTTTTACTTTTTAATTTTTTATTTATTAGTAAATCGCCTTTTTTTACAAATGATATAGATTTCTTAGACTGATAATCTAATAATTTAAATTTAGCGCTAACATAATTTTTTAAATTTTTATGTCTCTCTATATGATCTGGGCTAATATTAAGTATTGCTGAGTATTTTGAAGTAAATAATTTGCTATAATCTAATTGGTATGATGAGGCTTCGATCACAAATATAGTGTTCTTAGTAATTTTTTTTTCAGATAATGCTGGGTTACCAATGTTTCCAATCAATCTACAGTCATAGTTTTGATCTAATAAAACCTCATGCAATATTTTAGATGTAGTTGATTTTCCATTAGTTCCCGTAATGGTGATACTTTTATTTTTATAAAATGAATAGAATATATCCAAATCCGTATAAATTTTAGAATTATTTTTTTTAAGAAATTTAGATAATTTACAATTTAAAATATCAATTCCTGGACTAATAATAACCTTATCAAACTTGATTTTGGATATTTCTTGAATATTTCTTATCTTTTGATTTGGTTGATGTCCAAATTTTTTTTTAAAAGTATCATCAAACCAATAAACCTTAGCTTTGTTATTTAAAAATTTATATGATGAAATTCCACTTTTACCTAAACCGTAGATTAATATCTTTTTTTTCAAAAAAATATTTCTATTGTTTGTCATTATCTTAATTTTAAAGTAGCCAGACCAATCATTGCTAAAATAATTGAAATGATCCAAAATCTAATTACAACTGTTGACTCAGGCCATCCTTTTTTTTCGAAATGATGGTGTATTGGTGCCATTCTAAAAATTCTTTTTCCTGTTAATTTAAAAGAGATTACTTGTATCATCACAGATACAGCCTCAAGGACAAATAGCCCACCAGTAATTGCTAATACTATTTCATGTTTTGTTATTATTCCAACAGCGCCTAAAGAGCCACCAAGTGCTAAAGAACCTGTGTCACCCATAAAAATTTTTGCTGGTGGCGCGTTAAACCACAAGAACCCTAAGCACGATCCTATTATTGCACCACAAAAAATAGAAACTTCACCAGTACCTTCAATGTATGGGATTTGTAAATAATCAGAAAAAACAATATTGCCAGTTACATAACTTATAAAAGCAAAACAACCAGCAACTAAAATTACCGGTACAGTGGCCAATCCATCAAGCCCATCAGTTAAATTAACTGCGTTTGAGGAACCTACAATAACAAATACCGAAAAAGGAATAAAAAACCATCCAAGATTAATTATTAAATTTTTAAAAAATGGAAAATATAAATTTGTAATTTCTTTATAATCAATAAAATAAAAAAATAAGCTAATACCTATCGTAGCTAACAAAACTTGTGATATTATTTTAAATTTAGATGAAATTCCTGAAGAATTATTTTGTTTTATTTTTTTATAATCGTCAAATGCTCCAAGTACACCAAATGAAATGGCAATATAAATGCAAAATAAAACACTAGTGTTAGATAGATCCCCCCAACACAAAACAGAAAATAGCAATCCAAACAAAATTATTACTCCACCCATTGTTGGAGTACCAATTTTTTTTATAATATGATCTTGTGGACCATCATCACGTATAGGATTTACAAATTTTCTATTTGAAAAAAAATTTATAAAAGGTCCTCCAATTAACAAAACTATAATTAATGAGGTAAATAAGGATAATCCTGTTCTAAAAGTGATGTATTTAAAAACATTTAAAAATCCAAAGATATCAACAAAATTAAGTAAAAATTGATAAAGCATTATTTCGAACCTTTAAAACTATTGATTATCTTATTTATTCCTGTCGCATTTGAGGCCTTAACCATAAGATAATCATTATTATTTAAATCGTTTTTAATCAAATCAATAATTTGTGAGTTGTTGTTTAATACCCTACCTTTTTTCTTTTTTGAAATAGAATTGTATGTGAACAATACCTCACTTCCTTTAACAAAAATTTTATCAATTTTTGTATTATTGATTATTTTTCCAATAGATTGATGAAGTCTTTTTGAGTGTTTACCAAGTTCTAGCATATCACCTAATAATAAATATTTTTTTCCTTTTTTAATTTTAATTTTATCAAAATTTAAAATTGCGGATTTAAGTGACAACGGATTTGAATTATAACTTTCATCTATTAAGTATAAATTTTTATTATTAATCTTAATTTTAGTAATATCCCCCCTCCCATTGGGTGTTTTAAAACCCATAAAAATATTTTTATTTAATTTAGATATATCTAAAAAAATACTCAAAACAGTCAAGGTAGCCAAAATATTTAAGATATTATTTTGAAAATTATTAGAGATAAAAAAATAAGTCTTAAAATTATTTATTATGATAGTTGCTTTAAACTTATTAGAAATTTGTTTGATACTTATAAGTTTTATATTTGCATTTTGATTTACAATACCAAATGATAAGATTTTAAGCTTTCTTTTACTGGCTATATTTTTATGTAAAGCAAAGAAATCATCATCGGCATTAAGGACAATTGAACCATTAACTCTTGTATTGTTAATTATTTCTGATTTAGCTAGAGCAATTTGTCTTAGATTCTTAAAATTTTTAGCATGGGCATAATTAATGTTAGTAATCACACTAACATCTGGTTTAACAATTTTAGAAAGATAATCAATTTCACCTTTTTTATCCATTCCAATTTCTAAAACGCCGTAATTATTTTTTTGATCTAAATTAAAAAGACTTAAAGGAACTCCAAACTTATTATTATATGATTGAGGTGAAATACCTACTTTTGATAATTTTTTTAATGAGTTACCTAATAATTCTTTTAATGTGGTTTTTCCACAACTTCCAGTTATAGCAATTATTTTTGTTTTAATATTTTTTCTATATAACTCTGAACTTTTTGTTAAAAATTTTAATGGATCTTTAACTTTAATTTGACAAGAGATATTTATTTTTTTTTCAATTTTATTAACTACTGCAATCGACGCATTTTTTTTAAAAGCTTCACTTATAAATTGGTTACCATCATTTTTTTTTCCCTTAATCGCAAAAAAAACATCGTTTTTTTTTATCTCTTTAGAGTTAATTCTAGCCTTTTTGAAAATAATATTACTAGATATTTTTTTTTCTCCACTAAGTTCATTAAATATATTAACCTTTAGATTATTTGATAAAGAAAAATTTTTAATTTTTATTGCATCAAGAATAATTTTTTTATCTGAAAAAAAAAATTTTTTCCCACCTATTTCTTGAACTTTTTCGTGACCTTTGCCAGCAACGATTAAAATTTCTCCTATTTTTAAGTGTTTTATTGCTTCTGATATTGCCTTTGCCCTATTTGGAAACTCTAAAACTTTTTGTTTTTTTATTCCTTTTTTTATTTCTTTTCTTATTTTACTAGCCTGTTCTAACCTTGGATTATCATCAGTAAGATATATTTTGTCTGAAAAAAGGTCAGCAATTTTACCCATTTTTGCTCTTTTATTTTGATCTCTATTCCCCCCACAACCAAATACTAAGTTAATTTTGTGACCTACAAATTGATCTCTTATATCTTTAAGACAAGTTTTTAATGCATCTGGTGTGTGTGCATAGTCTACAATTACTTTTGAGTTATTTTTAATTTTGCCAACTTTTTCAAACCTTCCCTCTACAGATTTTATTTTTGGTATTACATTAAGTATGTCTTTGATATTGATATTACTTCTGATTGACGCAATAACCGCCATTAATACATTTTTAAATTGAACTTTTCCTATCAAGTTAAGTTTGATTATGTGTGTTGAATCATTATATCTAATCTCTAATAATTGGGACTCTCCTTTATATTGATGAGACAAAAATTGAAAATTATTTTTTTTTTCCAATAATGAAAAAAGGTTTAGGCCTTTATTAGATGCTATATCTTTAATTTTTTTAAATTCAGGTATTTTTTCATCAGTTATTATATTTCCATTTTTTTTTAGTAATTTTTCAAACAAATAAAGTTTAGCTTTAAGATAATTTTTTTTATTCTTATGATAATCTAAATGGTCTTGAGATAGATTTGTAAATATCCCTGTGTTAAAGGATAAACCATCCAGTCTGTTTTGGCTCAATCCATGGCTGGATGCCTCCATAATAACATTATTAACTTTTTGTTTTTTTAAATTACTTAAAATTTTACTTAATTGAATTGGATCTATAGTAGTATTTGATAAATCCTTTTTAAATTTTTTTGATTTAATTCCCAATGTTCCAATTGATGCAACTTTTTTATTATTCAAATCTAAAATTTGATAATAAAAATCTGCAATAGATGATTTTCCGTTTGTACCAGTAACAGCAATAATATTGTTTGGAATTTTTTTAACGATTTTAAACGATATTTCAGCTAATAATTTTCTGATATTATTTGATTGAATAAATAAAATACCGTTTTTAAGTCTATTTATTTTTTTTTCAGTTATAATTATTTTTGCACCATTGGAGATTGCAGATGATATAAAACTATTACCATCTATCTTATTTCCTTTGATTGCAAAAAAAATATTATCTTTTTTTATCTGATTACTATTAAATGAAATTCCTGAAAAATAAACTTGCTTATAATTTTTTTGAATATTGTTGAAGTAATCACCTAGAAACATAGTTATTTAATTTCTAGATATTTTGTGGCTAAAATAGGCCCAATTTTATCAATTATTTTTCCAGCCACTTCTACTGATGTCCATCCAGCTGTATTGTATAAAGTTCCTTTCCATCCACCCTTTTGATGTCTATATTTATAATAATAATCTTTCGCCTTTTGAGGAGTATCTAACATAACAATAAATACAAATTGTGGATTTGATGTTGGAAATATTGAAGCAAACGTATTTATCTTTGCTTCAGAATAAGAGCCTTCTTTTGGTTGGTCTGCAGTCCCTGTTTTGCCACCAATTTCGTAGTTTAAAACATCGGCAAATTTTGCTGTTCCTTCGTCTGTGCTAACAATTTTTCTTAAAGCTTTAACAACTTGGTTGGAAACATCTTTATTAATTAGTCTATTCTTTTTTTCATTTTCAATTTTTTTATCAATTAAAGTTGGTTTAACTTCATAACCTCCATTAGATATTACCGCATAACCTCTTGCTAGCTGCAAGATTGTAGTTGCGATACCATGGCCAAAGGAAGATGTGGCTAATTTACATTTCCCAAAATTATAATCCTTCTGAGGAGCAACTTCCTCAATGTCAAAATCAATTGAGCTCAATACTCCAACTTTTTTTAAAAACGACTTATGTTTTTCTGGTCCAACTAATTGAGCAATTCTTACCGAACCAATATTTCCTGATCTAATTAAGATCTGTTCTGCTGTTAAATCAGATGGAATTTTATTATCATACTCTCCAATTTGGTGTTTATCACAACTAATAGATTTTGGTAAATCTAAAAATTCAGTTTCAGGTTTTATTAATTCTTCATTTAAAGCACTTGCAAATGTAAATGGTTTGAAAACTGAACCAAGCTCATAAGTTCCTTTAGTTACTCTATTTATAAAATTAACATCAGTTATATTTTGTCTTTTATTTGGATTAAAATCAGGTAATGAAATTAGTGAAAGTATATTTCCATTATTACTATTCATTAATAAAGCAGCGCTACCCTTGCTTTTAAAAATTTCTTGATATTTGATTAACTCTTTTCGAATTAAAAACTGTATATCTTTATCGACTGTAAGTTTGATGGGATTTTTTGAATTTCTAAGGGCTCCATTAAATGATTTTTCTAAACCTGAAATTCCAGTGTTGTCATCATCTATTTGACCAATAATATGACTAAAAAGATTTTTTTGCGGATAAATTCTTAATACCTTTTCCTCAGGTTTAATAGATTTATCTCCAAGTTTCATTAATTTTTCATAATTTTCTTCTGAAATTTTTTTTTCTAACCAAAAAAACTTTTTTGTATCAAGTTGTTTATTAATTTTTTCAAAATCTTTATTTGGAAATATAATATTTAAACTTAATAAAAGTTTTTTCTTATCTATTATATCTGATGTCTTAATACCTATATCAATAGATTTAACTGTTTTAGCTAAATAATTTCCATCTATATCAATTATATCTGCTCTATAAAGTTTATTACTAAATGTAGGCAAAATATCTTTCATTTCTACATTTGATTTCCGTGATCCAAGATGAATTAAATGAATAGTGTAAATTAGATAAATAATAAAAAAAAAGAAAAATATAAAAGCTACTCTATTAAATTCTATATCTAAATTAATATCATTTTTTTTATAATCAAAATTATTTTTATAGTCTTCAATAATAATTTTTGATCCTAATTTTTCCATTAATCTTTAATTATTTTTAAATTTTTAATCTTTTTATCTTTCTTTGTGATTTCAAAAACTTTTATATTTTCAATTTTTTTTTGTACTAAATCATTTTCAAAATATAATGATTGAAATTCCAGCAATTTATCTGAGGAGCTTAAATAATCGAATTCTAGTTTGATTTTCTCGAATTCTGAATTTAAAACTCTAATATTTTCTTTTACTGTAAAAATTTTATCCTCATTTTTTTTTGCAGAATTCTTAATAATAGCTGTTGATAAAATTAATGAAAAAATGACAAATACTAAGACGATTTTTTTCATAGTTTGTTCCCAAAGTTTTCTATCTCAATTAAATTTCTAAATTGATCTAGAATGTCAGTTTCAAAATCATAAAAGTCTTTTTTTTTAATCGCATATCTAAGTTTAGCCGATCTTGAAGGTGAATTTTCTTTAATTTCATCATCAGATGGCACGATTGGTTTTTTTTTGGTTAATTTAAGTAATGTTTCAGGTTGCTCGGTAATAGGGGCATATCTTGATATACTTTTTTTCTCAGATAGACTTTTGAAAAAATATTTAACAATTTTATCCTCCAAAGAATGAAATGTAACTACTGCTAGAACACCATCTTTTTTTAAAACCTTGGTTGCATTAATAAGACCAATAATTAATTCACTTATTTCTCTATTAACTAAAATTCTTAAAGCTTGAAAAACTTTAGTGGCACTGTGAACTTTGTAATTTTTTTTTCTTTTTGTATTCTCTATGATCTCAACAAGTGTTTGTGTATCTATCTTTTTCTTAGATCTCTCCTTAATAATATTTCTAGCTATAAATTTACTTTCTTTTTCTTCACCAAAAAACTTAAATATTTTATCAAGTTCTTTTTCTTCTAACTTGTTAATTACATCTTCAGCAGAATAATTATTTAAACCCATTTGCATATTTAAATTTCCTTTAGACTCAAAAGATAGTCCTTTTTTAGGATCTTTTATTTGAACATAAGAATAACCAAGATCAAATATTACTCCTTTAACATTCTCGTTTTTAAGTTTTAGATTATTCAGTTGGCTAAATTTAATATTTTTAAATAAAAATCTGTCTTCAAATTGATTTTTAATTTGATA
Organism: Candidatus Pelagibacter sp. PS_06; assembly: GCF_059418045.1. Classification (NCBI taxonomy): domain Bacteria; kingdom Pseudomonadati; phylum Pseudomonadota; class Alphaproteobacteria; order Candidatus Pelagibacterales; family Candidatus Pelagibacteraceae; genus Candidatus Pelagibacter; species Candidatus Pelagibacter sp. PS_06. The sequence goes on from NZ_CM182078.1 coordinate 1,051,939, forward strand.
AGCTTTTGACTCACTTTCAATATCTCTATCTAAAGCGATTACTTTAGTATTTTCAAAATCTAGGATTTTTTTTGAATAACCACCTTGACCAAAAGTACAGTCAATAAATGTGCCACCATATTGAGGGGAAATAATGCTAATAATTTCTTTTAGCAGTACCGGGTAATGCTTTCGCACTTTCGGTACTATGGTGGCTTCCATTTATTTCTTTAAAGACCATTAATTTTTTTGTCTTCTTAAAAATGCTGGTATCTCAAGATCATCATCTTCTTCATCGCTTGAAGATAATAAACCCTCTGAGCTTGAATTTTCAGTTTCTGAACTAAATAAATCTGGTGCATCCGAATCTACACCAAATTCTTTTAGATCATTTGAAACATCTTCTTCTACACTCTCTTCAACCATTTGTTCTTGGGGTGTTTCTACGGCTTCTTGTGTAAAAGATTTTTCCATTTCATTTACAGAACTATCTTCAACAACACTTTCAGTTTCAAGATTATTGTTATGTATTGCCTCTTCAGATGAAACATTTGAGCTAAAATGATCTTGATTTTGTTCTTGAACAACCTCATTATCTAGTTTTAGCGCATTAGCTCCATGTGAAACAGGATTTGAAATTGAATTTGAAAAGTTAAAAGATGCAGATGATCCAAGATTTGAAAAATCTGAATAACCTGGGTTTCTATTTTGAATACGGTGCACCATATTTATCACAGATTTGGTTTCTGGTTGTTGACCATCTAAAGATGTAGCTACAATCGAAACTCTCATTTTTCCATCTAATTCAGCGTCAGTAATTGCTCCAATAATTAATTCTGCTTCTGGATCAACTTCAGCTCTAACCTTATTGACTGCTTCATCAACTTCAAAAAGTTTAAGATCTTTACCACCAGTAATATTAACTAATAATCCTTTTGCTCCCTTAAGAGTATAATCATCAATTAGTGGGTTACTCACCGCCATCTCTGCTGCTTTAAGTGCTCTACCTTCTCCTTCTGCTTCACCAGTTCCCATCATTGCTTTACCCATTGAAGCCATAACAGTTTCTACATCAGCAAAATCAAGATTGATTAAACCTGGTCTCACCATTAGATCAGTTATACTTTGAACACCATGCATCAAAACATTATTTGAAAGATTGAATGAGTCTTCAAATGTTGTTTGTTCATTGGCAATTTTAAATAAGTTTTGATTTGGAATTACTATAATTGTATCAACATGCTTTCTTAATTCTTCCAAACCTTGTTGTGCTCTTCTCATTCTAGAGGGGCCTTCATATAAGAATGGAAGTGTCACAACACCTACAGTTAAAATATTTAGTTCTTTTGCAGCTCTGGCGATTACATGAGCAGCACCAGTGCCCGTTCCACCACCCATACCAGCAGCAATAAAAACCATGTTTGCACCTTGCAAAGTATTTATAATTTCGTTTAATGACTCGTCTGCTGCTGCTTGACCAATATCTAGTTTTGCACCAGCTCCTAAACCCTTAGTTAAATTTAATCCAATTTGAATTCTTGTTTTGGCTTTACTTAACTTTAAATCTTGCGCATCAGTATTGACTGCAATAAATTCTACACCTTGTAGATTACTTTCAATCATTTCATTAATCGCGTTTCCACCTGCTCCACCAACTCCCATTACTAAAAGTCGTGGCTGTAGCTCCTTAATTTCCGGTGCTTTAAAGTTAATTGTCATCTGTTATTTCCCCTCGTTATTGTTAAAATGTTTTTCCCATTTAAGGTTTGCTCTGTTTAAATTTGCTTTTTTTTTTGCTGTTACCTTAAATTTTTCAAATGTTGCTGGCTCCCAAATTTGAAAGGTTTGGCCTTGGCCAACAAATAGCATGCTATTTTTTATTTTTGCATGTTTTAATAATTTTGATGAAATTAAAATCCTTCCTTCGCTATCAAATTGTAAATTAGTACTCTCAGCTAGAATAGATGTGGCAAAAAAATCTCTTTTTTCTTCAAATGGATTTAAAGAATCTATAGCTGTTGAAATTTTTTCAATTCTATCTTGAGAGCATGCTTCAATTGATGAATTATTAAATGATGGATAACAAATAACTCCATTGTATCCTAAATTAGACAAATGAGATCTAAAACTAGCAGGCACAGAAACTCTCCCCTTTTTGTCTAATTTGTTCTCGTAAGTTGATAAAAACATATATTTTATAATTATAAAATTCCATAATTGGGAATATATGGGAATATATGGGTTATTTAATATTGTGTCAAATACTGATTATTATTGATTTTTCACAGTTATTTGTAATTTTTTTTGATATCAAACGTTTAATAAAAATCAAATTAAAATGACAGATTACAAATGATAAAAAGAATAAATAAGAACAAAGCTGACTCAATAGTGAATCAAAGTAAGAACATTTGCTTATGTTGAAAATTATCTTTAAGGACTTTTGCCAGATAAACTATAAGCCGGGTTCTGTCATTTAAACCTATCATTTGTCTAGGCTTAAGATCACTCTTAAGCTCAAGCAACTAACCCTGATGACTAGCCAAGGATGGCTTTTAGTTTTGCAACAATGTCATCTCTACTTAGTCTTGCTCCCAGTGGGGTTTTCCAGCGTTCATTGTTACCAATAGAACCGGTGTGCTCTTACCACACCTTTTCACCCTTGCCATGTTATGGCGGTTTATTTTCTGTGGCACTATCCCTAGGGTTACCCCCGCCAGGTATTATCTGGCACTGTATCCTTGTGGAGCCCGGACTTTCCTCTTTAATATTTTAAAGCGATAAATCATTTATCTGGCAACCAAAACATATTACTAAACCTAAAAATTTCAAGAAAATTTAATTAAATTTTTTAATTAGATTATGGCTTATTAATAAACATTCTTTATCAATAGTCCCGTTTATTAACTCTTGTCTAAATCGTCTTTGAAAAGCTTTTGTTAAAATTTTAGTATATCTAGTTTTGGGAATTTTGATATTTCTTGGATATCCCATCTTATATAAATAACTAATAAAATTTTTTTTATCCAATTCTTTTATATTTTTCATTCTTTCTTCTTTAATCTTTTTATAATCTAAATCATGCCATAGACCAATTTTTTTTTTAGCCAAATATTTCCAAGGAAATTTTTCTCCAGGATCCATCTTTCTATCTGGAGCAATATCTGAATGTCCTAAAATAAAATTAGATTTTATTTTATATTTTCTTATTAAAAAATTACTCAATCTTGCAATTGATTTTATTTGTTTTTTATTAAAATTTTCATAATCATAATCATGTCCAATATTACTAATTTCAATACCAATAGAATATCTGTTTATAGATTTAAATTTTTTCCAACTTGAAATTCCAGCATGCCAAGAAGTATATAGATCGGGAACCAGAGTTAATATTTCTCCATTCTTTTTTATAAAATAATGACTACTTACTTTTGACCCTTCGTTTGTTAATTTATTAATTGCATCAATTTCTTTTTTCATTCCTGTATAATGAAAAATTATAAATTTGATATTCTTTGGCTTTCTTTTTTTTGGGTCAAAATTTGGTGAATATTTTATTTTCGTTTTCATATATGTGTAGAGGTATAATTTTGACTTTTTATCAACACTTTAAAGACATCATTTATAATTAAAAAAATATTTAATAATTAACTTTAATATAATATAATAAATATATGTTTAAAAATTTAATTCTTATAATAATAGGTATTTGTTTAGTGTCTTTTAATGTCTATGCGGGTTCGGATGGAGAATTGACTTTAAACAAAGAGCAGCCTGAAAAAATAAAAGATTGCTTTGAAAAACTTAACAGAGTTACATTTTCATTTAATCAAAAAATTGATAAATCGATCATTAAACCAGTCGCCAAAAGTTATAGAAATTTACCTGATCAAATCCAGAAAAGTGCTGGTAATGCTGTTACTAACTTATCCAATCTAATAACAATACCTAATAATATTTTACAAGGAGACATGCGTACGGCAATTATAAATACCGCAAGACTAGCTCTAAACTCAACTCTAGGACTTTTTGGTACCATCGATGTTGCAAACAAATTAGGTTTTCCAAAATATGAGAGAGAAGATTACGGTCAAACTTTGGGTGCTTGGGGTTTTGGACCTGGTTGTTATTTTGTTCTTCCAGTCTTAGGTCCTTCAACAATTAGAGATACTGCTGGATCTTTTGTAAATGTAATGGGTGGAGACCCTTGGTATAACGCATCAGTTCATGGAAATAATGAATTTTTAAGTGAAGGATTATTCATGGGCTCCAAGGCTGTTAGTGGTATTGATTTTAGAGCAAATAATATTGAGTCATTTGACAACCTTGAAAATAATTCCTTAGATTTTTATGCTTCTATAAGGAGTTTATATTTGCAAGATAGAGAAAATAAAATTAAAAATAATCAACAAGGAAATTTAGAAATACTTTATAAAGATGAAGACGGTTGGGAAGAATTAGAAAATCAATAAAATCTAAATAATCAATGAATATTAAAAAAATTTTTATTTTATTACTATTGTTAAATTTAAATTATGTTTATGCTCAATCTGTTGAGCCAGATGTATTTGTTCAATCTACAGTAAACAGAGCTTCAGAGGTTCTTGCTAAAAACATTTCTAAAGAGGATAAAATTAATAAATTAAAATTAATAGCTAAAGATACTGTTGATATAAGAGGTATTGGATTTTATACGCTAGGATCCTTTAGAAAAAATTTAAGTGAAAACCAAAAAAATGAGTATTTAGATTTATTTGAGGATTATTTTTTAAAAAGTTTTTCAAGTAGGTTATCTGAGTACACTAATCCAAAGATTGAAGTCCAAAATAAAAAAGTTTTAAGTAAGAACTACACGATAGTTAACAGTTTGCTAGTTGGAACATCTGAAAGACCAGAAGTTAAAATTGATTGGAGAATCTACACAAAAAATCCTGATAATCCATTAATTAGAGATTTAATTATTGAAGGACTTAGTTTGGTAAGAACTCAAAAAGAGGAGTTTGCATCTATTCTAAATTCAAATAATGGAGAGATTAATTCTTTATTTAAAGTATTAAAAGAATTTATAATTAAATAATTATTTTTTGCTAGCTAATTGCTGTAAAAGAAAAATCTCTTTATCAGTAAGAGAATTCCTATCCTCTTTAATTAAATCAACTAAGCTAAATAATGCTATCAAATTGACTATTCCTGCAATTCCACTCAGAACTATAAATGAGATTAAACTTGGATTTACAATTATTAATATAATAAATAAACTAGACCATCCAATGAAAATACCTCTAATAATTGTCCTCTGACTTATAAGATCTTTAATTTTTATAAATTGAAAAAAGAAAACAATTAACAATAACATTACACCTGCAAGTGCTGCTCTTAGAGATACTAAAACATCCATGCCATCTCCATAGAGCTCTTTATGAATTAAATAAGTAACAACTGCTTTATATGAGAAATAAAAAAAAATAATTGAAGCAATTAGAGATGAAACTAAATAAGCATATTTTGGTAGTATTTTTAAATTGATATTCATCTGAAAAACATCTTTTATTATAATAAATAAATTTAATACATTTTAAATTAAATTATTAATAAACCTCTAGTTGAATTAATAAATTTTTGGTGGGCCCGCCAGGACTCGAACCTGGGACCAATACATTATGAGTGTACTGCTCTAACCAACTGAGCTACAGGCCCAAAATTTACTTTTAACTATACCATTTTTGTTAGGTTATCAATTACAGATAATTATAAAATGGTGGGCCGTGTTGGTTACGCTCCAACTACCCCTGCAATGTCAATGCAGTACTCTACTATTGAGCTAACGGCCCAGTAAGATTAACTTTCTAAGAAACTTTTTAACTGTTTAGATCTGCTAGGGTGTTTCAGTTTTCTAAGAGCTTTTGCCTCAATTTGTCTAATTCTTTCTCTAGTAACAGAAAACTGAAGACCAACTTCTTCTAATGTATGATCTGTGTTCATTCCAACTCCAAACCTCATTCTTAAAACTCTTTCTTCTCTTGGAGTTAATGTCGATAAAATTTTAGTTGTTGCTTCTCCAAGATTAGATTTAATAGCTTGCTCCAAAGGTGCTAATGCCTTTGTGTCTTCTATGAAATCTCCTAAACTGCTATCCTCTTCATCACCTACTGGTTTTTCAAGAGAAACTGGTTCTTTTGAAATTTTTAAAACTTTTCTTACTTTATCTAGTGGCATTCTAAGTTTTTGAGCTAATTCTTCAGGGGTTGCTTCTCTTCCAAACTCACTTAAAATTAATCTTTGTGTTCTAACAATCTTATTGATTGTTTCAATCATATGAACTGGAATTCTAATAGTTCTGGCCTGATCAGCAATTGATCTTGTAATAGCTTGCCTAATCCACCAGGTAGCATAAGTAGAAAACTTGTATCCTCTTCTGTACTCAAATTTATCAACCGCTTTCATCAAACCAATATTACCCTCTTGAATTAAATCTAAAAACTGAAGACCTCTATTCGTATATTTTTTAGCAATTGATATTACTAATCTTAAATTAGCTTCAACCATTTCTTTTTTAGCAATTCTTGACTCTTTTTCACCTTTTTGAACTCTGCTAACTAATTTTTTAAAATCAGTTACAGACATTCCTAATTTATAACTAATCTCAATTAATCTTTCTCTAATATTTTTGAATTCATCCTTATTTTTTGCAAAAAACTGTTTCCAAATTGAATTGGTATCTAAAAATTTTTTTAGATTAGGGTTAATTTCATTACCAATATAAAACTTAATAAATTCATTTCTTGGAATGTTGTGATCCATCGCTAATCTTAAAAGATTTCCTTCTAAAGATATAATTTTTTTATTTTCAACATAATGTTTTTGAACTAACCCCTCTAAAACTGAAGGCGATAATTGAAGCGATTTAATATTTTCCAAGATATCATCTACAATTTTTTGATATCCTTTTTCTTTTGCGGGAGAAAAATTTTGAGAATTCAAAACACAATCAAGTTTTTCTTTTTGGTATTTTATTAATTTTGTATATTCTTTAGTTAATGTATTAACTGTTTTTAAAACTTTTGGTTTAATTTCAGTTTCCATGGCAGCAAGTGTTGGGTTAAAATCATCATCATCACCATCACTAGAGTTTTCATCTTTGTCTGTCTCACCTGCATTTTTTTGTTTTGCGCTAGGTCCTGTCGACTCGTCTTCCATATAATTAGTATCAATATCAATAATTTCTCTAACTAAAATTTCATCTTTCTGTAATTGATCATTCCATTCGTAAAACTGTTGAGCGGTCATAGGGCTCTGAGACAATGCAATCAACATTACATCCTTCCCAGCTTCAATTCTTTTTGCAATTGCAATTTCACCTTCTCTTGAAAGTAACTCTACACCTCCCATTTCTCGTAAATACATTCTGATAGGATCATCACTTTTCTCCATCGTCTTGCCTTCTTCTTTAGACGATCCTTCTTTTTTTCTTAAAACCTTGAAATCAGATTTCTTTTCAACTAATGCAACACCTTCATCCAAGATATGAATGAATGCTTGTGATAAATTTTCATCAGATAGATTTCTTTTTCCTAGTGATTTATTTAATTCTTCGTAAGTTATGAATCCTCTATGGGTTCCACGACCCATTAATCTAGCAAATGATTTAGTAATTATTCTTTCCACAGCAATATAAGTTTGAAAGACTTATATAATATCAAATTAACAAAAATCCATTGCTAATTTATTCAGATTAATTGATTTTTCTCTCGTTTTTAAGCTCTTTTAGCTCATTAAATGTTGTTTCGCTCATATCCTTTGAAAACCTAGATTCTAATTCTTGTATTCTGAACTCTAAATCATAATTGAATAAATCTTTTGAAATATCATCTAGCAGTTCAATCACTTGATCATCATTATCAGGTTTATTTTTAAGAATATGTTTGATTGGAGCAAACTTATTTATTTTATCTAATAGTTGTTTATCCAAATTTAGACCTTCGATAGTCATTTGCTCACCAGTCTTTAATCTCTCTATAATAGAGTTGAATATTTGTTTATTTATTTCTGTGAATAATTTAATGTTTTCAATTAAGTGAATATTTGCTTGGAAAAAAGATAGGTTATTCAAAAGTAAATACAGTAAGGAAAACTCTTTCAACTCTACACCTGATATGGACTGGCTTTCATTAAAATATTTTTTAGTTGAATCAAGTGATTTTGTATTTTTTACATAAAACTTTTTTTTATTTTGATTAGAATGAGGTGTTAACTCTGCAATTTTCTCCAAAAAATATTCAAGGACGTATTTTTTAATAAAATCATCTTTAATCGTGTTTGCTATAGATCTAAGTTTTTTCTCAAATATTGCCATTGAAGAAGGATTATTTTCAGTTTGTTTTTTATAGTGACCAAAAATAAATTGATGAATGGATAGTTTGCTTTGTTTTGTAAAATCTACAAAATAGTTTTTGCCGTGTTTATTAACATAACTATCAGGATCTTCTTTATCTGGTAAAAATAAAAACGATATTTGTTTTTCAGGTTTTAATTCCCTTATAGAGTTTTCAGCAGCTCTAACAGCAGCTTTATATCCGCTCTCATCACCATCAAAACAAATTATAATATCATCAAAGAACTGATTTAAAGTAAGGATTTGTTTATCTGTAAGTGATGTTCCAAGGTTAGCAACCACATTTTCAATTCCATTTTTACTCAATCCAACAACATCCATATATCCTTCAACTAAATAAATGTGATCTAATTTATTAGATAATTTTCTAGCTAAATCTAAATTGTATAGATTTGAACCCTTTTTAAAAAAAATTGTTTCAGGTGAATTAATATATTTTGCTAAGTAATCTAAATTTTCTATTATTCTTCCACCTAAAGCAATGGGTTGTCCAGAAATATTATTTATTGGAAAAATTAACCTGCCCCTAAATCTCTCTACATATATATTCTTTTTTTCATCTAGATAAAACAATCCACTTTCCACTAAAGCTTGTTCGCTGAATTCATTTTTTAATTTATCAAAAAAACTAGGATTTTTTTCTATGTAGCCAATTTTAAATTTTTTAACTTCTTCTCTGCCTAAAGATCTATTTTTTAAATAGTCTCTAGCGTTTGAATATTTTTCATTTTTTAAAAGCTCACTATGATAAAAATCAACATATTGGCTATAAATTGATAAATATTCTTTCCATTTTTTTTCTCTCTCCTCATCTTGTTTTGAAAACATGTAAGGTTGCATGCCTGCTAATTGAGCTAAATGTTTAACTGCTTCACCAAACTTTAAATTTTGAGTTTTCATTACAAAATCAAAAATATTTCCATGCTCTGAGGTTGCAAAACAATGGTAAAATTCTTTTTCGTCATTGACAGTAAAAGAAGGAGTTTTTTCTGTTTTAAAAGGAGAGAGGCCAACATATTCTTTGCCTCTTTTTTTTAAAGCTACGGACTTAGATACAACTGTTGAAACTTTGAGCCTTGTTTTAATTTCATCAAGATACTCTTTTGGGTATTTCATTAACTATTTAATAATTCCTTAATTAGAGGACCTGCTTTTGCAAAATCAATATCATCAGCATGTATTTTTTTTAGTTCTCCCATTACCTTGCCCATATCTTTCACTGAACTTGCCCCAAGTTTTGAGATAACATCAGCGCATATTTTTTTCGTTTCTTCTTGACTAAGTTGCTTAGGTAAAAAACCCACTAAAATATCAAGTTCATTTTGTTCAACTTCTAAAAGATCTGTTCTGTTATTTTTTTTATAGATATCTATCGATTCGGCTCTTTGCTTAACCATTTTTTTTAAAAGCTTCTTGATATCCTCATCATCAGTATCTTTCTTGTTAGGACCTGACCTGTTCACAATATCTAAATCTTTAATCGATGATAAAATTAACCTGTAGGTTGATATTTTAGTTTTATCTTTAGCTTTTAAAGCATTTTTGTATTCAGTCTCGATAGTTTCTTTCAATGTCATAATTTTTTTAATCTACTTGAAAGATAAAATTCTTCAAAAGAAAAATTGTTTTTTTACAATTTTATAATACATCTCTGTTGAGATAATAATGCAATTATTGTATTAACCTCTAACTCAAGAGTTGTAATTGATTAAAAAAGCAAAAAAATCTAACTCAAATAATTCACAAATCAGCACAGGCATTTTAGTTCTTGAAAACAAAAGGGTTTTTAAAGGAATAGGGATTGGTTACCAGGGTAATGCTACAGGAGAAGTTTGCTTTAATACATCATTAACAGGCTACCAAGAAATTATGTCAGATCCTTCTTATGCTGGGCAAATCATAAACTTTACCTTTCCTCATATTGGAAATGTTGGAACAAATAAAGAAGATCACGAGTCTGATAAAATATGGACTAAAGGAGTAGTGATTAATTCAGAGATAACTTCTCCCTCGAACTATAGATCTTTTCAAAATCTAGATGCGTGGCTGAAGAAGAACAAAATAGTTGGAATTACAGGATTGGATACCAGAAGTTTAACTAATTTCATAAGAGATAAAGGTGCCCCAAAAGGAACTATTGCTTACAACAAACATGGTAAATTCAATATTAGCAAATTAACTAATTCAACAATTAAGTGGAGTGGATTAAAAAATCTTGATCTTGCAGAAAAAGTTACAACACCAAAGAGTTATATTTGGAAGGGCCTTAAAACTTGGAAAAAAGAGGCAGGTTTCATTAAGAATTACAATAATATATTTCATGTAGTTGCAATTGATTATGGGATTAAGAAAAATATTTTAAGATATTTTTCTGACTTTAATTGTAAAGTAACTGTTGTCTCATGCAAAACACCTTCTGATAAAATTTTAGCTCTTAAGCCAAACGGTATATTTTTATCTAATGGTCCAGGAGATCCTGCTGCAACTGGCAAATATGCAATTAATATAATTAAAGATTTAATTAAAAAAAATTTACCAATATTTGGTATTTGTTTGGGTCATCAAATTCTTGCATTAACATTAGGTGCTAAGACCAAAAAAATGAAATTGGGTCATAGAGGAGCTAACCATCCAGTTAAAAATTTAATTCATGATAATGTTGAAATTACTAGTCAAAATCATGGCTTTGAAGTAGTTAAAGAAAATTTACCAAAGAGTATTCAGGTTACACATAAATCTCTATTTGATAACAGTATTGAGGGTATCAAATTAAAAAACAAACCAATATTTTCTGTTCAATATCACCCTGAGTCAAACCCTGGACCACAAGACAGTGTTTATTTATTTCAAGAATTTATTAACAACATGAAAAAAAATGCCAAAAAGAAAAGATCTTAAAAAAATATTAGTTGTTGGAGCTGGCCCAATTATTATTGGTCAAGCTTGTGAATTTGATTACTCAGGAACACAAGCTTGCAAAGCTTTAAGAGATGAAGGTTATAAAGTTGTGCTTATCAACTCAAATCCCGCAACGATAATGACTGATCCTGATGTTGCAGATAAAACTTATATTGAGCCTATTACTTTAGAAGTTTTAGAAAAAATTCTTAAAAAAGAAAAGCCAGATGCAATTCTTCCAACGATGGGTGGTCAAACAGCCCTTAACCTTTCAATGGAAGCTGAGAAAAAAGGAATTCTTAAGAAATATAAAATAGAATTAATTGGCGCAAATTCTAAAGCTATATCTAACGCTGAAGATAGAAAGAAATTTAGAAAAAATATGATCGATATTGGTTTAGATCTACCTAAATCTGAAATCGTCAATAACATCAACCAAGCATCTAAAGTTTTAAAAAAGATAGGATTGCCAGTGATTATTAGACCTGCTTTTACACTTGGAGGTCTTGGTGGTGGAATTGCTAAAAATGAAAAAGAATATCTAAAAATTATAAAAAGCGGATTGCACGAATCTCCTGTCAGCCAAGTTCTAGTTGAAGAATGCTTAGAAGGTTGGAAAGAATTTGAGATGGAGGTTGTAAGAGATAAAAAAGATAATTGTATCATTATCTGTTCAATTGAAAATATTGATCCGATGGGAATTCATACCGGGGACTCAGTGACTGTTGCCCCTGCTCTCACCTTAACCGATAAAGAATACCAAGTAATGAGAAATGCATCTATTGCATGTTTAAGAAAAATTGGAGTTGAGACAGGTGGATCAAATGTTCAGTTCGCAATTAATCCAAAAAATGGTCGAATGGTTGTAATTGAGATGAACCCAAGAGTTTCACGTTCATCTGCACTTGCATCAAAAGCAACTGGATTTCCAATTGCAAAAGTTGCAGCAAAACTTGCTGTTGGTTACACTTTGGATGAATTAAAAAATGAAATCACAAAAGTAACACCCGCATCATTTGAACCTAGTATTGATTATGTGGTAACTAAAATTCCAAGATTTACATTTGAAAAATTTTCAACTTCTCCTGCAACTTTAGGCACATCAATGAAATCTGTTGGTGAGGCAATGGCAATCGGTAGAAACTTTAAAGAGTCGCTTCAAAAAGCACTGGTTTCTCTTGAAACAGGGTTTTCAGGATTAGATAGAATATTTGATCTAAACAAAAAACAAATTGAAAAGAAACTTAAAGAAAGTATTCCAAATAAAATCTTACTAGTTGCTGAAGCAATTAGAAAAAAGATCGATTTAAAGAGAATATTTACATTATCTAAAATTGATCCATGGTTCTTAGAACAAATTAAAGAAATTGTAGATAATGAAACTAAAATTAAAAGCAAAGGATTACCTAAAGAATTTAATGAGTTTAACCGTATTAAATCAATTGGTTTTTCTGATAAAAAGCTGTCTGAACTTACAAAAACTTCTGAAGATGTTGTTAGACGAAAGAGAACAGCACTTAAAATATTACCGGTATTTAAGAAGGTTGATACTTGTGCAGCTGAATTTAAATCGTTTACTCCTTATATGTATTCAACTTATCAAAGAAATTTTTCATTAAATTCAGAATGTGAAGCCGATCCATCAGCTAAGAAAAAAATCATAATATTAGGTGGAGGACCCAATAGAATAGGACAAGGAATAGAGTTTGATTATTGTTGTTGTCAGGCAAGTTTTGCATTGAAAGACGCTGGTTTTGAGACAATTATGATTAATTGTAACCCTGAAACAGTTTCAACCGATTATGACACCAGTGACCGGTTATACTTTGAACCTTTAAAAGAAGAATATGTCTTTAATATTATAAAAAAAGAAAAAGAAAAAGGAAACCTAATTGGGATTATTGCTCAATTTGGAGGCCAAACTCCAATTAAACTTGCTAAATTTTTACATGAAAACAAACTTCCAATTTTAGGAACGCAGTACACATCAATTGATTTAGCAGAAGATAGAAATCTATTTAGAAATCTTCTTAATAAATTAAAGTTAAAGCAAGCTGAAAGTGGAATTGCCAAAACATATAAGCAAGCTATCCAAATAGCAGAGAGAATTGGTTTGCCATTAATGGTTAGACCCTCTTATGTATTAGGTGGAAGAGCAATGGAAATTGTTCATGAAAAAAGTCAGCTTAAAAACTTTGTGGAAGAGGCCTTTAAGGCAGCTGAAGAAAACCCAATTTTAATTGATAAGTTTATCGATCATGCAATGGAAGTTGATGTTGATGCAATATCAGATGGTAAACAAGTTCATGTGGCAGGTATCATGCAACACATTGAAGAAGCTGGAATTCACTCTGGAGACTCTGCGTGTAGCTTACCACCAATATCAATTAAACCATATTTAATTAAAGAAATTGAAAATCAAACTAAGAAATTAGCTTTAGCTTTAAAAGTTAAAGGTTTTATGAATATTCAATTTGCAATTAAAAAAGATGAAATCTATGTAATTGAAGTAAACCCTAGAGCAAGTAGAACTGTGCCATTTGTATCTAAAGCAAAAGGTCTTCCGCTTGCTAAAATTGCCTCACGGGTAATGGCTGGTGAAAAATTATCTAAATTTAATTTAAAGGATAAATCTAAAGGAATGTATGCAGTAAAAGAAGCAGTATTTCCTTTTAACAAATTTCCAAACAGTGATTTACTTCTAGGGCCTGAAATGAAATCAACCGGTGAAGTAATGGGATTTGATAAAAACTTTGGAATGGCATTTGCTAAAAGTCAAATTGGTGCTGCAAATTCTCTTCCTAAACAAGGGCTTGCATTCATTTCATTAAAAGACTCACATAAAGATGAAGGAATAGATTTGGCAAAAGAGCTAATTAAATTAAATTTTACAATTTGTGCAACCAAAGGTACTGCAGAATATTTTAGAAAGTATAAAATTAAATGCAGAGTTATCAATAAAGTAAGTAGTGGATCTCCTCATATTGTAGATGTTTTAGATTCTAAGAAAATTGCACTAGTTATAAATACTGGTGGTGGAAATAGTGAACACAGATTAAATGATGCTATAGCACTTAGAAGAGCAACACTAAAAAATAAAGTCCCTTATTGTACCAATATGTCTACCGCTCAAGCATGTCTTGAAGCTATTAAATCACTAAAAACTAAAAAATTAGAAGTAACTGCACTTCAAGATATCTGAGTATAAGTAATAATTTTTAATTAATAGCTAAGAGTTAAATTTAACTTTTTAAATTTTGGCTTAAAACTAAAAAAAAGCTTATTATGACTACCAGTATCCTTCATAACAGTTTGTTGCCAAAGATGAACCATTTCATGAGAAAGAGTATTTAAAAACTCTAATTTATTTTTATATTTAGGCATCATTTCAAGAACAAAAAAACTTGTTCCCTTATAATAATCAATATTTTCAACACATTGACCTGAAGCTTTAACTAATCTTTTGATTTGAATATCATTAAAGCTGTTGAGCTTATCTTTAAATAAAATTTTATTAAAATATTTAAAGTATTTTTTAATATCCCTATAGGTCGCAATATATTTTTTATCAGATAACTCTGTCTCTTTTAAAATTTTTTTTTTTACTCGAATGATAATTCTTCTATTTCGGTCTTTAATTTTATTCATGAAATAAATATAATTTAATGAGAGGATAAACCCGTATTTGCTATACTAAAAATCATATCATCATAACTCATATCAAGATTTAATACACAAGATCTATAAAAGTATCCTTTTCTAAGACCTGGCATTAAATTAGCTTCAATAAAATGAGGCTCACCTAAGTGGTCCATTTTAATATCAATTCTTCCCAAAGATTTTCCCCCTAAAGCTACAAAAGAATTTTTTGCAATCTCTGAAAGTTTCTTAAATATTTTTTTGTCACTTACTAAAACTACTTCCTCCTCATCATTTTTTTTTACATCAAAATCAAGTATGCAATAACCATCTATATTTTTTTTAACAATAATTTCAATAGGCATTGCTCTTAAACTACCATCAATACTATCTTCAAAAATACCTACACTGTATTCTTTTCCAGCTAAATAAGTTTCTACTAAAGATGAAGTGTTTAACTTCAATTTAATATCTAATACTTTTGCTGTAAATTCCTCAAAATTAAATACTAATGAATTTTTGTCTACACCTCTACTGTCACCACCGGTTATTGGTTTAATAAAAAGAGGAAATT
The DNA here is from genome assembly GCF_059418045.1 of Candidatus Pelagibacter sp. PS_06. Classification (NCBI taxonomy): domain Bacteria; kingdom Pseudomonadati; phylum Pseudomonadota; class Alphaproteobacteria; order Candidatus Pelagibacterales; family Candidatus Pelagibacteraceae; genus Candidatus Pelagibacter; species Candidatus Pelagibacter sp. PS_06. The sequence continues at coordinate 1,067,421 of NZ_CM182078.1, forward strand.
TTATTGGAATTGAGGACTCTTTTATATATTCGCCTGGGTTTGTAATAAAATAATCTGCAGTTCTAATATCATTTTGTTGCATAATTTTTTTTGCTCTATTTTTATTACTTTCATTATCAAGAGCAGCTTTGCTAGAAGCAATGTATGGAATTAAAAAAATTTCTAGATAATCATTTAACCATATTTTTTTATTGTTAAAACAAAAATACTTTACCCCTGAGAAAACTAAATCAGGCTTTCTTCTTGCTAGTTGCTCAAGGTCATCCATAGAATTAATTTCAGTAATTAAAACATGTTTATATCTTTTAGATAAAATTCTTTGAATTTTTTTTTCTTCAAGAATAATTCCCACATTATCTTGATGGGAATTTGGTTCTCCTAAGTTTGGAACGACGACTATTTCTATTTTCTTATCAATTTTTATTGGAATAATATTATCTTTACTTATTGGTAAAATGTTTCCTGCTATTGGAATTTGCTGTTTGTTTATGTCTTTTATAATCATAATGGGACCAATTCATTATTTATGCAAAAATACATAAATGATGAATTCTTTTAATTAAATTGTTTTCTAAAAAATTATTGCCCGAATGATGCTGTTTATAATTATCTGGCAGTATCTAAAAAACTAAGTGTACGATTTATAGATATAGAAAGATACAAGTCATTAAGGCTTAAATATTACTCAACTTTCCAATCCGTAGGAAAAGTTACATAATTTAGCTGTATGCAACGTCTTTCTTTAACTATTGTCTTTTTTTCCATGCCATGCCAGGTATTAGGTCCACTTGTAAACATATATCCGTAGTTATTTCTATAAGGAACTGTTTTAACTTTTTCTAATTTTTCATTATAAAAGTCTGTGCCTAAATCCTCAGATTCGTTAGCATTATTTACAAATATTAAGCCTGACATTAGCTTTTCTTTAATATCACAATGAGGCTTTAGCCAAAAACCCTCTCGATCACAGATAACTTCAACTCTTACAAATGAGTTTGATAAATCTTTATTAATCATTTTTGAGATAGTTTGATGTACTTCTTTGGATTGTAATTCATTAATAAATTTAACTAAGTGTGGAAATTGTTTTCCATTCTCTTTAGTAACAAAACATCTAAATTTAATTGCCTCACCCCCTGATGCTATCCCTTCTCTAAATTCAGCTGCACCACCATCGATTGCTCTCGTCCCATCATAATTAAGATTATGTTTACTAACATCAGGAATATCTGCTTTAATAATTTCTTCAATACCACCATCAGATAATGCATTATTATATTCCCAATGATCAAAAGGAAATTCATGTTTTTTGGATTGATTTTGAATTGAATTTAAAAATGACATTAAGAATTAATTTTTTGTTTGATAATACTTGCCACTCTATTTGTTTCATCTAGCTTTTCATAGGTCCAATTTTCAACTTCTTCACCTAAATTTCTAGTTATATTTAATTCCCTAAATAAATTTCTAAAACTTTGAAATCTTTTATCATTTTTTCTAGGCAAAATGCTGGCAATATAAATTGGCTTACCAGTTAAGGCTGCTTCAGAAATCATTGAACTAGAATCGCATGTAACAATAATATTTTCAGATAATGCTAAAGCTGATAAATAGGCTTTTTTATCAACATCCATTATAATGGTGTGATTATCTCCAAAAAATTCTCTAGCATAATGTATAGTATTTATTGGTGTTCTCATTGATGGAATTACTACAAGCTGAAAATCATGTTTTTTTAATAATTTGTATAGAGATGTAAAAATATGTTTCATATTTTTTGTTGAGTAATCATAATACTTTGTTGGACCACCTAATATTAAAGTCCAAATCTTTCTTTCATCCTTTTTAATAAATGAATTTAAATAATCTTTATTTTCACTAATCTCATTTTCAGTAAGATAATGAATAGCACCCTTTGTGCTAATAACATTTTGACCTTGTATTGCATCATGTTCTGGGGCAACAATAAAATCAAAATTATCTAAATCTACTTTTGGATCTTGAATGTGAATATTAAATACCTTTTTATTGGCTGTATTTTTTAAATGAATAGAAGGAATAACACTTTTACGCCCACATGAGATAATCACATCAAAATCATCATGATTAATTTGTTTAAATACATTTTGTGAAACTGGACTTAGATTTGGTGGAATGAATTTCCATATATGATTTAGTTCAACCTTGTGGTGTGTAAAATCTACATCTAAGGCTTTAGCCAAACCTTCTACTTGGCTAATCATGCCATGCATACCTTCGGTCAATAATATCCCTTTTAATTTTGCCATTTATCCTTATATAACTTTTGTATGAGTGATAATCCAACAAAACACACAAAAGTGTTGATAATTGGATCCGGTCCAGCCGGATACACTGCAGCTGTTTATGCGGCTCGTGCAATGTTAAATCCTGTTTTAGTTTATGGTTCTGCACCTGGTGGACAATTAACAACAACTACTGATGTTGAAAATTATCCAGGATTTTCAGATGTTATTCAAGGTCCATGGTTAATGGATCAAATGAGAGATCAAGCTAAAGCTGTTGGAACAGAAATGATTGAGGATCATATCTCATCTGTAAATTTAAAATCTACACCCTTTGAAGCTATAGGTGATAGTGGTCAAAAATATACCGCAGATAGTATAATTATTTCAACTGGTGCTCAAGCAAGATGGTTGAATTTAGAGTCTGAGCAAAAATTTAGAGGTTTTGGTGTTTCTGCTTGTGCAACATGTGATGGTTTTTTCTTTAAAGAGAAAGTTGTGGCAGTTGTTGGCGGTGGTAATGCTGCTGTTGAAGAAGCAATGTTTCTTACAAAATTTGCATCAAAGGTAAAACTTATCCATAGAAGAGATGAATTAAGAGCTGAAAAGATGCTTCAAAAGAAATTAATGGAAAATAAAAAAATTGAAATTATTTGGGATAGTGCAGTCGATGAAGTAATTGGGGACGGTGAACCCAAAAATGTTACAGGTATCAAAGTTAAAAATCTAAAGACTAATAATGTAGAAGAAATGAAAATTGATGGTTTATTTATTGCAATTGGTCATGATCCAGCAACTGCTTTATTTAAAGAACAATTGGATATGGATAAAGAAGGTTATTTATTAACTAAACCCGATTCTACCGAAACCAATGTCCCTGGAGTTTATGCTGCAGGCGATGTTAAAGACAAAACTTTTAGACAAGCCGTTACAGCTGCAGGAATGGGTTGTATGGCAGCATTAGAAGCCGAAAAATTTCTATCTCACTAATTCGAGATTAATAACTAATAATAAATAGAAGGGTAAATATAATGGCAGATAAAGTATTATTAACTGGAATAAGTGGATGGATAGCAAAACATATAGCTATTGAATTATTAAATGATGGATATGAAGTTTTAGGAACTGTAAGAAGTCAAAATTCATTAGAGAAAACAAAGAAAACTCTAAGCGAATATGTTTCAACAGATAAATTATCATTTGTTGAATTGGATCTTTTAAAAGATGAGGGTTGGAACGAAGCTGCAAAAGGTTGTAAATATATTATACATACTGCTTCTCCTTATCCCATGAAAAGTTCAAGAAATAGAGAGGCTTTAGTTCCAGCTGCTAAAGGTGGAACTTTAAGAGTTTTAAATGCAGGTATAGAAGCTAATGTTGAAAAGATAGTTCTAACATCATCAATAGCTGCAATGTTTAAAAGACCTAATAGAACTAATCCTTACAATGTTGGAGAAAAGGATTGGTCAGATACTGAATGGAGTGGATCTACTGATTATATTGTATCCAAAACTAAAGCTGAAAAAGTTGCCTGGGAATTAATGGAAAGTAAAGGATTGAAAGATAAATTAACTGTAATTAATCCAGGTGGTGTTAATGGTGATGCATTAGATGATAAAGAAAATACATCAACTAAATATGTTCAACTTTTCCTTAAAGGAAAATATCCAATGGCTCCAAATTTTGGGATATTGATTTCTGATGTAAAAGATGTTGCAAAAGCACATGTACTTTCATTGAAAAATTCTAAAGTAAATGGAAGACGTTTATTAATTGGTTCAGAAGTTAAAAAAATGCTCGAAATTTCTAAAATTATGCAAGAAGAGTTTCCACAGTACGCAAAAAAACTACCAAAAAAAGAAATGCCAAACTTTATGTTAAAGTTGATTAGTTACTTAGACTCATCTGCAAAACTTATGGTACCTGAACTGGGAATTTTAATGCAAACAGACACTTCTTATGCTGAAGACTTATTGGGGATAAAATTTAAAACAGCACGAGATAGTATCAAAGATGCTGGAAACTCGGTAATAAGACTTGGTTTGGTTTAAAGGTTAGTTAATTATTTCTGATATCTCGTTAGACTCAAAAATTGTTTGTGAACTGTCATTTTGAGTAATCGCAATCATTGCTTTTGCAACAGTTTCTGAGTGAATTGGTTTCATTTTCTTTAAAGGCCCTAAAAATAAAGGAGATAATAATTTAAATACAAAAATTCCTATTTTCTCCCCCACTCTTTTTTCTTTTCTATCACCTAATAAAAAAGAAGGTCTCATTATTCCAAGTTTTGAAAAATTTAGTCTTTTTAATTCCTCTTCAACTTCACCTTTAAACTTTAGATAATCTCCTGAGCTTTTGGGATCTGCATAACCAGATGAGACAAAAACAAATGAATTTACTGAGTTTGATTTGGCAATTTGAGCAATTTCTTTAGGTACATCAAGTTCTACTCTTCGATATTCATTTTTATCAGGTGAATTTTGCTTTGTAGTACCAATACAAAAAAAACAATCATCTCCTTTGATATCTTCTTTGTGATTTTCTAAATTATTAAATTCAGTTTTGATAATTTCAACTTTTGGATCATTATTTTCAGGTTCTGAACGAACAAATATCTTTATTTTATTATAATCATCATTTTCAATTAATTGACTAAGAAGATGTCCGCCTACTAAACCAGACGAACCAAAAACTAAGGCTGTTTTCATTAACTTAGGCTTTTACAAAAAGTAGATATTTTCTCTAAAGCTTTTTTAAGGTTTTCCATTGAAGTAGCATAAGAAATTCTAAAAAAACCTTCTAAGCCAAACGCAGAACCTTGAACAACTGCTATACCACTGTTCTCTAATAAAGATTGAACAAAATCAGTATCTGTTTTCAATTCATTTCCATTTGAGTCTTTTTTACCCATTAAACCTTTGCAACTTGGAAAAACATAAAATGCACCATCTGGATTTAAACATTCAATTCCATCAATTTCATTTAATGCTTTAACAACAAAGTCTCTTCTTTCTTGAAAAGAAGTTGCTCTTTCTTTTATAAAATCTTGTGTTCCACTCAATGCTTCAACTGCAGCTGCTTGACTAATTGAAGATGGGTTAGTTGTTGATTGTGATTGAATTTTTGCAATTGCTTTAACAATTTCTTTAGGACCTGCTGCATACCCTATTCTCCATCCAGTCATTGAATAAGCTTTACTTACACCATTCATGGTAAGCACTCTATCTTTCAAGTTATCAATTTGAGCGATGGTAAAAAATTTAAATCCCTCATAAGTTACATGCTCATAAATATCATCACTTAAAATATAAATATGTGGATGTTTTTCCAAAATTTTTGCAATCTCTCTAATATCTTCTTCTGTATAACAAGCGCCTGTTGGATTTGAAGGTGAGTTTAATATAATCCATTTAGTTTTTGGAGTTATAGATTTTTCTAATTCAGTTGGATTAATTTTAAATCCTTGTTTTTCATTACACTCTAAAATAATTGGAGTTCCACCTGCTAACAAAACCATATCGGGATAAGAAACCCAATAAGGAGCTGGAACAATAACCTCATCTCCTTCATTAAGAGTTGCCATCATTGCATTATAGATTACATGCTTTCCTCCTGCTCCAACTGTAACTTGATCAGTTGTATATTCTAAATTATTTTCTTTTTTAAATTTTTCTACGATTGCCTGCTTTAAAGCTGGTGTTCCATCAACAGCTGTATATTTGGTATCTCCATCATTAATGGCTTTAATTGCAGCTTGTTTGATATTATCTGGTGTATCAAAATCAGGCTCTCCTGCACCAAGTCCTATTACATCTTTACCAGCAGCCTTTAATTCTCTTGCTTTTTGAGTTACAGCAATCGTTGGTGATGGTTTAATCTTTTTTAAACTGTCTGATATTATGCTCATTGAAATATAATTTTAATCTAATAGTTTTATAAATAATGCAGAACACTTATCAAGATCTAATTACAGCTGTGCAGAATAAAAATCCTGCAATAAGCCCTAAACTAGAAGGTGGAAAAAAGTTTCAGATGAAAACTGATTTTAAGCCCGCAGGTGATCAACCTGAGGCTATAAAACAGTTGGTAAATGGTGCCAATAAAGACCAGCTTAGCCAAGTTTTACTTGGTGTAACTGGATCTGGAAAAACTTTTACAATGGCTCAGGTTATTGAAAAAACAAATAGACCAGCACTTATTCTTGCGCCCAATAAAACATTAGCAGCTCAACTGTATGGGGAAATGAAATCTTTCTTTCCTGATAATGCTGTTGAATATTTTGTATCCTACTATGACTATTATACTCCAGAGGCATACGTTCCACGATCAGATACTTATATTGAAAAAGAAGCGTCAATTAATGAACAAATAGATCGAATGCGTCACTCAGCAACAAGATCACTTCTTGAGCGAGATGATGTCATTATTGTTTCAAGTGTTTCTTGTATCTATGGTTTAGGTTCTGTTGAAGCTTACAGTAAGATGACTTTAAGCTTAAAAACCAATTATGATTATAACAGAGAAGAATTAATTAAATCTTTAGTCGCACTTCAATATAAAAGAAATGATCAAAACTTTTATCGAGGAACTTTTAGAGCACGTGGTGAATATCTTGAAATTTTTCCATCTCACTTAGAAGACCGTGCTTGGAGATTAAGTTTGTTTGGAGATAAATTGGAAAAGATAGAAGAGTTTGATCCATTAACAGGAGACTTAGTTAGTGAACTTGATGTAATAAAAGTTTATGCAAATAGTCACTACATCACCCCAAAACCAACAATTGAACAAGCAATAATTAAGATTAAAAGAGAATTAGAAGCAACATTAAAAAAATTTAAAGAACAAAATAAATTACTTGAAGCACAAAGATTAGAGGAAAGAACTAAATTTGATTTAGAAATGATTGAAGCAACTGGATCTTGTGCTGGTATTGAAAATTATTCGAGATTTTTATCAGGAAGAAAACCAGGAGAACCACCTCCTACCTTATTTGAATACTTTCCAGATAATACTTTAATTTTTGTGGATGAATGTCATGTAACTGTTCCTCAACTAAATGGAATGTATAAAGGTGATAGATCTAGAAAAAGTAATTTAGCAGAATATGGTTTTAGACTACCTTCATGTATGGATAACCGTCCTCTAAAATTTGAAGAATGGGATGCAATGAGAACTCAAACAGTATTTGTGTCAGCTACACCTGGGCCATGGGAATTAAAACAAACAAAAAATAAATTTGTAGAGCAAATCATTAGACCAACAGGATTAATTGATCCACCAGTTGAGATTAGACCAGCTAAAAACCAAGTAGATGATTTAATGCACGAGTGTGTAAAAGTAATTAACAACAACTTTAGAGTATTAGTCACTACTTTAACTAAAAAGATGGCAGAAGATCTAACTGAGTATCTTCATGAAAATGGCATCAAAGTTAGATATATGCACTCTGATATTGATACTTTAGAGCGGATTGAGATCATGAGAGATCTAAGGCTTGGAGTGTTTGACGTACTGGTTGGAATTAACTTACTTAGAGAAGGACTTGATATTCCAGAATGTGCATTGGTTGGAATTTTAGATGCTGATAAAGAAGGTTTTTTAAGATCTGAAACTTCTTTAGTTCAAACTATTGGAAGGGCCGCAAGAAATCTTGAAGGTAAAGTTATTCTTTATGCTGACAAAGAAACAAAAAGTATCAAAAGTGCAATCAAAGAGACAGATAGACGGAGAACTATTCAAGTAGCTTACAATAAAAAACATAATATCACTGCAAAAAGTGTCCAAAAAGGAATTGGAGATGTTCTTGAGAGTGTTTATGAAAAAGATTATGTCAAAGTTGGAACAGACGAGAATATTGGGGGTAATCTTAAAAAACATTTAAAAGCACTTAATAAAAGAATGAAAGAATCTGCGACTAACCTTGAATTTGAAGAAGCGGCTAAGATTAGAGATGAAATAAGAAAACTTGAGGCCTCTGAATTAGAAATTACTTTAAATCCTAAGGTAAAAAAATATAGTTCAAATAATAAAATGTATCCAAAAGGTAGGTCAACTATGGGTCTTCCTGGTACTAGAGCACAAAAAGGCAAAAAAAAGTGGAAGCAAATAAAATAATTGTTACTGGAGCAGCTACTAGAATGGGTGCTGCGATTGCTAAAAAGTTATCAGGTCCAAATGTGGAAATTGTTATTCATTATAATAAATCAAAATTAAATGCTGAAAAATTACAAAAAGAATTAAAGAAAAATAAAACAAAAGTTTGGTTGATTAAAGGAGACTTGTCCAAAGAAAATGATTTAAAAAAAATTATTAAGTTTGCAAAATCAAAATTGAAATATTTCGATTGTTTAATTAATAATGCTTCTTTGTTTGAAAATGATAGTTTAAAAAGCTTTACATCTAAAAGTTGGGATAATCATTTAAATGTAAATTTAAAAGCCCCTGCTTTCTTAACAAAAGAATTTGCTAAAAATATTAAAGGTAAAAACAATAATATTATAAATATTATTGATCAAAGAGTTTTTAAACTAACTCCATTTTTTACTTCATACACATTAAGTAAAACTGGACTTTATACACTAACAAAAACTAGTGCTATGAGTTTGGCTCCAAGCATTAGAGTAAATGGCATAGCTCCTGGGCCAACAATAAAAAATAAACGACAAACAGATAAGCATTTTAAAAAACAATATTTAGCAACGCCTTTAAAGCATCAAGTAGATGTTAATGAAATATGTAATGCTGTTGACTTTTTTATTAAAAACAGCTCTATTACAGGTCAAGTTTTAGCTATCGATAGTGGACAAAATTTAAACTGGCAAACACCAGATGTAATAGGAAAAGAATGAAAAAAAATAATCTAAAAATTGTAAAAATAGATAAAAATAAAAGTCTATTTAATTATGAAAAAAAAATTCTAATTAAAGAATTAACTTTAGATTTAAAACTTGGTTACTATGATTTTGAAAAAGAAAAACCCCAAAAAGTCAAATTTAGCTTAGAAATATATTATGAGGATAAAAAACCAACAAGCGATAAGGATATTAAATCTATTGTAAATTATGGGCAGGTTGTAAAATTGATAAAAAAACTAACAAAAAATAAACACTATAATTTTTTAGAAACGCTTGCAGAAGACGTTTTTGATATTTTGTTTAAAGACAAGCGTATTGGTAAAATAATGTTACAGATTGAAAAACTGGAGATATTAAAAGAATGTACCTCTGTTGGTATTCAAATTACCAAAAAAAGAAGTCATGAAAAGCTCTGAACTTGGAAAAGAAGTAATTAAAAAAGAACTTCCCCTAATTCCTAAAAGCCCTGGCGTTTATAGAATGCTAAATCATAAAGATGATATTCTTTATGTTGGTAAAGCTAAAAACCTTCCAAATAGGCTGAAAAGTTATGTGTCAGAAAAAAATCATATTATTAGAACTGAAAGAATGTTGTCTCAAACGTTTAAATTAGAGATTACAACTACAGCAAATGAAAGTGAGGCCCTACTTCTAGAGGCTAATTTAATCAAAAAACATAAGCCAAAATTTAATATTTTACTTAAAGATGATAAATCATTTCCCTTCATATTTATTGGTGAAAAAGAACAATGGCCAAGAGTAATGAAACATAGAGGAAAAAAAGAAAAAGAGGGGTTTTACTTTGGTCCTTTTGCATCTGCAGGAACTGCTAATTGGACTATTAAGATGCTTCAAAAAATATTTCAATTAAGAGTTTGTGATGATGGAACTTTTAAAAATAGAAAAAGACCTTGCATACTTTATCAAATAAAAAGATGCTCAGGTCCTTGTGTAGGTTACATAGATAAATCAGATTATAAAAAAACTGTAGACCAAGCAATTCTATTCGTGTCAGGCAAATCAAGAGATATACAAAAAAATCTTTCAAAGGAAATGGAAGCAGCAAGTGATGAACTTGATTTTGAAAAAGCTTCAATTTTTAGAGATAGAATAAAATCTCTAAACATCATTCAATCGTCACAAAGAATCAATGAAGCAAATCTGGTAGATGCTGATGTGATTGCTGGATACAAAGAATCTGGAAAAGCTTGTATTCAAGTTTTCTTTTATAGATCAAAACAAAACTGGGGAAACCAAGCTTATTTTCCAAAACATGATCCAGATCAAGATGTTTCGGAAATTATGTCTTTTTTTTTAATGCAATTTTATGAAAATAAAACTGTACCCAAATTAGTTATTATCAATGCTGACATTAAAGATAAGAAATTAATAGAGGAAACTCTAAGTAAAAAAGAAGGAAATACTATTTCCATCAATACTGCAAAAAAAGGAACGAAAGCAAAAGTTGTGGCAATGGCTGAAAAAAATGCAAAAGAGTCATTAAATAGAAAACTTTATGAAACAAATAATAATAAAAATTTATTTGAAGGTGTTGCTAAAAAATTTGATCTAAAAAATGTCATCAATCTTGTTGAAGTTTATGATAACAGTCATATTTCAGGAACCAACAGTGTTGGGGCAATGGTTACATTTGGCAATGAAGGTTTCGTTAAAAAGAGATATAGAAAATTTGATATAAAAACAAAAGGTGCTGAGCAAGATGATTTTGCTATGCTTAAAGAAGTTTTGTCTAGAAGGTTTAAAAGAGCAATTTTAGAGAAAGGTAATTTTTTAACCTTACCAGATTTAATACTAATTGATGGTGGAAAAGGACAATATTCTTCAGCAAAAGAAGTGTTGAATGAGTTAGGCCTATATGACCTTCCAATGATCGCTATTGCAAAAGGTAAAATGCGAAATAGTGGAGACGAAACATTTTTCTACAATGGTAAAAGCTATAAATTTGAGAAAAATGATCCAACTTTATTTTTTATGCAAAGACTTAGAGATGAGGCACATAGATTTGCGATTACCTCGCATAGAGCAAAAAGAGCTAAAGGATTATCAAAATCATTATTAGATCAGATCGATGGTATAGGTGCTATTAGAAAAAGGGCCTTATTGAACCATTTTGGTTCTGCAAGATCTGTTGAGTCTGCTAGTTTTGATGAGATAAAGTCTGTAGAAGGTGTTGAGGAAAAAGTTGCAAAAAAGATATATAACTTCTTTCACGAATAATTATGCTTAGAAAAATTCCAAACATACTAACAATTGGACGAATAATAATTGTCCCCTTCTTTGTTTTAGCCTTCTATCTCCCTGGTTTTTATGGAGATTTAACTGCTTTAATATTATTTATAGTAGCCTCATTTACTGATTTTTTAGATGGAATGTTAGCTCGAATGCTCGGAGAGGAGTCTAAATTAGGAGAATTGTTAGATCCAATTGCAGATAAAATTATAGTTGCTACAGCATTAATCTTATTAGTAATGGATGGAACCATTAGGCATTATGAGGTTATTGCGGCAATAATTATTCTTACTCGTGAAATATTAATTTCAGGATTAAGAGAATTTCTAGCTAAAGGGCAAATAAAACTTCCTGTATCCAATTTAGCAAAACTAAAAACTGTTTTACAAATGGTTTCTATTGCTCTTTTACTTTCGGGAGATACGGGTAATAAGATTATAAACTTTCAAAATTATAATGCTCAAACTATAGGAATTATACTTCTTTGGCTTTCAGCATTTTTAACTCTTTTTACTGGATATGATTATATGCGTAAGGGAATAGATCACGCAATGTCAGAAGATAATAAAAATTAAGCTGCTTTTTTCTTTCTTACTAAAGCTTGATAACTTTCATTTAGATCAATTATAGTTTCACATACTTTAAATTGATTTTCTGCAATACATGAGACCGGTGTCACTTCTGCTGCTGTGCCAGTTAAAAAACATCCTACAAAATTGGATAGTTCAGATGGATTTATTTTTCTCTCATGGACTTTAATGTTTTTAGATTTTGCAATCCCAATAACTGTTCTTCTTGTTATTCCATCTAAAAAAGAGTCTGGAATAGGAGTGTGAATTTCTCCATTTTTATCTTTAAAAAAAATATTTGCTCCAGTTGCTTCAGCAACATTTCCATCGTGATCTAACATTAATGAATCCGTGTAACCTTGTTTTTCTGCTTCATGCTTAGATAAAGTGCAAATCATATAAAGACCTGATGCTTTTGTATCCCAAGGAATTGTATTTGGAGCAGGCCTTCGCCAATTAGAAATATTTAGTTTTATTCCCTCCACTTTTAGTTTTGGATCAAAATAAGAACCCCACTCCCAAGTTGCTATAGCAACATGAATTTTTGTTTGTTGTGCAGAAATTGCCATCATTTCACTTCCTCTCCAAATAGTAGGTCTTACATATCCATTTTCTACGTTTTGAACTGAAATAATTTTGTTACAGGCATCATTAATCTCTTTTTCACTGTAAGGAATTGTCATGCCCATTCTTTCTGCCGAATAAAAAAGTCTTGAAGTGTGTTCTTCTAATTTAAATATTGAGCCATCATAAACTCGTTCTCCTTCAAAAACACAACTTGCGTAGTGAAGTCCATGATTTAAAACATGTATCTTAGCATTAGCCCAATCAACAAGCTCACTATTATACCAAATCTTTCCGGTTCTTTTATCGTACGGTTCCATGTATGAAATTTTTTAAAATTATATGTGAAAAATATCTTTGTATCTGTAATATGTCAATATAACTTACCTATAATGAAAGAACTTTTATATTTAAAAGACGAACAACTAAAAGATTTAATTGAAAAATTATTTGTTAGCTACAGAGAAACATTTTCAGATGCAAAAAAGATATTGGATAGATACTCTATTGGTTTGGCGCACCATAAAGTTATTCACTTACTATCAATGTACCATGGAATTTCGATTTCTGAGCTTTTGAAACGATTAAAAGTAACAAAACAAAGCCTCAACAGAGTACTCAAAGATTTGATCAAATTAGAAATTATAATTTTTAAAAAGGATGATCATGACACTAGAGTGAAACATATTTTTTTAAATGAAAAAGGAAAAAAAATATTTAATGAAATTTTCAATTTACAAAAAAAAAGAATTTACAACGCATTACTTAATTCAAGTTCAGAAGAAGTAATTAATTTTGACAATGTTTTAACCAAAATTATTAATGGATAAATTTATTGCTCATATCCTAGTTGTTGACGATGATGATGGAATAAGATCTTTGGTGAAAAAATATTTAAATGAAAATAATTTTTTAGTTACGACAGCTGATAGTGCTGAGGATGCATCAGAAAAAATTAGTATTATTAAATTTGATTTAATAATACTAGATATAATGATGCCAGGTAAAAGTGGACTGGAATTTATAAAGGATCATAAAAAAAAATTAGACACTCCTATTATTCTTTTAACTGCAAAAGGAGAAGCAAGCGAGAGAGTTGAAGGTTTAGAAGTTGGAGCTGATGACTATTTACCAAAGCCGTTTGAACCAAAAGAGTTAGTTTTAAGAATTAAGAATATTTTAAATAAAACTTTAAAAACTGAACAGGTCAGAATTATTGAGTTTGCACATGTAAAAATTGATTTAAATAAACTTTTGATTATTAAAAATAACAATGAATTTAAAATTAATAATACAGAAAAAATAATTTTAGAAAAAATGATTAATAATCCAGGTAAAACATTTTCAAGAGAAGATATTGGTCAATTAATTGAACTAGACAAAGAAAGATCTATAGATGTTATTATCACAAGGTTGAGAAAAAAAATTGAAATCGACCCTAAAAATCCAAAATTTTTACAAACAATAAGAGGTGCTGGATATGTTCTTTGGATTGAGTAACTTTTTTAAAAGGATACTACCTAAAAGATTATTTTATAGAGCTCTTCTAATTGTTGCTGTGCCTATTTTGGTGCTTCAATTAGTTATAACAATAGTATTTTTTGACAGCCTTTGGATTAAAACTAACAAAGGAATGACTAGAGCGTTAATTAATGAAATTAATTTATTTGTTGAAGTTTATGACAATAAAAAAATAGACAAGGATGAATTAAAAAACCTCTTTTCTTTGTTTATAAATTTAAATATAGAGCACGTTAATAAAGAAAGCTTTAACAGCGAATACATTAAAAGAATATTCAGCCCTATTGATCGAACTTTAAGAAGAGAATTAAAATCAAATTTTAATCCTGGTGATTTTTGGTTTGATACCACAAGTTATAAAGAATTAATTGATATAAGAATTAAGTATGAAGATGGATACTTTAAATTTTTAGTTCCAAGAGATAGGGTAACAAGTTCATCTGCAAGAATTTTTGCACTCTGGATCACTGTTCCAGCAATTATAATGGTTATAATTTCATTAATATTTTTGAAAAATCAAACTAGACCAATTATTAACCTAGCCCGTGCAGCAGAAAGGTTTGGTAAAGGTGAAGAAATAGAGGAGTTCAAACCATCTGGAGCATTGGAAATCAGACAAGCAGGTCATGAATTTGATAAAATGAGAAAAAGAATACTTCGACATTTAAATCAAAGAACAGAAATGCTATCTGGCATAAGTCATGACTTGAGAACTCCACTTACAAGGATGAAGTTACAAATTGCTTTTATTAAAGATAAAGATTTAACCAAAAAGTTAGCAGAAGATATTAATGAAATGGAAAAAATGCTTAATGAATATCTTCAATTTACAAGCTCGTCTTATATGGAAAAAGATGAAATGTTCAACATATCAGAATTGATAGAACAAGTTGTTGGTAAGTACAATAATCAGAATATTAAAAAAGATTTACTACCAAGAATTTACATCAATGGCAGAAAAAACTTAATTAACCGTTGTTTAAATAATATAATTGATAATGCATTGAAATATGGGAACAAAGTTAAAATAAAACTCAGTAAAGAAAATACTAATTTATTTATTACAATCGATGATGATGGTTCTGGTATACCAGAAGAAGAACATGAAAATGTATTTAAACCATTTTACAAGATTGACAAAGGAAGAGCAGAGTCAAAGTCGAGCGTAGGTCTTGGGCTATCTATAGCATCAGATATCATTAGATCACATGGTGGAAATATTGTTCTTGATAAATCTGAAATGAATGGATTAAGTGTTAAGATTTTTTTATCCGTTTAGTTTTTTTTTTTGTTTCTAATTTTTTTATTTTATTTTCTAAATTTTCAACACGTTTAGATAATACTTCGAATTCATCTTTGCTAACAAGTTTCATCTTAAAAACAAATTCATCTCTTTTAGATTTTAAAACATTAAATAGTTCTGAACTAAGATCTTTTGAAGAAACAATACCTTGTTCAAAAAGCTTACCAAGTTTATCAATTATAAATTTAGAATTTTTCATATATAAGATATATATTATAAGTATTATTTAAAATGTTCATCAATAATTTTGACCCAGTCGCTTTTCAAATTATGTCATTTGAAATTAGGTGGTATTCCTTAGCTTATATTTTGGGAATTGTAATTGGTTGGATCCTATGCAAGAAAATATTTATCAAAAATTCAGATATAAGAAAAGAATTTGATGACTATATTACTTACATTATCATTGGAATAATTTTAGGTGGAAGAATAGGCTATATATTATTTTATAACTTCTCTTATTACTCAGAAAATATTTTTGATATTTTTAAGATTTGGCAAGGTGGGATGTCGTTCCATGGCGGTTTGCTTGGGGTGTTTGTTTCAAGCTATATTTTCGCAAAAAAAAATAATCAAAATATATTTTTTTATTTAGATCAAATATCATTAGTTGCACCGATTGGAATCTTTTTTGGAAGATTGGCTAACTTTATAAATTCAGAACTTTATGGAACAGCTACAAATGTGCCATGGTCAGTTATATTTATAAAAATAGATAATTTGTCTAGACACCCCTCACAATTATATGAGGCAATCTTAGAAGGTATAATTTTGTTCTTAATATTAATGTACTTTATGAATAGGAATTATTTAAAAAAACCTGGGTTAATTTCAGGGCTATTTTTAATTTTTTATTCTCTATTTAGATTCTTTGTCGAATTTTTTAGAGTTCCAGATGAACAACTAGGCTATTTAATTTTGAATTTAACTATGGGCCAAATAATAAGCTTAGTATTTATTTCGGGAGGAATAACTATTTTTTACATTAAAAATGAAAACAGATAATAGAGAATTACCCTTAGACCAATTCATAGAATTAGCTCTTTACGATAAAGATGAGGGATACTACATGAAAAAAAATCCTTTTGGAAAAGAAGGTGATTTTATTACTGCTCCAAATATTACAAGAGTTTTTTCAGAAATAATAGCAATATGGGTAGTAACCTTTTGGAAAAGTCTTGGATCACCAAAAAAGTTTAACTTATTGGAGTTTGGGGCTGGAAATGGTGAGATGATTAAAGTTATTATTGAAACATTAAAGAATTTTCCAGAGTGTTTTATGAATTGTAATTTTCAAATTCATGAAAAAAGTGACCTATTAAAAGAAAAACAACAATTAAATTTGAAATCTGAAAAGATAACTTGGATAGAGGATATAAAAAAAAACAATTCACATCCAACAATTTTTTTAGCCAATGAATTTTTTGATGCACTCCCTGTAAAACAATATTTTAAAAAAAAAGATGGTTGGGTTGAAAGATTTGTCAATTTTAAAAATAAAAAAGAAGCTGAATTTAAAGAACATCCTACTGATATAGGAAAAATTGAACAAAACTTAAATTTTAATATTTCAAATGAGCAAGAAATTATTGAGTATTCACCAGGTTCTTTTAAATATTTAAAAAATATTTGCAGCTTATTAAAAAAAAATGATGGTGGAATATTAATAATTGATTATGGATATCTAGATATTAAGATGCATGAAACTCTACAGGCTATTAAAGATCACAAATATTCAAACATTTTGGAAAATATTGGAGACTCTGACATAACTTACAATATTAACTTCAACATATTTAAAAAATTTATAGATCAATTTGATCAATTAAATTCTTTAATTAGCAATCAAAAGAAATTTTTAACAAGTATGGGTATAGTCCAAAGAGCTGAAATTATAAGTGAAAATATCCCTTTCTCAGAAAAATCAGATTTATTTTATAGAATTAGACGTCTAATAGACGAAAAACAAATGGGTGAACTATTTAAAGTAATGTTAATAAAAATGAAAAAAAATAAATTTAAAACAGGTTTTGAAATTGATTAGATCAAAAAAATTAACAAAAATAAAAAATCTTAAACATTGCTTTTTTAACAGTATTGGTGGTCACTCTAAAGATATTTATAAAAGTTTAAACTGTGGTCCTGGCTCAAAAGATAATAAAAAAGATATTAAAAAAAACTTACAAATAGTAAGAAAAAAGATTGGCAAAAAAGCAAAAAATATTTTTTTAGTTAATCAAATACATAGCAATAAGCTCATATTCATTAATAAAACATATAATAATAAAGTAAAACCTAGAGCTGACGCTATAATTACTGATCAAACAAATATTCCTATTGCTGTATTAACGGCTGATTGCACTCCAATATTAATTTACGATAACAAAAAGAGGATGATAGCAGCAATTCACGCTGGCTGGAAAGGTGCTTTCAAGGGGATTACCACTAAAGTAATTAAGTTCATGGTCAAAAAAGGCTGTAAGTTAGAAAATATTATAGCAGTTATAGGCCCATCTATTTCTCAAAAAAATTATGAAGTGAAAGAAGATTTTAAAAGAAAATTTATTCAAAAAAACAAAAAAAATTATATATTTTTTAAGAATAAAAAAAATAAATTATACTTTGATTTAACCAACTATATATACGCTTCTCTAAAAGCTGTTAAAGTTAAAAATATAGATTTTTTAAAAATTGATACTTTTGATATAAAAAATAAATTTTTCAGCGCTAGAAGAGCTTTAAAATTAAAACAAAATGATTATGGTAGAAATATATCAATAATTATGCTTAATTAGGTTTTTAATGAAATTATTATCCGGTAATAGCAACAAACCTCTTAGCAAAAATATTGCAAAATATTTAAAGTCTAAACTAGTAAACTCAAGCATCAGAAACTTTTCAGATGGCGAAATTTATGTTGAGATTAATGAAAATATTAGAGGAAATAGCATTTTTATTATTCAATCAGTTTCATCTCCTGCTAATGATAATCTTATGGAACTTTTGCTATGTATAGATGCATTAAAAAGATCATCTGCAAAAAATATTACTGCTGTTATTCCATATTTTGGTTATGCAAGACAGGACAGAAAAGTTGTCCCAAGAACTTCTATCTCTGCGAAACTTGTGTCAAATCTAATCACTAAAGCTGGTGCAGATAGAGTTGTAACTGTTGATCTGCATGCTGGCCAAATTCAAGGTTTTTTTGATATTCCAGTTGATAATTTATTTGCGACCCCAATTTTTGCAAGACATGCAAAAAAGAAAATAAAAAATAAAAATATTATTTGTGTTGCACCAGATGTTGGTGGAACTGAAAGAGCTAGAGCCTTAGGAAAACTATTAAATGTAGGGCTTGCAATTGTTGACAAAAGAAGACCAAAACCAGGCCAATCACAAGTAATGAATGTAATTGGAGATGTTAAGGGTAAAACGTGTATAATTGTTGATGATATTATTGATTCAGGTGGAACAATAGTTAATGCTGCAAAAGCACTTAAAGATAGGGGTGCAAAGGAAGTTTATGTTTATATCACGCATGGAGTATTAAGTGGTGAGGCTGTAAAAAAAATTAAAAATTCAGTAATCAAAAATCTTGTTATTACTGATACGATTGACAACAATGACAAAATTAAAGATGCTAAAAACATTGAGGTTCTGCCAATTTCTGGCTTAATGGGAGAAGCAATCAAAAGGATTTCCAATTCAACATCCGTTTCGGATTTATTTAAATAATTACCTTGAGTTATTAAAGAACTTGGGCTAAAAACCCATGATTTTATGATTTCATTAGAAGCAAACATTAGAAATACTAAAACTAAGGGTGAACTTAGCTCACTTAGAAATAATGGTGGTGTACCAGCCGTGATTTATGGTGGTGAAGCACAAAATGAAACAGTATCAATTTCAAAAAAAATATTAAAATCTTTAATTGATAAAGAAAATTTTTTATCGAATATAGTAACTTTAAACGTTGATGGAAAACCACAAAATGTACTTCCAAGAGAAATTAAATATCACATCGTTTCAGATGAACCTATTCACGTAGACTTTTTAAGAGTAGTTCCTGGTGTAAAAATAAGAATTGAAGTACCTGTTCAATTTATTAACCACGAAAAATCTCCAGGTTTAAAAAGAGGTGGGGTTTTAAACATTGTTAGAAGAAAAGTAGAATTAAGATGTCCAAGTGAAAAAATTCCTGAAAGTTTGGTAATTGATCTTGATGGTGTTGAAATAGGTGAAAGTTTCAAAATATCATCAATTAATTTAGAAACAGATGTAACTCCAACAATTAAAGGAAGAGACTTTGTTATAGCGACATTGGCTGCACCAACAGTAATGAAAGAACCTGAAAAACCAGCTGAAGCAGAAGCTGCAGAAGGTGAAGCAGGAGCAGAAGCAGCAGAAGGTAATAAACCAGCAGCTGAGGGTGAAAAAAAAGAGAGTGACGATAAAAAAGCTGCTGAAGAAAAGAAATAAACTGTCAAAGTTAAATTTTACTATCCATTAAAAAATATGCTTTTATTTGTAGGCCTAGGCAACCCAACACCAGATAGTGAAAACAATAGACATAACGTTGGCTTTAAAATTATCGACTCAATTAATAAAAATTTTGGTTTATCTAAACAAAAACCCAAATTTAAAGGATTACTCACAACTGGAAATGTTGGTGATCAAAAAATCTATGCAATCAAACCTCTAACATTTATGAATAATTCAGGAATTTGTATAAGAGAGCTTATTGAGTATTTTAAAATAGATGCAGAAGACGTGATTGTTTTTCACGATGATTTGGATGTTGAATTTGGAAAAATTAAAGCAAAATTTGGTGGATCAAGTGCAGGGCATAATGGCATTGCGTCTATTGATAAATTTATTGGTAAAGATTATTCAAGAGTGAGGATTGGTATCGGTAAACCAAAAGAAAATATAGAAGTAGGAGATTTTGTTCTTCAGAACTTTGAAGAAGATGAGTTAGCTGGTATTGAAAAAATCTCAAATGATATCAATGACTCAATTTCCATACTGGTAGAAAAAAAATTAGATCTATTTTCTAGCACAGTAAATAACAATAAATAATGAGCTTTAAATGTGGAATTGTTGGTTTGCCCAATGTAGGTAAATCTACTTTATTTAATGCATTAACAAACTCAAGCAAAGCTCAAGCAGCTAATTTTCCTTTTTGCACAATTGATCCAAATGTTGGTGTTGTTCCAGTGCCTGATGAAAGATTAGATAACCTATCTAAAGTTTCAAAATCAAAAAAAATCATAAATACTACTATTTCATTTGTCGATATTGCCGGATTAGTAAAGGGTGCTTCTAAAGGTGAGGGATTAGGTAATAAGTTTTTATCACATATTAGAGAGGTGGATGCAATTATTCATATGATTAGATGCTTTGACTCTGATGATATTCAAAATGTTAACCCAACAGTAGATCCTATCAGAGATTTAGAAATTATTGAGACTGAAATGATGTTGGCTGATTTGGAGTCAATCCAAAAGAGATTAGAAAAAAGTAATAAAAAAAACGTAGATGAGGAACAACTAAAGATATTAGAAGTAGCACTAGAATGTATTGATAACGACAAAGATATTTCTATTCTAAAATCTCAATTTGAGAGCAAACAACTTGATCAGAGTGGTTTATTATCAATTAAACCAAAAATATTTGTATGTAATGTAGACGAACAAAGTGTTCAGAAAGGTAATCAATATACAAAAGATTTTATAGAAAAATTTGGTGAAGAAAATACTTTAATTGTGTCAGCTGATATAGAAAATCAAATCAATGAACTAGAGTCCTCAGAAAGAAAAAACTATATGGAAATGATTGGTTTGAAAGAAACTGGATTAAGCATGTTAATTCAAAAAGGTTATAAAATATTAGAATTAGATACCTATTTTACTTCTGGTCCAGAAGAAACAAGAGCATGGACTATACAAAAGAACTGTACAGCCCCTAAAGCTGCTGGTGAAATTCATACTGATTTTGAAAAGGGTTTTATAAGAGCAGAAACAGTTTCCTATGAAGATTTCGTAGCAAATGATGGATGGCTCAATTCAAAAACTAACGGGAAAATGAGACTAGAGGGTAAAGATTATATAGTTAAAGATGGTGATGTATTAAACTTCAGATTCAACACGTGACCATATTCTTTTCATGCTGAAATAAACTAAGATAGTTAAAATAATCAAATAAATAATTGCTTTAAAACCCATTCGGTGCCTAGACTCTAAATGTGGTTCAGCTGCCCACATTAAAAATGTTGTCACATCTTTTGACATTTGTTCAACTGTTGCTTTAGTTCCATCTCCATATTCTATTAGATCCTCTGACAGTGGAGCAGACATTCTGATTTTATTTCCATACATATATTTGTTGTAATGAACACCTTCATCTAAAGTCATTCCAGTTGGAGCATCTTCATATCCTTGAAGTAAAGAATAAATATAGTCTACCCCACCTCCTCTAGCTTTAACTAAAACCGACATATCAGGAGGATAAGCACCACCATTAGCTGCTTGAGCTGCTTTGACATTTTCGTATGGCATTACAAATTTATCAGATAATTTTGCTGGCCTTTCAAACATTTCACCATCAGCATTTGGCCCATCTATTACTTCAAATGAAGCTGCTATAGCTTTGACTTCAGCTTCTGAGAACTCTGGTCCACCTTTTTCTCCTAAGTTTCTATAACTTAGATATTTCATTGAGTGACAAGAAGCACAGACTTCTGTGTAAACTTGATAACCTCTTTGAAGTGAACCTCTGTCAAATTTACCAAAAAGTCCCTTAAAACTCCAGTCAGTTTTTAAATAATCAACTTTTTCTGCTGATTGTGATTGAGTAAATGTAAAAAAAAATAAGACTATAATTGAAAATAATTTAATAAAATTCTTCACTTTATTTATCTATACTTTCTTTATTTTTAGCCATTGCCAAATTTGGAGAGCCTCCAAGAACAGGTTCAGTTATACTTAGTGGAATAGGCAATGTTTTTTCTTTAAATCCTAAAACTGGTAAAATCACTAAGAAATGAAGAAAATAATATGCAGTAGCTACTCTTGCAATTAATAAGTAAAGCCCTTCAGCTGGCATAGCTCCCATGTATCCTAGAATTAAAACATCAGCTACAAGTATCCAGTAGAACTGCTTGTACAAAGGTCTGAACACTGCAGATCTTATCTTTGAAGTATCTAACCATGGTAGTACAGCTAATATTAAAATAGCTGATAGCATTGCTACAACTCCAAGTAACTTGTCAGGCACAGATCTTAAAATTGCATAAAAAGGTAAAAGATACCATTCAGGAACAATATGAGCTGGGGTTACCATTGGATTAGCTTCTATATAATTATCAGCATGGCCCAAAATATTTGGTGAATAAAAAACAAAAAAGGCAAAAACAATCATAAACATTAGTAATGCAAATCCATCTTTAATAACAATATATGGATGAAACGGCACCGTATCCTTTGAAGGTTTCTTTATATCAATTCCAACCGGGTTGTTATTTCCAGGAACATGAAGTGCCCAAATATGCAAAACAACAAGGCCTAAAATTAAAAAAGGAATTAAATAATGGAGTGTAAAAAATCTGGTTAGAGTAGGATTGTCTACAGAATAACCACCCCATAACCAAGTAACAATTCCCTCACCTACTAATGGAATTGCGCTAAATAAATTTGTGATAACTGTTGCTCCCCAAAAACTCATTTGACCCCAAGGTAAAACGTAACCCATAAATGCAGCTGCCATCATTAGTAGATAAATGATTATTCCAATTATCCAAATAATTTCTCTTGGAGATTTATAAGATCCATAAAACAAAGATCTAAATATATGAATATAAACTGCTAAAAAAAACATTGATGCACCATTTGCATGAATGTATCTTATTAACCAACCATAATTAACATCTCTCATTATATGCTCAACACTTTCAAAAGCCATGTCAGCATGAGCTATGTAATGCATTGCAAGTGTTAAACCAGTTACAATCTGAGTTATTAAACAAAAAGTTAGAATTCCTCCAAATGTCCACCAGTAG
Organism: Candidatus Pelagibacter sp. PS_06; assembly: GCF_059418045.1. Taxonomy (NCBI): domain Bacteria; kingdom Pseudomonadati; phylum Pseudomonadota; class Alphaproteobacteria; order Candidatus Pelagibacterales; family Candidatus Pelagibacteraceae; genus Candidatus Pelagibacter; species Candidatus Pelagibacter sp. PS_06. Next base: position 1,090,802 of record NZ_CM182078.1, read on the forward strand.
TTCAAATTTTTTGGTGTGGGATAATCTGTTAAATGATTTGCTAAAGTTAAAAGTGGAAGTCTGTCATTAAACCATTTTCCAACTTTTGATGTAGGCGTGTATTCGTGATCACTCATAATATTAATTATCCAATTTTAATTGTATTAGCATTAACAAATTCGTATTTTGGAACTTCCATGTTTAAAGGTGCAGGACCTTTTCTAATTCTACCAGAAGTATCGTAATGCGAACCGTGACACGGGCAGAACCAACCATCATAATCACCTTTATCATTTAATGGGACACAGCCTAAATGAGTGCAAACACCAAGCATAACTAGCCACTCTGGATCTTTAGCTCTATCTTCATCTTTTTCAGGATGGATTAAATCTTCCATTTTAACTGACCTAGCTTCTGAAATTTCATCTTGAGTTCTTCTTCTAATAAAAACTGGTTTTCCTCTCCAAAGCACGGTTATAGTATTTCCAGGTTTAACTGAACTTACGTCAACTTCTGTACTTGCTAGTGCCTTTACTGAGGCATCTGGATTCATTTGGTCAACTAATGGCCAAACAACTGCGGCCACGCCTACTGCTCCCACAGTATATGAGGCGGTAAATAAAAAATCTCGTCTTTCTGGTTTTTTATCTGACATATGAATTAGTTGTTTATATTGTCTATTATTGATTTAAAAATACTTAATATACGAATTCATATAATATAAAATAATAATTTTACTACTGAAAGAATGACACAGAATTCAACAATTCTAAGACCTAAAATTGCACTTTATGAGCCAGATATACCTCAGAATACAGCGGCAATAATCAGAACATGCGCTTGTTTAGGCGCTAAACTTGAAATTATTGAACCATGTGGTTTTCATCTGAGTGACAAACGTTTTAAAAGAGTAGTGATGGATTACATGGATTGGGATAAAATTGATTTATATCAAAGTTCAAAACATTTCTTTGAGGCAAAAAAGAATCAAAGAATTATTTTAATGACAACTAAAGCATCGATATCTTATACAAAGTTTAATTTCAAAAAAAATGATACGATATTGTTTGGTCGAGAAAGTGCTGGTGTTCCTGAAAATATTCATCAATCTATAAATGATCGTTTGAAGATACCAATGAAAGAAAATGTCAGATCACTTAATATTGCATCCTCGGTTGCAGTTGTTTTAGCAGAAAGTTTAAGACAAACAGGGTTAATATAAAATGGATAATGAAATAAAAAAAGACATTACTAGTAATTGGTTTAAGCTTTTACAAAATGCTATTTGTGATGACATCGTTAAATTAGAAAAAAATAAAATAAAATTTAAATCAAGCTCATGGCAAAGAAGCAAAAAAAAAGATGAGGGTGGAGGTGAATATAGAATTATTAAAAATGGAAAAATTTTTGAAAAAGTGGGTGTAAATTTTTCAAAAGTTTATGGAAAATTTCCAAAAAAATTTCAAAAAAATATTCCTGGCGCAAGTAAAGATCCAAGATTTTGGGCGTCTGGAATTTCGATAGTAATGCATATGCAAAATCCTCACATTCCAGCTATGCATTTCAACACTAGATATATATGCACAACTCAAAATTGGTTTGGTGGTGGTATGGATGTAACTCCTACCATTAAAGATGAAAAGGAAAAAAATACATTTCATCAATCGTTAAAAAAAATGTGTAATCGTCACAATAAATATTATTATGAAAAATACAAAAAATGGTGTGATGAATATTTCTTCTTGCCTCATAGGAATGAAGCGAGAGGAATAGGTGGAATTTTTTTTGATTATAAAAAAAACAATTTTGAAAAAGACTTTAAATTTGTAAGAGATGTTGGTGTTACGTTTCAAATGATATTTAATGAGATTATAGAAAAAAAAATTAAAAAAAAATGGACTTTAAAAGATAAAGAGATGCAGTATATTAAGAGAGGTAGATACGCTGAATTTAACTTATTGTATGATAGAGGAACTAAATTTGGATTACAAACAGGTGGAAACGTAGAGGGTATATTAATGTCGTTACCTCCAATCGCTAAATGGAAATAATAAATGGATAAAGAACCGATAACATTGAATGGATTAAATAAACTAAAAGAAGAATTAGTTTTTTTAAAAGAAAAAAAAAGACCTGAAATTGTAGCTGCAATTGCGGAAGCAAGATCGCATGGGGATCTAAAAGAAAATGCTGAATATCACGCTGCTAAAGAGGAGCAATCTCACAGTGAGGGAAGAATAACAGAAATAAATGATATTATTGCGAGAGCAAATGTCATCGATGTTACAGTGTTAAGTAATGATGGAAAGGTGATCTTTGGTTCTACTGTATTTTTAGAAAACCTAGATAATGGTGAAAAAATTAACTATAAAATTGTTGGAAAAGACGAGGCTAATTTAAAACAAAAGCTAATTTTTTTCCAATCACCAATAGGCAAAGGTTTAATTGGAAAAAACAAAAATGATTTAGTGGAAATCATAACTCCTGCTGGAGTTAAAAATTTTGAAATAAAAGACGTAAAATATATTTAACTTTTAATAATTTTTTGAATTTGTTTTTCTGAAATTTGAAAACTATTTTGAACCCATTTTTCCTCAATCAATTTAAGCTTACTACCTAATATCTTCCCTTCAGGGATATTATATTTAGTCATTATCATGTTTGCGCCTACTGGAAAGGAAGGTGGGATTTTATTTTTATAAATTTCTATTAATTTTAATAATTTTTTTTCAACTTTAATAGATGTGAATAATGCAAAGTTAATAATATCAAGTACAGTTTGTTTACCATTATAATAAAAAATCTTATTAAAATTCTTTTCATTAAAATTTTTGATGTCCGCAACATCTTTATAAAAAAAATCAATTGATTTTAATCTTTTTTGATCTTTTTTAGATAAGTTGAATTTATAAATAGAATAATCAGTATTGTCACTTCCATCAACTATCATTAAAGACAATAAAAAAATAAAATCAACTTTAGACAGATTGTCTTGGGCATAAGAATTTAATTTCTTAAAATTATCTAGGTTTTTTAATTGAGGGAAAATCATTTTTATGATCTCTAAACAAATATCATCTTTAAATATTTTCACGAATGCGCTTGATCTCGTTAATTTTTTAAATTCATCTAACAATCTTTCTGATGATAATTTTGAAACACCATCAATATTTATTTTTATAATCTTAATTATTTTTGGATCATGACTTTGATTTGAATAATTTATAAAAAATCGCACATACCTAAGAATACGTAAATAATCCTCTTTTATTCTATTTTCAGCATCTCCTATAAACTTAATGTTACCATTCTCAAGATCCTTTTTACCATCATATGGATCAAACAAATTTCCATCTTTGTCTGAGTAAATTGAGTTTATAGAAAAATCTCTTCTAGCCGCATCTTCTTTCCAATCCAAAGAGAATTCTACTTTTGCATGCCTCCCATCTGTAGAAACATCTTTTCTCAAAGAAGTAATTTCATATTTATTTTTGTCAATTATTGCTGTGATAGTTCCATGGTCAATACCTGTTTCATAATAATTAATTTCTTTTTTTTTTAGAGCATCGCAAACTTCGCTTGGTTTCAAATTTGTAGCTAAATCAATATCATCAACTATTTGTTTTTTTATAATCTTCCTTACACAACCTCCAACGTATCTCACCTCACTATTATCAGCATAAGCGTTAAGTGCTTCAAAGATCTTATTGGCAGGTGTTTGATTTGTTAAATTAAATAGGTTTTGACTTATATAATCAAGATTTCGAGATCTAAAAAAAATTTTATCTAAAAAGTTATTCATATATGGCTGGGGCGCTAGGATTCGAACCTAGGATGCCGGTACCAAAAACCAGTGCCTTACCACTTGGCTACGCCCCAATCTTGCTTTCATATAGCACAAAAAAATAAAATTTATATAGTTTTTGATGTATTACACCAAAAATTTTTAAATTTTCTTTTAAATCTAAGTTTTGCTAATTCACAATCTTGTTTTTTTTGATAATACGCAATTATAACTGATCCAGATCCTGTCATTCTTACAAATAAAGGTTGATTTAAATTTTCTAAATAAGATTTTAAAATTTTAAGTTTTGGGTATTTTGTGAATGCAATTTTTTCAAGATCATTTTCATATTTTAATAAAGATTTTAAATTCATCATATCTTTTTTAGGATTATTTAATTTAGGTTTACTAAATTTTTTTACTTCTGAATAAATTTTTTTTGTAGAACATCCAAAATTTGGTTGAACAAGTAAGATATTAAAATTTGAAGTTTTTAAAAATTTCTTAATAACACCATTTGATGATAAAATTGTACTCTTAGGATTGATACCTAAAATTACATCAGAACCAATTAGTTTTGTAATTTGTAAAACTTTTTTTTGGCTAATCTTGATAAAATTTTTTTTAATCAAAAAATTTAGAACTGTAGCAGCATTCATGGATCCTCCTCCAAGACCAGCTTCCTGTGGAATATTTTTTTTTATCTTAATTTGAAATTTTTTATTATCTAATATTTTTTTTTCTTCTAAAATTTTAAATAATTTATTTACTGTATTATCTTTTTTAATATTTTTAGAGAAATTGCCATTAAAAAAAATCTTATGTTTGTTGCTTTTAATTTTTTTTATTGAGATTGTATCATGTAATTCTATAAACTTAACTATACTCTCAATTTTGTGAAGATTAGTTAACTTACCAGTAACATGTAAAGCTAAATTGATCTTAGCAAATGATTTTACTTCATTAGTTTTCATTAAGAATTATTGATACCTTCTGTGATTTTGATATTTATCTTTTTTTTAATGTCTTCATCTACATCCTCTAATTTTAAAACATAATTCCAAAAGTATCTGGCCTGAATATTCCTATTTAATTTCCATAAAATATCGCCATAATGATCATTAACAGTTGGATCGTCTGGCATTAATTCAACGGCTTTTTTAATATATTTTTCTGCTTCAGTATAATTATCTATCAAATAATATGCCCACCCTATTGAGTCTGTAATATAAGGATCATTACTTCTTAAAGCATATGCTTTTTCTAACATTTTCATAGCTTCATCAATTTTATAATCACGCTCTAACCATGAATAGGCTAAATAATTTAAAACATAAGCGTCATCTGGATTAATTCGTAATGAATATTTTAAATCTTTATCTGCTTTTTGATAATTGCCTAATCGTTCATAACTTCCACCTCTTCTATAAAGAAGATCAGATTTAATTTCCAAATTATCATCTAGAGATGAGATGATTTCAGTATAATATTCAATTGCTTTTTCATAATTTTTTGAATTTTTATAAAAATTTGCAATATCAAAAATCATCTTAATATTTGGGTTTTTAATTTTACTGAATTTTGAACTTAAATAATCTATTCCCTCATCATAACCCTTATTTTGAATAATTATTTGAGCTTCTTTTTTAAGTCTAAACCAATAATAAAATTTATATTTCTTATCAAAATTATTTAATATTTTTTTTGCCTTGTCATATTCACCATTTAAATAAAAATTTTCAGCCACAAGTGTTGAATTCAAAATGAATTTTGGATTTAAATAATGTGATAGATTTAAATAGAAATTAGATTTTTCAATATCATCTTGGGATGAGTATAGGTTGGAAATCAAAAATAAAAACTCACTTACAATATCGTTATGATTATCGCATGAAAAAATTTTGCTAAATTCTTTAAATTTTTTATTTTCTACCCAGCTTTTACTTTGAGACAAGAGAAGTGTAGAATTTATATATTTAAGCTTCCCAGAAACTGCCTTGGCTTCCTCAATTTGATCATTTTCAATTAAATAATTTATATAAAAAAATATATATCTTGAATAATCTCCATCAGGATTATTTATTAAGTTTAAAAAAGAAGATCTAGTATTCTCCTTTTTAAGATAACATCTTTGAAATGCTTGATTAATAATTGAGATATTGCCAAAATTTTTTTTGTTAAATAAAGTTTTTTTATTTTTAAAAGTATAAAAATATTGTCTTAATGTTTCAAATATTACAGTATTGAATCTATTTTCATTTTGAAATTTCAAACTTAAATTTAAATATTTCTCTGCTTGTTCGATATTATTCTTTTTTAAACTATCAGCTATTAAAAGCAGGTAAGCCTCAAAAAAATCTAAATTTTCATTGCTATTACTATTTTTGATTACATTAATAGCCTGCGCAACTTTATTTTCTAAGACCAAGGAAAAAGTATATCGTTTTAAATATACATCATGCTTATTCAAAAGCACCTTGGACGCATTAAAAAATTTTAATGCATCAGAATTATCCATATTTTCAAACGCAATAATTCCTGAAAAATAATTTGATAAATCTCTTGAATTAAATTCGTTAAAACTAGCACTTTTAGAATATAGAGGGGTCTGATAGGATAATATAAAAACAACAATTATTTTTATTAGTTTGTTTAACATTAAATCATTCTATGACTAAAAAAGTGATAAATCAAAAAGGCAAATTAGACGATCAGTTAATAGATACTATCGAACCAAACTTTGTATTTAAAGATAAGCCAATTAATAGATTTAATATTATTGAAAATAACAACAATTATAACCAAGCAAATAAAAGTGAGCTCCTAGAGAAATTAAAAAAACAAATTAATTCAATCGAAAATTGTAATTTAAAGGATAATTCTCAGAATATCGTGCTTGGAGATGGAAATATAAATAGCCCAATTATGTTAATTGGTGAAGCTCCTGGAGCTGAGGAGGATAAAACTATTACAACATTTCAAGGCGATGTTGGAAAATTATTAGATAAAATGCTGCTAGCAATAGAAATCAAAAGACAAAATATCTATTGCAGTTATGCAATTAATTTTAGACCTCCTGAAGATCGAAAACCAACCTCCCAAGAAATTAAGAGATACTCTGTTTTTTTAAAAGAACATATTTCAATTATTAATCCAAAAATTATCATTTTAATGGGAGGCTCAGCAATGGAAGCAGTGACAGGAATTAATACCAAAATATCATCTGAAAGAGGAAAATGGAAAGAAGTAATATTAAAAAACACAACCTACCCACTGATGATTTCATTTAATCCATCTTACTTAATTAGATTTCCAGAAAATAAGAAATATTCATGGGAAGACTTAAAAAAAATTAAAAAAAAAATCACTGAAATGAAGATAGTTATTTAAGTTAATATGATTGAATTACATAAAAGATATATTTCTTGGTGGGCAAAAAAACTTAAAATTTCTAATTACTACCTTATATGGATTTCCTTTATAAAGGGAGTTTTGATTGGACTATTAATTTACCACTTCATAATAATTTAAATGAAAATTGTAGCTGGTGTTGACGAGGTAGGAAGAGGAAGTCTAATAGGACCAGTTTACGCAGCAGCAGTAATTTTAAATAAAAATATTGATAAAAAATTATTAAAAGATTCCAAAACTATTAATAAAGATAAAAGAGAATTGTTATCAAGTTATATTAAAAAAAATTCTATTTGGTCAGTTGGCAAAGCATCTGTTAAAGAAATAGATAAAATCAATATATTGCAAGCAAGTTTACTTGCAATGAAAAGAGCCATAAAAAAACTTAAAAAAAAACCTTCTCATGTTTTAATTGATGGCAATAAAATACCTGATTTAAAAAATTATAGTTTAAAAGCTATAATTAAAGGTGATCAAAAAATAGCTTCTATCTCTGCGGCATCAATTGTTGCTAAAGTTGCTAGAGATAAATTCATAACTACATTGGCTAAGAAAAACATAGGATATAGTTGGGATCAAAATTTTGGATATGGAACAAAGCAACATTTAAAAGCTATTAAAAAAATTGGTATCAACAAGCATCATAGAAAAACATTCTCTCCCATATCTAAATTCAAGATACACAATATCTAGTTATCTATCTTTTAGTTAACACAAATCGAATCTAAATAATTCAATCTCAGGTTGACCCAAGAATCCTTTTAGAGTCTAATTATTTTATACAAATGAAAACTGATTTTCAAAATCAAATTATTAATGGAGATAGTCTTGAGGAATTAAAAAAAATTCCAAGCGAGACTTTTGATTTAGTTTTTGCAGACCCTCCATATAATTTACAATTAAAAGGTGAGCTTACTAGACCAGATAGATCTAAGGTAAATGCGGTAAATGATAAATGGGATCAATTTAAAAATTTCAAAAAATATGATGATTTTACATACGCATGGTTAGCTGAGTGTAAAAGAATTTTAAAAAAAGATGGAGCCATCTGGGTCATAGGTAGTTATCACAATATTTTTAGGGTGGGAACTGCAATTCAAAATTTAGGATTTTGGATTTTAAATGATGTTATTTGGAATAAGAATAACCCAATGCCTAATTTTCGAGGAACACGATTTACGAATGCTCATGAAACTTTAATTTGGGCCTCAAAGAGTGAAAAATCCAAATATACTTTTAATTATCAATCATTAAAATGTTTAAATGATGATCTACAAATGAGGTCTAATTGGAATTTACCAATTTGCAATGGCTCTGAAAGACTCAAAAAAAATGGTAAAAAAGTACATTCAACACAAAAACCAGAGTCTCTACTACACAGAGTTTTATTAGCGTCATCAAATAAAGATGACATGATTTTAGATCCATTTTTAGGTTCTGGAACTACAGCAACTGTAGCAAAAAAATTAGGTAGAAATTATTTTGGTATAGAGAAAGAAAAAAGTTATTTTAAAGCAGCAGAACAAAGATTAAAAAACACAAAGCCAATAGAGGATGAGTTACTCGATACGCTTAAGAATAACAGATCCAAACCACGAATTCCATTTGGCTCTTTAGTGGAACTTGGAATAATCAAGCCAGGTACTAACATTTTTGACAATAAGAAAAAAATCTCTGCAAGAATTATGGCTGATGGCAGCATTAAGCATGATCAAACTGAGGGATCTATTCATAAAGTTGCAGCAACTATCCTAGGTGCTGAGAGTTGTAATGGTTGGACTTATTGGCATTGTGATATTAATGGAAGAACACATCCAATTGATTATTTAAGACAAAGATTAATTGCTAAAAATTAATTTTTATAAATTTTACCCAAATAACTTGCTAGAAAAAATTTATTTTTTGTTAAAAATTTTAAAATAATATTTCTAAAAAAGATAATTATTGGATTTGATAAATGAAAGGCGAAATGATTAAGCTTTGATCTATTATTTATCATTCTAACTTTTACAACTCTGTTATTGTAAAATTCATTTTTATTATTTTCAATATCATTAAATAATTCATAACCACTCTCAATAGATTGAGAGGCTCCTTGAGCAAATGAAGGTGGAAAGGCAAAGAAAGCATCTCCAATTAATGAGATATTTGCGCCTGTTTTAAGGTAGCCTTTGCTGACAAAAACTGGGAAACATTTGATGTTATTTAGATTATCTAAAATATTTGAAGAAGTTTGATTTTGTAATTTAGATTTTATATCTTGAATAAAACTATTTTCTTTAAAAAGACCATAATTATCTAACTCATTTGTTGTTAATTTATAATTTAAAACTCCAATGTAATTAAAAGATTCATTGTTGTTGTTTACAGGGTAAATTACATAATGAAAATTTTGACCCATAAACAAAGAAATATTTTTTTTATTTAAATTTTTTAGTTGTTTTCTTGAAATACTACCTCTTACTGCAATAGAATTATTATAAGTAGGTTTTATTTCATTGTTAGAGATTAACAACTTACCTTTAGAAAATACACCATCAGAAATAATAAGATGATCACAAATTACTTTGGCGCCTTCATTAAAAGTTAAAATTATTTGATTATCGTTTTTTTCAATTTTTTGAATATTATGATCATACTTAATTATATTTTCTTTTAACCTACCTTTTAAAAATTCGACTAATTTAGACCTTTTTAGGGTTGTGTACTTACAATTTTCAGAATTAAACTCTGAAATATTTAGATCACAAATTTTTTTATGATTAAGATCGTAAAAATCAATTTTTTCAGGGTTAAATTTATCTTTATTTTCTAAATCATTAAATCCAATTTTATTGAGAAGCTTGATGCTATTTGTAGATAGCTGTATTCCATACCCTTCATCTAGTTCTATAGAACTATTTTTTTCATAAATTATCACTTGGTAATCAGGATTTTCTCTAAATAAATTCGCAATAAATAAACCTGAAATACCCGCTCCTATTATTGCAATTTTTTTCATCAATGGTTTTCCAAATAAGAAACAATTTTTTTTGTGAATGTTGGAAGTGTACATTTTTCTAATTGTTTTGGATCAATCCAATAAGAAAAAGGTACTGTTTTGTCTATCTTATTATTTTCAATTTTAATATTCATATTCATATTAGACATTTTAAAATTTAAATTATGTTCAAAGTTCTTTGGTTTAATTATTTCTTGCATTGGAAAAATATTCAAATTTTTCAGAAAATTAAAATTTTTATTTTTAACTAATAAATATTTATTACCTTTTTTATAAACCTTAAGTATATAATATTTTTCTTTGTTAACTTTTTTAAATTTAGTCAAAACAAAATCTTTTTTTTTAAAAGATTTGCATTTTCCTAAAACAGGACATTTTTCACAATAAGGATTGATTGGCTTACATATTAGTGCTCCTAATTCCATCAATGCTTGAGCATAATCGCTAGATCTTAAAGATGTGCCAAATATTTTTTTCTGCTTAACCAAATTATCCTTTTGAATTTGATTTTCATTTTTTAAGTATAGGTATCTTTTTAAAACTCTTTCAATATTACCATCTAAAGGAATAATAGGTTTATCAAATGCAATAGCCATAATGGCACTTGCAGTATAATCTCCAATTCCAGGAAGTGACTTAAGGTCTAAAAGATTATCGGGTAAATTTTTATTAAAATCTTTAATAACAATTTGAGCAGTTTTTTTTAAATTTTTGACTCTAGAATAATAGCCCAACCCCTCCCAAAGCTTAATTAATTTTTGATCATTAAAATTAGCAAGTGCTTCTAAATTTGGAATGTGATTTATAAATCTATTAAAATAAGGTATCACAGTTGCAACTTGCGTCTGTTGCAACATAAATTCGCTAACCAACGTGTAATATTGCTTTTTTTTGGAGGAAGTTTTTTTTCTCCAAGGTAATGTTCTTTTGTGAATATCATACCAATTAAGAATTTTATTTGTTATTATTAATTCTTTCATATGCAATTTAAAGATAATACTAAGCAGAGAAATAAAACCATTCAAGGTTTAAGATCATTTAAAGACACTTTGCCAAAGAATGTAAAAAAAATTATAAATAAAAAAGGACATATTTATTCTGAAACTTTAAATAACTGGAAATATATAGTTGGTGGGGATTTATTTAAAGTTTGTTACCCAAAAACATTTAAAAATTCTAATAAGTTTGGTGTTAGCACTTTACTCATAATGGTTAAAAAGGGCCATGAAGTTGATATGGAATATTCAAAAAAAGACATAATGGATAAGATGAATAGCTTTTTTGGTTATGGGGTGGTTGAAAAACTTAAATTTATAAGTTTTGATGATCAGCACAAAAATTTTACTAAATCTGAAATTAAACAAGAAAATGTCGCAATTGATAAATACCAAGATAAAATCAATAATGTAAAAAATAATAAAATAAAAAAATCACTTATCGAATTAACAAAGGTCTTTAAAAAAAAATGAAAAAAATTTTAGCTTTTACTCTTATATTTTTCAGCACTATCTCAAGTATTAATGCAGGGGAAATAAAAAGAATATTTGTTGGTAATAAAGATGCAAAAATAACTATAATCGCATTTGAATCTTTAACTTGTAGCCACTGTGCAAGTTTTCACAAAGATGTATTTCCTGAATTAAAAAAAGAATACCTAGATACAGGTATAGCTAAAATTGAATTTAGACATTTTCCATTAGATGCCGCAGCCTTCAATGCCTCTAAAGTTTCACAATGTAAAAATGATGGTGATTCGACAATTTTGAATAGTCTATATGCCAACCAACAAAAATGGGTAAAGGGTAATTCGGTAGAAGAGGCAAATGAAAATCTTCGAAAATTTCTGACTAGCGAAGGCTTTGATATAAATTTTGATAAATGCATAAATAACGGAGAAATAGAAGACTTTGTTTTAAATGACCGAATAGATGGAGCTAAAAACTTTAAAGTAAATTCTACTCCTACGATAGTCATAAATAACAAAAAATTTGAAAAAACTCTAAATTATAAAAATATAAAAAAAGCTCTAGAAAAACTGATATAAGTTAATGTATGGAGTTTAAAAAAATCCAATTAAATGGATTTAAATCTTTTGCAGATAAAACCAATTTTTTAATTGAAGAAGGTCTTACAGGAATTGTAGGTCCTAACGGATGTGGAAAATCTAATATTGTAGAATCTTTGAGATGGGTAATGGGAGAAACATCTGCAAAAAGTATGCGTGGATCTGGAATGGAAGATGTAATATTTAATGGCACTTCTAATAAAGCTTCAAAAAATATTGCAGAAGTCTCAATTAATGTAGAAAACAAAAATAACGAAGGACCTGTTCAATATCGCGATTTGGATCAAATAAGTGTCAGAAGAAAAATAGAAAAAGATAAAGGTTCTAAATTTTATATTAATGACAAAGAAGTAAGAGCAAGGGATGCTCAAATGTTTTTTGCAGATTTATCAACTGGCGCTCACTCACCTTCCATGATTAGTCAAGGACGTATCGGAGCTTTAGTTACTGCGAAACCAACTGATCGAAGAGCTATTTTAGAAGAGGCAGCAGGAATTTCTGGGTTACATGTTCGAAGACATGAAGCCGAACTAAGATTGGGGGCTGCAGAAAACAATCTTAAAAGAGCAGATGAATTACGAAGACAACAAGAAAAACAGTTAGCTAACCTTCAAAAACAAGCAGAGGAAGCTACGAAATATAAATTAATTTCTGAAGAAATTAAAAAGATTGAAGCTGGGTTATATTACTTAAAACTATTAGAAATTGATAAAGAGATAAAAATTGAAAATGAGATTAATAATGAAGCTGGAGGAGAAGTAGAAGGATTTAACAATAAAATAACTGAGCTAGAAAATTTAATTAAAACAGCAACAGAAAAAGTATCTCCTCTAAGAGAAAAAAATATTGAAAATTTGTCTAGAATACAAAGGCTGAATCTTGAACTACAAAATTTAGACGAAGAAAATACTAGAATACAAGATGAAATAGAGTCTATCAATAAATCAATAATAACTCTCGATGAAGATATAAATAGAGAAAGAGGAATAATTATAGACGCAAATTCAAATGAAAAAAGACTTAAAGAGGAAAAAGCAGATTTAATAGAAATAGATTCTAAATATTTTGAAACTGAAAAACTCTCTAACGAAGATTTAGAAAGTGCGAAAAAAGAACTTAAAAAAGAACAGGAGTCTGTAGACGAAGTTGTAAATAATATTGCTGAAGGAGCGGTTAATATAAGTATAGGTCCAATTACAAACGTTCAAAACTCAATTAAAAGAGCTAAAGAATTGATTGATAGTAATGAAATTAATCAAGCAGTTACATTGCTAGACAGATGCAATATTGAGCTTGATAGTTTTTTAAATGATTTAAAAAATGAGAAAAGCAGACAAGAACTATTAAGTGTAAATGAGAAATCTAAAAATATTAAACAACTTCAAGAAAAATATGCTGATGCTTACAGTAAAAATCAATCAATCAAAAATGAGTCAATTAAACGTAATGAGAGAATAAAAACTATTGAAACTGAAATTGAAAGTTGGAAAAATTTGTTATCAAATTCAGAAAAAATGGTTGCTGAATTAATTGAACGAAAAAATAAACTTTCAGCTCAATTAAAAGAGCTTGATAATCAACCTAGAGTTCAAGCAGAAAGAAAAGGACAAATTTCTGAGAATTTAAGAATTTCTGATAAAGAAAAAATTGATAACGATGTAATTATTGAAGAGACTGACAATAGAATAGAAACGTTAAGAAATGAGTTAAATGAAATTCAAGAACAATCTATTCAAATTAGAGAAAGAAAAGCAAGTTCAGGTGCAACAATAGAGGGTCTCCAAAAAAGAAAAAATGATTTATTGGATAGAATAAATTCTGAATTAAATTTATCTGAAGATAATATTTTAGAAAATTCTAATCTATTTGGTGCTGAAGAATTGCCAGAGGCTATTGATCAAGAAGATACTTTAGACAAAAAAAAGCAGGAAAGAGAAAGTTTGGGATCTGTTAATTTAAAAGCTGATGAAGAAACTAGTAAATATGAAGATGAAATTAAAAAAATGGAAAAAGATCGTTCAGACTTAGTGACGGCAATAATGAAATTAAAAGATAGCATCAATGAACTAAATCAAAAAGGAAGAGAAAGATTAATTGAGGCTTTTGAAAAAGTTAATAGAAAGTTTAACGAAGTTTATACAAAACTTTTTAATGGTGGAAATGCTAAATTAGAATTAGTTGATTCGGATGACCCGTTAGAAGCAGGATTAGAGATGCTAGTCAGTCCTCCAGGAAAAAGACTTCAATCAATAACATTACTTTCTGGTGGTGAACAAGCACTAACTGCTCTGTCCCTAATTTTTGCGGTTTTTTTAACTAATCCATCTCCTATTTGTGTATTAGATGAAGTTGATGCTCCCCTTGATGATGCAAATGTTACAAGATTTTGTAATTTGCTTGAGGAACTAATTAAAATTACAAATACAAAATTTATTATTGTAACTCACCATGCTCTAACGATGTCTAAAATGAACAGACTTTATGGAGTAACAATGCCAGAAAAAGGTATTAGTCAGCTAGTAGCTGTTGATTTACAAAAAGCAGAGGGTATGGTTGCCTAAACTATACAAATGTCAAAAGATCCGTTTAAAACTCGCCTAGAGATTGCAAAAAGCAAGATTTCAAAGAAAAATTTGTATAATAAAAAGGATAATCCATCCTCTATTGGAACAGCCTTTAAATTAAGCACAGAATTAGTTTCTGCTGTGGCTGTAGGGACAATTATTGGGTTTATTTTTGATAAGACCTTTGATACTAAGCCCTGGTTTATATTAATATTTTTTTTTGTAGGTGTAGTTGCTGGTATAACCAACGTAATTAGATCTGCAAAAAATATGCAAAAATAGATAAAATTTTATGGCATCAAATCCAATGACCCAATTCAATGTGCACAGAATTGGACCAGACATCAAAATAGGCACTTTCGATATCTCATTTACAAATGCAAGCTTGTTTATGATCATTAGTTCAGTAGCAATATTAATAATTTTTAATCTTGGATCAAAAAAAAATTCATTAATTCCAAATAAAATTCAACTTTTGGCAGAGCTCAGTTATACTTTTGTCTCAAAAATGATTAGCGATACTGCTGGTCTTAAAGCAAAACCCTATTTTGCTTTTATATTTTCACTTTTTATGTTTGTTCTGTTTTGCAATATGTTTGGGATGATACCTTATACCTTTACTGTCACTAGTCATATCATTGTAACATTTGTTTTAGCTTCATTTATTTTTATTGGTGTAACTATTATTGGATTTATGAAACATGGTTTTGGATATCTAAAATTATTTGTACCAAGTGGGGTCCCCGCGGTACTGCTTCCACTGATTGTAGTTATAGAAATAATTTCTTATTTAAGTAGACCAATTAGTTTATCAGTTAGATTATTTGCTAACATGATGGCAGGTCACACAATGATGAAAGTTTTCGGAGGCTTTGTAATAAGTCTTGGAATAGTAGGTGGATGGCTTCCACTGAGTTTTTCAGTTGCATTAACAGGCTTAGAGATCTTAGTTGCTTTTCTTCAAGCTTATGTTTTTGCAATTTTAACCTGCATCTATTTAAACGATGCATTAAATTTACACCATTAATTAACATAGGAGGATATAATGGAATTAGAAGCAGCAAAAATGATCGGAGCAGGTTTGGCAGCAATAGCTTTAGCTGGTGCCGGTGTTGGTATTGGAATAATTTTTGGAAATTATTTGTCTGGTGCAATGAGAAATCCATCAGCAGCACAAAAACAATTTCCTAACTTGCTTTTAGGTTTTGCACTTGCAGAAGCAACAGGATTATTTGGATTAGTAGTTGCATTAATCATTCTATTTGCATTTTAAATTTAATGATTAAAAAAATATATTTTCAGTCAATATTTTTTAGCTTCCTTTTTATATTGGAAGCTTTTGCAACTGAAAGCGGAGGTATGCCTCAATTAAATCCTGAATTTTGGATTTCGCAGATTTTTTGGTTAACACTAACCTTTGGAATTTTGTATATAATTTTATCAAAATTTATACTTCCAAAAATTAGTGACAACTTAGAATCTCGAAAATCACAAATTTTAGAGAATATTGAGGCTGCAGAGAGACAGAGAGAAAATAGCGAAGAAAAGCTTAAAGAATATGAAGAAATTATTTCAAAAAGTAAGCTGGAAGCAAAGAACATTTTCAATCAAGCAAGAGAAAAAGTATTAAAAGACATTGGCTCTAAAAAAGAGGTTCTTGACAAACAAATTGATGATGAAATTGGTAAAGTCGAACAAGAAATAAAAGAACTACAAAATGGTGCAGCTGAAAAAATTAATAAGATAGCTATAGATACTTCATCAGAATTAATCCAAAAACTTATTGGTGCTGAAGTAAATAACAGCAGTATATCGGCAATTGTAGATGATTTATCTAAAAGAAGTGGAGACAAGTATTATGGCAATTGATGCAACATTTTGGGTAGCAGTTTCTTTTGTTATTTTTTTTGGAGCTTTAATTTATTTAAAAATTCCTCAAAAAATCACTGGGATGTTAGATAAAATGATCTCTGATATTAAAAACGAAATTGATGAAAGTGAAAAACTAAGAACTGAGGCGAAGACATTGCTTCATAATGCCCAAAATAAATTAGATACAGCACAATCTGTTAGTAATGAAATTTTGGATGAAGCGAAAAAAGATTCAGATAAATTAATTATTGAACTAAATGATAAATTTCACAAATCATCAGAAATTAAGAAAAATTTAGCTGAAAATAAAATAAGCCAAATGAAGGAAGCGGCAATTAAAGAAATTAAAGATGCGTCAATTAAAATTGCTGTAGATTCGGTGAAAAAAATTATCACAACTTCTGTCGATAAATCTAAACTTGACGCAGTATTTCAAAAAAACTTAGATGAAACTAAAGAAGAGTTAAAAAAGATTAACTCATAATATTCTTACAATTTTATCAAAAAGCTATAAATTATTAAAATGAATTCTATAGTTATTGGTTCTGGATTTGGTGGAATAGCAGCTGCTCTAAGGCTTAAAGCTAAAGGTCATCAAGTTACACTAGTAGAGAAACATCCTGATTTAGGTGGCAGAGCAAGAGTATTTAAAAAAAATGGCTTTACGTTTGATGGTGGACCAACTGTTATAACAGCACCTTATTTAATAAACGAGTTATTTGATTTATTCAAAAAAGATCCCAAAGATTATATTGAACTTACTCCACTTAAAATTTGGTACCAATTCATTTTTGAAGATAAAACAAAATTTGACTACTCTGGAAATGAGTCAGAAATGAAAAATCAAATTCAAAAAATAAACAAGACCGATGTAAAAGGTTACGAAAAATTAGTAAATTTTACAAAAAAAATTTTTGATAAAGGTTTTACTGAGCTTGCGGATGTTCCTTTTGACAAACCATTTGTGATGATGAGGCAATTACCAGCACTTTTAAAACTTAAAAGTTATAAATCTGTTTATTCACTAGTTTCTTCATACATACAAAGTGAAAAATTAAGAAGAATGCTAAGCATGCACCCTCTTTTGGTTGGTGGAAACCCTTTTTCAACAACTTCTATTTATGGACTAATCTTATACTTAGAAAAAAAATGGGGAATACATTACTCGATGGGTGGAACTGGAAATATAATTAAAGGTTATGAAAAATTGATGAATGAAGTTGGTATAAAGATATTAAAAGAAAGCGAAGTTACCAAAATAATTTCAAAAAATAATAAAATTTCTGGTGTTCAAATAAATAGTCAAATCAATATAGATGCTGATAATGTCATTTGCAATGCAGATCCACCTGCTGTTTATGAAAAATTGTTGGGGCAAAACAAAAATAATTCAATCCTATTTAATTGGAAAAAAAATCGTATGGAATATTCTATGGGATTATTTGTGTATTATTTTGGAACAAAAAAAATATATGAAAATGTTGAGCATCACACAATAAAGTTTGGTAATAAATATAAAGAACACCTAGATGACATATTTGACAAAAAAAAATTAAATAAAGATATTAGCTATTATCTTCATAGACCAACAGCAACTGATAAATCAATGGCCCCTGACGGCAATGATTGTTTTTATGTGTTAGTCCCCGTCCCTAACAACCAATCCAAAATTAATTGGGATATTGAAGGTGAAAAAATGAAAAAATTAGTAGTAGATAAAATGGAAAAAGATTTGATGCCTAATCTTAGTGAAAATATTATAGAAGATTTTTATCTTACACCAGATTACTTTGAAAAAGATCTGAATACGAAATATGGTTCTGGTTTTTCTATCCAGCCAAAATTTACTCAATCAGCCTACTTTAGATTTCATAATAAATCAGAGGTATATGATGGTCTTTACTTTGTTGGAGCAGGAACACACCCTGGGGCAGGTGTGCCAGGTGTATTGTCTTCCGCAAAAGTATTAGATAAAATCATATAATGTCAGAACAGAGTTATTTATCAATATACGCAAAATCTTTTAATTGGGCAGGTTTTTTCTTACCCAAACAAACTTATTTAAAGTGTTCAGCTTTGTATGATTTTTGCAGAGTCGTTGACAATATTGCAGATAGCAATGAAACTATCGAGATAAAGAAAATAAAATTTTTAGATTTTCAACAAAATTTTAATAATCGTAAATTTCATGATCCAATTATTAAGAATATGTGGCAACTCATAAATGAGTTTAATATTCCATTAAAAGTTGTTCATGATCTACTAGATGGAATAAATTCTGATATTCAAAAAAATATAAAATTGAATAAAAAAAAGGATTTATTATTATACTCTTATAGGGTGGCTGGAACTGTTGGTTTAATGATGGCTAAAATTTTAAGAGTAAATAAAAAAAGCTCATTGAAGTCAGCTATTGATCTTGGTATAGCCATGCAACTAACAAATATATCTAGGGATGTTGTAGAGGACCTTAATTTTGGAAGATCTTACATAAATCTTAATTTTGAGGAAATAAGATCTACAATCGAACTTTCAGAAAATTATTATAAAAATTCGTTCTATTCAATTAAAGAAATCCCTTTTACTTTTCGTTTTGCTATTTTAGTTGCGAGAAGAGTTTATAGAAAAATAGGTTATAAGATTCTAAGAAAACAAAATTTAGAGGATTATAGAAAATCTGGAAAAATTTATGTCTCAAACATTGAAAAAATAATTGAAACTTTGTTATCTATTTTTGACTTAATTAAGTTATCACTTATAAGTAAAAACGATGACAATATTAAACACGATCATAATTTAATTAATGAAGAAATTAATTTAAATGAAAGAATTTGATTATATAATTATAGGTGGAGGTTGTGCAGGTCTCTCATTAGCGTACGAACTAGAAATTTATGATAAGTTAAAAAATAAAACTTTAGCAATCATTGAGCCAAGAGAAGAGTATAAAAGAGATAAAACTTGGTCTTTTTGGAAGATTTTTTCACATAATTTCGATGACTGTATTAAAAAAAGCTGGAATAATTTTACAATAAATAATCCAGATGAAACAAAATATGTAGATTGCCAATCTACCCCGTATCAGACAATTGATAGTGGTATGTTTTATGAGAAAATACTTTCAAAACTTAAGTCAAATAAAAATATTCACTTTTTTAAAAGTATTGATGAAATAGATAAATCAAATTCACTTGTATTTAGTAGTGTGCCTAATTTTAAAAACAAACATAATGATTTATGGCAGCATTTTTGTGGGGTGGAAATAGAAACTGATAGAGATTTTTTTGATGATGAAATATTTAATTTAATGGATTTTGCTTGTGATCAAAGAAACAAAGTTCATTTTTTTTATACGCTACCATTTACAAAAAGAAATGCATTAGTTGAAACTACATGGATATCCGAACTAAATGATGAAAGGCTTAAAGATTATGATAAGCAAATTGATGATTATTTAAGTAAACACCTTAATATCAAAAACTGTAAAATTAATTTCAAAGAAACTGGTGCAATCCCACTTTTTAGACAAAAAAACTTAAATAAATTAAATGAAATTTACATAGGTTCAGCAGGCGGCATGACTAGATTAAGTACAGGTTACACTTTCCTAAATATTCAAGAACAGAGCAGATATATAAGAGAAAACATAGAAAATATTAAAAATATAAATCTATTTAAGATTAACTCAAAATATGATTTTTTAGATAAAATTTTATTAAAAGTTCTTAAAAATAATTCTACAGAAATGAGTAATATATTTTTCAGAGTTTTTAATTCAAAACCCAAAACAGCTATTAATTTTTTATCAAATAAAAGCAGTTTTTTTGAAGATTTAGAAGTTATTCTTAAAATGCCTAAGTGGAAATTTTTAAAAGAATTAATTTAACATGAAAAATAGGATAAAAAAAATAAATCTAAATCATTCATTTATTTTTTTCTTTGTTGTAAATACTTTTTGTATTTTACTTTTAAAGTATAGCAATTTCAATATTTCATCAATTTTGTGTTTACTTTTAATTTTAATTATAGGCGTTTCCCATGGTTCATTAGACCATATTAAGGGAAAAAAACTGCTTGAGTTATTTAATATAAAATCAAATTACATATTCTATATTACATATATTTTAATTTCAGCAGCAGTCATAGCTAGCTGGATACTATTGCCATCAATGACTTTGACTCTTTTTTTAATAATCGCCTCCTACCACTTTGGTAAAGAGGATACGCAATTTTTAATAAATGATGGATCTTATTTAACTCAAATGCTTTATTTTTTTAAAGGATTTTTAATTATACTTGCTCCTTTGTATTTTCATTTTCAGGAAACTATAGAGATTTTTAAATTATTATTAATTGATAATGAGATGTTTTATTTAAGTTTAAATTTTATTGAAACAAATAAAGTAATTCAAATAGGAATAATCTGTAGCACATTATCTAGTATTTTTCTATTGTCGAATAATTTTGAAATTAAAAAATTTATAATTTTTTTAGATTATTTTTCAATTTTAATATTAAATTACTATTTATCTCCACTTTTAGCTTTTACTATTTATTTTTGTTTTTTACATTCGATTAGACATTCAATTTCATTGGCTATAGAACTTGACCCAAATAGTGTAATTAATGGATTTAAATTATTTGCTATAAAAGCCTTACCTTTAACAATTTTAACATCTGTTTTTTCTTTTTTTGCACTATATCTACTGAATAATTTATACAATCTAGATAGTGCAATTTTAAAAATAATCTTTATAGGTTTGGCGTCTTTAACCTTTCCTCATATATTGCTGGAATATTTTTTAGAAAAAAATGAAAAATAAACAAATTAATATTTTACTATCAGCTCCCCGTGGTTTTTGTGCAGGCGTTGAAAGAGCAATAGAAATTGTTGAAAAATCAATTCAAAAATATGGTTCGCCAGTTTATGTTAGACACGAAATAGTTCACAATAAATTTGTTGTTGATGACCTAAAGAAAAAAGGAGCTGTTTTTGTTGAAGAGCTTGAAGAAATAAAAGATAAATCAAGACCAGTTATTTTTTCAGCTCATGGTGTGCCAAAAAAAATACCCAAAGATGCAAAAAATTATAACATGACTTATGTGGACGCAACATGTCCATTAGTTTCTAAAGTGCATAGAGAGGCTGAAAATTTATATAAAGCTGGATACCATATAATTCTAATTGGTCATAGAAATCACCCAGAAGTTATAGGAACTATGGGTCAATTACCTGATGGATCAATTGATCTTATTCAAAACGAAGATGAAGCAAAAAATTATGTCGATAAAAATTATAAAAAAATTGCATTTGTTACTCAGACAACTCTATCCGTCGATGATACAAAAGAAATTATTCAAATTTTGAAGCGTAGGTTTAAAAATATTCGAGAACCTCAAAAAGAGGATATTTGTTATGCTACAACTAATAGACAGATGGCTGTTAAAAACATAGCAAAAAATTGTGATATGTTTTTTATAATAGGTAGTAGAAATTCATCAAATTCTGTTAGGCTTGTGGAGGTTGCAAAAAAATCTGGCTGTGAAAATTCAATGTTAATCCACTCAGAAAGTGAAATACCTTATGATAAAATTGAAAATTCAAACACGATTGGTATTTCATCTGGTGCTTCAGCTCCTGAAATATTAGTGAATAATTTTATCGATGATTTAAAAAATAGATTTACTATTAAGATAGATGAAGTAGAAATAATTAAAGAAGACGTAGTATTTAAAATCCCAAAAAAATTAAATTAAATGGCTGTTTATACAAAAATAAATAAAGAAGATATTTCTGTTATAAATAATAAATTTGATATTGAAAAAATTATTAGTTTTCAAGGTATTAAGAAAGGAATTGAAAATACAAATTATTTATTAAAATCAAAAAATAAAAAATTTATATTAACAATTTTTGAGAAAAGAGTTTCAAATAAAGAAATCCCTTTTTTCATGAAACTAATGGATCAATTAAATTATTCTAAGATTAATTGTCCAAAACCTTTAAAAAGTAAAAATGGAAGCTATTTAATAAAATTAAAAAATAAAACAGCTTGCATTGTTTCTTTCTTACAAGGTAAAGATAAAAACAAACTTAGTTTAAAAAATTGTTTTGAAGTTGGTAAAATAATTGCAGAAATCCACCACATTACTAAAAATATAAAAATATCTAGAAAAAATTCGATGGGTATTAAAAATTTAGACCCTTTACTTAAAAGTATAAAATTTAAATCTAATAAGTTTAATAATCTAGAAAAATTTTTAAAAGATAATCTAAAATATATTAAGAAAAACTGGCCAAATAAATTACCAAATGGGATTATTCATGGTGATCTGTTTATAGATAATATTTTTTTTAAAAATAATAAACTTTCAGGAGTTATTGATTTTTATTTTGCTGCAAATGACTATTTTATGTACGAACTAGCTATTTGTATAAATGCACTATGTTTTGATAAAAAAAGGTCAAAATTTAAAATTGATAAACTAAAAATAAAAAGTTTAATTATGGGGTATGAAAGTATTAAAAAAATTTCTATTAAAGAAAAAAAATCATTAAATATTTTGTGTCGAGGTGCTGCAATGAGATATTTGCTAACTAGACTTTATGATTACTCGAATACACCTAAAACTGCATTAATAAACATTAAAGATCCTAATGAGTATTATCAAAAGCTTATTACACATAATAGCTTGCTCACGTATAAAGATTATTTGATTTAATGATTAAAATTTATACAGATGGTTCATGCTTAAAAAACCCTGGAGATGGAGGTTGGGCAGCAATAATAATTAAAGATAACGAAAGTAAAGAGATAAGTGGAAGTGAAAGACATACCACAAATAATAGAATGGAGCTTTTAGCTCCAATTAATGCTTTGAAAGAAATGAAAAGAAATGAACAAATTGAAATATATACAGATTCTCAATATGTGAAACTTGGAATTACTGAATGGATTAATAAGTGGGTGCTAAACAATTGGAAAACTTCCAAAAATGAGAATGTAAAAAATAAAGATCTTTGGATCGAACTTTATAATTTAAATAAAAATTTAGATGTTAAATGGAATTGGGTTAAAGCTCATGCCGGAAATATAATTAACGAAAAAGTTGACCTACTGGCCAAAAAAGCAGCGAGCTTAAACTAATTCTAAAAAATTTTCAGCTGCTGAAATTTCACAAGAACCTGTATCTTTTTCTTCCTGTAATTTGACGACCTTCATATCATCAACTAGCATTGTGTATCTATTTGATCTAATACCAAGACCTCTTGCACTCTTATCTACATCTGCACCTATTGCCTTGGTAAAATTTAGAAAAGGATCTCCCATCATTAAAATTTTGCCGTCTACCTTGTTCTCTTTTCCCCACGCATTCATTACAAATGGATCATTTGCTGAAATACAAATTATTTGATCAATTCCTTTTTCTTTATATTTTTCAAACATATTTACATATCCAGGTAAATGTTTTGCAGAACATACTGAGGTATATGCACCTGGAAGACCAAATATTACTATTTTTTTATTTTTAAATAAATTTTCAATATTTTTTTTAACTGGCTCTCCATCTTCTAAAATAAAAACTTCAGAATTTGGTAGATTTTCATTTTCTTTTATATTCATTAAATTCTTTCTTTGATGTGTTTTTTTACTTCATCAACATTATTATCAATAATTTTATAGCTTTCTTTTTCGTCCAAAATATACATTAGTTCTTTTGGTAATTCAGCATTTAAATCTATAGCATTTTTTATTGCATCAGGAAATTTACAAGGGTGAGCTGTAGCTAAAACTATATTGTTGCCACTTATATTCACTTTATCAAAAGCTCCATAGCCTATTGCACTATGAGGATCTAAAACTACGTTAAATTTTTTGTAAACTAATTCAATAGTTTTTAAAATTTCATCTTCACTCATTTTAGATGACAAAAAATTTGTATTAATTTTATCCAATTTTTCTTGGTCTATTTTATATTTTCCTTTTTCTTTAATATCATTCATTACTTTAGCAGTTAGTGAGTCATCACCATTATTTAGATCATAGATAAGTCTTTCAAAATTACTTGCGATTTGTATATCCATACTTGGAGAAATAGTTTCTGCAACTTTTTCTACCTCATAACGCCCTCTTGAAATTGCTCTATGTAAAATATCATTTTGATTAGTTGCAACAATTAATTTGTTAATAGGAAGGCCCATTTTTTTTGCTAAGTATCCAGCGTAAACATCTCCAAAATTTCCTGTAGGAACTGAAAAATTTATAGGCGTATCTTTATCTTCTATTAAAAAATAGCTATAAAAGTAATATACACTCTGTGCAATTATTCTTGCCCAATTAATAGAGTTCACTCCTGACATTTTAATTTCGTTTGAAAAGTTCTTGTCAGCAAACATTGATTTAACTAAATTTTGGCAATCATCAAAGTTCCCATTAATTGCAATATTGAATACATTCTCATCTTTTCCGGTTGTCATTAATTTTCTTTGAACTGATGAGACACGATTATGTGGATGAAGAACAAAAATATTAACATTCTTTTTACCCTTAATAGCATCAATTGCTGCTGCCCCAGTGTCTCCTGAAGTTGCTACAACAATATTAATTTTTTGATTTTCGTTATTAAGGTAATACTCATAAAAATTTCCTAAAAGTTGCATCGCAACATCTTTAAAAGCTAACGTAGGCCCATGAAACAACTCTAGCACAGATCTATCACCAACTTTTATAAGATTAACAACATTCTTTTTTCTAAAAACTGAATATGATTTATCAATGATATTACTTAAATCATTTTCGCTCATGAAATCACCAATGAAAGTAGAGATAATTTTTTTTGCCAAATCGTTGTATTCAAGGTTTTTAAAACTACTAATTTCTGTTTCACTATATTTTCTTAGTGACTCCGGGATAAATAGACCACCATCATCTGCCAGTCCTTTTATAAAAACATCTTTAAATTCAAACGTTTTTTTATTATTTCTGGTGCTTATATATTTCATCTAATAATTTTTTTTTCTAAAATATAAATATATTAAAAGAATTGAAATCGCCATTGAAAACCAAGTAATTGCATACTTTTTATGGTTGTTTGAAATGTTAGATGTAATCACTTTGGGTTTGGGAGCTTTATAATCTCCATTTAAATATATTATATATTTAGAAAAATTTTTTCCAGTATATGAAAAAATATCATCTCTATTTAAAGTAAACCAATAGTTTTCATTAATATCATTATTGGGTTTAAATGAGTTTGCTTTTGATTGAGTTTTTAATGTTCCAATTATACTATTTGTATCTAAAACGTTAATCTCTGCTTTATCCTTTTTATTAAAAGGTATCCAGCCTCTATTAATTAAATAATTTTCATTACCTATTAAAATAGGATTAATTACTTCAAATCCAGGTTTTCCACTATCATTTAAATTATATAAATAAATTTGCTTATCAAAATCAACTGTGCCTGAAGTTGTTATTCTCAAATAATTTTTCTTATTTGATTTTGACAGATCAACTGGATCATTTTTTAAAGAATTGTTAATTTCTGATATTAAATTTAATTTCCAATCTAATCTGTAAAGTTGCCAAGAACCTAATGTTATTAAAACTAAAATAATAAAATAGACAAAAACTGAAAATAGAAACTTGTTCTTCAAGAGTTAATTATTAACTTCCCCAAACATATATTGCTGCAAATAAAAAAAGCCAAACAACATCTACAAAATGCCAGTACCATGCAGCTGCCTCAAATCCAAAATGATGCTCTTTTGTAAAATGTCCTTTTTTAGCTCTAGCTAAACACACTGCTAAAAATATTGTTCCAATGATAACATGAAACCCATGAAAACCTGTTGCCATATAAAATACAGCTCCATAAATATGGCCAGAATAATCAAAAGTAGCATGATGATATTCATAAGCTTGAAGTAAAGTAAAAAAGAAGCCTAAAATAACTGTTAGCGTTAAACCTTGAATAAACCCTTTTCTATCACCTTCTATCAACGAATGATGTGACCAAGTTACTGTTGTTCCAGAAAGCAGCAAAACAAGTGTGTTTATTAATGGAATATCCCAAGGATCAAAAGTTTCTATATCTTTTGGTGGCCAAACGTTTCCAACAAATTCATTTGGAAACAAACTTATGTCAAAGTATGCCCAGAACCATGCAACAAAGAACATTACCTCTGATGCAATAAATAAAGTCATTCCATATCTGTGATGAATTTGAACAACAGGTGTGTGATGACCTTGATGCTCTGCTTCTATTACAACATCCCTAAACCACATGTATGCACCATATAAAACTAATGCTAGGCCAAGATACATACCCCATGAAACATCGTTATGCATATAAAATATTGTTCCAATTGCTAATACTAAGCAAGAGAATGAAACATAAATAGGCCAAGGACTTGGGTCTACTAAGTGGTAATCGTGTTTTTTTTCAGCTGACATTTTTCGTGATTATGATTGTTTATAGTAATCTGTCGAGAAAAAAGTGTACGACATAGTTACATCTTGTAGATTTTTTGTAGTTGGATCATTCACAAGTTCAGGATCTAAATAAAAAGTCATCACGTAGGTAGCCTTCTCACCAGCTTTAAGAGCTTGTTTTTCAAAACAAAAGCAACCTAATTTACTGTAATATTTGCCAAAACTTGCTGGTGAAACATTAAAACTTGCCACTCCATAAGTCGTGTCATCACCATAATTTTCAACTTCAAACTCTATTCTATTAACTTGACCAACTTTAACATCAATCACATTCGATTTAGCTTTAAAATCCCAAGTAAGATTATTCACATTGGTATCAAATCTAACACTTACAACCTTATCAAGTACAATATTTGGAGCTTCTTTAGATACTTGTGTTGTTCCGCCAAAGCCTGTTATTCGACAAAACATGTCATAAAGCGGAACTGCTGCAAAAGAAAGACCAAGCATTAGAAAAAAAATTCCTCCTAGCAAAACTGGTGTTAAAGTTTTTTTCTTCATCATATTTGCCTATCAAAAACTCCCACATTATAAAGAGTGAAAAAAAATAAAAAAACCATAAATGCCAATATTGCTACTGCAGTTAAAATGTTTTTCTTTTTAGTTTTTTTGTCAGGTATCATCATAAGATTTTATCTATTAAAAAAAGAACAAAGATCATAAATAAATATAAAATTGAATATCCAAATATAGTTTTTGCTTTCTTTGCATTAAATTTATTTTTTTTAAAGTTGTAAAGTTCAAAACATAAATAATTATAATATAAAGTTAAAATTAAAGATGGAATTAAAAATACCAAACTAACAAAACCAATTGAGTAAGGTAAAACAATCACAGGAAGCATGATTAGTGAATATATAAATATATTTAATTTTGTACTTTCTACTCCATTTGTTAAAGGAAGCATGGGTATTTTAGCTTTTTTATAATCATCTGATTTATATAAGCTCAATGCCCAAAAATGAGATGGGGTCCAAAAGAAAATTATTAAAAAAAATGTAATTGGTTCTAATGAAAGAGAATTTGTTGCTATAGTCCAGCCAATAACTGGAGGTAAAGCACCTGCGGCACCACCAATAACTATGTTTTGTGGTGTTTTTCTCTTTAGCCAGATTGTGTAAACAATCACATAAAATAAAATAGTAAACAGCAATAAACCCGCTGATATTCTATTAGCAAAAAAATCTAGAGCAATTACTGAAAATATTGAAAGTGTAATTCCAAAAACCAAAGCTTGGTTTCTATTAACTTTTCCTGTTGGTATTGGTCTTAAACAGGTTCTGGTCATTAGCGCATCAAGATCAGACTCATACCACATATTTAATGCACCCGCAGCGCCAGCGCCAATTGATACTAGTATAATTCCAATAATAGCCTCTTTTGTTGGGACAATGTTTGGCGCCATTAACAAACCAACAGCACACGTAAATATAACTAACGACATTACTCTTGGCTTCATTAGTTTAAAAAGTTCAGAAAAATTAAATACGTCTTCCTGACTTAAGTTTCTATTCTTTGATTTAGACTTAATCATTAATTCTCAGTTTAAAAATCTAAAAATTATTAACTAGTAGATTTTTCAATAGCTTCTTCATCTTCAAACTTAGGTAATTCCTCAAAAGTATGAAAGTTTGGAGGTGATGGGACTGTCCATTCTAATGTTGTGGCACCTTCTCCCCAAGGGTTTTGGGCTGCAGCTTTTTTCTTAGAAAAAGCCCAAATAAGATTTACAAAAAATACTAAAAGACCAATAACAGATATATATGATCCAATTGACGATATGTAATTCCAACCAGCAAATGCATCTGGATAATCTGCATATCTTCTGGGCATTCCAGCTAATCCTAAAAAGTGTTGCGGAAAGAATACCAAGTTAACTCCAATGAAAGTTAGCCAGAAATGTAATTGTCCTAAAAATTCTGAGTATTCATATCCAGACATTTTACTAAACCAATAATAAAACCCTGCAAAGATCGCAAATACTGCACCTAAAGATAATACATAATGGAAATGAGCAACCACATAATAAGTGTCATGCATTGCAGTATCAACACCAGCATTTGCAAGAACAACTCCTGTTACTCCACCAACTGTAAATAAAAATATAAATCCTAACGCCCACACCATTGGTGTTTTAAATGTAATAGATCCACCCCACATCGTTGCAATCCATGAAAATATTTTAATTCCTGTTGGAACCGCAATAATCATCGTTGCTGCCAAGAAGTAAGCTTTAGTATCTGTGCTCAGTCCAACTGTGTACATGTGGTGAGCCCATACAACAAAACCTACAATACCAATTGCAACCATGGCATAAGCCATGCCTAAATAACCAAATACTGGTTTTTTTGAGAATGTTGAAATGATATGACTGATCATTCCAAAGCCTGGCAAGATTAAAATGTAAACTTCAGGGTGACCAAAAAACCAAAATAAGTGTTGGAACAGAACAGGATCTCCTCCTGTTTGCGCATCAAAAAAAGCAGTACCAAAATTTCGATCTGTTAAAAGCATTGTAATTGCACCAGCTAAAACTGGTAATGATAGTAATAATAAGAATGCAGTTACCAAGATAGACCAAGCAAATAAAGGCATTTTATGTAGAGTCATTCCTGGGGTTCTCATATTTAAGATTGTAGTAATAAAGTTTACTGCACCTAGAATTGATGAAGCTCCAGCTAAGTGTAAACTTAAAATTGCAAAATCCATTGCAGGTCCTGGCTGTCCAGCTTTAGATGATAATGGAGGATATATTGTCCATCCACCACCAACTCCTGTTTGACCTGGAGGGCCATCCATAAATATTGAAAGTATTAATAAAATAAATGAAGTAGGCAATAACCAAAATGAAATGTTATTCATTCTTGGAAAGGCCATGTCAGGCGCACCAATCATAATAGGTACAAACCAATTTCCAAAACCACCAATCATTGCTGGCATTACCATAAAGAAAATCATGATTAAACCATGACCAGTAACTAGCACGTTATATAAATGATAATTACCACCTAAAATCCCGTCACCAGGATGCATCAATTCCATTCTCATTAAAACTGAGAACGCTGTACCAATAACACCTGCAACAATTGCAAAGATTAGATACATTGTTCCAATGTCTTTATGGTTAGTAGAATAAGCCCATCTCTTCCAACCAGTTGGGGTATGATGATCGTCGTGTGATGCTGTTTGTGTATACATATTAGTTGCTCGCTAGTTTTATATTTTCATTTTCTAATAATGGTTCTTTTGCAAATTTAATTTTTGCACCTGTTAGCCACTCTGCATAATCCTCTTCAGAAACAACTCTTACAGTTATAGGCATAAAAGCATGTTTAATTCCACAAAGTTCAGAACATTGTCCGTAATAAGTTCCAACTTTATCTGCTTTAAACCAAGTTTCATTAATTCTTCCAGGCACAGCATCTCTTTTTACTCCAAAGGATGGTAAGGCCCATGCATGAAGCACGTCATTTGCTGTTATTAAAACTTTAATTACTTTATTTACCGGCACTACAACTTCATGATCTACAGTTAATAGTCTCGGCTGATTTTCTTTTAAATCTTTAGTTTCAATCATATATGATTCAAAAATAATATTTTCATCTGGATACTCGTATCCCCAATACCACTGATAGCCTATTGCTTTAACAGTAACGTCTGCTTTTGGAATAGTGTCTTGTTTGTATAAAATTTTAAAAGAAGGAACTGCCATTACAATTAAAATTAAACATGGAATTAAAGTCCATAAAATTTCAACTGTAACATTGTGAGTTGTTTTAGATGGGTTAGGATTTCTTGAAGCTCTAAATCTAATACAAGCATAAACCATTAAGAATAAAACAAATACACTGATTGCTATAATGATAGGAAGCAAAAGATTGTTATGGAAGTTAACAATATCTCTCATTCCATCAGATGCAGGGTCTTGAAAACCTAATTGCCAGTCTTTAGGTTTGTTAGCTAAAGCACTTGAAGCAGCAAATGCAGATAGAAATATATATAAAATTTTTTTCATTTTTAGACACTATATAGATCGTCTTTTAAAAAATTACACTTTAGTTTTCGCGACAAAATATCAATTAATGGCGTAATTTATGATTGATATAGCAGAAATAACTGCTGTTTCTGATCTAAGGATATTTTCGTTAATTTTTATCGCTTGAACACTTTTATAAGAGAGAATCTCTTCTCTTTCAGACTCGGAAAAGTCTCCCTCAGGGCCAACAACAATACAGGTTGGCTTATTACCAAGTTTTTTTAAATCTACTTTATTATTTGTTGAATTAAGATCTGTAAAAATTAAATCAACATCATTTTTATCTAAAAAATTATTTAGTTTTTGTGAGTCTTCAATATTAGGGACTTGAATTCTATTCGATTGTTCAGCTGCTTCGATTATAACTTTTTCCAATCTCTCCTTATTTATTTTTCTAACGATTGTTCGATCAAAAATAATAGGTAAAAATTTTGTAACTCCTAACTCTGTTGCTTTCTGTATCATGAAGTTAAAGTAATTTGATTTAATTGGTGAGAAAGCTAACCACAACTCTTTAGGATTTTCTTTTTGTCTTAATTGTTTCGTAACATTAAACTCAACAATACTTTTTGAAACTGTTAATATTTTTGCTTCCCACTCTCCACTATTATTAAATAAAGAAAAAACTTCATTTTCTTTGATTCTCATAACTTTTGAAACATAATGAGATTGTGATTTATCAAGTGTGTCTGTCAAATTAAGTGATAAACTTTTTGGAAAAAATAATCTAATGTTACTCATAAAGATAAATTAGTTTATGAAAAATATTAAAGCAATAATTTTTGATGCATATGGAACTTTATTTGATGTCAATTCAGCTGCTGAAAAATGTAAAGATAAAATTGGTGATAAGTGGGAAAGTTTTGCAAATTACTGGAGAACGACCCAGCTAGAATATACTTGGCTTAGAAGCCTGATGAAAAGACATAAAGATTTTTGGCAAGTGACTGAAGATAGTTTGGATAAGTCTATGAAAGCTTATGAAATAGACTCTTCAATGAGAAGTGAATTATTAGATCTTTATAAAATTCTTTCACCATTTAAAGAAGTGCCCGAAGTTTTAAAAAAACTTAAAGAGAAAAATTTTAAACTTGCTATTCTTTCAAATGGTACACCTTCCCTTCTTAATCAATTAGTTAAAAGCAATAATTTAGATAATTTATTTGATGATCTTTTTTCAATAGAAGAAGTTGGTACTTATAAACCAGACTCTAAAGTTTACGATATACCAATTAAAAAATATAATTTTCAAAAAAATGAAGTTGCTTTTTTAAGTGCTAACACTTGGGATGTATCTGGTGGTGGAAATTACGGTTATAATTCTATTTGGGTAAACAGAAGTAATAATGTTTTTGATAAACTTGATTACCAACCTCATAATGAAATCAAAAATCTAAAAGAGTTACTTAATATTATCTAATTCTATTTTCTTCAAAGTTTTTATTAAGTTTTAAAGAAATAGTTCTTATGTTTTTTCTATTCCAGTCAGAAAAAGATTTTAAAATGGGAATTACTGATAAGCCGAATTCAGTTAGTGAATACTCTACTTTTGGAGGTACTACTTGATGAACTTTTCGGTTCACTATGCCATCTGTTTCTAGCTCTTTAAGTTGTTTAGATAACATTTGTTGAGTTATAGTTTTTAAACCTTTCTTAAGAATATTAAATCTAACTCTCTTATTGTTGTACAAAGTAAATAAAATTCTAATTTTCCATTTACCTCCTAAAAAATAAATTGCTCTTTCTGCTGGACATTCTATTAAATTTTTCATGGTATGTTTTTATATACTAGTATGTTTATTTTGCGTTCTTGTGTGATTGATAACAAAGTACTAAATAGAAGTCAATTAATTGAAAGGGTAAATATGACTAAAGGACAAAGAGCAGGAGATGGACCAATCGCATTAGAGGTTGAGAAAGATAAATCTTATTACTGGTGTAGTTGTGGGAAGAGTTCAAAGCAACCATTTTGTGATGGATCTCATAAAGGTTCAGAATTTACTCCAGTTGTATACAAAGCTGAAGAAGCAAAAAAAGTATTTTTTTGTGCTTGTAAACAAACTAACAACCAACCACTTTGTGATGGTTCACACAGTAAGTAATGATTAAAGCAAGTAAAAATATGAACAATATCTTAGATCTAACTGGTAGAATATTTATCTCTCTAATTTTTTTGTTAAGTGGAATTAACAAAATTGGAAACTATGAAGGATCAGTTGGTTGGATGGAGTCTTTAGGTGTGCCTGGCATTTTTTTAATACCAGCAATCATACTTGAGATAGGTGCGCCAATATTAATTATGATTGGATATAAAGTAAAAGTTTCAGCAGCTTTATTAAGTATATTTTGCATTTCTACAGCAGTTATTTTTCATAATAATTTTTCTGATCAAATGCAGTTTATATCTTTTATGAAAAATATTGCTCTTGCTGGGGGTTTTTTATTCTTAGTTGTTAATGAAACAAAAGATTTCAGTCTAGATAAAAAACTAAATAATCGTTAATTAACTAAATATATGTGTCTTGATGCTTTAAATTAAGACACTTATAAAAAATTACATATTATTTTAAGATTTAATTTATTAGAGTAAGGTTATTAATGGACAAGCCAACTATAGCAGATAACAAGCCTAAAAAAGTAGAGTTAGTACAAAATGAAGAATACATGTTTTGTACTTGTGGAAAATCTAAAAACCAACCATTTTGTGATTGGTCTCATGCTGGTACCTCATTTGAACCTATAAGTTTTAAAGCTGAAGAAACCGGTGGTGCTTATCTTTGTATGTGTAAACATAGTAACACCAAACCTTATTGTGACGGTACGCATAAAAATTTTACCTCTAATCAAATTAATAAATCAGAAGAAATTTCAAGTACTAATGAAATAAAGAGTACAGAAGAAGAGCCACATCTTGCATACATCCATGAACTTGCAAAAAATGGCTTAACAAAACTTGGTCATCATGGAGAAATGGGAGCAATGGGTGTTCCCTCGAAAGACTTACCAAAGTGGGAAGATATTCAAATACTTACTGCTCAACTAGCAAAAAAACCTCTTCTAGATAAAGATAAAGTTGGAACAGATATAATTATAGGTAAAAACTCAAAAAAACCTCTAACGTTAAATATTCCAATTTTTGTATCTGATATGAGTTTTGGTGCACTATCAGAAGAGGCAAAAATTGCTTTAGCAAAAGGTGCAGAGGGAGCTGGTACAGGAATTTGTTCGGGAGAAGGTGGAATGCTTTTAGAAGAGCAAAATAATAATTCAAAGTATTTTTATGAGCTTGCCTCAGCTAAATTTGGTTATTCAGAAGATAAGTTAAAAAATATTCAAGCATTTCATTTTAAAGGTGGTCAAGCTGCAAAAACTGGAACAGGTGGACATTTACCAGGGAACAAAGTTAAAGGTAAAATATCTGAGGTAAGACAAATTCCAGAAGGTGAGGATGCTATCTCCCCTTCTACTTTCAAAGATCTAACAACTGTTGATGATTTTTTAAAATTCTCAAACAGAGTTAGAGAGTTAACTGGTGGTATTCCAATAGGATTTAAATTATCTGCTCAGCATATAGAAGATGACATTGAATTTGCAGTAAGTGCTAGTGCTGATTATATTATTCTTGATGGGCGTGGTGGTGGAACTGGGGCTGCTCCTTTAATTTTTAGAAATAATATTTCTATTCCTACGATTCCAGCCTTAGCAAGAGCTAGAAATTATTTAGATAAAAAAGGTTATGACCATGTATCATTAATTGTAACAGGTGGATTAAGAACTTCTGCAGATTTTGTAAAAGCACTTGCTCTTGGAGCAGACGGTATTGCAATCTCCAACTCAGCTATGCAAGCAATAGGATGTGTTGGTGCTAGAATGTGTAATACAAATAATTGCCCCGCTGGTATTGCCACTCAAAAACCAGAACTTAGAAAAAAATTAAATATTGATGAATCTTCTGCAAGATTAACTAGATTTTTTAATGCATCTGTAGATCTAATGAAGATATTAGCAAGAGCGTGCGGACATGATCATCTTAATAAACTTTCTATAAATGACTTAACAACGTGGAAAAAGGAAATAAGCGAGCTATCTGGTGTGTCATTTGGTGGAGTTATAAATAATAAGTAAAACAATAAATAGAGGAAAGAGATGAATAATATTGAAGTAAAAAAAATTATTGACCCTATTTCAGCATCTGATGGGGCTGGAGTAAAATTAAAAAGAAGTATTGGTGTTGAGCCAAATTACTTTGATCCATTCTTAATGCTAGATGAATTTGGATCTGAAAATAGTGAAGATTACATCGCAGGTTTTCCACCCCACCCTCATCGAGGAATTGAAACCGTTACCTATATGTTGGCTGGTGATTTTGAACATAAAGATAGCACAGGCGGCGAAGGTAGAATGACTGCAGGAGATGTTCAGTGGATGAAAACAGGAAGTGGAATAATTCATTCCGAAATGCCTGCAATGAAAGAAGGAAAGCTTCATGGTTTTCAATTATGGGTAAATATGCCTGCTAAACTAAAGATGAGTAAGCCTGAGTATATTTATATCGATGCAAATAAAATGAGTGTTTATAAAGATGACGACAAAACTATAAAAGTCATAGCTGGTAAATTTGAAAATGCTGAAGGCCCTGTCAAAGGTCATAACGTTGAGCCAGTTTATTTTGATGTTGAGTTAAATAAAGATAAAGAGTTCAATTTTAAATTACCAACTACTCATAATAGTTTTATTTATTTAATTAATGGTGAAATTGAAATTGGCAAAAACAAACATGACAATGTTAAAGATAGTACTTTAGTATTATTAACTAGAGGTGAAGATTTAACTGTAAAATCTAAATCGGATGCAAAATTTTTACTGATTTCTGGAAAGCCAATTAACGAGGAAATTGCGAGAGGTGGACCTTTTGTAATGAATACTAAAGCTGAAATCTTGCAAGCAGTTCAAGATTATCATAATGATACATTTGTAAAATAAATTATGAAAGCTGTAGAAATAAAAAAAAATGGTGGTCCTGAAGTTTTAGTGCTTAAAAATATTACTTTAGATAGACCAGAGCCTAACGAAGTAACAATTGAGCAAAAAGCTATTGGACTTAATTATATAGATACTTACCACAGATCAGGTCTATATCCTCTAAAAATGCCAAGTGGTATAGGTTTAGAAGGTGCTGGTGTCATTACTGATGTTGGTGGAAACGTAAAAGACTTTAAAGTTGGAGATAAAATTTCTTACGCTGGTATTCCATTGGGCTCTTATTCTTCACATAGAAATTACACAACAAAAAATCTTGTAAAAGTACCAGAGGGTATTGATCTTGAAGTGGCAGCAACTTTAATGACAAAAGGTTTAACTACGTTTTATTTATTGCATAAAACATTTCCTGTTAAATCAGGACAAACAATTCTTTATCATGCGGCAGCTGGAGGAGTTGGTCAAATATTTGGTCAATGGGCTAAAAGTTTAGGTTGTACAGTTATAGGTACTGTTGGGTCAGATGAAAAAATAAAAATAGCAAAAGAAAATGGCTATGATCATGTAATCAATTATAATAAAGAAAACTTTGCTAAAAAAGTTTTAGAGATTACAGATGGCAAAGGTGTTCCAGTAGTTTACGATGGTGTTGGTAAGGACACTTTAGATGGATCAATTGAATGTCTAGCGATAAGAGGAATGATGGTTTCATTTGGAAATGCATCAGGACCATTATCAGATATAAACGTCCCTAAAATGCTTCAGCCAAAAGGCCTGTATCTTGTAAGACCTGCAATGCAACAATACTTATCTACTAAAGAAGAGCTTTCTGAAGCATCAAAAATCATGTTTGAAAAAATCATTTCTGAAAAAGTAAAAATTAATATTTTTAAAAAATATAAATTAGATCAGGTTGTTGAGGCTCATAAAGATTTGGAAGGTAGAAAAATTTTAGGCCCTGCAGTTATACTTCCTTAATCAAGCTTAACATCCATATCAGCCATATGCAGCTTAAGTGCATTAGTTGAGATATGAATTTCTCTAATAAAAAATAAAATAGAAATAATCATAGACAAACAACAAGAACCAAAAATTAATCTAGCAATAAATATTTCATTTAAATAAAGACCAAGCACTGTCATCATATTAAACAAAAAACCGAAAGCAGCAAACATAATTGTCCATCTCAATAGTGTAATTCGTCCACTTAGATTTATGAATTGTTTTTTCCATTCATGAGGCACATGATTTTCATAAACGTGTTCATCATGAAGTTCTCTGATAAGCTTACTAAGAGAATGAAATCTATTACTATAGATGCTCATTAGCAAGGGAATGGCCGGAAACATAAGGGCTGTGACTGTGTAATCTATGTTCATACGAATCAGTTTGATTATGAATCTAGCCTTTGTTATTTACAAGTAAATTATGAACCAAATAAAGTTATTTATTGAACTTACAAGATTAAAAAGACCAATTGGCTTTATGTTGTTGTTTTGGCCATGCTTATGGGGACTAACAATTGTTTATGATTTTAATTCAGATTTAAATTTATATTTTTTTTATTCTGCACTTTTTCTTTCTGGCTCAATTTTGATGCGATCAGCTGGGTGTATAGTGAATGACATAGCAGACAAAAATTTTGATAAAAAAGTTGAGAGAACAAAAAATAGACCAATCGCTTCAGGAAAAGTGTCTACAAAACTTGCGTCCACTTACGCACTATTTTTGTGTGCTATTGCTTTTTTAGTATTAATTAATTTTAATAATTTTACAATTTTAATGGGTCTAGCCTCAATGCCTTTAGCTTTTACATACCCCTTAATGAAAAGAATTACTTATTGGCCTCAATTATTTTTAGGGATTACATTTAATTATGGGTTAATTTTGGCTTGGATTTCAATTGCAAATGATTTTTCAATAATACCAATCATATTTTATCTAGGAGCCATATTTTGGACACTAGGCTACGACACTATTTATGGATTTCAAGATATTAAAGACGATGAAATAATAGGTGTAAAATCAACTTCTATAAAGTTTAAAAATGATCCAAAAAAATTTTTGTTTATTTCATACTGCTTGTTCATCACATCTTTATTTTTAGTGGGAATATTAATGAAATTTAAAATCTATTATTTCTTATTTATGATTATCCCTATTTTACAGTTACTAGTATTTCAGGTTAAAAAACTAAATATCAATCAATCGATTGATTGTTTGTCTAAATTCAAAAGTAATAATTTTTTAGGACTGATAGTTTTTGTCAATATTCTCATTGGAAAATTAATATAGAAAATGATGAAAGCAAAAATTTTTAAAAGACTCTATCAAGAGTATACAAAAAAATTTATTGGTAAAATCTTATTAGCTTCGTTATTTTCAATTATTGTTGCCATAAGTACTTCTTCAACTGCCTGGCTGTTAGATCCAGCAATAGAAAAAATATTCATTAACAAAGATCAAACTTTGATTATTCTTATTCCACTTGCGATTATTTTTGCTTTTGCTGCAAAAGGTATTTCTCTGTATATGGCAAAACTTCTTATGATTAATGTTTCAGAAGAGGTTAAAAAAAATTTACAAACAGATATGCTAAAATCTTTCATTAAAGCAGACACTGAAATTATCGAAAGTAATCATTCAGGTAAATATATCTCAAATTTAAATTTTGACGTTAATCAAATAACTAAAATGTTGGCAGATGCATTTTTAAGTATTTTCAAAGATGGTCTTACATTAATAGGTTTGCTTTGTGTTATGTTTATCCAAAACTGGAAATTGTCATTAATAGCAATTATCATGATTCCACTTGCTTCAATCACTGCAAAAGTTGTAGGGAAAAGAATGAGCAAAATCTCAACTCAAGCACAAGAAAAATCAGGGGATTTAAATAGATATTTAATTGATCTTTTCAAAAATCATAAAATTTTAAAAATTTTTCAAAGAGAAAATTTTGAAAATATGAGGTCTGAAAAATTTGTTAATGATTTAAAGGAAAAGTCAGCAAAAATTTCAGCTGTTTACATTAGGTCTACACCTGTAATGGAAATATTAACAGGTGTAATGATTGCTATTTTGATATTTTATTCTGGAAAATTAATTATTAGTGGTGAGTTAGCTATAAATAACTTTTTTTCATTTCTTGCTGCAATGATGCTAGCTTATCAACCTGTAAAGACACTTACTAAAGTTAATGTTGCAATTGAACAAGGGTTGGCAGCTGCTAATAGAATTCTTCCAATTATAGATATTAGAAATGAAATTAATTTAAATGAAGATAAGGATAAATTGAATATTTCAGAGGGAAGTATAATTTTTGAAAATGTTGACTTCACGTATAAATCCAATCCAGAGAACAAAGTCCTTCAAAATGTTAATGTAAATTTTACTGGTGGCAAAATGACAGCATTGGTTGGTCATAGTGGATCAGGTAAATCAACATTATTAAACATGATACCAAGAATTTATGCTCCAACTGATGGGACGATTCATTTAGACGATCAAGATATATCAAAATTTAATTTAGCGTCCTTAAGAGGCCAAATATCAATTGTTGATCAAAATACTACATTATTCGACGATACAGTTTTAAATAACATTAAATACGCTAGACCGGAAGCAACCGATGAAGAGGTGTATAAAGCAGCAGAACAATCAATGTGCAGTGAATTCATTAACAATTTAGAGAATGGATATCAAACTATGATTGGAGAGAATGGAGTAAAGTTATCTGGTGGAGAAAAACAAAGACTATCAATATCAAGAGCTTTTCTGAAAAAAAGTAAAATAATATTATTAGATGAGGCGACATCATCTTTGGATTCTGAAACTGAAGAAAAGATTCAAAAAGCGCTGAGTCAATTAACTTTAGACAAAACTACAATTGTAATTGCTCACAGGTTATCAACAATTCTTAATTCTGATAAAATATATGTTGTAGATAGTGGTAAAATTATTGACTCAGGAAATCATGAAAGTCTTTTATTAAAATCTAAAGTTTACAAAAATTTTTATGAACGACAAATTAAAGAGTATTAATGTATTTTTTTTACAACATACTTACAAACTTAGCTATCATCATATCACCTATAATTATTATTTACCGAATATTAAAAGGCAAAGAAGATTTAAAAAGAGTTGGGGAAAAATTTAGTATTTATTCTCAAAAAAAAAATAATAAAAAGGTTTGGATACATGCGGCAAGTGTTGGTGAGCTAATGAGTATTATCCCAATTATAAGGAAATTAGAAAAAAATAAAAAAATAAAAAATATTTTGCTATCAACATCAACTACTAGTTCGGCTAAAATTTTTAATAAACTTAAGTTAAAAAAAACATCCCATGTATATTTTCCATTAGACAACAATTATATAGTAAAAAGATTTATTAATTATTGGCAACCTGAACTGGCAATTTTTATAGACTCAGAAATATGGCCAAATATGTTTAACAATTTACGTATAAAAAATATTCCTATCATAATTATGAATGCTAGAATTACACAACGTAGTTTTAATAGATGGCAGATTTTTCCAAACTTTGCTAAACAAGTATTTGGAAAAATATCTTTAGCGTTACCCCAAAACTTAGAAACCTTAAAATATTTAAAATTATTTAAAGTTAAAGATATTAGGATAGCAGGTAATTTGAAATATTATGGTCAAAAGGATAATCATGCTCATTCAACAAAATTATTAAAAAATAAATTTAAAAACTTTAAAGTTTGGTGTGCTGCTAGCACTCATTACAATGAGGAAGTATTAATTGGAAACTTACACAAGAAACTTAAAAAGAAAGAAAGAAAATTAATTACAATAATAATCCCAAGACATATTAGTAGAACTAGTGAAATTAAAGAGGCTTTAAATAAACTCAGTCTTAATTGCATTTCACATTCTTCAAATCAAAAAATTCAAAAAGATACTGATATATATTTAGTTGATAGTTATGGTGAATCTTCTAGATTTTACAATCTAACAAATGTATCCTTTGTAGGTGGGTCAATCATAAAACATGGTGGCCAAAATCCTCTGGAGCCTGCAAGGCTAGGAAATTACATTGTTAGTGGGCCTAATATTAAAAACTTTAAAGAAATATATGCTTTTTTAAATAATCTTAAAATGTCATCATTTTCTTCTGATATTTTAAAAATGGAAAATTTAATATTAAAAAGATTAAAAAACAAAACACCAAATAAAAACATAAAAAAAATTATTAAAATAGGTAATGATGTTCTTGAAAAAAATTTATTTTATATAAATAAATATTTAATATGAAGTTAATAAAACCTAAATTTTGGGAATCAAAAAATTTTATTTCATTCATTCTTTACCCTTTATCAGCAATCACATTTTTAATTAATTTTGCAAAAAAATTTTCTATAAAAAATAACTTTGAAATTAAATCAATATGTATTGGTAATATATTTATTGGTGGAACAGGAAAAACATCCTTGGCAATAGAAATAAATGATCTGCTAAGAAAAAAATTTAGGACAGTATTTATAAAAAAAAATTATAAAAATCAGATAGATGAAATTAATTTATTAAATAATAAAGGTAAAATTATATCAGCGAGTAATAGAGAAGATGCGCTTTTTACTGCTTCTAAGAAAAAATATCAGGTAGCAATACTAGATGATGGTTTGCAACAAAAAAATATCAATTATGATTTAAAGATTGCATGTTTTAATTCAAAATATGCATTTGGAAATGGATATGTGCTTCCAGCGGGACCCTTGAGAGAAAACTTAAATATAATAAAAGATTATGATTTAATCTTCTTAAATGGAGAAAAAAAAAATAAAAAACTTTTATCAAAATTAAAATCTATTAATAAAAATTTACAAATATTTGAAGGAAAATATAAGCCATTAAATTTGAAAAAATTTGATTTAAGAAAAAAATATTTAATGTTTTGTGGTATTGGAAATCCACATGAGTTTGAACAAACTTTAGTTAAATATAAATTTAATATTAGTAAAAAAATAATTTTTGCTGATCACCATAAATTTTCAAATATTGATCTAAAAAAATTAAAATCTAATGCTAGCAGAGACAATTTAACGTTAGTAACGACAGAAAAAGATTTTTTTCGATTAAATAAAACTCAAAGAAAAAATATTAAATTTTTAAAAATTAAGCTAGAAATCAAAGATAAAGAAAAATTAAAAAAAATTCTAATATCAAAATTATGAAGAAAATAGCTTATTTTTTAGAGTTCATTTTAATCAAAATTTTATTCCTATTATTTCAACTAATAGGATATCGGCTTTCATCAGATTTAGGTTTTTTTATTGGAAGAACAATAGGCCCAATATTTAAATCAAAGAAAATAATCATTCAAAATATAAAAAAAGCAAATATCAAACACTCTGATAATCCATCTCAAATAGCCTCTAATGTACTCGGTAATTATGGAAGGATTTTTGCTGAATACGTTTATTTAAAAAAATTTAGAAATGATGAATTAAAAAAATATGTGTCGATAGATGGTTTAGAACATTTAGAAAATTTAAAAAAAAATAATAAAAAAGCAGTATTTATTTCAGGTCATTTTAATAATTTTGAACTAATGGCAATGGAAATTGAAAAAGCAGGAATTGACCTTGCTGCTATCTACAGACCCTTAAATAATATTTTTTTGAATAAAACGATGGAACAAATTAGGAAAGAAAATATTTGTAAAAATCAGATAAAAAAAGGTCGAGCTGGTAGCCGTGAAATAATTAAAAATTTGACTGAAGGTAAATCGATAGCTTTAATGATAGATCAAAGGGTTAGAGAGGGAGAAAAAGTTAAATTTTTTAACAATTTGGCAACAACTACAACTATACCTGCTCAATTAGTAAGAAAATATAATTGTGAGTTGGTACCTATTTATATTGAGAGAAAAAAATCAAACTATTTTAAAATTTATATCTCAAAACCAATTAAAGTGAGTAAAACAAAATCAGTCTTAGAAATTACTGAATTTCTAAATCATGTACTCGAAAAAATGATTTTAAAAAATGTTGATCAGTGGATTTGGACACATGATCGATGGAAAAGTTAATTATTGTCTTTTTCTCTTTTAATAGAAGACTCAACGTAAGAAAAATAAGCCTCTTGTTTGTCAACATTCCAATAATTTAAATTTTCTAAAGGTATTAATTTTTTAGAGATAGCACAAATTACATGGTCACCTTCTTCAATAATTTGAAAATTATTAGGCATATATTTTAATTTAGCTAATTTATTTTTCATTAATAAGATATATAAATATTAATATGAAAATTGCAATTATAGGTAGCGGTGGCAGAGAACACGCAATAGCAGCAACAATATCTAAGTCTTCAGTTATAAATGAAATTGTTTGTATTCCCGGGAATGCAGGAACTTCAAAAATTGCAACTAACGTTGAGATAGATATTAATGAATTTGATAAATTGCATAAATTCATTAAAGAGAATTCTATAGATTTAGTTGTCGTTGGTCCTGAACAACCTTTGGTAAATGGAATTGTAGACTATT
Source organism: Candidatus Pelagibacter sp. PS_06 (assembly GCF_059418045.1). Lineage (NCBI taxonomy): Bacteria > Pseudomonadati > Pseudomonadota > Alphaproteobacteria > Candidatus Pelagibacterales > Candidatus Pelagibacteraceae > Candidatus Pelagibacter > Candidatus Pelagibacter sp. PS_06. The sequence goes on from NZ_CM182078.1 coordinate 1,134,504, forward strand.
TAGAAAAATTTGACATAAAAGTATTTGGCCCTAACAGAATTGCTTCTCAACTGGAGGGTTCTAAAATTTTTACTAAAAAACTCTGTCAAGAATATAATATACCAACTGCTAACTTTGGTATTTTTGAAAATAGAGTTGATGCAAAAAAATTTTTAGAAAATACAAAATATCCTAATGTAATTAAAGCAGACAATCTAGCCGCAGGTAAAGGAGTTTATATTTGTAATAACGAACAAGAAAGTTTAATGGCTGTCGAGGAAATATTTGATGGAAAATTTGGAGAAGCTAAAAATGTTCTTATAGAAGAATTTCTAAAAGGTGAAGAGATGAGCTATTTTATAATTAGTGATGGGGCAACTATTAAAAGCTTTGAGACTGCGCAAGATCATAAAAGAGTTCTTGAGGGAGATAATGGTAAAAATACAGGTGGGATGGGTGCCTACTCACCTTCCCGACTGATAAGTAATGATTTGGAAGATAAAATTTTAAGTAAAATTATTAAACCTACAATTAAAGGGCTCTCAAAACTTGGGACTGAATATAAAGGCTTTTTATATGCTGGTTTAATGATTGTTGATAATGAACCTTATCTAATCGAATATAATGTTCGAATGGGTGATCCTGAATGTCAAACTATTCTTCCTAAACTAAAAACTAATTTAGTAGAAATACTTGAGGCTTGTTGTAATAAAAAACTTGCAGATATAAATATTGAGTGGACTGATAAAAAAAGTTTATGTGTTGTTTTATGCTCAAAAGGATATCCAGACACCTATCAAAAAAATATCTTAATAAATAATCTTGAAAAATTCAATCTAGATGAAAATAATTTTATATTTCATGCTGGAACTAAAAAAGAAAAAGAAAAAATATATGCTATTGGTGGACGTGTACTAAATTTTATTTCTCTCTCTGATGATTTTTTACAAGCTAGGGATAACGTACATCAATGTATAAAAAAATTAGATTGGGATGGTGGATTTTATAGAGAAGATATTGGTTTTAAAGTTATTGATAAATGAGAGTCATAGGTGGAAGATTCAAGGGAAAAAAACTTCTTGAACCCAAAGATAAAGAAACTAGGCCTTTAAAAGATCTTACAAAAGAATCTATATTCAACATAATTAATCATTCAAACAAGTTTTCAATTGAAATAAAAAAAGCATACGTTTTAGACCTATTTTCTGGAGTAGGTTCTTTTGGTATTGAATGTCTTTCTCAAGGAGCGGATCATGTGACATTTATAGAAAAATATGATGGTGTTTTGCCCATTCTCAAAAAAAATATTAATAATTTAAAATCAGAAATTAATTATCAAATTATTGAAAATGATATTCTAAATAACTTTGAGTTTAAAAGTTTAAAATTGAGATATGATATAATTTTTTTAGATCCACCCTACAAAGAAAAGGCTTTAAAAAATATTCTTAATACAATAATTGAAAATAAAATACTTAAAGATAATGGTGTAATTATTATTCATAGACATAAAAAGGAAATTGATGAATTTCCAAAAAATTTTCAATTGATTGATGAAAAAAAATATGGAATTTCAAAGATTATATTTGGATCTTACTTTTAGAACAGAATTTTCTTAGTTTCTTTTTTTATAAGCTCTACAGCTGGTTGATCAAATGGATTAATCTTTAGGGCTTTACCAATTAATATTGTTTCAAGTATAAAAAAGCAAAAAAGCTCTCCTAGTGTTTTTTCATCTCTTTTTCTAACTTCAAAACTTCTAAAAGGAATATTTTTCTTTTTAAAAACAATTTCTGTAGCCTTTTTTTGAGCATACATAATTTGATTAATATCCTTATTTTTTAAATACATTTGCTCTGGTAAAACTGACTTATTATTAGTTTTAAGAGAATTATTTTCGTGTGAATAGAAAAATGTAAAAAAATTATTCTTAAAACCATCCAGATATAATTGCATCACACTATGATTATCTTTTGGCATTACGGAAATAATAGGAAGTATACCTTTTTTCTCTTTACCAAGGCTTTCAGCTACTAATTGTTGATACCAATTAAATAAATTAGTTGATTGCTCATCATAATTAATAACAATCGAGTTAAATTTTTTAGATTTTAAAAAATAAATTGTAGCTTCTACATTCGAAATCAGTTGCTTCATAAAAATTTTATTTTTTACTAAATCATTTAATTGTCTAAAGTCTTTATAATTTAGCCCCATTAATTCTGCAGGCAACATACCAACCTCTGACAAAACAGAATACCTTCCTCCTATATAATTATTATGATCAACAACTTCTGCTTTTAATTTTTGTGCAAGTAAACTCAAATAGCTTTTTTTTTTCTGTTATAAATAAATTTATATCTTTCTTTTTGATTAAAATATTTGCATTTACAATAGTTTCAGTTGTATTTCCTGATTTTGATATAATTAAATTATTAAAATTTTTTTTTAATTTTTTATTTTCAAAAGCATTTAAATTATCAACAAACGTGAATTTTTTTTTAATTTTTTTTTTAAAAAATCATAAATTGCTTGAGCTCCAAGGGTAGATCCTCCCATTCCTATGATTCTATAGTCAAATTTTTTATTAAAATGTTTTGTATTTTTTTTACTGAAGCTATCTTTGTAAGATTTTGAAAGTGAACGAATTAATTGATTTTTTTCATTTAAAATTAAGTTTAAGTTTTTCTTTGTGATTAATATTTTTTTTTTAGTTAAAAAGTTTTTAAAACTTATATTTTCAGTGAGCATTAATTATTTTTAATTTGATCAAGTATTGACTGTTCAAAATTTTTATCTGTGTCAGTAGTTTCTAATTTTTCATTATTATTATTTTCAGTAATTAATGACTCAATATTATTAATTTGACTTTCTTGATCTATTTTTTCGTTTGATGGAACTGGTAATTCTTCAAAGCTTGGAGGCATAGAAAGAGGGGATTTTTTTTCAATTAAAAATTCTTCAGATGTATTTTTATTCTGTGGGTCAAATGCCTGCTGCATTAAACCACAATTTGAAAGGATAATTGTACCTAAAATTATTAAAATTAAAAACTTAATATTTTTTATCATTATTTTTTTTTTCAGTTTTGTTTTCTACTAGTTCTAAAATAATCATGCCAATTACACCTAATGTAATAAATATATCTGATACATTAAAAATAAACCAATGAAAATTTCCTACATGGAAATCTATAAAATCAGGTACAGCATTAAAAAAAATTCTGTCATGCAAATTACCTAGTGCTCCTCCAACTATCATCAGCAACGAATATCTTTTAAAACCCTGACTTTTTAGTGACATTATAACTAATATCACAACTATTATTGAAATTATTAAGCTTAAGATATTATATAAATGTGATTCATTGAATGAGAGCAATCCAAACGCAATTCCTTTATTCCAAATTAATACAATGTTTAAATAAGTAGAATTAAAGATTTCTGATCCAAGATTATTCTTATCTAATTGAATAACGTATATTTTTGATAGCCTATCTAAAAAATATATTAAAGATACTATTGAAAAACTAATATAAAATTTTTTGCTTAAAAATTTAAATATCATTCAGAGTGTTTCGGACAAGTTTTTCTTGAACAAGCATTCTTGGTAACTTTCCAGCATACTTGACATTTTGAACCTTCGGCTTTCGTAGTTTGAACTTTTATTTCGGATTTTTCTAAATAAAAAACTTCTGCACTTGAAGTGATGCAAAGTTCTGAAAAATCTACATCTTTTGAAATGTCGTTTAGTTTTTTATCTAAATTAATTTTTAAGCTTGCCTCTAAACTTGATCCAATTTCTTTACTTGCTCTTTTTTCTTCAATACTGATATTACAAACATTTCTGATTTTAATAAGCTCTAACCATTTTTGATTTAAATTTTCATTATTTAAAGTTTTTGGAAATTCTATAAATTTTGTTAAATGAATGCTTTTATTATCATTCAATATTAATCTGTATATTTCTTCTGTAGTAAATGACAGAATTGGAGCAAACCACTTCAATAATGAGTTTAGAATAATATTTAGCAAAATAATTGTAGATTTTCTTTTCTTAGTGTCTTTAGAATCACAATATAAAGTGTCTTTACGAATATCAAAATAAAATGCCGACAAATCTACAGTACAAAAGTTTAGTAGCTCTTTGTATAGATTGTGAAAATCATAGTTGTTAAAATAATTTTTAAAATTTTCATTTAAAGAATAAATTTTATGAAGCATAAATTGTTCTAATTCAGGCAGTTCAGATAAATTTAATTTCTCTAAATTTATTTCTTCAAAATTATCATTAAGATTTCCAAGTAAATATCTAAAAGTATTTCTAATTTTTCTGTAAGAGTCGGCATGTTGGTCTAAAATTGAATGATCAATTCTTAAATCCTCTGCATAATTTGATGAAGCTACCCAAATTCTTAGAATATCAGCACCATATTTTTTTAGAATATCTTCAGGAGCAATCACATTTCCAAGAGATTTAGACATTTTTAATCCTTTTCCATCTACAACAAAACCATGTGATAGAATTGACTCAAACGGTGCTTTCCCTCTTGTTCCACAAGACTCTAGTAGCGATGAGTGAAACCATCCTCTGTGTTGATCTGACCCTTCAAGGTACATCGATGCTGGCCATTTTAAATCTTCTCTTTTTTCTAAAACAAACGAATGAGTAGATCCACTATCAAACCATACTTCAACAATATCACTTAACTTTTCATAATCTTCTGACTTATATTTGTCACCTAAAAATCTTTGTGGGTTATCTGAAAACCAGCAATCAGAACCTTCTTTTTCGTATATGTTTGCTATATTTTCATTCACTTCATCATCGACTAATATCTCTTTAGTTTTTTTGTTAACAAAAATTGGAAGAGGAACTCCCCAAACTCTCTGTCTTGAAACACACCAGTCGGGTCTAGTTTCAATCATAGATCTTAATCTTTCTTTTCCTTTGCTAGGATAAAAAGTAGTTTTATCTAAAGCTTTTAAGGCTGTTTCTCTCAGTTTATGACTTTCCATTGATATAAACCATTGTGGTGTTGCTCTGTGTACCAATGGAGCCTTAGATCTCCAAGAATGAGGATAGGAATGTATCAGCTCACCATTTGCTAATAATTTTTTTTGTTCTTTTAGTTTCTCAATAATAATCGGATTAGCTTTAAAGATATGATTTCCTTCAAATAAATGAACGTTCTTAGTATATTTTCCGTCACCATCAACTGTTTCAATAGCTTTAATTCCATGGTTTAAACATAAATTAAAATCGTCAGGTCCATGACTTGGTGCACAATGCACAATACCCGTTCCTTGTTCTGTTGTTACAAATCTTGCCTCCAACATTGGAATATCAAACTTATATCCTAAATCAAAAAATGGGTGGTCACAGATCGTACCTTTTAAATCTTTACCTTTAAATTTTATAATCTCGTTATAATCTTTAATTAAACATTCTTTTATAACAGACTCTAACAAGGCTTCCGCTACTACTATCTTTCGATTTTTGAAATCACCCTCATCATTTAGTTGTATCAATAAATAATCAAGCGCTTCGTTATAAGCTAAAGCTTTATTTGCTGGTATAGTCCATGGAGTTGTAGTCCAAATGATAATCTCACTTCCCTCAAGTTCTTTTAAATTAGAAGATTTTATGGGAAAAGATGTGTAGATCGTATCTGATTTGTGATCTTGATATTCAACTTCTGCATCAGCCAATGCAGTTTTTTCAACTGTAGACCACAAAACTGGTTTGAACCCTCTGTATAGACTACCTTCTTTTAAAAATTTTCCTAATTCTCTTACAATTTGAGCTTCTGCATCAAAACTCATTGTAGAATAATAATTTTCCCAATCGCCTATAACACCTAGTCGTTTAAATTGTCCTTTGTGAACCTCAATCCATTTTTCTGCAAACGATCTACATTCCTTTCTAAACTCAACTACTGGAACTTCATTTTTATTTTTTTTATTCTTTTTGTATTGCTCTTCTATTTTCCACTCAATTGGTAAACCATGGCAATCCCATCCTGGAACATATATCGAATCTTTACCATCCATTTGATGGAATTTAACTATAATGTCTTTAAGAATTTTATTTAGAGCGGTACCCATATGAATGTTTCCATTCGCATAAGGAGGGCCGTCATGTAAGACAAATTTTTCTTTACCTTTGCTAGATTGTCTAAGCTCTTGATATAAATTAATTTTTTTCCAATATTCTAATATTTCTGGCTCTCTTACTGGTAAATTAGCCTTCATAGAAAAAGTTGTCTTAGGAAGATTAATTTGTGAATTACTCATTATGCTCTCTTTGCTATTTTCAAATCCAATTTAATTTGAGATTTTAACTTATTAATATTCTTAAATTTTTTCTCTTTTCTTATAAATTTTAAAAAATCAACTGATAATTGCTTATTGTAAAGATTTCCAGAAAAATTAAACAAATGAACCTCAAGTAAGATTTTTTTTTGATTAAATGTTGGTCTATAACCAAGATTTGCTATCCCTTTTAGTATATTTAAATTATTTTTACGAAGAACCCTTACTGCATACACGCCTGGTTTTGCTAGCACATAATCTTTAATATCTATGTTGCATGTTGGAAAACCTATTTTTTTTCCAACTTGTCTGCCCTTTTGAACCATCCCATCAATAGACCATTTTCTACTTAATAATTTATTGGCTCTTTCCAAAAAACCTTTTTCCAAAAAACTTCTAATTAAAGAAGATGAAACTATCTTTTTTTCAATCAGAAGAGGTTTTGGTTTAATAACTTGGTAATTGTACTTTTCTTGATGTTGAACCAAAAATTTCACATCTCCTTCTCTTTTATTACCAAATCTAAAATTATTACTAACAAATATAAATCTTGCCTTTAATCTTTTTGATAAAATATTTTTTATAAAATTGATTGATTTTATCTTTGAAAAAGTTTTATCAAATTTTTTAGTTACAATAAAATCAACTCCAAGATTATTTAATAAATTGTGTTTTTGATTATTACTAGACAATCTAAAATTGTTTAAAGATTTGTTAAAAAACATCTTTGGCATTGGGTCAAAATTGATTACACCAATTTTTGAGTCATATTTTTTTTTATAAGATTTAGCTAATTTAAATAATTTTTGATGGCCTAAATGAACTCCATCAAAGTTTCCAATTAAAATTATTGACCCTTTGTGATTTTTAGCAATTTCAAAATTATTATATAATCTTACCATTTTAAATCTGACTGAGTAAAGTTTACAATTGATTCATATTGTTTTGATACTTTTTCTATTCCATTATTTCTTATTTCATTTTTATGCACTCCATTAGTAATTAATAAAGAGTCATAATTTAAAAGATTTGCTCCCTTAATATCAGTGTTAAGGTTATCTCCAATTGATAAAGCTTTTCTATTTTTATTATCTATTGATTGATTATAAACTTCTGGATAAGGTTTACCAAAATATACAACCTCTCCTCCCATTTTTTCAAATACCATAGCAACTGATCCTGCACATAATTCTCTTTTGTTTCCTTTATCAACTATCAAATCTGGATTTGTACAAATCATTTTTTTATCAATATGATTTTCTAATAAATTTTTATAATAATTTAAATCCTGATCATAATCATCCAACAAACCAGTGCACAAAAGGTATTGGCTTTTGTCAATATCATTGGACTTATTATCTTTAAAATCATTAAATAAATCAAAATCTCTTGGTGGACCTATGTGATAAAAATTTTTTGAAGAGTAAAATTTTTTTAAATAATTAAGCGCAGCCTCACCTGAAGTAAAAACTTTATCTCTAAACTTTTCTTCCATCCCCATTTTTTCTAAAAATTCTTTCACAGGCTGAATGGGTCTTGGTGCATTGGTTAATAAAACAAAATTTTTATTTATTTCCAATAACTTTTTGAGAGTAAAAATTGCGCCTTCATGGAGCTTGATGCCATTATGCATTACTCCCCATAGATCTATATAAAAAAGATCATAATTTTGTGCAATTGATTTTAAACCCTCATTATCTAAATTTTTAGTCATATTTTAAGGTATAAACCATAAAATCCATAATTTCTCAGGATTTTCATAACTTATTTTTCATATTATCTTGAAAAAGTTAAGTCAGTATCTATATGAAGCACATATTTAATAAGGAGAATTTATGAAGTTTAAACCGTTACATGACAGAGTATTAATCGAAGTTTTAGACAGTAGTGAAAAAACTGCTGGTGGAATAATCATCCCAGATACAGCACAAGAAAAACCTCAAGAAGGAAAAGTAGTTGCTGTTGGTGGTGGAGCTAAAACTGAAGATGGAAAATTAATTCCAATGGATGTTAAAGTTGGTGACAAAGTTTTATTTGGCAAGTGGTCAGGAACTGAAGTCAAAATTGATGGTAAGGAATATAGCATAATGAAAGAGTCAGACATTATGGGTATTTCAGGTAAATAATTTAATTTAAAGGAGAAAGTAAAATGGCAAAAATAATTAAATTTGACGCTGAAGCAAGAGCGGCAATGATGAGAGGTGTCAATATTTTAGCTGATACCGTTAAAGTTACTTTAGGTCCAAAAGGCAGAAATGTTGTAATGGATAAATCTTACGGTGCACCAAGAATTACTAAAGATGGTGTTTCTGTTGCTAAAGAAATTGATCTTGAGGATAAATTTGAAAACATGGGTGCTCAAATGGTTAAAGAAGTTGCTAGCAAAACTAATGAAGAAGCTGGTGATGGTACAACTACTGCAACTATTTTAGCTCAAGCAATTGTAAAAGAAGGTGTTAAATATGTGACCGCTGGCATGAATCCTATGGATGTAAAAAGAGGAATTGATGCAGCAGTAGAAAATGTTAAAGAAAATTTAATTTCTTCAGCAAAGAAAGTTAAAGACAGTGATGAGATTGCTCAAGTAGGTACAATTTCTGCAAATGGTGATAAAGAAATTGGATCTATGATTGCAAAAGCTATGCAAAAAGTTGGTAACGAAGGTGTTATTACTGTTGAAGAAGCAAAAGGAATTGACACTGAACTTGATGTTGTTGAGGGTATGCAGTTTGACAGAGGTTACTTATCTCCATACTTTATTACAAACAGTGATAAAATGACAACTGAGTTAGACAATCCTTACATCTTATTACATGAAAGTAAATTAACTAACTTACAACCAATGGTTCCATTATTAGAAGCTGTTGTACAATCAGGCAGACCTTTAATGATTATTTCTGAGGATGTTGAGGGTGAAGCATTAGCTACTTTAGTTGTAAACAAACTAAGAGGTGGGCTAAAAGTTGTTGCTGTAAAAGCTCCAGGATTTGGTGATAGAAGAAAAGCTATGCTTGAAGATATTGCTATATTAACTGGTGGCCAAGTAATTTCTCAAGATCTTGGAATTAAACTTGAAAATGTTAAACTTGATGACCTTGGATCTTGCAAAAAGATCAAGGTTGATAAAGACAACAGCACAATCGTTAGTGGTAGTGGTAAAAAATCAGATATCGCAGCAAGATGTGATTCAATTAAAAAACAAGTTGAAGAAACTACGTCTGACTATGATAGAGAAAAACTTCAAGAAAGACTTGCTAAATTAGCAGGTGGTGTTGCGGTTATCAAAGTTGGTGGTGCAACTGAAGTTGAAGTTAAAGAAAGAAAAGATAGAGTTGAAGATGCTTTAAATGCAACTAGAGCCGCTGTTGAAGAAGGTATTGTAACAGGTGGTGGTTGTGCTCTTTTATATGCTGCTCAAAACCTTGAGAAAGTAAAAGTAAAAGGTGACGATCAAAAAGCAGGTGTTGAACTTGTGAGAAAAGCACTTGAAGCTCCTATTAGACAAATTACTAAAAATGCTGGTGTAGATGGTTCAGTGGTAGTTGGTAAATTGTTAGAGCAGAAAAAAACATCATATGGTTATGATGCTCAAAACGAAGAGTATTGTGATATGTTTGCAAAAGGGATCATTGACCCAGTTAAGGTCGTGAGAACAGCTCTTCAAGATGCTGCTTCAATCTCTGGATTATTAGTAACTACAGAAGCTATGATTGCTGACAAACCAGAAGAAAAAGATGCTGGTGGTGGAATGCCAGCTGGTATGCCTGGTGGAATGGGCGGCATGGGTGGAATGGGTGGAATGGGAATGTAATACAGTTCCATCTAGAGAACACTCTAGATACAAATACTAAACAAAATTAGAACCCTCAGAAAGAAATTTTTGGGGGTTTTTTTTACTTAATCTTTTTGTGAACTATTTTATTCCAATTGTATCCATAATGAACTGAATTGATTACAATTATTTTAGAATTATCAAGATCAATAACTATTTGCTGTCCACCATAACCATCCATACCTAATATATTTCGATTTTTTCCACCAACCATATTAAGATGAAACTGCCCACCATAACTTCTGGTGTAATTATCAATTTGGGTTTTCTTATATTCTTTTTTATTTTTATTAATTTTTCTTTCATTTAAAGTTTTTAAGTATTTGCCAACACAGGTATCATTCTGCCAATCATCCATTATTGCTTTTGCCACTCTTAAATAATCATATCGAGTTAAGAAAAAAGTGTATCTAGCATCGTTTGTATTCCATCCTCTTTCTCTAGTATAGACAAACCAAACATCATTTTCTATTTTTGCTTTATCTTGAAAAATATTATTCATCAAATTTTTAAAGTCATCACCTGTTTTGTGAATAACATAATTAAAAATGATATTTGTATTTAACCCATGATAATTATATTTCTTACTAGATTTTTCAGTTCCTTGAAGTTCAGTTTTAGCAAATGATTCAATCGAATGACTATTAAACCATCTGCCAGATTTCTTTAAACCATCTCTTTCAGTTACATGGTTTTGGTCTCCAGCGCTCATATTCAATATATCAATTAATTTTTGATCCTCATAAAGGGTATTTTTAATGACTTCCCAATCGTTTAATCGACTATCAACACTATTAATGTAACCTCCACAAATTGCATGACCCGTAATATACGATACAAAACTTTTACCTACAGAGTGAGAAACCCACTGCGTATCGTTTTGAAAAACAATTCCAAATTTATCTTTAGGTGTTATTTCATCAATAATTATTTTATCATCTTCAAATGATAAATAACTAAGTAGTGGAGATTTTTTCCTTGTAATTTCTTTTTTTACATCCTTGTCTTCAATTAAATTGCTTTCAAATTTGTAAGGATTTTTAGAAGGTGAGATTAAAAATTTTTTATTACTTTTGTAATCTTCAATATAATCGAATGCATAAAATAATAAAGTATCATCATTAGGTCTTGCTTTATGAGGGATTTCTGTGCCTCTATCAGTGTAAATGTTTATGTCTAATTTATTTTTATATTTAGTTTGATCACAGTTATTATAATACCAATTAGTGTCACCTTTATCAAAAGATTTACATTTTTCACTTTCAATTTTTTCTAAATATTGTGAGTGACCATTTTTTGATAACCAATTATTAAAGTTACCAATCATTCTTTCAATATTTATATTTTTATTTGTTGGTGGACCTGCATAGGAATTAACAATGCTTATAAAAAGAAATAAAAGTAAGTATTTTTTCATTTCACATCTTTAACCTAACTTTAAAATGAAGTCATCTTTTGAGTTCCTTTTAAAAATGACCTTTAAAGTAATGAACAAAGTAATGAACAATCTTAAAAAACTAAGTAATTCAATGGTTATTCAATCAGCGAATGAGAATGTAATCCCACTCTTTCTAAACAAAAATTCAAAAAGGGCAGTCTTTACTGCCCTTTTTTTTTATTTATAATATTTTTAAAGTATCTTAAAAAAAAATTGTTAATAAAAAGTTTATTATTTTTTTAACATCATTATTAATTTTTCCACTACCAACAATGGCACACGATATTATGGGCAAGATTGGATTTTATGATGGTCTTTCCCATCCTGTTTTAGGATTGGATCATCTACTTGCCATGATAAGTGTTGGAATAATATCTGCTCAGATCGGTGGTAAAGCTATTAGGATTGTACCTTCCATTTTTTTAATTTTAATGACAGTTGGAGGTTTGTTTGGTTTTTCATTAATTGTTAAAGAATTTTATTTTGTAGAAATTGGAATTGTTTTTTCTGTAATTCTTTTAGGGATAGGAATTAGTATTGAAAATAAAATCCCAACTAAAATAATAATGATTTTTGTAGCAACTTTTGGCTTATTTCATGGAATTGCTCATGGATTAGAAGTACCTGCGGCTGCTAATCCTATTTTATTTGTTTTAGGTTTTATTATTGGAACAATAACACTACATTTATTAGGTGTCTTAATTGGTCACTTATCAATTAAAAATAACATGTCTTTAATTTTACTACGATTAACAGGGGTATCTTTTGCTGTTTATGGAATTTATCTACTTAATGAAATATTTTAAAAGTATTTGATATTATCTTTAAATAACTGATATAATTTTTAAATGTCAAAAAGATATAGCGGAAAATCATTTAAGGACTCTAGTGTTAGTAAAAAACCAAAATTGAGTCTGAAAGAAAAAAGAAAGCAAAAAAAAGAAAAAACTAAAAAATCTTAAGTTTAACTTCTTTTTTTGCTATGTTTTTTAAAGCTAAAGTTTTTAGGTCTGCTATTTCTACTTTTAAATTTTTTCTTTCCTTTAAAACCAAAGCTTTTATTTTCTGGTTCTGAAGATGTATTTTCTAAGGATTTTCTTTCAAGATATTTTGGATTGTTTGTAAAACCATTTGGTTTTGATTTATTTTTTTTAGTAAAACTTGATTTTCCTTTAAAACCAAAACTTTTTTTCTCTCCATCTCTAGATGGCTTATCTCTAAAACTTGATTTTCCTTTAAAACCAAAACTTTTTTTCTCTCCATCTCTAGATGGCTTATCTCTAAAACTTGATTTTCCTTTAAAACCAAAACTTTTTTTCTCTCCATCTCTAGATGGCTTATCTCTAAAACTTGATTTTCCTTTAAAACCAAAACTTTTTTTCTCTCCATCTCTAGATGGCTTATCTCTAAAACTTGATTTTCCTTTAAAACCAAAACTTTTTTTCTCTCCATCTCTAGATGGCTTATCTCTAAAACTTGATTTTCCTTTAAAACCAAAACTTTTTTTCTCTCCATCTCTAGATGGTTTATCTGATCTACTTTTACCATAAGATTTTGGCTTATCTCTAAAACTTGAAGATCTGTCCTGTTTACCTTTTCCAAAAGATCTTTTTTCATCTCGAGCTTTTCTTTTTTTATTATTCGGCCCCTTACCTCTTCTTTTATTTTTTGAGTCTCTTCTTAAGCCACTAGGTGCTGGTTTGAAATTTGGATCAATTAACTTATTTATAGAATTCCACATCGATCTATCATCAGGTGTTAAAAAAGTTAAGGCAGATCCTTCAGATCCTGCTCTAGCAGTCCTTCCGATTCTATGAACATAATCCTCTGGAACTTGAGGTAGATCATAATTAATCACGTGTTGAATTAGAGGGATATCCAACCCTCTAGCAGCCACATCTGTTGCAATTAAAATTCTCTTCAATCCTTTTCTAAAAGAATTAATAACACGATCTCTTTTGCTTTGACGAAGGTCTCCATGAATAGCATCAGCTGAATGCCCCTCTTCTTTAAGTTTTTTAACCATCTTATCGGCACCTCTTTTGGTCTTAACAAAAACTAAGATAGAGCCTTTTCTGGCTAAAAATTGATCAATTAATTCATCGTACTTATTTTCTTTAAAAACTTGAAGAGTTTCTTGTTTGATTTTTGCAATTGGAACAGAAGTTGCTCCTGTTGAAATTCTTTCAGGTTTGTTTAAATATCTATCTGAAATTCTTAAAATATTTTGAGGTAAAGTTGCTGAAAATAATAATGTTTGATGATCTTTTGGAACAAATTTTAAAATCATCTCAATTTGTGGGGTAAACCCCATATCTAACATTCTATCAGTTTCATCTAAAACTAAATACTTTGTAGCTGATAAGTTTAAGCTTTTTCTTTTTAGATGATCATTAATTCTTCCTGGAGTTCCAACTATTATTCTAGATCTATTACCTAGTTGTCTAAGCTGTTTTTGCATCGACTCACCGCCAATGAGTAAGGCTGATTTAATATTTATTTTATCACTTATAATGCTTTTAATTGCCTCCATTACTTGTGTTGCAAGCTCTCTTGTTGGACACATAACTAGAGCAAAAGCATTTTTGTCTAAAATCAATTTGTTAATTAAAGGGATACTAAAAGCTAAAGTTTTACCTGTTCCAGTTTGTGCTGTTCCTAAAATATCTTTTCCCTCTAAGGCCACAGGTATTGCCATGGCCTGAATAGGTGTCGGCTTTGTAAAATTCATTTTTTGTAACGAATTTTTTAATGAATCTTCTATTTTAAGTAATTTAAAATTTTCCATTTAATGATTTAGAAGTGTTGATCTTGATTCTGTGTTCCTTCTAATTTTATTGCGATATCTATATGTTTTTAAAACAATCACAAGAAATGAATTCTTCATTAAAGTCTATTTACTAAGTAATTAGTGTCTTTTTTTAAGTTTTCAAATCAAAGAATTAATGTATAAGAGCCACAATTTATGAGCAATAACATCAGAAACATCACCATCATTGCGCACGTTGACCATGGCAAAACTACCATGATTGATAATCTTATGAAACAAAGTGGTTCATTTAGAGATAACGAAGTTGTTGATGAAAGATTGATGGACTCTGGTGAGTTAGAAAAAGAGAGAGGAATCACTATTCTAGCCAAACCAGCATCAATTAATTGGCAAGATTCTAGAGTAAATATTATAGATACTCCTGGTCACAGAGATTTTGCTGCAGAAGTTGAACGTGTACTAAGTATGGCTGATGGCGCGTTACTTCTGATAGACTCTGCAGAAGGTGTAATGCCTCAAACAAAATTTGTATTAGCTAAAGCACTCAAACAAGGATTAAAACCTATCGTCGTAATTAATAAATTAGATAAAGCTGATCAAAGAGCTAATGAAGTATTAGATGAAACTTTTGATTTGTTTGTTAGTTTAGATGCTAATGAAGAACAATTAGATTTCCCAGTTTTATATGCAAGTGGAAGATCAGGCTGGGCAAGCAAAGAGGTTGATGGTCCCAGAGAAAATCTTCACCCACTATTAGATCTAATAATTGAACACGTTGAACCAGCTAAATTAGATAAAACAAAACCTTTTGCTATGCTATCTACTTTGCTTTATGCAGACAGTTTTTTAGGAAGAAGTTTGGTTGGAAGAATATCTCAAGGAACTGCAAAAGCTAATCAACCTATCAAAGCAATTAACCTTAAAGGTGAAAAAGTTGACGAAGGTAAACTAACAAAAATTTTTAGATACGAAGGGACTAAAAAAGTTCCCATTGAAATAGGTGAAGCAGGTGACATTGTAGTTATTGCAGGTTTAGAAAAAGCAAACGTGGCAGATACCATTTGTGATCCTGAATTAAATGACCCAATTCCTGCAACTCCAATAGATCCCCCTACCATGTCTATTACGATAAGTGTGAACAGTTCACCTTTGGCTGGAACTGAAGGAAAAAAACTTACAAGTACACAAATTAGAGATAGATTAGTTTCAGAAGCCCAGAACAATGTTGGTATTACTTTTTCTCAAAATGAAAATGTAGACTCGTTTGTAATAAGTGGTCGAGGTGAATTAATGCTTGAAATTTTACTTACACAAATGAGACGTGAAGGATTTGAGATGACCGTAAGTCCTCCAAAAGTACTGTATCAAAAAGATGAGGCTGGTAATAAGCTTGAACCTATTGAGGAAATCACTGTTGATCTTGACGAAGAATATTCTTCAAAAATAATTGACTCTATGAATAGAAGAAAAGGTAAACTTTTAGATTTAAAAGATACTGGGAAAGATAAAAAAAGATTAGTGTTTCATGCACCAACAAGAGGCTTAATGGGTTACACAAGTAGATTTTTGACTTTAACAAAAGGAACCGGTGTAATTAATAGAATTTTTCATGGATATGGAAAGTTTGAAGGTGAAATGGATGGTAGAAAGAATGGTGCTCTAATTTCAATGTCCACTGGAAAAGCTGTAGCGTTTGCAATATTTAACCTTCAGGCTAGAGGTGAAATGTTTGTAACTCATAATGACCCTGTTTATGAGGGAATGATTGTGGGATTAACTCCAAAACCTGGTGATATGATTATAAATGTTATGAAGGGTAAACAATTAACTAACATGAGAACTCAAGGTACAGATGAAAATGTTGTACTAACTCCGGTAAGACAGATGTCAATTGCTGAACAATTAAGTATGCTAAATACTGATGAAGCTCTTGAAATTACACCAAAATCCTTAAGATTAAGAAAAGCTATTCTTAATCCTCATGACAGAAAAAGAAGTGAGAAGTCTGGAACTGCTGCTTAATTAAATAGTTTATTAACTAAAAATAATCCTAAAGCAACACAAGGTCCAATTCCAAACGCAAACAATAGAGTTCCAATACCAACTGTACCACCTAAATACCAGCCAATTGACATAACTGTTATTTCAAGAGCGGCTCTAACTAAAGCTATAGGTAGGTTTGTTTTTTGTTGAAGACCAATCATCAATCCATCTCTTGGACCTGCTCCTAAGTTTGCAACTAAATAAATTCCTCCTCCAATCCCAACTGTCAACACAGCAAAAGCACCTAACAATATTTGAGAAATATAATTTTCTGGAGTTTGAAAATATCTAATACAAACATCAATCATCAGTCCAATTATTAATGCATTTAAAATAGTTCCAATTCCAGGCTTCTGATTTAATGGAAACCAAAATAACAAAACAATAAAACTAATAAAAATAGTTATGACACCAACAGAAAAACCAAAATTTAAATATAAACCCTGAGCCAATACAGACCATGGAGATGCACCCGAAGCAGAAACAATTAACAAGCCTTCACCTAAACCAAACAAAGTTAGTCCAAAACAAAGAAAAAAAGACGTAGATATCTTTGGTTTTAAATTAAGCGGTTTAACTGAGCTCCATGATACACTTGGAATATTTTTAATTTTTAAAAACATTATTTAATAAATTATTTCTTTTAACTTCAAAGTCTATTAAAATGATATTTTTATGAAAAAATTTTTACTCTTAATTTTTCTTATAATCTATTCGTTTAATAGTAATGCTCATATGGCTCATTACAATAAGTTCAATAAAATAGAAATGGAAATTTTAAGGGATGGTGAAGTTATTGGCTACAATTACTATTTTTTTAAAAAAGATTTAGATAATACAACTGTCACCAATCAAATAAAATTTACTGTTAAATTATTTGGAGCAACTATTTTTGAAATTGAAAGTTTTGGAGAGGAAAAATATACTAAAGATAAATTGATTTCTTTTAACTCAAAGACACGTCAAAATGAAAAAGATAAATATGTTCAATTAAGCTTAAATGAAAAAGAAAATAGATACGATATTAAAGGCTCATCATTTATAGGCAGCGCATCAATAGATAGTGTAATTGGAAATTGGTGGAGTCACAAAATTCTACAAACAAACTTTCAAATAAGTCCAGTTTCTGGAAGCATTAAAGAACAAATAGTCACTTTTATTGGTAAAGAAAAAATTAAATTATATGGAAATATGTATGAAGTAGAGCACTTTAAATTAACTTCAAAAGACATGTCTATTCCCAAAGATAAGAGATTAAATTTTGATATTTGGTTTGATAAAAAAAATGCTTTAATTCTTAAAGTTGCCTATTCTCGAATGGGAAATTGGGAATATAAAGTTAAAAAATTTGAATAAATTTATTTAACAATTTTTTTGTAAAGATCATTAGCACTTATCCAGCCTGCTTCGAGTCTTGGTCCCGCAAACCAATCTGCACATACCCCTAGATTTAATGAAGAATTCCAATAACTTTTTATATTTAGAGGATTTGAATTTGATGAATACTTCCATCCATGATTAAGGGAAAATAATACTTTAGTTTTTTTAATACCTGTGAGCTTAAAAAAATGATTAATAAGAATTTTAGAATTTATATTTTTGTTTTCTCTATTTTTATTGATCATCTTATTTGCCCAATTGTGAGTACTTTGTAAAGTCCATAAATCTTGATTACTTTTAAATCTCTTTTTACTATTTTCTTTTGCTGCCCAACCCAAAATCTCATCATCAAATAAATAGCTACTCACATTTTTACTCGTTTTTTTTATTACTAGCATAACTGTAATATTAGCATCCATTTTAACTTTCGTTTTGATGAATGGAGCTTTTATAAATTTTTTTGACAACTTTGATAATTGAGCAAATGGAAAAGTTAAAATTAGGTTTTCATAAATTTTTTTATTTCCATCAGAAAAAGTAAGAACCCATTTTTTTTCCTTATAGTCAATTTTTTTTAATTCTTTTTGAAAATAACATTGGATATTTTTTAAAAGATATTTGCTAATATCGTTATTTCCCTTTTTACCTATAATTTTTAAATGATTTTTATTTTCTTTTTTAACTTTATTTAGAAATAGATGATTGCCACCCCATTTTTTTAAAATTTTTTTTTTTACCAAAATGTTGATAAATTTTTTAAAAGCTGAGCTTTTAGGTGAAATATATTGTGTACCATGATCAAATCCTTTTGTTTTATTTAATCTTTTAAAAGAAGACCTACCACCTGGCCCTCTGGCTTTATCAAATAAATCAACAGAATATTTTCTACTTAAAAGGTTAGCAATAGTTGCACCCGATATTCCTGAGCCAATTACACAATATTTGTTCATTTACCAGCAACGGTCATATCATCAATCATCATGGTAGGTGAATTAACTGAGTATTTAAATTCTAAATCATTTGCCAGTGTAATTTTTTTGAACATTTCATTAAAGTTTCCTGCTATGGTTATTTCATTTACTGGATACTTAAATTCTCCATTCTCAATTAAAAAACCTGTGGCACCTACTGAGTAATCGCCTGTTACAAGATTTGTTCCATGGCCTATAGTTTCAGTTACGTATAAAATTTTAGAATGACTTTTTAGCAAATCATCATAATTGACACTTCCGTTTTCAAAATAAAGATTGGTGCTTCCACCACTTCTTCCATTTGATTTTAAGTTCAATTTTTTTCCATTGTAGGTATCCACTAAGTAATTATTTAAAACTCCATCATTTACTAATTTTAATGTATCTGTTTTAACTCCTTCAGAATCAAAACACTTTGAACCCATACCCTTAATTAGATCAGGTTTATCAATAACATTAATTGAATTTGAAAAAATTGGTTGGTTTAATTTGTCTTTAAGGAACGATGTTCCCCTTGCTATAGAAGAAGCTGAAATAGCTCCTGCAAAAGAGCCAAGAAATCCTTTTGAAATTCTTCTATCAAAAATAATACTTAGTTTATTACTACCAATTTTTTTAGGATTAAGTTTTTTTATAGTTTGCTCAGCCGCATTTCTTCCAAGCTCAGATGGATTAGAAATATCATTTAAGTGACATTTACTTGTAAATTCATAATCTCTTTCCATACTATTTTCATTTTTTGCGACAGTAACGCAAGAAGCAGTAAATGAAGATGATTTATACCCATTACAAAAACCATCGCTATTAGCTAAAATAAAGTTTGATTTATTTTCTGTAAAACCTGACTCTGTATTTATAATTTTTTTATCAATTGAAGCTATTTCTTCTAACTCTTTCAGATAATCTATTTTTTTATCATTTTCTATATGAGATGGATCATACAAATTTAGATCTTTAATATTTTTTGCTAATAATTCTTTATCTGGAAGAGAATTAAATTCATCATCAGGAGTAATTTTTGTAGTTTCACAACATTTTTCGATTAATGTTTTTAAGTTTTCATCTAATAAATTTGAGGAAGATATTGATGATTTTTTTTTACCTAAATAAGTCTCTATGCTTATTGCTAAACTATCAGATCTGTTAGATTCATCTAAAATTTTATTTCTAAAGCTTACTGTCTCAGAAATTGAATTTCCAACATTTACACATACATCTGTTGCTCCAAGTTTTTTGGCTAGATCTATACAGTAGGAGGCCTTTGATTTTAGGTAATCTTCATCTTTGATCATTATATTACAGTTTTGTTCCACCAACAGTCATTTTATCAATTAATATTGAAGGTTGGGCAACTCCAACAGGCACACCTTGACCCGCTTTACCGCAAGTTCCAATACCCGGATCCATCATCATATCGTTTCCAATCATAGATACTTCTTTTAAAATTGAAGGGCCATCTCCTATCAAGGTTGCACCTTTAATTGGTGAGCCAATCTTACCATTAATTATTTCATAAGCTTCAGTGCAATTAAAAACAAATTTACCCGATGTAATGTCTACTTGTCCTCCTCCAAAACTAACTGCAAATATTCCCTTATCAACTGACTTAATCATTTCATCTTGAGTTTGCTTTCCACTCAACATCATTGTGTTTCTCATTCTTGGCAACACAATGTGTTTGTAACTTTCTCTCCTTCCACTACCTGTAGATCTAGTTTTCATTAACCTTGCATTCAATCTGTCTTGCATGAAATTTTTTAAAATCCCATTCTCAATTAAAACTGTTCTTTCTGTAGGAGTTCCTTCATCATCAATAGTTAAACTACCTCTTCTTTTATCAATAGTCCCATCATCAACAATTGTAACTCCTTCGCTGGCAACTTTTTGACCCATCAAATCATGAAATGCAGATGTTTTTTTCCTATTAAAATCGCCCTCTAATCCATGGCCAATAGCCTCATGAATTAATATAGCAGGCCAACCTGGGCCTAAAACAACTTTCATTTCACCTGCAGGGGCTGGTTTACTATCTAAATTAACTGATGCAATTCTTAATGCTTCCTCACAAACATTTTTCCAGTTGTCATTTTTTAAATACTCATCATAAGACTGTCTTCCCCCTATCCCATAAACACCTGTTTCTTTTCTTCCATTTTTTTCAAGCATTACTGAGACGTTAAATCTAATTAAAGGACGAACGTCTGTTAAAGCTTCACCACCGGATCGAATTATTTCAATAGATTTTTGCTCTCCACTAAAACTAGCAGTAACCTGCTTTACAGTTGAATCTTTTTTTCGTAAATAGTCATTTACATTATTTAAAACTTCCAGTTTTGAATCTAACGTTTTTTGCTCGATAGGGTTAATATCATCATAAAATTTATTATTACTTTTTGGTATTTCATGATTATAAGTTCCTTTAATTGATTTAAGAGTAGATTTTAAATTTTTTGCTGAATCGTTTAATGCTTCTTTTGATATTTCATTTGAGTGAGAATAAGCAACTACCTCATCAGAAACTGCTCTGAATCCAAAACCAAGATCAGAACTATAATTTGAGCTTTTAATCTTATTATCATCTAATAGAATTGACTCTGACTTTGAATTTTCAAAATATATTTCTCCATCATTACAATTTCTTAATGTTTCAGATACAATCTCGTCTACATCTTTTCTGGTTAAGTCTGATTTGTCAAAAAAATTGCTCATAGACATTACATAGTTATTTGTATGCAATTTTCAATGGATGATTTTACGCATGTACAATATTTAATCCCAGATGTAATGTATAACAATGAAAGTTTATTTCAATAATTCATGTAAAATTTGTCGATCTGAAATTAATCTATACAAAAAAGAGGGGATTGACGAAATTGATTGGATTGATATTACCAATAATTCAAATGCTGAAAAAGAAACATCTAAAAAAGATAAAGAGCTTTTAAGAAGATTGCATGTTAAAGATGGGAATAGAGTTATTGAGGGAGCAGAAGCTTTTCTTTTTGTTTGGAAAAAAATTCCAAAATATAAATTTTTGTATAAATTCTTTAAGCTTCCAATAATTTTTCAAATTTTTAAATTTACTTATGAAATTATTGCCTATTTTTTATATTTAAAAAATAAAAAACAACTAAATAATTAGCTTGTAAAAAATAATAAAATTTTACTTAACAAAGACATTGAGGCAATAAACATAATCATTACTACAGAATACATTAGGCTAATAATTTTATTTTTTTTTCTTCTTAGTCTTACAAAATCTTTATCATCTAGGTCTGAAATATCTCTGTCGCCAACCACATGATAATCATAACTCCAACGCCATGTAGAATTTCCAAGTCTTGGATCAAAATTATTAAAATATGTTATCCAAGCAAGAATATACCTTAAGATTAGGTACAAAATTACCATTGTAATTGTTCCAAAAAACATAAAAGTTATATTACCTAATTAATTAAGATAATTTAATTGCTATTTTTAGACCTTTTTCTAGCAATAAGCTGTGTAAGAGAGTCAACCATTGTGTCTGATGCTTTAAATATTTCATTATTTTTAAATTCATGAGAAATATTTTTTTCAGGGTTTGTCTTATCTTCGATAACTATTCCCTCATCTGGAGAATTATTTTTAATATAAATTAATAATAACCACTCTTCATCAGAAGACTCATCCCATTTTACAAAAATTTCTCCTGTTTCAAATCTTTTATCGATACATCTAAAAATAGACATGTGCCTTGTGATATGTCTTTTATTTAACTGAAACACTAAACTACTTGCACTTCGATAGAAGCTTTCAAGTGCAAATTCGATTTTTTGCCTTGCTATAGTGTATTCTTTTTCTTTTTGTAAAAGCGTTTCTCTATCTTCATCACCTTGCAATTTAACTCCAAGGGCCTCTACTCTCTCTTTTATTTTTTGGTCTCTAATTATTCTATATTTTTCTTTTAGTTTTTCTATCCGCTGTTGAAGACCAGCATAATCATCTCTTTTTTCTCTAAGAGATATCTTTTCAAGTTTTTCTAATTCTTTAACTTCTCTAATTCTAAATTTTTCGATTTGTTTTTCTAATCTTAATTGTTTTAAAAATTGTTTTTGTTTTTCAGCTTGCTCTATTCTCAATAAAGCTTGTTCTTTTCTAAGGAAAATTTTTATATCCTTCGCTCTTAGTCTGTCTAATTTTACTTCATCTCTTAAAGACTGTTCTTGAAGCTTAATTTTTAATTCTTTTTGTTTTTGTCTTTCATTTTCAAGATTAATTTTTTCCTGTCTTTCGTTTTCTAATTTTTCTAGTTTTAGTCTTCTTGCTTCATCTTTTTTGGCTTCTTTATATTCAAAAATTGTATTAGCTATTTTATCAAAGAAAGCTTGGATATATTTTTCGACACTAAAATTAATTTTAAATTTTATTTGGGGTTTTAAAGAATTTTGAAAATTTATTATTTTCAAAATGAAATTCTGTTTTTTTGATATTCTTTTATTTTTAATTTTTTTTTTTGTTTTATTTTTATTTTGAGTCTTAGTTTTTGACTTTATCTTTTTTACTTTTTTAAAGATAAATTTATTTTTTTTCTTAACTTTTTTTTTTACTTTAGTTTTATTTTTTTTTGATTTTTTTTTTATTTTTTTCATTTCAAAAGATTGTTGCTTCTATCAATAATTTATTGATAAATATAGTCTCTTGTTACTGGAGTAGAAGTATAATTTTTTGTAAGTTGAAATTGATATACAACCTGATCTCCCCACTTAAATGCCATTTCACAACCCGCCAAATAAAACTCCCACATTCTAAAAAACTTTTCATCAAACATTTGAATAATTTTATCTTTGTTTTTATTACAATTTTCTTTCCAATGTCTTAATGTGTGAGAATAATGAAGTCTTAAAACTTCGATATCAGATACAATTAACCCAGCTTTTTCGATTGGAGTGGTCACTTCACTTAAACTTGGAGTGTACCCCCCTGGAAAAATATATTTTGTTATCCATGGATGTGGGTCCCTAGGTGGATTTACTGATCCTATTGTATGAACTAAAGATATCCCATCATCTGCTAGTAATTTATCTAATTGTTTAAAGAATTTCTTATAAAACTTCCTCCCAACATGCTCAAACATTCCAACACTTACGATTCTATCAAATTTTTCATTGAGCTGTCGGTAATCTATTAAATTAAATGTTATCTGGTGTTCTAAATTAAGTTTTTTTGCTTTTTTATTACAATAATTCAATTGATTTTCAGACAGGGTTATCCCTGCAACATTGCAATTAGCTGTTTTAGCAATGTCAATAGCTAAAGACCCCCAGCCACAACCTATATCTAAAACTTTCTGACCTGGTTTTATATTTAATTTTTTAATTATGTGTTTAATTTTATTATTTTGAGCTTCTTCAAGTGTGTCATTCTCATTTTTAAAATATGCACACGAATACTGCCTTTTAGGATCTAAAAATAAATCATAAAGATCGTCTGAAATATCATAATGATGCGATACATTCATTTTAGATTTTTTAATAAAATTAAAGTTAGTTAAGAATCTATAAGATCCCCTCAATCTATTAATTAAATAACTAAAAAAATTAAGCTCATTTCTTCCAAAATTCATTAGAGCTAAATCTAAAAAATCACTTAAACTTCCATTTTCTATAGTTATATCTCCATTGGTGTAGGCTTCACCAAAGTATAAATCTGGCTGAAATAATAATTTATAATGAAGTTTTTTATCTAAAATTTTAACCTTAATAGGCTTATCGCTCTCAGGTAGCCCTATGATATAATTTTTTGAATGGGCATCTTCCAAAATAAAACCATCTTTCTTAAATACACTATTAAGAAACCTAGCTAATTGCATTTCAAGTAGCCATAGTTGATTTGATAGAAAAATTTAATTTTTCTAAACTATCAATTAGCTCCTTTTCTTCATTAGAGTCTAAAATTGATAACGGTGGTAAAATATTTTTATAAATTAAATTATTTTTTGAATAAAAAGCATGGAGTCCAGATATCAAATTATATTTTTCGAATGCGCTTCTAACATCACAAAGTTTTTGATTAACTGTTTGTTCTTTTTTATCAAGAAAGTCATTATAAACTTTTCTTGCTAATGCCGAGGTCACATTACAAGTGGCTGTAATTATTCCAGAGCACCCAAGCTCTAAACCTTTCAATAGTTTAGATTCAGACCCTGGCAAAACTGAAAAATTATCAATTTTTAGATTTTCAAAAAGATTATATGAACTATCTTTAACACCAATAATTTGTTTAGGAAATAATCTTACCAATTCCTTAACGCACTCCACAGTAAACTTGTATCCACACAATTTTTCAAAATTATAAAGCACTATTTCACACTCTGGGTGTGCATCAATAATTTTTGAATAAAAGTTAATAACATCACGATCTGAATATTTATAAAATGCTGGTGGCATAATTAAAAATTTTTTAAAATTCAAAGACCTGGCTACGCTCATCAAATTTATAGTTTCACTTAAAGAATTTAAACCAGTTCCAATTATATATTTTTCTTTATATTTACTTGTGGACAATTGATTGAATAAATTTATCTTCTCACTAATTGATATCAACTGAGCTTGTCCTGTGCTGCCAAAAATTGCAGCTCCATGACAACCTTGGTCGATAATCATCTCAGCATGCTGAATTGTTTTTTTAACATCTAAAGTTAAATCATCATTAATAATAGACATTGAGGCTGCGTATATACCGTTGATTTTGCTCATAAGTAAAATTTATATAAAAAAAAAATTTAGTAAAGACCTAATCAATTAAGATAAATCTTTTAAAACGATCTCTTTTGCTTCATTAACTATTGATGAAAGCCTTGAAGTTTCGGGTGAGATATCAGGATGAATTTTTTTTTGTATTTTAATACATGCTTTATTTACAATTTCTTTTGTAATTTTTTCAGAAGGGTTAAGATTTAATATTTTGTATGCCTCTGAAGTAGTCATTGTGTTGGGATTAGATACGACATTATTATTGAATGAAAATCTTCCTGAATTTCTCAGTGTTTGAATTAATCTAAACAGTGAAATAATTTGAAAAAAAGATAAACCTTTTAGTTTTAATAAAGCTAAACTTGCAAGCGTTATAGGTAAAGTTAATAAAAATTTGCCTGCGACGGCAAACAAAATTGCAATGGCTATTAAGCCAATAAACAATAATATTCTAAGACTTTGTGATATTTTTTTTGAATTTATAGCGGCAAAAAACCTTAATAAAAAATATAAAGCTATTAAAATTAATACTGTATAAATTATTATATTCATATATTTCCTTAACAATGAAAATACCATATCTAAAAAAAAAACCAGAATTAAAATCATGCCATGATGTTACATGGGAAGATAATTATAGCTGGATACATCAAAAAAATATTTTAGAGGTGCTTAGAGATAAAAATAAACTATTACCTGAAGTAAAAGATTATCTTGAAGAAGAAAATAAATATACCGATCACCATTTAGAAAACACAAAACCTATACAAAAAAAATTATTTGATGAGATTAAAGGGAGAATAAAACTAGATGATGAGTCACTCCCCTACAAAGATCATACTTATGAATACTGGACTAAAACAACCAAAACTGGCAATTATTCAATAAAACTTCGAAAGAAAGTCAATTCAGATAAAATTGAAGAAATATGGAACGGGGATAAAGAAAAAAAAAACCTGAGTGTCGAATATTTTGGAGTTGGAGATTTAGAAGTAAGCAATAATGACAAATATTTAGGTTATTCCTTAGATACTAAAGGCTCAGAATATTATACAATTTATATAAGAGATATTGAAAGCAACGAAATAATTTCAAAAGAAATTCCAGAAACTTCAGGGGGAATAACTTTTAGTTTAGATGACAAATTTATTTTTTACTCTAAACTTGATGGAAATCATCGTGCAAGAAGAATTTATAGACACGAAATTGGAAATTTTAAAGATCAAGATCAATTAATTTTTGAAGAAAAAACTGAGGCATTCACTGTTGGTATTGGCCTAAGTTCAGATGAAAAATATTATTTTATTAATACATCTGATCATAATACTTCAGAACAATATTATTTTAGTGTTGAGGAAAAGAGTCCTAAACCTAAACTAATAATGAAAAGAGATAAAGGCATCCTTTACTCTGTAAGTTCTTGGAATGGAAAGTTTTATAATCACACCAATAAAGATGCAGAAGATTTTAAAATTGATATTTCAGATAGTCTAGAAAATCAAAAATGGAAAACATTTATATCTGCAAAAGATGAGGTTTTAATAGGTGGTTTAACTTTTTTAAATGACTGGATTATTAGATCTGAAACCTCCAATGCATTAGATAAATTATTTGTGAGAAATATTTCAACAGGGATTGAGGAAGAATTATTATTTTCTGATGAAAATATTTACGTGCCTGGAGTTTCTTTAGTACAAAGAGATAGAAATACTAACGATGTGTATCTTGGCTATTCATCTCCAAAAACTCCATCAAGAGTTTATTTATATAATTTACAAACCAAAGTAAAAAAGCTTGTCAAAGAACAGGAAATACCTTCAGGGCATAACCCAAACGACTACATAGTTGAAAGATTAGAATATAAATCCCACGATGGAAGATTGGTTCCTTTAACAATCACCAGACATAAAAATACTAAAATTGATGGCTCAGCCAACTTATTACTTTATGGATACGGTTCATACGGCAGTTCAATGAGTCCTAATTTTTCTTCCACTAGATTAAGTTTAATCAATCGAGATATCATTTGGGCAACAGCTCATATTAGAGGTGGTATGGAAAAAGGAATGAAGTGGTGGAAAGAAGGAAAACTTACTAATAAAAAAAATACTTTTGAAGACTATATTTATGCTGCAAAATACTTGATTGACGAGAAATATTCATCAAAAGGTAAAATAATAGGTATGGGTGGATCTGCTGGAGGCTTGCTAATGGGCGCTGCTGTCAATCAAGCTCCAGAATTATTTCTAGGAATTATTATGGCTGTGCCATTTGTAGATTCACTAACAACAAATCTTGATCATTCACTTCCTTTAACTATCGGAGAGTTTGATGAATTTGGAAACGCTAAAGATAATAAAGAACATTTTGATTATATATTTTCTTATGCGCCTTATAATAATATTAAAAAAATGGACTATCCCCATATACTAATCACCACAAGTTTGAGTGATAATAGAGTTTTATTTGATGAACCTGCAAAGTTTACTGCAAAATTAAGAGAATACAAAACCGATAATAATTTACTTCTTTTAAAAACAGAAATGAACGCAGGACATGGAGGAAAATCTGGAAGAGATGGAGCTATTGAGGAAATTGCAATTGATTATGCTTTTGCTTTAAAAATATCAAAAAAAATTTAATTGTCTAAATCTTGAAATATTAAAACTAATTCCTATATAATATTAGTAAGTCGCCTAATGGGACTTGCATAAATAACTTGCTTAACAAAAAAGGAGAATATTATGACAAGTAAGGATCTATCTATCTTTAACTCTCTAAGACCTTTTTCAATTGGTTTTGACGATATGTTTGATCAATTTGAAAATATGCTTGGAAATGGAAATTTGGCCATGCAATCAAATTATCCGCCATACAACATTAGAAAAACTGGAAAGGATAACTATGCAATTGAAGTTGCATTAGCTGGTTTTAATAAAAAAGATGTTGAGGTTGAGTTCGAAGATAATTTATTAACAGTAAGAACTAAATTAGTTAATAAACCAGAAGAAAATAATGTTGACGGAGAAATTATTCACAAAGGGATCTCTCAAAGACAATTTGCAAGATCATTCACCATAGCTGATGATGTAAAAGTGAATGGTGCTGAGCTGAAAGATGGTCTTTTGACAATTTCTTGTGAAAGAATTATTCCAGAACACAAAAAAAAGAAACTTATAGAAATTAAATAAGCTTACCTTACTTGCGGGGATCATTTCCTCGCAAGCACTTATTTAAAAGCAACCGTTAGATACAAATCCAATTACAATTTTATCAGGATTAATTTCAAATCTTCTCTCACAAGGAATTCCATATTTTCTTGTATTATAAATTAATTCATAATTTCCTTTTGCGTTTTTAAAATCTTCATCTGGCTTCCCTAGATCCATTTGCAAAACGCTTGCAGGCTTACTGATATATTTGCTTAATTTTTTATTTTCTTTTTCTACAATTGCATCTGTTTTTTCTTTAATTGTTTGGCATCCGGCAACCATTACAAACGTAATAAATGTAATTAAAAATAATTTTAATTTATGCATTGATTAATAATAACATCGTAAATGTGGCATAAATATAATCTTCTAAGTTGTATTTTGTGAATAAAGCTAAGTTTAAACAAGTATTTATTAATAGAATCAAATATTTGTCCATTATTAGGAGGACAAATGCTTGAAAATTATTTCAATTATAAAAAACACAAAACAGATTTTAAAACAGAGGTAATTGCAGGAACTACTACGTTTCTGACAATGGCTTATATAATGTTTTTAAATCCATTTATCTTATCGGGAGAGTTTGCCGGACCCGAAAAAGGTTTCTTTGATTTCGGCGCAGTTTATACCGCAACAATATTAGCAACAGCACTTGCATGTTTTATAATGGCTTTTTATGGAAAAACTTGGCCAATTGGACTTGCACCAGGAATGGGTATCAATGCTTTCGTTGCTTTTGGAGTTTGTGCAGGTATGGGATACACACCTCAAGAAGCTTTAGGTGCAGTTCTAGTTGCTGGGGTATTGTTTTTAATTATATCACTAACGCCTATTAGAGCTTGGTTGATAAATTCTATACCAAAAAGTCTCAAGTTAGGAATTGGAGCAGGTATTGGTTTATTCTTAGCAATTATTGGATTACAGATTATGGAAGTTGTTGTTGATGATCCAGTTACACTTGTAAAACTTGGTGATCTTAGCAATCCTTTAGTATTGTTAGGCTGCGCAACATTCATAGCAATAATCGTAATGGAAAAAATGAATATAAAAGGAAATATTATTATAGGCATTTTAGTATTCAGTATTATTGCTTGGGCTGCTGGACTTGCAAACTTTAATGGAATTGCTAGTTCTCCACCACCAATGACATATCTTTTTGATTTTGATTTGTCTGCTGCAATGACTGCGGGGATGTCTACAGTAATATTTACTTTATTATTTATAGATTTCTTTGATACAGCTGGAACTTTAACTTCTGTTGCGAATGTAGCTGGAAAAGTTGATAAACAAGGAAAAGTTAAAGATATCAATAAAGCTATGTTAGCTGATAGTGTTGGTACAGTTGCTGGTGCTATGATGGGAACTACAACGGTTACAAGTTATGTTGAATCTGGAGCTGGTGTAAAAGCTGGAGGGAAAACTGGTATGACATCACTAGTAATCGGATTATTGTTCTTAGCGTGCATATTCTTTGCTCCACTTGCAACTAGCTTACCAAAGCAAATTGATGGTGCGGCTTTACTTTTTGTTTCTGTTCTTTTCGTAAGAAATATTACAGATATAGAATGGGATGATATTGCTGAGTCTGCCCCAGCAATTCTTGCAATGATTGCAATGCCCCTAACATACAGTATTAGTAACGGTATTGCTTTAGCTTTTGTATCTTATGCTTTAATTAAATTATTTACTGGTAAGTTCTCAACTACTTCACCAGCAATATTTATTATTGCGATACTTAGTGTTATTAGTTTTGCAGTTGCTTAATTTAAAATTTAATAGGGCTAGAGTAATCTAGCCCTATTTATGAATTTCTTTTTATAATTTCTTCTATAGATAATTCTTCATAGTGTTCAGTTGGTTGAACAATCCATGGGTCTGTATCCAATCTTACTGGACAAAAATCTGGTTCAAAAGTTGAAGATTTCTTTTTCCATAAACAAGCTGTTTTAACTTCCTTAATATAATCTTTAGTAGGTCCATAGTTTTTAAGCCACTCTATACTTTTATTTAGGGTCAAACCTGTATCTGAAAGATCATCAACCAAAAGTACTTTGTTGTAATCTTTATTTTCTGCTAAAGAGCTAATTTCCCTTGCAAACATTAGCTGTCCTTGTTTATCTTCCATACCCTCTCCTGAATAGCTTTGAATAACAATATAAGCTATTGGTAATTTTAAAATTCTTGAAAGAATATCTAGAATTGGAGCAGCGCCTCTCATTATACCCACTAAAACAGTAGGCTTATATTCTTTGTGTATCTCAATTGCTAATTTCTCAACAATTTTGTTATACTCATCAAAAGTGATAATTAATTTATCTGCCATAAATTTTACTATCATAACTAAAATATTTTAAAAGGGAGAAATCATGAAAAGCTATTGGATCAGTTTATATCTAAAAGTTGAAAATCAAGACAATTTAAAAAAATATGCAGAAGTTGTAACACCAATTATTAAAAGTTTTGGGGGAGTTCCGCTTATAAGAGGTGGAAAACACAAAACATTTGAGGGAGATGATTTTGTAAGAACTGTTGTTTGGGAGTTTCCAAGTTATGAAAAAGCTATAGAATGTCATAACAGTAAAGAATATTTAGCCGGATGGGATATTGCAAAACTTACAACTGTAAGACATATGCAAGTGATAGAGGGATTTAATACTGAATAGGCTCAGGATCTATACTTCTCCATAAATACCAGGTTGCGACAGAACAATATGGTGCAAACCTTTTATTCAATAATTTTACATAACTTTCAGGTGGTAAATATTTTTTTTTATAGTTCTTTGAAATGGCTCTTAACAAACCTATATCCTGAACTGGCCAAATATTAGATCGATTGTAAGTAAATAATAAAATCATTTCAGCAGACCATCTTCCTATCTGTCTTAATTCAGAAAGATACAAAATAGCTTCTTCATCTGACATCTTAGATATTAGTCTTGGATTAAAAGTTTTATTTAGAATTTGTTTAGACAAACTTTGAATGCCTCTTACTTTTTGTTTGCTAAGCCCACATGTTTTTAGCTGAGTGAAAGATAAGGTGTTAACAGTTTTAGCATTGATTCTATTTTTACATTTTTTTTTAAATCGTAAAAAAACTGAGTTTGCTGCTGCAACACTGATTTGTTGTCCAATAATACTCTTACACAATGAATAAAAAACATCTTTTCTAGAAGTTAATATTGTTTCTGATGGAGATTTATATTTTTCAATCAAAGATGACATAACTTTATCTTTTCTTGATAAATATTTTTTAGCAGTCTTCCAATAAGCAGGTGTTTTACTCATGTCTAGCAATTGAAACTCTCTTCTTAAGAGTCATTTCTCTTTTAAATATTATAAATGAAGAAGAAACTACTAACAAAGCTCCTGCTAAAGTTTTTGAAGTGGGTATTTCATTCCAAATTAAATAACCAAAAATTATTGCAAAAATTAAAGCTAAGTACTTTAATGGAGACACTAGGCTTACTTCTGAAAGTTTATAAGATTGAGACAACCATAAATTTGCTAAACCTCCTAATATTCCTATCATTGAAAGTAATAGTAGATCTTTTAAATTTGGTAAAATCCAATTTTGATAAAAGGTAAAAAAACTTAAAATCATTATAGAAAATGAAAAGAAAAAACTAATTAACCAAACTGGCTCTGTTGTAGATAATTTTCTAATTGAAATAGCAACATAAGATAAACCTAAACAAAAAATAATTGGATATATATAATAAAGATTTAAAGAGCTAAAACCTGGTTCTGAAATAACTACAATCCCGACAAAACCCACTAAAACTGCTAACCATCTATAAAATCCAACTTTCTCATTCAATAGAAATATTGAGAAAATAGTTGTAAAAATTGGGGCAGCGAATGAAATACTAACAACTGTTGCAAGAGGTAAATTTCTTAAAGCTATAAATATAGATATTAAAGCTATTAAGCCAGCCAAACACCTTTTTAAATGTAACAATGGTCGATTAGTTTTATAAAAATCAAAATATCTATTTTTTGGTATAAGAAACAAAAGAGGTATTATCCCAAAAAAACCTCTAAAAAATAAAACTTCACCAACAGGATATTCATCAGACCACTTAACTATCACGTCCATTAATGAGAAGGCACATACTGAAATGAACATGTAAAAAAAGCCTAATTGATTTTTAGACAACATATGTTTAACTTTAAATTAATTAAGTTAATTATCAATGGAAATAGCAATTTTAGGTTTGGGATGTTTTTGGGGTCCAGAAATTAAGTTTAGTAAACTTGATGGAGTTATTAAAACTGAAGTGGGTTATTGCGGAGGCAATAGTAGTGAAACAACCTACAAAGATGTATGCACTGGAATAACTAATCATGCTGAAGTTGTAAAATTAGATTTTGACCCTAAAATTATTTCTTATGAAAAAATATTAAAATATTTTTTTGAAATTCATGACCCAACAACTTTAAATTCTCAAGGCCCAGATTTTGGTACCCAATATAGAAGTGAAATATTTTATTTAAATGATCAACAAAAAGAAATTTCAAAAAAAATAATTAAGGAGGAGAGCATTAAATTTTCAGAAAAAATTGTAACTAAAACTTCTCTAGTAAAAAATTATTGCGCTGCAGAAGAATATCATCAAAAATATTTAGAGAAGAGATAGTATGTCATTAGTTGATACAGCTTGGTTAAAAGAAAATATAAGCAATGTAAAAATTATTGATTGCTCTTGGCATATGCCTCAAGCAAAAAGAAATGGTCTTGAAGAATACAATAAAGAGCATATACCAAATGCAATTTTTTTTGATTTAGATAAAAATTCAAAAATAGATACAGACCTACCTCACATGCTAACCGATATAAACTCTTGGGAAAAAATTATGGGAAATATGGGCATTGAAAATAAAGATGAAATTGTAATTTATGATAACTCTGATGTAATAAGTTCATGCAGGTGTTGGTATAATTTAATTTATTTTGGTCATGATCCAAAACTTGTTCATGTCCTTAATGGTGGGTTTAAAAAATGGAAAATAGAAAATAAAATGACAAATAATAAAGAAGTTATCATTAAAAATTCTATATATTCATGTAAGGAAAATACAGACCTTGTTAAAAATAAAAAACAAATAGATGAAAATATCGATAAAAACGATTTTAATGTTATTGACGCAAGAAGCAGAGAAAGATTTGAAGGTAAGGTTGCAGAACCAAGAAAGGGTTTAAGAAGTGGTTCAATAAAAAATTCTTTATGCTTACCTTTTGGAGAGCTAATAAATGATGATCATACTTTTGTCAGTAAGGATAAAATCTCAGAAAAATTTAAGTCATTAAAATTTGACTATAATAAAAATTCAGTATTTTCATGTGGATCAGGAGTAACTGCAAGTGTATTGGCTCTAGCTTATTCGCTAATAAATGATAGATATATGCCGATAATTTACGATGGCTCATGGTCAGAGTATGGGAGAATTTAAGATATGAAAAGATCAACTAAAATAATAACAATTGTAATAGTATTTTTTTTCATAATTACAGCTGTGATTGTTGCAAGAACAATGGTTGGAAATTATTTTAAAAAAAAATTCAGTAAAAGGCCTCCTCCAGAAATAATTGTAAAAGTTGTTGAGCAAAAATTATTTCAAAACACAATTGAAACATTTGGTACTGCTGTACCAGCCCAGATTAAGTCTTATAATATTGAAAAATATGAAATTTTAGAACCTATTAAATATAACACAAAGGTTAAAACTGGGGATGTAATTGCTATACTTAAAAATAGAAACATAATAACTCCCTTTGATGGAATTATTGGTAAGCGAGATTTTTCTAATGATATTGATGTATCAAAAAGTTCTATTATATTAAATCTTGAAGACACATCTGTTCTATTTGTTGATGTTGATATACCCGAAACATTTGCACCTTTTGTAAAAAAAGATCAGGGTGTTGATATAAAATTTTCTGGAAATAATCTTAAAAAATACTCTGGGGTTGTAGAGTCAATTGCAAGTAGAATTGATACTAATAAGAGATCACTACCAGTAAGAATTAAACTTAATAATCCAGGCAATGAACTTTTATCTGGTTCATTATTAGAAGTATCTATTAATTATAATGAAAGAAACTCATTAAGCATTTTGGATACTAGTCTTATTATGGAGGGTGATAATGTTTATGTATATAAAGTGGACAAGGAAAATACTGTAAAAAAAACAGAGATAGAAATTGGTTTAAGAAAACAAGGAATTGTAGAAGTCAAAGCTGGTCTTAAAAATGGTGATACAGTAGTTGCTGAAGGTTTGAAAAAAACTAGACCTAATGGAAAAATAAAACCAATTACATATGGTTCAAAACCAAAATCATCGAGCTGGAAGAAAAAAGAAAAGCCAGCAAAAACAGAGCAGAAAAAAAGTAAATTTGATTGGATTAAAAAATTAAATATATTTAAAAAATCTGACTCTAAAAAAGAAGAAAATAAAAATAAATAATTGAATGTATATAACTGAACTTAGTATTAGGAGACCAGTTGTAGCCTGGGTTCTATCTTTAATACTTATTGTATTCGGTTTATTTGTTTATTCTGAGTTGCCAGTTAGAGAATTACCCGATGGTTTACAGCCACCTGTAGTGCAGGTAAAAGTTAATTATAAATCTGCATCAGCTCCAATTATAGATCAAGAAATTACTCAAATTATTGAAGATGTTGTTGGGGGAGCGGAAGGTATTAAAAATATAGACTCAAAATCTGAAAATGGAAGAAGTAGCATAAATATAGAGTTTGATACTGATATTGAGCTTGATGATGCTGCAAATGATATAAGAGAGAGAGTAGCAAGAGTAGTCGATAATCTTCCATTAGAGGCAGATGCTCCACAGATATTAAAACAAGCAGCGGGATTTACTACAACAATGTGGCTATCAGTTTCATCATCTACCTGGTCAGATTTAGAGCTAGGTGACTATGCAGATAGATATTTAGTTGATGCTTTTTCAAGTGTAAAAAATGTTGGAAGAATTCTTCTAGGAGGTCTTAGAGAACTCAGCGTCAGAGTTTGGATTGATCCTATTAAATTAGCTGCAAATGACATGACAATTCAAGAAGTTGAAAGTGCATTGAGAAATGAAAATATAAGCTTACCTGCAGGAACTTTAGAAGCAGATAATATAGATTTAACAATTAATTTAGATAAATCCTATACTAATATTGATGAATTAAAATTTTTACCTATCAAAAAAACAAAAGATAGAATCGTAAGATTGTCTGATGTTGCAAATGTTGAGCTTGGTCCAGTTTCTGAAAAAACTTTATTTAAGGCTCAAAGTAAAAATAATTTAGACCAAAAAACAGTTGGAATAGGAATTTATGCAAAAAGTGGTGCCTCAACAGTTGAGTTATCAAACGAAATTCAAAAAAAAATTATTGAAGTTAGAAAAACTTTACCTGATGGTCTAAAATTAGAAGTTTCATTTAATAGAGCCACATATGTTAAGGCAGCTATCGATGAGGTTTACAAAACTTTAGCGATTGCATTTATTTTAGTGGTAGTAATAATTTATTTATTTTTAGGTAATATTAAAGCAGTTATAGTTCCTGCTGTTGCTTTACCAGTAAGCTTAATTGCATCATTTTTAGGTATTTATTTATTTGATTTATCAATAAACATTTTTGTACTTCTTAGTTTTATTCTAGCAATTGGAATTATTACCGATGACTCTGTTATTATGACTGATGCAATATATAGAAGAATAGAAAATGGAGAAAGTCCATTAGTTGCTGCATACAAAGGATCAAAACAAATTACTTTTGCAATTGTTGCAACAACTTTGATTCTTCTTGCTGTTTTTATTCCATTGATTTTTATTAAAGGAATATCTGGAACTTTATTTAGAGAAACTGCTATAGCTTTATCTTTTTCTATTATTGTTTCCTCATTTGTTGCATTAACACTTTCACCAATGCTTGGAAGTAAATTTTTAGATAAAAAAGCTAGCTCTGGGTTTTTTGTAAAAAAATTTAATATTTTTTTTCAAGGTTTCTCTAATTTTTATAAAGAAACTCTCGATTACTGGTTAAATAAAAAAAAAACGATAATTACTTTTATTTTTTTAATTATAGCTGGATCTGTGGCTTTATTTACATACACAACTAAAGAACTTCTTCCTAAAGAAGATAGGGGAGTTTATTTGGTCATTGGTTTTACAGACGAAGGTAGTTCTTTTGATTACACACAAGAAAAAGCTCAAGTAGTAGAAAAGAGATTGCTTCCATTGTTGCAAGCTGAGAATAGCCCTTATGATAAATTTATTATGAGAGTTCCAGGCTTTGGAAGCTCTGCTAATTCATTTAACAGTTTTATTATTATCGCCTTACTTGAGGACTGGAAGGAAAGAGATAAAGACGCAATGACAATAATGAGACAGGCTATTGGTAAAATAGTGACTGTTCCTCAAACTTTGGCTTTTCCAATTTCTCCTCAGGCTATAAGGGTGTCTAATTATAATAAACCAATTCAAATGGTTATTCTTGGGAGTACTTATGAAGAATTAGAAGACATTCAAAAAGAAGTTATAAGTAAATTGAGAAGAAATAGAGGATTATCAAGAATTGAGTCAGATTTTAATAGAAATAAACCTGAAGTAAAATTAGTTATCAATAAGAATAAAGCAAAAGATTTGGGAATATCAACTAGATCTATTGGACAAACATTGGAAACATTATATGGCGGCAAAAGAGTTACAACATTTAATAAATTGGGAAAAGAATATCCAATTATTCTTCAACAATATCTATTTGATAGAAAAGATAAAGATAGTTTAAGTAAACTTTTTGTTAGATCTGGTACAACGGGAGAACTAATCTCGCTATCAAACTTAGTTGACTTAAGGGAAGAAGGTTCAGCAAAAG
This sequence comes from Candidatus Pelagibacter sp. PS_06, assembly GCF_059418045.1. Classification (NCBI taxonomy): domain Bacteria; kingdom Pseudomonadati; phylum Pseudomonadota; class Alphaproteobacteria; order Candidatus Pelagibacterales; family Candidatus Pelagibacteraceae; genus Candidatus Pelagibacter; species Candidatus Pelagibacter sp. PS_06. The sequence continues at coordinate 1,172,059 of NZ_CM182078.1, forward strand.
TGCTAGCAAGATATAACAGACAAAGAGCAGTTACAATTTCTGCAAATGTAAATGAAAACTATTCTTTATTTGAAGCAATTGAATATCTAGAAAATATAATAGCAGAAGTTGCTCCCACAAATCAAATCACTTGGAAGGGAGAGTCTGAAGAGGTTAAAGAAACAACAAATGAACTTTATATAATCTTTGCACTTGGATTACTGACTGCATATTTGGTAATGGCTGCAACATTTAACTCATTTGTACATCCTTTTATAATAATGCTGACTGTCCCATTAGCTGTTTTTGGGGGATTGGTATTTATTTTATTTTTAAATAGTTCAATAAATATTTTTTCTCAAATTGCTTTGGTAATTCTTATCGGTATATCAACCAAAAATAGTATTTTGATTGTTGATTATGCAAATCAAATTAGAACGACTGGAAAAAAAATAGAAACTTCAGTGAAAGAAGCATGTGAATTAAGATTTCGACCTATTATGATGACATCTATAAGCACCATGATAGCAATGTTACCTTTGGTGATTGGAAATATTGGACCTGGAGCAGGAGAGGCATCAAGATTAGCTGTTGGTGCAACTATTCTTGGAGGAATGATAATTTCTACTTTCTTCACTTTATATGTAACACCAACAATGTATTTGACACTTGCTAGAAATAGCAAAAGAATAGATTCGGTTGATTTAGAATTAAAAAAACAATTATCTAAAAAATAATATATTTATTTTTGGTTAGCGAGCTACTACATTTTGAGAGTTGTTTTTTATAAATATTTGATTGTTTTTCCACTTTTTTTGCTAAATTAATTATTTTTTTATTATCTCTATAATTCTTAAAACCTCCCCATCCTTCATGGTAGGCAACATATTGTTTGAAAGCATCTGTTTTAGATATATTTAAGATAGAACTCGATTTGTTAGTGTACCATCCAATAAAATCAACACTATCCTTAAACCTAGTTCTGACTGCAAGTTTGTTCCCTGTTTCTTTTTTATATTGTTCCCAGGTACCATTTACAGCTTGAGAATATCCAAATGAACTTGATGGTCTTTTGTAAGGAATTACTTTAAAAAGTTTTTGTCTAGGAGGTTTAGCAAGCCAATCAAAATCTGACTCCATTTTAATAATTGCAAGCTGCAAATAAACAGGGGTCCCCCATTTCTTTTCTGAATTACTTGCATGTTTAAACCATAGATATCTTTCGTTAAATATTGAACAACTATTTGAGGTATTCTTTGGTATCGAAGAGCAAGCAGAAATTAACAACAGTACTATAAATAAAATCTTAATTTCTATAATTTTCATATTTTTCGAAAAAAAAATTAATCATTAAAACAATTGATACACCAAGTAAATTTCCAAATAAATCAGAGAATTCGAAGCTTCTTATAGGAATAAATATATGTAATATTTCTAAAATTATTGAAAGTAGAATTAAATATAAATTTAAAAAATTCAATTTATTGGAGTTTTTATAAGTATATGAACCAATTATAGACAATAAGCCAAAAGCATAAAGATGGTTTGTGGAGACTAAAAAATCTTTAGTTATTTGAGGTTGCAATTGACAGTCGTTATATAAAAAGCAACCTAATAAACTGCCAGGAAATAGATATAAAACTAGCAAAATAAAATTAGATAGATAAAAAATAAATTTATATTTTGAAAAAAAATTAATCATTAATTGTATGATTATATTTTATAAATTAAATTAAGAGATTAACAAATGAGTTATTTAATTTTAGTTAGACATGGTCAAAGCGTATGGAACCTTGAAAAAAAATTTACAGGTTGGGTTGATATAGATTTAACTGAAAATGGTAAATTAGAAGCTAAAAAAGCAGGAGATCTAATTAAATTAAACAATATAGATATTGATATTTACTATTCATCTTTTCAGTTAAGGGCAAAAAATACCCTAAAATTGATAAAAGAAATTTTAGAAGACACAAAAATCTCAAAAGAAGCTTGGCAATTAAATGAGAGACATTATGGGGCGCTTACAGGTTTAAACAAAGATGAAATGAAAGTAAAATTGGGTGAAGATAAAGTTTATCAATTTAGACGTTCATGGGACTTAAGACCAGATCCATTAGATAAAAATAATCCTTATCATCCAATAAATATTAATACCTATAAAGAAATACCAATGGATAAAATTCCTGACACAGAGTCTCTTAAAGATACTTATGAAAGAGTATTAGAATTTTATAAACAGGAGATTGAAAATAAAATTTCAAAAAATAATATTTTAATTTCAGCACATGGAAATTCAATTAGAGCATTATGTAAATATTTATTTAAACTAGACGAAAATCAAATATCAAAATTGGAAATACCAACTGGAAATCCCTTGTTAATAAATTTAGATGAAAATAAGAAAATTACTGATTGTAAATACCTAGATAGTAAAAGAGCTAGAGATCTTGTAGTTTTTTAAAAGTATTAAGATCTGTTAAGTGATAGAAATCATTATTGGTATCAAAGCCATATAATTCCTTTTTTTCAATTAAACTATTCCACAAGTCGTTTATTGAAAATTTTTCAGCTTTATAAGTAGAAAGAAGTTTTTTATTTAATATTTGACAACCAGTATAAATAAATTTTCTATCATCATTTTTTATAATTAAATTATCTTTAAGATCAAAATCGCCATTTAAATTCTTATCAAAACTTAATTCTTTGTTAACAAGTAAAAGTATGTTTTTTAATTTTTTGAAAAAATATAATTTTTCCATCTCAATAATTTCTTTAGAGTAATTTTTTTTCCAAATTGTATCTGGATTAAATATTAAAACATCGTCTTCTGTTGTATGGTTTAGCATGTTTTTTATACCCCCCCCTGTATCCAGAATATTTTTACCATCCTCAATGATTGATATTTTAGGTTTAAAATTTTTTTTATTTATAAAAGTACGGATTTGATCTTTTAAATAAAAGGTATTTATAAAAATTTCTTTTATATTCAAACTTTCAATTAAATTAATGCAAGTTTCAAGCACTGAAATATTGTTCAGTTCAATCAATGGTTTTGGCGTATCTAAAGTTAATGGATTTAATCGTTTTCCAAAACCTGCACACAGAATTAGAGCTGTATTAATTTTCATCTATCTTAGATATAAATTTAGGAAAACTGGATACTAATAACAATCTCAAATTATGTAAATCTTTATTTTTAATCATTCTATTATCAATCATTTGCCACGCATAGGGAATAAGCTTTAAGTATTTTTTTTTCCTATCTCTTACGGCTAGTCTCATGAATATACCTATAATCTTTAAGTTTCTTAGAACTGATAAAATATCAAAATCATTTTTAAATTTTTTTGCATTAATTTTTTTATTAGTTTTTAAATAATAGCTATAAACTTTATCTTTCAAGGAATTAGATGTTTTATATCTTACATCATCTATCAAAGAAGCTAAATCATAAGCTCTGTTACCAATAAGAGCATCCTGATTATCAATTAATCCAATTTGATTTTTTGAGTTTATGATTAGGTTTGAAACATGAAAATCTCTATGAACAAAAGTATTATTTTTAAAATTTAATTTTAATAACAAAAATTTGATTTCTTTATTTAATTTATTTTTGAAGGAGTTAACTTTTGTATTATTTAATTTTTTTGGAACATACCAATCATTAAATAATTTTGTCTCATCTAATAAAATTTTATTTTTATAGTCTTTTATCTTATAAAATTTGTTTTTGAAATTTATAATTTTTTTATCTTTTATTAGTTGAACTTTATTCAAAACATTAATTACTTTTTTAAATATTTCATATTGATTTTTTTTATTTTTAGAAAATATTTGATAAATTGTTTTGTTTCCTAGATCCTGTATCTCAATATAATTTTTTTTAAAATTTTGACTTAATAATTTAGGAGCTATTATATTATTTTTGTTTAAAATTTTATTGATGGAGTCATAAACTAATAAATTTTTAATTTTTTCTTTATCAGCAAATACTATAATTGAATTCTTTTTATTATTTCTATAAAATTTTCTAAAGGATGCATCCCCCTTAATTTCCTTAAAATCTTTTGAAAGTTTCATAGTAAAAGATTAATCTAAACCATCAATTTTAACAGATCTATTATTCAATTCATTTTCATAACTAAATAACAAATCTATAGTCTTATTTAAGTTTTTTTTATTAATTAATTGAGGCCACTCTATTAAAGTTATTATGCTTTTATTATTTTCAAACAAATCTAAATTTTTTATTTCAGATTTATCTTTTAATCTAAACAGATCATAATGTTTAATTATCAAGTCATCTATCTCATACTCATTGAGTAAGTTAAATGTTGGGCTTGTTACTTCAGTAGTGGGTAAATTTTTTTTTACTTGAAATTGATTTATTAAATATTTTACAAATGTAGTTTTACCTACTCCCATTTCTCCATATAAAAAAATTATCTCACTTCCTTTTAGATAATTAGAAAGTTCTCTTGCTAGTTCTCTAGTCGTTTCTTCTGAAGATATATCTATTATGCTATTTTTAATAGCGATAGGCATCTGGTTTGAATGGACCCTCAGTCCCCACACTTATATAATCTGCTTGTTCTTTGGATAATTTAGTTAGTTTTGCACCTACTTTTTTTAAATGAAGGGTAGCAACTTTTTCATCTAAATGTTTGGGGAGTACATAAACTTTATTTTCATAATTTTTGTAATTATTCCAAAGTTCTATCTGTGCTATTACTTGGTTTGTAAATGAAGCACTCATTACAAAACTTGGATGTCCTGTTGCACAACCTAAATTAACTAATCTTCCCTCTGCTAAAAGAATGATTCTTTTTTTACTAGGTAATTCTATTTCGTGAACCTGTGGTTTAACTTCACTCCATTTATAATTTTTTAAAGCCTCAACTTGAATTTCATTGTCAAAGTGACCTATGTTACATAAAATTGCTCTATCTTTCATGTCTCTCATATGATCAGCGGTTACAATATCTTTGTTTCCTGTGGCAGTTACCACGATATCAGCTCTGCTAATAGCTTCTTCCATTAGAACAACCTCATATCCTTCCATTGCAGCCTGTAATGCACAAATTGGATCTGCTTCGGTAACTAAAACTCTTGCACCACTTTGTCTAAGAGATGCTGCACTTCCTTTACCTACATCTCCAAAGCCTGCCACGATTGCAATTTTTCCTGACATCATTACATCTGTTGCTCTTCTTATTCCATCAACTAAACTTTCTCTGCAACCATATAAATTATCAAATTTTGATTTAGTGACTGAGTCATTAACATTAATCGCTGGCACTAAAAGAGAATTGTCTTTCTCCATCTTGTTTAAAGCTTTTATTCCAGTTGTAGTTTCCTCTGAAACTCCTTTAATATCTTTCATTAAATCTTTATATTCATTATGCATAATCGCGGTTAAATCACCGCCATCATCTAAAAGCATATTTGGCTTCCAATCAGGTTTGCCAACAATTGTTTGCTTAATGCACCAAAGATATTCTTCCTCTGTCTCACCTTTCCATGCGTAAACAGGTATTCCAGCTTTTGCAATCGCAGCAGCTGCATGATCTTGAGTTGAAAAAATATTACATGAAGACCATCTTACTTCAGCTCCTAGTTCAACCAATGTTTCTATTAATACAGCTGTTTGAATAGTCATATGTAAACAACCAATAATTCTTGCTCCTTTTAAAGGTTTGGTTTGTGAATATTCTTCTCTTAATGCCATTAATCCTGGCATTTCACTCTCTGCAATCGAGATCTCTTTTCTTCCAAATTCAGCTGATGATATATCTTTAACTTTATAATCTTCCATTGGAAAGTTTTATACAGTTAACAAAGAACAAATCAAGTTAAGATTAGACCCTTGGAAATCTTATTTCCACAATCGCACCGTCTCTATCTAATCGATTTGATGCTATAATTTCACCATCATGAAGATCAACTAAATTTTTAACAATATTTAATCCAAGACCTGAATGCTCTCCAAATTTATCTGGTCTATTGCTATAAAATCTTTTGAATATTTTTGAAGTATCTTTCTCCTTAAATCCTTGACCATCATCTATAATCTTTACTATAATTTTTTTATCTATAGTGTTTGATATATTAACGAAAATATTTTCGCCTTCTTTACAAAATGAAATTGAATTATCTAATAAGTTAGCAATTATTTGCTCAATTCTATTTTCAATTCCATTAATAATATATTTTTCATTACCATCATTTTCATAATTAATTTTAATATTTTTTTTAACTTTTTGGATATTGTTATAATCTTCTACAACTGATTGAATAATTGGTTCTATATTAATTCTTTTCATCTTTTCTTTACTAAGAGCTACCTCATCCTTAAGCATCTGCGAATAATCGGTAATTAGTCTCTCAATTCTCAAAACATCATGGCTAAGAATATTTAGTAATTTTAATCTTTGTTCAGGGTTATTAGTATCTTGCAGTATCTCTGAAGCGCTTTTAAGAGACGCTAGTGGGTTTCTTATTTCATGAACTAAATCTGTGGAAAAATTCTCTGCATGCGCGACCCTTTTTTGAAGTTCAATTGTCATATCATCCAATGAATTTGATAAAAGGCCTAATTCATCATTACGATTTTTTAGAGTATCAATATTTATTTTGATCTGACTTTTATCTCTAATAACTTTTGTATAACTTACAAGGTTTTGGATTGGTTTAATAAAATATCTACTTAAAACAAAAGAGAATACTAAAATTACAAAGCCTACAGCAATTGCTGTTCTGATAACAAAAGCCTTCCTCTCATCAGTGGCTATTTTGATGTCATTAGCATTTTCTGTAATAGCAATATATCCAATATTTACATTATCTTTAATTACATTTTTAATTGTAATTAATTTAAATTGATTAATATCTTCCTTTATGAATGTGTAAGAATTTCCATAAGAATCAGAATTTAGATATTTATTTAATGTGTCTTTAAAAGGTAAATTTTTATTTTCAATTGAATTATCATTATCATTTTGGTTTTTTGTTTTATCTTTATTCTCATTTAAACTTTCAAATTCAATTTCATCTAATCTTGTAGAAAAAGATCTTGGATCAAGATCTAAGGTATCTGTATCACCAACTAAATTTAAATCATTATCAAAAAAAATTACTCTATCAAGGTTTTGAAATATAAATCGTGTTGAAAATAGAAACTTTCTAATATCGTCAACATTAAATTTTATATCTAATCTTGTAAGTGTATTAATTGTGTTATTTATTACATTCAAATGTTTTGCTGATTTTTTTTTAATTAGATTTGGTTGGACATTATTAAGATAAACAAATGTAAATAAACTTATAATTGTAAAAATTATAAAATTTATAAATAAAAATTTTTTTAATATAGAAAGATTTTTTAAGTATTTACTAAACATTAGCTAACATTCCATCTATATCCACTACCATATCTAGTTTCAATAGCTGAAAAATCAGGGTCTATTTTTTTAAATTTTTTACGAATTCTTTTCACATGACTATCGATAGTTCTATCTTCAATGTCAGTATCTTCTCTGTAAGCAATATCCATTAATTGTGCTCGTTCTTTAATAATTCCTGGTCTTTTTGCTAATTCTTTAACAATTAAAAATTCTGTTGTGGTCAGTTTATCTGGAAGTTGTTTATCATTCCATTCACATTCAAGTTGAGATGGATCTAATTTTAGTTTTCCATGTGAAATCAAATTTTTGTTTTCCTCTAAAATATTATTAGAATCTTTTTTCCTTAACTGAACTCTAATTCTTTCAATCAAAACTTTAATTGAAAAACCTCCAGATTTTTTTACAAAATCATCCGCTCCAAGTTTCAATCCTAGCAACTCATCAATTTCATCATCTTTGGATGTCAAAAAAATTACTGGTAATGATGTTTTTTTTCTAAGCTTTTTTAGTAATTCCTCACCATCCATTTTGGGCATTTTTATATCAACCACTGCTAAATCAGGAGGTGTTCTAGTTAAACCTATTAATGCGCTTTCACCATCAATATAAGTTTGGACTTTAAAGCCTTCTTTTTCTAAAGCTATGCTTAAACTTGTAAGGATATTTCGATCATCATCAATTAAAGCTATAGTTTGTTTGTGCATTCCTTATATAAAAATACTAAATTGTTCTAAATTGGGCAATCTAATTAAATTAATGAAGCATTCCCCAATTATCTCCAACATTAACATCTACGGTTAGTGGAGTTGAAAATGAGTGATAATCACTTTGTGCAACACCGGTCATTTCTTCTTTTATTATTTTGACCATTGTTTTTTCATCCTTTTTTGGCACTTCAAAAATTAATTCATCATGAATTTGTAAAAGCATTTTAGATTTAAAATTTTTTTGTTCTAATAGCTTTCTATCTAACCTTATCATAGCTAAACGCATAATTTCTGACGCTGACCCTTGTATAGGTGCATTAATTGCAGCTCGCTCTTGAAAATTTCTTACATTAAAGTTTTTATCATTAATTCCATTAAAATGAGATCGTCTCCCAAAAATATTATTTACATAGCCACTTTTTCTACAAAAAGTGATTGTGCTATCCATGTATATTTTTATCTCTGGAAATTTAGCAAAATATGCATTCAAAAATTCTTCTGCTTCATAATTTGAAACATTTATCTGTTTTGCTAAACCATACTGTGAAATTCCATAAATAATTCCAAAATTAATTGCTTTGGCTTTTCTTCGATGGTCTTGATTTACTTCTTTAATATCTATGTTGAAGATCTGACTAGCTGTTAAGGAATGTATATCCTCATTATTTTTAAAAGCTTTTTTAAGCTCTTTAACATCTGCAAGATCTGCTAAAATTCTCATTTCAATTTGATTATAATCTGCAGAGATCAATAAATAATCTTTTTTTGCAGCAAAAGCTTTTCTAATATCTTTTCCATCTTCTGATTTTATTGGAATATTTTGTAAATTTGGGTCACTAGATGCCAATCTTCCAGTTGTAGTAGCTGCCAATAAAAAAGAGGTGTGCACTCTTTTTGTTGAAGGATTAATATGCTCTGGCAGAGAGTCTGAGTAAGTATTTTTTAGTTTTGATACTTGTCTCCAGTCTAAAATCAATTGTGGAAACTCATGACCTTTAAAAGCTAAATCCTCTAAAACGCTTGCACTTGTAGCAAAACTTCCTTTTTTAGTCTTTTTTAAGCCTGCAATTTTTAGATCATTATAAATAATTTCTCCTAATTGTTTTGGTGATGCAATATTGAATTCTTTTTTTGAAATCTTAAAAACTTTTTTTTCTAAGTTTTTAATTTTTTTTTCAAATTTTAAAGATAATGATTTTAAGAACTTGCTATCCACTTCAATTCCCTCCATCTCCATAAAAGCAAGAATTTTTATTAATGGTTTTTCAAATATTTCATAAATATTTACCATTTTTTCTAACTTCAAATTTTTGATAAACTTTTTGTATAGTCTAAAAGTTATATCAGCATCTTCAGCTGCGTAATCTTTAGCTTTATCAATCTCCACATCACTAAAATTAATTTCTTTTTTTCCTGTTCCAACTATCTCTTTAAAAGAAATTGTTTTATGACCCAAATGAATTTCAGATAGTGTATCCATATTATGTCTATTTTTTCCAGCGCCCAATACATATGACATTAGCATCGTGTCTTCCATTGATGAAATTAAAATTCCCTGTTTATATAAAACTATAAAATCAAACTTAATATTTTGACCAATTTTCTTAACACTTGGATCTTCTAGTAAAGGTTTTAATTTTTTTATGACAATATTTTTATCAATACATTTTGATGATTTGTGTCCAATTGGAATATAACAAGCTTTGCCAATTTTAGAACATAGGGAAACACCAACTAAATCTGCTTGATGAGGATCTAGAGAATTTGTTTCAGTATCTACCGCAACCTCTCCTACTTCTTCTGCCTCTTTTATCCATTCATCTATTTGGTCAGGGCTAGTAATTAAGTGATAATTTTTTTTATTGATTGTTTGTTGTTTTTCTGAAGTTTTTTTTTCTTCAATTGAACTTGATAGTTTTGGTTCTCCATATGCAGAAATTACAGAACTTAATAATCGGTTAAACTCCATCTCTCTCAAAAAAGTATAAAGTTTATCTTTATCTATATCTTTTAATTTAAACTCACTTAATTCTCTATTAGTTGGAGCATCCTTCATTAAAGTTACAAGCCGTTTGCTAACTAATGCTTTATCTTTATTTTCAATTAATGTTTCTCTTCTTTTGTTTTGTTTTATTTCATCTGCTGATTTTAAAAGCTTTTCTAAAGTTCCATATTTGTTAATTAGCTCTGCAGCAGTTTTGACTCCTATGCCTGGAACTCCAGGAACGTTATCGCTACTATCGCCCGCTAGAGATTGTACATCTATTACTTTTGAAGCATCAACTCCAAATTTTGTGAAAATATCTTCTTCTGAGATAAATTTATTTTTCATAGGGTCAAAAATACGAACCCCTTTTTTGTACAATTGCATCAAATCTTTATCTGATGAAACAATTGTAACTTTGGCACCTTTCTTAAGTATTTTTTCAGCATAAGTTGCAATTAAATCGTCTGCCTCATAATTAGGCAAGTCAACTGAGGGTAAGTTAAAAGCCAGCACTGACTTTCTGATATACTCAAATTGAGGAGCCAAATCATCAGGTGCTTCTGAGCGATTTGCCTTATAATCACTATAAATATCGTTCCTAAATGTTTTTCTTGCTGAGTCAAAAATTACTGCAAAGTGAGTTGGTTTTTGTAAATTTTGTTCTGATTTTGAGTCTTCAAGTAATTTAAAAAGCATACTACAAAAGCCACTTACTGCTCCAGTTGGCAATCCATCACTTTTTCTAGTTAATGGCGGAAGCGCATAATAAGCTCTAAAAATGTATCCTGAACCATCAATAAGGTAAAAATGATCTGTTTTTTGAATTTTATCCATTAAAATATCAGTAAATATTACAGTCGTATTAAAATCTGTATATAAAAAAATTTACTTTTTTTAAGATCGTCAATTATATCTAGATTATTTTAAAGTTTGATAGTATTATTTCTAAATGGAGTTAACTAAAAATATATCACAATCTAAATTAATAAAATTGATGTTTGCAATAATACTTGGCTCTATAGCGTTAACTATATCAGCCAAAATTAAAATACCTTTTTATCCAGTTCCAATGACTATGCAGACATTTGTTGTTCTATTTTTAGGTGTTAGTCTTGGATATAAAATAGGTCTTGCAAGCATAGGGTTGTATTTGTTTGAAGGAATTTTAGGTTTACCTGTTTTTTCAAATTCTCCTGAAAAAGGTATTGGATTAGTTTACTTTACAGGTCCAACTATGGGTTATTTGATAGGTTTTTTAATTGCAGGATATTTAGCCTCCAAAGTTAATAGTAATGATAATTTTTTGATGGTTTTAGCTAAACTTACAGTAGCAACCTCTACTATTTATATATTAGGATTATTGTGGTTAGGAACTATTATTGGATGGGATAAACCAATTATAGCCTTAGGAGCCAAGCCATTTCTACTAGCAGAAACTTTTAAAGTTGTGCTTTTGGCCTTGGTAACAAAACAAATTTTAAAAATAAGAAATATTATCTAGGTGATCTTTTAGAGAGAATTCTTTGAAGAGTTCTTCTGTGCATTTTTAATCTTCTTGCGGTTTCTGAAACATTTCTATTACATAATTCAAATACTCTATGTATGTGTTCCCATTTCACTCTATCTGCAGACATTGGATTTTCAGGAGGAGCAGCTTTTTTTGCAGGATCTGCAAGTAAAGCTTTTTCAACATCCTCTGCATCAGCTGGTTTTGCAAGATAATCAATAGCACCCTCTTTAATTGCTGCTACTGCAGTTGGAATATTTCCATAACCAGTTAGCATGATTATTCTGCTTTCACTATTTGTAGTTTGAATTTCTTTTACAACCTCTAGTCCGTTTCCATCTCCAAGTCTTAAGTCTACCACCGCAAAACCAGGTTTCTTAACCTTAACTGATTCCACGCCTTTTTGTACACTTTCTGCTTGAATAACTTCAAATCCTTTTTTCTCCATTGCTCTAGCCAATCTCTCTCTAAAGGGATTATCATCATCAACTATAAGTAGAGATTTGTTCTCAAAATCGTTGATATTTTTAAGAACTACTTGTTCTTTCATTAACAACATATGGTGATTAGCTCACATATTTCAATACCTATTATTTGCTTTACATTATTAATCTATGGGCTTAATAGGAGGAAATTTTAAAGTTTTTTAGCAATAAAAAGCTTTTTTTTATTAAATTTTTTTTGGAGGCATTTTGAATGCAAAAATTTAAATCAGTTGAGCAAATAATAAATCAGCTGAAACCTGAAAAACCGATTTATTGTATAAGAAAGAATCCTATTCGATCTGCAGTAAAATATTTTAATAAAAATTTTCCTGGCAAAATCTTATATGCAGTAAAGACAAACCCACATCCTTCTGTAATTCAAACAGTTATAGATAGCGGAGTAGAGCAATTTGATGTTGCTTCTATAGAAGAAATTAAAAGTATTAGAAGTTTTAGCCAAACAGCAAAATGCTCTTATATGCATACGGTAAAAAGTAAAGAAAGTATTAAAGAAGCTTACTTTAATTATGGAGTTAAAACGTTCTCACTAGATACTAAAGATGAATTAATAAAAATAATCAAAAGTACAAATAATGCAAAAGATTTAGAATTATTTGTAAGAGTTGCAGTTTCTAATGAGCATGCTGAAATAGATTTGTCAAAAAAATTTGGTGCACTAAACTCAGAGGCAGTAGGATTATTAAGATTAGCTAAACAACATGCAAAAAAAATTGGGCTCAGCTTTCATGTTGGTTCACAATGTATGCATCCAATATCATATTCGAAAGGTATTAATGAAATCGGAAATATAATTAAAAAAACAAAAATTTTACCTGACTACATTAATGTTGGAGGAGGATTTCCAACAATTTATCCAGACTTAGTCCCTCAATCTATGGATAGTTATTTTAACGAAATTAAAAAAGGTTTAGAAAAATTAAAACTTGAAAAATTACCTGAAATTATTTGTGAACCAGGAAGAGCCTTAGTTGCAGAAAGTGGTTCTACAATTGTAAGGGTTAATCTAAGAAAAAAACAAAAACTTTACATAAATGATGGTACATATGGAACTCTTTTTGATGCAGGAACTCCAAATATAGTTTTTCCATCTAAACTGATTAAAGAAAATTCAAATAAGATAATATCAAAAAAATTAACTGCTTTTGATTTTTTTGGACCAACATGTGATAGCATGGATTATATGAAAGGTCCTTTTCTTCTTCCAAATAATATTAAAGAAAATGATTACATTGAACTTGGTCAGCTAGGTGCCTATGGTTTAACATTTAGAACTCAATTTAATGGTTATTATTCAGATGAAATCTTTGAAGTTGAAGACAAACCAATCATGACAATGTATGACAAAGACATTAACAAAGCTACTTTGGTTGCTTAATGTCAGATCATAAAAACCCAGGTCATAATAGTAAAAAAGACTTTTTAAAAAATCCTATTGAACACATTGATATAACGTCTTTTGACTCTCGAAAAATAATCTCTTCAATGGAAAAGATGTCCTTTGTTTCAAGAGAAACAGCTAATGCAGCAAATATTTACAATGAGATGCTAAAAGATAAAGACTGCACAATTTTTTTAACTCTAGCTGGATCAACATCAGCTGCTGGATGTATGAATATTTATAAAGATTTAGTTAAATATAATATGGTTGACGCAATTGTTGCAACTGGAGCCTCTATAGTGGATATGGATTTTTTTGAGGCACTTGGATTTAAACATTATCAAGGTTCACAATTTCAAGATGATACTGAATTAAGAAACAATTATATAGATAGAATATATGACACTTACATTGATGAAGAAGAGCTTCAAATGTGTGACAAAATTATATGTGAAATCGCTGATACGCTAGATCCAAGAAGCTATACATCTAGAGAATTTATTTATGAAATGGGAAAATATTTAAAAGAAAATTCAAAAAAGAAAGACTCTTTAATTGAAACAGCTTTTGATAACAATGTACCAATTTTTTGTCCTGCTTTTACAGATTCAAGTGCTGGTTTTGGCTTAGTGATACATCAAGAAAAAAATCCAAAACAACATATGACTATAGACTCTGTAAGAGAATTTAGAGAGCTTACTGAAATTAAAATTAAATCTAAAGGATCAGGTCTATTTATGATTGGTGGAGGTGTACCAAAGAACTTTATACAAGATACTGTAATTTGCGCTGAACTATTAGGTAAAGAGGTTGATATGCATAAATACGCTGTACAAATTACTGTAGCTGACTCAAGAGATGGTGCTTGTAGCAGCTCAACTTTAAAAGAAGCAAGTTCTTGGGGTAAAGTAGATATTACAAAAGAACAAATGGTATTTGCAGAAGCAACAAGTGTATTACCCTTAATTGCGAGTGACGCTTATCATAAGGGTGAGTGGAAAAATAGAGACAGAAAAAACTTTACAAAAATTTTTGAATAAAATTGAAATATCTTTCAAATAAAAATGGATTTTTAGGAATTGACAATAAAGTTGATTTCAAAGAAAAAGTTGTTGTAGTTCCTTTTGGCCTTGAAAAAACTGTCAGTTATGGCGGAGGCACTAAAAATGGACCAAAAGAAATTATTAAAGCATCTCATCAAGTAGAGCTATATGATGAAGAATTAAACTGTGAACCATACAAAAAAATAGGTATTAAAACTTTAAGACCCTTCAAGATAGATAAAGATATCAAAAAGGCACTTTTAAAAATGTCTGAAATTAATAAGGAAATTTTAGATAAAAAACTTTTCCCAATGACTTTTGGTGGTGAACACTCAATTACGCCAGGATGTATTGCTCCTTTTGTAAAAAAATATAAAGATATTTGTCTTCTACACTTTGATGCTCATGCAGATCTACGAGAAAGCTATAATGGAGAAAAATTTTCGCATGCTTCAGCAATAAAAAGATGTTTGGACTATCCAAATGTTTCATTAATTTCTTTTGGCATAAGAAATATATCTGAAAGTGAGATTCCATTTTTAAAGAAGAACTCATCTAGGATTAATATTTTTTGGGCCAAAGATAAAAACAAATGGAATCTTAATAAATTTAAGAAATTAATAAAAAATAAAACTGTTTATCTGACATTTGATGTTGATGGTCTAGATTCAAGCATAATGCCTGCAACCGGAACTCCTGAACCTGGTGGATTATTATGGGATGAGACTTTAAATATTATTAGAATTGCTGCAAAAAATTCAAAAATTGTTGGTGCAGATATTAATGAATTATCACCCATAAAAGGTTTTAACTCATATAACTTTCTTGTGGCTAAGCTAGCCTACAAAATTTTATCTTATAAATTTTTGTATTAAATTTAGATTGGCTTGCTAATTGTAAGTAAAATTTTAAAAGGTATCAACATTACTAGTGATACAAATAATTTTACCGCTAAATCACCTAATGACAATGTTATCCAGGGAACTCCAGTTGCATAAAATGATATTGAAAAAAATAAAAAAGTATCAACTGTTGAACCAATAAAAGATGAGGTTAAAGGTGCTATAAACCACTTCTTTTCTCTTAGACGATCAAAAATTTGAATATCTAATAGTTGTGCTGTGATAAAAGCAACTCCTGATCCAATTGCTATTCTTATAGAAATTAAATCAGCAAAATCAGTTGAGAATAAAAGAGTAAAAATGATCCCAATAAAAAATCCAAAATATACAATTTTTCTAGCTACAAATTTACCATAAAATCTATTAGCTAAATCTGTAATCAAAAAAGCTACCGGATAACTAAAAGCTCCATAGGTAAGAATTTCACTTAAGCCATAATAATTTATTGGAAATTGTACAAGATAATTAGAGGATAATACAACTACTCCCATCAAAATTGACAGGGTAGTAAATAGTTTACTCATTAAGCAGATTTGGCTACAGGCTTTTTCTTAAAAGGAGATTTTATTAATATGCCCTTTTTTAATTTCTTTAATCTTGGTGATAAATTTTTATTTTTAACAGCCTTAAGGAATTCATCAAAGCTACCTTTCTTATCAACAGATCTAACACCAGAGTTGCTCACAGTTAATTTTAAACTTCTCTTCATTAATTCACTGGTGAATTTTACTTTTTTTAAATTTGGCAAAAACCTTCTCTTAGTCTTGTTGTTAGCATGACTAACATTGTGACCCTTCATTGGGATTTTACCAGTTAATTCACATTTTTTTGACATAATAATAGTGCTTATATAAGGGGAGATGAGTAATGCGTCAAGTTTAATGCATTTAAGATAGAGTTTTATTTCCTATAATTTCAGTATAATTTTTAACTCCATCTCTGATTAATAATTCTTTTAGGTCTTTTTTAATAATTCCAGCAATATTTGGACCTTTAAAAACCATTCCTGTATATAGTTGAACAAAATCTGCTCCAGCTATAAATTTATCATAAGCAGCTTGACCAGAATCAACTCCGCCAACACCTATTATTTTAATTTTACCTTTTAATAATTTGTGAAATTTATTTATTAAAATATTAGATTTTTTTTCAATTGGTTTTCCAGATAAACCACCTTTTTGATGTCTTTGAATATTGCTAAGTTTATCTCTCGTAGCTTCTGATGTGTTTGAAACAATTATTGCTTTTATTTCATATCTTAAAAGAATTTCTGATATCTGATTCACTTGATCTTCACTTATGTCTGGTGAAACTTTAACAGCAATGGGAATATTTGATTTTAAATTTTTTCTTTCTTCCATAATAGATTTGAGTAAATCTTGTAATTTATCACCTTCATGAAATGTTCTTAAATTTTCAGTGTTAGGTGAAGAAATATTGATTGTTATATAATCCGCATCATCATAAAAAGTTTTTAATCCAATTAGATAATCATTCAATCTATCGCTAGAGTCTTTATTGGGACCAACATTAATACCTAACAAGCCTAATTTTTTGTTTCGTTTTATACGTTCCTTAACAATTTGAGCACCCTGATTGTTAAAACCTAGTCTATTAATTAATGCTTCATCCTCTACTAACCTGAAAACTCTAGGTTTAGGATTTCCATACTGCTTCAAAGGAGTAATTGTTCCAACTTCTACAAACCCAAATCCTAATTTAAACAATGAGTTATATACCTCAGCATTTTTATCAAAGCCAGCTGCCATTCCAATCGGGTTATCCAAATCTTTATCGAAAATTTTTGCTTGAAATATAGGGTCATTCTTGTTTTCATCAAATACGTTCGGAACTAAATTAAACTTTAATGACTTTATTGCTAGAGAGTGTGCTTTTTCTGGATCTACTTTAAATATTAGCGATCTTAGTTTAGAAAACATTATTTTAATTTATTAATTAACAGCTCAGTAGTTTCTTTTATACCAAAAAAACTTATAAAAAATCCCATTCGAGGTCCATTTTCATCTCCAAAAACTACTTCGTATATCAATTTAAACCAATCTCTTAGATTGTCAGCATATCCATTTTCTTTTCCAGTTGAATAAATCAAAGTTTGAATATCTTCTGGCGACATTTCATCTGTACATTTTTCAAGAGTTTTCACCAGTGCTTCAAGAGCTAATTTTTCTAATTGATTTGGTGTTTTGTATTTTTTTTGAGCTTTAATGACATCATTAAAGTATTTAATTGCATAACCAACTAAACCATCAAAGATTGGGAAATTTGCTTCAGAAATGTCAGATTTATATTTCTTAACAAACTTCCATAATAAATCCTTGCTGTCAGCATTGCTAGTTTCTACTAAATTAAGCAACATTGAAAATGTCATGATCATCTCTTCTTTTGGAATATTGCCATTGTGAACGTGCCAAACTGGGTTCATCAATAACTGTAGTTCATTTTGTTTTTTAGATTTTTCAATAGAGTCTAAATATTCATCAACAGCTTTAGGAACTATTTCTTTGTATAGTTTTTTTGCTCTTTTCGGATTTTGATACATATACAAAGATAAACTTTCTGGTGATGCATACTCCAACCATTGATCAATTGTAATTCCATTACCTTTTGATTTTGAAATTTTTTCACCCTTTTCATCTAAAAATAGCTCATAAGCAAAGCCAGACGGGTTTTTCTTTCCTAATAGATTTATTATCTTAGTAGATAAAATTGCACTCTCTATCAAATCTTTTCCATACATCTCAAAATCAATATCTAAAGCATACCATCTCATTGCCCAATCAACTTTCCATTGTAATTTGCAATTTCCATCTAAAATGCTTGCTTCTAATTTTTTTCCTTTATTGTCAAAAGTAATATTTGATTTTTCTTTATCAATTTCGATTACTGGAATTTCTAAAACATGTCCGGTATCAGGACAAATAGGTAAAAAAGGACTGTAGGTTTGTTGACGCTCTTTACCTAATGTAGGAATTATAATGTTCATAATCCCTTCATAATTTTCTAGAATAATTTTTAGTGTTGGATTAAAAAATCCACTTTTATAAAGTGATGTAGAACTTTGAAAATTATAATCAAATTTAAAACTATCTAAGAAATTTTTTAACATCTCATTGTTATGCTCACCAAAGCTACCAAATTTTTCAAAGGGATCAGGAACTTGAGTTAATGGCTTATGAAGATTATTAGTTAATAATTCTTGATTAGGAACATTATCTGGAACCTTTCGTAAACCATCCATATCATCAGAAAATGTAATTATTTCAGTTGGAAAATCTGACAACTGTTTCAAGGCATTTACCATCATTGATGTTCTTGCAACTTCACCAAACGTTCCTATATGCGGAAGACCACTAGGACCATAACCTGTCTGAAGAGTAATTTTACCTTTTTTTTCTATGAAAGATTTTCTCTCTCTCAACAATTTTTTTGCTTCAACAAAAGGCCAAGCACTAGTTTTGTCTAAATTTTCTTTTTTAATCATGAATTATGCTTCTAAAAATCCTAAATCAGTGGTTTTGCTAATTCTTATAGAGTTGAAATTTATTTACCATAAAATAATGTTCTTTCAAAATGTCTAATTACAAAACTGTTTTTTTTACACTAGGAATTTTACAAATAATTCTTGGTGTTTCAATGTTCATACCTATTATTGCTCAATTTGCTTACTCTGAAATAGACTCATCATTTTTTGGAGCATCGATCGTTACAATAATTTTTGGAACTTTATTTTTCTTATCAAATTTAGATCATGATAAAAAATTAAATTTACAACAAGCATTTCTTCTTACTGCGCTTTCTTGGCTGAGTATTGCAATCTTTGGGTCTTTGCCCTTCATATTTTCAACAATAGAACTTTCTGTAACAGATGCTTTTTTTGAGAGTATGTCTGGGATAACAACCACTGGTTCAACTATTATTTCAAATCTTGAATCTACACCAAAAGGAATTTTGTTATGGAGAGCTATATTACAGTGGTTGGGTGGTATCGGTATTATAGTTATGGCGATCACTCTGATGCCAATAATGAACGTTGGTGGAATGCAATTATTCAAAATATCAAGTAATGATTCATCAGAAAAAATACTTCCAAAATCTAAAGAGATAGCTTTAAGATTAATCTATATTTACTCAGGCTTAACCATATTGTGCGGAATAACTTATTGGTTATTTGGGATGAGTAAATTTGATAGCTTAACTCATTCTATGACCACAATAGCAACAGGTGGTTTTTCAAACTACAATCAATCTATTGGTTATTTTAATAGTATTTCAATTGAAACAGCTTCTATGATATTCATTATTTTAGGGAGTATACCATTTATAGCTTACATCAAATTTATAAGTGGAAATAAAAAAATTTTTTTAACAGACATACAAATTAAAACTTTTTTTAAAATTATTATTACATCAATTTTATTATTATCTGCATACTTATTGTTAGATAATTATGAAAGTTTTAATTTAAGATCAGTTTTTTTTAATAGTATCTCTATATTAACAGGAACTGGTTTTGTAAATTCTGAATACGATAGTTGGGGCAGTTTTCCAATCACTTTATTTCTAGCGCTGATGTTTATTGGTGGATGTGCTGGATCGACAACTTGTGGTATTAAAATTTTTAGAATTCAAATTTTATATTCATTTATAGTAACCCAACTTAAAAAAATTATTTATCCAAAAGGTGTATTTGTAATTAAATATGATCAAAGTTCAGTTGATGATAAATTTATTGCTTCAATAATTTCTTTTATTTATTTTTACTTCGTAATTTTCTTTGTGCTTGCCGCCCTACTGTCTTTAACAGGTCTTGATTTTATTACTTCAATTTCAGGTGCTGCTACTTCAATTTCAAATGTTGGACCAGGATTAGGGCCTATTATAGGTCCTAATGGAGATTTTTCATCTTTACCTGATATTTCTAAGTGGATTTTAACAATTGGTATGATTTTAGGTAGACTTGAACTTTTTGCAATATTAGTGTTGTTTCTGCCATCTTTTTGGAGAAATTAAAATGATTGAAATAAAAAAACAATCTCTATCAGAAACCTTTGCGGTTTATTTTGATAGAAGAATGATGAGAATATTACTACTTGGAGCTATTTCAGGTTTTCCATGGGTATTAATTGGCAGCAGTTTGAGTTTATGGCTCAAAGAAGAGGGTTTGAGTAGATCTACAATAGGATGGGCAGGGTTGATTTTTGGGGTATACGCATTTAATTATTTATGGGCACCTCTTATAGATAGACTTCAAATTCCTTATTTAACAAAAAAACTTGGTCATAGACGTGGCTGGATAGTTTTAATGCAAATAGCAATTTTAATTTGTTTAGTCGTGTGGAGTTTAATAAATCCAACAGAAAATCTTGCACTATTAATTACAATTGGTTTAATCATTGCCATTGCATCAGCAACACAAGATATAACTGTTGACGCATTAAGAATTGAACAGATCGGTGAAAATGAAGGCAAATCAATGGCAGCAGGTGCTGCAATGGCAGTTGTTGGCTGGTGGAGTGGATATAAATTAGGTGGTGTAATTGCTTTATTTACTGCAGAATACTTACAAAATATCGGGGTAACTAATTATTGGCAATCAACATTTTTGATTTTGGGAATAGTAGTAATTTTAATGAATATTGGGCTAATGTTTGTTCATGAAGCCCCGTCGAGCACTAGGAAGGTTAATCAAAAGAAAACTGACGAATTAATTCAAAGTAAACTTGGATCACAAAATTTTATTACAAATATAATTGCTTGGATAAGTGGAACCCTTGGGGGTCCTGTAATAAGTTTTTTCAAAAAGAATGGATTTTCAATCGCAATAGGTATTTTAGGTTTCGTGTTTTTATTTAAGATAGGTGAGGCATTTTTGGGTCGTATGTCTATAGTCTTTTATAAGGAAATAGGATTTTCTAAAGGCGATATTGCTATTTATTCAAAAACTTTAGGCTGGATTACAACAGTTATCTTTACATTATTAGGGGGTCTATTTGTAATTAGATCAGGAGTTTTAAAAGCAATGTTTCTTGCGGGTATTTTAATGGCTGCAACTAATTTAATATTTACAGCATTAGCTTGGAGTGGAAAATCAGAGTGGTTATTTGCTGTTGCTGTAATTTTTGACGATATAGCTGCAGCTTTTGCAACAGTTGCTTTTGTAGCTTTTATTTCATTGCTTGTGGACAGAACCTACACAGCTACCCAATACGCTCTATTAGCTTCAATAGGAACCGCTGGAAGAACTACACTCGCATCATCATCTGGAGCTTTGGTTGATTGGTTAAATGGTGATTGGGGTACATTTTTTATTTTAACAGCAATAATGGTTATTCCATCTTTGATTTGCTTATGGTTTATTAAAGATAAAATAAAATTAAGTGAAAAATAATTTTCTTTTTAAGAAACAGTTTTCTAATATTTATAAAAAAGCTTCAAAAAATTCTGAAGTTACATCACAAATAATTTATGGTGAAAAATTTAAAATTTTGTCAAAGAGAAAAGATTGGTTAAAAATACAAACTTTATTTGACCATTATGTTGGCTACATAAAAAATGAAAAGTATAAGAAAATTAATAAACTAACTCACAAAGTTTATAGTTTAAAAGCTTTTATTTATAGTAAACCTAATAATAAAACGAAATCTTTTTTACCTTTTGCATCAAAATTTTCAATAATTCATGAAGATAAGAAGTTTATACAATTTGATAAAAATAAATGGTTAAAAAAAAAAGATATCAAAAATATTAATCACAAAGAGAAGGATTTTCTTAAAATATTAAGATTATTTTTAAAAACTAAATATGTGTGGGGTGGTAAAACTTGTAGGGGAATAGATTGCTCAGCTTTATTGCAACTATTTTATTATTATAATAACTCTTTTTATCCAAGAGATACCAAAGACCAAATCAGATATTCAACAAAACAATTAAAAAGAAAAGTATTTAAAAAAGGTGATATAATTTTTTGGAAAGGTCACGTTGCTGTGTGCATTGATTCTAAAAAATTAATTCATGCTTATGGTCCAGAAAAAAAGGTATTAATAATGCCGATAATAAAAACAATAGAGAGAATTGAGAGAACAGCCTGTCTGTCTATTAAAAAAATATCCTCTATAAAATATTAACTTCTTCCAAAATCAGGTTTATTTACATCTTGTTTTAATTTAATAATTTTTGTTCTTACTTTTTTTGTTTGAATTAATTTTTTTAAAATTGATTTATTATTTTTTGAATTTATATCTTTTTTAAAAGAATTTAAGTTTTTGATAAATAGATCGATAGCTTTTGAGATATTTTTTTTATTGTTAAAAAATATATCTCTCCACATAATTTCATTTGAAGCTGCTATTCTTGAAAAATCTCGTAAACCACCTGCGCTATATTTAATCAAATCATAATTTTGTATTTTTTCAAAATCTTGTGCTGATTTAACCAAATTGTATGCAATTAGGTGTGGAAGATGACTGGTTATAGAGAAAATTTTGTCATGTTTTTCTGAACTCATAATAACTATTTTTGATCCAATCTTTTTCCAAAATTCACTCAATATATTTAAATGATTTTTTTTAGTGTTTTTCTCTTTTATCAAAACACACCATTTATCCTCAAATATATCCTGTCTTCCATGTTCTGGTCCACTTACTTCAGATCCAGCTATTGGGTGACTTTGTGTCCACGAGATATCTTTTCTTAAAAATTTTTTAATAATCTTTGAAGACTCTATTTTTGATGAACCAATATCAGTTACAATGGTTTTAGATGATAAATACTTATTCATTTTAAGAATAAGATTCTTGTATTCGTTCATTGGTGTACATAAAATAATCAAATCTGCTTTTATAACCCCATCCTCTAATTTTTTTATAATTATTCCAGGTAGTTTTAATCTTTTTATTTTTGTAATATTAGATTTTGATTTCTCATAGATATAAATTTTGTTAGCCATCCTTTTTTTTTGAATTCTTCTCAACAAAGAGGATCCGAGTAACCCACATCCAATAATCAAAATATTTTTCATACTAATTTAATATTTTTTTTGCAGCATTCATAAATGCTAAGTTTTCATTTTTAGATCCAATAGTTAATCTTAATTTATTCTTAATGTGATAACCATCTTCTGTGGATCTTAAAATAATTCCTTTTATTTTTAATCTTTCATAAAAATACTTTGCTGTATATTTACATTTTTCAAAATCTAAAAATAAAAAATTTGCAGAAATTGGATTTGAAAAAATTTCGTATCTTTCTAGAAAAGATTTTATTTTCTTTGCGTAATACAAGTTATGTTTAATTGAGCGTTTTATAAAATTTTGATCTTTAAGCGACTCAGTTGCTGCCATTTGCCCAATATGACTAACATTAAATGGGGGTTTTATAACATTTAATGCATTTATTATTTTTTTGGATCCATATCCCCACCCAACTCGTAAAGAAGCTAGCCCAAATATTTTAGAGAACGTTCTTAATACAAAAACATTATCTCTGTTTTTAAACAAATCTAATCCTGATTTGTAGTCAGAATTTTTCATATATTCTGCATAAGCGTCATCTACCACCAATAAAATATTTTTATTCAATTTTTTTCTAAGTTCTAATATTTCTTTTTTTGTCAAATAAGTTCCAGTAGGATTATTAGGGTTAGCAAGGAAAACGATTTTTGTATTTTTTGTTACTTTTTTAAGTATCTCAATATTTGAAATTTTATAGTTAATTTCTTTCGCAAATTTAACCTTTGCATCAACAATATTTGCATAAATTCTGTACATTAGAAAACTGTATTCTGGAACTAAAACTTCATCT
Organism: Candidatus Pelagibacter sp. PS_06; assembly: GCF_059418045.1. Classification (NCBI taxonomy): domain Bacteria; kingdom Pseudomonadati; phylum Pseudomonadota; class Alphaproteobacteria; order Candidatus Pelagibacterales; family Candidatus Pelagibacteraceae; genus Candidatus Pelagibacter; species Candidatus Pelagibacter sp. PS_06. Next base: position 1,196,291 of record NZ_CM182078.1, read on the forward strand.
TTTGGCTTTAAAAATAATTGACAGATCATTTGAATAACTTCATCTGAACCTGCTCCACATATAATTTTATCTGGATCACATTTATATTTTTTTGATATTTCTTTTCTTAAATTCTGAGATTTACCATCTGGATATCTCTCTAAATTTAAACCTTTATTAGATATCATCTTGGCTGCTTTAGAGCTCATTCCCAAAGCTGACTCATTTGCAGATAATTTAATTATTTTTTTTAGTTTTTTAATTTTGGATTTACCTGGTTTGTAGGGCTCAATATTAAAATTTTTAAATTTTGGAATGGTCATATTTTTAATTTATGGGTTCTTTATAGATAAAATTATAAATTTTTACATAGAATAAGACATTTTTAAAAAAAATTGACATAATAAATAACATCTAGTACAAAATTTATGCGCTGATTTAACTGAATTGCGAGCGCTTAAAAAAAACCGCTAAAATTGTTTTTTTTCTCTCAATTCAAATAATAGCATTTATTATGAATACAGAATTAAACTTAAAAACTCTGATAGTTAAAAAACCACTTAAACTGGATTGTGGAAAAACTATTAATGATTTTCCCATTGCATATGAAACTTATGGAACTTTAAATAAACAAAAAGATAATGCTATTTTAGTTTTTCATGCACTTACAGGTGATCAATTTGTAACTGGTCTAAATCCAATTACAAATAAAGGTGGCTGGTGGTCTTATGCTGTAGGCCCTGATAAGGCAATTGATACAAACAAATATTTTGTAATCTGCTCAAATGTAATTGGTGGATGCCTTGGCTCATTTGGGCCAAGTCACAAAGATCCAAATACACAAAAAGTTTTTGGTACAAATTTTCCTGTGATCACCATTAATGACATGGTAAATGCACAGAATAATTTACTAGATCACTTTGGTATAGAAAAACTTTTTTCTATTGTTGGAGGATCAATGGGAGGAATGCAAGTTCTGCAATTTATTAGTAATTTTCCAGATAAGGCTAAAACTGTAATTCCTATTGCATGTACCTCGAGTCATTCGGCACAAAATATTGCATTTAATGAACTTGGAAGACAGGCGATTGCTGCGGATAACAATTGGAATGAAGGAGATTATGGTTCCAAGGATACTATACCCAATAAAGGTTTGGCAGTTGCAAGAATGGCTGCTCACATCACATATCTTTCAAAAAAAGGTCTTCAAGAAAAATTTGGTAGAAAATTACAAGAAAGAGAAGATCTTAAATTTGGATTTGATGCTGACTTTCAAATTGAAAGTTACTTGAGATACCAAGGGTCAGTTTTTGTAGATAGATTTGATGCAAATAGTTACCTTTATATTACAAGAGCTATGGATTACTTTGATTTAGCTAAACAATTTAACGGAAATTTGTCAGATGCTTTTAAAGATACCAAGGCTAAATTTTTCATAATATCTTTTACATCAGATTGGCTTTACCCTACTCAGGAAAATAAAGATATTGTAATTGCTTTAAATGCTATTGGTGCTGATGTGGGTTTTGTTGAAATTGAGTCAGACAAAGGACATGACTCTTTCTTACTTGATGTTCCAGACTTTCTAAATGCTCTTAAAAATTTTTTAGACAAATCTTATACAGATAATTAATCATGAAAAATGAATTCAAAGTTATTGCTGATTTAATTGAAAAAGATAAAAAAGTTTTAGATGTTGGGTGTGCTGATGGTACTTTAATGAAATTTTTAAAAGATAATAAAAATATTAACATTAGAGGATTAGAAATCTCAAAAGATAAAGTTCAAAAATGTATAGCAAAAGGTCTAACGGTAATTGAAGGAAATGCTGAAAAAGATTTAATACAATTTCCAGACAAATCTTTTGATTATGTTATTTTAAGTCAAACACTTCAGGCATTTTTAAATCCTGAACTGGTAATAAATGAATTATTAAGAGTTGGAAAAAAAGCAATAGTTACCATCCCTAATTTTGGTTTTTGGAAAATTAGACTTCATTTATTAACTAAAGGAACAATGCCTATAACTAAAACATTACCTGATGAATGGTATAACACTCCAAATTTACATATGTGTACAATTAAAGATTTTGATTATTTTGTTAAATCTAGAAATTTTAAAATTTTCAAATCGATAGCTCTAAATAACGAAAGCGTATCATCAATTAATGATACTAATTTGGGTCTTAAAAATTTATTTGCCGATCTAGGTATATTTTTAATTGAAAAATAATATGAGAATAGAGATAATTCCCTGCTTAAAAGATAATTACAGTTATTTAGTAATTGATGAATCTAATAATACAGCATGTGTAATTGACCCAAGTGAATCTAAACCAGTTATTAATTTTATTGAAAAAAAAAATATTACTCTAAAATATATTCTAAATACACATCATCATTTTGATCATATTGGAGGAAATATAGATCTAAAAAACAGATATAATTCAATTGTAGTTGGGTATAAAGATGACGTTAATAGAATTCCAGAGATCCAAGTTTTACTTGAGGATGGTCAAATTTGGAAAGCTGATAACTTTGAGGCAAAAATTATTCATGTACCTGGTCATACCTCAGGTCATATTAGTTTTCATTTTTTTAAAGAAAAACTAATCTTTACTGGTGACACACTATTTTCTCTTGGTTGTGGAAAAATTTTTGAAGGCACTTATCAAGAAATGTTTAACTCTTTAGGAAAGATAAAAAGCCTTCCTGATGACACTAAAATTTATTGTGGACATGAATACACACTTCAAAATTCCAAGTTTTGTATCAAACATGAGCCTGAAAATATAAATTTACAAAACAAAATATCAAAAATTAATGAAAAGCTTAAAAACAACTTGCCCACTATCCCCTCTAGCATCAAAGATGAAATAGAATGTAATATATTTTTAAGAGCAAAAAACGTTGAATCCTTTTCAAAATTGAGAGATTTAAAGGATAATTTCTAGTTAATTCGACTTGACTAAAACCTTGCTACAACTATATTGCGTTAACTTAAATTTAAATTCTTACTATGTCTTACGCAATAATAAAAACAGGTGGAAAACAGTATAAAGTAAAAGCTGGTGAAATCCTGAAAATTGAAAAATTACCAGACTCAAAACCTGAGTCCAAGATAGAATTCAACGAAATACTTGCATATGGAGATGATAAATCTATAGAAATAGGTACCCCACATGTTGAAGGTGCTAAAGTAGAAGCTGATTTAATTAAAAATGGTAAGGATAGAACTATTTTAATCTTCAAAAAAAGAAGAAGACATAATTCAAGAAGAAAAAATGGTCATAGACAAGAACACACAATGATTAGAATTAATAAAATTTTTTCTAAAGATGGTAAAGTTTTATCTGAAGCAGAAAAAATGGTTAAACCAACTAAAAAAGTTGAAGCTGAAGTTAAACCAAAAACAGAAGCGGCAAATAAATAAATTAGGTAAGTTATGGCAACAAAAAAAGCAGGTGGATCATCGAGAAACGGACGAGATAGTGCTGGACGAAGACTTGGTGTTAAAAAGTATGGTGGTGAGACGGTAATACCTGGAAATATAATTGTAAGACAAAGAGGAACTAAAATTTTTCCTGGCGAAAATGTTGGAATGGGTAAAGATCATTCTATTTTTTCAATAGTAAAAGGTAAAGTTGTATTCAAAAAATCTAAAGCAGACAGAACTTTCGTTTCAGTAAAGCCCAATTAATAATACAACTTAAATAGATGTTGTATTATGAAATTCCTAGATCAAGTAAAAATTTATACTAAAGCTGGAAACGGTGGCGATGGCTCACCAAGCTTCAGAAGAGAAAAATATGTTGAATATGGAGGCCCCGATGGAGGTGATGGAGGAAAGGGTGGATCAATAATTTTAAAGGCTGAAGAAAATCTTAACACACTTATAGATTATAGATACCAACAACATCATAAGGCACAACGAGGAGAAAATGGTGCTGGACAAAATCGTACAGGTAAAGGAGGTGACGATTTATTTCTAAAAGTGCCCCTTGGAACTCAAGTTTTTGAAGAAGACAACAAAACTTTACTATTTGATTTTAATAAAAGAGGAGAAGAGTTTGTCGTTGCTATTGGTGGCAAAGGTGGACTTGGAAATACTAGATTTAAAAGTTCTACAAATAGAGCTCCAAGAAAATTTACCAAAGGTGGAATTGGAGAAGAGTTTACAATTTGGCTTCAATTAAAAACAATCGCTGACATTGGAATAATTGGCTTACCAAATGCTGGAAAATCAAGTTTGTTAGCTGCAATAACAAACGCAAATCCAAAAATCGCAAATTATAGATTCACTACTTTAAATCCTAATTTAGGAGTTGCATCTTATGATGATAAAGAAATTACTATTGCAGATATTCCAGGACTTGTAGAGGGCGCTCATGAAGGTGTTGGTCTTGGTATACAGTTTTTAAAACATATAGAGAGATGTAAATCATTATTGCATCTTATAGATATTACTAACTTAGATTTAAATGAGTCTTATGAACAAGTTAAAAATGAATTAAAAAGTTACAGCTCAAAATTAATTGATAAAAAAGAGCTTGTAGTACTTAATAAAATAGATTTAGTAGATGAAGATACCGTTAAAGATGTAATTGATTATTTCTCAAAAGGTAAAAATTGTGAAATAATGACTATGACTACATTAGAAAAAGACTCTATATCTAAAATTAAAGCTAAACTTTTGTCATATGTCTCTTAAGAGCTCTAAAATAATTGTTGTTAAAATAGGATCTTCACTTCTCGTTGATAGTAATAAAAAAATTAGAAAAAAATGGCTTTCTAGTTTTGCAAAAGATATCAAAAAATTAAAAGATAAAAATCAAAAAGTAGTAATTGTAAGCTCAGGCGCAATAGCGCTTGGATGCAAAAAAATGAATATAAATAAAAAAACGATTAAACTTGATAAGAGTCAGGCTATAGCTTCAATCGGACAAATCGAATTGATGAACTTATTTTCTCAAACATTTACAAAATATAAGCTAAATATATCACAAATCCTATTAACTCTTGAAGATACAGAGGAAAGAAGAAGGTCTTTAAACGCTAAGAGAACCTTTGAAAATTTATTCGATTTAGGTTTTATTCCTATCGTTAATGAAAATGACACAATAGCTACAACTGAAATAAAATATGGTGACAATGATAGACTGGCGTCTAGAGTTGCACAAATTTCAGATGCTGACACTTTAATTCTTCTTTCAGATGTAAATGGTCTTTACACAAAAAATCCAAAAATTTATAAAGATGCTGAGTTAATCAAAAATGTAAATGATATAAAAAAAGATTTAAAAGAGATTAATATTAAAGGTGTAAACGAATATGGCAGTGGTGGAATGGAAACTAAAATTGAAGCAGCAAAAATCTGTCAATTAGCAGGCTGTAATATGGTTATAGCAAATGGACTACACTTAAATCCTATCTCAATGATTAATGAAAAAAATAATTGTACGTGGTTTAATTCTAAAGTTTCAAAGCTTGATGCTAGAAAAAAATGGATCATAAGTTCTATTGCGCCAAAAGGATCAATTATAATTGATGATGGTGCAAAAAAAGCACTAAGATCTGGAAAAAGCTTATTAGCAGCTGGAATTAAAAAAATCTCAGGAAAATTTAATAAAGGGGATCATGTTAAAATTTTAGATAAAAAAAATAATGAATGTGCAAGAGGCTTGAGCTCCTTTACCTCTGATGAAATAGTTAAGATTATGGGACATCATTCTAATCAAATAGAGAAATTATTGGGTTATGTTGCTAAATCAGAAGTAATTCATAAAGATGATATGGTAGAAATTTAGAATGAATAAAATGATGAATTTAATAGGTGTCAAAAGTAGAAAAGCATCTGAAAAAAAAGTTGATATAGACACCAAAAATAAAGTCTTAAAATTTTATGCTGAATTGCTTGATAAAGAAAATAAATCAATTTTAAGAGAAAACTCAAAAGATATTAAATTTGCACAAAACAAAGGAATAAAAGAAAATTTGATTAACAGATTAAGAATTGATGGGGTGAAACTCAAAAATATTAAAAACTCTATTATTAAAATTTCAAGTCTAAAAGATCCCGTAAATGTAACTCTAAAAAAATGGAGTAGACCTAATGGATTAAATATCAAAAGAGTAACTATTCCAATTGGAGTGATTGGTGTTATTTTTGAAAGTAGACCCAATGTAACATCTGATGTGGCAAGTTTATGTTTTAAATCTGGTAACGCTGTAATTCTTAAAGGAGGATCTGAGGCAATAAATACCAATAGAATATTAGCAAAATTATTTCGACAAGCTCTTCGAAAAAACAAAGTTGATGAAAATTATATTCAATTTGTAGACTCTAAAGATAGAAAAATGGTCGATACCATGCTCTCAAAAATGAAAAAATATATAGATGTAATAATTCCTAGAGGTGGAAAAAACTTAGTTAAAAGAGTTCAAGAATTTTCAACAGTTCCAATAATTGGTCACTTAGAAGGTATTTGTCATACATTTGTAGATAAAGATGCGGAGCTAAATATGGCATCGAAAATTATTTATAATGCAAAATTAAGAAATACAGCCATTTGCGGTGCAACAGAAACTATTTTACTTCATGAGAAAATAGTAAAAAAATTTTGTAATCCAATTTTAAAAAGACTTGATGATCAAAATTGTAAAATATATGGAGACAATATCATAAGAAAATACTTCAAAGGTAAAGTGTATCCAGCCAAAGAAAAGGATTGGTCTACAGAATATTTGACAGCAGCGGTATCGGTTAAAGTTGTGAAGAGTGATGAAGAAGCCATTCATCATATCAATAAATATGGAACAATGCATACTGACTCCATAATTACTAAAAATAAAAAAACAGCTAATAAGTTTTTAAAAAATGTTAAAAGCTCTATTGCAATGCATAACACTTCAACACAATTTGCTGATGGTGGTGAATTTGGTTTTGGTGGTGAAGTAGGTATATCGACAAATACACTTCCCCCGAGAGGCCCAGTTGGTTTAGAACAATTAGTTTCATACAAATATGAAATTTCAAGTAAAGGAAAAATAAGAAAATAAACTAGATATTTAAAATGAAAATTGGAATTTTAGGAGGTTCATTTGATCCAGCTCACAAAGGACATCTAGCAATATCTAAAGAAGCTAGAAAAAGATTTAAACTTGAAAAAATTATTTGGGCAATCACTAAAAAAAATCCACTCAAAGCTGAAAGCAAAACACCAATTTCTAAAAAGATAAAAGATTGCAAAAAAATAATAGGACTAAATTCTTTCATAAAAGTTAAATTTTATGAAAATATTATAAAATCTAATAAGACTATTGATTTAATCAACTATCTTAAAAAAGATAAAAACATTGAAATTTTTTTTTTAATGGGAGCAGATAACTTAATCAGCTTTCATAAGTGGTATAAATCAAAATTAATTTCACAAAAATGTAATATCATTGTATTTGATCGTCATGGTTATAAAAAAAATTCTTTAAAATCAAAGACATTTAAGAGACTCAATAATAAAACACTTACATTTGTAGAGTTTAAAAAAGTCAACATTTCATCTTCTCAATTAAGAAAAATTTGATAGTCTGATTTTAATTAATGGATAAAATTTCAGATCTCAAATCAGTTGTAATAGACACACTGGATCTAAACAAAGCACAAGATATTGTCACTATTGATCTTAAAGATAAAAGCTCAATGGCTGACTATATGATAATTGCAAGTGGCACGTCTTCAAGACACATTCAGTCTTTATCAGAACAAGTTTTAGAAAAGTTAAAGGATAATGGAATTAAAAATTCTAAAATAGAGGGTAAAGAAAGTAATGAGTGGAAACTTGTTGATGGTATTGATTTAATTGTACATATTTTTCATCCAGAAAAAAGAAAGTTTTATGAACTTGAAAAAATTTGGTCTGAACTATTACCAAAAGAAAAAGTCATTATATGAAAAAAATTCAATTTTATTTAATAATTTTTTTATCCTCTTTTTTTTTTCATATTCGATAAATTCAGCTGAAATAGATATTTATAAGAAAATTGATTTATTTGGTGAGGTCCTCGAAAAAATAAATAAAGAATATGTGGATGAAATTAATCAATCTGAAAGTATGGACTCTGCCATCAATGGTCTTCTTCAATCACTTGATCCCTATTCATCTTATATGTCACCAGAGATATTTCAAGAAATGCAAACAGAAACTAGTGGTGAGTTTGGTGGTCTTGGAATTGAAGTCAGCATGGAAGCTGGTGTTGTAAAAGTTATTACTCCCATAGATGATACGCCCGCATCTAAAGCAGGAATTAAAGCTGGGGACTACATTGTAAAAATAGATAACGTTCAGGTGCAAGGAAAGTCATTGAGTGAAGCAGTTGATCTAATGAGAGGTCTAGTGGGTACTGATATTGAACTCACTATAAGACGACGAGGAGTAAAAAAAGCTCTCAATTTAAAAGTAACAAGAGAAATTATTGAAGTTCAATCTGTAAAATCAGATCTTTTGGAAAATAATATTGGGTACATTCGATTAACTTCTTTCAATGATAACAGTAGTGATCAAATCAAAAAACAAATAAAAAAATTAAAAAAAAATGAAAACTTAAAAGCATTCATTTTAGACCTAAGAAATAATCCTGGTGGCTTATTATCTCAAGCAATAAAAATTTCTGACTTTTTTCTACAAAATGGAGAAATAGTATCAACAAAAAGTAGAAGGAAATCAGAAAATAGAAAATGGTTTGCAAGAAAAGGAGATATTACTGAAGGAAAGCCTTTAGTGGTACTAATCAACTATGGTTCTGCATCAGCATCAGAAATAGTTGCAGGAGCGCTCAAAGATCACAAAAGAGCTATTGTGCTCGGCGAAAATAGTTATGGTAAAGGATCAGTACAATCAATAATTCCTCTAAAAAATAAAGGGGCCATAAGACTAACAGTTTCAAAATATTATCTTCCATCTGGAAAATCTATATCTGAAGTTGGGGTAAGACCAGATATTGAAGTAAATGAAGAAGGTGATGATTTTAGAATCAAAACTGATACTGATAATCAACTAAATTACGCAATAAAACTATTAAACGGATAGTATGAATAAAAATTTTGGCGAATTACCGCTAAGAACTGGTGTAGGAATAATTTTATTAAATAATGAGAATAAAGTTTTTGTTGCAAGAAGAATAGATAATGCAAAAAAATTTTGGCAAATGCCTCAAGGAGGTGTTGATGATGGTGAAGATTTCTTAAAAGCAGCCTACAGGGAGCTAGAAGAAGAAACTAGTGTTAAAAGTGTAGAATTAATAAAAGAACTAGATGGCACAATTACCTATGAACTTCCAGATCGTTTACTGGGCATTATTTGGAAAGGTAAATATAAAGGCCAAAAACAAAAGTGGTTTTTAATGAAATTTGTTGGAGATGAAAAAGAGATTAATATTAAAACTAAAAACCCAGAGTTTTTAGATTGGAAATGGATAGATCTTGATCAAATCACAGAGGTTGTAGTAGATTTTAAACTACATGTTTATAAAGAACTTCAAGAAAAAGTTAAACAAATTATTAATTAAGAGATTTTAATACTTCAATTTTTTGATCAACTAAATACTTAGATTGGTCGTTTATTTCAGGATTACTTGCTTCCTCCTCAGCTAATTTTAATAAATCTTGCTGTTTAGATTTATCTAAATCTGTAAGATTAAATATTGAGCTAGTTAGAATTGATAAATTATTATTTTTAAATTCAACAATGCCATCTTCGACATAATAATTTTCAGCACCAGATTTTGATAAAATTTTTATAACCCCAGGTTTTAAAAATGAGATAATAGAAATGTGATCTTTAAGTATTCCCATTTCACCTTCAAATGCAGGTACAACAACTTCTGAAGCATCTTCTTTAACTAAAAAAGATTTTTCTGGGTTTACTATCTCAATTTTAAACTCTTCACTCATTAAGCAGCTGCTTCCTTGGCCATTTTATCAGCTTTTTCTATCGCTTCTTCTATAGTTCCAACCATATAAAAAGCTGCTTCTGGAAGATGATCATAATCACCTTTACAAATCGCAGCAAAACCTTTTATTGTTGAATCTAAATCAACCAGTTTCCCTGGAGATCCAGTAAACACTTCTGCAACAAAGAATGGTTGAGATAAAAATCTCTGTATTTTTCTTGCTCTAGCTACAACTAGCTTATCTTCCTCTGATAATTCATCCATACCTAAAATGGCAATAATATCTTGTAAAGATTTATAAGTTTGTAGAATTTTTTGAACTTCTCTTGCAACTCTATAATGCTCATCACCAACTATTCTAGGGTCCAAAATTCTTGAAGTAGAATCAAGTGGGTCGACTGCAGGATAAATACCAATTTCTGCAATTTGTCTTGAAAGAACGGTAGTTGCATCCAAGTGAGCAAATGAGGTTGCTGGCGCAGGGTCAGTTAAGTCATCGGCTGGTACATAAATCGCCTGTACCGATGTAATTGATCCTTTGTTAGTTGTAGTAATTCTTTCTTGAAGGTTACCCATATCAGTTGCAAGTGTAGGCTGATAACCAACAGCTGACGGTATTCTTCCCAATAGGGCTGACACCTCAGAACCTGCTTGTGTAAATCTGAAAATGTTATCTACGAAAAAAAGAACGTCTTGTCCTTCTTGATCTCTAAAATACTCAGCTACAGTTAATCCTGTAAGAGCTACTCTAGCTCTAGCCCCAGGAGGTTCGTTCATTTGTCCATAAACTAGTGCAGCTTTAGATCCAGCTCCATCTTTCTTGATTACACCTGAATCTATCATCTCATGGTATAAATCATTTCCTTCTCTAGTTCTCTCTCCAACACCTGCAAAAACTGAAAAACCACCATGCGCTTTTGCAACGTTGTTAATTAATTCCATAATTAAAACTGTTTTTCCAACTCCAGCTCCACCAAATAAACCAATTTTACCACCTTTGGCATATGGTGCTAATAAATCAACTACCTTAATTCCAGTAACTAATATTTCTGTTTCTGTTGACTGATCACTAAATTCAGGAGCTGCTCTGTGGATTGGCCACTTTTCTTTTGTTTTAACTTCACCTTTTTCATCGATAGGTTCACCAATAACGTTTATAATTCTTCCTAAAGTTTCTGGTCCAACAGGAACTTGGATGGGTGCTTTAGTGTTTATAACCTCATCACCTCTCTTTAATCCTTCGGTAGCATCCATTGCAATTGTTCTAACTGTAGATTCTCCTAAATGCTGAGCAACCTCTAAAACTAGTCTATTGTCTCCATTTTTACACTCTAATGCTGATAAAATTTCTGGAAGATCTTCATCAAATTTAACGTCTACTACTGCTCCAATGATCTGTGTGATTTTTCCTTTGCTCATAATTATAAACTCTCTGCTCCTGATATGATTTCTATTAGTTCTTTAGTAATTGCTGCCTGACGACTTCTATTATACTCAATAGTAAGCTTGTCAACCATTTCACCTGCGTTTCGGGTTGCATTGTCCATTGCACTCATTCTTGAGCCCTGTTCACTAGCTGAATTCTCTAACATCGCCTTAAATATTTGTGTTGAAATATTTTTTGGCAGTAAATTGCTTAAAATTTCATCCTCATCTGGTTCAAACTCGTAACTATCATCAGATTTATCTTCTTCTGAATTTTCAACATTCAAAGGAATTATTTGTTGAGCTTGAGGAATTTGCGTAATTACATTTTTGAATTGGTTATAAAAAATAGTACAAACATCAAACTCTTCAGCTCCAAATTTTTCAATAACCATTTTACCAACTTTTTCAGCATCAAAATAATTGGCATGTTTAGATTCTTTAAATGAAATATTGGCAATTATCTTATCACCATAAGCTCTTTTAAGTTGATCGTTACCTTTAGAACCCACAGTAATGATCTTTAAATCTTTTCCATCTTCTGCAAGTTTTGCAAAATAGCTTTTGGCTTTTTTAATTATATTTGAATTAAAGCCACCACATAAACCTCTATCAGAAGTCATCACAACACAAAGGTGCACTTTATCATTACCTGATCCAGATAATAATTTTGGAGCATTTTCTTTGTCAGAAATCCCACTAGAAAGATTTAGAATTATATTATTCATTTTTTCTGAATAAGGTCTTCCTTTCTCAGCACTTTCTTGAGCCCTTCTAAGTTTTGCTGCTGCTACCATCTTCATAGCTTTTGTAATTTTTTGTGTAGATTTTACACTAGCTATTCTTTTTTTAAGGTCGTCTAAACTTGCCATAATAAATTAAGATTTAAAGTTTTCCTTTAATTGAGTAATTACTTCGATTAGTAATTTTTCTTTATCGTCTTCAAGTTTACCTGAGCTTTGAATTGAATCAATTATTTCAGGTTTATCTGACTTACATTTTTCAATGATTTTGTTTTCAAATTCAGCAATATCTTTTAATTCAATATCATCCAAATATCCCTTTACTCCACAGAAGACAGAAATAACTTGTTCTGCTACTGTCATTGGTGAATATTGTTTTTGTTTAAGAAGTTCAGTTAATTTTGAACCTCTGTTCAAAAGTTGCTGTGTTGATGCATCTAAATCAGAACCAAATTGAGCAAAAGCAGCCATCTCTCTGTATTGGGCTAATTCCAATTTCATCGATCCAGAAACTTTTTTCATCGCTTTTGTTTGTGCTGAAGAACCAACTCTAGAAACTGATAATCCAACGTTAATCGCTGGTCTAATTCCTTGGTTAAAAAGTTCAGTTTCTAAGAAAATTTGACCATCAGTAATTGAAATCACATTAGTTGGAATAAACGCTGATACGTCACCTCCTTGTGTTTCAATAATTGGAAGGGCAGTTAATGAACCTCCTCCATGCTCATCACTTAACTTAGCAGCTCTTTCTAATAATCTACTATGGAGGTAGAATACATCACCAGGATAAGCTTCACGTCCTGGAGGTCTTCTTAACAATAGAGACATTTGTCTATAAGCAACAGCTTGCTTAGATAAATCATCATAAATAATTAATCCATGCATTCCGTTATCTCTAAAATATTCACCCATTGTACACCCTGTGTAAGGCGCTAAAAACTGAAGTGGCGCTGAGTCAGATGCTGTTGCTGCAACTATTGTCGTGTACTCCATTGCTCCAGCTTCTTCTAATGTTTTTTGAATTTGTCTTACAGTTGATCTTTTTTGACCAATAGCAACATAGATACAATAAAGTTTTTGTTTCTCGTCACCAGACTCGTTAATTTTTTTTTGGTTGATAATTGCATCAATTGCAACTGCAGTTTTACCCGTTTGTCTATCACCAATAATTAATTCACGTTGACCTCTTCCAACTGGAACCAAACTATCGATAGATTTTAGACCTGTTTGCATAGGTTCACTAACTGATTGTCTTGGAATAATTCCAGGAGCTTTAACTTCAACTCTACTTTTTTTAACACTTTTATCTAAAGGTCCTTTACCATCAATGGGATTTCCTAAACCATCAACAACTCTACCTAATAATTCTTTTCCAACTGGAGTATCAACAATGTTTCCAGTTCTTTTTACAGTATCACCTTCTTTGATATTTCTGTCATCGCCAAAAATTACAACACCGACATTTTCACTTTCTAAGTTTAAGGCCATACCTTTAGATCCATCAGCAAACTCAACCATCTCCCCAGCTTGGACATTGTCAAGACCATAAATTCTAGCAATACCATCTCCTACTGATAGTACTTGCCCAACTTCGGTTACTTCTGCTTTATCACCAAAATTTTTAATTTGTTCTTTTAGTATCTTTGTTACTTCTGAAGGATTTATTTCCATTTATGCCTCTATCATTCTGTTTTCGATTTGTTGTAATTTATTTTTAATTGAGGTGTCCACCATAGTACTTCCAACTTGTACTACCAAACCTCCTATTAAACTTTCGTCATGTTTGTAGTTTAATTTTATTTTTGAACTAAAGTTTTTAGTAAGCTCATCTGTGATTTTAGAAATCTCATCACTAGATAGTTCTTTTGCAGACTTTAACTCAGCTTTTAATTCTCCTCTTTTTTTAGAGCATGTTTCAATAAAACTTTTTAAAATTTGCTCTACATAAAAAAAACGTCTTTTAGTAACTAAAAAACCTAAAAAACTTTTTAATAAATTCTCAAATTTATTATCATTTGAAATATTTTCTATAACCTTTAAAAGATTTTCTTGGTTATTTGTAGGGTCTTTAATTAAATTTGAAAAATCTTTACTTGAAGAAATTAAATTTAATATAGATGAGGATTGATTTTCAACTTGTGAAAGAGCATTATTCTCGCTTGCTAGTTCGTACAATGCTAAAGAATATCTTTCAGCTGAAGTTATTGAAAATCCCTTATTTTTACTCAACTTGGTACCTCTGTTATATTGAAGATTATTTTAAAATCACGCTTTAATTAGCATATGACCATTATGTCTTCAAGTAGCACGTTCGTTTAAAAGTCCTTTTTTTAAAGGTTAATTGAAGTTTATTGGATCAACATCAACTGAAAGTTTTATTCCTGATGAAAATTTGTAATTTGGGATAATTTCAGCAATTGAATTCTGTAATTTGAGAGATTTTGAGCCTCTGATTAACATTCTTATTCTAAATTTTCTTTTTAATCTAAAAATTGGTGCACTAACCGGTCCTAATACTCTTGCCTCAATTTTTTTTTCAATAAAGTTTTTAAAATAAAAGGCTTCTTTTTCTAATTTTACTTCATTATCACCTGTTAATATTAGTGAGATAAATCTTTGAAATGGTGGAAGCTTGTTTTGTCTTCTAATATCCAATTCTCTATCAAGAAAAATATCAGGATTACTATTTGTTAAATCAGAAATCATTTTAGTATTAGTATTATAAGTTTGAAAATACACAGTAGCAGGTTTACCTGTTCTTCCTGCGCGTCCAGAAAGTTGATGGTATAACTGTAAATTTTTTTCAGCTCCTCTTAAATCATGTCCTTGTAAAGAAAGATCAATATCAACTACTACAATACAGTTAAGACTTGGAAAATGAAAACCTTTAGAAATTAATTGGGTTCCAACTAAAATTTGAACTTCATTATTAATTATTTTTTCTAATTTATCACTAGAACTTTTTTTATTCATAGTATCACTTGAAAAAATTTCAATTTTTTTTGATGGAAAGTTTTTTTTAACTTCTTCAGATATTCTTTCAACACCTGGGCCACTAAAAATAAATTCACAATCCCCATCTTTAATACAAGCTCTTTTTAAAGAGGATTTAAAACCACAATAATGACACAATAAATTATTCTTTTTTTTATGATAAACTAAATTAATTGAACAATTTGGGCATGAGTAACTATTGAAGCATTTGTTACAAAGTACATGAGGAGAAAATCCTCGTCTATTTAAAAAAAATAATACCTGGTCATTTTTATCAAGATGAAAATTTACTCTCTCGATTATTTTTTTTGAAAGCCAAGATTGTTTTTCTAATTTCGTTTCGTTAAGATTGATTATTTCATAATTTGGTAAAGATGCATTTTGGTAACGTTTTTCTAATTTAGAAATGCTATATTTACCTTTTTGAATGTTTTCATAGGTTTCAATTGATGGAACAGCTGTAATTAAATTGATAGGTATATTTTCAAATGAGGCTCTTGAAATAGCCATATCTCTTGCATTGTAAGTAACACCCTCATCTTGTTTGTAAGATTGATCATGCTCTTCATCAACAATAATTAAACCTAGCTTTTTAAATGGTAAAAATAATGATGATCTAGCACCTATGACAACTTTAATTTCTCCACTTGCAATTCCACTCCAAATAATTTCTTTATTTTTTTTGGTAATACCAGAGTGCCAAACAGCTGGGGTAAAACCAAAAAACTCTATAAATTTTTTTTCAAACTGACCTGTTAAGCCAATCTCAGGTAATAAGATTAACCCCTGAAAACCTTTATTTATAATGTCTTTAAGAGCTTCAAAGTATACCATGGTCTTACCTGAGCCAGTTGTTCCTTGCAGAACATGGACTCTAAATTTTTGATTTGAAATATTCATTTTTTTAAGAGATTTTTTCTGTTCTTCAGAAAGTTTTATTGAATTTTTTTTAATATTTATGTCAAAAATTTTATAAGCATCTTTTTGAAATTTTTCTACAGCATTGCTACTTAGTAAAACCAATTTTAAGGCCATTCCTTTTGGAATTATATTGTATTCTGAAAACCAATTAAGAAATTTTATTGTAGTTTTTTTTAATGGAATAACATCTAATTTTTTTAAAACACTTTTAATCTTAAAATTTCTATTATTTTTTTTTTCAAATTCATCCCAAACTACTCCTGTGATTTTAGATTTACCAAAAGGTACCACCACATAATCTCCTACCTTTAAATTAATATCACTCTCATAAGTAAAAGGATGATTAAATATATTTGGTAAAAGAATCGGTACTTTCATATCATAATAATATGAGAATTTATTAAGAATGATACTTAAAGAGAGCGTTTATTTAAAAATTAGTTAAAGGAGAATAAGGCTACTTTTTTCTATTTAGAATGGTTTAGAAATTCTTTTAAATCAATCTCAAAAATCGATAATCCAAATTAATCAAATAATCCTTTTCCAGTTGAAGATACTGGGATGACAAAACTAGGTGGATAAGTTCTTGATTTATCTGTTATCGCATCTGTTATGCCTAAATCTAAAAAAATAACACTGGCTGCTACCTTTCCACCCTCCATACCACTTGGAATGCTTCCCCAACCGTACATATTATTTGCCGTTTCACAATCAAATTCTAATGCATCATCAGATCTTCTGATCATTGTTGTTGATGGAACATCAACTAAATATTGTGCTCTTTTATTTGATAGTTTGCATTTTCCTGAGCTCCCATCACTAAAAGAAAGTGTTACTGGCACGTTTGCATCATTAACAATAGTACCACATGAGTTTAAAATAATTAGTAATGGTATTAAGATATATTTGAACATACTATATTCATATTTTTATAATTTAATTTTTATCTTGGTCAATTTGTTAATAGAAATTATACATTAAGAGTGTATTGTTCTTTTTTGAACCGCTCTACTTCTATTGATAAACATAACTTCTAAACGCACTGTTTGCTTTCTACTTTCCGCACCATGAATAAACCATTAAACCAAATTTAATTCAAAAGTTTAATTTGTAATTCCAATACATTTACAAATCTATTTCAATTCTTTTTTATGGTCAATTTATAAATGAATTTATATTTCTGAAGCCTGAGGCGTGGCTAAATATTACAATTCTAATAAAATAATTGTTATTTAATATAAATTTTTAATTACATCTTCTCTTGATTTTCCAACTCTAATCTCGTCATAAAAAACTATTTGAGTTGGAAATCGCTGGTTATCTTTTCTCCAAGAATATCTTTTGAGAAAACTTTGATAAACTCCAAACTTAAAAAAATTTGGTTTTCCCTCTGAGGTTATACCACTATATTTATATTTAAGTTCGTTGTTGGCCCATATTTTATAAAAGCCATCTTGGTCTTTTGTAAAATTTGCGTGAATTAGAATATCATTCCATTTACCCTTCATTGACTGAAAATCTAATAATTTTTTCTTTTCAAAAGTTCTACCCCTCATTTGTCTATCCGCAAAATAACCATCATCTCTTAACTGGAACATTAAACTTGGCGGTCTATTTTTTTGATGCACTTGTCCTAAGGCTAATTTTGCAGGAAAAACACTTTTAAAATCATCAGGTAGATAAATTGAATAAGCTATCCAAATTTCTCCTTTGAAGTATTTTCCTGACAGTTCATGTCTTTGACGATCGTTTTTACAGTCATTCCATTTTCCTGGCAGTTTATCTTTTCCACAATCACCAAGTCTTACTTCAAATCTTACTGCCTGTTCTCCATTTCTAACTGGATATCCATCTTTTTTATCTACTATTTTAACTCCATGTTTTTTAAACCCAACTTCTAAACTTTTTTTATAGGAGTTTCCAGAACCTACGTCCTTAGGTAATCCGAAAGAATAGACATTCCCACTCAACAACAAGCTTAAAACGATAATCCCTAAAAGTTTTTTCATGAACCCAGATCCTACCAAACCCCTAATCAGTTGTCTAGGTGATGGAGCTAGTGAAAACAACAATACACTCATCGACCATAGAATCACCATAGGGTTTTTTAGGTTCGCACCATAAAATCACCATTAAATCCAAAGTAAATGTTTTAAAACATAAGTGATTTCAACAATTCTTATTGAACAACAATACAGTAAATCTTTAAATCAGTGGCTATTTTATTAGGTGATAAAAGAACGATAATGTTAAGAGTGTATTGCTCTTTTATCTACTGATAATGCTGCTTCTTTAACAGCTTCTGAAAATGTGGGGTGGGCATGACAAGTTCTTGCAATATCTTCAGAGCTTGCACCAAATTCCATTGCTACACCTATTTCTGCAATAAGTTCTCCTGCATGAGGGCCAATAATGTGTGCACCCAAAACTTTATCAGTAGTTTCATCTGCTAAAATTTTAACAAATCCTTCCGCGTTATCTATAGCTTTTGCTCTAGAGTTTGCCATGAATGAAAACTTACCAATTTTATATTTTGTGTTTAATTCTTTTAATTGTTCTTCTGTTTTACCGATTGATGCTACTTCAGGGGTAGTATAAACAACACCGGGAATTGTATCATAATTTACATGACCTGATTGACCTGCAATATTTTCTGCAACTGCAATTCCTTCATCTTCTGCTTTGTGAGCAAGCATTGGTCCACTTATAACATCACCTATCGCATAAATATTATTAATATTAGTTTTAAATGTATTGTCTGTTTTAACTCTTTTTCTTTCATCCAATTCAACACCAATAGCTTCTAGGTTTAAACCATTAGTATTTGCTTTTCGTCCAACTGAAATAAGTACAACGTCAGAATCAAAATTATTTTTATTACCATCTTTATCAACTGTTGAAACTGTTGCTCCTATTTTATTATATTGGATAGCTTCAACTTTATTTTGCATGTTAAATTTGATGCCTTGTTTTTTCAAAATCTTCATAAATTCTGATGAAATTTCTTTATCCATTCCAGGTGTAATGTGATCTAAAAATTCTACTACTTGCACTTCAGCTCCTAACCTTGACCATACTGAACCCATTTCTAACCCTATGTAACCACCACCCACAACAACCATTTTTTTTGGAACCTTATCTAGTTTTAATGCCCCTGTTGAAGATACAATTACTTTTTCATCAATTTCTATTCCTGGTAGAGATACTGGCACAGAACCAGTTGCTATCACTGTTTTTTCAGCTTCAATGATAGTTTCTTTATTTTTATCGTCTTTAATTAAGATTTCATTTTCAGACTTAAAGCTGCCAGTTCCTCTATAATAAGTTACTTTATTTTTTTTTAATAAAAACTCGACACCTTTAGTAAGTATGGTTACTGCTTTATCCTTACTTTTCATCATTTTTTCAAGATTCAGCTTAACCTCACCAACTTCAATTCCTTTACTAGATAAATTTTGAACTTTATGAAATTCTTCAGATAAGTTGAGTAAGCTTTTCGAGGGTATACATCCAACATTTAAACATGTTCCTCCAAGAGATCCTCTTGATTCAATGCATGCTGTTTTTAGCCCAAGCTGAGCAAGCCTAATAGCACAAACATATCCACCAGGACCTCCCCCGATTACTACTGCTTGAAATTTTTCTGACATTTAAATATCCAAAAACAACCGTCTAGGGTCTTCTAAATTTTCTTTAACCATTTTTAAAAATGAAACTGACTCTTTGCCGTCAATTATTCTATGATCATATGACAAAGCTAAATACATAATGGGTCTAATTTTTATTTCTCCATCAACAACAACAGGTCTTTCAACAATATTATGCATTCCAAGAACACCAGATTGAGGAAGATTAAGAATTGGTGTTGATAACATTGATCCATAAACACCACCATTACTAATTGTAAATGTTCCTCCTTGAAGATCTTCAATAGTTAATTTTCCATCTCTTGCTTTTTCTGAAATTTCTTTAATATTTTTCTCAATGTCAGCAAATGACAATTCATCAGCATCTCTTAATACAGGAACTACTAAACCTTTTTCAGTTCCTACAGCAAAACTTAAGTTATAATAATTTTTATAAATTATTTCATCACCATCTATTTCAGCATTTACAGCTGGAAAATTTTTTAATGCAACAACACATGCTTTAACAAAAAAAGACATAAAACCCAATTTTATTCCATATCGGCTTTGAAAATCTTGCTGATTTTCTTTTCTCATTTCCATTATATTCGTCATATCAACTTCATTAAAAGTAGTTAATAAAGCTGCATTTTCTTGAGCTTGTTTTAATCTCTTAGCTATCGTTTGTCTTAGTCTGGTCATTTTAATTCTTTCTTCTTGACCATACTTTACTTTTCTTTCCGAAGGCTGAGGATTGGCTCCCATTAAATTTATTAGATCACCTTTTAAAACTCTTCCATCTTTTCCTGAACCTTGAACTGAATTAATATCTATTTTGTTTTCTACAACAATTTTTCTAACAGCTGGTGAAAGTGTTTGACTTTCTATGTTAGTTTTAGGTTTTGGTTTTTCTTTTTTAGCTTTTGGAGTTTCTTCTGCTATTACCTCATCAGTTAAAACTAATGGTTCATTTTGATCTTTTTTTTTAATTTCTTCCTCGAAAATTTTTGGTTCTTTTTTTGGTGGGTCTAATTTAATTACATTGTCTTCTTTTTGAACAGGTTTTTCTTTTTTAGGTTCCTTTTTTTTAACTGCCACGGCTGATCCAATTTCTGATACTGTGCCAAGCAATGCTCCTACTTCTACCACTGAACCATCTTTTGAATTTATTTCAGTTAAAATACCTTTTACTGGCGATGGTACTTCAAGATTAACTTTATCTGTTTCAAGTTCCACAATTGGCTCGTCTGCTTCAACTGCATCACCAGTATTTTTTAGCCATTTTGCTACTGTTGCCTCAGTAATACTCTCACCAAGAACAGGAACTACAATTTTTTCACTCATTTCTAATTATTCAAAAACCTTATTAATTATTTCTTGTTGTTGAGAAATGTGCCTCTTCGCATATCCAGTTGCAGGAGATGCATCAGGGCTTCTTCCTATATAAGAAATTTTGTTATTATTAGCCTTAATAGTATCTAATGTCCATTGGATATAATCTCTGACCGAAAACCAAGCACCCATATTTTTAGGCTCTTCCTGGCACCAAAAAAACTTAGCATTTTTAACATATGGTTTAAGCTCTTTCACAAGAGTTTTTGCTGGAAATGGGTAAAGTTGTTCTATTCTAAACAAAATGACATCATCTTTTTTTAATTTTTCTCTAGCTTCTAGTAAATCAAAATAAACTTTTCCTGAACACATAATTACTTTTTTAATTTTTGAACTTTCTTTTAATTTTATAAAACCCTTAGTTTGTGGATCTATTGCATGATCCCAAAGTATTCTATGAAAAGAATTCGACTTACTAAAATCTTCTAAATTTGAAACACAATATTTATTTCTAAGTAGAGATTTTGGAGTCATCATAATCAAGGGCTTTCTAAAATCTCTATGCATTTGTCTTCTTAGAGCATGAAAATAATTTGCAGGAGTTGTACAATTCATAACTTGCATATTATCATTTGAACACAATTGTAAGAATCTTTCTAATCTAGCTGATGAATGTTCTGGACCTTGACCTTCATAACCATGGGGCAGCAGCATTACCAATCCAGAGGCTCTTCTCCATTTTCTCTCTCCTGATGCAATAAATTGATCAATTACAACCTGAGCACCATTTGCAAAATCTCCAAACTGTGCCTCCCATAAGGTAAGGGTATTAGGTTCAACCAAACTATAGCCATACTCGAATCCTAATACTGCTAATTCTGATAAAAAACTATCAACAACTTCAAATTGTTTTTGAGTGTTTGAAATATTATTCAAAGGAACGTATCGACTATTATTTTTTTGATTTCTTAAAACAGAATGTCTTTGACTAAAAGTTCCTCTCCCAGAGTCTTGACCCACTAATCTTACTGGATATCCCTCTTCTAATAATGATCCAAATGCTAAAGCTTCAGCAGTAGACCAATCAATATTTTGTCCTTTTTTAACAGACTCTTTTCTAATATTAAGAATTTTAACTATTGTTTTGTGTAAATTTAATTCTTCAAAAGATGCATTTATTTTTTCTGAAATTTCTAATAGCTTTTTGGTATCTGCACCTGTTACCCCTCTTTTATCTTTTCCTTTTTCTGGTTTATAAGCTGACCATGTCCCTTCAAACCAAGCAATTTTTGGTTTGTAATCTTTTGCGCTTTTAAATTGATCATCAAGCAAATCTTTAAAAGTTTTTATCGAATTTTCTAAACTTTCACTTGATAAAATATTTTCATCTACAAGTTTTTTTCCATAAACTTTTATTGTGGAAGGGTGTGATCTAATTTTTTCATACATCAAAGGTTGGGTAAACGCTGGTTCATCTCCTTCGTTATGACCAAACCTTCTGTAACAAATCAGATCTACAACCACATCTCTATTAAACTTTAATCTAAACTCAGTAGCTATTCTAGCCGCATAAACAACTGCTTCTGGATCATCTCCATTAGCATGAATTATCGGAGCATCAACCATTTTTGCTATGTCAGAAGGATATGGGGAAGATCTTGCAAACCTTGGGCTAGTAGTAAATCCTATCTGATTATTAACTATTATATGAATTGTACCACCAGTATTGTGACCAGGTAGTCCAGACATCGCAAAACATTCAGCTACAACACCTTGTCCAGCAAATGCTGCATCACCATGAATTAAAATTGGTATTACTTTGTTTCTTTGTTTATCTTTGTGAAAATATTGTTTTGCTCTAGTTTGGCCAAGTACCACTGGATTTACAGCCTCTAAGTGTGATGGATTATCGGTTAAACTTACATGTACTGAATTTCCATCAAACTCTCTATTAGATGAAGCACCTAAATGATATTTTACATCTCCTGCACCCTCGTCCGATGAAGTTGCGAACTCTCCGGCAAACTCATTAAATATTCTTTTATATGACTTTTGCAATACGTTGGCTAAAACATTTAGCCTTCCTCTATGAGACATACCTATCTTAACTTCTTTTACTTGTGACTGACCACTAATCTTAATTATCTGTTCCAAAGCAGGTATTAAGCTTTCACCCCCATCTAATCCAAATCTTTTAGTCCCAACATATTTTGTATGAAGAAATTTTTCAAAACCTTCAGCTTGGATTAATTTATTTAAAATTGCTTCTTTACCATTTTTAGTAAAATTTAAATTATCTTCTGATTTTTCAATTCTATCTCTAAACCATTTTCTCTCAGTGGGATTTGATATGTGCATATATTCATAACCAACTGGTCCACAATAAGTTTTTTTTAAAAAACTTAATATATCTTTAATATTTGAATTCTGTTTGTTGATTACTCCACCGAGATAAATATTTTTTAGATAATCATTTTTTTTAAAACCAAAAGACTCTGGATGAAGTTCATCTAGATAATCTGATTTAATTAAATCAAGTGGGTCAAGTTTAGCAATAAGGTGTCCTCGTTGTCTGTATGACCTAATCATTGAAACAGCTTTTATCGAGTCTTCGTTTGATCCAGGTGAATTTAAATTTACACTACCGTTCTGAGAAACAGTGCCGTTGAAATTATGATCCTCTTGATCAATTTTTTTCTGCAGCTCATCAATATCTATTGTATTTTTTTTAGGCCCCCAAGAAGGGCCATTAATTTCTTTTGCAATAATATTTAATTCATCTCCAATTCCTTCAAAATAATCTTTCCAACTATCTGGTAAATCTGCATCTTTATTAACAAATTTAAGGTACATCCGTTCAATAAATGCACTGTTAGATTTGTTTAAAAATGAAGTTTTTTCGTATTCAAGATTTTTTGATGATGACATCTATTTATTTAATATAATCCTCTAATATTATTTTTCAATTCGACAATTTATTAAATAAAGTTTTTCCAATTATTGATGGCGATTTAGCGACAGTAATCCCTGATTCTTCCATTTTTTTAATCTTATCTTCAGCACCACCTTTTCCTCCTGAAATAATGGCTCCTGCATGGCCCATTCTACGTCCTGGGGGAGCTGTAATTCCTGCAATAAAACCAACTATTGGTTTTTTGACTTTGTGATTCTTAACAAATTCTGAAGCTTCTTCTTCTGCTGTGCCACCTATTTCTCCTATCATTAAAATGGACTCTGTTTCTTCATCATTCAAAAATAAATCTAAACAATCAATAAAGTTTGTTCCGTTAATTGGGTCACCTCCAATACCAATACAGGTTGATTGACCCAAGCCATTTTCAGTTGTTTGTGCAACTGCCTCGTAAGTAAGTGTTCCAGATCTTGATACAATTCCAACTGATCCTCTTTTATGAATATTTCCTGGCATAATTCCAATTTTGCATTCATCTGGGGTAATTATTCCTGGGCAATTTGGTCCAATCAATCTACTTTTTGAACCGTTTAATTTTTGTCTTACTTTAAGCATATCCTGAACCGGAATACCTTCTGTAATACAAACAATTAATTCTACAGATGCATCTATTGCTTCTATAATAGCTGCTGCAGCAAATTTTGCAGGCACATAAATCATCGTTGCGTCTGCGCCAACACTATTTTTTGCTTCAACAACACTATTAAAAACAGGACGATCTAAATGCTTTTGACCACCTTTTTTAGGAGTTACTCCACCAACTAAATTGGTTCCATATTTTATTGCTTGTTCAGAGTGAAAAGTACCATGTGCACCTGTAAAACCTTGGCAAATTACTTTTGTATTTTTGTTTACTAAAACAGACATATTATTTTATTGCTTCAACAATTTTTTTTGCTGCATCATCTAGATTTTCAGCTGATATTAATTTTAATCCTGAGTTATCTAATATTTCTTTTCCCTCTTTAAAATTTGTTCCTGCAAGTCTAACAACTAGTGGAACACTAATATTTATTTCTTTTGCTGCATCAACAACTCCTTGAGCAAGAACATCACATCTCATTATTCCTCCAAAAATATTAACTAAAATTCCTTTAACATTTTTGTCTGATAGAATTATCTTTAAAGCAGCTGAAACTTTTTCTTTTGAAGCTCCACCACCTACATCTAAAAAATTAGCTGGCTCTTTTCCATATAATTTAATTATATCCATAGTTGCCATAGCTAATCCTGCTCCATTAACCATGCAGCCAATACTTCCATCCAGTTTTATATAAGCTAAATCATGTTTGCTTGCTTCTATCTCTGTTGGATCTTCTTCATTTAAATCTCTTAGTTCAATAATTTCTGGGTGTCTAAATAAAGCGTTAGAGTCAAAATTTACTTTTGCATCTAAACAAATCATTTTTTCTTCTTTAGTTAAAATTAATGGATTGACTTCAACCATATTTGCATCAGTGTTTATAAACATTTGATAAATTGATTTTATTAGTGAAATTGCTTGTGCTTTTGCACTATCACTTAAGCTAAAGATCTTAACTATCACCTCACAATCTTTATCTGAAATTTCATTATTTATATCAACTTTAGTTGTTATAATTTTTTCAGGTGTACTGCTTGCTACTTCTTCTATATCCATTCCACCTTGATCGCTAGATATAAAGGCTATTTTTGAACTAGCTCTATCAACCAAACAAGATAAATAAAACTCTTTATCTATATTTGAAGACTCTTCTACATATAATCTTTTAACCTCTCTTCCCTCAGGACCTGTTTGATGAGTTACCAATGTTTTTCCCATTAGCTCTTTTGCTGCTTCACTTAACTCCTCAATAGTGTCTATAATTTTTACACCCCCTGCTTTACCTCTTCCTCCAGCATGGATCTGAGCTTTTAAAACATATTTTTTTGTATTTAATGATTTTGCTTTTTCTACTAATTCATCAACAGTGAGGGCAAATACACCCTCTGGGACAGTTGCCCCATATTTCTTTAAAATTTTTTTAGCTTGATGTTCGTGAATATTCATTATTACTTAGAAAGATCAGGATCTATTTTAGATGCCGCATCCCAAAGAGCTTTTACTGCATCAATGGAATGCATAAATTCTTTTTTTTCTTTTTCATCTAAATCAACTTGCTCAATTTTTTCTACTCCATCATTTCCAATAATCACCGGAACACCCGCATAAACATTGCTCACACCATACTCTCCATTTAGCTGAATAGCGCATGGTAGTAATTTTTTTTCATCTTTTAAATATGCTTCTGCCATTTGAACCCCTGATGCTGCAGGCGCATAAAATGCAGATCCTTTTTCTAGATATTTAACTATCTCAGCTCCACCATCTCTGGTTCTTTGATTAATTTCCTCTAATCTTTCTTGAGAAATTTTTCCCTCTTTTACTAAATCAAGTAAAGGTTTTCCTGAAACTTTCGTAAATCTAGGCATTGGTACCATTGTATCTCCATGTCCACCCATTACCATTGCATCTATTTCTTTAACTGGAATATTTAGTTCTAAAGATAAAAATAATTTAAATCTTGAACTATCTAAAATTCCAGCCATACCAACAACCTTGTTAGCTGGTAAACCAGAAAATTTTTGAAATGCCATAACCATTACATCCAAAGGATTAGTAATACATATAACAAAAGCGTTAGGAGCATTTTGTTTAATTCCCTCTGCTACTTGTTTAATAATCTTTAAATTAATGCCTAACAAATCATCTCTACTCATGCCTGGTTTTCTTGGCACTCCAGCAGTAATAATGATTACATCTGAGTCTTTAATGTCTTCATAATTGTCTGTGCCTGAAAATTTTACATTAAAACCATCTACTGATGAAGATTGTGCTATATCAAGCGCTTTTCCTTTTGCTATTCCACTTGCGACATCAAATAAAACTACTTCATCTACCAATTCTTTTGTTCCAATTAGGTGTGCTAAAGTTCCACCTATTTGACCTGCACCAATTAAAGATATTTTACTCATTTTTTTTCCTTATTTCATTGTTGGCATCACAAATTCCGCATTTGAACGGACACCAGATGGCCACCTTGATGTTACTGTTTTTAATTTTGTATAAAATTTTATTCCTTCCATGCCGTGCATTCCACTATCTCCAAATAAAGATCTTTTCCATCCACCAAAACTATGGAACGCCATTGGAACTGGTATTGGAACATTAATACCAACCATACCTACTTGAATTTTATTTGCAAAAGTTCTTCCTGCATCACCGTCTCTTGTGTAAATGCTAACTCCATTTCCATATTCATGATCATTAATTAACTTAACTGCATCTTCAAAAGTTTTTACTCTGACAACTGATAATACTGGACCAAATATCTCTTCTTTATAAATTCTCATATCTTTATTAACATGGTCAAACAAACAACCACCTATATAAAAACCATTTTCATAACCTTGAAGTTTTAAGTTTCTTCCATCTACAACTAGTTTTGCTCCCTCTTCAACACCAAGGTCTACATAGCTTTTAACTTTTTCTAAATGCTCTTTAGTAACTAAAGGTCCCATTTCAGAAGTTTTATCCATGCCTGGACCAACTTTTAAAGCCTCCGCTTTTTTTGATAATCTTGATACCAATTCATCACCAATATCTCCAACAGCTAACGCAACTGATTGGGCCATGCATCTCTCTCCAGCAGAACCATACGCAGCACCCATTAATCCATTTACAGCTCCATCTAAATCACAATCAGGCATAACGACTAAGTGATTTTTAGCTCCCCCTAATGCTTGAACTCTTTTTTCATTTTTAGCTGAATTTTCATAAATATATTTTGCTATAGGTGTTGAGCCTACAAAACTGACTGCTTTAATGTCTTTATTTTCTAAAATTGCATCTACAGACTCTTTATCACCATTGACTACATTAAATACACCATCTGGCAGTCCAGCCTCTGTAAGCAACTCAGCTAATCTCATTGGACATGAGGGATCTTTTTCCGATGGTTTAAGTATAAATGTATTTCCGCATGCAATAGCTATTGGGAACATCCACATTGGAACCATTGCTGGAAAATTGAACGGTGTAATTCCCGCAACAACTCCTAATGATTGTCTCATAGACCAGCTATCTACATTTGTTCCTACATTTTCAGAAAATTCACCTTTTAATAAATTTGGGATTCCACATGCAAACTCAACAACTTCTAATCCTCTAGTCAATGAGCCCCTTGCATCTTCATAAACTTTTCCATGTTCAGAAACTATTAGTTTTGTAAGTTCATCAGAATTTTTTTCTATCAATTCTTTAAATTTAAACATTACCCTCGCTCTTTGGAGAGCAGGTTTTAAAGACCAAGTTTCAAATGCTTTTTTTGCAACCTCGACTGCTAGATCTAAATCTGATTTTGAAGCAAGTCTTACCTCAGACTCTTGTTCTCCAGTCGCAGGGTTAGAAACTTTTGCTTTTCTATCAGAATTACCTGGAATAATTTTTCCACCTACATAGTGTTCGATTAATTTCATGAATAGGGTGTTTTAGATCAAAAATACTTATTAGTCTATTTAAACATTGGCTGTAGCTATCATTTTTTTTAATTCAGCTATTGCTTTTGCAGGATTTAAGCCTTTTGGACATGCACTAGTACAATTTAAAATAGTGTGACATCTATAAAGTTTTAATTCATCGGCAACTTTTTTTAATCTTGCTTTTCTTTCTTCGTCTCTACTATCAACTATCCATCTGTAAGCTTGAAGGAGAACTGCAGGACCTAAATATTTATCACCATTCCACCAGTAACTCGGACAAGATGTTGAGCAACATGCACACATAATACACTCATATGCTCCATCAAGTTTGGCTCTTTCTTCTTTTGACTGAACTATTTCAGCTGTTTCTTTTGTTGAATTATTTTTTAACCAAGGCTCAATTGATTGATATTGCTTGTAAAGGCCATCTAGGTCACCAATCAAATCTCTTTTAACTTTTAAGTGTGGTAAAGGATAAATATCTATATCTCCATCAATTTCTGCGTGTGGTGTAGTACATGCAAGACCATTTTTGCCTCCCATGTTCATAGCGCAAGATCCACAAACTCCATGAGCACAAGATCTACGGTAAGCTAATGTTGGATCAATTTCATTTTTAATTTTATTAAGAATATCTAAAACTTTTGATGGACAATTATTCATGTCCACTTCATAAGTATCTATTCTAGGGTTTTCTCCTGTAGAGGGGTCCCATCTATAGACATTAACTTTTCTTATATTTTTTGAACTAGTTTTATCTTGATAATATTTACCTTTAGTTACTTCAGAATTTTTAGGTAAATTTATTTGAACCATTAATAAACTCTTTCTTGTGGTGGGAAATATTGTACTTCATTTGTTAAAGTTGACTTATGTACCTCTCTATAACCAATCTTTGTATTTTTGCCATCACACCAAGCAAGTGTATGTTGCATAAATTTTTCATCATCTCTTTTAGGATAATCTTCTCGAGCATGTGCTCCTCTGCTTTCTTTTCTATTATACGCAGAGTCTACTGTTACTACTGCTTGTCTAATTAAATTATCAAACTCTAAAGTTTCAACTAAATCAGTATTAAATACTAATGATTTATCTTTTACCGATATAGAGTCTAGTCCATCATAAGTTTTTCTTATTTCATCAACTCCTTCTTTAAGAGTTTTTTCTGTTCTAAAAACTGCACATTTAGATTGCATTGTTTTTTGCATCTCAAGTCTTAATTCAGCTGTACCAGTGTCTCCATCAGCATTTCTAATTTTATCAAATCTATCAATACATTTTTGTGTTTCATTCTCACTAATTTCTTCATGAGGTGTTCCGGGTTTAACTAGCTCAGCAGCTCTCTTTGCTGCTGCTCGACCAAACACTACTAAATCAATAAGAGAATTTGAACCTAATCTATTAGCTCCATGAACTGAAACACAAGCTGCCTCACCAATTGCCATTAGTCCTGGAACTGTTTTTTCAGAGCCATTCACTGTCAATACTTCTCCTTTGTAATTTGTTGGAATACCACCCATATTATAATGAACAGTTGGTACAACTGGAATTGGTTCCTTAGTAACATCAACATTTGCAAATAATCTTGCAGCATCAGTAATACCTGGCAATCTACTTTCAATGATTTCTTTATCTAAATGGCTTAGATTTAAATGAACATGATCTTGATCTTTTCCAACTCCTCTTCCCTCATTAATTTCAATAGACATTGATCTACTTACTACGTCTCTTGATGCTAGATCTTTTGCATTAGGCGCATATCTTTCCATAAATCTCTCACCTTTTGAATTCGTAAGATAACCACCTTCACCTCTGGCTCCTTCTGTTATTAAAGTACCATGACCATATATTCCTGTTGGATGAAATTGTACAAACTCCATATCTTGCAAAGGTAATCCAGCTCTTAACACCATTGCATTTCCATCACCTGTACATGTATGTGCTGATGTTGCTGAATAGTAAACTTTTCCGTAACCCCCTGTTGCAATAATTACTGTATGTGCTCTAAATCTATGAATTGTTCCATCATTTAAATTCCATGCTATTAATCCTTTGCACTCTCCATCTTTCATCAATAAATCTAAAGCAAAATATTCTATAAAAAATTCTGTATTATGTTTTAAAGCTTGTCCATAAAGAGTGTGTAGTATTGCATGACCCGTTCTATCTGCTGCTGCGCAAGTTCTTTGAACTATTCCATTGCCATAATTTTTAGTCATTCCACCAAAAGGTCTTTGATAAATTTTACCTTCTTCAGTCCTACTAAACGGAACACCATATTTTTCCAATTCTATTACTGCTTTCGGAGCTTCTTTGCATAAATACTCAATACTATCTTGATCACCTAACCAATCAGCACCCTTAACAGTGTCATACATGTGCCATCTCCAATCATCTTCACCCATATTTCCTAAAGCTGCTGAAATACCACCTTGGGCAGCAGAAGTGTGACTTCTTGTTGGAAAAACTTTTGAAATACATGCTGTTTTTAATCCAGCCTCACTTAAACCTACGGCAGCTCTTAAACCAGATCCACCTGCTCCAAGAACAACAACATCATATTCATGATCAATAATTTTGTAAGAACTCATTAGTTAAGATTAAATAAAAAAATAATTGTTAATATTGGAATGATTATAGCAGAAATAAATAACAGTCTGTTTGCGACATATTTGATTTTATCATCAGCTATATAGTCTTCAAAAACCTCACTTATGGTTAGTGAAGAAAAAAAATAAGCAAAAATAATAAACAAGATAAATAAAAACTTAGAAGCTGGGGTAGTAAAAAATTTTACGACCTCTAAGTAGTCATTGTCATAAACATTTACAAAATTAATAATAAACCAAAGCATTAAAGGTAATAAAATTACCGATGATATCTTAAGAAATATCCATTTTTTTGTTGCTAAATTCATCTTAAATAAAATTTTTACCTATTAAATAAATTAAAATAGTTAATAAAAATGATCCAAAAATAACCATGAGACCAGATATACGAGTTGTTTGTAATTCAAAACCATAGCCCATATCCATTATTAGATGTCTGACCTCACTTAACATTTGAAAACTAAAAGACCAAACTAATCCCAATACAATAAATTTACCAAAGATAGACTCTAGGAATTGGTCTACAAGATTGTAGTTTGCTTCTCCCAAAACTAATAAAGAAACCCACATACAAATTAGGGTGATTGCAACAATATTAATAATTCCTGTTATTCTGTGAGAAATAGATACTAAAGATGAGATGTGCCATCTATAGATCTGTATATGTGGGGATAGTGGGCTTTTATTTTCCATAAAAATTATTTTTAATTAATGTTTCTGCAATCTCAACTGCATTTAAGGCTGCACCTCTTAAAAGATTATCAGATACAATCCACATATTTAAACCATTAGTTACAGTTTTATCTTCCCTTATTCTTGAAATAAAAGTTTCATCTTCGCCTTCTGCCTCTAAAGGAGTTGAATAACCTCCATCAGTCCGTTCATCAATTACTTTACAACCTTCAAAATTATCTAAAGCTTCTCTAACTTTTTCTAATGTAAATGGTTTTTCAAATTCTATGTTAGCTGACTCTGAGTGTGAAACTAATACAGGTAATCTTACACATGTAGCTGTTAGATCTATATTACTATCTAAAATCTTTTTGGTTTCATTTGTCATTTTAAGCTCTTCTTTTGTATAACCATCATCTGCAAATACATCTATGTGGGGAATTGCATTAAATGCAATTTGTTTTGTAAAGTTTTTAGACTCAACTTTATTATTTTGAAGCACCTGCTTTGTTTGTTCTATCAATTCATCCATAGGAGCTTTTCCACCTCCTGAAACTGATTGATAAGTTGAAACAACTATTCTTTTAATTTTAAATAAATCATGCAACGGCTTTAAAGCTATAACAAGTTGAGCTGTTGAGCAGTTTGGATTTGCAATAATATTTTTCTTTATATTGTTTAAATGATCTGAGTTTACCTGGGGCACTATTAAAGGAACATCGGGGTCCATTCTATAAAAACTTGAATTATCAATTACTAAAGAATGCTTGGCTGCAATTTCAGCAAAGTTTTCTGAAATTTTTCCTCCGGCTGCAAAAAAGGTTATTTTTACTTTCGAAAAATCAAAAGTTTCAAGATCAATTACCTCATGTTCTTTTCCATTAAAATTAATTTTAGATCCAGCACTTCTAGATGAGGCTAGTAAATATAAACTATCTATAGCTAGCTCTTTCTTTTTCAGAACTTCCAATATTTTTCTACCAACATTACCAGTGGCTCCAACGATAGCTATATTCATGATTTTGTTGAAGTTTATACTAAATGAAAGGCAAATCGCAAACGTTTCCGGTACAGATATTACCGTTTATCTCAGCTTTTACGCTTTGAGATACTTCCCAATAAGGTTTTTTCATCATAGCTATTCCTATAACTTTTCCAAAATGTGGGGAATAACACGCTGATCTCAATTCTCCAATAATTTTACCATTATCATCTTTCAGATCTAATGATCCTGACATACTAATTTCTTTAGCATCTAATTTAACACCCATTAGTTTTTTTCTAATTCCATCTAATTTAATTTTTTTAAGTTTTTCTTTTCCTAGGAAATTAATTTCACTATCCAATGAAACATATTGATCAAAACCACACTCTAGAGGGTTATCATTATTATCAAAATCATTTCCATACGAAAGCAACCCACTTTCAATTCTTTCAATTAAATTTGGACAACCTGGTTTTACATTAAATTCTTTTCCTACTTCAAACAAGTGGTCGTACAATTTTTGCCCTGATTGGGTGTCTTGAACATATACTTCGAATCCTCCTTGTTTAGACCAACCTGATCTTGCAATTAAATGTTGTGATCCTTCAAAGTCAAAATAACTAAAGCCAAAAAATTTTAATTCTTTAATTATTTTTCCAAATACTTTTTCCATTAAATCAAAAGATTTTGGTCCTTGAACAGCTATAATATCAACAATTGGCTCAACAATTTTAACATCAAAGTTGTATCCAGAAGCCAAGCCTTTTGCGAAAAAAATTACATCTGAGTCGGCAATTGATATCCACCATTTATCTTCTGCTAACTTTAAAACTACAGGATCATTAACTAAATTTCCTGAGCCATCAATAATTGGACAATAGTAACATCTACCAATTTTTGATTTTGACAAATCTCTACAAGTCATTAATTGAACAAGTTTTGCAGAGTCTTTTCCTTCAATTTCAACTTGTCGTTCGGCTGCAACATCCCAAACTTGAACATCTTTTTTTAGATGTTCATAAGAGTCCTCGATAGATCCAAATGCAGCTGGTAATAACATATGGTTATAAACTGTATAAGCGGTTACACCCTGTTTTTCTATTCTGGAAGTGTAAGGTGTACTTCTGAGTCTTCTAGATTTTGCTATTGAAAAATTTTTCATTTTTGTAAAAATTCCAAGACTTTCTCTCTCATTTCAAAGGCTTTTTCAATCATAATCATGTGACCACACCCATCAATTATATGAGTACTTGAATTATCAACCATGTTTGCAAATTTTTTTCCAACCTCAATGTTAACCATTTTGTCTAGAGCGCCAAAAACAAACATTGTTGGACAATCAATTGTTTTTACGGCATTTGAACCATTCACATAATTATTGCAAGCAACAAGGTCTACTCCTAATATTTCACTAATATCTCTTGGAGATTGGATTATCCTTTTTATAGGGTTTCCACCTATAAATTTTTTTGAGCCCTCATAACACCACTTCATCATTAGTTTTACAGCATCTGTATCCCTATTTTCTGCTAAATCTATTAAGTCTTTATTTACAGGCATTTTATAAGATCCACCTATGAAAACTAATTTTTTCAATCTACTTCTGTATTTATTTGAGTATTCAAGCATCTCCAAACATCCTTGAGAATGACCAACCAAAATAACTTTCTCTAATTTCAATTTTATAAATACTTTTTCTAACCAGTCAGTAATCTCTTCAATTGTGTGTAGGCAAGGACCTTCTGAGTTACCATGTCCAGGTAGATCAATTGATAATACGTTAAAATTTTTGTTTGAAAAAAATTGCTCAACTAAAGACCAAACAATATGTGAAAGGCCACTACCATGAAGAAAAATAATAGTTTCTTTATTATAATCTAATTCTTGTCCAGCATTTGATGCATGAACACTTTTATTTTCTAGTTCGAATATCAAATAATTTCCTAAAACTGTTTTCTTAATTCAAATTTCTGAATTTTTCCTGTAGATGTTTTTGGCAATTCACAGAAAATTACTTTTTTAGGTACTTTAAAACCTGCTAGAGTTTCCTTGCAAAAATCTATTAATTCTTTTTCTGTAACTGGTTTATCTTGTACCATTTCAATAAACGCACATGGAACTTCTCCCCATTTTTCATCTGGTTTAGCGACTACTGCTGCGATAGATACTGACGGATGTTTTGCAAGTGTATTTTCTATTTCAATAGATGAAATATTTTCTCCTCCAGAAATAATAATATCTTTAGATCTATCCTGTATCTTAACGTACCCATCTGGGTGCATGACAGCTAAATCACCAGTATGAAACCAGCCACCAGCCATTGCTTTATCAGTTGCAGCTTTATCCTTAAAGTACCCTTTCATTACAATATTTCCTCTGATCATAATTTCACCAATAGTTTTTCCATCTTTGGGGGCTTCTTTCATTGTCTCTGGATCCATGACTGTAACCCCTTCAGTATTTGGATATCTAACACCTTGTCTTGCTTTAATTTCGTTCTGCTTATCTTCATCAAAACTATTCCACTCATCATTCCAAGAACATTGAGTAACGTGACCATAAGTTTCTGTTAAGCCATAAACATGCATCACCTCAAAACCAAGATCTTTCATTTTCTTAAAAATTATACTGGGTGGAGGAGCTCCTGCTGTTAACACATAAACTTTGTTTTTAAGTTTTTTTCGATCCACTTCTGGTGCTCCTGTAATCATGTTTAGTATAATTGGTGCACCACCAAAATGAGTTACATTATACTTATCTATTAGTTCAAAAATTTTTTTAACATCTATGTTCCTGAGACAAATAGTTCTTCCATTCAACATTGGGATGGTCCATGGATAACACCAACCATTGCAATGAAACATAGGAACAATTGTAAGGAAATTCAACCTATTTGGCATATTCCAAGCAACCGAACTTCCAGTAGACATCAAATATGCACCTCTATGATGGTAAACAACTCCCTTAGGATTTCCTGTTGTTCCTGAGGTATAGCTTAAAGATATAGCCTGCCATTCATCTTCTGGCATTTTCCAGTCATAATTTTCATCACCTGTGTTTAAAAAATCCTCATATTCTAGAGTACCAATTTTTTCTAACTTCGATTGATCTGCATGTTCATCATTTATATCAATGACAATAATTTTTTTATTAATCTTTTCTAAAGCTTTTTTTACTTCTACATGAAGCTGTCTATCTACAACTAATACTTTAGCTTCACTATGATCTAAAATATAGGCAATAGTATTTGCATCTAATCTAACATTGATAGTGTTTAAAACCCCGCCAGTCATTGGAACAGAATAATGTGCCTCAAAAATTTCAGGAGTGTTAAATGCTAAAAATGAAACTGTGTCTCCTTTACTGATTCCAATTTTTGACAATGCGCTCGCAAATTTTACTGACCTTTTATAAACTTCTGACCAAGTATACTTTCTATCTTCGTAAACTATTGCTTCATAGTTAGGGTAAACATCTTTAGCTCTTTCTAAAAATGTTAATGGAGTTAGAGGAATATGATTGGCTTTATTTTTTTCTAAATTTGTATCGTAACTGCTCATAATTAATTGAATTTAAAATTCATAATATTTGAACTTCCAGAAATTGCAGACTTATAATGAAATTCAGTTCTTGGTAGCACTTTATCAAAATAAAATTTCGCTGTGTTTATTTTATCTTCATAAAATTCTTTATTAGTTTCATAATCAGCAAAACTTACTTCTAGTACCTTAATCCATGAATATGCTATTGATACATAGCCAAGTGTTTTTAAATAATCATTTGCAGCTGCACTAACATCATCTTTTTCAATTTTAATTTTATCTTCAATCCAACCCGTAAATTTATATAAAATATCTAAATAGTAATTTAATTCCTTAGTATACGGCTTCACTTTTTCATTTTTACTATCACACTCGTTTTTAACCATATCTAAAAATTTTTGAACAATATTTCCATTTTTATTTGAAAGTTTTCTAAAAACTAAATCAGCTGCTTGAACCGAATTTGTTCCTTCATAAATTGGGGTAATTCTATTATCTCTATATAGCTGTTCAATTCCTTGATCTTTTGTATATCCATATCCTCCATGAATTTGCATAGCATCATTAGTTATTTCCATAGCTAAATCAGTAAATAATGATTTTACAACAGGGGTCATTAGCGAAACATAATCGGAAGCCTCCTGTTTAATTTTATCATCTGGATGATTAAGACTAACCTCTGTTTGTTGTGAGAGCCAAAAACAAAGAGCTCTTTCTCCCTCAATTATAGATTTCATATTTAATAATGATTTTCTTATATCTGCATGTTCAATTATAAAATCTGCTCCATTTGTTGATTTTGTATTATTAGTTTTGCCTTGTTTTCTCTCTTTAGCGTAAGCCAAAGAGTTTTGGTATGCTATCTCTGAAATACCTAAGCCTTGAATGCCAACAACAATTCTCTCTAAATTCATCATTGTAAACATAGCATTAAGTCCTTTGTCTTTTGAGCCAATCATGTAACCTATTGCCTCATCAAAATTTAAAACACATGTGGCTGATCCTTTAATACCCATTTTACTTTCGATAGATCCTGTCGATATTCCATTTCTTTGCCCTATGGTTCCATCTTCATTTACAATAAATTTTGGAACTAAAAATAAACTTATACCTTTCGTTCCAGCTGGAGAGTCTGTTGATCTTGCTAAAACTAAATGAATTATATTTTCAGTTAAATCATGATCACCTGATGTAATAAATATTTTTTGACCACTGATTTTGTGAGTGCCATCAGATTGTTGTGCCGCTTTTGTTTTTAATAATCCCAAATCTGTTCCACAAACTGGCTCCGTTAAACACATCGTACCACTCCATTTTCCCTCGACTATTTTTGGCAAATATTTTTCTTTAATTCCCTCAGGCGCATGATGATTAATACAGTTGTAAGCTCCAATGCTTAGTTCACTATATAATTTAAAAGATAAACTTGCTGACGAAAGCATTTCATCAAAAAATGAACTAACTGTTTTTGGCATACCCTGCCCACCATATTTTGGATCACATGATAATGAAGTCCAGCCATCTTCTATATATTTTTGGTATGCCTCTTTATATCCTGGAGGTGTTCTAACTATACCATTTTCTAAAATAGCAGGATTTTCATCTCCTATCTTCGCAAGAGGTAAGATTAAATTTTGATTAATTTTTGCCGCTTCTTCTAATATATCTTTAACTAGATCTAAACTGACTTCGTTATATTTCTCAAGTTCATTATAGTTTTTGTTATCTCTTAATTTTTCAAAGAGAAATAACATGTCATCAACAGGTGCATTATAACTTGGCATTTGGAAACTTTAGAATAATTCTAGAATTATTGCAATTTTGAAATTATCGCATCACCCATTTCAGAAGTTGATGTCTCTTTCATACCTTCAGATAGAATATCTTTTGTTCTAAGACCATCATTTAGTACGTCTTGTACTGCTTTTTCTAAAGCATTTGCTTCATTATCTAGATCTAATGAATATCTGAGAGCCATTGCAAAACTTAATATTGATGCAATCGGATTTGCTATTCCTTTACCTGCAATATCTGGTGCTGATCCATGAATAGGTTCATACATAGCTCTCATTTCACCATCTTTATTTTTTGCTCCTAATGATGCAGATGGCAGAAGTCCTAAAGACCCTGTAAGCATTGAAGCTTGATCTGAAAGCATGTCACCAAATAAATTGTCTGTCACTATCACGTCAAATTGTTTTGGGTTTCTTAAAAGCTGCATTGCACAATTATCAGCAAGCATATGGCTCAACTCTACATCTTTATATTCTTTATCGTGAAGCTCTTGAACTTCTTCTTTCCAAAGTTGTCCAGCCTCCATAACATTTGATTTTTCACAGGAAGTAACTTTGTTAGATCTTTTTTTAGCTAAATCAAAAGCAACTCTTGCTACCCTAATAATTTCACTAGTTGTATAAGTGTGAGTGTTTATTCCTTTTCTTTCACCATTATCAATTGGCTTAATGCCTCTTGGCTCACCAAAATATATTCCACCTGTTAATTCTCTTACTATCATTATGTCTAATCCTGATACAATTTCTGGCTTTAATGTTGATGCATCAACTAATTGTTCAAAACAAATAGCGGGTCTTAAATTTGCAAATAATTTTAACTCTTTTCTAAGTTTTAATAATGCTCTTTCAGGTTTTTTTGAAAATTCTAAATTATCCCATTTAGGACCTCCAACAGCCCCGAGCATAACCACTTCACTTTCTAAAGCTTTGTAAAATACTTCATCAGTTATAGGTGTCCCATGCTTATCATAAGAACAACCCCCAGCAAGATCTTCATCTATTTCAAAATCTAAAGATTTGTTGTCATTAAACCAGTTAATAATTTTTTTTACTTCACCAATTACTTCTGGACCAATACCATCACCTGGTAATAAAAGTATTTTTCTTTTTTTTACTTTAATCATTAAAAATCCATGGTTTTTTGTTTTTTAAATCTGTTTCAAAGTTTTCAATTTTATTTGACTTTTTTAAAGAAAGGGCAATATCGTCTAACCCTTCGAGCAAGCACTTTTTCTTAAATGGGTCTACATCAAACTTAATTTCGTTATTTCCATAAACTATTTTTTCGTCATTTAAATCAACTGAAATTTCTTCTTTTCTGTTTGCATATTCTGATAGTTCTTTAATTTTTTCTTCCTCTAGAATTATAGGTAAAATTCCATTTTTAAAACAATTGCTATAAAATATATCTGCATAACTAGAACTAATTACACAAGTTATCCCAAAATCTAATAGTGCCCAAGGTGCGTGCTCTCTTGAAGAACCACAACCAAAATTTTTACCTGCTATTAAAATTTTTGATTCATTGTAAGGATTTTGATTTAAAATAAAGTCACTTATTTTTTTACCTTGATCATCATATCTCATTTCAAAGAACAAATTTTTTCCAAGTCCAGTTCTTTTAATTGTCTTTAAAAACTGTTTTGGAATAATCATGTCTGTATCAATATTTACTATCGGTAAATATGCAGGCACACTTTTTAATGTATTAAATTTTTGCATCAGTTTTGATACTTCCTCACATCATCTAGACTTCCGGATATTGCTGCCGCAGCTGCCATACCTGGGCTAACTAAATGAGTTCTGCCACCTCTTCCTTGTCGTCCTTCAAAATTTCTATTTGAAGTAGAAGCGCATCTTTCCTCAGGTTTTAATTTATCAGCATTCATTGCTAAACACATTGAACAACCTGGCTCTCTCCATTCAAAGCCAGAGTTTACAAATATTTTATCTAAACCTTCTTGTTCAGCTTGCTCTTTTACTAAACCAGAGCCCGGAACAACCATTGCATTTACATGTGAAGATATTTTTTTGTCTTTTAAAATTTTAGCGGCTTCTCTTAAGTCTTCTATTCTGCCATTTGTACAACTTCCAATAAATACCTTATCTATTTTAATGTCTTTGGCTGCCATATCTGGTTTTAAACCCATATATTTTAAAGCTCTTTCAATAGAGTTCTTTTTATCTTCATCGCTTTCACTTTGAGGATTAGGAACTTTATCATCTATAGTAATTACATCTTGAGGAGAAGTTCCCCAAGTAATCATTGGTAAAATTTCACCTGCATTTAAGCTCAGCTCTTGATCAAAACTTGCATCCTTATCAGTTTGAAGAGTATTCCAATAGTTTAGAGCTTTTTCCCAATTATCTCCTTTTGGAGACATAGGTTTTCCTTTTAAGTAATTAAATATTTTTTCATCTGGTGCTATTAAGCCTGCTCTTGCCCCACCTTCTATTGTCATATTACAAATAGTCATTCTCTGCTCAACACTTAAGGATCTAATTAAGTCACCAGCATATTCTATGACCGAACCTGTTCCACCAGCTGTTCCGATTTTTCCAATGATTTGAAGTATTACGTCTTTTGATGTCACACCTAAAGGTAGTTGACCATTAACATTTATTCTAAAATTTTTTGCTTTTTTTTGAACTAATGTTTGTGTTGCTAAAACATGTTCGACTTCAGATGTTCCTATTCCAAATGCTAAAGAACCAAATGCACCGTGTGTTGCTGTGTGACTATCACCACAAACTATTACTGTTCCAGGTTGAGTAAAGCCTTGTTCGGGTCCAATTATATGGACTATCCCTTGACGTTTGTCATCCATTCCAAAAAGCTGAACTCCAAATTCTTTGCAATTAGCTTCTAATGTATCAACTTGTATTTTTGATTCTACATCAGCTATTCCTTGAGTTCTATCTGTTGTAGGTACATTGTGATCTGCTACAGCTAAAGTTAAATTTGGGTGTCTAACTTTTCTATTTGAATTTCTTAAACCTTCAAAAGCTTGTGGACTTGTTACTTCATGAACTAAATGTCTATCAACAAATAACAAGGCTGTTCCATCATCTTGCTGATCAACCAAGTGATCATTCCAAATTTTATCGTAAAGAGTAGTGGACATTGAAAAAAAAATTATTTTTTTTCTGAAGAGCTTTCTGATTTTGGTTCTTCTTTTGAGGCCTCTTCTGCTGGAGCTACTTCTACTGCTGGAGCCTCCTCTTTGGTAGCTTCTACAACTGGTGCAACGTTATCCTCTGTTACAGTCTCAGGCTTTGCATCAATATCTATTCCAATTTTCTTTCTTATTTTTTCTGCAATTCTAGCTGATTTACCAGTTCTATCTCTTAAGTAGTAAAGCTTAGCTCTTCTTACTTTTCCTGATCTTATTACTTTAATTGAATCTATAAGTGTTCCATATAATGGAAAAGTTCTTTCAACACCTTCTCCAAAAGAAATTTTTCTAACTGTAAAAGAAGAATTTAAATCTCTACTTTTTTTGGCAATACAAACACCTTCAAAATATTGAATTCTCTCTTTTTTACCTTCGGTAATTCTAACACCAACTTTAACCACGTCTCCTGGATAGAAATCTGGAATTTTTTTCTCTGACAGTATTTTTTTAACGTTATGTTGGTTTATTTCTTCAATTGTTTTCATATCAATGTTTATCAAGTTAATTTTTCTTATATTTTTGCCATAAATCTGGTCTTCGGACGCGTGTTATAGCCTCAGATTGAGATAAACGCCAGTCTTTAATTTTGCTGTGATCACCAGATAATAGTACCTCTGGAACAGCCTTTTCCTCCCAAATTTGAGGTTTTGTGTACTGGGGATACTCTAATAACCCATTTTCAAAACTTTCTTCAACCCTAGAGTTTTCATTACCCAAAACTCCAGGCAAAAGTCTTAGAATACTATCAATCAAAACAAATGTTGCTGTTTCTCCCCCTGATAAAATATAATCTCCAATACTTATTTCCTCTATGTTTCGAGTAGATAACACTCTTTCATCAACTCCTTCGAAATGACCACAAATGAAAGATACTGATTTCTCATTTGACAACTCTCGAGCATAATTTTGATCAAATTTTTTACCTTTTGGTGATAAATAAATTACTCTTTCACCTTCAATTTTATTTTGATCTAAAGATTTTGCTAGAACATCTGCTTTTAAAAGCATTCCAGAACCGCCTCCGTAAGGAGAATCGTCAACTGTTTTGTGTTTGTCTTCAGCTGCATCTCTAATGTTTACAATATTTAAATTCCATAAATTTTTAGATAAAGCTTTTCCATATAGGCCTTTTGATAAAGGCCCAGGAAAAACTTCTGGATAAAGTGTAAACACTTGAGCTTGCCACATAAATAACTTTTGAATTATTTTTGTTCCTCTTTAGGAGCCTCTGCTGCTGGTACTGCTTCTTTAGGAGCCTCTGCTGCTGGTGCTGCTTCTTTAGGAGCCTCTGCTGCTGGTGCTGCTTCTTTAGGAGCCTCTGCTGCTGGTGCTGCTTCTTTAGGAGCCTCTGCTGCTGGTACTGCTTCTTTAGGAGCCTCTGCTGCTGGTGCTGCTTCTTTAGGAGCCTCTGCTGCTGCTGCTTCTTTAGGAGCTGCCGCAGGAGCTTCTTCACCTTCTTTTTTTCTCTCCTTTTTTGGA
Organism: Candidatus Pelagibacter sp. PS_06; assembly: GCF_059418045.1. NCBI lineage: Bacteria > Pseudomonadati > Pseudomonadota > Alphaproteobacteria > Candidatus Pelagibacterales > Candidatus Pelagibacteraceae > Candidatus Pelagibacter > Candidatus Pelagibacter sp. PS_06. The sequence goes on from NZ_CM182078.1 coordinate 1,238,982, forward strand.
ATAGCTTTTTTAGGATTGTTACCATTTGCAGGCATAGGCATTAATTCATTTTCACCTAAAATTCTTGCAACTCTAGTAGTTGGTTGAGCACCTTGACCTAACCAATATTTAATTCTTTCAGCTTCAAGACCAACTCTCTCTTTTTTGTCTTTAGGAAGTAGAGGATTAAAAAACCCAACTTTTTCAATAAATCTTCCATCTCTTGCAAAACGACTATCTGCTACAACAACCTTATAAACAGGTCGTTTCTTTGTTCCACCTCTTGATAATCTTAGTTTTAACATTTGTTCTCCTTTTTATTATTTTAATTGATTAAATAGCTCTGGCGGTATTCCTTTATCAGACATACCTTTCAGATTTCCTTTTGACATCTTCTTCATCATTTCAGACATCATTTTAAATTGCTTTAGCAATTTATTGATAGTGGCTGGATCTGTGCCAGAGCCATTAGCAATTCTTTTTTTTCTAGAACCATCAATAAGTTTTGGGTTCTCTCTTTCTCTTTTAGTCATCGACAAAATAATAGCTTCATTTTTAGTAATAATACTTTCATCAATTCCAGCTGAATCCATTTGAGATTTCATTTTTGAAACTCCTGGCATGAAAGACATTATTCCCTCAATACCACCCATTTTTTTCATTTGTCTCAACTGAGTTAAATAATCTTGCATAGAAAATTGACCTTTTTTTAAATTTTCTTCTGCTTTTTTAATATTTTCTTCACCTAAATCTTGTGCAGCTTTTTCTACAAGAGATACTATGTCTCCCATTCCAAGAATTCTATTTGCTATTCTATCAGGATGAAATACTTCAAGATTGTCAATTTTTTCACCTATACCTAAAAATTTAATTGGAACATCTGAAACATATTTCATACTAACAGCTGCACCACCTCTTGCATCACCATCTGCTCTTGTTAAAATTATTCCAGAAAGATTTACTGTATTTTTAAATTCTTTTGCAACAGATGCAGCTACCTGTCCTGTTAGTGAGTCTGCAACCAAGAATGTTTCTGTAGGATTTATTACACTTTCAATTTGCTTAATTTCACTCATCATTTGTAAATCAATTTGGGTTCTTCCAGCAGTATCAAATAGAATAATTTCAGCTCCATTTAGGTTTGCTGCACTAATTGCTCTTTGACAAATATCTGTTGGCTGTTGACCTTCAATTATAGGAAGTGTTAAAATATCATTTTGTTCCCCAAGTGATCTAAGTTGCTCTTGTGCGGCAGGTCGATAAATATCGAGACTAACCATCATTACTTTTTTCTTTTTGGTGGTTTCTAGATATTTTGCTAATTTTGCAGTAGTTGTTGTTTTTCCTGAACCCTGAAGTCCAACAAGCATCATTGGAACTGGCGGAACAGCACTAAGATTTATCTCGGTGTTTGACTCACCTAATAGATTGACCAGCTCATCATATACGATTTTTACAACCATATCTCCAGGAGAGGTTGATCTTATAATTTCCTGACCTAGGACTTTTGGTTTAACATTTTCAATAAACTCTTTAGCAACTTCAAGAGTAACATCGGCCTCTAATAAGGCCTGTCTAATCCCTCTTAAACCCTCGTCTACTTGAGCTTCATCAAGTGAAGGAGCCTTTTTTAGAGAAGAAAAGATTTCTTCGAATTTATTTGTTAAATTTTCAAACATAATTATTACGCACAGCAGTAACCGCACTAGTGGGCGAAGCCTCGCTGACTAGTGTCGATCTCTTTGTTTCCAAAGACACCGCAAATTTAATGTTTTTGCGGAAACGGGAACAACCTATAATAGAGGTTCAAAAAGTCAATAAATAAGTTAAATATCTATATATGGATATCAAAGCTTTTAAAATGGATGGTTTAGGTAATGATTTTGTGATTATTGACCAACGAAGTCAAAAATACAATCTAACCAAAAATCAAATAATTAAAATATGTGATCGAGAATTTATTGGATGTGATCAGTTAATATTTATCCAAAAAAGTGATGAAAAAAATGCTGGATTAGAGTTCTATAATTCAGATGGGAGTATTTCTGGTGCTTGTGGAAATGGTACTAGGTGTGTGGCCGACCTTTTGTCAAAAGAAAATAATGATAAAGAAATCTTACTTTGGACCTCTTCAGGCGTATTAAAATCAAAAATTTTAGGTAATAATTTAGTAGAAACTGAAATTGGGATTGCAAAAACCAATTGGGATGAAATTCCATTAAAGAAAAATCTAGATACAAAAAACTTGAACATCAAAATTGTTAATAAAAATAACACTGAACATGTGGGTGGCACTTCAATTAATGTAGGAAATCCTCATGTTATTTTTTTTGTAGATAGTATTGAAGATTATGATTTAAAAAAGATAGGACCTGAAATAGAAAATCATGATTATTTTCCAGAAAAATGTAATGTAACTTTAGCAAAAGTTATTGATAGAAAATTAATTAAAGTTAAGGTTTGGGAAAGAGGTGCTGGACTTACAAAAGCATGTGGAACAGCAGCATGCGCAACAGCTGTAGCAGCAAATATTAATGGACTAACAGATAAAAAAACTGACATTGAATTTGCATTAGGAAAATTATCAATAACAATAGATGAAAACAATAGTATTCATATGAAAGGACCTGTCTCTGATATTAAAAGTATTGAGATTAATATTTAATGGGTATTTTTGATAAATTTAAATCTGGTTTTAAAAAAAGTGCGTCTGCTTTTACATCTGGATTAAGAGATATAGTTGTAAAAAAAGAAATAGATGACAAAACTTTAGATAGAATTGAAGAATATTTAATTCAGTCTGATGTTGGTGTTGTTGCTGCGTCTGAAATTAAAGAGATAATCTCAGATAGTAAAATTGATCCAAAAAATGATATTGCCAATGAAATAAGTGTAATTTTAAAAGAATATATTATTTCTTTAATGAAACCTCTTGAAAACAATTCTTTTTTTCAAAAAAAAGAGAAAATTAACGCTACGTTAGTTTCGGGTGTTAATGGAGTTGGAAAAACAACTACTATTGGAAAAATTAGTAAAATATTAAAAGCAAATGGAAATAAAGTTATGCTTGCTGCATCAGATACTTTTCGAGCTGCAGCAATTGAGCAATTAGAGAATTGGGCAAATAAAGTTGAAGTTGAAATAACAAAATCTTCACAAGGTGCAGATCCAGCATCCGTAGCTTATAAAGCAATAGAAAATTCAATTGCAAATAACTTTACCCAAGTATTGATTGATACTGCCGGAAGATTACAGAATAAAAAAAATTTGATGGAAGAGTATAAAAAAATTGCAAACGTAACAAAAAAAATAGACCCTGAAGCACCTCACGATGTGATTCTAGTCTTAGATGCAACTTCAGGTCAAAATGTAATAAATCAAGTTGAAGAATTTAATAAAATCATCCCAATCACAGGTCTTATAATGACAAAATTAGATGGTACTGCAAAAGGAGGAATTCTTTTAGCAGTAGCTAAAAAATATAAACTTCCAATTATTGCTCTTGGCTTAGGAGAAAAAGAGGATGATCTACAAATTTTTGATGCAGAAAAATTTGCTGATGCTTTTACTCAAATTAGTTAATTAAAGTGCTTGATATTAAAGGCTTATAGAGGCTACACTTATAATTTTCTTTGAAATTATCATGTCCACAATTTTTTGCTATTGATGAAATGATAAAATCAAATTTTCCATTTTTTGGATAAAGTTCTAATTTTTTTTCAATAATATCAAATTTAAAATTGGCATTTAAACTTTTAACGGCACTTATCATTACTAATGTTTTGTTGTCTTTTAAAAGATAATAAGCGAAATCGTCTGGGAATACTGGAAAGTCATATTCTTCAAGAAAATATTTTGCTCTTTTAGGAAACCACTCATAAGAAATTAGCGGAGATGAACTTTTTGTTTTGTAATCATACATATAAAGATCTTTAGGAAAATCATTTATATAATTACTGTTTTCTCCTCTTGCTAATATCGCCTTCTCTCTTGTCTTAAAATATAGTGCAAAATTTTCATTATGTGAGTTCATTTGATCTATATGGAATAAATTATCAACTAGTGATTTATTTTCTTCTGCTACAACAAAGTTTTTAAAAGAAAAAAAAATAATAAATATTAAAAATACTTTCTTCACACACAATATTTAATAAAAGAATTTGTGCTATATTTGTTTAGAATGTGGCTTAATTTAAACTTTTGATAAATTCTTCTAATCTAAATAAAAGCTTTTTATCATATTCCATCATATGATCGTCAAATTTAGTAAAATAAGAATATTTTGGTTGATTAGCAATTTCATAAATCTTTTTACCCATCCAAAAAGGAACAATTTGATCAGCTTCACCATGCATAACTAAAACTGGAATATTAATATTCTTGATCTTTTTTTGATTGTCATACTTATCCTTTAACAAAACAGACACTGGAATATATGGATAAAAGTTTTTTGCAGCTTCAACCATTGATGTAAAAGGTGTCTCAAGTACTAATCCAGCATAATTATTGCTTTGTGCTATCTCAGTTGCAACACCAGTTCCAAGAGACTCTCCATAAAGTATAATATCTTTTTCTTTTAAGCCTAATTTTTTGAGCCACTGAATTGTGCTTCTAGCATCTATATAAAGCCCTTTTTCATTGGGCTTTCCTTTATTACCACTAAAACCCCTCCAAGCTATTATTAAAAAATTAATATCCATATCTTTAAAATGATTTAATTTGTGAATTCTATTTTCAAGTTTTCCAGCATTGCCGTGAAAATAAACAATTGTCTTAAATTTATTTAAATCTTTTTTATGGAACCAACCAAGTAAATTTATTTTATCTGCAGTTATGATCTTAACTTTCTCTACTTCAACTTCCAATTTATCTCCAGAGTAATTATTCTCTAGCGGGTGATACATTAAATTTCGTTGAAAAATAAATAACAGAATTAATACAGATGCATAAACAACAATTATTCCAATAATAAGTTCCAAAAAAAAATTCCTACGTTTTAGTTTCATAATTTTTTTTAGCTAAATAAACACCAAAGAATACTAAAACTGTGCCCAAATAATGAAAAGACTCTAGTTTTTCATTAAAAAACATAAACCCATAAATAGCAGCATAAATTGTGAAGATATAAAGTGTGAAGCCAGTTAAGGATGCTCCTAAACTCTTTTGAGCTTTGGTATAAAGAGTAAATGCAATTATTCCTGGTGATATTGCAGCAAATAAAACCCATAAAAAAAATTGTGGATTAAATATAGTTCTTTTAACAACTGCTTCCTCAATTATATAAAAAGGCAATAAGCTAATTGCTCCAAAAAAGGCAACTAATGTAAATCTTTGAAAAATTGGTAGTTCTGACTTCCAATAAAAAAGGTAGATTGAATAAAGAGCCCAACCAATAGCAGCAGCCAGCATCCATAGGTCGCCAATTGTAAAGTTTAAATTTAATAATAAATTTAAATCTCCTTTAATAATAATTGCAAAAACTCCAATTAAACAAGATATTAGGCCAATAATTTTAATGAGATTTACTTTTTCGTTAAAAAAAATTGCTGAAATTAGAATAATAAATATTGGTGATGAGGTATAAATAATTCCCATATTAGTAACCGTGGTTGTTTCCCCTGCTAAAAATGGAAATGCTCCACAAACACCGCATCCCATTGCACCTAAAAAGAAAAGTTTTTTAAACTCTTTTTTAATTATTTTTGAATTTTTGATTAATAATGAATAGGTAAAAGGTAGAAGTAATAAAACAACCACAGCCCATCTCCAAAATACCAATGAAATTGGAGGAACATACTCAACACCACCTCTTGCAACTATTAAATTAGATGCCATAAAAATAGGTTGAATAAATAACAGAGAGAGAGCTAAAAAATTATTTTTTTTGTTAGACAATTTTTTTTAATTAAAAACTATTTTTTGTCGAAGAATGCTTCGTAGACCATCATAAATATAGCAATAGCCATTAATATATAAACTGGTAACACATCAAAAAAACCTATCATGGTAGAACGTGTCAGAGTTGTTGCTAAACCAATTAAAAAAGAGGCTGCAAGCAAAGAACCAAGTAATGTTGTAAATTTTTGCATTTTATTTATTACATTCCTTTTCTAACCAATTAGCAACACCTAAAAATCTATGATCATCATAACGAGCCCCTACAAGTTGCACTCCTAAAGGCATATCATTTTCACCTTGCAACAATGGTAGTGAGATACATGGGGTGCCAAGATATGACCAAACCTTATTGAATTCTGCCGTACCAGTACTTTTTAAACCTTTGGGAGCTACACCTGGACTAGAAGGTGTTAAAACACCATGATAATCTTCAAATACTTCTTCATAAGAATCGTAACTTCTTTTCATAAAATCTATAGCTTCGGCATACTCTTTGGCAGAATGCTTATTACCTTTTGCAATAGCATCTTGCATATATTTAGATAATTTTTTTTTATATTTTTTGTAATAAAGACTAAAGTTATTTGCTAAATCAGTTTCGTGAATTATCTGATGATATTTATGAACATCTTTGAAGTATGAAGGTGTATCAAAAACTTCAATGTTCTTTTTAAAAGATTTAATAAAATATTCGAATGCTTGTCTGGATTTTTTATCAATTAACTTCCAATGATCTGTTTTGTAAAAGATAAACTTTGGTTCAAACAAAGGCCCTTTTTTTGTTTCACTAAACATATCTTCACTTGAATAATGAATGGTTGCTTTGTCATGATTATCTTTTTTAATCAAAACTTTTGCAAGCAAGGCAACATCTTCAACGGATCTTCCAAATACTCCAATATGATCTAATTTCTCTGATGTTTTTAAAACTCCATTTCTTGAAATTAATCCATATGATGGTTTGTAACCAACCACACCACAATAAGATGCAGGTCTAATAACTGATCCTCCTGTTTGTGAACCTATTGATAATGGGGCCATAAAAGATCCAACAGATGCTGCTGATCCACTTGAAGAACCACCTGGAGTTCTTGAATAATCATGGGGGTTTGTAGTTTTTGAAGGACCAAGGTAAGCAAGTTCAGAAGTAGCTGTTTTGCCCATAATTATTGCTCCTGCAGAAAGAAGTAAGTCTACTATTTCAGCGTTTTGAGAGTAAGACTTACCTTTTCTAATTGGAGTTCCACATTCAGTCGGCATATCAACTGTTCCTATAATATCTTTGAGTGCAACAGGGATTCCATGCAATGGACCTGTTGGCTTTCCTGACCGTCTATGTTGATCAGCCTCTTCTGCTTTTTCAAGTAAAAGTTTTTTATCTAAATGAACCCAAGCTCTTACATCTTTTTCAAATTCATTAATTCTTTCAATATATTTTTGACAAACTTCTACTGATGTCAATTGAGCATCTTTTATTTTAGCGACAATCTCTTCAACTTTTAGCGAAAGTATATCTATCATTTTTATCTAGTCTGCAAATAATGTTTCGGGTAACCATAATGCAATTCCTGGAAACATATACATTAAAAACATAGCAAAAATTACAATAGCTAAGAATGGCATAATTCCTCTAAAAATTTCCATTAATTCTACATTACTTTTTTGAACACCTTTCAAATAATATGCCGACATTGCCATTGGGGGGGTTAAAAAAGATGTTTGCAAGTTAAGCGCTATTAACATTGCAAAAAAATATGGATTAACACCAAATACTTCTAATAAAGGTAAAAATATTGGAACGAAAATAATTAAAATTTCTGTCCACTCTAATGGCCAACCTAAAAGAAATATTATAATTTGAGTTATTACTAAAAACTGCCAAGTTGATATATTAATTGACGTAAAGAAATGCTCAAACACTTCATGGCCACCTAAATAAGAAAATACTGAAGAGAAAGTCCAAGATCCAATAAATAACCACATGATCATCGCAGTAGTTTTTGCAGTTAAAAATACAGATTCTTTAAAGTTTTGCCATTTTAGAGTTTTGTAAAACCAGGATAACAATATTGCTCCAAATGCTCCAGCTGCCGCTGCTTCTGCAGGCGTTGCTATTCCTGCTAAAATAGTTCCAAGAACTAACATTATTAATCCAAATAATGGGACAAAAGAAACTAAAACCTCTTTTAAAATTTCTGCTCTTGGTGGAATATCTTCAGCAGGGGGTTTTGGTGCAATTGAAGGATTTAACCAAGCTCTAGTAACTGCATAAGCAATATAAAGACCAGCTAACATTAAGCCTGGAAATATAGCTGCTGCAAACAATCTTAATGGAGATAATTGTGCAATCACTGAATAGACAATCAACATAATGCTTGGTGGAATTAATATTCCTAAGCATCCACCTGCACATATAATTCCTGATGCAAACTTTTTATCATACCCAGCTTTAACCATTGCTGGCCATGCAAGTAATCCCATTAAAGTAACCACCGCACCAATAATCCCTGTTGCAGTAGAAAATAATGTACATGTTATTAAAGCAGCAACTGCCATTGATGCAGGAAGCCTGTGTGCAGCTAGTCTTATTGCAAAAAATAGTTTTGCAACTATCCCTGCTCTTTCAACAAGGTAGCCCATAAATAAAAATAACGGAACTGCTGTAAGCACATTGTTATCCATTACTGTGTAGGTATTTTGAACAAATAATTGAAATATTCTATTATCAAATATGTGCTCCATCATCGTAGCATCGTAATAAGCAAAATAACCAAACCCGATTCCCATAGCCATTAATGTAAAAGCAATTGGAAAACCTAGAAGCACAGCAAACAAAAATACTCCCATCATTAAAATTGCTACTTCTGGATTTGTAAGACTAAATAACATTTTTTTTATCCTCATCTTGAGCAGCTCTCATAAGCACTTGCTCTGTTTCTTCTGCAACAACAAGTCTTGCTGGCCATTGACCTGTTTGAATACATATAATTGATCTAAATACTTCACTAATGCCCTGAATGATTAATAAGACGCCTGCGGCTGGTATCATTGATTTAACCATATAAATTTGAATTTGTGCTGGGCTGCTCCAACTAGTTTCTTTTATTTTCCATGCAAGAGCTGCATACTCATATCCATAGAAAGCAAGAGCGACAACACCTGGAAAGAAAAATAAAAAATAAAGAACTAGATCTATCCAAGCTTGAGTTCTTTGACTAAATAATCTGTAAATAACATCGCCTCTTACATGCGCTTCGGTTGCAAGGCAATATGCACCAGACATCATAAGGATTGCACCATACATTTGCATACTAAAATCAAAATTCCATAGAGTAGGTGCATTAAAAACATATGCCATCACTACCTCGTATACTGTTCCACCCATTAAAATTACAATACACCATGAAAATGCTTTACCCATTGAGGTACTTAAAGTGTCAGCAAACTTAATGAAAAATTTCATCATATAAAAATATATTAATTTTACTAAAAAAAAAGGGGGTTTTTCAACCCCCCTCTTCTAAACTTATTTAAAGTTAATTAAATTTTAACTTTTGCAATTGGACCAAACTCGTTTTCATAAGCTAATTTGTAGTTCGGTTGATTCATCAACAGATACTTCATTGTTCTTTTAGCGTATGCTTTTTGTGAGTCTACTACCTTCTTAAAGAAAGCATCTTTTGCAGAGAACTCACCAACGATTTTATCCCAGCCTTTTAACTGTTCAGCTAAAATAGCATCAGATGTTTGGTAAACATTTACCTTATGCTCATTCATCAATTTAGCTAAGTCAGTTGAATATCTAACTAGTGCTTTGAAGTAGTTATCTGAGTTTGCAGCATATGCAGCATTTCTCAAGATAGCTTGGTGAGCAGGTGAAAGGCTTTTTAGTCTCTTAGTGTTCATAGGAATTTCAAACATCTCCTGAGATTGGTGGAAACTTCCTAAGTGATAGTGTTTAGAGACATCTTGCATTCCAAACTGTGAGTCTGATGTAGGGTTGTTAAACTCTGCAGCATCAATCAAACCAGTTTTCATAGCTGGTTGAATCTCACCACCTGGTAATTGTCTTACAACCATTCCCATAGCAGTTAAAACGTTAGTCGCTAGACCAACTGTTCTATACTTCATACCTTTAACATCAGATACTTTTGTTACATTCTTTTTAAACCAACCAAATGGTTGAGCTGGCATAGGCATATGAAAGAATCCAGTGTAGTTAAATCCAACACTAGCTACTGCTTCTTCATATAATTTTCTTCCTCCACCATACTCCATCCATCCCATAACTTCTTGAGATGACATTCCGTATGAAGGACCAGTTCCAAAAAGTGAAGCTGCAGCATTTTTTCCATACCAATATGCAGTCACCCAGTGACCCATATCAACTACACCTGAACTTACTGCTTGTCCAATTTCTGAAGTTTTTACAATTGCGCCAACAGGCTGAAGATCAATTTTTAGTTCTCCTCCTGACATATCGCTAACCATTTTTGCGTAATCTCCTGCCATTTCAAAAAAGATGTTAGCGCCAGAAGGCCAAGCTGCTTGCATCTTTAAAGTTAATGGAGCACCAAAAGCTACATTTGGCATTGCTACAGCTGTTGCTGCTGCTGCACCTGTTGCTGCTGCTGCTTTGAAGAACTTACGTCTTGAAGGTGTTTTGTTAGCCTTCAATGATTTCTTTTCTTTAATCATTATTACTCCTATAGTTGTTAATTAACTGCTTAATTTAAGCACAAAATTTAATTAGAGTCTTTCTAAATAGGTGCGCAGATTGGCACTTATAGCCTTATTATACAATCCTAGGTGGTACTATTAAATTAATTTATCATTTTCATATAATATCTCAGTAGCTTCAAGAAAACTTGGTGTATCAAGAACAACTATTTATAAACATCTAAGATAATTCATTTACTTTAATTTCATTATAAAAAATAAGTAAGATAATAAAGATGTTATAAGTACAAATAACATTGCTAATTTAAATGAAATTATTTCTGTAAAGTTTAGACTCATTCCTGCATCAATAATCAATCCAATAATCCATTGCATAAAAAATGCTCCAATAAAAATTAACAAGTTAAAAGAAGTTAGAGCTTTACCTGCATTAGACAAGGAGAACGCCATACCAACCGCTGGCTGAGTTAAAGATAAAAATATAGAACTTACTATAAATATTGCCCAATGAATGGACCCAGCTTTAGGGCCTAAATAAATAATTACCGCAAGTACAATTAAACTTATTGGTGCACCAAATTTTAACAATCTAATTGCATCATTTATATTTTTTGAAAATTTTGGAACGAAGTAACCCCAGCACAAAAATGAAACAAGCATAGCAAAATAAATCAAAAAAAGTCCATTTGCACTCTCTTGTGGAGTATAACCTGAAACTCTTATCATCCACGGTCCAGCCCATAGTGTTTGGATTGCAAACAAACCTCCATAGGTAAAAAAACCCATAGGCACTAAACTTAGAAATAAAGGGTTTGTCCAAACTGTACTTAATCTACTTTCAGCTAATTGTTTATTATCAACACTTTTAGAGTGCCATTTAGGAATAAAGATTATTATTAAAATTATACAAGCCAATGTAAGTAGTGCTAAAGATAAAAATATTGCCCTCCAACCTATAATTGGTAAAAAAAACTGAACAGGTAAACTAGATGAGAGCATTCCTATAGCTCCAACCATTAACATCCATGAATTTGCGCGTTGCTGTGTTTCATCTTGAAACCAAATCCTATAAGCAGTTAAAGGACCCATCAAACATGCGCCAACACCAACACCAATTAATATTCTTGAAATTAAAAGCATCGTTAAGTTTTGAGCTAATGAAAATAAAATTAAGCCAATTATTGATAGAGATAAAAAATAAGAAACTATTTTTCTAGGCCCTTTAGAATCCAATAAATATCCCAATGGAATTTGTACACTTGCAAATCCTAAAAAATATCCTCCCCCAAGAAGTCCTAGCTCACCTGAAGTAAGATTAAATTCTGAAACCAATTCTGGTGAAATGGTTGCTGTAATTGCTCTAAGTAAAGTTGAAATAAAATAGCCTAAAGCAAATACTAAAAATATTGTAATAGCTTTTGATTTAGCTAGTACAGGTTTGTTCATAAATTAAAGATTTAATTTACTTTATTTTTGCAATTACCAGTGTTGAAAAATTCATCAATATTGTCTATTGCCAAATTAGCCATTGCGGTTCTGGTATCTTTAGTAGCACTTCCAAGATGAGGTAAAATAAATGCACTTTTGATTTTTAAATAACCTGGATTTAAATTAGGTTCACCTTTATAGACATCTAAGCCAGCTGCATAAATTTTTCTTCTATTTAATGCATCAATTAATGCTTCATCATCAACAATATCTCCTCGAGCAACATTAGTAATTACCGCTCCTTTTGGAAAATATTCTACTGTCTCTTTATTAATTAAATTGACAGTTTCTTTTGTAGCTGGACAACAAATTGACAAAACATCTGATACTGAAAAAAGACCTTTTAGACTATCATGATAAATAGCACCCTGTTCTTTTTCTTCGTTCAATTTAGAACGATTATGATAATGAATAACCATTCCAAGCGATTTTGCAATTTTTGCAATTTTTTGCCCAATTCTTCCCATTCCTAAAATACCAAGTCTTGTACCTGTTAATTGTTTTCCAATTAAATAATCCGCAGACCATTTCCAATTACTTTCTTTTGCTGCCTCGATTCCTTCAGCTGCCCTTCTACAAGCTCCTAGAATAAGAAGTATTCCAATTTCAGCTGTTGCATCTGATAAAACTTCAGGAGTATTTGTTACAGCAATACCTCTTTTTTTTGCAGCTTCTAGATCTATGTTTCCAAAACCAACTGCGAAGTTTGAAATTACTTTAACTGTCTCTGGAAGTTTATTGATTGTACCCTCATCCATTTTATCTGTTAAAGATGTAAGCACTGCATCACATCCTTGACTAAGTTCAATTAATTTTGTTTGAGAGTAAAGTTCATCGTTTGCATTAAGTTTTGCATCAAAAATATTTGATGCTTTATCTTCACAATCTTTAAGTAACCTTCTTGTAACTAGTATCTTTTTCATAGTTAATTCCTCTGTAACACCTCTGGTTTTGGACCTCCTGTATACCAATCTAGAACTTCGATTGTGTGTACAATTGGAACTTTTGTACCATGGGAAATTTGGGTAATACAACCAATATTTCCTGTAGAAATAAAATCGGGTTTCAAACTTTCAATATTATCTACTTTTTTAGTCAATAATTGTTTAGCTATTTCTGATTGTAAAATATTATAAGTTCCAGCTGAACCACAGCAAATATGACCTTCTGGAATTTCAAGGATTTCATTATTTGTTTTTTCTAAAAGTGCAATTGGTTGCGAATGAACTTTTTGACCATGCTGCATAGAACATGCTGAATGGTATGCAACTTTGTATTTTTTATTTTTTTCCCTGATATCTAACTTTAAACTTTCAAAAATATATTCCGAAATATCTCTAGTTAACTCAGAAATAACTTTTGCTTTTTTACTTAATTCCTTATCATCTCTAAAGATAAATCCATAATCTTTCATTGTAGTTCCACAACCAGAGGTGTTAGATAAAATTGCATCTAAATTGCCTTTTTGATGTTCGTCATACCAAGTATTAATATTATTTTTAAAGTCTTGGTGAGCATCATCCTCTTTTCCTAAATGATGATTTAAAGATCCACAACATCGAATTTTTTTTGGAACTACTACTTCAACACCATGTCTATTAAGTAGTCTAATAGTTGACTCATTAATTTGCGGTGAAATTTCTTTTTGAACACAGCCAGTTAATAGTGCAACTCTTGCAATTCTTTTTTTTCCTTTAACTTTGTAAATTTCTTTGTTTTCAAGTTGTTTTTTGGGAAAATGTGTTGGCATTAAATCCATCATATCTTTTATTTTTGATGGCATTAAAAATTTAAAAGGTTTAATCAATTTTACCAGAAAACTTGATAGTTTAAAAATTTTTGTATTGGGAAGAGTAATTGATAAAAAATGTCTTATTAACTTATCAAAAAAAGATCTTTCATAATTTTTTTCAATATATTTTTTTCCATGATCAATAATATGCATATAGTTTACACCTGCGGGGCATGTCGTCATACAACTATAACATGAAAGACATCTATCAATATGTTTAACAACTTTGTCTGTTGGTTTTTTATTATTTTCCAACATGTCTTTAATTAAATAAATTCTTCCTCTTGGTCCATCAAGCTCATCCCCAAGTAGCTGGTGAGTAGGACATGTTGCATTGCACATACCACAATGAACACATTGTTTAAAAATTTTTTCAGTAGCTAAATTATCTTTATTTTCTAATTGTTTTTTTGAAAAATTTGTTTGCATTAAACTCCTCTATACATCTTTCCTGGGTTTAAAATTCTTTTTGGATCAAAACTTTCTTTAATTTTTTTAGAAATCATTAATCTCACATCATCAACAGTAAAAATGGTTTCATCATAATCATAATCAGGTGAGGTTTTAATAATTGTTAAGTATCCTCCAAATTCTATTGCCATCTTTTTAATCTCTTTTACTTTCATATTTTTTTTTGCTGGGACCTCAATCCAAAACAACGAGCCACACCAATCAATATAATACTTAAATTTGTTATTAATATATTTCATCATTTTTGATCCATTAGAAGGCTCGATAACTATTCTTAACAAATTGTTTTCTGTCTTCTCAAATAGCTCCAGATTATTTATTTTTTTCCAAAATGGATCTGATTGATAGCTATCTAACAAGAAAGTCCTAAAAGTGTTTAATTGCAATTCTTCTGTAAGTGATTTTATTTTTTCGTTAATAGAAATTTTATCTCCTTCAATTCTAAATGCTAAAAATGGACCTTTAAAATCTAAATCATTAAATTTAAATATCTGATCTCTATTTTTTTTATAATTCTTATCCTCTGGCTCGTTAGGAATAAACACAGCTCCCGAAACTTCACTACTTGAGCCTGATATTTGATTAAATAAATCATAAATTTTTTTATGATCTTCAACATCAATTACAATTGTATTAGAAAATTTTTTCTTTGGTAAAACTTTAAGCGTAATTTCAGTTAAGATACTTAATGTTCCAAAAGAACCTGTAATTAATTTTGAAAGATCATAACCAGTCACATTTTTTACAACTGTTCCCCCAGATTTAATAATTTCTCCTTTACCATTAATTCCTTGGAATCCTAAAACATGATCTCTAACACTTCCAACTTTAAATCTTCTTGATCCAGCATAGTTACATGACAAACAACCTGCAACAGTACCTTTGTTGGTTTTTCCATTTTCAATAAAACCTAAATCAATAGGTTCAAAAGCTAACTCTTGATTGTTTTTTTCTAAGGCTTTTTCAACATCTTCTAATGGCGTGCCAGCTTTTACTTTTATATACAATTCCTCAGGAAAATAATCGATGATACCTGATAATTTTGAGAGTGAAATTTTATTTGATGCTTGAGTTTTGTTTCCAATAAAACTTTTAGTATTAGTTCCAACAATTTCTGTGGGAAGATTTTTTTTATAAAATTCTTTAATTAAATTAGATACTTCTTCTTCTGTTTTTGGAAAGTAAGTATTGTTAGAATCTTGGAAGATCTGGGAATTTATTTTCATTTTTGTGGATATGAACCCTTCCTTCCTCTGCGCATTTTCTTAAAATAGGATAAACTTTTCCTGGATTTAATAAATTTTTTTCATCTAATGATTTTTTGATATCTAATTGTTGTTGAATATCTCTGTCATTAAACATTTCACACATTAGTTCTCTTTTTTCTATACCAACTCCATGCTCTCCGGTTATAACTCCACCCAATTTTACACAAAGTTTAAGAATTTCTGCTCCAAACTCTTCCGTTTTTCTTAATTGTTCTTTATCACTTCCATCAAACATTATTAATGGATGCAAGTTTCCATCTCCTGCATGAAAACAATTAGCTACTAATAAATTATATTTTTTAGATAATTTTTTAATTTCTAGTAAAGCCTCTGCAAGTTTTCCTCTTGGTATAACACCATCCATACAATAGTAATCTGGTGCCATTGCTCCACAAGCTGGAAAAGCTGCTTTTCTACCAGCCCAAAATTTTAGTCTCTCTTCCTCATTTTTACTTAATTTAAGACTAGAGCAATTATTTTTTTTTGAAATTTCACTAACTTTTTTCAACAGTTCATTTACTTCTGACTCTGTTCCATCAAGCTCAACTATTAACAATAACTCAGCATCACGAGGATACCCTGCTTTACTAAAATTATCTGTTGCTTCAATTAAAGCTTTATCCATGATTTCCATACCTGCTGGAACAATCCCATTAGATATAATATCTGATGCAGCATTCCCTCCTTCTTCAATTGTTGGAAACCCAATCAATGCTGCTTTAACTACTTGTGGCTTTTTTAAAATTTTAACAGTTACCTCTGTCACAACTCCAAGCAATCCTTCAGATCCACAGATTAAGCCCATTAAATCATAGCCTTCTTGATCCAATGTCTTTCCACCAAATCTACATATAGTTCCGTCCATTAAAACCATCTCAACACCTAAAATATTATTAGTAGTCGTTCCATATTTAAGTGAATGAACTCCACCAGAGTTCTCAGCAACATTACCACCTATAGAGCAAGCTAATTGACTTGATGGATCAGGAGCATAGTAAAATCCTTTATGCTGTACCGCATGAGTTATTCCTAAATTAGTTACACCTGGTTGGGTTACAACACATTTATTCTCATAATCAATATTTAAAATTTTATTGAATTTGCCTAAGCCCAATATGACGGCATCTTGTAATGGTAATGCACCACCTGATAAACCTGTACCAGCACCTCTAGGTATCACTTTAACATTTTCTTTATGACAATACTTTAATATCTGACTAACTTCATTTGTATCTTTTGGTAAAATTACTGATAATGGAGTTTGCGTATAAGCTGCAAGTGCATCCGTTTCATAAGGTTTTACTTCATCGGGATGACTTAACACATTATCTGATCCTGAAATTTTTGATAAATTTTTTACAATTTCTTCTTTGCGCTCAATTATTTTTTTATCAACTTTAGGTAGCGCTAGCTCTGTCATAATCTTAGCCCAGCATTTTTTTAATATTTTCTAATGCATTAGAAATATTATCTTGAGAAGCCGCAAAACTAAATCTCACATAATCTTTAGAAGTTTTACCAAAAGCAGTTCCTGGTACTATCGCAACTCCAGCTTCATGCATTGCTCTTTTACAAAATTCTGAACCATCCATTCCAGTGCCTATTACTTTAGGAAAAGCATAGAATGCTCCGCCAGGCAAACTACATTCTATACCTGGTAAACTATTTAGTCCTTCATGAATTAGTTTTCTTCTTTGAATAAATTTTTCCATCATTTGATTAATAGAGTCGTCTGGTCCATCTAAAGCAGCAATGCCTGCAAACTGAGCGGCTGCATTAACGCACGAGACACTATTAATTAATAATTTATTTACATGTTCAATTAAATTTTCTGGCCAAAAACTCCAGCCTAATCTCCAGCCAGTCATAGAATAAGCCTTACTCCAACCCTCTAAAACAATTAATCTATCTCTTAGTTCTGGGTAATTGAAAAAAGTTGGCATTTCTTTATCATCAAAAATTTGCCGACTATAAATTTCATCACTTAAAATCGTGACGTGTGGGTGTTTTTTTAGTCCTTCAGCTAATTTATCTATTTCAGACTTTTCAACAAAACTTCCAGTTGGATTGTTTGGATTAATCAAAATCAACAATCTAGTTTTGTCCGTTATTAAAGATAAAATTTTATCTGCACTAAATTTTAAATCTTTGTCTTCTGTTAAATCATAAGGAACAGCTGTAGATCCAGTATAATTAATCATAGACTCGTAAATTGGAAATGCTGGTGTTGGATGAATAATTTCTGCTCCAGGCTCTCCAAAGCATTGTATAGCATAGTGCATCGTAGGCTTTCCACCTGGCATAATTGTAATTCTTTCGGCATCTACCTCAGCGTTGTAACGTTTTTTTATCCACCTTGTTACGGCTTGCCTACACTCTAGAATCCCATTAGATAAAACATACCCATGGTGTCCGTCGTCTAAAGCTTTTTTAGCGGCCTCAACTACATGTTTCGGAGTTTTGAAATCAGGCTGACCAAGTCCCAAATGTATCATTGGGTTTCCTGCTGCTTCTAATTTTTTAGCTTCCGCTAAAACACTAAATGCTGATTCTGTTCCCAAACGATTAAGACTTTCTGCTAATTTCATATTCTATTTCTCCTTATAAGTTATTTTCTATAAATTAGTTTTGTTCTATTTAATTCTTTAATATTTTTACACCCCATTAATACCATATTTCGATTTATTTCATCATGCATATTCTGCAAAAGACGTTCAACACCTGGTTGACCTCCTGCACCTAATGAAAATAAGAACATTTTACCAAAGCTACATGCAGTCGCACCAGCAGCTAATGCTTTTAAAACGTGCGTTCCTCTTCTAATTCCTCCATCTAAAATAATTTCAAGCTTATCACCAACTGCATCGGAAATTTCTTTCACTTGATCAAACGGAGATCTTGAGCCATCCAATTGTCTTCCTCCATGATTAGAAATCATGATAGCAGTACAACCAATATCAATTGCTCTTTTTGCATCTTCAACTGACATAACACCTTTTAAAGCAAATGGTTTATTCCATTTTTTTACACAATATTCTGCATCTTTCCAATTCATAGCAGGATCATATTGTTCATTAATATATTCAATTACTGACTTTGCAATATTAGTTCCTTTATCTGTTTTCTTTGCAACATTAGATAATTCAAATTTTTTATGTGTGAAATAATTAAAAACCCATTCAGGTCTCATTGCAAAACTCATTAGGCTTTGAAGTGTGAGTTTTGGAGGAGTGGTAAAACCTGTTCTGTGATCTCTTTCTCTATTTCCAGCAACTAAAGTATCGACAGTCAGACACATTCCATCGTAACCAGATACTCTACATCTTTCAATTAAATCATCCGTGATTGATTGATCTTTATGAACATAAAGTTGAAATAATTTTGGTCCTTTTGAAATATCTGCAATTTCTTCAATTGTGTTGTTAGCCATTGTAGACATACTATAAAAAGTTCCAAACTTTTCAGCTGCACGAGCTGAAGCTTTATCACCATCATGATGATAAAGTCTTTGCATAGCAGTTGGAGATAAAAATATTGGCATATCAATTTTTTTACCAAAAACTGTCGTTGATAAATCTGGTTTGCCAACACTGGCTAATACATTGGGAATTAGGTCACAATCGTTAAAAGCATCAGTATTTCTTTTTAGAGTAGCTTCATCATCAGCACCACCATCAATATAATGAAAGATAGGTGATGGTAATCTTTTTTTTGCTAGTTTTCTAAAATCATTAAAATTATAACAGTCTTTTAAATTCATAATTACTTTCTAATATTTAAAAAAAATTTTTTAAATATTATTGCACCTCCTGTTAAAAATATCAATATGGGCAGCAACCATAATATTAATGTATTTTTGTTTAGTTCAGGATCGTACAAAATCCATTCACCATATTTTATTTTCAAATAATCATAAATTTGATTTTCTGATAATCCTTCATCAAGTCTTTGTTTAACAAGAGTTTTTAAACTATTAGCAAATTCAGAATCTGAATCATAAACAGATTGTCCTTGACAGACTAAACATCGTAAATTTTTTGTTATTTGATTTATTTTCTCTTGATTATCTGCTTTTACAGTATTTAAATTAAATAAGAAAAAAATAATTAAAAATACTTTTAAAATACTCATTTTATTAATTGTTTCATTTCGTTAATTAAATTTTGATTTAAAGGTCCAATATATTTTTTAATAATTTTATTATTATAAATCAAAAATGACTCGGGAACTCCATAAGCTCCCCATTCTATTGCCTTGGTACCATCTAAATCGATAAATATTTTTTTATAGGGATTTCCTAGCTCTTGTAAAAAATTTACAGCATTTTTTTTATTATCTTTATAATTTAATCCAATAATGTTTATTTTATCATTTTGTGCTAACATCATTAATAGAGGATGTTCTTGTCGACATGGCACACACCAGGAAGACCAGATATTTAATAAATAAATTTTATCAGGTTCAAAAAAATCTTCTGATTTTAAGCTAATATCAGAATAAAAATCTTTTGAATTAAATGTTGGTATATTTTTTTTCACGTTTAGGTTGGGGGTATAGATATTTGTATCATCTAAACCTTTATAAAAAATAATAAAAATAATTCCAAAGATTAAGATAACCAAAAAAAGTAATAATTTTTTTTTCATAATCTTCTTTTCAAAAGGCTTGATAAACCTCCTATTGCTATCAGCATTACTGATAACCAAATCCATAACATAAAAGGTTTCTCTTGATACCTAACGTTAAAAAATTTTTGATTCTGAACTAAATTGATTACAATGAACTTATCTTTCATAAGACTTGTTTGGATATCAGCTTCACTGGTTACAATTATTGGTTGATTGTAAATTCTTAGTTCTGGTGAAAATTTATCTATATCTCCGTTTGAATTCTGAATATTAAAGTTTGCTATAATAGAT
This sequence comes from Candidatus Pelagibacter sp. PS_06, assembly GCF_059418045.1. Classification (NCBI taxonomy): domain Bacteria; kingdom Pseudomonadati; phylum Pseudomonadota; class Alphaproteobacteria; order Candidatus Pelagibacterales; family Candidatus Pelagibacteraceae; genus Candidatus Pelagibacter; species Candidatus Pelagibacter sp. PS_06. The sequence goes on from NZ_CM182078.1 coordinate 1,259,477, forward strand.
TTGTAGTTTGCTTCTTGTTTTTGATTTAGACTTTCAAAAAATATTTTGGTCTCAGAGTTTTCAAATGTTTCTCCAACTTTTAAATTTGTAATTATTTCACTTGAAAAAATATTATTAAATAAGATGCTTAAAATAAATAAACTAAATCCAAAGTGAGCAATATTTTGAGAAATATTTTTAAGTTTATCAGAAAAAAAATCCCTTGAAGAAATAAAAAATAAATAAAATGCACTCGATACCAAAACAGTATTAATTAAAATATTTTGGTTAAAATTTTTAAGAATTAGGTAAGCCAATAAAATAGAAATGATTAATAAAGTAATTAGATATATTTTGCCTTCTAATTGAGATTTAATCCATTTCAGCCTTGGACCTACAGCCATCATCAACAAAAATGGTATTAAAAATGGGACCAATAATTTATTATAAAACGGAGGCCCAACTGATATTTTTTTAGAAGTTATCACATCAAGAAATATTGGATATACTGTTCCTATAAGTACAACTGATAAAAAATACATCATAAACCAATTATTAATTAAAATTGAAGTTTCTTTACTTAACCAAAAAAATCTATGAGAAACTTTTTGTTCATTTTTATGAAAAAAGAAAAAAACAAACAAAGATAGAAATATTAGAATAAATAAAAAAATTAGAATAAATAATCCTCTTTCTGGATCGTTTGCAAATGTGTGTACTGAATTTAATATACCCGATCTAACTAAAAATGTTCCACACATGCTTAAAGTGAATGTTGCTATTGAAAGAATTATTACCCATGAAGATAAAATTGATTTTCTTTCTAGAACTAGTATGCAATGTAAAAGGGTAGTTAAAGCAAGCCATGGCATTAAAGAAACATTTTCAACTGGATCCCAAAACCAAAAACCTCCCCATCCCAATTCATAGTAAGCCCAAATAGATCCCAACAAAATTCCAAGGGTTAAAAAAAACCAAGAAATGAGTATCCATTTTTTGATATGAGATGCCCATTTTCTAGAAACCAGATTAAGACTTGTTGCCGCTAAAGCAGATGAAAATATAATTGATGAACCAACATAGCCTAAATATAAAATTGGAGGATGTATCGCTAAAGCTGGGTCTTGCAATATTGGATTAAGACCCAAGCCTTCATCTGGAGATGGAAAAAGATAATTGAATGGGTTTGATGTCTCAATTAAAAAAAGGAAAAAACCTATAATTATTATTTGCTGAAATATTAAAGTTAAAAGCTTATATTTTGTAGGTTGATTTTTAGTTTTTAAAATAAAGATAAAAATAAACAGTGTAAGTACAAGCAACCATAATAATAAACTACCCTCATGATTTCCCCAGGTACCAGCTACTTTATAAAAGAAAGGTTTTGTGGTGTGTGAATTATTAAAAACTGTCTCATTACTAAAATCAGATAATACAAAAGAGATAATTAAGCTAAAGAAGCTAACTACAACAAAAAAAAATTGTAAAAATGTAAACGATAAAATATTTATACCTACAGTTTTAGAATTTTGAAAATTTTTAACTGAAGAGAAAACAATAAGCAAACTCACACCCAAGCCTAAAATTAATGAATAATGTCCAATAGTGCTATAAAGCAATTTATTTCTCCCCTAATGCCGCTTTTACTTCTGGTGGCATATAATTTTCATCGTGCTTTGCTAAAATTTTTGAGGCTGAAAAAAAATTTCTATCTTTCAAAGTTCCCTCTGCTACCACTCCTTTTTCTTCTTCAAAAAGATTTGGTATTGCACCTGTATAAGTAACATTTATTTCATTTTTAAAATCTGTAATTATGAAGGTAATTTCATTGGCGTTTACAGAAATAGAATTTTTTTTAACCATACCTCCAATTCTAATTTTATTTTTATTTAACTCTGCAGATGAATTAATTTCAGACGGAGATTGGAAATAAACGACATTTTCTTCAAGTGATTTTAAAATCAAAAAAACAGTTAATATTAAAGTAATTAAAATTATTATAATGAATAAAAATCTTAATTTAACTTTGCGACCATACATGGCTTAAAAGTTAATTATTTGAGGCGTTGGCTAAAATTTCTTTATTAATTCTTTGTGTTTTTGCAGATTTAGCTTTGTCTGTATTAAGTGATCCAAACTTAGCAACAAATTTGTTTTGTTCTTTAACAAATTGAGTTTTTGTAACAAGATACAGAGATGCAAAACTCAAAAGCGTAAATATGAAAGCAGAGAATACATAAATTCCGTATCCGTTCATAAAAAGTAGTTCATTTATCATAGTCTATCTAAGCCTTTATTTTTAATTTTTATCATTTCTGTATTATATTTCATTAAGAAAATTAGCAATGAAAAAAGAGCAAATGCCGCAGTCATTATTAACAAAGGAAAAAGCATAGATGAATGAATTGAACTTTTTGATAAAATATTGATTGATGCTGGTTGATGAAGCGTGTTCCACCAGTCTACTGAGTATTTGATAATAGGAATATTAACTATGCCCAGTATTGTAATAAAAGTTGTGATCTTAAAAACTTTTTCTTCACTTCTGTAAATTCTCCATGAAATTAAATACATTGCATAAAATAATGCTAAGATTAACATTGAAGTAATTCTAGCATCCCATGCCCACCAAGTTCCCCATGTTGGTTTTCCCCAAATAGCCCCTGTAACTAACGCAATAATATTAAAAACAAATCCTGAGGGAGCTAGACTTTTAGAAATTAGAAAAAGGTTTTTATTTTTAAAAACAAATCCACTAATTGATAATAAAGTTATAGATGAAAAAATACCTAGGGAAATCCAAGCTGCTGGAACATGAACATACATAATTCTCACAGCATCACTTTGTTTATAATCTTCAGGGGACAAAATTAGTGCCTCGGTTAACCCCACAGAAAGCACAACAACAAATAAAAATAAAATATATTTTGGGGCTTTAGATGTTATTCGGAAAATTTTATTTGGATGAAAAAGTTTAAACATATTTAATTAATCATGTTTATTATGAAAAGGATTTCCGATCAAGAATGCAGAGGGAGATAATAACTTAAAATTAAAATTTAACATCCTTGATCAGAATATAATGAAATGTTAATGAATTTATATGGCTTTGATTTGAACTAAATGTGTTTGAAAAATGATTGATTTAATTAGACATCTTAAAATAACTAGAGCCTTTTTTACCTGAGAAAATCTCTTCAATTAGAGGATGTTTTATTGGTTCATCAGAGTCATCCATAAGAAGATTTTGTTCTGAAACATAAGCTTCATAAGTTATTTCGTCATTTTCTGCTAACAAATGGTAAAAAGGCTGATCTTTTCTGGGTCTCACATTCTTTGGAATGGATTGATACCATTCTTCGGAATTATTAAATTCAAAATCTACATCATAGATTACACCTCTAAACTCGAAGTGCTTGTGTTTTACAATATCTCCAATAGAGAATTTAGCTTTTTGAATTGGCATAGCTATTAGTATGGGTATTTAAAAATAAAAATCAATGCTTAAAATATTAATGTTTTGTGATGTGGCAAATATGCTAATATCTTTTAAGTGAATAAATCTTTTTTAAAATTTGTTACAGATTTTGGACCATTAGCTATATTTTTTTTCTATTACTACAATAGTGATAAAAATTTATCAGTTGCTATTCCTCCACTTATAGTTGCAACTTTAATTGCGTTAATTGTTGTTTGGTTTTTTGAAAAAAAAATTCCAATGATGCCGCTAATAAGTGGTATCTTAATCACATTTTTTGGTGGACTAACAATTTATTTCAATGATCCTATATTTATTTATGTTAAGCCAACAATTATTAATATTTTGTTTGCTTTAGCTTTATTTTTTGGAAAGTATTTTACCAATGAACCTGTGTTAAAAAAAATTATGGGTAAATCAATTCCATTGACTGATATTGGTTGGGAATTATTAAATAAAAGATGGATGTTTTTTTTCTTTGGTCTAGCGATATTAAATGAATGTATTTGGAGAACGCAAACAGAAGAGTTCTGGGTTAACTTCAAAGTCTGGGGAATGCTGCCAATAACCATTATTTTTACAGGTTTTCAGATTCCATTAATTAACAAACATAAAATTGATGCCTAGTAATTTAAAACTAGTAGTCAATAATCCTCATAAACAAATAGAAGAAAGACAATTTTTTGAAAGAGATGAGCTTAAGATTATTTTAGATTTATATGCAAAAATGGTCTCAGAAGGATCATGGAAAGATTATGGCTTAAGTATCTCAAGTAAACAGGTTAGCTTTAGTGTTTTTAAAAATGCTGCAGAAAATGCTTTATATAAAATTTGTAAAAACTTTAAGCCTAAAAATAAAAATCTTAAATATTTAATAACAGATACCAATGGAAAAATTTTAAAAAACTCTTTTGACCTTAAGTTATTATTAAAGAATACTAATTGGAAAAAATTACAAAAATAAAATTATCTTCTTTGTCCGAACAATCTTAACAACATTATAAATAAGTTTATGAAGTCCAAGTAAAGTGTAAGAGCACCCATCACAGCTTTTTTTCCCATGATCTCACCCGTATCACTTGCGGCATACATATTTTTAATTTTTTGAGTGTCATAAGCAGTTAAACCAACAAAAATTAAAACACCTAAGATTGATATCACAAAATACATCATTGAAGATTTCAAAAATATATTAACTATTGAAGCAATAATTATTCCAATTAAGCCCATCATTAAAAATGAACCTAATTTTGTTAAATCTCTTTTAGTTGTGTAACCATAAATACTCATTGCACCAAAAGTTGCTGAACATATAAAGAAAACTCTTGTTACGCTCATACCAGTGTATACTAATAAAATCGAAGATAATGATAAGCCCATTAATCCCGCAAAAATCCAAAAAGTTATTTGAGCTTTTGAAGCACTCATTTTATTAATTCCAAAACTCATGTAAAAAACTATTCCTAAAGGTGCCAACATAACCAACCATTTTAATCCAGACATATAAATTGCATTACCCACTGATGTTAGACCAACTATAGATCCAGCATCATTTGTCACCACTGACATTTTAAATGTTAGAAGTGCAACTATTCCTGTTAATAAAATTCCAGTTGCCATGTAATTATAAACTTTTAACATATAGGCTCTTAAGCCTTCATCCATTACAACTGTTGACTGTTGAGCTGCTTTAGCTCTATTTAAAATTCTGTTTTTGTTAAATTCCATAATGATTATTATATAATAGTCTTTTACTAATTATTCAAGATACCTTAAAAGATTAAAAATATCGAAATTAAACATAAAACCACTATGAATTATAAAAAATTAGGTAATACCAATCTTAATGTAAGTACAATTTGTCTCGGTACCATGACCTGGGGTGAGCAAAACACTCAAGAAGAGGGTTTTGAACAAATGGATTACGCTTTAGACCAAGGTGTTAATTTTTGGGATACAGCTGAACTATACGCTGTTCCTCCAAGAGAGGAAACTTATGGTCATACTGAAATCATAATTGGTAACTGGTTCAAAAAATCAAAAAAGAGAGACAAGGTTATTCTGGCATCAAAAGTTGCCGGTCCCATGAGAGCTTACTTGAGAGGTGGTGGAAATAATTATGGTATAGATAAGATGACCGAAGCAGTTAATGACAGCTTAAAAAGATTACAAACAGATTATATTGATCTCTACCAACTACACTGGCCTGAAAGAAATACAAACATGTTTGGTCGTCTTGGATATGAACATAAAGAAAATGGTGAATGGAATAAATTTGAAGATGTTCTTGGTAACCTTAAAAAGTTTGTAGATGAAGGAAAAATTAGAGAAATTGGTTTATCAAATGAAACACCATGGGGTGTTTCTAAATATTTAGAGTTATCTAAAGAAAAAGATTTGCCTAGAATGATGTCTATTCAAAATCCTTACAGCTTATTAAATAGAACCTATGAAGTAGGATTGGCGGAAATGTCTATTAGGGATGAAATTGGTCTTTTAGCATACTCACCTTTAGCTAGTGGATATTTATCTGGAAAATATAGAAACAATCAATTGCCTAAAAATTCTAGAATTGAGAGAGATCCTAATTTTTGGACCAGATATGCAAAACCAAATACAGAAAAAGCAGTTGATGCTTATTATGAAATTGCTAAAAAGTATGGTCTCGATTTAACTCAAATGTCTTTAAAATTTTTAGAAATTCAGCCTTTTGTTACCTCTGTTATTATTGGAGCAACTACCATGGAGCAGTTGAAAACAAATATAGAAAGTGTAAACATAAAATTATCTGATGATGTCATTAAAGAAATTAATAACGTTCAAACAATTTATCCAAATCCATGTCCATAATTAAAAAAACTTTATTATTAGTATCAATATTTTTTGTTAGCTACTTCAGCCAAATCACAGCCGAAGAAATAAAAAAAATTGGAAAATATAAGGATTGGGAGGCAATGGTTATAACTGATACAAATGGCAAAGTATGCTTTGCTCAATCATCTCCCATTTTACAAGCTCCAAAATCAAATAAGAGAGATGCAAAATTATTTATTGCTTTTAGGCCTACAGAAAAAATAATTGATGAAGTGAGTGTTACTGGAGGTTATGAATTTAATAAAAATAACTCAGTAGTTGCTCAATCAGGAAAAAATAAATTCAAATTTGATATCAAAGAACAAGGTTTTGCTTGGATCGCTGACACTAAGATAGAGTTCAGAATGATTAAGAGAATGAAAAAAGGATCTCGAATAATGATAACTGGATATAATCAAAAAGGATCTCAAACAATTGATCACTATTCATTACTAGGATTTACTAAAGCTTATAATTCTACAAAAAAAGCTTGTAGTTAAATATAAATGAAATCAAAAAAGAAAATCGTTCTAGCCTATTCTGGGGGTCTTGATACTTCTATAATATTAAAATGGCTTCAAGAAAATTATGATGCAGAAGTAATTTGTTATACAGCAGATGTTGGGCAAGAAATTGATAGAAAAAAAATTATAAATAACGCAAAAAAATTTGGTGTTAAAAATATTATAATAAAAGATTTAAAAGATACATTTGTTAAAGATTATGTGTATCCAATGATCAGAGGTCACGCAATTTATGAAGGTGTTTATTTATTGGGTACATCAATAGCAAGACCACTTATTGCAAAAGATCAAATTAGAGTTGCTAAAAAATTTAAAGCCTATGCAGTTTCACATGGAGCAACTGGAAAAGGGAATGATCAGGTACGATTTGAATTGGGATATCATTACTTTGGACCCAATATAAAAATCATTGCGCCATGGAGAATTTGGAAATTAAAATCTAGAACAGATCTTATCAATTATGCCAAAAAACATAAAATATCTATTCCAAAAGATAAAAAAGGAGCCCCTCCTTTTTCAATAGACGATAATTTATTTCATACTTCAACAGAGGGCAAAGTTTTAGAAAATCCAAAAAATTCAGCACCTGAATTCATATTTCAAAGATCCGTTTCACCTGAAAAAGCACCAAATAAACCAAGCTTTGTAACTATCAATTTTAAAAATGGTGATCCATTTTCAATAAATGGAAAAAAACTATCTCCTGCAAAACTATTGGGGAAACTCAATCAGCTTGGAGGAAAAAATGGAATTGGAAGAGTTGATTTGGTTGAGAATAGATTTATTGGAATAAAATCTAGAGGGGTATACGAAACTCCAGGCGGTACATTGTTAATGTATGCACATAGGGCAATTGAGTCTGTTACTCTTGATAAAGAAACTATGCACAAAAAAGATCAGGTGATGCCAAGATATGCTGAGTTAATTTATAACGGTTATTGGTATTCAAAAGAAAGATTTAAGCTTCAAAAAATTGTAGATCTTAGAAAGAATAAAGTAAATGGATCAGTTAGACTTAAACTTTATAAAGGAAATGTAATTATAGAGTCTAGACAAACAAAAAGTTCTGCATATTCAGTGAAAAAAGTTTCATTTGAGGAAAATAAGACATTTAATAAATCAAATGTTGAAAGATTTATTAATTTTCATAAAAAAAAGCTTCGTTCTTAAATCGATGAAAATAAATGTTTTTGCAGACACTATTTGTGGATGGTGTTTCATTGGACACAGAAATTTGAGTACTGCCTTAAAAAAATTTCCAGAAGTAAAGTTTGATATCAAGCATACTCCATTTCAGCTAAACCCAAATATGCCAACTGAGGGAATTTCTAGAGATAAATATTTAGAAATAAAATTTGGTGGAAAAGATTATGCTGCACCCATGTATGAAAATATGAGATTAAAAGGAAACGCATCTGGTATTAATTTAAATTTAGATAAAATAAAAAAAACTCCAAATACTGTTCTTTCTCATTTATTAATTATTTTAAGTGAACAATTTAATTTACAGAATGAAATTAAAGAAGAAATATATCGGTCATATTTTATTGACGGACTTGATATTGGAGATATCAATATCTTAGTTAATGTTGCTAAGAAAAATAATATTAAAGAATATATTTTCAAAAATTTTATTAATGAAAAAAATATTGAACTTGTAAATTCGAAACTATCTACAGCTAGAGAGAAAAATATCAGTGGTGTTCCTTTTTTTGAGATAGGAAAAGATTTTATTTCAGGCGCTCAAAGCTCAATTCAATTAGAAAACGTTATTAAAGCAAATTTAAACTAGTATTTAGGACAATTTAACAATTGTTATAATTTTAAAAAATTATAACTTAGTTTTATGGAATCACTAAAAAACTGGATGGTAGATGCAGCAAATATCTTGTTCGATGACAACAAGAATGATCTAAGATCTTTGCCAAGATCTGTAAGATTGCAAATTTTGTTAGTTTTAAGTTTTATATGGACAACAGTTTTTAGCTTATATATTTTTTCTTATACAACTTTTGCATTTGGTTGGGCGGGGCTCTATATTGCACATATCGGTTTAATATTTGCAGTATACATGACCTTTAAACATTTTCATAAAGCAGAAGAAAAATCTAGCAGCGTTTTTAAAACTAAAAACTTTGACCCTTTTAAAATAATGGTAATTGTTTTTGTCGTAGTATTCATTTTTGTATTCTCTAAAGGAATTGAGGTATTGACTAGCCCTAATCCTAGCTCTTATTCTATTCCTTATGATGGACCGTCTAAATCGGTATTTGAAAAATGGCTCCCGTTTAGTAAGGATAAATAATGGAAAAAATAGCAAAAAATTTACAACTTGCATTAATGTGTATTATTTTAATTAGTACAGTAATTGCTGTTGGTATGGAAATTAAGAATATGTTTCTTAACCAATCGGTAACATTAGCTGATTTGCTTTTAATGTTTCTATATTTAGAAGTACTGGCAATGGTAAGAGTATTTTGGGATCAACAGTCAATCAGCATAACTCTACCTCTATTAATTGCTATCACGGCCCTTGCTAGATTTATAATACTGCAAGGAAAGGAAATGGACCCAACAGCATTAGTTTATGAGGCTGTTGCAATAGTTCTTATTGCGGCTGCAATTGTAATTCTAAGATTAAGGCACAGTGATAAATTGGGTCTAAAAAGAAAAAAATCTAAATAATTTAGTATGATGTTTGAGGCCTCAAGGGCAAAGGCCGTTGATAAATTAAATAATTTTGTAAAAAAAAATTTAACTGATTATTCTAAACTAAGAAATTTTGATTTCGGACCCAGCAATAAATCAAACATTTCCTGTCTATCTCCATACATAACACACGGAGTAATAAATGAATTAGAAGTAATTGATAAATCTCTTAAGAAATTTTCATTTGCAAAGAATGAAAAGTTTATTCAAGAGGTTTTATGGCGAACTTACTGGAAAGGTTGGCTTGAACTAAGACCAAATGTTTGGTCAGATTATTTAATAGAATTAGATAATGTTATAAATCAATTTAAAAATAATCAAAATTATTTAGATGCTATTGAAGGAAAAACAGACATAGACTGCTTCAATCAATGGGTGGTTGAACTTAAAGAAAACAACTACCTCCATAACCATACTAGAATGTGGTTTGCTAGTATTTGGATATTTACACTAGAATTACCATGGCAGCTAGGTGCAGAATTTTTTATGCAACATCTTTATGATGGTGATGCTGCATCAAATACACTGAGTTGGAGATGGGTAGCTGGGGTTCAAACTCAAGGTAAACATTATCTAGCAAGTGAATGGAATATAAATAAATTTACTAACAATAGATTTAAAAACATAAAACTAAATGAAAATGCCAGACCAATATTCAGTGATAAAACTTATCCAATAAATAAAAAAGAATTTTTAAATTCTGAAATTTTAGAGGGTCAAACTTTATTAGTATTTGAAAATAATATGACTTTTGAATTTTCTGATTTTAAAGAACATAAATTTAAAAAAATTTTGTTAGTCTTAAATAATACAAATAGAGCCATTAGATTAAGTGAAAAAGTATTAAAATTTAAAGCTGATCTTTTAAAAGATCAAAAAGTAAGGTTAGAGGAAAAATCAATTAATTGTGAGATTATTAACATTAGTGATTTAAAGAATATTGTTGAAAATATTTATGCCCTTTATCCAGCTGTCGGTGAAAATTTTGATTTTATTCAAAACAATAATTTAAAAAATATCAAATTTTTATATAGAAAGTTAGACCAGTTTTCTTGGCAATATTGCAATAAAGGTTTTTTTAACTTTAAAAATTATATTCCAAAAATTATTGCTAAATTTAATTAAGCTAAAAAGGTTTTAATACCGTCTAAAATATACTGAACACTTAATCCTACAAGAATAATAGCTACCACTCTTGAGATAACCCCAATTATTTTTTTATTTATTATTTTAGAAAACTTTGAAGCTATAAAAAAGATTATAAAAGTTATAGATAGTACAACTACCAATGAAAACATTCCTACTGTTTGATTTGTAAAATTAGCTCCAATATCTGAAACAGAAACAATTACCGAAGTAATAGCTGCTGGTCCAGCAATAATAGGTGTTGCCAAAGGAAATACACTCACATTATCAGAATTTAAATCTATATCTTCTCCTTTCCTTTGCTGACGCTTGTCAAATAACATCTCTATTGCAATTATTAATAAGATAATTCCTCCTCCTATTGTAAAAGCTGGGTAAGAAATATGTAGATAACTTAACAATGAGCTTCCAAGTAACGCAAAAAATAACAATATGATAGTTGCAATTATAGTTGCGTTAAATGCAACTTTAATTTTTTGTTTTGTCTCCATGTGTTGAGTAATACTCAAAAATAATGGAGTATTTCCTAGTGGGTCAATTACTATAAAATATAGGAAGAAAGTTTGAATAAATATCTCTGACATCAGGTTTATCTATCTCTTTAAAAAGATTTTACAATTTAAATTAAAACCAACGTATCATTCCAATAATACCAGCTGTTGCATAAAAAAATTGCAACAAAAGTATTCCTTTATGGCCTCCTCTATAAGCCCAAATTCCAATTAAAATCGATGATAAAAGTAATAAGCAGAAGCCAAAAAATTCTATTCCAATATTTAATGCAACAAATAATGAGTATAAAATTGCTGTAACAACCCCAGCCCATTCAAAAAATTTATTATTCATTATATTTTTTTAAAATTTTCATAAAGAATTTTGGAATAATTATTCATATCAAGCATATTATCTTTTGCATCATTATCAAATTTTTCTAAAGCACCATCACCTAATTGATCTTCAAGAGCTTTTTTATATTCTGGAACACATCCCCACTCATTGACAGTAGTATCTTTAATTTCTATGTGAAATTGAATTCCATAAGCATGATTTTGATATTTAAAAATTTGGTATTTGGTTATAGGAGATGAAGCTAATAAAGTTATATCTTTATTATTCTCTATCCCTTGAACCTCATAAGAGTGCCATTGCAAACTTTTAATCTGATTTGGAAATTTAGAAAATAATTTATCTTCATCTTTTTTTTTTGAAAAATTGATATCCATAATACCAATTTCTGCTGAATTTGATTTAACTACTTTACCGCCCACTACTTCACCTAATAACTGACAACCGAGACAAAAACCTAAATAAGGTTTTTTTAAATTAACAACAAATTCTTTAATTGCTCTTTTTTCTTCAATTAACCAAGGATATTCTTTTTCCATATAGGTATCCATTGGGCCACCCATACAAAACATTCCGTCAAATTTACTTAGATCTTTTGGAATTTTTTCACCTTCATCTAGCTCTATGGTGGTTAATTTTAAACCATCAGCTAACATTAAATCTTTTATATAACCTGGGTCTTCAATTTTTATGTGTTGCAAAACTATTATATTCATCTCTTAACCAATCAAATAGAAAATAACAAGGTACCTACTTACTTTTCCAATAGCTACTAAAATAATAAAATCCAAAAATCTAACCCTCAATAAACCTGCAACTAAAGTTAGTGGATCACCTATAATAGGCACCCAAGCAAATAATAATGACCATTTACCAAACTTGGTAAACCATTTTGATGACCTTTCTATTTTTGTTTCCTTGAATGGAAACCATTTTTTTGAAGTAAGATTTCTTGAGTAAAATCCTAAAGCCCAGTTAATAATAGATCCCAGAACATTCCCAAAACTAGCAACGATTAGCAAAAATGAATTTTCATAATTTGATGTGGCCATTAACCCCGCTAATGTAAACTCAGATGAAAATGGTAAAATGGTTGCAGCTAATAAAGATACAATGAATAAAGATAAGTAAATCACTTAGAACACTTCTTCGAACAATACTTTACCTTTTCCCAATTTAGCTTCCATTTTTTACGCCAAACGAATGGTCTTTTACAAACAGGACAGATTTTTGAAGGTAGATTTTCTTTTTTCAATTTAAATTTCTTTAAAATTTTCTTTCCATTTTTTTATTGCATCATCCCAATTTGGTATAATCTTATCTTCATACCCATGAACAGAACCAGTTCCAATATATCTAAAATTCTTCATTGCTAATGCGTGATGCTTGCCTTTTAAATAATCTATCATTTTACTCTTATTCTCCCAAGCTGTTAGAGTGTGATGATATCCGTTGATCTTTTTTGCTTCACAAAACAAATTTCCATTTGCTTTTCTTGCTGCGGTAAAACTTGGCATCGAATACCTCATAAATTTTAACATACCAAAAAAACCTCTTACTTTGATGCCTGTAATAGAAATATACATTATACAGTATTCAACTTTATGAATTTATCCGCTTCAGATAAAATTAACTTTTTTCGTTCATCTTTCATTTTATCAAAGATACGGACCATCATTGATAATCTTGGATTTGTTAAAAAAAATTTTCTATTTCGATCAATGAACCTCCAATACAATCCATCCATCGTATTACACCAATCCCCTTTTTTAAAATCCATCATTTTCATAAAATAAGCAGATCCACAGATATAAGGTTTGGTTGCAAAAATTCCACCATCACTGAATAGACCCATCCCATAAACATTTGGAACCATTACCCAGTCAGATGAATCTACAAACATTTCCATAAACCATTTATAAACTATTGTGGGCTTAATTTCACAAAGGTTCATTATGTTAGATAAGATCATTAATCTTTCTATGTGATGAGACCATCCATGATTAACTGCATTTTGAATTGCATGATCCAATGGTGGCAAACCTGTTGTGCCTTCATACCAAGACTTTTTCATTTTTCTTTCATGGTTGAAAAAATTTTTTGTTTCCATTTCATCAGAGTAACCTTGATAAATTCCACGCATGAACTCTCTCCAGCCTATTATTTGACGAATATAACCTTCAAGTGAGTTCATTCTAATTTTGTGTTTTTTATGAAATTCTAAAATTTTTTGAATGATAATTTCAGGGGTTATCAATCCTAAATTAATGTACGGGCTTAATGCACTATGAAATAAAATATTGTCTTTTTGATTAACAGCATCTTCATAATCGCCAAATAAATTTGATTTTTCTTTTATAAAAAAATTTAAAAGTTTAACAACGTCTTCATATTCTGTTGCAAGCCAAAAGTTATTTGTGCTTCCTGGATGATTTTTAAATAATTTTTCAATAATTGGTTTTAGCTTTTTAGTATGACTAGTTTCATTAATTTTTGGAAATTTTGGAATTGAAATATCCTTAGGTAGTTTGTTTCTATTATCTTCATCAAAACTCCATTTACCTCCAATAGGATTTCCATCAGCACCCATTAGAATTCCAGATTTTCTCCTAACTTCTTTGTAGAATGTCGCCATAAAGGGTTTTTTGGATTTTCCCAAATAATTTTTAAATTCATCTCTAGAATTTAAAAACATGGGTGTTTGAACCATATTCCATTTAACTTTTTCTTTTTTTAGGAATTGTGAAATTTTCTTTTCAAAAAATTTATCTTCAATCTCAAAGCTCGTAATTTCAGTTATTTTTTTTTGACTAATTATTTTTTTTAATTTCTTTAAATAGTCATCTTTAAAATCTTTATCTTCTATTTTTAAGTAATCTAATTTAAACCTATTCTTTTTAAGACCATCTGCATATGATCGCATAGAAGATAAGAATAGCAGTATTTTTTGCTTATGATGTTTTTCATAAGTGCATAATCCACTATCTTCAGCCATAAAAAACACATGATCCTTTTTGAAGCGGTCTAAGTATTTTAATGGAAATAATTGATTACCAAGTATAAAAAATAATTTCATAGTTAAATATAACTAATTAAAAAATTTATGTCAGAAAAATATCTAATCTTTGGTGCGACTGGTTCTATTGGTTCAAGTTTAGCTGAACAATTAAAAAATTCTGGAAATGATATCCACTTAATTGCAAGAAATGAAAGTGAGGTAAGTTCTATTGCAGAAAAATTAGGTTGCACATTTACAGTTGCTGATGTTTTAGAAGAAGGTTTTATTGAAAAAGTTAAAGCAGATATTTCTGAGATAAAAGGAATTGCATACTGCGTGGGTTCAATTGACTTAAAACCATTAAGAATGGTTACCGAACAAGATTTTAATAAATGTATGAAATTAAATCTTTATTCAGCTGTAGAAGCTATTAAAGGATATCAAGAAAGTTTAAAAAAAAACAAGGGCTCTATTGTTTTATTTTCAACAGTTGCAGCTCAAAGAGGGTTTACAAACCATGCAATTATTGCATCGGCTAAAGCCGCTGTTGAGGGGTTAACAGTTTCTCTCGCGGCAGAATTTGCCCCAAATATAAGAGTGAATTGTATCGCACCAAGCCTAACAAAATCAAAGATTGCTGAACCAATGCTTAAAAATACTACAATAGCAGAAGGTATTACAAAAGCTCATCCACTAAAAAGATTGGGTGAAGGAAAAGACTCAGCTTCTCTTGCAAAGTTTTTAATTTCTGAAGACAGTTCCTGGATAACAGGTCAAATTATTGCAGTTGACGGTGGTAGATCAAAACTATCTTAAAGTGAGAAAATATTTTTTATTAATTTTTTTTCTTTTTTTTCTTCAGTAAGTTATTCTGACGATTATTCTTTTACTAAAATTACAAAATTAGATGAACCCTGGGGTTCCACATTTATTAATAATGATGAAATAATTATAACTGAAAAAGATGGAAAAATAAAAATAGTTAATATTAAATCAAAAAATATATTTGAAGTTGAGCACAACCTAAATTTTTTAAATATTGGGCAAGGTGGATTATTAGATATTATTTACCAAGATAATAGTGTTTGGGTTTCGTATTCTGAAGATAGAGGTAATGGAAAAACAAGCACTTCAATTGCTAAAGCAGTATTAAATAAAGACGAATTAAATTTTAAAAATATATTTCAAGCAAACCCACCAATAGACTCAGGCTATCATTTTGGCTCTAGGTTAGCAATTAAAGGTAAATATCTTTATGCATCTGCTGGCGAGAGAGGAATGGGAATGATTGCACAAGATCCTACAAAACACCCAGGTAGTATTATAAGAATTCACACTGATGGTAGCATTCCAAAAGATAATCCAAAGTTTGATGGTAAATCAGATTGGTTACCAGAAATTTATCAAATAGGTGTTAGAAACCCACAGGGATTAGCACTATCTCCTTATGATGAAAAAATTTATTTAAGCAATCATGGAGCGAGAGGTGGTGACTGGTTTGGTGAAGCAAAAAAAAGTGAAAACTATGGTTGGAAGATATTAGGATGGGGTGGGAAAAATTATTCA
This sequence comes from Candidatus Pelagibacter sp. PS_06, assembly GCF_059418045.1. NCBI lineage: Bacteria > Pseudomonadati > Pseudomonadota > Alphaproteobacteria > Candidatus Pelagibacterales > Candidatus Pelagibacteraceae > Candidatus Pelagibacter > Candidatus Pelagibacter sp. PS_06. The sequence continues at coordinate 1,275,576 of NZ_CM182078.1, forward strand.
GGTACTAAAATTGGGCCAAAATGGAAACCCGGCTTTACTAAAGCTATTCAATACTGGGTGCCCTCAATTGCTGCAAGCGCGATAACAATTTATAAAGGTAAAGAATTCAGTGAGTGGAATGGACATGCTTTAATTACCTCTCTAAGAGATCAATCATTAAGAAAATTAATATTTAATGACTTGTCAAATGTTAAAGAAGATATCATTTTTAAAAATAAAATTGGAAGAATAAGAGACATACAAGTGCATCCAGATAATGGAAAGATTTACTTTTTAGGAGAAGAAGCTTTATGGCTAATGGAAAAAAACTAACAGCTAAACTAGAGAAAGATTTTAGAATAAATAATGAAAAAATTAATATCTTTTCTACTAATCATTCTTTTTTTTAATATTGAGCTAATTGCAATGGAAAAACGACCTTATCATCATTTGCCAGATGGAACTTTTAGGAATCCTGAAGGATCTCCGGTTAGAGCAAATGATGTAAAATTTTCCTATAGGACATTTATTAAAGAAAAAAAGAAAATTGATATTACTGTTCCAAAAGATCATGTCATCGATAAAAAAATTGTTAAAGAAAATTTAGAGAAATTTAAAGATGATGATTATATTGCTTGGATAGGGCATGCCACATTCTTAATTAAATTAGGTGAAACAACAATTATCACAGATCCAGTTTTTTCAAACAATGCAGGACCTTTGATATTTGGTCCAAAAAGATATGTTGAGCCAGCTATTCAATTAAAAGAAATTCCAAAAACAGATGTATTTCTGCTTACACACAATCATTATGATCACCAAGATATGTCAACTATTAGAGGATTTCCCTATAAAGATGCAAAGGTTTTGCTTCCTCTTAAACTTGGTAAATATTTCAAAAGATACAAAGATGTTAACGAAATGGACTGGTATGATGAAATAAAAATTAATAATGATTTAAAGATTACATTCTTACCTGCAGTCCATTGGTCAAAAAGAAGTCTGACTGATGCTAACAAAACTTTATGGGGTAATTTTTTAATTGAATATAAAAATAAAAAAATATTTTTTGCATGTGATACTGGATACGGAAATATTTATAAAGAACTTGGGAAAAAATACGGTCCAATCGATATTACAATGATTAATATTGGAGCATATGATTTTAGACCGATGTTTGACAAATCTATTTATCACACTACTCCTGAAGAGGCCCTTAATGTTGCGCAAGATTTAAAAAGTAAAAAAGTATTGGGTATGCACTGGGGAACTTTTGTTTTATCTCTTGAGCCTATAATGCAACCTCCTATTCGATTTAAAGAAAATGCTGAAAAATTTGGTTTTAAAAAAGAAGACGCAATAACTTTTAAAATTGGAGAAATTAACTCTATAAAAAAAATATTAGATTAAAATCAGTTATCTAATAATTTTTTTTTTGCTTTTTCAAATTCTTCTTGGGTAAGCACACCACTTTGGTGTAATTCATTTAACTTTGTGATTTCATTACTAAGATTATCGCTATTTGGTTGTCGATCTATTTGTTGCTCTTCTTCAGGTTTTTCAGGTCTATTCTCAACTTTAGCTTTAAAGCCTTTCATAATGGCTGTTCCACCTAAATAAAACACGAACCCAAGAATTGGAATAGCTAAACCAAAAAAAATTATTTTTTCCATAAGTTAATCTTCATCCTCATCACGCCAGCCTTTTTGGTACATTAAATAACCAGCTAAAATTACAGAAAAAGTTCCAGCTATCATACCAAAGTCAAAACCAACTTGTTTACCATAAAAATACCAACCTAACTGGGTTGCTCCAATTGGAACTGCAGTGAGCAGTATCATTATTATTCCAATTCGATATTCATATGGAGGTTTTTTCATTGAGAAACCTTATCAAATAAAAAAAGAAATTAATGAAGTTTTATCAATTTGAGACAATAAAACTTACTAATGAAAAAGTGTTTATTTTTGTGATCTTTTAAAACACTCGACAGTATTTTTTAATAAACATGCTATTGTCATAGGTCCTACTCCACCTGGAACTGGTGTTAAGGCTTTAGCAACTTTAGAAACCTCATCAAATGCAACATCTCCTACTATACCGTTTTCAGTTTTATTGATACCAACATCAATTACAATGGCATCTTTTTTAACCCAATCACCTCTAACAAGTTCTGGAATACCTACTGCTGCAACTATAATATCTGCCTCCAAGCATTCTGCTTTTAAATCTTTCGTTCTTGAATGTGTAATTGTTACTGTACAGTTTTCTTTAAGAAGAAGTTGTGTCATTGGTTTTCCATTTAAATTAGATCTTCCAACTACAACTGCTTTTTTACCACTTAAATTTGGTTCAATCTTTTTAATCATTAAATAACACCCAAGTGGAGTGCAAGGCACAGAACTTTCATATCCTGATGACAAATTTCCCACATTCATAGGATGAAAACCATCCACATCTTTTGAGGGCGTGATTGTTTCAATAACTTTTTGTTTATCAATATGTTTAGGTAATGGAAGTTGAACTAAAATTCCTGAAACAGTTTCATCATTATTTAATTCTTCAATTTTTTCTAATACGGTTTTTTCTTCGACAGAGTCTGGATATCTAATTACTTCAGATTTCAAACCTACTTCGTTGGCAGATTTTTCCTTATTACGAACATAAATTTGGCTCGGAGCCATATCTCCAATTAAAATTACTGTTAAACCTGGGACTTTGTTATATTTAGTTTTTAGTTCAGCTACTTCTTGCTTAAGTTCTTCTCTCAGTTCTGCTGCAGCTTTTTTTCCATCTATTAATATCATTTAATTTCCTTAAAAAATCATTGGTGCAATGTACAGCTTCATACACATTTCAATAAACCAAATCAATAGTAGAAGAATAATTGGCGATATATCTAACGAACCTAAATTAGGTAAAAAACGTCTAATTCTATACAAAATCGGATCAGTTAAACGATAAGTTAGTTCTAGAACAGAATAAACAAATCTGTTTTGAGTATTTAAAACATTAAAAGCAACCAACCAACTTATTAAAACATTTGCTATGACTACGTAGGAGTAAAGTTTTAAAATTTGTAGAACCAGATAAAAAATTGCTATCATTTCTTTTCGATATAAATCGATTGGCTTGGAAAAGCAAAAGAAGCTCCATTTTTTTCAACTATTTGTTTTATTTCAATTGCCAATCTCTCCTTAACTTCAAGAGAGTTGCTCCAACTATTAGAGTCTGTAAAACATCTTACCAATATATCAATTGAACTATCTGAGAATTTTTCAATTCTAACTGCAACGCCTGCTGATTTATCAAAATCTTCGCTGTTGTTTATATAATTTTCTATTTCTTCTCTTACTTTTTTAAGCTGTTCAATAGTTGAGTCGTATTGAAGAGTAATTATCCACCTTATTCTCCAATTAGAAGTTTCACTAACATTTACGACTGCATTTTCAGCAAACTGAAAATTAGGAATGATTGCTAGTGATTTATCAAATTTTCTAATTGAAGTAGATCTAAATCCAATATTTTCAACTGTTCCTTCAATAATTCCTTCGACTAAAATCCAATCTCCAATTTTAAATCTTTTTTCAACTAACACCAAAATTCCAGAAATTAAATTCTTAAATAAATCTTGAGCACCTAATGCAACTGCTACACCAAACAATCCAAGTCCAGCAATAATTGGACCAATTTTTATTCCCCATAACTCTAAAACTGCTGCCAACCCTAATATAAAAATTAAAATTTTTAGAGATTTAATAATCCATCCAATTAGTTCCCTAGTTAAAAGTTTATCTAGTCCACTTAATATGTAAGAAATAGGTTCGATGATTTGATGAATAACCCAAAAAATTAAAATAGTTATTAAAGTTCTATTAATAGTATCTACAACCTCTCGGCCTTCACTTGAAAAAGTCATGTAATAACTTGCAATAAAAAAACCAAGAACTATTGGTAAAAATCTTGCAGGTCCAACCAGAGCATTAACAAAAGTATCATCTAATTTATTGGATGTTCTTTTTGAGATTATTTCTAATTTTTTTATAATAAGCTTGCTAATTAATCCTCTAAAAACTAAAAAAATAAAAAATATCCCAATGCCAATTAATATTTGAAAAATATCAACACCAAGAATTCCTTGTTTCCAAACTGAAAAAAATATGTCTGAAAAATTATTTATTATTTCCATAGCTAAATTTTATATAACAAAAACTCTTCTTCTCCAGGATTAAAAAGAAATATCTTCTTCCACTTAATTTCATTCAATATAGATGAGGTTTTTTCACCAATACACATCAAATTAGTATTCATCCAAAGGCTTTCTGATTGATTTATTTTTATGAAATTTAAGAAACTTAAAGCGCTATTTTGAGAATAAATATAGACCATGTCTGGTATTTTTAGCATTAATTCTTTAACAAAATTATTATCAAATTTTTGATTATAAATAGTTTTATAATTAACTATTCTCTTAACGCTATATCCTTCATTTGTTAATTGTTGATCTAAGTCAACTGAGATCATCTCTCCACTTATATAAATTAGTTGACCATCTTTTTGATTAAAGTTTTGTAAAATTAGCTCTTTTAAATTCTCAACATTTCCCTCTGCAGCTATTACGTTTTGAAAACCAGTACTTCTTGCTTTTTTTTCAGTAGCACTTCCCACACAAAAACATAAAAGATTTTTATCAATATTTTTATGATCTAGATGTCTGACAGCATTTGCACTTGTGAAGATAATGCCTTTATAATCTGAAAAATTAATCTGCTCATAATCTATTTTTTCAATATTCAATAATGGGAGATGAGAAACTTGATGTCCTAATGATTTAAATTTCATAATCATTTCAGAACAATCTTCTAAAGGTCTAGTTAATAAAATATGCATATTATCTTTTATAAGAGTTATTTGATTTTGTTTTTAATATTTGCCCCACATCTTTACCAAGTTCTTCTGCATTTACAATTTTTGAAGATTTTTTTTCATAAAATCTCTGGCTACCGTCTAAAGAAAAAAGCTCTGCTTCTAAAACAATTTCATCTCCTTGAATAATAGAATGAGCCCCCACAGCTGTTTCACAATCACCTTCTAAAACTTTAAGAACATTTCTTTCAGCATGGGCTCTTTGGTATGTTTCTTGGTCATTAATTTTATCTAAAACTGAAATAACTTCTTCATCATCATTTCGACATTGAAGAGAAATTATTCCTTGTCCAGCGCTTGGAATTATTTCTTCAGTTGAAAACACTTCAGTAATTTTATCTTCTATTGTTAAAGATTGAATTCCTGCATAAGATAATATTATTGCATCATACAAACCATCATTAAGTTTTTTAATTCTTGTATCAACATTACCTCTAATAAGTTTACAATTAACATCTGATCTAATTTTTTTAATTTGAAATTCTCTTCTATAAGATGATGTTCCAATTACTGAATCAGATTTTAATTCTTTGAGTTTTTTTTTATCTTTAGTTATTAAAATTTCTCTTGGATCGTTTCTTTTTAAAAAAGTATTTGTTCTTAAACCATCAGTTTCAATCGCTGGCATGTCCTTTAATGCATGAACTGCTATATCAATTTTTTTATCTTGAAGTTCTTTTTCTATATTTGTTGAAAACAAACCTTTTCCACCTACTTCTGATAATCTTATATCTTGAACCTGATCTCCTTTTGTAGTTATTTCTTTAATTACCACATCGTCTTCATTTAAATTTGTATTTTGAATAATCTTATTTTTAGCATTTTGAGCATAGATTAATGCTAACTTACTACCTCTTGATCCAATGATAAATTTTCTCTGCATAAATAAATATATTTCTTACTTGTATTGAGATTGTACAATTAATAAAAACTATTTGAATGAGTAAAAAACCTTTAATTCTTGGAATTGAATCTAGCTGCGATGAAACAGCAGCATCTATAATTACTGAAAATGAGCAAGGAATACCAGTGGTTTTATCAAATGTTGTTTCAAGCCAAGTTGATGTCCACAAAGAATTTGGAGGGGTTGTTCCTGAATTAGCAGCAAGATCTCACATGGAAAAAATTGACTGGATTGTTCAAAAGGCAATTGATGATAGTGGAAGAAAGATTGAAGAAATTGATGCGGTAGCCTCAACTGCTGGCCCAGGGTTGATAGTATGTTTGTCTGTCGGTCTAAGTTTTGGAAAAGCATTTGCTTCTGCTTTGGACAAACCATTTATAGCAGTCAATCATTTAGAGGGTCATGCTCTTAGTCCAAAAATAAATTCAAATCTAGATTATCCATATTTGCTTTTATTAATTTCAGGTGGTCACTCACAATATCTAAATGTTCAAGGGTTAGGCAAATATAAAAGATTAGGAACAACAATTGATGATGCTTTAGGTGAAGCATTTGATAAAACTGCAAAACTTTTAGGAGTTGAATTTCCAGGTGGGCCTCAAATAGAAATATTGGCAGAAAAAGGTGATCCTAATAAATATGATTTACCAAAACCAATTTTTAATAAAGGAGGATGTAACTTATCTTTTGCAGGACTTAAAACAGCAATTTTAAGAATAACAAAAAATATAAAAACAGATCAGGAAAAATTTGATCTTGCTGCTTCTTTTCAAAAAACAGTTGAGCAAATTTTATATAAAAAAACCAAGATTGCATTCTCTGAATTTGAAAAACAAAACAATGTAGAGAAAAAAATATTTGTAGTTGCTGGAGGAGTAGCGGCTAATAAAAAAATAAGATCTATGTTAGTTGATTTATGTGATGAAGAAAATTATCAAAGTATGTTTCCACCAATTGAATTTTGTGGAGACAATGCTGCAATGATTGCTATGGTTGGGTTAGAAAAGTTTAAATTAAAACAATTTGATAATTTAGATCATCCGGCAAAACCAAGATGGCCTTTAGATGAAAATGCTGCTTTTCTTAAAGGAGCAGGAGTACAATTATAATGAAATATTGGCTGATGAAATCAGAACCCGATGTTTGGTCTATTGATCAGCAAAAAAAAGCAGGCGCTAAAGGTGCTCCTTGGGATGGTGTAAGAAATTATCAAGCTGCTAAAAATTTAAAAAATATGAAAAAAGGAGATCTTTGTTTTTTTTATCATTCAAATATTGGAAAAGAGATTGTTGGAATTGTAGAGGTAATCAAGGAAGCATACCTAGACAAAACCGATAAATCAGGGCGTTTTGTAGCGGTTACAGTTAAATTTAAAGATAAATTATCATCTCCAATAACTCTTGAAGATATCAAAAAATCAAAGGAATTAAGCCATTTAGCTCTAATTAAACAAAGCAGATTATCTGTAATGCCTATAGACTCTAAAAGCTGGAAAATATTAAATAACATGAGTAAAATTTAAATATAAAAATTTCATGCCATTAAAAAAAAAGAAAAAAACTAAAGTTAAAAAAAAAGTTATTAAAAAAGTAACTAAAAAAACTAAAGTTAAAAAAAAAGTTATTAAAAAAGTAACTAAAAAAACTAAAGTTAAAAAAAAAATTGTTAGTAAAATTTTTAATGGAAATCCAAAAGAGCTTATTATTAAAACGAAACCTCAGTGGGTTAAAAATAGTTTAGCTTCAAAAGCTAAATATAAAGATAAGTATTTAAAGTCAATTAGAAATAATGATGAGTTTTGGAGAAAAGAAGGAAAAAGAATTACTTGGATAAAACCATACAAAAAAATTAAAGATGTAAAATACAGCTCTAAAGAAGTTAAGATCAAATGGTTTCAAGATGGAACTTTAAACGCTTCTGCAAATTGTATTGATCGACACTTAAAAGATAAAAAAGATAAAACAGCAATAATATGGGTTGGGGACGATCCCAAAGATAGTCAAAAAATATCCTACAAACAACTTCATGAGAAAGTCTCTAAAGCAGCAAATGGCTTAAAAAAATTAGGAATCAAAAAAGGAGACAGGGTTACTATTTATTTAACAATGATTCCTGAGCTCGCAATTTTAATGCTGGCTTGCGTTCGTATTGGTGCAGTTCACTCAATTATTTTTGGTGGATTTTCAGCTGACTCGATTTCTGGAAGAGTAAATGATTGTGAATCTGAATATATAATAACAGCTGATGAAGGTGTTAGAGGAGGAAAAACAATTCCGCTTAAATACACAACAGATGAAGCATTAGAAAAATGTCCAAACGTTAAAAAATGTATTGTTGTTAAACGGACTGGAAATTATGTTTTTTGGAATAATAAAAGAGATGTTTGGTATCACGATTTAATTAAAGATGTTTCAAATGAATGTGAACCTGAAGAAATGAATGCTGAAGATCCTTTATTTATTTTGTATACCTCAGGTTCAACTGGAAAGCCTAAAGGAGTTTTGCATACGACAGGTGGCTATATGGTTTATGCCTCAATGACACATCAATATATTTTTAACTATAAACCCAAAGATATTTATTGGTGTACTGCCGATATTGGTTGGGTCACCGGTCATAGTTATATAATTTATGGTCCACTTGCTAATGGAGCAACTACAGTTATGTTTGAGGGAATACCTAATTATCCAAATTCCTCAAGGTGGTGGAAAATTATTGATAAATATAAAGTAAATACTTTTTACACTGCTCCCACAGCTATAAGAGCACTAATGCGTGAAGGAGATAAACCGGTTAAAAAAACATCAAGAAAATCTTTAAAGTTGTTAGGTACTGTTGGTGAACCGATTAATCCAGAAGCTTGGATGTGGTACTTTAAGACAATAGGAAATTCCAAATGCCCCATTGTTGATACATGGTGGCAGACAGAAACAGGGGGAATAATGATTGCTCCTCAAACTGGTGCTATAGACTTAAAACCTGGATCAGCTACTAAACCATTTTATGGTATAAAGCCTGTACTTGTTGATAAAAAAGGTGTTGAAATTAAAGGTCCGGGAGAAGGCAAACTATGTATTGCTCAATCATGGCCTGGTCAAATGAGAACTGTTTATGGAGATCACCAAAGATTTATTGACACCTATTTCTCTCAGTTTGATGGAAAATATTTTACTGGTGACGGATGTAGAAGAGATAAAGATGGATACTATTGGATAACAGGTCGAGTTGATGATGTAATTATTGTATCAGGTCATAATCTTGGTACTGCTGAAATAGAAAGTGCGTTTGTTGCTCATCCAAAAGTTGCTGAAGCAGCTGTTGTTGGATATCCCCACGACATAAAAGGTAATGGGCTTTATTGTTATGTAACTTTAAATGTGGGTGAGAGAGAATCGGGTGATCTCGAAAGAGATTTAAAATTATGGGTTAGAAAACAAATAGGGCCTCTTGCTACTCCAGATCTAATTCATTTTACTCCAGGGCTTCCAAAAACAAGATCAGGAAAAATAATGAGAAGAATTTTAAGAAAGATTGCACACAACGAACATGGACAATTAGGTGATACAACTACCTTAGCTGACCCAAGTGTAGTTGAGAGTTTAGTTGATAATAGAAAAAATATTTAAAATTCTATTAACTTTTTAAATTCATCTCTAATAATATCCCACTTTAAGATCATAGAATTTAACACAATCTTTCTATCTAAACTCTTAAGCTCTTCAGCTATTGGTGCCCATTTATATAATGATAATGCACTTGGATTAAATGGAAGATCTTTATAATAAATTTCCCAATTTAAATTTTGAAATCTTTCATAAAAACTTTTTTTTGCTTCCTCAACTATGTCAAATGGCATTTTATTAGATATTTCATCATCTAAAATTTTATTAAAAATTTCTTTAGCTTGATTAGTGTCTTGATAATTAAAATTAACTTTTAAATATGAAAAGGTAAAAAAAGTTAAATCTTGAAGTGCTATAGAATAAATATTCCATTTAGCTAGATTAACTGAGGACATGAAAACATCATTATCAAAATGAAGAACGTATCTGGTTCCCATTCGAGTCTTTAAATAACTATACAAAGTAACTTGGGTAACCCATGCAGATTTAGTTTGAATAAAGTGCTCAAGTTCATCTAAATTTTTTATTTTTTTCTTTGGAATGAAAGCTTTAAACAAAGCAAATAAATAAACTTTAAAATCTTTAAATGATAAATCTTTCCAAGATAATTTATATTTTTGCATAAAACCGTTGTTTGAGACAATTATACCTCAAAAAGTAAGTAATTAAGCACCAATTATGAACAATTTTCACCTTTTCAAAACCTCTAGAATGGTTATGGTTTTCACAGTTATAACTAAAAAGAGAGGTATAAATGTCAAACGCAGAAAAACACTGGGAAAAAACCAGGTCACTGTTATTTGTAACATTGGCAATTTGGTTTGTATTCTCAATTGGCATCTTCCTTTTTGCAGCTGAAATGAATGAGGTTACTGGACCTTTCGGATATCCATGGACATATTGGTTTACATGTCAGGGATCTCTAGGAATTTTTGTAATCTTATGTTTCTGGTTTGCAAATAGGCAAGAGAAAATCGATGAAGAATTCGGCTTCAACGAAAGAGGAGATAATTAATGATTAAAGGTAAATTTATAGACAATTTGCCAAAAGTTTATGGAATCTATACTGGAGGATTTATAGGTTTTATAATCTTAATGGCAATTGGTGAGCAGATGGGTATGACTGCTAAAGCAATAGGTGTTGCTTTTGTAGCATTCACGATCTTCATCTATGCTTTAATTGGTTATCTATCAAGAACAGCTCAAGCAGATGCGTATTACGTAGCTGGAAGACAAGTGCCTACTGTATTCAATGGAATGGCAACAGCAGCAGACTGGATGTCTGGTGCTTCATTCGTTGCAATGGCAGGTGGTATTTACTTCAAAGGCTATGGTTATATGGCACTACTTGTTGGTTGGACTGGTGGTTACATATTAGTTGCAACTTTATTAGCACCATACTTAAGAAAATTTGGCTGTTACACAGTTCCAGATTTTGTAGGTACAAGATACGGTGGTAATTTAGCAAGACTATGTGCGGTAATAGTTTTAACTGTTGCTTCGTTCACGTACGTGACTGCACAAATTAATGCTACAGGTACTATTGCTTCTGTTGCTCTAGATATCGACTTCAAATACGCAGTATATATTGGACTTATAAGTATTTTACTTTGTTCAATGCTGGGTGGTATGAGAGCGGTAACTTGGACACAGGTTGCACAATACATAGTGCTAATTATAGCTTACTTACTTCCAATTTTTTGGATCAGTAACAAAATGGGTGCAGGTTTCTTTCCTCACTTTATGTTAGCTGATGAAGTGGCTAGAATTGGTGAGTTGGAACAACAGTTTGGGTTTGTTAAAAACTCTGCTGCTGATCTAGCAACGGTACCTAAAGGGTTAGCTGGAATAACTAAAGCTCACTCTGCAGTAAACGCAACACCTTGGGCATTTATTTCATTAGCATTGGCGATGATGATGGGAACAGCATCATTACCACACGTGATGATGAGATACTTTACTACTCCAAGTGTGAAAGCAGCTAGAAAATCAGTTGGTTGGTCTTTATTCTTTATCTTCCTTCTGTATTCTTCTGCACCAATGTTAGCAACACTATCTAAACTATCGTTGATTGATCCAACTTTATCTACGGGTATTATTGGTAAATCATTTGCTGAAGTTCAAGCATTGGACTGGTTCCAAAACTGGAACAGTGCAAACTTGATGTTCATCAGCGACTTTAACGGTAATGGAACTCTTGAATTAAATGAGTTTTTCATGGGCGGTAAAGCAGTTGTGTTAGCAACACCAGAAATAGCTGGATTACCATATGTAATCTCAGGTCTGGTTGCTGCTGGAGGTATGGCTGCTGCAATGTCAACTGCTGATGGTTTAATTCTAGCAATTGCTAATGCGATCTCTCATGATGTTTATTATAAGATGATAGATCCAAAAGCAGAAACTGCAAAAAGACTTCTTGTTGCAAGGGTATTACTTGTAGTAATTGGTTTTGCTGGAGCAACTATTGCAGCAATGGAAATCCAAGGAATCTTAGGTTCGGTTATCTGGGCTTTTGACTTTGCGATGTCCGGTTTGTTCTTCCCACTTGTACTTGGTGTATGGTGGAAGAGAGCTAACAGAGAAGGTGCTATTGCTGGTATGGTTTTAGGTCTTGCTTCTGCTATTTGGTACCTAGTTTGGGTACGAACTGGAGGAAGTGGGTTCTTAGGACTTACTCAGTTAACATTTGGTATCTTTGGAGCTGGTGTTAGTTTAGTTGCTATGGTTGTTGTGAGTTTAATGACTCAAGCACCAGATAAAGCAACTCAAAAAATGGTTGATGAAGTTCGTATACCAACCGGTAGAACTGTTACTGGTAAGTAGAACTATCAAATCTTAATTTAGAGGGGCGATTAATTTCGCCCCTTTTAATTTAATCTCTTTTCCAATATAAATTTATTAATGTCAGCAAACTTTCATCCTTTGGTCTATTTTGTAGATTACCTTCTAGGAGTAATTATGTGGACTTTAATAGGAAGAGTTGCGATGAATATTTTTCAAAAAGAGGATTCTGAATTCTTTTTTATGAAGATATTTGTAAAATATACCAATCCACTTTTAAAAATATTTAAACCTATAACCCCATCTTTCATTATAGCACCTCTTGTTCCATTATATGTTGCATGGTTCTTTTATATGATTAGATTTTACTTTATGCCTTGGATCTTAGGCTATTCTGTAATGGGTATGCTATCCTTTCCTTTAGAAAGTGAAATTTCCAAACAAATTTATCAATTATTTAATTCAATTAAATTTTAAAAATTGATACTAGTAGGTTTGGCAACTAATGAAAAAAATACAAATTTCACCATCAATATTATCAGCTGACTTCAGTCAATTAGGCAATGAAATCAAAAGACTTGAAGAAGGTGGTGCAGATATGATTCATGTAGATGTTATGGATGGTCATTTTGTTCCAAATCTTACTATAGGGCCACCAGTAATCAAGGCCTTGAGAAAACAGTGCTCTATTCAATTTGATGTTCACTTGATGATATCTCCTGTTCACAAATATATTGAAGCATATTCAAATGCTGGGGCTGACATTATTACAATTCATCCTGAGGCAACAGATAATTTGAGAGAATCAATTTTAAAGATTAAAAACTTAAATAAAAAAGTTGGTGTCTCACTTAATCCAGAATCCAAAATTGATCTAATTATCAACTACCTTGATAAAATAGACTTAGTTTTAGTAATGAGTGTAAATCCAGGATTTGGGGGCCAGAAGTTTATGCCTGAAGTCTTAGATAAGGTTAAACAACTAAAAAAAATTCAATCTGAAAAAAATATGAATTTTGATATTGAAATTGATGGAGGGATTAATTTTGATAATTGTCAATCGGCGATTGAGGCTGGTGCCAACATACTTGTTTCAGGAACAACTGTTTTTAAAAGTAATAATGGAGATATTAAAAAAAATATTGATTTATTAAAATTAAAATAAGTTAATGATCATTAATAATTTTACTAATAACTTTAGCCAATTTTATTTTGATTTAAAAAAAAATTTAAAAGAATTTTATCAAAGCTCTAATTTTTACGATAAAAGAATATCTAAAACCAAAAATATTACTTTTGAATATAAACCAAGTCCATATCTACTATCCTCAATAGTAAAATATCAAAAAAAAAAATATAAAATTGAAGATTTTGCTTTAGAAGAAATTTGGCAAAAAAATCTAAATTATAGAGAGTTTGAAAAATTAAATAATTTTTTTTGGTTCTTTAGTTTAGATCTGAAATCATCAAAAAAAGTAACTCAAACAGTTGTTGATAATTGGATTAACAAAAACAATAAATATAATAAAAAAAGTTGGGATTTTGATATTACTTCTAAAAGAATAATTTCCTGGCTATCCAATCATCAATTAACTTATGAAGATTGTAATGAAGGTTTTAAAAAAAGATTTAATCAAGCCATTCAAAAACAAACAAACCATCTTTTAAATGAAATAAAAAATTTGTCAGAAGTTGAAAATAAAGTTATTGGATGTGCGGCGATTATTTTAACAGGTCTGGCTTATAAAGATCATAATAAATATCTTAATAATGGGCTAAACCTTTTAAAAAAAATAATAAAATCATCAATTAGCAATAATGGTTTTCCTAAATCTAGAAATATAAAACAACTTATTTTTTACTTAAAATATTTTATAATTATTAGGGAGTGGTTTAAAGAGTCACAAAACACAATTCCAGAATATATTGATGAAATAATATATTATCTTGGCCAAAACTATGCTTTCATTTGGCAAAATATTAATCAAGATATTCTATTTAATGGGAATTATATTTCCAATAATAATGAGTTTGATCAATATCTAAAAAGATTTGGATATGCATTTAAAAATGAAAATAAAGAAATTGCAGGTTATGCCATTCTTAAAAATAAAAAAATTATATTAACAATGGATATTGGGGAAAGTCCTAGCAATAATTTTTCAAAATTTTATCAATCAGGAGCTCTTTCATTTGAAATCTTCTCAAATGGTAAAAAACTAATAACAAATTCTGGATACTTTGCTGATAAAGCAAATAAATTATATAAACTCTCAAAAAGCACAGCTTTACAAAGCACTTTATCAATTGAAGATCATTCTTCTTGTGATTATAAAAAATTGAACAAATCAAATATATTGATTAAAGAAGGCATTCAAATAATTAAGAAGAATATTGTATCTGAAGATAATTATTGGAAAATATCAGGATCACATGATGGTTATCTAAAAAAGTTTAAAACCATTCATGAGAGAGAAATAGAATTTTACCCAGAGCAAATGAAATTTATTGGTTTTGATAAATTATTAAGAAAAGATAAATCAAAAGATATTAAATTTGATATAAGATTTCACCTAGATCCAAGCTCAAAAGTAATGAAAACTCAGGATAATAAATCAATTCTAATAGAGCTAGAAGATGAGGGTTGGAAATTTAATAGTGAAAATTTTGATATAAACATTGATAATGGACTATATTTAGGTATTAAAAATTCATACAAAGAAAATCAAAACATATGTATATCAGGAATATGTAAAGAAAAGACTCAAACTATAAAATGGGAAATTACTAAACTGTAATGAAAAAAATAAAAACAGCTCTTATTTCTGTATCAGATAAAAAAAATTTAAAGCCTCTTCTTATATCTTTAAAAAAAAATAATATAAAAATTATTAGTTCAGGTGGCACATATAAAGAAATTAAAAAACTAAAATTTCATTGCTTAGAAGTTTCTGAATTTACAAATTCGCCTGAAATTCTAGAAGGTAGGGTAAAAACTCTTCATCCAAAAATACATGCAGGAATTTTGAACAAGAGAAATAGTAAAGTTCACCTAAAAGACTTAAAAAATAATAATTTTGAAAATATTGATTTAGTAGTTGTAAACTTTTACCCATTTCAAGAAACATTAAAAAATACAAAAAATCACAAAAAAATAATTGAAAACATTGATGTTGGTGGTCCAACAATGGTCAGATCAGCAGCTAAAAATTATCAGGATGTGACTGTTATTACCTCATCAAATCAATATGAAGAACTCATTGAAGAGTTAAAAAAAAATAAAGGCTCAACATCCTTAAAATTTAGAGAGAAATTATCCAGAATTGCCTTTACAGAAACTGCTTATTACGATTCTGTTATTTCTGATTATTTTAATAAAAAAAATAATATAATTTTTCCAAAAAAGAAGGTTTTCCACACTAATCTAATTGAAACTCCACGTTATGGGGAAAACCCACATCAAGAGAGCGGAATATATTCAAAAAATAATTCTTTGAAAATAAATCAGATTCACGGAAAACAGCTTAGTTACAATAATTATAATGATATATTTTCAGCTTTAACTATATCAAAATCGTTACCAAAAAACATTGGCACTGTCATAGTTAAGCATGCTAACCCATGTGGAGTTTCAATAAATAAAAATCCTCTTATAAGTTATAAATCTGCTCTAGCATGTGATCCTATTAGTGCTTTTGGTGGAATTGTTTCATGTAATTTTAAAATAAATAAAAATTTAGTGTCAGAATTAAATAAATTATTTCTTGAAGTGATTATTGCTAATGGCTTCGATAAAGATGCACTAAAATTATTAAAAAGAAAAAAAAATTTAAGATTAATTGATGCTACCAACTATTCTTTTAAAGAAATATTAAGATTTATATCTTCTAATGAGGAATTATTAATACAAACAGAAGATTTAAAAAAGTTTAATAAAAATGATTTTAAAGTTGTTTCTAAAAAAAAACCAACTTCTAAACAAATGAAAGATCTTATTTTTGCATTTAATATTTGTCGATATGTAAAATCTAATGCAATAGTACTAGCAGCAAATGGAACAACAGCAGGAATTGGCTCTGGCCAACCTAGCAGATTGGATAGCTGTCAAATTGCAATAAATAAAATGAAAAAATTTATGAATACAAATAACGAAATCGTTGCAGCATCAGATGCATTTTTTCCATTCGTAGATGGAATTGAAAAATTAGTTCAATCAGGTGTTACCGCTGTTATACAACCCTCAGGATCTATTAGAGACAAAGAGATAATTAAATTTGCAAACGAAACTGAAACAATTTTAGTCTTTTCTAGAACAAGACATTTTAGACATTGATTAACCGATCTATTTTTGCTGCTAAAATGAAGTCATTTTCAGACAATCCTTCTATTGCATGAGTTGTAATTTTAATTTCTGCATATCCCCAACCAAATGATATATCTGGGTGATGCCCCTCATCTTCAGATATTTTGCCAACATTATTGATAAAGTTTTGACTATCTAAAAAGTTTTTAAAATTAAATTTTTTGAATAGAAAAAATATATTATTTTCATTTTTAATAACATCCCAACCATCCACTTTTTTTTGATATTTGTGTATTTCAGATACATCAAAAGGAATTAACCCACCTTCACAAGGCACACATTTTTTTTTAGTTAGATCTGTCATTAATATATTATTTTGCAAATTCTTTTTTACGAAATTCAATCTGATTTATCATTTTTTGATTTATAAATTTAGAGTCTAAAAATTCTATATCAAGATTTTTATAACTTAAATCATTAATATTCTTTGCATAATTCAGCCACTGATTAATTATTAAAAAGTCAGATATTGATAAACCAGAAATAGAATTGTTGAACTTAATAGTATTAAAATTTTTCTTTATAGCTGAATTTTCCTCAATTTTTTCCCAATCTTCATTAAAATTCATGAAATCTTTTTCTTTTTCGTCAATAATTTTAAATTTTGGGAATACATCATAAAATTCTGAGCATCCTCTTTTTATACTAACTTTAACATTTAAAAGGATTTTTAATTTTGTTTTTAGATCCTCTGAAATTTTTTTTGCTTCTTGTAAACTGGAACAATAAATCATTCCTTTATATAAACCAGGAATTTGATTTCTAAATTCAACCATACATTTCCTTTGATTGTTTTTGGATAAATTTAAATCATCAAAAATAAAAAATAATCTTATTAAATCTAAAACATTTTGAGGCTCAATTTGTATTTTAAAACACCCAAAACAAAATTTTGGTATTATGTTAGATGTATTAAATACATTATGATGACTTTCACAATTAAGATCTATGGGATTCCTTCTATAGGCTTGTGTTTCAAAAAATGATAAATCATTAATATTGATTGATTTATTTTTTACGATCTTAAGCGCATTTTTTAAAACATAGTTTAAATTTTCTGATTTTAACAAATCTTTTAAAATAAACTTATTTTGCAATTGTCTTAGATCATTATTTAATCCAACTAATGAATGATTATTGTCAGATTTGAAATAAGTTAACAAAAATATAATACTTTTTGTAGCAACTAAATTATTTTCATCAAATTCAAGTGTTTTAAGATAATTATTTAAAGCTTCATCATACATTCCTAAACTTGCATAAACCAAACCTAGGTTGCTATAACCACTATAATATTTTGGATCTATCTCTATAATTCTTTTAAAATATTTAATTGCATTTTCTTTTTGTCCTTGATTCTGAGACATAATTCCTAGATTATTATAAGAATGAATAAATAATGGTTTTACTTTGATAGCTTCTTTATAATATATTTCAGCTTGCCTAATATCCCTTAGTTGCTCAAAGATAATACCAAGATTATAATATGTGAATACTACAGTAGGATCAATTTTTATAACTCTATTATAGAATTTTATAGCTTCTTGAAAATTTTTTAATTTTTGATTCTTAAAACCTAGCTTAAAGAGTTCTTTAACATTTAAATTTTTATTTTTTATCATTTAAATCTTAAAATGGAGCGGGCAAAGGGGGTCGAACCCTCGACCTTCTCGTTGGCAACGAGACGCTCTACCACTGAGCTATGCCCGCTTATGATATAAACCTGAAAATAGTAGCTTTTTTACAATTAAGCAAGAAACAAATTATATTACACTATTCTAAGTAAGATAATTCTTTTAAATTTTTATCAAAAACTTTATTAAGTTTATTTTTAAGCTCATCATCCAAAATTTTATTCCAATTATTATCTGGTCCTAAAAAGAAAAACGGAATCTGCTTATTGTTTTTTTTTGACTTAACCGATTCTGAGAAACCAAATTTTTTTTCATGAGTTTTAAGCTTATGGAAAGATGTAGAATTTATAGAATTTTTAATCTTTAATTTACTAATTTTTTCTCTATTTTTAATTGTTTTATTAATAAACTCAATTATTTCTGTAAAAACTACATAAGTTTTATCCATCAAATCTTCATATTTGATAATCTTCACTGGTAACTCGTTTTGGGATTTCCAGGATTTATAATTATTTTCCCAAGAACTAATGAATTGAAAATCACCATATTCTTGCAAATTTTCATAATCATGAATAAATTTTTTTGAGTTTAGCATCCATGATAATGCATCTGGGTAATCTAACTCATAATGATTTTTTAAAGAGGTAATCACATTTCTAGGATCTCTTACTATATAAATACATCCAATAGAGTTTTCTTTATTTGTAAATTTTCGTTCATTAATTGATCCAAATACATTGTGAGTTTTAAAAAATCTTAGTTTTTTATCTTCATTAATTTTTTCTTGAGCTTTTAACCAGAATCTAGTGGTATCAATTGTAACCTGTGACAAATAATTAAATCCTTGAAAATGTTTTTTTTCAGGAAATTGGCCAATATTTTTAATTAAATTTTCTTTATATATACCGTCTTTAGAATAGTAATAAGCACTAATTAGTGTTCTCAACCAAGTGTTTCCACTTTTGGGGTATGAAGCTATCCAAAAAATCATATTAATAAATACTATAGATGATTAATAAATTTTTTGTTATTAATATATGATGAAAGATTTTCCAAAAATAATTCCAGTTTTTCCCTTAAGTAATTTTATTATTTTTCCTAAAACGACCGTACCATTAAATATTTTTGAACCAAGATATGTAGATATGATTAATGATAGTATGAAATCAAACAAATTTATTGGAATGATTCAACCAAAGAAAATAATTAATGAAACCACTCCTCCTGTTTTACATAAAATTGGTTGCTTGGGTAAAATAACAAGTTTTAAGGAAACAGAGGATGGAAGATTTATGATTGAATTAAAAGGTTTAATTAGATTTAATCTTATTCAAGAAATTAAATCTAATAAAAAATATAGAGAATATGAAGTTGATTTTAATGATTTTGATAAAGATCTTGATGAGAAAAAAGAACAAATTAAGTTTTCTGACTTAGAATTAATTTTTAAAGATCTTAAATTATTATTTGAAAAAAGAGGTTTTATAATCAATTGGAAAGAGCTAGAAAAACAAAGTTTAGATGAAACTATAAATGCTTTGGCAATGGCCTCACCATTTTCTCTGGAAGAAAAACAAGTATTACTAGAAGCAGAAAATCTCAAAATAAGAAAAAATAAAATAGCAGAGATCTTAAGTACTTATACCTATGACGTTTTTAACAATACAACTATTCAATAAACTAAAATAAAATACCTCTATCAGCAATCTTAGTAAACATTTTATTAATAAGCGGGTAATTACCAATAATTTTAACTGACTTGCTTAAAAGATTTGACTTCATTTTTCTCTCAAAATTAAAGAATTCATGAATTAGATCTATTCCATTTGAAAAAATAAAATTCTTATGCTTTATTTGTTTTTGGAATTCAGAGTTTACAGAGCCATCTAAAGACAGACCTACATCGATCCTTTTTTTAATAATATCTAAAAGAATTTTAATATCTCTAATAGTCATATTGAAACCTTGGCCTGCCAACGGATGTACCTTATGCAGCAAATCACCAAATGCTAATATATTTTTATGGTAATAAGATCTCAGGTTTAATGACTTTAACTCAAAACTATTAATTTTTTCTATATCCCTAATTTTATACTTTAAATTATTATTTTTTATCAATTGTTCTATATATTCTTTTTTTTGATTTTTAGAATTATGGATGGAATAGACCACAGAAGTCTTTTTATTCGAAATTGGTAAAAAAGCTAAAGGTCCATTTTTTGTAAAAATTTGAAGAGCACTATCATTTATGATTTGATCATGTTTAATAATAGTAGTGAAGGCCATACTATCATACTTTTTAATAATTTTTTTATTAAAATATCGATTTGAAATAAAATTAGAATGATCACAATTAATTATTAGTTCATATCTATTTAACAAGAAGGACTTTTTTTTATTATAAAATTTAGATTTAAAAAATTTATTTTTTGATAAATCTTTCTCTAACAACTCATATAATTTCTGATTTTTTAGAATTGAAAAAAGTTGATCTTTATTTGCTTGAAAGTTTATTAGATTTTCTTTTTTTAAATTTTCTGAAAAAATTTCGATTTTTTTTAACTTCCAAATAATTTTTTCAATATTAATGATATTCCTGTTAAAAAAATTGATATTATTTTTTGAAATGCCAATGGTCCTTGGGTCATTTATTTTATAATTTTTTTTATCGGAAAATAAATCAACATCAATTTCACAATTAACAAGAGCCTTAGCCAAAGTTAATGCTGTTAATCCATTACCAAGTATACAAACTGTCATAATATTTTTAATTTTAACAATAAAAATTAGATGATACAAAGTGATAAAATTGATTCATTTATATGAATATTAAAAAAACATCTGATTTATTACTTAATTTTGCTATTAAAAGACTGGCAGAAATATTTGGGATTTTAGTTTCTTTGACAGGTCTAATGTTGTTTTTATCACTAATAACATACTCTCCCAATGATCCAAATTTCATTTTTCCTGAAAATACAAAGATTGAGAATTTGATGGGTTTCCAAGGAAGTTTTATATCTGATTTATTTTTTCAGTCAGTTGGGATAATAGCTTATTTGATTCCACTTACATTTTTAGTTACAGGAATTAATATTTTAAGATCTAAAGATTTTTTTTTATTTATTGAAAATAATTTTTTTACAATTTTATATTTGATATTTGGAGCACTTTTTTTTGGTTACTATTATTCTGACACATATTCTCTATACATAAATGGTAACAGTGGGTTTGTTGGTGAATACTTAAATAAATCATTTCTTGGATCTACAATATCAATTAATGAAAATATTTTTTTTTATATTTTAATTTTAATTACTATAATTTTTTTTCTTATTAGTGTTAATTTTAATCCAAAGAAATTTTTTGAATTTATTAAAAAAACTTACGATTTGATTAATAAAAGAAATACTAAAAATTATACTGATAAAAGTGAAATAATTAATGAATACATTCCCCAAGATGAAATTAAAAACCTTATTCAAGAGGATTTACCTTTTATAAAAAGTGAAAATAAATCTGAGTTAAAAATAAAATTCAAATTACCAGGTCTTGATTTATTGAAAATTCCAACAAAAAAAGAGAGGGAGAATTTTGAAAAAAATGAAGACCATGATCCAGAATTTTTGGAAAAAATATTAATGGATTTTGGTGTTAATGGAAATATTAAAAAAGTTAGTCATGGTCCTGTGGTTACTCTTAATGAGTTTGAGCCTGCTGCTGGAGTTAAAGTTTCTAAAATAATAAATTTATCAGACGACATAGCAAGAAATACAAGCTCAGAGTCTGCAAGAATAGCCACTATACCTGGAAGCAATACTGTTGGAATAGAACTTCCAAACAACATAAGAGAAAATGTTTATTTGAGTGAAATTTTGGCTAATTCAGACTTCAAGAAAAGAGAAATTAAATTACCAATTGCGCTCGGTAAAAATATATCTGGTAAACCAGTTGTTGGTGACTTAACTTCTATGCCTCATCTTCTCATTGCAGGAACTACTGGTTCTGGAAAATCAGTTTGTATTAATACAATTATTTTATCTCTTCTTTATCGACATACTCCTGAGAATTGTAAATTTATTTTAATTGATCCTAAGATGTTAGAGCTGTCAACATACGAAGGAATTCCCCATTTACTTTGTCCTGTAATTACAGAAGCTAAAAAAGCAGCTTCAGTTCTAGGTTGGGTAGTTAAAGAAATGGAAAGTAGATACAAATTAATGACAAAAGAAGGAGTGAGAAATATTGATGGTTATAACAAAAAACATAAACTTCCTATGCCTTATATAGTTGTTGTGGTTGATGAGATGTCTGACCTAATGTTGGTTGCAGGTAAAGAAATCGAAAACTACATACAAAAATTATCTCAAATGGCTAGAGCTGCTGGAATTCACATTATAATGGCTACTCAAAGACCAAGTGTTGATGTTATTACCGGTACTATTAAAGCCAATTTTCCTACCAGAATATCTTTTCAAGTTACTTCAAAAATAGATAGCAGAACTATTCTTGGAGAACAAGGGGCAGAACAGTTGTTGGGTAAGGGAGATATGCTTTACATGTCATCTGCTAATAAAATAGTAAGAATACACGCACCATTTGTATCTGATGATGAAATTGAAAAAGTTAATAAATCTCTAAGAACCCAAGCTGAACCAGATTATATAGATGAAATATTAAACTTTGCAGACGAAAAAGAAATGGGAGATAGTCAAAGTCAAGGTGATAAAGATGAGTTGTATCAACAAGCATTAGAAATTATTCGATCAGAAGGTAAAGCCTCAACATCCTTCTTACAAAGGAAACTTCAAATTGGTTACAATAGAGCAGCTAGAATTATTGATATGATGGAAGCTGATGGAATTGTAAGTAAAGCAAATCATGTTGGCAAAAGAGATGTGCTTTAATGTTTAAACACTTAATAATTTATATTTTTTTTATTTTAATTTCAAATGTGCAAGCAAGCAATAAAGATAAAATAATAGAAAATCTAAAAAATACTAAAAATTTAAATTTTAATTTTGAACAAAACGTAAATGGAAAAGTAGAAAATGGAAATTGTACGATTAAATATCCAAAGAAAATTTACTGTAAATATCAAAAGAATAATAAAATCATTGTTTCTAACGGTAAATCACTAGTAATTAAAACCAAAACTAGCTTTTATAGATACCCCTTAAATAAGACACCACTAAATTCTATATTAGATAAAAAATTTTTAATCAGAAAAATAGTAAATTTAAAAGAAAAAATGTTAGATAAAACTTATATAAATTTTGAGATAGAAGAACAAAACAGTAAAATAAATATATTTTTTAATGATAAAACATTTAATTTAGCAGGGTGGCAAACAAAAGATATTTATCAAAATATAAGTGTTACTCATATTTCTTCAATTCACGTGAATCAAAAAATTGATAAAGATTTATTTAATGTTCCTACGCAAAACTAAATTTTTATAGTTTCAGTTTTAAATATTTTCATTCCTCTAGCGATATAATTATTTAAAGCATTTTCGTGATCTAGAGAACACGTATGAACCCAAACTCTATGAATACCATCTATAAAAGATTTTTGGATTGCTTGAGACAATAGATATGATCCAAGTTTTTTATTTTGAAATTCTTCTAACAATCCAAAATAAGCAATCTCTACTTCTTTTTTTTCAATATGAATTATTAATTCAAAGAAACCAACTAAATCATCTTTAAATTTTAAAACATATGTTTTAACTTTTTTGCTAGAAACATAATCTATCCATTGAGTTTCTGTCCAAACTAAACGATCAATCCAATTATGTTTTTTTCCAATATTTTTATAAAAAAATTTATTTAATTGAAAATTAATTGGATTAAGTAAATTTATGGAATAATCTTTATTTGGTTCAATCACCTTATTTAGATCATGAATTGAATTTATTTCTAAATAATTTCTTTGAACCTCTTGTGTCACTCAACCATTTTTCCAATTTTTTCACCTCCAAATAAATGAAAGTGTAAGTGTGGGACCTCTTGACCACCGTTATCGCCTATATTGGTTAATGCTCTATAGCCTTTACCTACTTCCGTTGAAAGACCCAGCTTTTTGGCTACAATATTTATACCTTTAATCAATCCAGCGATTTCTTCTTGGGTCGCATTTAAACTAAAATCATCTAGATCAACATATTTTCCTTTGGGAATGACAAGAGCATGTATTTTTTTTTGTGGATTAATATCGTTAAATGATAAAATAAAATCATCTTCATAAATTTTATTACAAGGTATCTCTCCTCTTAAAATTTTTGCAAAGATATTACTATCATCATAACTCATTTTTTTCTTTTTTCTAATTCCTTCATTACTTCTTCAATTTTTACATCATTTGCCTCTAAGTACATTAATAAATGATAAAATACATCTGCTGCTTCATGTATTTTATTTGTATCTTCATCTATAGCTTCTATTAATTCATCAACTTCCTCTAATACTTTTGCTTTACTTAAGGGTTTATCTGTAAGTAACTTATTTGTATAAGACCCTTCTACAGGTATTAACTTTCTTTCTCGTGCAAGTTTTATTAAATTTTCTAATGTACTAAGCATTTTAAATTCTAACAGGTATTCCCTTTGAGTCCAAATATTCCTTAGCCTCTTTTACTGAATGCTTTCCATAGTGAAATATAGATGCTGCTAAAACAGCGCTTGCGTTTCCTAATTTTATTCCATCAACTAAATGATCTAAATTACCAACCCCACCAGATGCAATAATAGGAATATTTACTTTAGATGATATTTTCGACATTAATTCTAAATCATAACCAACTTGGGTGCCATCTCTGTCCATTGAAGTTACTAATAGCTCCCCCGCCCCACTACCTTCCATTTTTTTTGCAAATTCTACTGCATTAATTCCTGTATTGTTTCTTCCACCGTGAGTATAAATTTCCCAATTATCAGAGTTTTTTTTTGCATCTATTGCAACAACAATGCATTGCGAACCAAATTTTCTAGAACTTTCTACTACTACTTCTGAATTTTGAACTGCCGCAGTATTAATTGACACCTTATCTGCACCACAGTTTAAAAGTTTATTAATATCATCAACACTTTTAACTCCTCCTCCAACTGTCAAAGGGACAAAACATTTTTTAGAAGTTTTTTCTACAACATCATAAATGGTGTCTCTATTTTCATTTGAGGCAGTAATGTCTAGAAAACAAATTTCATCTGCTCCACCATCAGAATAAATTCTAGCTTGCTCAACTGGATTACCTGCATCCTTTAAGTCTATAAAATTTATTCCTTTGACTACACGACCATTTTTAACGTCTAGACAAGGTATTATTCTATTTTTAAGCATCTAATTCCTTAACCAAATCCTCTAATTTAATATCACCATCATATATAGCTTTGCCAACTATAATCCCCTCGATATTCTTATTATTTAGCTCCTTTGCTTTTTTAATATCATCAATAGATGAAACACCTCCCGAAATAATCACTGGGCAATTTGCTGTTTCAGCGACTTTAGATGTTTCTTCAAAATTAGGGCTTTGTTTCATGCCATCTCGATTAATATCAGTATAAATTAATCTGCTAGCACCAAAATTATTGACTTCTCTTAAATAATCTAAAGTTAATTGATTAGAATTTTCTTTCCATCCTGACACAGATAAATATCCATCTTTAGCATCTAAACCTAAGGCAATTTTATTTGAGAACTTTTCACAAGATTCTTTTAAAAAGTTTTTATCTTTTATGGCAGCACTACCTAAAATTACTTTTTCAACACCCACATCCGTGTATTTTTGAATACTATCAATACTTCTAATTCCTCCACCAACTTCTATTTTTAAGTCAAATTTACTAGCTATCTCCTCAATAATATCCAGATTTAGTGTTTCACCAGTTAAAGCTCCATCTAAATCAACAATATGTAAATTTTTAAAACCATATTCCTTATATTTTGCAGCTTGTTCAACTGGTGACACTTCGTATTCAGTTTTGTTATCAAAGTTTCCTTTGATTAATCTTACACATTTTTTATCTTTTATGTCTATCGCTGGAAATATTTTCATTTTATATGTTTATAAAATTATCAATTATTTTAAGTCCAATTTTATCACTCTTCTCTGGATGAAACTGGGTTCCAAAAATGTTTTCTTTTTCTACAGAACAAACAATATTTGACGAATAATCTGTTGTTGCAGATATAACTCTTTTATCCTGGGGAATAAATTCATAGCTATGCACAAAATACATGTGAGAGTTATTTTCTATATCTTTTAAAATTTTACTATTCTTATGTATATTAAGCTGATTCCAACCAATATGAGGAAGCTTGAATTTTCCATTTTGGTTGTTAATTTTGACTACCTTACCCGATATCCACCCTAAACCTTTTGTTTCTATTTCTTCGTATCCAACATCTGCAAACATTTGTAATCCAACACAAATACCTAGGAGTGGTTTTTTATTATTAATTGCAACTTCATTCAAAGTATCTGTCAAGCCATTGATGCTATTTAAAGCATCAACACAGCTTTTAAATGAACCTTGGCCTGGCAATACTACCTTGTCACTAGATTTAATTTTATTTAGATCTGAAGTAACTTCGATGTTTACTTTGTCTTTTGCGACTTCGTTAAACGAATTTATTACCGAGCTTATATTGCCCGAATTATAATCAACAATTGTGACGTTCATTAAACTTATAATGAGCCTTTAGTAGATGGAATACTTTTTTTACTTCTAGGATCCATCTCTAATGCTTCTCTCAAAGATCTTGCTAATGCTTTATAGCAAGATTCGATGATGTGGTGACTATTGTCTCCATAAATATTTTCAACATGCATTGTAATGCCAGCTGATTGTGAAAATGCCTGGAACCATTCTTTAAATAGTTCGGTATCCATCTCACCAAGTTTCTCAACTTTTAATTTTACTTTCCAAATTAAATAAGGTCTATTTGAAACATCTATTGCAACTCTAGTTAAAGTCTCGTCCATTGGAATAACTCTGTGAGCATATCTTTTAATCCCAATAAATTTTTTTGCAGCTTTTTTTAAAGCTTCACCAATTGCTATTCCTGTATCTTCTGTTGTATGATGAAGATCAATGTGAGTATCACCTTTTGCTTTTACTTTTAAATCGATAAGAGAATGTTTTGATAATTGCTCAAGCATATGATCTAAAAAACCTATACCAGTATCAATTTGGTATTTACCTTTTCCGTCAATATTCACCTCAACACTAATACTGGTTTCTTTTGTTTTTCTGGATACTTTTCCTTTTCTAGCCATATATTTTAGAGGTATACATACATAATCCTTCTATATCAATATCAGTATGAACACTTGAAGTATTAAAAATAATCACCATTTATTAAACCATGACAACAATTGTACTAGTTAGAAAAAATAATGAAGTAGTGGTAGCTGGAGATGGACAGGTAAGTATGGGTAATACTGTGGTTAAAAGTACTGCTTCAAAAATTAGAAAAATTGAAAAAAGGGATGTAGTAGCAGGCTTTGCAGGGTCAACAGCGGATGCACTTACTTTATTTGAGAGATTAGAGGCTAAAATTGAAAAACATGCAGGCAACCTATCAAGAGCTGCTGTTGAGTTAGCAAAAGATTGGAGAACTGATAAATATTTAAGAAGATTAGAGGCTTTAATGGCCATAGGTGATAAAGATAATAGTTATATAATTTCTGGAACAGGGGATGTTTTGGAACCTGAGGGAGATGTCATTGGAATAGGTTCGGGTGGAAATTATGCATTAGCTGCTGGAAAAGTTCTGATGGAAACAGATAAAAGTGCGGAGGAAATTGCAAAAAAAGCAATTAAGGTAGCTTCTGAAATTTGTGTATTTACAAATGATAATATTAAGGTTCTAAAAATATAATGGAAAAAACTAACGTAACTCCTTTAGTTCCAAAAGATAAAAAAGATAAGGAAGAAAATTCTCTAGTAAGTTCACTTTCTCCAAGAGAAATAGTTTCTGAATTAGATAGATTTGTAGTTGGACAAAACAAAGCAAAAAAGGCTGTTGCTGTCGCTTTAAGAAACAGATGGAGAAGACAAGCAATAAAAGGAGAAATGAAAAATGAAGTTTTGCCAAAAAATATTTTAATGATTGGACCAACTGGTGTTGGTAAAACAGAAATTTCTAGAAGGTTATCAAAATTGGCGGAAGCACCGTTTGTTAAAGTTGAAGCCACAAGATTTACTGAAGTTGGATACGTTGGAAGAGATGTTGAACAAATAGTAAGGGATTTAATTGAAATAGCTATTGGTATGGAAAAAGTTAAAATGAGAAAAGAAGTCCATGCTCAAGCACAAAAATCTGCTGAAGAAAAAGTCTTAGATGCTTTGGTTGGTAAAAAAGCTAGTTTAGCAACAAGAGAAAGTTTTAGAAAAAGATTAAGAAATGGTGATTTAGATAACAATGAAATAGAAATTGCTGTGAGTGATACAGGATCAAATAACACTTCTTTTGAAATTCCTGGAATGCCTGGAGCTAATGTTGGAATGATCAACATTGGAGAAATGATTGGTAAATCTATGGGCAACAAAGAAAAAAAGAAAAAAATGACTGTAAAAGAATCACATGAAATTTTAATTAATGATGAGTCTGATAAATTAATTGAGCAGGATAAAATTGTTAAAGCCGCAAAGCTATCAACAGAAAATAATGGTATAGTTTTTTTAGATGAAATTGATAAAATTTCTGCAAGAACTGACCGAGTTGGTGGAGATGTGTCTCGCGAGGGTGTTCAAAGAGACCTATTACCTTTGATAGAAGGCACAACAGTTAATACTAAGCATGGACCTATTAAGACTGATCATATCTTATTTATAGCATCGGGTGCTTTCCAACTTGCAAAACCTTCGGACTTACTTCCTGAATTACAAGGTAGGTTACCTATAAGAGTTGAGCTAGAAGCATTAACTAGTGATGATTTTAAAAGAATACTAAGAGAGCCAGATTTTAGTTTAATTAAACAATATGTTGCATTATTGAAAACTGAAAATGTTGAGCTTGAATTCTCAGATGATGGGATTGATACAATTGCAAATATCGCATCCGAAGTAAATGCAACAGTAGAAAATATTGGTGCCAGAAGATTACATACAATAATTGAAAAAATTTTAGACGAAATAAGTTTCACAGCAACTGATCGCTCTGGAGAAAAAATTATTATTGATAAAGAATATATTAATAAAAATTTAGATAATTTGGTAAAAGATACAGATCTTTCAAAATTTATATTATAAATTTATAAGTAGCCAAGTTCTTCCATTTCTAATTTAAAAGTTTTTTCCAATTTTTTTACAACTTTAACATCTAAATTTTTTTTCCAATTATTTTTAGGTCCTAAATAGAAAAAAGGTATCTTTTTACCAGTTTTTTCATCTACCCAACTCTCGCTAAAACCTTTTTCTTTTTCTAAATTTTGCATATTTTCAAAACTTGTTGTTTTAATTACGTTTTCAAATTTTTTTTTATCTAATTCAAAATTAGATTTATTAATTCTATAAATAAATTTTAACACATTTAGAAAAGTTAAATCTGGATTAGCGATTAGATCTTCATATTTTATAAGAAGGTACTTTTCATATTCCTTAAATATTTTCCAACTATGATAATTGACAGCCCAATTATTTGTCCAAACTAACCCATCCCCTGTTCCTTTTATCATAAAATCTGCTGATTCTTCTAATGTTAAGCTTTTGAATTTGGATAAAGATGTTACGATATTTCTTGGGTCTCTAACAATATAAATTGCCCCTAGAGTATTATCGAAATTTGTAAAAGGATAATTTTTATTGAAGTTAAAAAGAAAACTATGAGTTTTTAAAAATTGAATTGCATTTTTTTTATTGAACGCGTCTTGAGCTTTAATGTAATTTTTAATTGTCTCATTTTGATTTGTTATATCAATTCCCATCTCTAAAAAAAAGCCACCATGAGGAAATTGTTTTATATTTTTAATTAAGTTAAAATTATAATTTCCATCTTTAGAAAATATGTATGCTGCTAACATTGATCTTAGCAATGTATTCCCACTTTTAGGATATGAAGCAAGCCAGATAATCATTTTTTTTTTAAATATATATAAAATGCTCCAGCACCACCATCTTCTATTTCTGCGTCTTTAATTTCTATAATTTTTTTCATTATTTCTTTGTTTCCTTTTATAAATTCAGGAACTGAATATTTTAAGATACTCAGGTCTTTTGAAACATATGGGTTTTTTTGATTGTTCGAATGAAGACCTTTTCCTGTAACGATTATTAATTTATTTATTTTATCTTCGTAAGATCTAATAATAAAGTCTTCGATAGATTTGTTAGCTTCTTCAAGAGATTGTCCGTGTAAATCTAGAGATTTTATTTTTAAAATTTTATTTTCTTTAAATTTATGGTCTTTATTTGGGAGTTTATCTTCACTGGAGATAAAATTTTCCCAATCTTTTTTATCTTTGTCTGAAATTTTATTTGTCAATTAAGTTAAGGTGCCAACTAATTGCCAATTAGGGTTAGCTGACGTAGTATCTCTTGAAAAAACCCACGTATCATAAATTTTTTTAATTTTTTCAGGATCACCAGAAATAATTTTTTTATTTTTATCTTTTATACAAGTAATAACCTCAGCTATAAAACTTACAGTCACATTTAAAATTTTATCTACTTTCTTATGTTCTTTAATATCTGCCGAATTTATGCCTATAAATGTAATTTCTGCATAATGTCCTCGGGAACTTCTTTCTTTTAGAGCTTCGTTAAATTGATTATAGATATCTTTATTAAGCAATGGTTTGCTCGTGGTTATTTTATTATCATTATCACTAAAATCAGTGATTATAGTCTCATAAGCAATTCTAGCTCCTTTTAAAAATTCTTTTTGCGCTTCTTCATCAAAAATATTGACTTGTTTTGGAGCTTGCTTAACAACTGCTTCTTTTAAAATTTTGTCAAATTGTGCTGGGGCTTTTCCCTCAAACCCAGTTCTTTTACCAAGAATTCCTCTTAATCTTAAAAAAATAAAACCAGCTATCATTGCAAGAAGAATAATATCTATGTATTCGAAACTGTAATTCATATTTATTATAATAATTACTATGTTGATTAATTTCAACTAGCAATTTAGATTATGGACAAATGAACTCAATTTTATTATCCATTATTTTAATTCCTGTTATTGAAATATTTCTTCTAATAAAAATTGGTTCTCAAATTGGCGCAATTACTACAATTTTACTTATATTCACTACTGCAATTGTTGGGGTCTACTATGCAAAGTATGAGGGTTTAAATACTCTTAAATCTGGGTTTGAACAGATAAGTAGAAATAAAGCACCAACATAT
The DNA here is from genome assembly GCF_059418045.1 of Candidatus Pelagibacter sp. PS_06. Classification (NCBI taxonomy): domain Bacteria; kingdom Pseudomonadati; phylum Pseudomonadota; class Alphaproteobacteria; order Candidatus Pelagibacterales; family Candidatus Pelagibacteraceae; genus Candidatus Pelagibacter; species Candidatus Pelagibacter sp. PS_06. Next base: position 1,307,140 of record NZ_CM182078.1, read on the forward strand.
GAGATGATTGCAGGGGCTGCAATTGCTTTCGCTGCTCTTTTATTGATCATCCCTGGCTTTGCAACAGATGTTATTGGGTTTTTAATAATATTTCCTCTTTCTAGAAATTTTTTATTGAAAAAATTTTTTAGTAAATTTAAAAATAAAGAAAGAGAAACAAGAAAAAACAGTTTCATTGATGGAGACTTTGAAGATATAGAGGATCAAGATGACAAAAAATTATAAAATCCTAGGTAATTATATTAAAGATATGTCCAGTGAAACTCCTGATATTGAAACTCACATTTTTGTAAAAGATTATATTTCAAAATATCAACTTAACATTGATATAACTTCTAAAGCACTAAAGAATAAAATGATTGAAGTAAATACAATTTTAAAGTTTGAAGATAAACAAGAAAATAAAAAAAAATCCTATTTTGAAATAAATTACTCAACTATTGTGGAAATCAATGATGAAATAAAAGAAAAAAAAGATCTCGAAAAGATAATACTGTGTGATGTTCAAATTGAGATTTATCCTAAGTTAGAAAAATCATTTTTAAATTTGTTACATAATTCAGGATATCCAGATGTAAAATTTGAGAAAAAAATTGATTTTGATCAACTTTATAGTCAAAGATTAAATTAAAAGAAATTTTTTTTTAAATTGTTTTTTAAATACTCTTTATGTTTTTTTAATTCTTCAGCTGTTGGTGAAATTACTTTTTTAAAATAATTTACCACTGTATTGTTTCTTTGATTAATTGTTGTTTCATCTGTTTGAAAATTTAATTTTGGTTCCTTTTGATCTATTAAATTAATATAAACTTTAGCTAACAAATCACAGTCAATTAATGCAGTATGGTGGGTTCTTTTTGAATTATCTACTCTATATCTCTTACAAAGAGCATCTAAACTTACTGGTGATCCAGGAAATTTATCTCTTGCTAAAATTAGGGTATCAATAATCTCATTATCAATTTTTTTTTTTCCAATAATGGCCAATTCATTATTTAAATGACCCAAATCAAAATCAGCATTGTGAATAATAAGTCTCTTATTTTTTATAAAATCAATAAATTGCTCACCAATATCACTAAATTTTTTTTGCTTGGCCAAAAATTCATCATTATATCCATGAACTTCTAATGCCTTTTCTGAAACTTTTCTTTCTGGGTTTAAATAACAGTGGAACTTATTATTTGTCGGTATTAAATCTTCAAGTTCTATACAGCCAATTTCAACGATACGATGTCCCTCTTTTATTGATATACCCGTTGTTTCCGTATCTAATACTATTTCTTTCATTTATATAATTTCTTTTAAAATATTGTTTATACCATCATTAATAGATTTTTTAGTAAAGTTATTTTTAATAACAAAGTTAGATTTCTTCTTTTTATAACTAGTTGGATATTGAATAGCTTTAAATTTTTTTAAAAGTTTTTGATTAAAATTTTTTCTTTTTTTTAATCTTTTTAAAATACTAGATTTTTTAGATTGCACATAAACCAATATATCTTTTTTATCATTAATTTTATTCTCTAAAAATAATGGAATATCTAAAATTACAATTTTTTTATTTTTATTTTTTTTAATAAAATTATTCATTTTTTTTCTTATTTCTAAATGAACAATTTTAACTATTTTATTTAGATTGTTATTTTTAGCTAGAATTGCATTAGAGATTTCTGTTTTTTTAATTGGAAATGAGCAAATGTATTCTGGTAGTTTTGCTTTTAACTTATTAAAAATGTTTTTGTTTTTTTTATATAATTGGGCAACCTCATAATCAGCATTAAAAACAGGATAACCAAAATTCTGTGCAACATAACTCTTGCCAGAACCTATATCCCCTAAAATTCCAATTTTAATCATTTTTCTAAAAGTTTCATAACATTTTCATCTATATCAGGTTCAAATCCATGCCAAATTTTAAAAGCTAAATAGGCCTGATAAACAAACATTAATTTCCCATTTAAAGTTGTGTTGCCTAATTTTCTTCCAATCTTTAAAAAATTTGTCTCACTAGGATTATAAATAACATCATAAAATAATTTATTTCCAGAGGTTGATGAAAAATTAAGATTAATGTTGTCCTCTTTTTTTAATCCCAAACTTGTAGCATTAATAATTATATCAAAATTTGAGGTTTCCCCCCACTCTAATATTTCTATATTTTTAAAAAGTTTTTTTAAGTTTTCTGCTTTTTCTTTTGTTCTGTTACATATTTTTATCTTTGAAACATTCATTTTAGTTAAAGCAAAAATTATCGAGGGAACCACCCCTCCTGCTCCCAAAATTAAAACTTCTTTGTTATCAAAATTGTATTCTGATTTTTTTATACTAGTTTCAAATCCAAATATATCCGTATTATGCCCTGTTAATTTGTTATTTTTGAGATAGATAGTGTTAACAGATTTTGTATTTTGAGCTTCAGTACTTAGCTCTTCCAAATAAGGAATAACAGCCTTTTTAAATGGTACTGTAACATTGATACCATTAATTTTTTTATCTTTTACCTTTGCAATAAGATTCTCTAATTCATCCTCATTTAATTTTTGTTTTTCATAAATTGCATCAATACCATTACTCTTAATCCAATAATTGTGTAAAAGAGGAGATAACGAGTGTTCAATTGGATTTCCTATCACTAAAAATTTTTTCATTGGTAATGGTTTAAATATTCTTTAATTTTAATAACAGGCAGCCCCATTATAGTATCTTTGTCTCCAACAATATCTGAGAATAAATTTCTTCCTTCACCTTCAATTTGATATACATTATAAGCATATAGAGTTTCATCTGGTATCTTTGATAAATAATTTATCAGATATTCTTCTGAAAAACTTTTCATAGTTAATTCGGCTTTGTCAGTATAATTCCAAATCATTGACCCATTTTTCGAAATACAGACTGAGCTTATTAAATTATGTTTTTTCCCATTTAGCTTTTTTAAAATTATTAAAGCCTCCCCTCTAGTCTCAGGCTTAGATATTAGCTCCCCCCCCAAATCTATCACGCTATCAGCTCCTAAGACCATTTTGTCTTTTTGACTTGAGCTAACCTTGTTAGCTTTCAGCTCAGCTAAATTTTTTGAAATAATTTCTGGTAAGGCCAAATCACGAATAAGTGCTTCTTTAACTAGATCTTCATCTACGTTTGATGGTTGAACATCACATCTTATTTGATGTTTGTCTAATATTTCTTTTCTAACTTTACTCTTAGAAGCAAGAATAATTTTATTTGACATTGTTTAGGTATATTTCGTGTATTTTTATTATTGATGCAGCTGTTTCTTCAACTGATTTTCTCGTTACATCTATTGTTGGCCATCTGTATTTTTGAAAAGTTTTTTTTGCATCTATAATTTCTTTCTTAATATTTTCAATACTTGTATAGTTTGTGTTTTCAGTTTCCTTTAAAGAATTCATTCTGTTTTTTCTTAAATCAACCAGACGTTCTGGCTCAGTGTTTAAACCAATAACACAAGTTATTTGTGGGTTTTCTTTTAATTTATTAGGCAAAGAATTTTCATTTACCAAAGGTATATTTGATGTTTTAAATCCTTTATTTGCAAGATAAATTGATGTTGGTGTTTTGCTTGTTCTACTTACGCCCACCAAAATAATATCTGATTTTTCTATATCATTTAATAAATTGCCATCATCATGGTTCATTGTAAACTGGATGGCTTCTATTCTATCATAATATTCTTCATTAAGTACGTGTTGACCGCTCGGTTCATGAGATGCCTTTTGATTGAGAATTTTAGAAAAATTTAAAATTAAGTTTCCTAAAACGCCAAAACAAGGTATTTTTTTTTCTTCACTTGCGTTAGCTAAACATTTGGCTAAACCATTATCTACAATTGTATAAAGTATTACCGAGTTTTCGATTTTTTTGGCATCTTCTAAAATTTTAAGAATTTGATTTTCTGTTCGAGTGAAAGAATAAGAATGCACTTTGTATTCAATGTTTTTAAATTGAGCTTTCAGTGCTAGGAAGATTCGATCTAATGTCTCTCCTGTTGAGTCAGATATAAGATAAATTTGATATGTACTACTCATGAATAAATTGTTAGTAAATTTGTATTATTTTACTAAAATTACACAATTTAAATATTGATTAATTATTATTGTAAAATAAGGGTTTTATTAACATTAATAAAAATATGAATAAAATTATACAATTTATTGAATAAAAATTTAAAAAGCTTCAATTTAATCAATATTATTAATTATTAATTGTTATTAAGTTGTTAATAAAATGTTAAAAAATACTTATCTTCAATATTCACAACACATAATACTAATACAATAAATAAATATATATTTAATATGACTCCTCTACACGAAGTAATAATAAATAAAAATACAAAGATAAATCCAATCTGGATAATGAGACAGGCTGGAAGATATCTGCCTGAATTTAGAGATATAAGAAAATTAAATCCCAACTTTATAAATTTATGTTTAAATGAAAATTTATCCTCAGAAATTACCTTACAACCTTTAAAAAGATTTAATTTAGATGCTGCAATAATTTTTTCAGATATCTTAATGTTGCCATATGGGTTAAATCAAAAAGTTGAATTTGAGAAAGGTTTTGGTCCAAAACTTGGTGAGTTGAATATAAATGAAATGTCAAAATTAGATGAAATTGATTTTGTCCAAAAGGTTTACCCAGTTTATAAAACAATCAATAAAGTAAGCACACATGAAATTACGAAAGGTAAAAACACAATAGGTTTTGTTGGAGCTCCTTGGACTTTATTGGTGTATATTATTAATCAACAATCTCCTAAAAAAAAACTAAAAGAGAATTTTTTTAAAGATAATTTTCTAATAAATAGGATTTTATTAATTTTAGAAAAGTTTCTAAAAATACATATTAAAAACCAAATTGATAACGGCGCAGATATAATACAAATTTTTGATAGTTGGGCAGGTTTATTAGAAGAAAAAGATTTACCTAACTATGTTTACTCTCCAACTTTAAATATTGTTAATTATGTTAAATCTTTAAATACACCGGTTATTTGTTTTCCTAGAGAGATTAAAAATTATAAAGAATTCTGTGAGATTGTTAAACCAGATGCTGTAGGTATTGATTATAATATTGATCCAAAAAAAATTTTAAGAGATATTAAGATACCAGTTCAAGGAGGACTTGATCCTAAAATATTACTTTCTGATAAAGAAACATTAAAAAAAGAAGCAACTAAATACTTAGATCTATTTAAAGATCATCCTTATATTTTTAATTTGGGTCATGGTGTTTTACCCGAAACAGATCCTAATATGTTTGAGTTTTTAGTTAACACTGTAAAAAGCTATTAATGAAAAAGGCGGTAATTCTTTTTAATTTAGGGGGACCTGACAAATTAGAAAATGTGGAACCATTTTTATTCAATCTTTTTAATGATCCTGCGATATTGAATATACCTACTATTTTTAGATATCCTTTAGCTAAATTAATTTCTAATAGAAGGGCACCAACTGCAAAAAAAATATACCAAGAACTTGGTGGTTCTTCTCCTATTTTAAAATTAACAGAAGAACAATCTAATGCTCTTGAGTTAGAACTTAATAATAATGATCAGAATTCAGAGTATGAATGCTTTGTTGTAATGAGGTGTTGGCACCCAAGAGCTGAGGAAGTTGTAAAAAAGGTTAGAAATTTTAATCCGGATGAAATTATATTAATGCCTTTATACCCACAATATTCTGCTGCTACATCGGGATCTTCAATTAAAGAATGGAAAGATATTTGTAAAAAAAACAATCTTAAAATTAAAACAAGCACAATCTGCTGCTATCCAACAGATGACAATTTTATATTGGCACATAAAGAAGAAATTTTAAAAAAAATAAACAATTTAGAAAATTTTAAACTAATATTTTCTGCTCACGGTTTACCAGAAAAAAATATTATAAAAGGTGATCCCTATCAGTGGCAAGTAGAACAATCGGTTAATAAAATTGTTAATTCTTTAAAAATTAAAGATTTAGATTGGATATTAAGCTACCAAAGTCGTGTTGGACCCTTAAAATGGATTGGTCCATCTACAGAAGATGTAATTATAGAAAATTCAAAGTTAGAGAAACATATTGTGCTAGTCCCAATAGCATTTGTATCTGAGCATTCAGAAACTTTAGTAGAATTAGATATAGAATATAAAGAATTGGCTGATAAAAATGGATGTAAATATTATACTAGAGTACCAGCGTTAGGAGTAAATGAAAATTATATAAAAGCGATGTCCAATTTAATTATTAAAAAACAGAATTATAATTTTGATGGAAAACTTTTTCCTCCAAAAATAAGATGTCCCAATCAATTTACTAAATGTCCATGCTTAAATCGTGAATAGTTATTTATTATTTAAAAGCTTACATTTGATAGCTGTAGTCTCGTGGATGGCTGGTCTTTTATATCTTCCAAGAATTTTTGTTTACCATGTTGAGAACAAAGAAAAAAAAGAAGTTACAGACATTTTTGAAGTAATGGAAAAAAAGCTTTTCTATTACATCATGCGACCTGCGATGATTTTCACTTGGATTTTTGGTTTAATTTTAATTTATTTAAATGGGATTGAAATATTCTCTCAACTTTGGATGCAAATAAAAATTATTCTAATTATTTTGTTATCGGCCTATAATGATTACCTAGGAAAATGCCTTGTATCTTTAAAAAATGATTTAAACACCAAATCTTCAAAATTTTTTAGGATCATTAACGAAGTTCCTACAATAATACTTATTTTTACAGTATTTCTAGTGATTTTTAAGCCAATCTAAGGTTGAAATTTCACTTGTAACATGTATATTGATTTTTCCTATCAATCCTCAATAATTTAAATCATGAACATCCAAGAATTGAAATTAAAATCCTCTGAACAACTTATTACACAAGCCGAAGAACTTGGTATTGAGAATGCTAGCACCTTAAGAAAACAAGAAATTCTTTTTGCTATCTTAAAAAAAGTTGCAGAGAAAGAAGAAATTACTGGAGCGGGTGTTTTACAGTTATTACAAGATGGATTTGGTTTTTTAAGAGCAATGGAGTCAAACTATTTGCCAGGACCAGATGATATTTATGTTAGCCCAAGTCAAATTAGAAAATTTGGTTTAAGAACCGGAGATACTGTAGAAGGACCAGTTAGAGCCCCAAAAGAAGGCGAAAGATATTTTGCATTACTTCAAGTTAGTAAAATTAATTTTGAAGAACCAGAAAAGGCAAGACACAAAATTGCATTCGAAAACCTAACTCCATTATATCCAGATGAACAAATGGTTATGGAAGTAGAGACAACGAAAATTGAAAAAAAACCTGATTTAACCCCAAGACTAATCGACCTTGTAAGTCCAATTGGAAAAGGTCAAAGATCAATAATTATTTCTCCACCAAAAGCTGGTAAGACAATGATCTTACAAAGTATAGCAAATTCAATTGCTAAAAATTATCCAAAAAGTTATTTGATGGTTTTATTGATCGATGAAAGACCAGAAGAAGTTACCGATATGCAAAGATCTGTAAAAGGAGAAGTAATTAGTTCTACCTTTGATGAGCCAGCACAAAGACACGTTGCTGTAGCCGAAATGGTTATTGAAAAAGCAAAAAGATTAACAGAAAATAAAAAAGACGTAGTTATTTTACTGGACTCAATTACAAGATTGGGAAGAGCTTACAATGCTGTTATTCCTAGTTCTGGTAAAGTTTTAACTGGTGGTGTGGATGCGAATGCACTTCAAAGACCAAAAAGATTTTTTGGAGCAGCAAGAAATATTGAAGAAGGTGGATCTTTAACAATTATCTCAACTGCATTAATCGATACTGGTAGCAGAATGGATGAAGTAATTTTTGAAGAATTCAAAGGAACAGGAAATAGCGAAACTGTCCTTGATAGAAAAATAGCTGACAAAAGAATTTATCCCGCAATTGATATAACGAAATCTGGAACAAGAAGAGAAGAATTATTATTTGATAAAAATGACCTACAAAAAATGAATGTTCTTCGAAGAATAATTGCTCCAATGGGGACTATGGATGCAATCGAATTTATCAATTCAAAATTAAAAGACACTAAAAACAATGCAGAGTTTTTTAATTCTATGAATAAACCTGCTTAGAAAATATTATTCTGTTTAAGATTAGTTATTAAAAATAAAATAATTAATTTATTATTTTCTTATAGATTTTCTCTAAATCTTTAGTGAAAACTTTACTATCAAACAATTTACTTAAGTTTTTCTCCTGAGCTAAGTGGTTTTTTAAAATTTCAATCTCTTCATAGTTTTTTGCTAGAGATATAGCTTTTGTTTCATAGTCTTTTAAATTTGAGACAATCAAGTTTTCTAGACCAACGTTTGTCAAAATACTGCTAGCAACTCTTGAAGGAAAAGATTTCCCTTTTAAAGTTAAAATAGGAATTCCCGCTCTAATGGCTTCGCTAGCAGTTGTATGAGCATTGTAAGGAAACGTATCAAGAAATAAGTCTATTAATTCAAGTCTTTTTAAATGTTCTTTAACTAGAACCTTTTCAGCAAAAATTATCCTTTCTTTATTTACTCCTTGTATCTCAGCCTCCTTTAACAAATTTCTTCTCCCTAATTCTTTATCTTGTAATAGCCACAAAACACTAGACTCACATTTTTTTAAAATGTTCATCCAACTTTCAAAAATTAAAGGAGTTATTTTGTAACTGTTATTGAAGCATCCAAAAATAAATTTATCTTCAGGTAGGCCAAAATCTTTTTTATTTAAATTTTTATTAGAAATTTCAATTTTTTCCTGATTTGCTTGATAGCAGTTCGGCAAATATATTACTTTTTCTGAAAAATATTTTTTATTTTCCTCGGGTATAACAATTTTATCTGCAATGATATAATCAAAGCATTTTGTTCCCATTGTGCCAGGGTAACCTAAATAGTTTATTTGCTTGGTGGCTAGCTTGTTAAAGAAAATACTGTATCTAGCATTGAATGTAAGGCCAGTTAAGTTAACAGCAATATCTAATTTAAGTTTTTTGCTTAATGATTTTATTTCAATGTCTGACATGTTGGATGCATCAATAAATTTATCAAAATATTTTTTAACTCTTTCAGTCCATCCATCTTTTGAAGGACCAATACTAAATCCATAAATTTCAAATTCAGATTTATTGTGATTTTTGAAAACATCTAACATTAAATGCATTACTGGATGATTATGAAATTCAGCTGAAAAATATCCAATGATTATTTTATCACTTTTAAATTTAATTTCCTGCTTTGTTGTAACTAAATTATTATTATCTAAATAAAGTTCTGTGATAATTTTTTGTTGCTCTGGGTCATCAATTAGTGACATGTGAGGAAAAGGGTAGATTGTTTTTTTTTGGTTTTTTATATCATTTTTTATAACTTCTATTTCACTATTGTAATCTTTCCAATCATTCAAAATCATTTTAGCATGCAACTTTTTTCCTTTAATGTAATTAAAATTTTTATTTATTCTTAAAACATTATCGTAATCCTCAATCGCTTTTTCAAATTGATTTAAGTAAGATTCTAGTAGATCACCCCTATTACTATAAGCTTCAGCAAAATTTTGATTTAACTTTATAGCTTGGGTATAAGATTTGTGGGCAGTATTATATTTTTTTAATTTTCTGTATAAATTTCCCAAATTATTATAAATTTTAAAATCATTTGGTCTTAATCTAATACAAATTTCAAAATATTTTATTGACTCATTGAATTCAGAAATTTCTTTTAAAGCTACTGCTTTATTTAAGTTAGCATCAAAATAATTTTGTCTTAAAGATAATGCTTTATCATAATCTTTGATAGCTTTTAGATAATTACCTTCTTCTGCAAAAATTATTCCTCTACCATTATAGCTTTCTGGAAAATTACTATTAATTTTAAGCGATTTATTTATAAAATCTTTTCCTTTCTGGTAATCATTTAATTGCACGCATGTAGTGGCTAGAAGAAATAGCAAGTTGCTATTGTTTGAATTTTTTTTCAATAATTGTAAATATATTACTTGAGCATTTTTAATTTCCCCATTTATGTGAAGTTTTTTAGCTTCATCGAATAATAGTTCGTCTGATTTCATAATATTTTTAAAATTGTATTAACTAACAAATTTATAATATTTATTCGTTCATGTAAGGTGTATATTTATAAAATATTTATGACTATTTATGCATTATCAAGCGGTCCAGGAGTATCCGGAATTGCTGTTATAAGAATTTCAGGACAAGAAACGTCTAAAGCAATTGAATTATTAACTGGTAAAAGTGTTCCTAAACCAAGGGTAGCAACGCTCAGAAATATAAACAAAGTCCATACTTCTGAGCTAATTGATGAAGGTATAATACTGTGGTTTCCAGGCCCTGAGAGCTACACAGGTGAAGATATGGCTGAAATACAGGTACATGGAAGCAAGGCTGTAATCGACGCTATTCATGCTTCTATTTCAGATATTCAAAATTGTCGTTTAGCAGAACCAGGCGAGTTCACAAAACTTGCCTTTCAAAATGGAAAAATAAACTTACTTAAGGCCGAGAGTATTGCAGATTTAATCTCCTCGGAAACAGAAATTCAAAGACAGCAAGCAATTAAAATAATGAATGGAAAATCTGCTGATCAATTTAATCTTCTAAGAGAAAAACTTTTAAAAATTTTATCAAATGTTGAAGCTAAAATAGATTTTCCAGATGAAGATTTACCAAATAATATTTTAAAAGAAATTAAAAAAAACTCAGATGAAGTTTTAATTAACATTCAAAAAATTTTAAACGATCAAAAAGTTGGAGAAAGAATTAGAGAGGGTTTTAAGATTGCAATTCTCGGACCCACTAATGCTGGAAAATCTAGCCTCTTAAATTATTTATCAAACAGAGATGTTGCAATAGTTTCAGAGATTGCAGGGACGACAAGAGACGTAATAGAAACGCATCTTAATATTGATGGTTATCCCGTAATAGTTTCTGACACCGCAGGTATAAGAGAGTCTAAAAATGAAATTGAAAAAAAAGGTATTAAATTATCTTTAAGTAGGGCTGAAGAAGCAGATTTGAAGTTGGTTGTTGTTGATGCAAAAAACACCGACTTTACTGATGTTTTAAAGGGTTTGTTAGATGAAAATGCAATCTTAGTAATAAATAAATCGGATCTCTTAGATGGAGAAATTGATTCTGAAATCAAAAAATTAAATCATGTATTAATTTCGATCAAAGAAAATCTAAACATAGATGAATTAATTTTAAAAATAAAAAATAATTTAAAAAATAAATTTATAACAAATGATGATATTTTAATTACAAGAGAACGACACAGACAACATTTAAAACAATGTTCAGAGCATCTCAATAATTTTAATAAAAAAAATGAAGCTGAAGATTTTGATAAAGCTGCAGAAGATTTAAGGTTAGCCACTAGACATCTTGGTATGATTGTTGGAAAAGTTGATGTTGAGGAGATATTAGGTAGTATTTTTAACGATTTTTGTATAGGCAAATAATAATCTATTTTCCTTGTTTTTGTACTCTTTTTTTTGCAAAAACGTTAATAATTAAAGTTTATTTAGTCAAAACTATACGACCCTTGTAAATATAATAATCAGTTATAAATTTAGCTTATGAAAAACAATTTATCATTTGATGTTGTGGTAATAGGTGGCGGTCATGCAGGATGTGAAGCAGCCGCAGCGTCTGCAAGACTAGATGTTAACACTGCCCTATTCACTCATAAGATAGAAACAATTGGGGAGATGTCATGTAACCCAGCAATAGGGGGTTTGGGTAAAGGTCATTTGGTAAGAGAAATTGATGCTCTAGATGGTGTCATGGGTGAGGTTGCAGACAAATCAGGTATTCAATTTAGATTATTAAACAGAAGTAGAGGTCCAGCTGTAAGAGGACCAAGAACTCAATCAGATAGATCATTATATCGTAAATATATGCAAAAAAAACTTGCAAATTACTGTAATTTAAGCATTTTTGCTGATCCTGTAACAGAGTTTATTTTTAATAAAAATACAATAAATGGCTTTATAACTAAAGAAGGTAAAAAGGTTCTATGTTCTAAGCTAATTCTAACAACGGGGACTTTTTTAAATGGTTTGATACATATAGGTGATGAAAGAACACCTGCTGGAAGATATGATGAGAAACCTTCAACGGGATTAAGCGAACAATTAAAAAAGTATAATTTTAAAATAGGAAGATTAAAAACAGGAACCCCTCCACGACTTGACTCAAGAACAATTAATTATGAAAATTTAGAAGAACAGTTTGCTGATGACGATCCTTATTTTTTTTCTTTCTTAACTAAAAAAAATATTAACAAACAAGTTTCATGTCGTATGACTTACACTAACGAGAAAGTTCATAAAATTATTAAAAAAAATTTATCTAAGAGTGCCATGTACTCTGGTAGTATACAGGGTGTTGGACCAAGATACTGTCCATCTATAGAAGACAAAATTGTTAAATTTGCTGATAAGGGTCGGCATCAGATATTTTTAGAGCCAGAAGGGCTTAATGATCATACAATTTACCCAAATGGTATTTCAACATCACTTCCATCTGAAGTTCAACAAGAAATATGTAACAATATCAATGGTTTAGAGAATGTATCTATTATACGACCTGGCTATGCCATAGAATATGACTATATAGATCCAAGAGAACTATTTTTAACACTTGAGACTAAGAAAATTAGCAATCTTTACCTAGCTGGACAGATTAATGGAACAACAGGATATGAAGAAGCGGCAGCTCAAGGTCTTATGGCTGGGATAAATGCAGCTTTATCATTTAAAAAATCAGAACCTTTCATTCTTGATAGATCTGATGCTTACATCGGAGTAATGATTGATGATTTAGTAACTAAAGGTGTTGCTGAACCTTATCGAATGTTTACATCAAGAGCAGAATATCGATTAAGTCTTAGGTCAGATAATGCGGATCAAAGATTAACTGCTAAAGGAATAGAGATAGGGTTAATTGCTAATGTTAGAAAAGCTCTATATTTGGATAAATTTAATCAAATTAATCAAATCAAAGTAAAAATGAGTAAATTAACTATATCACCCAATAAAGCTGATAAATTTGGTATAAAAATAGCAAAAGATGGGGTTTTAAGATCTTCTAATGAAATATTAGCTCAAAAAGGGGTTGATATGATTAAAATAAGAGAAATATGGCATGACATACCTTTCTTTAGTAGTGAAATAGATGAGCAAGTTGAAATTAATGCTCACTATAGAGGTTATTTAAAAAAGCAAAAGGCTGATATTTTGGCTTTTAAAAGGGATGAAAATCTCATAATACCTGATAAAATCAATTATGATGGTCTTTCTGGATTATCAAATGAGGTAAAAACTAAATTCAAAGAAATAAGACCGAAAACAATGGGTCAAGCACTGAGAATTGATGGAATTACCCCAGCTGCAGTATATATTTTGTTGTCACACGTTAAAAGAAAGTCTATTAAGCATATAGCTTAATGGATCAAGAAATTTTAAATTCATACTCTAAACTTAATAACTTAAATGTTTCACGTGAAACATTTTTGGACTTTGAAAACTATATATCCATGATTATTGAAAAAAATAAAAAGATCAACATAATCAGCCAAAAATCATCTTTAAAAAAGTCTATAATTGAGCGTCATATTATTGATTCTGCACAAATTATTGATTTTGTTGATTTTAATTGTAATACAACCACAGATTTAGGTTCAGGAGGTGGAATGCCAGGCATTGTAATTGCAATTATACTTAAAAACATGAAAAAAAATATGAATGTGCACCTTTATGAAAAAAGCTATCATAAAAGCCGTTTTTTAGAGGAAGTGTCAGAGAAACTAAATTTAAATACAAAAATTTTTCAAAAAAATATTTTTGAAATTAAAAATTTAGAAACAGGCACCATAATGTCAAGAGCTTTCAAGCCAATGCCGGTAATTTTAGATTTAGTTTTTGAAAATTTTTCAAAATATAAAAATTTAATTTTTTTTATGGGAAAGAGTGGAAAAAAAATATTTGAAAATTCTAAAAATGATTGGAATTTTGAATACATAGAAAAAAAAAGTCTAACAAATGAGGATTCATTTTTATTAAATATAAAAAAAATTACTAAGAAAAATAAAAAAGATATAAGAAAAATTAAATGCAAATTATTTCAGTAATAAATCAAAAGGGTGGGGTCGGAAAAACAACCACGGTTATAAATTTGGCAGCTGGATTAACTAATCTAAATAAAAAAATTTTAGTTATTGATTTAGATCCTCAAGGAAATGCCACAACAGGTCTTGGATTATCTAATGTAGATAACTCAAGCGACACAATCTATGGTGTGTTGAATGGAACTAGGGAGATTAACGATATAATCAAGAAGACACAGTTTGAAAATTTAGATATTGTTACTTCTAATGTTGATTTATCTGGACTTGAAGTTGAAACAGCTGATGATAGTAATAGAGCTTTTATATTAAAAGCTAAATTAGCCGCTTATTTAAAAGATTCTAGACAATCATATGATTATGTTATAATAGATTGTCCTCCTTCCCTAAGTCTTCTTACAGTTATGGCTCTTGTCTGCTCCAATTCACTCTTAGTACCCTTGCAAACAGAATTCTTTGCTCTTGAGGGATTAACCCAATTGATGAAAACCATTGAAAGGGTAAAAGTAAATTTAAATCCAGGCTTAAAAATCCGAGGGATTCTTTTGACCATGTATGACAAAAGAAATAAACTTTCTTCACAAGTTGAAAAGGAAGCTAGAGATTTTTTTAATGAAAAAGTTTACTCAACAGTAATTCCAAGGAATGTGAGATTGTCCGAAGCACCTTCACATGGGATGCCAGTTTTAATTTATGACAAATCTTGTCTTGGCAGTAAATCTTATTTTAGTTTTACTGATGAATTTATAAATCAAGAGTCAACAATTGGAAGCGCTGCTTAATGGAAAAAATTAAAAAGGGTCTTGGAAGAGGTTTGTCATCATTAATTGGTGAAACTAAAGTAGAGGTTCAAAAAAATCAATTACCAGTTAGTGACATAATACCAAACAAATACCAACCAAGAAAAATTTTTGATGAAGCAAATTTAGAAGATTTAACAAATTCTATTAAAGAGAGAGGCGTGATACAGCCGATCATAGTTAGAAAATCAAATAATGAAAAATCAAAATTTGAAATAATTGCAGGTGAACGAAGATGGTTAGCTGCACAAAGAGCAGGAATTCACAATGTTCCTGTTGTAATCACTGAGGCAGATGATTTAAAATCTCTAGAATTTGCAATAGTTGAAAATGTTCAAAGACATGATTTAAATCCACTGGAAGAAGCTCAGGGTTATAAAAAATTGATAGATGAATTTTCTTATGACCAGGAAAAAGTATCTAAATTTATAGGTAAAAGTAGGAGCTATATAACTAATTCATTAAGAATATTAACCCTACCAGTCCAAGTTATAAAACTAATAGAAATACAAAAACTAACTGCTGGCCATGCAAAAATTTTAGTTGGATTAGAAAATGCTTCTTTTGTTGCGAACAAAATTATTGAAAAAAAATTATCTGTAAGACAAGCAGAAAAATTTGTTCAATTGTTTAAAAAGAAAGGTCAAAAATCAAAAACCAAAAAAGATACAAATATTATTGCTCTTGAACTTTCAATATCCAATAAAATTGGATTAAATGTAGAAATACAAAACAATATGAGAAATAAAGGAAAAATTTCTTTTGAGTATAAAGACCTAGATCAGTTAAATAAAATTATAGATATAATCAAATCTAACTATTAAATTCAGCTGAAGATTGGCTTAAAATAAAATCTGTAATTAAATTTATTGAATTATTTATATTTTTTTTAATTTGTAATTCTGTTTCACTTATTGCGTAGATAAGTTGTTTAATATTTTTAGGATTCCATTTTTGAATCTGCTGTTTTGTTATCTCTTTTTCTTTCCAAAATATAGGTGGTTTTGCAGAGGAGATTGTTAGTTCTATATTTTTATTAATTTCAAAAACTGTTGATAATGTAAGTAATTTTTTTGCTTTTATTAGAAAAAATCTAATAATTATCATACAGTCTTCATTACTAAAATTATTTTCGTTTAAAATGTTTATTATTTTCTTTTTGTTTTGAGCAAGACAATTATCAACTAATTCCGATATACTATGATTTTCGCTTAAATTAATTAATTTTGATATGTTATCATTATTAATTCGTTTCCCATTTTTAACAAAGTACTCAATTTTTTGAAGCTCATTGAACAGCGCTTCTCTATCTCCGCTGCATTTATTTACAATCAAGTTTACATTCAAAGGTGAAATTGAAATATTTTTATCTTTTAAAAAATTATATGTTAATTTTGATAATGTTTGATCATTATCAGGATAAAAAGGAACACAAATCAATTCTTTCTCTTTTTCAAAAAAACTTCTTAATTTCGATTTTTTATCTAAATTTTCAGAGTTTAATATAATTGTGACTTCATCTAATTTTTTAAACTGTAAAGTTTGGAGTATATTTAAAATTTTATCTGTAGCTCTTTTAATAACAACAATTTTTTCTAGTTCAAAAAGGGATTTAGATAAAATACTTTCTATAAAATTATTTTCATTATCTAGTATTTCTTTTTCATCATAATTTGAAATATTATTTTTATTTTTTATTAAAGTATGAAGAGCTTCATTTTTTAAACCCTCATTTTTTCCATAAAATAATATAAAATGATTAATATTTTGATTTATTTTATTAATCTCATAATTTTTTAAAATCATTAATTAATAACTAGTTCTGACACAAGTTTTTTGGATATTGATGAAGCAAAGCTTTGTTTAATAGCCTTTTCTTTTCTTGCTTCTTCGAATTTATCATTCATAGTATTTATAACTCTTTCTTCAATAATATTAATTTTTCTATCAGTTGATTTTATTAAAAAAGTCACTTCTGCTATTAGTTTGTAGTTTGTTATTTTACCTGTGGTGTTTTTAGTTAAAATGATTTTTTCATATTTACTTATAGCTTCAATATAAACTTTTTTATTTGTCGCTTCATTCTTGTACTGGTTCAAATTAGTTTTTAAAAAATTATTAAGTTCTCTATCCCCATTATAAATTACATTTTCAATTGAAAAATTATTATTTGTATTCTTCACATATATTGGGCTAAAGCCACAATTTGCTAGTAAAAATATTAAAGATATGAATATAATTTTTATTTTTATCATTTTAGTTAGTTATTATATTAATTAGTTTGTTTGGGATAAATATCTTTTTTTTAATATCTTTATTATCTAAAAACTCATTTAATTTACTATCTTCTTTAATTTTTTTTAATAACAAATCCTCACCAGTACCTTTTTTTGAAATTATAATTTTTCTGGTTTTGCCGTTAAACTGTATTATAAATTTAATATTTTCCTCTAATAAAAATTTTTCGTTTATTTTTGGCCATAATATATTCTCATTGACGTTTAACATTACCATACATTCATTTGAAAAATGAGGTATCACAGGACTCATAGCAATTAATATTTTTTTGTAATTATCAATTAATTTCTCTTTTTCAATTTTATTTAAAATCACTTTATTTAGAGATGAATAAATTTCATGAAAATTAGCAATAATTTTATTGTATGAAAAATTTTCAATATTCTGAGTAATCTCTTTAAGAAATTTATTAGTTATTTTTTCTAAATCATTATCTGAATTAGGTGGATACTTAGCCTCGATCTCTTCAATAATTTTTTTATTCAAAACCCATAATTTTTGAATAAATTTATAAGATGATTTTATTCCTTCATCTGACCACTGAACATCCTTCTCGGGAGGACTGTCAGACAATATAAACAATCTCACAGAGTCAGCCCCATAGTCTTTTATAATTTTTTCTGGATCGATAGTATTTTTTTTTGATTTTGACATTGATTCTGAAGGACCTACTTTAATAGGCTCTTCAGTATCTTTTAAAAATTTTTTTCCATCTTTAGATATTAATTCATCAGGGCTTATCCAATTATTATTTTTATCTTTATATGTTTCATGGCAAACCATACCTTGCGTAAATAAACCACTAAACGGTTCCTTAATATCAAATGTGTCATTTTGATATGATAAAGCTTGCATAAAAAATCTAGAGTACAAAAGATGGAGGATTGCATGTTCAACTCCACCAATATATTGATCTACTGGCATCCAATATTTCACTTCATCAATATTAAATCCGTAGTTTTGATTATGAGGTGAGCAAAATCTTAAAAAATACCATGAAGAATCAACAAATGTGTCAAGAGTATCAGTTTCCCGGGTGTATTTTTTTCCATCAATTATAATATTTTTCCATGCTGGGATTTCATCGAGAGGATTTCCAATAGAATTAAGTTGATCAATTTTTGGTAGTTGTACAGGAAGCATATTTTTTGGGATTTTTACTGGATTGTTGTATTCGTCATAGGCAATTGGAATAGGGCATCCCCAATATCTTTGACGAGATATTCCCCAATCTTTTAATCTATAATTTATTTTTTTTTGACCAATATTATTTTTTTCTAAGTAGTCTATTGCTTTATTTATAGACTCGTCTGGTACTTTTAAATCGTTTAAAAATTTTGAATTAAATAAATAGCCAGATTCTGTAAAAGCTTTTTCATTAATTAAAAAGTCTTTATTTTTTTCAGGCCTAACAACTGGTGTAATATCTAAATTATATTTTTTAGCAAAATCTAGATCTCTTTGATCGTGCGCAGGACAACCAAATACAGCACCTAGGCCGTAATCCATTAAAACAAAGTTAGCAAAATAAACGGGAACTTTAATATTTTCATCTAAAGGATTGACAGCCAATAAATCAGTTTTAAAACCAAGTTTTTCAGCAGCTGCAATCGACTCCTCTGTAGTACCAGTTTTAGAGCATTCTGTCTTAAATTTAATAAATTCTGGATCATTTAAATAAAATTTTGCAATAGGGTGATCAATAGATAGTGCCAGAAAAGACATTCCAAATAAAGTATCTGGTCTTGTGGTGTAACATTTTATTTCATTAATTTTTCTATCAGATTTAATTTTAAATTTAATTTCACAACCATATGATTTTCCAATCCAATTTTTTTGCATGACTTTTACTTTATTTGGCCAATTATTTAGGCTGTCTAAACTTTCTAAAAGTTCCTTGGAAAAATTAGTAATTTTAAAAAACCATTGATTAAGTTTTTTTCGTTCAACTATTGCACCTGAACGCCATCCTTTGCCATCAATTACTTGTTCATTGGCTAGGACTGTTTTATCAACTGGGTCCCAGTTTACGTAACTTTCTTTTCTGTAGACTAATCCTTTATCATAAAGTTCTAAAAAAAATTCTTGTTGATGTTTGTAATAATCAGGTGAACAAGTAGATATTTCTTTATCCCAGTCAATGGATAAACCTAGTTTTTTTAATTGACTTTTCATAACTGAAATATTTTTTTCAGTCCATGTCTTTGGATCTAAATTATTTTGTCTAGCGGCATTTTCGGCGGGCATACCAAAAGAGTCCCATCCCATAGGGTGAAGCACATTAAAATCCTGCAAAGTTTTGTATCTAGCTAATACATCGCCAATAGTATAATTTCTAACATGCCCCATATGAATTTTTCCAGATGGATATGGAAACATTTCGAGGCAGTAAAATTTCTTTTTATTTTTATCTACTCTAGTTGAGAATTTTTTTTCTTTATCCCAAATATTTTGCCATTTAGATTCTATTTCTTTAAAATTATATCTTTCCACAAAATTAATTATTTATTATGACCACTATGATTTAAAATATACCTATTTTTTTTTCTTCTTATTCTCTTTTTCTTCTATTTGATAATTGGTTGCTCTTTTTAATATCTCTTTTTTAAGTTCAGCAACTAACGATTTATTGGTATCAATATATTTACAGTTAATTAAACTCTCTTTACATTTTCTTGTGAAAATCTTAATATTCAAAGCATCTGATCTAATTTCGTTAGTAAGAAAACGAATAGAAATTTTTATACTTTCATTTTGACTTCTTTCATTTGTGTACCAATCTGTAATGATAATCCCTCCACTATAATTTACTGAAGCAAGTGGCATAAAATCAATTACATCCAGAGAAGCTCTCCAAAGTTTGTTCGAGCTTGCAAATTCAAACACTCCTGCTTTAGATCCTGATTTGAGCATATCATTTATTTTAAATCCACGCCCTTCTTCAAGATTTTTTTTAATTCGTAGTTTTGGATCATCTGGAAACTTTCTAGCGTCACCACCAGGAAGTTTTCCATTACAGCCATACTGTAAAAAACCAAATAAAGTTAAAAAACTTAAGATTTTAATGATTTTGATTAAATAGTATTTTGAATTCATTTTTTCTTGCTTATACATCATAAATTTCTAGAGATTAGTAATTTTATACAAATTTATTAAAAAAATTGATGTAAAAATACAACACATTTGAATTTTTTTAGTGAAATAATCAATTTATAACAAAATTTGACTTCTAAATGGTAAATATACTGCGTTTATTATTAATAATAACAATTAAACAATAAGGAGTAATTAATATGAACAACTTTAAAAAAATAGGACTTACTGCATTAGCAGGTTCTTTAGTAGCTACTTCAGTATACGCTGGTGAAATATCAGTTGCTGGTTCTGCTTCATTAAGAATGAGTAACCATGCTGGTACTGACGGTGGTAAAACAATGGCTATGGGTAACCAATTAACTTTCACTGGTTCTGGTGAAATGGATAATGGTATGAATGTAGCTTTATCTTTCATCTTAGACCAAGGTGATAACACTGTAGATGCTGAGGCTGCTACTACTGCTGCAGGAACAGGTGGTCCATTTGATTCACACTCAATCACTATATCTTCAGATGCAATGGGATCAGTTGTATTTGCTGGTGAAGGTGCTTCAAGTGCGCAAAACACTATAGACACTACAGCTGCTGGTGATATCTGGGATAATACATTCACAGGTTACACAGCTGCTACAAATGCAAGTGCTGGTACTAAAACTTTAACTTGGACTTTACCGTCTATGGTTGATGGTTTAGGTGTAGTAACTTCTTACAATGGAAGTTCAGCTGGTGAAGAAGGAACTATCGGTTATGCTTTAACTTATACTGGTGTTGAAGGTTTATCAGTAAGTTATGGTGTTGGTGAAGTTGGAGATACTACTGCCGGTACAGGTGGAAGAGAAGTAACAACTTATAAAGCTTCATACGCTTTTGGTCCAGTTACAGCCGCTATGTCTATGAATGACTATGATATAACTGGTTCAACTGCTAATGAGGAACAAAGTTCTTACAAAATCTCTTACACAGTAAGTGATGAACTTTCAGTTTCTTACGGATCTGAAACTCATGAAACAACTGGTCAAGCTACTGACGAAGAGTTCGACCAAATTTCAGTATCATACACTTCAGGTGGTTTAACAGCTACTGTAAGTCAAACAAATGCTGATAACGTTACAGGGGCTACTCTAACTGAGCAGTCAAAATGGAACGTAGGTCTTTCATTTGCATTCTAATTTAATTTAGATTTAAATAATTAAAAGGGCCCCTTTTTAGGGGCCTTTTTTTTATTCAAAATAAGACATACCTGCAAAATCTGAATGATCTAAAAAACTAAGGATTTTCAGATTACTTTTGGAAATTCCACCTAAAGCAACAATACTTTTTTTGGTTAAATTTGAAAGTATTTTAAATTTATTAATTCCTAAAAAATTTTTGTTTTTTTTAAATAAAGAAGACAAAAAAATTTTTTTAACCCCCTGTTTTTCCTTTATTCTTATTTCTTTAAGGTTGTGTGCAGATCCAATGATATCAAATTTTTTTTTATAAGAGTAAGCCAAGTGTTTTGTATCTTTATTAAAAGAAGGAATGTATGCCCCATCTAAACCAAGTTTAATTGCAAGTTTTATGTTATTAGATACATAAAATTTTACTCTTCTTTTTTTACAATGATTTTTAATTTTTAAAATTAGATCTTCACTTTTTCTGTTTGAAGAATAATTTCTATAGATAATAATAGTTTGCTTGTCTTGTTTATCGATATTATTTGTATCAAATTTATTTATAAAGTAATATTTACTGATTATTTTTGTATGCATAGTACTGTAAAAAATTTATTAGATATTGAGAATAGTATTAATATTCATCTTAATAAATTAAATATTAATAATAATCCTAAAATTATTGCAGTGTCTAAAACTTTTAAAATCGATAAAATTTTGCCACTTATAGACCATGGCCATGTAGATTATGGTGAAAACAAAGTCCAGGAAGCATTTGAAAAATGGACAGAAATTAAAAAAACAAATTCAAATATAAAATTACATATGATTGGTAAATTACAAACAAATAAGGTGAAATTTGCTGTTCAAATATTTGATTATATCCATTCAGTAGATAGTCAAAAGCTTGCCAAAAAAATCGCGGATGAACAAAATAAGATAAATAAAAAAATTAAAATATTTTTACAAGTTAATATTGGTGATGAAAACCAAAAATCAGGTATCAACAAAACTGATATTAACCAACTAGTCTCATACTGTAAGGAGATTGGTTTAGATTTAATTGGACTGATGTGTATTCCTCCAGCAAATATCGATCCAGAAGGCTATTTTGATGAGATGAATAAATTGAATAAGACTTTAGATCTAAATGAATTAAGCATGGGGATGTCTTCAGATTTTCTTATAGCTACGAAATATTTTTCAACGTATGTAAGAATTGGTTCGAGTATTTTTGGTAAGAGGATTTAAAAAATTTTTATTTTTGAGTTTTTTTTAATTAATTTAATCATAATCAAAAAATCTTTTTTCTTTAAAGCAATACACCCAGCGGTGGGTTTATAATCTTTGGTTAAGTGAATAAATATACAGCTTCCTAAATCAGAAATAGGTTTTTTGAAGTTATATTTTATTGGAATTAGTAAATCATACTTATGATCTTTTCTCTTTAGCTTTTCATGTTTGATCTTTTTTTCTATTTTAATGAGTTTGTTATATTTTTTTGGTAAATAAATATCATCACACCAACCCATATCTTTTTTAATTTCAATACATTTGAGAGAAGTTAATGGTTTTTCTAAACGATCTTTCCTATAATAAAGATTTTCAATTCCAAAAGTACCTTTTGGTGTTCTTTTATCCCCTTCTTTTTTATTTGTTGTTAATCCTCTTTTTCCAATACAACATCTGAATTTAAATTGATCCATTTGAAGTGTGTGTTTATTTTTAATTAAAATTGTCATATTCTATTTTCTATGAGTACGCAGAATTTAATAATATATAAGTTTATCCCATTATATCATATTCTTGAAGAACTTAGTTTGAATCTGAACTTCAAGATCAGTTTTATTGATAATGAGAATTCTTTAAGGAATGAAGTAAAAAATTTAAATAATTATTTAATTGTATCCAATAAAAAATATTCAGAATTTAGTAATCAATTTGTTTTAGAAAATAAACCAATTAAAATTTTTAAATTGATAGAAAAAATAAATATTGAGTTTTTAAAACTTCAATTTAACAGTCAATCTCAAGTTAAAGTTAAAACATATACGATAGATTTAAACTCAAGGGAGATATTAAAACAAGAAACAAAACTTAAATTAACTGAAAAAGAAATCAATACAATTACTTACTTATCCAATTCACACAAACCAGTTGGTGTTGAAGAGTTGCAAAAAATGGTATGGAGCTATCAATCTCATATAGAAACTCACACGGTTGAAACTCATATTTATCGATTAAGAAAAAAATTTTTAAATACTTTTGGTGATAATGATTTTATTGTTAGTAAAAAAAATGGTTATCAAATCAAATAAGAAAAATCTAATGACTAAAGACTTTTTTACAAAAAAATTTAAATAAATGTTTATAAAACCAAAAAAGCAAAGGTAGTTTTAAGAGATTAAAAAATCTCAATCTATATTATATCTACATTGAAACTTATTACTATTCTATCGTCGCCCGACTTATTTTTACCTACTTTGTGAGGTAAATAACTTGGAAAGAGTAGTAGGTCACCTTCTTCAATATTTATTCTGGCTGTTTCAACATTTAATTCATTTTTATTTACAATTTCAGGGTAAACATATCTTTTTGCTAAATTTGGGTTTTCAGCAATAAATTCTCCACAATCTTTTGAAGCTTTCACATAATAAGCTGAACTTAAGTAACAGTTAGGATGTATATGTATGACATTAAAATTTTCTTTTTTATTAATTATTGCCCACATTTCTTTAATTCTTATATTTTTATCTTTAATTTTCCACCCCATATTCTGAAAACAATTTAAAACGTATTCCTGAACTTTTATTGCAAATTTTTTTTGTATAGAGTCTTGTTCTAAAAGGTTAAAATTTTCAGAATGCCATCCACCTCTATTTGATCTTTCTAAACCTTTTTTATCCTTTTCATACAAATTATAAATATATTTTTCTAAATCTTTATTAAAATTTTTATAGTCATCCAATTTATATTTTAAAACTGGATCTGGGAAAAGTTTTAAAATTTCATTTTCAATCATTATTTAAATATATTATTTTTTGGAACTAATTCAAATTATATTCTAGCTCCAATTTTTTGTATAATTTTTGAGGATAATTCAGTTCCCTTTATTAAGCATTCTTTAATACTCATTTTATTAATTATTCCATGTAGAAACCCAGAAGCGAATAAATCACCAGCACCTGTAAGGTCAACAATTTCAAGATTTTTTTTAACATCACATTCAAAAATTTCTTCACCATTAATCGCAACCGCTCCTTTTTCACCTCGAGTTACAACTACTAATTTATTAAGTTGTTTTGAAAAATCTATAACTTCGTTAAAATTCTTTGCATCAATTAATGACGTAATTTCTTGCTCATTAGCAAAAGTTATATCGAGTTTGTTTTTCACTAAGTTTAAAAAATGAGGTTTATGTCTATCTACACAAAAAAGATCAGAAAGCGACATAGCTACTTTATTTGCATTATTAATTGCTTTATCAAATGCTTTTTTGGGCCCTCCCTCATCCCACAAGTAACCCTCTAAAAATATAATTTCGCTTCTTTTAATAGCTTCAGAGCTAACATCATTTTCATTAATTTTTCCTGCTGTACCTAGAAATGTACACATTGTTCTTTCAGAATCAGGAGTTACAAATATCAGACAAGTACCTGTCGGCAATTCTTCCTTCTTTTTTGAGTAAAAATACTCTACATTTTCTTTCGCTAAACCTTCCTCGTATTTTCTACCAAAGTTGTCATCAGAAACTTTTCCAATAAAACCTACTTTATCCCCAAGTTGTGATAATCCTACTATGGAATTTGCTACAGAACCTCCAGAAATAGTTTTTTCAATTTTGAGATTAGTTAATAAATTTTTGAATTCTTTTTCATCAAAAAATAATTTCATTGTGCTTTTTGTGAGATTATTTTTATTAATAAAACTATCATCTACTTTACAAATGACATCTACTATTGCATTTCCTATTCCTAAAATTTTCATACTAAGCTTTTTGGGTAATAACAGGTTTCTTTCTATTTGGGTAGCAAGTAGTACATATTTTACATGTTAAACCATGACAATCTCTTGCTTTGCAATATTCTCTTCCATAAAAAATTATTTGTAAATGAAGTTTAGACCAATTTTTTTTAGGAAATATACGTTTTAAATCTTTTTCAGTTTGAACTACATTTTTACCATTTGTTAATCCCCATCTTTGTGCAAGTCTATGAATATGAGTATCAACTGCAAAGGCTGGATACCCAAAACCCTGGGACATTACTACACTAGCTGTTTTATGACCAACACCAGGCAATTCTTCTAATTCTTCGAAGGTTTTAGGCACTTTTCCCTTATGTTTTTCTAAAACTTGTTTTGACATTAAATGAATACTTTTAGCTTTAACTCTAAAAATGCCAATTTTTTTTATTAATTTTTCAATTTTTTTTCTTCCTAATTTGACAAAATGTTCTGGTTTATAATATTTTGGATATATATTTTTTGTTACATTGTTAACATTTACGTCAGTACATTGTGCTGAAAGAAGTACAGAAATCAGCAGTGTAAAAGTATTTTTACTCTTAAGAGGAATTGGTGTTTTGGGATAAATCTTATTTAGAATTTTAATTATTATTTTTGCTTTTAATTCTTCATTCATTATGAAAAATCGAACAAATCTCTCATAGAATATAATCCTGGTCTTTTTTTCATTAACCATTTGGAAGCTGTCAAAGCTCCATCAGAATAAAGCGTTCTATCAAATGCTTCATGGTTTAATGTAATTATTTCTTTACCACTTGAAAATTTAACTTCATGTTCTCCAATAATTTTACCTTTTCTTATTGAATTAAAATTAATTTTTTTTCCATATGGAAAAGATTTTTTATTTAAAAATTTATTACCTATCAAGCTATGTAAGTTTTTATTTTTTCCATCAGCAATTCCTTTTCCAAGCATTAAAGCTGTGCCTGACGGGTAGTCTTTTTTGTGTTTATGGTGTACTTCAAATATTTTACTCAAATATTCATCATTCAGGGATTTAGAAGTAATCTCAGTTAAATACATTAATAAATTCACACCCATGCTCATATTTCCAGCTTTCAAAATTGGTATTTTTTTTGAAAATTTTTTAATTTGATTTTCTTGGTTTCTATTAAAGCCCGTTGTTCCAATTACGACTTTTTTTTTGAGTTTAGATGCTAATTTAAGTATTTCTATGGTGCAATCAGGAACGGTAAAATCAATAATTATATCTGTATTTTTAAATGCTTTATCAGAATTTAATTCTGGCCTAACTCCATTAAATTTTTTGTTTACTAACCAATTTTCTGTAAGTGTTACTAGTTTAAAATTTTTATTTTTTTTAGAAGATTTTATTAGTTGCTGGCCCATTCTTCCCATACAACCTGAAATCGCTAAATTAATTTTTTTCATTTAGATAAATGTTAACCTTTTTTAGAAGATTAGTCTTTTAATTTTTCCAGAAATCTTTTGCTTTTTGAAAAAATTTTTTAATATTCGGATTTGATTTATCGTTTTCAATTTCTCTAAATTGTTCTAGTAATTCTTTTTGTTTTTTATTTAGGTATATAGGTACCTCTGTCTTTACCTGAACATATAAGTCACCAAAATCACCTCTTCTCATGTAGGGCATACCTTTACCCTTTAATCTGAATTGTTTACCATTTTGAGTTCCATCAGGAATTTTTATTTTAGCTTTGCCTCCATCAATAGTAGGAATTTCAATAGTGGTTCCCAATGCAGCATCTGCAAGAGAAATTGGAAATTCAAAGAATAAATTTTCATCAGATCTCTTAAATAAGTCATGGGAGTGAACATTAATAAACAAATACAGATCACCCGTTGCACCACCTCTGCTTCCAGCTTCGCCTTTACCTGTTAATCTAATCCTTGTTCCATCATCAACGCCTTTAGGAATTGTAACTGATATTTTTTTAGATGTTTGTTTCTTTCCTTGTCCATTACAATCATTACAAGGATTTGTAATTTCCTCACCACTACCATTACATTGTGGACACGTTTGTTGTACCGTAAAAAAGCCTTGATTAGATCTGATTTTTCCATTTCCTCCACAGTAAGTGCATCTATCAGGAGAATGACCAGGTTTTGAGCCATTACCTTTACAAGTATTACATTTATCTGTAGTTGAAAATTTTATATCTTGTTTTTTGCCCTGATAAGCTTCTTCAAGTGTAATTGATAAATCATATCTTAGATCTGAGCCTCTGTTATTAGAATTTCTTTTTCTTGATCTTCCACCTCCACCAAAATCTCCAAAAAAATCTTCAAAAATATCTGAAAAATCTGCACCACCAAATCCTCCAAAGCCACCACTTTGTCTTCCACCACCATTTTCAAAGGCGGCGTGTCCAAAGTTATCGTAATTTTGTTTTTTTTCTTTGTCTGATAGAATTCCGTAAGCTTCACTTGCTTCTTTAAACTTATCTTCTGCAACCTTATCTCCTGGATTTTTATCAGGATGATATTTAACAGCCTGTTTTCTATATGCTGATTTTAACTCATCAGGAGATGCATTTTTTCCAACACCTAAAACTTCATAGAAATCTCTTTTAGACATAAATTACCTTGAGATAATTATTGTTAATAGTCTTAAGCGCTTTTTTCTTTATCTTCTTCTTTGCCTTCTTCTTTATTCTCTTCTTTTACTTCCTCAAAATCTGCATCAACTACGTTATCGTCTTTTTTTCCATCATCATTATTTTCATTATTATCAGGTGAATCTGGTTTTTTTTCCTGAGCTTTATAAATAGCTTCACCTAATTTCATTGATGCTTGAACTAACGCTTCTGTCTTTTTCTTAATATCTTCATTATCAGCTCCCTTCAGAGCTTCTTTTAAATCAGATGAAGCATCTTCAATTGCTTTTTTTTCAGCATCTGTAACTTTAGAGCCATGCTCTTTGAGATTCTTTTCAGTTGAATGAATTAAAGTGTCAGCTTGATTTCTAGTGTCTACAGACTCTCTTTTCTTTTTGTCTTCCTCTTTATTAGACTCAGCATCTTTAACCATTTTTTCAATTTCTTCTGCACTCAATCCACCTGAAGCTTGGATTTGAATTTTTTGTTCTTTACCAGTTCCTTTATCTTTTGCTGAAACACTAACTATACCATTAGCGTCTATATCAAAAGTAACTTCAATTTGAGGAACACCTCTTGGTGCTGGAGCAATACCGACTAACTCAAAGTTTCCCAACATTTTATTATCAGTCGCCATTTCTCTTTCACCCTGAAGCACTCTAATAGAAACCGCAGGCTGATTGTCTTCTGCTGTAGAAAATACTTGGCTTTTTTTTGTTGGTATTGTTGTGTTTTTCTCTATTAACTTAGTTGATACACCTCCTAGCGTTTCAATACCAAGAGATAATGGAGTAACATCTAAAAGAAGCACATCTTTTACATCACCCTGAAGTACTCCAGCCTGAATTGCTGCACCCATAGCAACAACTTCATCTGGATTAACACTTTTATTCGGATCTTTTCCAAAAAAGTTTTTAACTTCAGATAAAACTTTTGGCATTCTTGTCATTCCACCAACCATAACAATTTCATCTATATCACTCGCTGATATACCAGCATCACTCAAGGCTGTCTTACAAGGTGGCAATGTTCTAGCGATTAAATCTTCAACAAGAGCTTCGAGTTTAGCTCGAGTCATTTTTAAATTAATATGTTTTGGACCTGTTTTATCTGCAGTAATAAATGGTAAATTTATATCTGTTTGTTCAGCTGAAGAAAGTTCAATTTTAGCCTTTTCAGCAGCTTCTTTTAACCTTTGAAGTGCAAGCTTATCTGATGTTAAATCTATACCATTATCTTTTTTAAACTCTACAATTAAGTATTCAACAATTGTGTTATCAAAATCTTCACCACCTAAAAAAGTATCTCCATTAGTTGACTTAACTTCAAATACACCATCTCCCAATTCAAGAATAGAAACATCAAATGTTCCTCCGCCTAAATCGTATACTGCAATTTTCTTATTTTCTTTTTTATCTAATCCATAAGCAAGTGACGCAGCGGTAGGTTCATTAATAATTCTCAAAACTTCAAGACCTGCAATTTTACCAGCATCTTTTGTTGCTTGTCTTTGTGCATCATTAAAGTACGCAGGAACTGTAATCACAGCTTTAGTTACTTCTTGACCCAGATACTTCTCAGCTGTTTCCTTCATTTTTTGAAGAATGAAAGCAGATATCTGTGAAGGTGAATATTTTTCTCCTTTTGCTTCAATCCAAGCGTCACCTTTTTCAGAGTTAACTATTTTAAAAGGAGCTGCGGCAATATCTTTTTTTACTGTTGGGTCTTCAAAATTTCTTCCGATAAGTCTTTTAACAGCAAAAATTGTGTTTTCAGGATTTGTTACAGCTTGTCTTTTAGCAGGTTGGCCAACTAGTTTTTCTCCATCGTCAGTAAAAGCCACAACAGAAGGAGTTGTTCTTGCACCTTCAGCATTTTCTAATACTTTAGGTTGGCTTCCTTCCATAATTGATACACATGAATTTGTTGTACCTAGATCTATCCCAATAATTTTGCTCATAATTTAAATTCTACCCTTCATATATGTGTTAATATTAATTCTACAAGTTCAACAAATGTATTTATTTGTTTAAATTTTCCTTATTTTCCTCACTTTTATTGTCTTTATTTTCACTTTTTTTAGACACACCAACTAGGGATGGTCTCAGCAATCTATCTTTAATCATAAAACCTTTTTGAACTTCTTGAACGATAGTTCCAGATTCTTTTTGATCATCTTCTATTTCCATCATTGCTTGATGTAAGTTTGGATCTAATTTTTTATTAATACAATCAATTGGTTTAATGTTATTCTTAGTAAAAATAGAGATTAAATCTTTATCAATTATATCAAAATGTTCTAAGGTTTTTTTTAATGCTTCAGTACCTTTAAGGGCCTCATCACTTTCTAAAATTAATTTTGATCTTGCAAGGTTATCAATCAAATTTAAAGCTTCTTTTGCAAATGTAAAACCTCCATAATCAAATGCATCATCTTTTTCTTTTTCAAACCTTCTTCTTTGATTTTCCATTTCAGCAAAAGTTCTTGCTAATTTATCTTCTAATTCTTTTATTTTGTCTTCAGAAGATAATTCTACTTTTTCTTCAGAGTCTTTGATTTCATCTTGCTTATCATCTGGTTGCTTATCAGCTTCATTATTCTCATTTATTACTTCCGGTGAAGTATTCTCTTCGTTTAGGTTTTCTTCTTTTTCCATGAGAGCTTATATGGTAAGAAATTTAAGAATTGCTAGGTATTAATGAAAAAAATTTCAAAATTGCTTATAGGCACTAATAACAAAGGGAAATACAGGGAAATTAAGGATTTATTACCAAAATATATTAAAACATACTCAACATCTGAATTTAAACTTAAAAGCCCAAGAGAAGATGGGCTGACATTTGCAGAAAACTCAATCATAAAATCTAAGTATTTCTCAAAAAAAACAAAAAAATTTTGTCTTGCTGACGACTCGGGGCTTGAGATAGACATTTTAGACAAAAGTCCTGGAATTTATTCAGCTAGATGGGCTGGGAAAAAAGGTAATTTTAAAAAAGCAATAGCAAGAGTGTATAGAGAGTTATCAAAAAAAGACAAAAACTGGAGAGATAAGAAGGTTAAAGCTAGATTTATTTGTGCATTATCAATTTGTTATTTGAACAAAGAAATAGCATCTGTTTTGGGTAAAGTTGAAGGGTATATTTCAGCAAAACCTAAGGGTAAAAATGGTTTTGGTTATGATCCAATTTTTATCCCAAAAGATAAAAGAAAAACTTTTGGTGAGATGAGTTCTTTACAAAAATATAAAGTAGACCATCGTTTTGTTGCATTTAAAAAGATTAAAAAATTTCTGTAATTTTTTTATTTTCAACCTTATAAAAATTTAAACGGTGATTAATTTTATTATTCTTAATATCAAAAATGCCAATCTTACCTTTAAAAGAATTCTTCTTTTTAAAAAGTTTGTTTAAATTAGATAGATCAGCTTTTAATGATAAATAATAGACAAGTCCCACAAGATCGTAACTTAATAAAGCTAAGTGTGAAGGATATTCTTTAAATTCACGAAAAAACTTATCTTTATAATTATCAAAATTATTTTGATTTATTGATGGATAATATAAAGGCTGAATATCTACTTCATTTAAAAGAGTTTTATTAAACCACTGATTTAACGTAATAAAATATTTTTTTTTAGGAGATACATCTGTGTATAACAGTGATGTAGATACACTTTTTAAACTTTCATCAAAATCTGCAATAACTACTGCATCAAAATCTAAGTTCCCTAAAGTATATCTTTGCTCAAGTTTATTAATTTTTTTTTCTTTGTTTGGTTGATTAGACTTTTTTAATTTTAAAATTTCATCTTCTAAGTTTTGCTTTCTAATCCTGTAATTAGTAATTTCTTCAATTTGTTTAGTCAATTTTGTGGGTTCTGTACTATAATCATAACTTTTAAATATTTTAATTTTAGAGTCTTTAATTCCTTTTTTGACTTCAAATTCATAATCTTGAATTGGTGTTAAAAAAATTGTTTTTCTTATATTATTTTTTTCTATAAATTTTTTTATGGTATTGAATTGAGAAGTTGAATTTATTCCTGCAGAAATTACATTTTTTGGAAGATCTAATGTTTTGTTCGTGAAAGATAAAAAAGTTATATCTTTGATTTCATCTAAGTAAGATATGCTTTCATAAAAAACAGGTCCAATTACAATCTTTACACCCATTTGTTTTAACTCAAACGCTGATTTAAGTGATTTGTTTGCCTTAGAAGCTGTGTCTTTTGGAATTATTTCTAGCAAATCATTATCAATATCTTTCACAGCCAACCTAACAGCTTTGATGATTGACTGACCTAAATCTTTATTAGAACCTGTCAATGGAACCATGAGGCCAATCTTAATTTTTTCTGAGGCTTTTGTAGAAAATGAAAATAATAAAGAAAAATTTAATATTACCAAAAAAATAATTTTAATAAATTTACTCATTTTAATGCTAGTATAATATTTTTTAAGCTTAATTATGATCATAAAATCACAATCTCAAATAAAAGATAATGAAAAAGGTCTTTATTTGGTGTCAACACCAATCGGTAACTTAAAAGATATTACCTTAAGGGCAATAGAAATATTAAAAAAATCAACTTACATCCTTTGTGAAGATACAAGAGTTTCTAGAATTTTATTAGATAGATATGAAATAAAATCACGTTTGATTTCAAACCATAAATTCAATGAATCAAAAAATTTAAATAAGATTATAGAACTTCTTAAATCTGGAGAAATAATTTCATTAATTTCAGACGCTGGAACACCCAGCATTTCTGATCCAGGCGCAATACTAGTAAACGAATGTGTTAGAAATAATATTAAAATTATTCCAATTCCAGGACCTTCAGCGGTTGTAACAGCAGTATCAATAAGTGGTTTTTCAGAAAAATTTATTTTTCATGGATTTTTACCTGAAAAAAAACAGGCACTTGTAAGCGTCTTTAATAAAATATCAAAATTTGATGAAACTTGTGTTTTTTTCGTATCTTCTAAAAAGGTGAATAAAATTATTCCTGAATTAAAAAAAAACTTTAGTGGAAGAAAAATAATATTTTGTAGAGAAATTTCAAAAATATATGAAGAATTTATAAGAAAAAATGTGGATGATTTAGAAATATTTAATAAGGAGTTAAAAGGAGAGCTAACCGTAGTAATTTCTGAAAAAAAAATAGAAAAAAATTACTCAAAAGAATTAAGTGAATCAGATATAATGATTATTAAAATGATAATTAATAAATTAACTATAAAAGAAATTACAGAAATTGTTAGTCACAATAGAGATATTTCAAAAAAAAAAATTTATAACTACTGTTTAAAAATAAAAAATGAAATTTAAATTTATATTATTTATTTTATTAAGCGTAATTTTATCTAGCTGTGTTGGCGTTTCTTCAAAAGGTATTTTTGGTACGGGAGTAAGTGTTGCTTTAGATCCACGAACTCTTGGTACTCAAATGGACGACTCGATCATGCAAAAAAATTTAGCTGCACGTATTCTTGTTAAAGATAAAAAATATCTATTATCAGTAAAATCTAAAGTATTAGATGGTAGAATTTTCTTAACAGGAAAAGTTGAAAGTCTAGAGGAAAAATTATTATTAACAAAATTAGCTTGGGAGACAAAAGGTGCTAGATCTGTTCGTAATGATATAAAAATAAAAGAAGAATTTAATTTTAAAAGATCTGCAAAAGATATTTTGATAACCTCTCAACTTAGAACAGCTATAATTTTAAATAAAAATATTAAGGCAACTAATTATGAAATCGACACTTATAAGAAAAAAATTTATATTTATGGAATTGCATTAACCTCTGAGGAAAAAGATTTGGTAATTAGTGAAGCCAAAGAAATATTGAATGTAGATGATGTTATAGCAAGTATTATTCTTGTAGAAGATCTAAGAATTCAAAAAGAATAATTATTATTTATAATCAATCACATCTGCAGAATAAGCAGCAATTGATGCTAAATTAATGAGTTCTGATGTTGAGGATCTTAAAGGAGCTATCTCTATTGGTAATCCGAGCCCAATTAACAAAGGCCCAATAACTTTAGTGTCTCCTAATGTTTTCATCATTTTATAGGATATGGCTGCACTATGTTGACCTGGCATAATCAAAATATTTGCTTTACCAACAATTTTTGAGAAAGGATACAGTTCCTCATACTCGGGATTTAATGCAACATCTGGCTGCATGTCTCCATCAAATTCGAAATCTACTTTTTTTTCTTTTAATATATCCACTGCTTTTCTAATATGTTTTGTTCTACTTGTTAGAGGTTGACCAAATGTAGAGTGAGAAACAAAAGCTACCTTAGGATCAAAGCCAAACAACCTTACCACTCTAGCTGTAGAAATTGCTATTTCAGCCATTTGTTCTGATGTTGGATATTCATGAACACTGGTGTCTCCGACAAAAATAGTTTTGTTTTTGTGAACAACCATATTAAGTCCAAACATGATCTCACCATCTCTTACATCAACTACTTGTTTAATTTTATCTAAAGAGGCGCCAAAACGTCTTGTGTTTCCAGTAACTGCACCATCTGCATCACCGCATGCAACCATGCTTGTTGCCCACACCACTCTATCATTTCTAACTAGTCTATCGCAATCCCTCTCTAATAATCCCTGTTCTCTTTGTAATTTTTGAAATAAATGTTTTACATATTTATTCCTTTTTTCTTCATCTTTAGAGTTAACTATTTCAATGTCAAAATTATCACTGTAACCAATATTTTTAATTTGTTCTTTTATCTTTTCTTCTTTTCCAACAAGGATAGGAGTACCTAATTTTGAATTTTTAAATGCTATCGCAGCTTTGAGTGTATTTTCATCTTCACCATCTGCAAATACTATTCTTTTTTTATTTTTTTTAATGTAAGAGTTTATTCCTTGCATAATAGTCACTGTAGGATCTAATCTCTGTTTGAGTTGATCTTTATAAAGATCAAAGTCATCTATTTTTTTTCTCGCTACCCCACTATCCATTGCAGCTTTTGCAACAGCAGCTGGAATTATACTTATTAATCTTGGATCAAATGTAGAGGGAATAATATATTCTTTACCGTAATGAGGTCTTTCACCCCCCATAGCAGCAACAACTTCATCAGGAACATCTTCTCTTGCAAGTTTTGCAATCGCTTGTGCTGCAGCAACTTTCATTTCTTCATTAATTGTTTTTGATCTAACATCAAGGGCACCTCGAAAAATATAGGGAAAACCAATCAAATTATTTACTTGATTTGGATAATCTGATCTACCAGTTGCTACAATTGCATCATCTCTTACCTCGTTTATTTCTTCAGGAGTAATTTCTGGGTCAGGATTTGCGCATGCAAAAATTATTGGGTTTTTTGCCATTGTTTTAACTAGTTCTTTTTTTAAAGCTCCTTTAGCAGACAAACCTAAAAAAACATCCGCACCATTAATTGCCTCTTCAAGCGTTCTGAGTTTTGTTTCATTTGCGTGTCTTGATTTCCACTGATCCATCCCCTCAGTTCTGCCTTTGTAGATTACACCTTTTCTATCGAGCATGATTACATTTTCATTTGCTACTCCTGAATTTTTAAATAACTCAGTACAAGCTATAGCAGATGCACCAGCCCCATTAACAACTACTTTTATATCTTGAATTGATTTACCACTAATATCTAATGCGTTAATTAAAGCAGCAGTTGTAATAATAGCTGTCCCATGTTGATCATCATGAAATACGGGAATATCTAAAATTTCTTTCAATTTTTGTTCAATTATAAAACAATCAGGAGCTGCTATGTCTTCTAAATTTATCCCTCCAAAACTTGGAGCAAAGTTTTTAATTGAATTAATAATCTCATCTGTATCAGAACAATCTATTTCAAGATCAATAGAGTCGATATCTGCAAATCTTTTAAAAAGCACTGCTTTACCTTCCATTACAGGTTTTGATGCAAGCGCTCCTAAATTACCCATTCCTAAAATAGCAGAACCATTACTAATAACGGCTACTAAATTTCCTTTACTTGTATAATCATATGCAGTTTCAGGATTCTCACTAATCATTCTTACAGGAGCCGCCACACCTGGAGAGTATGCTAGAGCAAGATCTCTCTTAGTGGTCATATTTTTTGAAGAAATGATCTCAATCTTCCCAGGTTTTTTGTATTTATGAAAATCTAGAGCTTCTTTGTCAGTGTAATGATCAATATTTGTTTTTTTCATTTTTATTTAAGTTATAAATTTAATTTTATGTTTACTCTCTTTAAAAATTTGAATTATTTTTATTTTTTGATCTATATATTCTTACAATAAGATTACAATTAGGGTAAAATTAAGACTAATATGATTTATGAACTTACTTAAGTCAACAGGTACATTTGGTTTTTATACAATAATAAGTAGGTTGCTTGGCTATATAAGAGATATTTTAATAGCAATTTTCCTTGGAACAGGAATGTTAGCGGATGCTTTTTTCGTGGCATTTAGAATTCCAAATACTTTTAGAAGATTGTTTGCAGAAGGTACTTTTAATGCAGCATTTGTCCCAAGTTATTCATCAGAAATAAATAGGGGTCAAAAACAGTCAAATAAATTTGCTAATGATATTTTTAATCTTCTTTTTTTAGGGTTGTTATTTCTAACAATAATAATTGAAATCTTTATGCCAGCATTTGTATCAATTATAGCTCCGGGATTTGTTGGTGATTTAGAAAAAATGACGATAGCAATAAATTTAACAAGGATTACTTTCCCTTTCTTGTTTTTTATTTGTTTAGCATCATTTTTCTCCGCAATTTTAAATTCACATAACAAGTTTGCAGCTGCAGCTGCAGCACCAATAATCCTAAACATTGTTTTAATTTTTGTGTTAATTTTTTCTAAATCTCTGGGAGATCAGTCAGTTTATTATTTATCTTATGGTGTTTCTTTAGCTGGTTTTTTACAATTAATATTTTTGTATAAATATGTATCAAAATATTACTCTCTAAAATTTACTTTCAAATTAAAAGCAAGTAATAAGGTTAAATTTTTTTTTAAAAAACTTTTGCCAAGTATTTTTTCATCAGGAGTTACTCAAATTAATATTTTGATTGGAACAATAATTGCATCATTTCAAACAAGTGCAGTTTCCTACTTATATTACGCAGATAGAATTTATCAAATTAACTTAGCTATAGCTGGAATTGCGATTGGTGTTGTTATACTTCCACAACTCTCAAAACATATTCAATCAAAAAAAAAAATAAGATTTTACTCATTCAGAACAAGGCTCTAGAATTAAGTTTATTTCTAAGTTTGCCAGCAACTGTTGCTTTAATTATTGGATCAGAACAAATCATTTCGGCTTTATTTGGATATGGGTCTTTTAATGAAAATTCAGTGAATAACTCAAGTTTAGCTTTATATTATTTTGCTTTAGGCCTTCCTGCTTTTGCTTTGATAAAAGTTTTTTCAAGTTTTTTCTTTGCAAATCATGATACCAAGACTCCATTTTATATTTCTTTGACTTCAGTAATACTAAATATTTTAATTAGTGTTTATTATTTTAGTGATATTGGTTTTATAATAATTCCAATAGCAACTTCTATTTCTTCATGGTTTAATTCAATATTGTTATTTATTTTTTTAAAAAATCGACAATTATTCTATTTTAATAAAATATTTTTTATTAAATTTATTAAAATAATTTTTGCATCAATTCTGATGGGTTTATTTTTTAAGTTTTTATTAAATTTTTTTCATAATGAATTAGTGTTTATTCAATCAATTAAATCTTTATATTTAGTTTTATCTGTTATATTAGGATTGTCGTTCTATTTAATTGTATGTTATTTGATCAAAGCTTTTCAAATGAATGATATTAAATTAAAGTATTAATTTATGGGTAAAAAAATATTCTCTGGAGTTCAGCCTACGGGCAATCTTCATCTAGGAAATTATTTAGGAGCAATAAAAAATTTTGTAGATCTAAACAATGATAGCAAAAATGAATGTATATTTTGTGTAGTAGATTTACATGCAATTACTGTTAAACAAGATCCAAAAGAATTAAAAAACAATATCCAAGAAACTGTTGCTACATTTATTGCGAGTGGAATAAATCCTAAAAAAAGCATAATTTTTAATCAGTCAAGTGTACCTGCTCATGCTGAGGGAGCATGGATATTAAGCTGTGTAGCAAGAATGGGTTGGTTAAATAGAATGACTCAATTTAAAGAGAAAGCTGGCAAAGATAAAGAAAAAGCAAGTGTAGGTCTATATTCTTACCCAGTTCTCATGGCCTCTGACATTCTACTTTATGATGCAACCCACGTTCCAGTTGGAGACGATCAAAAACAGCATTTAGAGCTATGTAGGGATATTGCTCAAAAGTTTAATAGTGATTTTGAAGCAGAGAATTTTTTACAAGTCCCAGAACCCCTAATACAAAAAGATTTTTCAAGAATAATGAGTCTTAAAGATGGTTCAAGAAAAATGAGTAAATCAGAATTATCTGATTTAAGCAGGATAAATTTAACAGACAATAAAGATATGGTTATCAATAAAATTAAAAAAGCAAAAACAGATCCATTAC
This sequence comes from Candidatus Pelagibacter sp. PS_06, assembly GCF_059418045.1. Classification (NCBI taxonomy): domain Bacteria; kingdom Pseudomonadati; phylum Pseudomonadota; class Alphaproteobacteria; order Candidatus Pelagibacterales; family Candidatus Pelagibacteraceae; genus Candidatus Pelagibacter; species Candidatus Pelagibacter sp. PS_06. The sequence goes on from NZ_CM182078.1 coordinate 1,345,809, forward strand.
CAATGCCTAGCAACTTAAGAGATCTCGAAGAAAGAGCTGAGGCAAAAAATCTTTTAGGGATATATTCAAGCTTAACAAATTCTTCTTTAGAAAAAAGTATAGAAATATTTGCTGGTAAAAATTTTTCAGAATTTAAGGAAAAATTATCTGAAGTGCTTGTAGATAAAATTCAGCCTATTTCAGAAGAGATAAAAAAATTACTAAATGATAAATTATATTTAGATAATATACTTCTAGAAGGAGTTGAAAGAGCAAATATAATAGCTTCAAAAAAAATCAAAAAAATTAAAGAAATAGTGGGTTTTTAAATAAAATTTACTAACAAGTTTAAATTTTTTAAATATTCACTATAAATACTTTATGTTTATTCAAACTGAAGTGACACCAAACCCTAATTCGCTTAAGTTTCTGCCTGGAAAAAAAGTGTCTAATAGTGGCCCTTATGAAATTACTAACAAAGATGAAACTCAAAATATATTGGTTAGAAATTTACTCTCTATAAATGGTGTTGAGGGAATTTTTTTAGGGGAAGATTTCATTTCTATTAATAAAAAAGACATAACAGATTGGGATGAAATAAAACATATTGTAATTTCATTTATTAATGATTTTTATTCTGAAGGAAAAGAATTTGTCATAGATGAAAATCTAAATGAAAAAAATTCAAATTTAAGTGAACTTGAGGAAAGAATAGTTAAAATTTTAGATCAAAAAATAAGACCAGCTGTAGCAAGAGATGGTGGGGACATAAAATTTAAAGAGTTCAAAGATGGAGTGGTTAAGGTCCAGTTACAAGGAAGTTGTTCTGGGTGTCCGAGTTCAACCATGACCTTGAAACAAGGTGTTCAAAATCTTCTATGTCATTATTTACCTGAGGTAAAAGAAGTAGTCGCAATATAAATCTTGGAAATGAAAATAGTTAAAAAAAGAAAATCAAGACTAAAAAAACAAAACGATAGTCAACTTGAGTTAACATTTGCAGAAAGCTCAAAGAGAAAAAATAAAGATATATCTCCAACCCAAACTATTAATTCTATATCAAGAATATTTCTAAGCAGTTTTGTGTTAGTTTCATTTTTTTATATTGCTCCAATTTTGATTAATTTTGCTGATAAGAATTTTAATACAAAAGAATACACAAATAACTCAAAAAAAATATTAGCCTATACACTTAACAAAAAAGATGAAAATAAAAAAGAAAGTGATGTTTTAAATGAAGAAGATTTACTTTTAGATATTTTTAGTTTGAATAATTTAGAGACTGACTCTGTGAGATTGAGCGCCTCAACAATTAAACAATTATTTGAAGATACCGGTTACGATCTTAACGATGTTCGAAAAAAAAAATTAGTTAAACCGGTTGCACTAACTTTATTACCTCAAGAAATTAAAATGATTGAAAATACAAAAAAAAGGAAGGAATTTTTTATTCAAATTGTCTTACCTTTAATTATTCAAGAGAATAACAATATTAAATTAGATAGAAAAACCCTTTTTAGTATCATTAATAAAAACAACAACTCAAATTCCGAAAAAAAATGGTTAGATAAAAAATACAAACAATATGGTATTAAATCTAAAGACTTATCTACATTAAAAATTAGAATGGATGAAATACCGGTATCTTTAGCAATTGCCCAGGCAGCTAAAGAAACAGGTTGGGGAACTTCTAGATTTGCTCAAGAAGGTAACGCTTTATTTGGACAATGGACCTGGTCGGGAGAGGGTTTGAAACCAAAAGAAGCAAAAGAAGGAGAGGGCCATAAAGTTATGAAATTTAATGTCCTTCAAGCATCAGTTAGGGCTTATCAAAGAAATTTAAATACTCATTCCACTTATAAGGGTTTTAGAAAAGCTAGAGCAAAATTAAGAGACTTAAATAAACCATTAGATAGTATTGAATTATCTAAGCATCTTAATAAGTACGCGGAGACAGGAAATCAATATGTTGAAGTGTTACAAAAAATAATTAAACAGAATAAATTACAAGACTTTGATGATGCTAAATTATTACCCTCAAGTGTTGATCTAGAAAGTCTTATTTAGTTTTTTTCAATTGGAAATTGGACACCAAACCATCTCCATTTTCCATTATCATTTAGAGAACAATTTATTCTACCTCTTCTAGGGTTAAAGGGTCCCCTAAATTTTATGGTTAAAACATTATTGTCAAAAATAACATTAGACTTTTCCCACTTATCTAATTCATTAGAATAACAATTAATGTTTTTAATATTATCTTGTTCTTTAAAAAATCTGACTTTAAAATTAGGTGGATTACTGTCTTCTGATAATTTTTTTTCAAGAGGGAGCAAATAATCATATTCAAGTGGAAAAGAATTTATAATTGAATTAAATCTTTTTAATTCCCCGTAATTTTCATTAATAGGGAATCTGGGCAGTTCAAATTTATCTTTATTTAAATCAATTACTCCAGAATGCTGACCAAAAGCATAATCAAAATTTTGAGAAATATAATCCCTCATGAATTTTGAATACTCACCAAAAGGATAAGAAAATAAATTTGGTATATATCCTAAATTTTTTAAAAATATCTCATTAGCTTTTTTTATATCTGATATAAAAAAATCATTATCTTTATCAATAAGATATCCATGAGAATGTGAGTGGTGCCCTATTGTTGTAAACTTTTCAGCCTCAACTTCCTTAATTTGTTGCCAGGTCATGTATCCTTTCTTCCCAACCGGTTCTGTTGAAACAAATAAGATAAAAGGAATCTTGTTTTTTTTTAAATATGGCCACGCTTTAAGATAAAAGGATAAAAAGGCATCATCAATTGATATAAGAATTTCTTTATTTGCTTTTGGGTAAGTAAAACTTTCTTCAAATTTTTTAGGGTTAGAAAAAGTATAACTTGAGCTTTTTATTATTTCCATTTGTTTTTTAAAAACATTCATTTGAATATTTGTTGACGGATATTTATGTTCATTAAAACGGTGGTACATTAGTGATAAAATACCTTCATCACTAGAATAGTATTTGATATTATTTTCATCTGAAATAGAATTTGAGCTTATAAACAGAATAAAAATGAACAAACTTATTATAGATGCTGCTAATAAAAAAATTTTTCTAACGGTCATTACTAATGCTAGTATTTATAATATCTCACATGAGAATACTAAAATTAATTATGAAAAATTAACTATAATTATTAATGATTTCCTCTTGGCCAAAAATCTTAAAATTTCTGATATTGGCGTAATTTACATCAATCAAGGACTAGGAAGCTTTGCTGGTATAAGAAATTCAATGTCAGTAGTAAAAGCTTTTAATATAGCAAAAAATATTGACTATTACTGTTATAATTTGGATGATTTTAAAAAAGAGAAAGATTTGAGTTATCAAAATATCCCTAATTTATGTAAAAAATATAAAATTAAAAAAAATTTGATTAATCCCATTTATATAAGTTAAAATTAAATATGTCAGAAACTATTGAAGAAAAATGTTTGTCAAAAGGGGTAAAATTAACCGATCAACGTAAAGTAATTGCGCAAGTAATGTCGCAATCATCGGATCATCCCGACGTAGATGAATTATATAATAGAGTTTCTAAAATTGACTCAAAGATAAGCATTGCAACTGTTTACAGAACTGTAAAATTATTTGAAGAGTCGGGAATATTGGCTAAGCATGAATTTAAAGGTGGAAAAGCAAGATATGAAGAATTAAATGAAGGACACCATGATCATTTAATAGATGTTAAGTCGGGTGAAATTATTGAATTTGTAGATGAGGAAATTGAAAAGCTTCAAAAAAAAGTGGCAGAAAAATATGGTTACAAATTAGTAGACCACAAACTAGAATTGTATGGGATAAAAAAAAAATCCTAATTAATGAAGCAAAAAATTTTTATCAAAACATTCGGCTGTCAAATGAATGAGTATGACTCGAATAGAATATATGATTCAGTAAAAAAAATTGGCTATGAAAAAACAGAAAATTATGAGGATGCAGATTGTTATTTGCTAAATACGTGTCATATCCGAGATAAAGCAAAAGAAAAAGTTTATCATGAAATTGGAAGAGTTAAAAAAATTTTTAGATTAAAAAAAAAGCCATTAGTAATCATAGCTGGATGTGTTGCGCAGGCAGAAAATCAGGAAATGCTTAAAAGAGAACCTTATATTGATCTTGTTATTGGACCGCAAGCTTATCATAAAATTAATGATACAATTTTAAATCATATAGAAAAAAACAAAAAAGTTGAAGAAACAGAATTTGATGCAATTTCAAAATTTGAATATTTTAATAAAATTAAAAACGATTCTGGAAAAATTTCCTCATTTTTAACAATTCAAGAAGGTTGTGATAAGTTCTGTCATTTTTGTGTGGTGCCATATACAAGGGGTCCAGAATATTCTAGACCATTTAAACAAATTTTAAATGAAGCTAAATATTTGGCAGACTCAGGTACCCAAGAAATAATTTTGCTTGGACAAAATGTAAATGCTTACAATGATGAAAGCTATAGATTATCAGATTTAATATTAGAGATCGAAAATTATTCTGACATTAAAAGAGTTAGATACACAACATCCCACCCTAAAGATATGTCAGATGATTTAATTGAAGTTTACAAGCATTCAAAAAAACTTATGCCACTGGTTCATTTGCCAGTCCAAAGTGGATCTAATAAAGTTCTAGATCTCATGAACAGAAAACACACTATAAGTGATTATTATAAAATATATGATCAATTAAAAGAAATTAACTCTAATATACAATTTTCTAGCGATTTTATAATAGGTTATCCAGGCGAAGAAGAAGAAGATTTTAACGATACTTTTGAACTAATTCAAAAGATTAATTTTATAAATTCCTATTCTTTTATTTTTAGTCCAAGACCAGGCACAGTTGCTGCAGATTTAAAGTTGATTGATAAGAGTATTTCTATGGAAAGATTAGAAAAAATTCAAAACCAGTTATACGATAATCAGATGCATATGAATAAATCACTAGAGAATAAAACAATTAACGTTTTAGTTGAAAATTTAACAGACGATAAAACCCAAGTTTTTGGTCGATCTGAATATATGACATCAGTTATTTTTAATGGTAAAAAAGATGATATTGGAAAAATTGTGCCTGTGAAAATAAATAAAAGTAATCGAAGTACTTTGTTTGGTGAAAGAGATTTTAGCTCTAATCAAAAGGTGGCATAGAAATTGAGCAGTTTAACAAAAAAAAATAGTGATACTTCATTAAAGTTTGTTTACTCTGATAATAATTCTCTAAGTGTCATTTTCCATGACAATGAACTCTTGATTGGAGTGGTGGGTGAGTTTAACAAAAATTTAAAGGAATTAGAAAAAATTACTAAAACAAGCTTATACTCCAGAGGTAACTCTATTTTAATTAAATCTAATCCTGAAAAAAATGAAATAGTTAAAAATGCTATAAAATTTCTAGCTAATCAATTTATTAACAATGGTAGCATTGAAAACAAGGATATAGTTTCTTCAGTAGATAATTTTATGATTAATGAAAAAGTTAAAAATAATAATGTTACGGATATAATTAAAACTCCAAAAAAATCAATTATTCCTAGATCAGAAAAACAAAAAGATTATGTAAGAGCTTTAAGGCAAAGCGACATAATAATTTCAGCAGGACCCGCAGGAACTGGTAAAACATTTTTAGCTGTAGCTGTAGGACTTACGATGTTATTAGAAAAAAAAATCGAAAGAATAATTTTATCGAGACCTGCTGTTGAAGCGGGAGAAAGGTTAGGATTTTTACCTGGTGATATGAAGGAGAAAGTTGATCCTTATTTAAGGCCTTTATATGATTCTTTGTATGATCTCTTTGATTTTGAAAAAATTCAAAGAATGATTGAAATAGGTGATATTGAAATAGCACCACTTGCTTTTATGAGAGGAAGAACTCTAAAAAATTCATTTGCAATTTTAGACGAGTCGCAAAATGCAACCGATACTCAAATTAAGATGTTTTTAACTAGAATAGGAGAAAACTCTAAAATAGTTGTTAATGGAGACCCAACTCAAATTGATTTACCAAATAAAAATATGTCAGGGTTAGTTAAATCAAAAGAATTATTAGGTCATTTAAATGAAATATCTGTTGTTGATTTTGATCATTCGGATGTAGTTAGGCACCCACTTGTCTCCAAAATAGTTAAAGCCTACTCTAAAAATGATTAGTATTGAAGTTTTCTCAGAAGAGAAAGCTTGGTCAAAAAAAATAAGAAAAAAAGAATTTTTTTTCAAAGAAATTTGCAAGTTATTTCCAAAAAAATATCAATTTCCCACCAAGAAAATAACTCTTACTTTACTTCTTTCAAATAACAGGTGCATTAAAAGATTAAACAAAAACTTTAGAAATAAAAATAAGCCTACAGATATTTTGTCATTTCCGTTCTCTAAAAAAAAATTGATATCTAAAAAAATTTATATTGGAGATATTATAATTAGTTATAACTTCATGGATAAACCTAGATCACAAAACATTAAAAATTTTAAGGAAAAAGTAATAAAAACTTTTATACATGGATTCCTTCATCTACTAGGTTTTGATCATATTAAAGATAAAGATTATAAAAGAATGCTTAGCGAAGAAGAAACAATATATAAATCAGTAATTTCAAAGATTAACTAGATTGATAATAAAAAATTACATTGAAATATTTTTTTTAATTACTTTAGGGGCAGCCTCATCTTTAAGTTTACCCCCTTACAATTATTTAATAATAAATTTTTTTACTTTTAGTGCTTTTTTTGTATTTTTATTTAAAAAATCCAAAATTAATCGAAGTAAAAAGTATTTCTTTTTTTACGGGTGGTTATTTGGATTTGGTTATTTTTTATCAAGCTTATATTGGATATCAATATCATTAACATTTGATCAAAATTTTAAATTTCTAATTCCAGTAACTATTATTTTAATACCTTCATTTTTAGGAATTTTTTATGGATTGGTCACTTTTTGTTTTATAATTTCAAAATCTAAAAAAGTAGTAAGTTCTTTTTTTGTTTTTTCATTATTTTTTGGAGTTTTTGAATTTATAAGAGGTTCAATTTTAACTGGTTTCCCTTGGAATTTAATAGCCTATAGTTTTGTTAATCATTTAGAAATATTAAGTATTACCTCTTTAATAGGAACTTATGGATTTAACTTATTTTGTATTTCACTATTTGCCAGTCCTGCAATTTTTATATTGAGAGAAACAAAAAAAGATATTGGGGTGTGTGTTATATTTTTAATTTTACCATTCCTGTTTTATTTGCATGGATCATTCTACAAAGAAAAATTTAGTTCATCAGAAGTTACAAATTACGATTACAAAATAAGAGCTATAGGTTCAAATATTAGTCTTGATAGATTTTATTCAAATATTGATCCGGTCTCAGTTATAAAAGAATTGATTGATATAAGTGAGCCACAAAAAGATGATAAAACTATATTTATTTGGCCTGAAGGAATTCTCCCTGATATTTCTCAAGAAGAGTTAGTTGAATTTAAGTGGTTATTTGAAGATGTTTTCACCAAAAATCATTTATTATTTATTGGAATTAATAGTCAAAAAACTAACAAAGAAAAAATTAATTATTTCAATTCCTTATCAATTTATGATCATAATTTAGAAATATTAAATTTTTACAATAAAAATAATCTAGTCCCTTTTGGTGAATTTTTACCTTTTGAAAATATTTTCAAAAAATTTGGTTTAAGTGTAATTACAAATAATTATCAATCATTTTCAAACGGTAAAGATAGAAAGATTATAGAGATAAAAAGAGATAAATTTTCTTTAAAGATATTGCCATTGATTTGTTATGAAATAATTTATTCAGGTAAAATTTTTAAAAACCCAAGTTTTGATTTAATAATAAACATCTCTGAAGACGGGTGGTTTGGTGAATCAATAGGACCCAAACAACACTTTGCGCATAGCATTTTTAGATCAATTGAAAGTGGTAAATACTTATTGCGTTCAGCAAATAATGGCATTGCAGCTATTGTTAATCCTTTAGGTATTGTTGAACAAAATGTTGAGTATGGTAAATCAGGTTACATTGACTTTAAAAAGGCTAAAAAAATGCAATCAACATTATTTTCTAAATATGGAAACAAAATTTTTATAACATTAATTTTATTCTATATTTTTTTGATATTTTCATTTAATAGATTTAAAAATGAGTAATTTAAAAAATTTTCTTTTTACAAGTGAGTCGGTATCTGAAGGTCATCCAGATAAAGTTTCAGATAGGATTTCAGATATGGTAGTTGATAGTTTTCTCTCTGGAGATCCATTATCAAGAGTAGCTTGTGAAACACTTACAACAACTAATAAAGTAGTTTTAGCAGGAGAAGTTAGGGGTCCTGAAATAAAACAAAATGAATTAATTGAAAAAGTTAGAAATTGCATAAAAGATATTGGATATGATCAAGAAGGTTTTACTTGGAGAGAAGCAACAAAAATAGAAAGCCATCTTCATTCCCAATCTGCCGATATAGCAATGGGTGTAGACTCGTCTGGAAATAAAGATGAGGGAGCTGGAGATCAAGGTATTATGTTTGGGTATGCTTGTAACGAAACTGATGTTTTAATGCCAGCACCTATTCATTACTCTCATAAAATTTTAAGATTAATGGCCGAAGACAGAAAGTCAGGAAAATTAAAAAATATAGAACCAGACAGTAAGAGCCAAGTTACTTTTGAATATGTAGATGGAAAGCCTGCTAGAGTTAAATCTGTAGTAATATCTTCTCAGCACTCTTCAGATGTTAATCAATCACAAGTTAGAGATTTGTTAAGACCTTACATGCTAAAGTCCATTCCATCAAATTTTCTTGAGGGTTTTAGTGAAGAAGAGTTTTATGTTAATCCAACTGGTAATTTTGTAATTGGAGGTCCAGATGGAGACTGTGGATTAACTGGAAGAAAAATTATAGTAGATACATATGGTGGTGCCGCACCTCATGGTGGAGGAGCTTTTTCAGGAAAAGATCCTACCAAAGTAGATAGATCTGCAGCTTACGCAGCAAGATATATTGCAAAAAATGTTGTTGCTTCCAAAATTGCAGACAAGTGTTTAATTCAATTAGCTTATGCAATTGGTGTTTCAAAACCATTATCAATTTATGTTGATTTATTTGACAATGATTTAGATAAAAATAAATTTGTTATAGATAAGATAAACGAAAATTTTGATCTAAGTCCTCGAGGAATAAGAGAGATGTTAAATTTAAATAAACCGATATATGAGAAAACAGCTGCTTATGGCCACTTTGGAAGAACGCCAGATGATAACGGATCATTTTCTTGGGAAAAAACTGATAAAATAAGACATTTTTCTAAATAGTTTCTGTTGTATTAAAAAAAAACTTTACTATATTGCCCTTACATTATTGAATTTACAAAATGGGCATTAGCCCATTTTTTTTTGGAGCAAACAAAAACATGTTAAATAAAAGAGCAGACAAACTAGAATTATTAAGAATTGCTGAAGCGGTAGCTTTAGAAAAATCTATTGATAAAGAGCTAATTATTAGTTCTATGGAAACAGGAATTGCAAAAGCGGCTAAATCTAAATTTGGTCAAGAAAATGAGATTAAAGTTTCAATTAATAGAGATAATGGTGACATTGAAATCTTTAGAAAATTGATTGTAGCTGAAAATCCTGAAAATTCTAACACAGAGATTAAACTTGAAGATGCCATCAATCTAAACGAAACCAACAAAGATAAAGCTGTTGGAGATGAAGTGCTACAACCATTACCATCATTTGATTTTGGAAGAATCGCGGCCCAAACAGCCAAACAAGTAATTAGTTTTAACGTTAGAGAAGCTGAAAGAGAAAGACAATACAATGACTTTATTGATAAAAAGGACTCAATTTTAAGTGGTATTGTTAAAAGATTAGAATTTGGAAATGTAATTGCTGATCTTGGGCGTACAGAGGCGATCATTCAAAAGAATGAGATGATACCAAGAGAAAATATTAAAGCTGGAGATAGAATTAAAGCTTATTGTTATGATGTTAGAAGAGAGCCAAGAGGACAACAAATTTTCTTATCAAGAGCACACCCAAAATTTATGGAAAAGCTTTTCGTGCAAGAAGTTCCAGAAATCTATGATGGATTAATTGAAATTAAATCATCATCAAGAGATCCAGGAAGTAGAGCAAAAATTTGTGTAAAAGCAGTTGATACATCTCTTGATCCAGTAGGAGCTTGTGTAGGTATGAGAGGTTCTAGGGTTCAAGCTGTTGTAAATGAATTACAAGGAGAAAAAATTGACATTGTAAATTGGTCAGAAGATCCGGCAATTTTAGTATCTAATGCTTTATCACCAGCTGAAGTTCAAAGAGTAAATGTAGACTCAGAAAGAAAAAAATTAGACGTAATTTTAACTGAAGAAAATTTGAGTAAAGCTATTGGAAGAAGAGGTCAGAACGTAAGACTTGCAACCAAGTTATTAAATTATGAAATTAATATAATGACAGATGCAGAAGATTCAGAAAGAAGACAATCTGAATTTAAAGAAAAAACAGAAAACTTTGTAAAAAACTTAGAGTTAGATGAAACATTGGGGCAACTACTTGTTGCCGAAGGTTTTTCATCAATAGATGATATAAAAGATACTACTGCAGAAAGTCTAATGAAAATTGAAGGTATCGAAGAAGATACTGCAAAAGCTCTAATAGAAAGAGCTAAAGAATTTCATCAAAAAGACCAAGAGGATATTTCTGAGAGAATTAAAGAATTAGGTCTTCAAGATGCTTTAATAAGTTTAAAAGGACTAACCCCTGGAATGTTGATGACTTTGGGTGAACAAAAAATTCTTACATTAGAAGATTTTGCTGATTTAGCATCAGATGAGCTAACAGGTGGATTTGATATTGTTAAGGGCGAAAGAGTAAAAATTCAAGGTTACCTTGAAGACTTTGCTTTATCAAAAGAAGAAGCAGATGAGCTAGTTATGTCTGCAAGAAATATTGTCTACAAAGATTGAGTGATGAGCTATGGAAAAGAAAACAAAATTAACAATATCTGGCACAGCCAAAAAATCCTTCAAAAATATTGAGATTGCAAAAACTCAAGGAAAAAACTCTGTAGTAATAGAAAAACAACCAAACAAATTTCCAAGTAGAGGGGGATCTTTTAAACCTGGTGGTTTCAAGCCAAAAACTACCTCAACATTTAACAGAGGTGTTTCAGTTAAACCATCGTTTGCACCTAAGTCACCTCCAATAACAAACGATTTTGAGCGAAGAAAACTGGCAGAGCAAAGAGCTACAAAAAGACTTAAAGGAGATGATAATAAAGATAAGAAAACATTAAAAGCGGGTGCAAAGAAGAGAGAATTAAAATTAACAGTCTCAAGAGCTTTAAGTGATGAAATTGAAGCAAGAGCTAGAAGTGAAGCTTCCGTTAAGAGAGCGAGGCAAAAAGAAAATAAAAATTTAACTAAAGAGGAAGTTCAAGAAAATTTAAAACCTGTTAAGCGAGATGTAAATATTCCAGAAGCTATTACAGTAAGAGAGCTTGCTAATAGAATGGCTGAACAGTCGAGCAATGTTATTAAGTTTTTATTTGGAATGGGTGTCACAGTAACTATCAATCAAACATTAGCTGCTGATACGGCTGAGTACTTAGTAAAAGAATTTGGACACAACCCAGTAAGAGAAGAAAAAGCTGAAGAAATAATTCAGAAGATTAAAGCTACTAGAGTTGAAAATTTAAAAAATAGACCTCCCATTATTACCGTTATGGGTCACGTAGATCATGGTAAAACTTCAGTATTAGATGTTTTAAGAAGTGCGAATGTTGTCTCCGGAGAATTTGGTGGAATTACCCAACACATTGGAGCTTATCAAATAGACAGTCAATCTAACAAACTAACGTTTATTGATACACCGGGTCACGCAGCTTTTACTGAAATGAGAGCAAGAGGGTCAAAATTAACTGATGTGGTTGTTTTAGTTGTTGCGGCTGATGATGGTGTTAAACCGCAAACAGTAGAGTCTATTAAGCATGCAAAAGCTGCAAATGTTCCAATTGTTGTAGCAATTAACAAATGTGATTTGCCAGATGCAGATCCACAAAAAATAAAAAATCAGTTATTAGAACATGAACTTATTGCTGAAGATTTATCTGGTGATACTTTAATGGTTGAAATCTCAGCAACTACTAAAAAGAATTTAGACAAATTAGTTGAAGCAATTGTTTTACAAGCTGAAATATTAGATTTAAAAACTGATTTTGAATCAAAGGCTACAGGAATTGTGTTAGAATCTAAAATTGATGTTGGAAGGGGACCTGTTGCAACAATTATAGTTACCACAGGAACTTTAAAAAAAGGTGACTTTTTCGTAAGTGGTTTGAAATGGGGAAAAGTTAGGGCAATAATTGATGATAAAGGAAAAAATATCAATGAAGCACCTCCATCAGCCCCTGTGGAAATTTTAGGAATTAATGGCGCAGCAAAATCAGGAGATGATTTTATTGTTGTTGATAATGAAAAAGAGGCAAAAACTTTAAGTGAAAACAGAGCGCAAGAAAGTAAAGAAGCTAAAAATCCACTAACATTTGCAACTCAAGACTCTGCTTTTTCAGATAATTCAGCAGAGGAATTAAATTTGATAATAAAATCAGATGTACATGGATCATCTGAGGCAATCAAAAATGCAATCAGTCAAATTAAACATGATGAAGTAAAACCTAAAATAATTTTAGCAGACATTGGAATGGTAACCGAAACAGATGTTACGTTAGCAAAAGCTTCAAATGCAATTTTAATAGCGTTCAATGTTAAACCAAGTAAGGAAGCAAAAAAATTAGCAGAAAATGAAAAAATAAAAATTTCATCTTATAATATTATCTATGAAGTTTTAGATTATATTAAGCAAAAGATGTCAGGATTATTATCTCCTGATATTCAAGAGACAGTTACAGGTACAGCTCAAATCTTAGAAATATTTAAAGTTTCAGGAGCTGGAAAAGTGGCAGGATCAAAAGTGATGGAAGGAGAAATTACTACTGCATCAGATGTTAGAATAATAAGAGATGGAGCAATCATTTATACTGGAAAAGTTGGAACTCTTTTTAGAGAAAAAAACCAAGTAAAACAGGTCAGTAACGGTCAAGAATGTGGAATTACTGTAAAAGATTATATGGATTTCCAAAAAAACGACACAATAGAAGCGTTTAGTATAACATCAACTGATAGAATGATTTAATGACTGATAGAATTGGAAAACCGATATCACAAAGACAGCTAAGAGTTGGGGAAATGATTAAACAGTCTTTAAGCATGATTTTTATAAAAAATGAGGCTAAGGTCCCGAATTTAGAAACTAACACTATAACGGTTACTGAGGTGAGAATGAGTCAAGATTTGAAAATAGCTAAAGCATACGTACTTCCACTTGGGGGAAAAAATGCTGAGGAAGTTATTACTGTGTTAAAAAAATATTCATTTTTAATCAGAAAAATATTATCACAAAAAGTGGTTATGAAATTTTTACCAAAATTACTCTTTAGAAAAGATGAATCTTTTGAATATGCGGAAAAAATAGAAAACTTAATAAAACAAACAAATAAATAGGAAAAAAGAGGCATGAATAAAAAGGCACAAGAATTAGCAATGCACGAAAAAGATACTGGATCTTCAGAGGTTCAGATTGCTTTGTTAACAGAGAAAATTGAAACTCTCTCTACACATATTAAACAATTCAAAAAAGATAAACATTCATCTGTTGGATTATTGAGAGCGGTAAATAGAAGAAAGAAATTGTTAGAATACCTAAAAAATACAAAAATGGATTCTTACAAAAATGTACTGTCGAAATTGGGATTAAGAAAATAAAGATCAAGATAGATAGAATGGAACGAAACGAACGAAACGAAATGGAAATGAAATGTTTAAAGTACACAAGAAAGAAATAGAAGTAGCAGGAAAGAAAATAAGTTTAGAAACAGGTAAAGTAGCAAGACAGGCAGACGGAGCAATCATTGCTTCATGTGGTGAAACAGTTATTCTAGCAACAGTGGTAGGAGCAAAGAAAGTAAATCCAGATATGGATTATTTTCCATTATCAGTAAACTACCAAGAAAAATATTATGCCGGTGGAAAAATTCCAGGTGGATTTTTTAAGAGAGAAGCAAGACCAACTGAAAGTGAACAATTAATATCAAGATTAATAGATAGACCTATCAGACCTTTGTTTCCTGGTGAATTTAAAAATGAGGTTCAGTTATTACCAACAGTAATTTCATATGATAAAGAAAATCAACCAGATATCTTAGCAATCACTGCTTCTTCAGCAGCGTTAGCTATTTCAGGAATGCCATTTATGGGCCCTGTAGGAGCGTCTAGAGTAGGTTATATTGATGGTAAGTTCATTCTTAACCCATCAAAAACTGAATTAGAAAACTCTACTTTAGATTTAGTTGTAGCAGGTACTAAAGATGCTGTGCTTATGGTTGAATCTGAAACATCAGGTTTAACAGAAGAAGTAATGTTAGATGCAGTTAAATTTGGTCATGAGGGATTTGTTCCTGTAATCGAAATGATTGAGGAACTTGCAAAAGAATGCAGAAAACCTGAGTGGACTATTGAAAAGAAAGATTTATCTGAAGTTAAGCAAAAACTTGAGAGTGAATTCACCGAAGGTCTAACTAAAGCTTTTGGAACAATAGATAAGCAAGATAGATCAAATCAAATTTCAGAAATATCTGAAAAAGCTAAGCAGCTTTTTGCTGATAATGAAAATTATTCTGATTTTAATGTTAATGATGAGTTAAAAAATCTTGAAAAGAAAATTGTTAGAACTGATATTCTTAAAAACAAAAAAAGAATTGATGGTAGAGGTTTAGCTGATGTAAGAGCTATTGAGTGTGAAGTTGGTGTTTTACCAAGAACTCATGGTTCAGCATTATTTACTAGAGGGGAAACACAAGCAATTGTAGTTACTACTTTAGGGACTTCTGATGATGAACAAAGAATAGAAAGTCTTGATGGTCAGTCCAGAGAAAGATTTATGCTTCATTACAACTTTCCTCCTTTTTCAGTTGGTGAAACTGGAAGAATTGGAACTGGAAGACGTGAAGTTGGTCATGGAAAATTAGCATGGAGAGCAATCAATTCTTCACTACCTTCAAAAGAGGCGTTTCCATACACTTTTAGAATAGTATCAGAGATTACAGAATCCAATGGTTCTTCTTCAATGGCTACTGTTTGTGGAGCATCTCTTGCGTTAATGGATGCTGGTGTACCGATTAAAGAGCCAGTTGCAGGTATTGCAATGGGTTTAATTAAAGAAGGCGATGATTTTAGTGTCCTATCAGATATTTTAGGTGATGAAGATCACTTGGGAGACATGGACTTTAAAGTTGCTGGAACTAAAGATGGAATTACTTCACTTCAAATGGATATCAAAATTACTGGTATTACTTTTGAAATCATGGAGCAGGCTTTAAAGCAAGCTAAAGATGGAAGAGTTCATATTTTAGGTGAAATGAATAAAGCTTTAAGTGAATCAAGAGCTGATGTTGGACAACACACTCCAAAAATGGAACAAATTACAGTAGATAAAAAAGATATCGCTGCTGTGATTGGAAAAGGTGGTGCAACGATCAGAGAGATAGTTGAAAAATCAGGTGCAAAAGTTGATGTAAATGATGAAGGGGTTGTAACAGTTGCTGCTCCAGATGAAGAATCTAGAAACATCGCTATGCAGTTTATTAAAGACATCACCGCAAAAGCTGAACTGAATAAAATTTATTCAGGTAAAGTTATGAAGATTATGGAATTTGGTGCATTTGTAAATTTCTTAGGAAAACAAGATGGACTTGTTCATATTTCTGAACTAGCAGATAAAAGAGTTGCTAAAGTAACTGACGTTGTCAAAGAAGGTGACGAAGTAAAAGTTAAAGTGATTGGTTTCGATAGAGGTAAAGTTAAACTTTCTATGAAACAAGCTGCTGAATAATACTAAAAATTAAAATTATAAACCCTTGGAATGAAAGTTCTGGGGGTTTTTTTATGGGTCACCTGGCAACAGAGCGCCCCTAATATTTTTAACTAAATTTAACTATAATTTAAGAGATATTTTTAGGATCTGGCATCCCAACCTTGTTATATCCAGCATCCACGTAGTGAATTTCACCAGTAACACCGTTTGCAAGGTCACTTAGTAAATATAATGCTGAATTTCCAACATCATGGATATCTACGTTTCTTTTTAGGAAAGAATGGTCTTCATTCCATTTATATAGGAATTTTGCATCTCCAATAGCAGAAGCAGCTAACGTTTTAATAGGTCCTGCACTAATTGCATTTACTCTCATGCCTTTAGCGCCCAAATCTCTAGCTAAGTACTTAACACTAGATTCTAAAGCTGCCTTACATACACCCATTACATTGTAATTTGGAATAGCTTTGCTTGCTTCATAGCTTAAGGTAATTAAACTTCCACCTTTCTTCATTACTTTAGAAGCTTCTTTTGCAACTTCTGTAAATGAAAAACATGAAATTAACATGCTTCTTAAAAAGTTTTCTCTTGTTGTATTTAAATATTCTCCAGATAATTCTGACTTATCTGAAAATGCAATTGCATGAACCACAAAATCAATTTCACCCCATTGAGATTTAACATCTTCGAATAATTTGGTAACATCCTCTTTTTTTTCAACATCACAGCTAAATGTAGTTTTCGAATTTAATTTTTCTGCTAAAGGAATTACTCTTTTTTTTAAAGCATCACCCAAATAAGTAAATGCAAGTTCAGCACCTGCTTCAGCAAGTTTTTGTGAAATTCCCCAAGCAATAGATCTCTCATTGGCAACACCCATGATTAATCCTTTTTTACCTTTCATCAAACTCATAATTTAAACCTTTTCAAAGATTAAAGCAGCGTTAGTTCCACCAAAACCAAAACTGTTAGACATGACTGTGTTTAAAGTTACACCTGTTTCTGTCTTAGTTACAATTGGAAATTTTTTAGCCTCTTCATCCATATCTACAATGTTTGCTGAGCCAGTAATGAAACTATTTTTCATCATAATTAAACAATAGATCGCTTCATGAACTGATGCAGCACCCAATGGATGACCAGATAGAGATTTAGTTGAACTTATCTTCGGAACATCAGTTCCAAAGGTTTCTCCAACACCTTTTAGCTCGGTAATATCTCCTACTGGAGTAGAAGTTCCATGAGTATTTATGTAATCGATTTTATTTTTAGCTGTTGCAAGAGCCATTTTCATACATCTTACAGCTCCTTCACCAGATGGGGCTACCATATCGTAACCATCTGACGTTGCTCCATAACCTGTTAATTCTGCATATATTTGAGCGCCTCTAGCTTTGGCATGTTCATATTCTTCAAGCACTAGCACTCCACCACCACCAGCAATTACAAAACCATCTCTAGTTTTATCATATGCACGTGAAGCTTTTTCTGGTGTATCGTTATACTTAGATGATAATGCTGTCATTGCATCAAACATAGCTGTCATTGCCCAGTGAAGCTCTTCACTACCACCTGCAAAAACAATATCTTGCTTACCCATTTGAATTAATTCACTTGCATGACCAATACAGTGACCACTAGTAGCACATGCAGAACTCATTGTGTAGTTCACACCTTTAATTTTAAAAGGTACAGCAAGTGTAGCTGATGCTGTGCTTGCCATTGTTCTTGGAACAATAAATGGTCCCATAAGTTTTGGAGTTTTTGCTCTTGTTTTATCTACTGATAAAACTACATTTTCAATTGAAGGTCCACCTGAACCCATCACAATTCCAGTTTTAAAATTACTTACATCTTTTTCTTCAAGCCCCGAGTCTTTAATTGCTTCATTCATTGCTATGTAATTATAGGCTGAACCTGAACCCATAAATCTAATAGTTTTTCTATCAACATGGTCTGCAAGATTAATGTTTGGTTTGCCATGGATGTTACTTCTCAAATTATGTTCTTTATACTCCTCACTAAATGAAATTCCTGATTTAGAATTTAATAGTGATTGATGGACTTCTTCTTGATTATTACCCAGACAAGACACAATCCCTAAGCCTGTAACAACAACTCTTCTCATCATTTAAATAACCCCACTTTTAAACTTTCCGCTGAATATATTTTTTTGTCATCTGCAAACACTAAGCCATTTGCTAAACCAACAGTGGTTCCTCCAGGTGACATAATTTTTTTCATATCAATTTCATACCTTACGTTTTTTACACTTTTAATAACTTCACCTGTAAATTTTACTGTACCAACTCCTAGAGCTCTTCCTCTGCCTGGGTTTCCAAGCCATCCCAAATAGAACCCAACTAGTTGCCACATAGCATCAAGGCCTAAGCATCCTGGCATGACAGGATCTTCTTTGAAATGACATTCAAAAAACCAAAGCTCATCCTTAATATCCAGCTCAGCTTTCAAAGAGCCTTTGTTAAAAATACCGTTATTTTCGTTAATATCAGTTATCCTATCAAACATTAGCATTGGAGGAAGTGGTAATTTGGCGTTTCCTGGACCAAAAAGCTCACCATTTCCACATGTTATGAGATCATCGTATGAATAAGAATTTTTTTTCATAAATTTTGAAGACCCTTAATACTTGATTTAATGACAATATAATATAATAAAACAGTATAATTTTAGCTTTAGTTTAGAATTATTATAATAAACCATGAAAAAAGATTGTAATTTTGTTAATAAATTGAGAGAAATCGGGCTCAGACCAACAAAACAGAGAGTAAAGATCTGTGAATTACTTTTTTTAAGAGAAAAAACTTTTCATTTTACAATTAATGATCTTGCTAAAAAGATTTCTGATGAGATGAATGAAAAAATATCACTAGCTACAGTTTATAACACAGTCCATGCTTTTCAAAAAAAAGGGCATTTAAAGGAAATCGCAATAAATTCAGATAAAACTTACTATGACACCAACAATTCAGTCCACCATCATTTTTACGATGAAGATACTCACGAATTAATAGATTGTGATCAAAATGATATAGATATTGTTAATGTTAAAAATAACATTACTGGAAAAAAAATAAATTCAGTTGAAATTTTGATTAAAGTTGCGAGTGATAATCAAAATCAAAATTAATATAATAAAATCAATTACTTAAATAATACATTATAATTATTCTAAACTGTTGACATTTACTAGAGAGCTATTATATGTCTGACATCATTAAATTAAGGAGAATAATATGTCATTAAAAGGAACAAAGACAAAAGAAAATCTAGAAGCAGCATTTGCTGGGGAAAGCCAAGCAAATAGAAGATATCTTTACTTCGCTCAAAAAGCAGACATCGAAGGATACAACGATGTTGCATCAGTATTTAGATCAACAGCAGAAGGTGAAACAGGCCACGCACACGGTCACCTAGAATACTTAGAAGAAGTAGGTGATCCAGCTACTGGTTTACCAATTGGTGAAACTAAAGCTAATCTAGAATCAGCAGTACAAGGTGAAACACACGAATATACAGACATGTACCCTGGTATGGCTAAAACAGCTAGAGAAGAAGGTTTTGAAGAAATAGCTGATTGGTTTGAAACTTTAGCAAAAGCTGAAAAATCTCACGCTGGTAAATTTCAAAAAACATTAGAGTCTATTAGCTAATAAATTATTTTGGTGGGCATTAATTTGCCCACCAAATACCCAAAAAAATATTTCAATTAAAAACTATGAGTAAAGAAGGAAGTTTAGACGCCCCTATTCGACACCCAATAGATTTTGAACATCCTGATTTTTTAAACCCTGAAAAATTAGATGCTGAAATGAGAAGAGCATTTGATATTTGTCATGGTTGCAGAAGATGTTTTAATTTATGTGACTCATTTCCAAAGTTATTTGACATGATTGATGAGTCTGAAAATGAGGATGTTGAAAGTTTAAAAAGCGAACAATTTGAACCAGTTGTTGATGCGTGCACTTTGTGCGATATGTGTTTTATGACTAAATGCCCTTATGTGCCTCCTCATGATTTTGATTTAGATTTTCCTCACTTAATGTTGAGATATAGAACAGCTCAAAAAAAATTAGGAAAATTGCTAACTGTTCCAACACAATTAGCTCAAATAGATAGAAACGCAAAAATTGGTGTTATGTTTTCAAAATTAGTTAACTGGGCCTCTAGTATTAAAAACAAATTTTTTAGAAAAATTTTAGAAGTTGTTGCTGGAATTGACAAAAGAGTTCAGTTGCCAAAATATAATTCAGAAACATTTTCAAATTTTTTTAAAAAAAATAAAGATCAAATAAATTTTGAAACTCCAAACAAAGATAGAAAGGTTGTGATCTACACAACTTGTTTTGTGAATTTTAATAAAAAAAATACAGGAGTTGCTGCTCTAAAAGTTTTAAAAAAGAATGGAGTTGAGGTTCAAGAGGCTTATCCAGGATGTTGTGGTATGCCTTTTTTAGAACAAGCTGATCTACCTAAGGTGGTTGAGCAAGCAAAGAAAGTATCTAAAGATTTATTAGAGTGGGTTGATAAAGGTTATAAAGTACTTACTCTAACAGCCAGTTGTGGTTTGATGTTAAAATTTGAATGGCCTCTGCTGTTGCCTAAGGATGAAAATATTAAAAGATTATCTTCAAATATAATGGATATTGATGAGTATGTTGTTGATATAGCAAACAATGAAGGATTGGCAGAGGGATTACAGGAAATAGACGGTGGAGTTACAGTTCACAATGCATGTCATGCAAGAGCTCAAAACATGGGTATCAAATCAAGAGATATGTTAAAACTTATTCCAAACGTTAAGCTAGACGTTGTTGAAAGATGTGCTGGTCATGGAGGTACGTTTGGTGTTATGAAAGATACTCATGATTTAGCAAATAAAGTTGGAAGACCAACAGCTAGACAAATTAAGAATAAAAATAATAAATACATGGCCTCAGATTGCCCATTAGCTGGTAAACATTTAAAGCAATTGGAAGTGGATACAAATATATCTAATGATGAGGCGTTACATCCTATCGAATTAATGGCAAAAAGTTATAGATTATAATCATGCCTAAAGAAAAAAGAGAAATTCTAAAAGAAGATATCATGCCTTTAGATGTTTATACAAAAAACAGAAAAGAGCTTAGAAAAAATATTGTAAACCTTAAAAAAGATAGAAGAATTGCACTCGGCCCATATGCTACTTTTTATTTTGAAAGTTATGAAACAATGTTGGCTCAAGTCCAAGAGATGCTTTACATTGAAAAAGGTGGTGACGAACAATTAAAAGATGAACTGGTAGCTTACAATCCTTTAATACCAAATGGAAAAGAACTTACAGCTACGTTAATGTTTGAAATTGATAACCCAGTTTCAAGAGCTGCATTTCTAAGCAAAGCTGGAGGAATTGAAGAAAAAGTCTTTATTAAAATTGATGGCCAATCAATAAAAGCTATTCCCGAAGAAGATGTTGATAGAACTTCTGCAGAAGGTAAGGCTTCTTCAGTTCAATTTATTCATTTTAAGTTGAATGATGAACAAATTGAAAAATTTAAATCAGATAGTGTGGAAGTTGAGATTGGGATTGATCACAAAGAATATTCACATACTACAAAGCTAAGTTCAGCAAATTTAAGCTCTTTAGTGGCTGATTTTAGTTAATTAAGCCCCAGATATTATTAGTTTTAATCCACCCCACATAATCCTCAGATTTAATTTTACACCATTTTTCCTGACACTTATCGATAATTAATAGTCTTCCCTTTTCAATTTGGGCTATAGGTTTTGCAAATGAAGATGGTTTCTTAAACAAAACTTTATTTTGAAGTGCGATAACTGAATTATTTTTCTTTAATTGTGAAATGTGTATCCAGCCACTATTGTTTTTTAAATCAATTATTCTTCTAAAATTTTCTTTTTTATCAATTTGTTTCAAGGGCAAGTTAATCTTTTTATAAACAAATTTAATATCTGATTCAAAACTTGGGCCATAACGAACATTTACTTTTTTTTTTTTAAGGAAACAAAAGTTTCTTCAGCTATGGAAGAAGATATAAAAATTGTTAGGCAAATTAGTGTGCAAATAATTTTATACATTAATTACATATACATTTTTTTCTTTTATCAAATTTTACTTTTCTAAAATTTAAATTTAACAAATCGAAAATTAAAATATATCCATTTAAATTTTTTCCAATATTTAAAATTCTTTTTAAGATTTCGTTAGCCTGCATGGTGCCAATAATGCCAGCAATAGTACCAAGTATTCCTTCATATTCACAGTTTAGAATGTCATCAGAGATAGTTTCTTCTTGATAAAAACATCTTAAACAAGGATCTTTTTTATTGCTAAAATTAAAAGTAAATATGTGGCCATCAAACTTACTTATAGCTCCTGTTACTAAAAATTTTTTATATTTTAAACTTATATCGTTAATTAAAAATTTTGTTTCAAAATTATCTGTTCCATCAACGATATAATCATATTTTTTAATAATCTTTATAAATTTTTTTTTATCTAATTTAAAATTATGAATATTAATTTTAGTTTTAGAATTAATACTAACTAATTTTTTTTTGGCAGCTTTAACTTTTAATTTCCCTAAATCTTTTTCATCATACAAAGTTTGTCGATGGATATTAGAAAGACCAACTATATCGTGATCTACAATTCCTAGAGATCCAACCCCTGATCTGGTTAAAAATTCTGCAACAGGGCAACCCAATCCCCCCATACCAATTATTAATACTCTTGAGTTTAAAATTCTTTTTTGACCTAAAATACCGATATTTTTTAAAATAATTTGTCTTGAGAACTTTTCGAGTTGATTTTTATTTAATTTTGAACTCATTTTCCAGTTGAGCCAAATCCACCTTCTCCTCTAACTGTTGCAGGTAAAGTATCTGTTTCTTCTAAATTCATCTTAATAACAGGAGTTAAAATCATTTGAGCAATTCTATCTTTATTATTTATTAAAAAATCAGTATCACCATGATTGTAAAGAATAACTTTAATCTCACCTCTATAATCGCTGTCTACTGTTCCTGGAGTGTTCAATACACTAATATTATTTTTAGCAGCTAAACCAGATCTTGGTCTGATTTGAATTTCAAATTCACTAGGAAACGCAACAGAAATACCCGTTGGAACCAAACAAGAATTTTTTGGTTTTAGTGTAATTGCTTTATTTAAAAAGGCCATTAAATCCATACCTGATGCCCCGCTTGTTTTATACGCTGGTAACTCAACAGATGAGTCTAATTTTTTTATAAGAACTTTTGTCATTAATTTAATTGATTTATTATTCTATCAACTATTTCATCAGATATTTCAGATTTTTTTTTATAAGAAAGTTTCTCTTTTTTTTTGTCACTGTAGTAAACCGTTACTTCATTGAAATCAGAACTAAAACCAATTTTATTATTGGATACATCGTTTGCGATGATCCAATCACAATTTTTAGTACTTAATTTTTTTTCAGCATTCTTTTCAACATTATCTGTTTCTGCTGCAAACCCTATAACAAGATCTGGTCTCATAGAATTATGGTTTGAAACATAACTTAATATATCTACATTTTTTTCTAAATTTAAATTAAGCGAGTCTTGTTTTTTTATTTTGTATTCGTATTTTTTATTAATTTTAAAATCAGCTACAGCTGCAGAGAAAACAGCTACATTTGCTGGCAAGTTTTTTTGAGTTTCTAACAACATTTCATCTGCTGTTTCAACCTCTATAAGTTTTATATTGGCGTCAATTGTTAAATTAGTTGGACCAGAAATAAGGGTGGTATCAAAACCTTTTTTAGATAAAGATTTAGCAATTTCATACCCTTGTTTACCACTAGATTTATTTGTAATAAATCTTACAGGATCAATATATTCATTTGTTGGACCAGCTGTAACTAATGCTTTTAATTTTTTACTATTTTTAAGATTTAAGAAATAATTATTTATTTCATTGGAAATTTTATTTGGCTCAGACATTTTTCCTTCACCATATTCACCGCAAGCCATTTCTCCAATTTCTGGGCCAATAAGTTTATACCCATAACTCACTAGTTTTTTTAAATTTTGTTTTGTAGATTGATGCTCCCACATTCTAATATTCATTGCAGGTGCTATATAAATTTCTTTATTTGATGCCAGTACTACAGTTGAAGCCAAGTCATCAGTAGTTCCTTGAGCTAATTTTGAAATAGTGTTTGCTGTAGCTGGAGCAATTAAAATAACATCTGCCCATCTTGATAAAGCGATATGATCCATTTCTGTCTCGTTTTCAACATCAAATAGATCGCTATAAACTTTGCCTTGTGAAAGAGATACAACTGAAAGAGGAGTTATAAATTGTTTAGCACTATTGGTTAAAATAGTTTTTATTTGTGCTCCATTCTTTTTAAAAAGTCTAATTGTTTCAAGACTTTTATAAGCAGATATTCCACCACAAACTATATAGAGAATTTTTTTGTCTATTAGATTTTTCATTTGCCGAATTAAAATACCAATAACCCTATAATTACAAGAACTAATAAACCAATAATAGATTGATTTCTAAAAGTCGTCATTTCAGATTTTTTATTATTTAAGGCTGTATAAGAATTTGAGCTTTGTGGAATTTGGCCACTAGCTAAAAATGTTAATGCTTGATTAGCTTTATCCATAATCTCGGGTAATTCTGGTAATTTTTTTAAAACTTCTGAGGTGTTGTTTAATGTATCCGTTATAGTATTTATTGGATCTTTTGTTTCTCTTAACCAATTCTCAAGCACCGGTTTAGATGTTGTCCATATATTTGTGTTAGGATTTAATTTTCTTGCAACACCTTCAACTACCACCATAGTTTTTTGCAACATTAATAATTGAGGCTGAGTTTGCATATTAAATTTTTCAGTTACATCAAACAATTGTTTTAGCAACTTACCACCAGATATATCTTTGACTGATTGTCCAAATATAGGTTCTCCTATTGATCTTAAAGCTTGAGCCAAATCATCAATTGGAACATTATTTGAAACCAATCCAGCTACCAAATGTACTTCTGCAACTTTTCTATAATCCCTTTGAATAAAGCCATACAAAATTTCAGCTAAAAATCTCTTGCTAACCTTATCTAATCTACCCATTATACCAAAATCGATAGGAGCTATTTGACCACTATTATCAATAAAGATATTTCCTTGATGCATATCTGCATGAAAAAAACCATCCCTTACAGCATGTCTTAAAAAATGTTGAATAATGTCTTCAGCAATTTTATTTGTATCTAAGTTTCTATTCTTTAATTCTTCAGTCTCTCTTATGGATACCCCATCAACCCAATCAAGGGTCATTACATTTTCACTAGTAAAATTCCAATAAATTTGAGGAACTTTAAAACCAGCATCATTTTTTGTATTTTCTGCATATTCATTAGCTGCTGCTGCTTCAAATCTTAAATCCATTTCAAGGTTTGTTATTTCTTTTAATAAAAATACAACTTCTACAAGTTTTAATCTTTTTGTTTTTTTTACAAATGATTCAATAAAGAAAGCAAACAACATCATAGCATCAATTTCTTCATTAAATATTTTTTTGATATCTGGTCTTAGAATTTTTATTGCTACATCCTTAATAGTTCCATTATCATTAATTTTAGCTTTATGAACTTGAGCTATGGAGGCCGCTGCAACAGGTTCGCTTAAGTCTATTATTGAATTATATGTTTCTTCACCAAGGTCTTTTTTGATTATTTCTTGTGCTTGTTTAATAGAAAAGGGTGGAAGACGATCTTGTAAATTTTCTAGTTTAGCTGATAGTTCTTCTCCAATAATATCAGGTCTAGTTGCTAAAAATTGTCCAAGTTTTATAAATGTCGTACCCATAGACTCTAAAGAACTAGACAATCTTTCTCCTTCATTTGTATTTAATTTTTGCAGATTATTTTTAGAAAACGAAATTGAGAGTAATTGAAATAATATTGTTATTGCGATAGGTGGTTTTTTAAATTTTGAAGCAATACTTAAAATGTCTGACTTTGCAACTTTTCTCCCTAATTTAAATAAGGTTATAAGTTTTTTGATCATTAATATTTCCATCCACTATGAATTGAAACAATCCCTCCAGAAAAGTTTCTGTAAGAGCAATTTTGAAATTTATTATCTTTCATCAATTGAATTAACTCTTCCTGGTTAATAAATTGCTCTATGCTTTTAATTAAATATTCATATGGTTCTTTTTCGCCAATAACAAATTGACCAATAATTGGAATTAATTTTGAATAATTTTTATATATAAAATCAAGATTTGAGTTTTGTATTTTAGAAAATTCCAAACATAAGTATCTTCCACCTGGCTTTAAAACTCTGTACGCTTCGGAAAGAGCCTTATTCAAATTTTTTGTATTTCTTAGTCCAAAACTAATAGTATAAAAATCAAATTTGTTATCCTCAAAAGGTAATTTTTCTGCAGGAGAAATAACCCAATTAATATTTTTGTAACTAGAGAGCTTTCGTTTACCTTGGCTTATCATTCCTTTGTTAGGATCCACGCAGGTAATTTTGCTATTTTTATTAGTACTGTCTAAATACAATTTACCAATGTCACCTGTTCCACAAGCTACATCAATTAAGTTTTTATCCAGAGATGGGTTCATCATATTTATAAGACTTTTTTTCCAAAATCTATGAACACCAAGTGACATAAAATCATTCATAAGGTCATATTTACTGTAGACTCGATCGAATACTCCTTCTACAAGCCCTTTTTTATTTTGAAGATATTGTTGCATAAAAAAAAATATATATTCAATATAGTGTGAAATGCCAGAATTACCAGAAGTAGAAATTGTAAGACAATCTCTTGATAAAAAGATTAAACAAAAAAAGGTTAAAAAAGTAATAATAAGAAATAGGAACTTAAGATTAAAAATTCCATCTAATTTTAATACCTATTTTCTAAATAAAAAAATAATTAAAGTAGATAGATTTTCTAAATACATAATTATATATTTACCAAAAGATAATTACTGCTTAATCCATCTTGGTATGTCCGGAACAATACATGTCGTTAACAAAAAATTAGTTAATAAACATACTAATGCTAGTTTCTATAATTCACCTTTTTTACCAAAAAAACACAATCATGTGGAATTAGTTTTTGAAAATTTTAAAATTATTTATAATGATCCAAGAAGATTTGGTTTTTTTCAGATTATTAAAAATAATGCAGATCTAATTAAAAGATTTAGTCACTTGGGTCCTGAGCCTTTTGATAAGAGTTTCAATCTAAAATATGTTCATAATTTTTTTAAAGACAAAAATAGGGATATAAAAAATTTTTTACTTGATCAAAAATTTGTATCTGGAATTGGAAACATTTATGCTAGTGAAATTTTATTTACGAGTAAAATTAATCCATTTAAAAAAGTAAAATTATTAAGCAAGAAGGAATGTAAAGAAATTATAATTAATAGCAGAAAAATTCTGCTTAAAGCAATTAGTAAGGGAGGTTCAAGTATAAGAGACTTTAAAGATACATCAGGTTCAAAAGGTGGTTTCCAAAATGAATTTAAAGTTTATCATCTAGAGGGAGTGCGCTGCAAAAATATAGGGTGTACTGATTTCATAAAAAAAAAAATAATCTCCAATAGATCAACTTTTTTTTGTGATTCTTGTCAAAAATAGCCAATTATTTTATTGACCACCATAAATTCTCAAGCTATACCCCTGCGAATATGGCAAATACAAAATCAGCAATTAAGAGAATTAGAAGAATTTCTAAGCAAACAACAGTCAATAAGGCCAGAAAAAGCAGATTTAGAAATGCTCTAAAAAAAATGAATATATTAATTGATGACAAAAAAAAAGATGAAGCCCTTAAATTCTTGCCAAAATTAAATTCTGAATTGATGAAAATAGCAAAAACAGGGATTATTAAGAAACAAAACGCCTCAAGAAATGTTTCTAGAATAACAAAAAAGATATCTGCAATTTAAAACTTAAGACCCTAACAAAAGCTAATAAACAACCTCGAGTACTCACATTATATATTAGTATTACTTTTATAATTTACCACATCTAGACTTGGTAAATAAAAATAACTTTTTGATTCAATCTATGAACGATTCAATCTGTGTTTGATTCAAAATAAAAGTTTTTAATAAAAGATAAATTAATTTTTTTTTAATTTAGAATTAAATCTACAATCATAGATTTTATTTTTTTTTTAAAAAAAATATTATGTAGTTGCAAATTTTTTTATTTCGTTCTAACTGAGATTTCCTTAAACGTT